>NZ_SNXV01000004.1:0-171761 GCF_004362645.1 Brachybacterium sp. AG952 | reverse complement strand
GCGCCGCTGGTCCAGGAGGAGGCGTCGAAGTCGGGTTGGTTCCAGTCGGCGGCGGGTGCGGTGCCGTCGTAGAGGTAGCTCCAGTCGGCACCGGCCTCGACCAGCGTGGTGCTCGTCGGGTCTTCGGGCTCCTCGGCCGAGCCCGTGGCAGTGAACACGGCGGTCGAGGACGAGGCATTGCCCCGGGCGTCGATCGCCCGTACGAAGTAGCGAGTGTCGGCGGGAGCGACGGGGAGCCGGGTCGAGGTGTCCTCGATCGTCGCCACGACGCGATCCTCCATGAGGACCTGGTAGGCGGCGACCTCTCGGTCTTCCGATGAGCCCGTCCAGGAAAGGGCGACTCCCTCGGCGCTGAGCTGTGCGCTGGGATCCGTCGGGGTGGAGGGGGCCGATGTGTCGAGCTGCTGGTGGCGCACGAATCCACCGGACCATTGCCGCTGGTATCCCTCGCGCGTCGAGTAGCTGTAGTCGCCGCCCTGCCACAGCGTGCCCGTGGAATCCACGAAGAGCGCCCACGCGCCCGCACCGCGACTGGTGTTGAAGGATCCGTTGAACGAGGGCACCCGTGCTCCGGTCGACGCGCTCCACGCCCCGGCCCCGTAGATGTGATGCGACTCGGTCCAGCCGTTCCCGATCGACGGCCACGTGGTGGCGCCCTCGTACTGGTTGTCGAAGCAGTGGCAGCCGCCGTAGACGACCTTTCCGTCACTGGCCAGGGCCTGGAAGTCCCCGCCCCTCTGGCCGATGCTCGAGCTCAGGACGTCCATTGAGCCACGGTCATAGCTCATCAGGGAGTGCTCCGATCCTCCCAGCCAGACGCGGTCCCCGGACTCCAAGACCGCCTGCTGGTAGCCGGAGCGTCCAGCATCACGGTTGGAGAACAGCACGTCCCAGGGGAAGAGGTCCGTGGACGACGTCGAGAGCGCAGCCGCCTTGTCGGACTCGCGTTCCTTCGACCGGCTGAAGAACCCGGCGAAGTACACGCGGTCCCCACGTTCCGAGGCATCGAGTGAGACGACGGTCCCGTTGAACTCGGGGTTCCAGTCGCCGTCAGGAGTGCCGTCGGCGACCGCGAACCTGGAAGCGCTGCGCGTGTAGACCTGTGACGTCACGGAACCGCCTGTGGAGTGCGTGAACGATCCTCCCGCGTAGAGGTGCCCGTCCTGGACGTCGAGACTGCGGACGACGGGCACTCCGCCGCCCAGTGCGTTGATCAGGGACCCGGTGAACGCCTCGTCGATCTCGCCGGTCGCGGCGTCGAGGACGACCAGCCCGCGATGGGACTCGCCGTTGACCATCGAGAAGTATCCGCCGACGGCGATCCGTCCGCCGGGCATGGCGGCGATGGCCTTCACCTGGTTGTCGAACGTCGGACGGAATCCGCTCACGAACTCTCCCGAGTCGCGGTCGAAGGCGGCGAGGTAGTGCTGGCCCACAGCACCGGATCCGCCTGCTGTGCGCTGGACACTGGTGAAGTTGCCGCCTACGAAGACCTTCCCTCCGCTCTCGGCGAAGGCGGAGACCTCGTTGCTCCCCTCGATCGAGGAGGGGCCTGCACCGAGCCCGGCCGTGCCCCAGGGCTGCGGAAGCGCGAAGCTGTCCGCCGAAGCGTGCCCCGTCGTCGCCTCGGTCCCTGAGTCGGGGATCGCGGAGAACAGGTCCTCGCTCATGAGCTGCGGGCGGAGGAACACCTGGGTGAAAGGACGGGCGTAGCCGGTGCTCGAGTCCTTGGACCAGAGATAGCTGCTGGCACTGTTCGATCCGCGCACCCCGGGGCCGAAGCCGAAGCCCATCGCCCAGCCCTCGTAGGAGCCGGTGGTCATACGCACTCGTCGGAAGTCGTTGTCGGTCCCGAAGTTGGCAGTGGTGGCACCGTTGCCAGACCTGGTCGCCCCGTCGAACGAATAGCTGACGACGGGCTGGTTCGAGTCGAACATCCAGGTCCAGCGGCTGCGGCGCTGATCATGGGTGAACCTGACCTCCTGCCGACCGGTCCCCTGCTGATCGGTCGCACGCACGAGACGGATCCCGTCGGGCAGGGACGCGATCGGCTCGTCGTCGTTGAGCTGCTCGATGAGCTCGCCGGAGAGCTGTTTGGGACTGAACGCCGATGTGCCGTCGACCGCTGCGCGGACCTGGGCCGGGGTGCCGGAGCCGTTGTAGGCCGTGGACCAGCCTTCTCGTCCCCTGCCCACCAGGACCCATCCGCCGCCGGCCCGGGTCTGATCGCAGTAGAACTGCTCCGCCTGCGTCATCGCAGGCGTCAGGAGCCAGTAGACGCCGTCCGCGGAGCTGGGGTCGTTCTGCTTGATCTCCCAGCAGGAGGCGGCGGCCGTCCGTTCGCTGAGCCCGTCCGGCGACGGGGGGACGGGATCCGCGGCCTGTCCTCGGGGGAGCGGGGCGAGCAGACCGGTCAGCAGCGCGGCGCTCGCCACGAGGGCGAGCAGTGCGGTGCGTCGCGCGGAGAGGGCACGCATGGGCTTCGACACGGCGGGTGCCTGCTTTCGGAGGAGGCTCAGCATCGGGGATCGTCAGGGAAGGAGTGCGCGGCGACGCGCCAGCTGCCGTCGTCGGCCTGCACCATCGTGAACAGGTGCAGGGCGCGAGGCATCGTGGCCGACGGGTCGCCGATCGGCTCCCCGTCGGCGTCGGTCATGCTCACATCGGAGGAGTCGATGCACGCGCTGATCTCCGCGGTGACCGGGTCCGACGAGGCATCGAGCTCGGAGATCTCGAGCTCGGCGACGACGGGACTCCCGGTCATCGCCCAGCCCTGAGAGCTCAGTTCGAGCCACTGCGCTTCGAGCTCCTCGGCGTATGCGTCGATCGCGACGTCGGAGAGCGCGTCGGAGAGCTGAGAGTCGGTGGTGACGGATTCGGGCACCGGCGCGACGGCGAGTGCGATGAGCTCGGACGCCTCTTCCTCGCGGAGCTCCCCCGGGGTTGTGGAGATCGCTCCGCCCGAGGGGGCACCGCTTCCGGGAGCATCCGTGGGAGAGGGGGAGTCCGAGGGGCCGGGAGCCGGCGTCGAGGTGCCGGGATCATCGGTGGGGGCGTCAGACGGAGCATCTGTCGGGTCGTCGTCGGGGGCATCCGTCGGATCGTCCGAAGGTGCGTCGGTCGTGTCCGGCGTCGGGGAGGACGGATCCGCGGTGCTGGAAGGCTCTTCCGCGGACGGGTCGCCGGGACCGGCGTCGACTCTGCCGCCCGGGATGAGCACCAGTGCGAGGACGGCGGCGATCACGACCAGGGTGAGGGCGAGCAGGACCCACGGCAGAGCTCGGCGGCGGGAAGCGGTGGAGTCGTGGCCAGGTGTCGGGGAGTTCATCGGAGACCTTCCCTGGAGGAGCGGGGACTGGGCGTGTGATCGTGGCCCGGCCCCCGACGACGAGCGATACCGGCGAGATCATCGAGATGGAGCCTCGTCCGGCCGAGCCGGCAGGCGACGAGCATCAGCAGCGCGCCGACCGCCGCCGCGAGGAGCAGCGTGATCACCGTGGGGCCGAGGACGCCCCTTAACACTGCTGCCGGAAGTCCGGCGGCGAGGAGACCGAGCGCCAAGGGGACCAGGGCCGGGCGCGGCGTGATGTCCAGGCGGAGCACGAAACGCACTTCCGCCGCCGCCAGCACGGCATCGAGGATGCAGGCGGCAGCCCAGGCGATCGCCGCTCCCGTGATGCCCCACATCGGGACCAGCAGCACGATCAGCGCGAGGTTCACCGCGACAGCGATCGCCTTGTTGAGGGCGGCGAGACCGCTTCGACCGCTCATGAGGAGCACCGAATGGATGTTCCCGGCGAGGAAGGTCGTCAGCGCCGCCAGGCACATGATGGTCAGCACCGGCGCGCCGGCCGAGAAATCGTCGCCGAGCAGCGCGAGCACGACGGGGGAGAACACGGCGAGCAGGAGGTAGACGGGTGCGCTGAACAGCACCAGCCAGATCGTCGCGGTCCGGTGGAGACCTTCGAGCTCGGCGGTCTCACCGCGGTGGATGTGCCTGCTGAACATCGGTGAGACCACCACGCGGAGCGCGGTGTCGATGATCATCCCCGCAGCGACCAGTCGAGCGGCGGAGCCGTACACGCCGGCGGCGGCCGCGCCTGCCAGGGCTCCGACCATGGGGACTGCGGCCCAGATGAGCAGCTGCTCGAGGCTGGAGGAGATGACGCGGGGCATCGCATAGCGAGCGGCGCGACCGGGATGTGGGCTCCTGCGGAACTCCGCGAAGGAGGCCGACGGCGCTGTGCGACGGGTCTGGAGAGCGAGGACCAGGACTGCGGCCGCGGCGGCCGGCAGGGTGGGGACCGACCATGCGAGGCCTGCGGCGACAGCGCCTCCGCCGAGCGCGACGACGGCGATGACCAGCGCGGGACGGAGGGTCGGGAGGGCGACGTTCCCAATGAGGACGTAGGTCGTGATCCGGCCGAGTGCACGGGTCGCGGCGAGTGCTGTGAGCATGACGGACGCGGTGGGGAGGAACAGCGCGATCGACCGAAGCGTCTGCGCAGTGACGCTGCCCGCCGCCGTGCCGTCGAGCAGGTGGGCGGTGATCAGCAGCCCCGCAGCGCCCAGCACGCCGCCGGCGGCGGAGACCGCCAGCAGGTACCAGCAGGTCGGTCTGACGGACTCGGGCTCGCTGTCCGACAGGCGCGGGAGCAGCCAGAGCGCGGCCGAGTCCATTCCCAGTCGGGCGATGCCGAGGGCGATCGTGAACGCGGCGATCGCCTGGAGCACGACGCCGCTTCCGGCATCGCCGAGGGCCCGCCCCAGGACGACGATGAGGACGAGTCCCATGGCGGCGCTGATGGCCGAGCCCGCGAAGCTGATCGCACTGCTCCGTGCGAGGGAGCCGCGAGACGTCGTCACGGGACCGGGGGTGACCACCTGTGTCATCCGAAGCCCCTGCGGACTCTCTGCATCAGGACGCCGGCGATGAACTCGGAGTTGCCGATGACGTAGCGGCGCCACAGGCGTCGTGGCTCCAGTCCCAGCCGCCACAGCCACTCCAGGCCCGCCGAGATCATCCATCGGGGCGCTCGTCGATTGGTGCCGCTCAACCAGTCGAAGAGGCCTCCGCACGTGAGCACGGCCGGCGGGAGCTGGTCACGGTGGGCGTCGATCCAGAGCTGCTGGGCGGGGTCGCCCATGCCGACGAAGAGGATGCCGGTGCGGTGCGCACGGATCTCCTCCAGCACGTCCTGCACCTCCTCGTCACGGATGTACCCGTGATGCGTCCGCAGGTCGAGCCCGCAGAACCGCTGTCGCATCGCCGCCGCCGCCGTCTCGGCCACGCCCGGGGCGGCTCCGAGGAAGAACACCGGCACCGAGCTGTCCGCTGCCTCACAGAGGATGGGGAGGGCGACGTCGGTGGTGGCCAGCCGCTCCGGGACGTGCACGCCGAGCAGGCGGCCCGCCCAGACGACCGACTGGCCGTCGGCATAGGTGTGGGACGTCGACACCAGCTCCTTGAAGGCAGGATCGCGCCGGGCCATCGTGCACACCGACGCGTTCACGCCGACGACGACGTCGACTCCTTCCGTCCGTGCCATCTCGAGCACCTGGGTGACGAGGGTCTGCTCGGTGTGCGCCGTGACGGGGACTCCGAGCACGTCGACGGAGGCTGGCGACGGACTGAGGACTCCGTGCGTCATCGTCTCCTCCTCTGTGGTGCTTCGGCCCGTTCCGGCGAGCGCTATCGGGGTGCATCCCCGGTCGGCGGGCAGATGGCGCCCGTGCGTCGCTCACCACGGATGTGTGAGATCGCAGTGTATGTCCGAAATGCCCTAAAAGCCACAAGTGGTACGAAATGGACTTCGTGCTGGTGGGGAGGTGGACGGTGGACGTGACATACGGCCCCCGGGCAGTCCTGGTGAGGCCTGTCCGGAGGCCGAGTCCCTGGAGCCGAGTCTGGTTGCTCCCCTGTGTGCCACCCTGGCCCCATGACCTCCCTCCCCGCCGACAGTCACGTCCACAGCGAGTTCTCCTGGGACACCGGCGGCCCGGCCTCCGCCGCCCGCGGCACGATGCGCGCGACCTGCGAACGGGCCGTCCGGATCGGACTGCCCGGGCTGTTCTTCACCGAGCACCTCGATCTCGAGGACGCCTGGGTCAGCGACCATGAGGACTTCGACGAGCACGAGGCTCATCTGCTGGACGAGGACGGCGTGGTCTCGGTGCCGCGCTTCGACGTCGAGGGCTATCTCGAGGAGATCGACCGCTGCCGCGCCGCCTTCCCCGAGCTCGCGATCGGGACGGGCCTCGAGTTCGGCCAGCCCGGACTGCGCACCGACGCGGCCCGCGCCCAGCTGGACCTCACGGCCTTCGACCGGATCACCGGCTCGCTCCACACCCTCGAGCTCGATGACCACCGCGTCGAGCCGAACACGATGTTCCGCCGCCTCACGGCGGGCGACGTGATCCGCCGGTACCTCGCCGAGGTCCCCGCCGTCGTCGCCGCCGACGGCCCGCACGAGGTGGTCACCCACATCGACTACGCCGTGCGCTACTGGCCCGAGGAGGCGGAGGGCCCCTTCGACCCGCGGCGCTTCGAGGAGGAGCTGCGCGGGGCGATGCGCGCCATCGCCGACAGCGGGAGGGCGCTCGAGATCAACACGCGCCGCCTGCGCCCCTGGATTCCGCAGTGGTGGGCCGAGGAGGGCGGCCGGACGATCAGCTTCGGCAGCGACTCGCACACCGCGCTCGACATCGCCGCGAACTTCCCCGAGGCGATGGCGCTGGCGGACTGGGCCGGCTTCCGCCCCGGCGCCGACCCGCGGGAGCTGTGGCGGCGCTGATCAGACCGAGAGGACCTGCCCGGTCTCGACGCCCTCGACGCTGCGCAGGTAGGTCGCGGCGACATCGGCCGCGGGCACCGGCAGGAAACCGGGGAAGCTCGAGTGGTAGCCCTCCGCCTCGGCGAGCACGTTCGGGCTGACCGCGTTGATCCGCGCCCCACCGGGCAGCGTCGCCGCATGAGCGCGGACGAAGCCGTCCACCGCGCCGTTCGCCGCGGAGGCGGCCGCCCCCGTGGGCACGGGGGAGTGGGAGAGGATCCCGCTGGTCAGCGTGAAGGATCCGCGCTCGGCCAGCAGCGGTGCGCCGTGGACGACGAGGGCGATCTGTCCCAGCGCCTTGTCCAGCAGGCCTGCGCGGTAGTCGGCGACGGTGAGCTCCGCGGCCGGGGCGAAGGGCACGTTCCCCGTGGCGGCGACCACGGCGTGCAGCGGACCGTCGGCCGTGACCCGCTCGTAGAGCGCGGCGACAGATGCCTCGTCGGTGAGGTCCACCCGCTCGCCGCTGGAGCGCGAGGCGCGGACCACCTCGTGGCCCTGCCGCTCGAGCAGCTCGGCGACCGCGCCGCCGATCAGTCCGCTCGCTCCGACGACGAGGATTCGCTGGGAGGTCATGCTGGAGCTCCGTTCGGTGAGGCGGACGGTTCCGCGGTGTGCGGAGCCGTCCGCACCACCGTATCCTCGTCGCGTCGGTCCACACCCCGGACCGTCGGCCGGCCCCGGCACGATGCCCACCCCGCATCGCCCCTCGGGCGAGGCCGCAGGAGGCTCCCGCGCGGAGCAGGACGAGGAGGTCTGATGCGCGCACTGCGCAAGGTCGCGCCCGGCGCGGGCCTGGAATGGACGAGGGTCGACGAGCCCGACTGCGGCCCCTGGGACGTGAAGGTGCGCGTGCTGCGCACCGGGATCTGCGGCACCGACCTGCACATCCTCGCCTGGGACTCGTCCGCGGAGGCGATGTGCGACACCGTCCCCTTCACCCCCGGCCACGAGTTCTACGGCGAGATCGCCGAGGTCGGCGATGAGGTCGACGACGTGCGCGTCGGCGACCGCGTCTCCGGCGAGGGGCACGTGGTGTGCGGGACCTGCCGCAACTGCCGCGCCGGACGGCGCCAGATGTGCAATCGCGTCCGCTCCGTCGGCGTGCAGCGCGACGGCGCCTTCGCCGAGTACGTGACCGTCCCGCACGAGAACGTGTGGGTCCACGAGCACGACGGCGGGCAGGAGCTGATCAGCCCCGAGCTCGGCGCGGCCTTCGACCCGCTGGGCAACGCGGTCCACACCGCACTGAAGTTCCCGCTGGTGGGCGAGGACGTGCTGATCACCGGCGCCGGCCCGATCGGGCAGATGGCCGCGGCCGTGGCCCGCCACGCCGGCGCCCGCTACATCACCATCACCGACATCTCCCCGGAGCGCCTCGCGATGGCGGAGGACTGCGGCGCCGACGTCGTCCTGGACGTCTCCACCACCCGCGTGCTCGACGCCCAGCGCCGGCTCGGCATGCGCGAGGGCTTCGACGTGGGCCTGGAGATCACCGGCCAGGCCCGCGCTCTGCAGGAGATGATCGAGAACATGAACCACGGGGGGAAGATCGCGCTGCTGGGCCTGCCCTCGCGGCAGTTCGAGATCGACTGGACCGCGGTCGTCACCCGCATGCTCACCCTCCAGGGCATCTACGGCCGCGAGATGTACGAGACCTGGAACGCGATGTCCGCGATGCTCTCCACCTCCCGCACCCTGCGCACCGCCATCGAGCGCACCATCACCCACGTGCTGTCCGCCGCGGACTGGGAGGACGGCTTCGCCCTCGCCCGCGAGGGGAAGGCCGGCAAGGTGCTCCTGGACTGGAGCGACGTCGGCGACTGACCCGTCGGCCGCACTTCCCGATCCGCGCGCCCCGCCGCCCGCACGACATCCCGCGACCTCACCCCCACCCGAAGGACCCACACCCATGTACACCGACCTCAAGGACCAGCTGACCGCCGAGCTCGACGAGATCGAGCGGGCCGGCACCTTCAAGCACGAGCGCGTGATCTCCACCGCGCAGTCCGGCCGCATCATCGCCGGACCCGTCGGCCGCGACGGCGCCGAGGTGCTGAACTTCTGCGCCAACAACTACCTGGGCCTCGCCGACGACGAACGGCTCGTCGCCTCCGCCAAGCGCGCCCTGGACGAGCGCGGCTTCGGCATGGCCTCGGTGCGCTTCATCTGCGGCACCCAGGACCTCCACCTCGAGCTCGAGCAGGCGCTGTCCGCCTTCCTCGGCACCGAGGACACGATCCTGTTCTCCTCCTGCTTCGACGCGAACGGCGCCGTCTTCGAGCCGCTGTTCGGCACGGAGGACGCGATCATCTCCGACGCGCTGAACCACGCCTCCCTCATCGACGGGATCCGCCTGTCCAAGGCCGCCCGCTTCCGCTACGCCAACGCCGACCTCGACGACCTGCGCACCCAGCTCGAGGCCGCCGCCGCGCTGCACGACGGCAAGGGCGCGAGGCGCACCGTCATCGTCACCGACGGCGTGTTCTCGATGGACGGCTACCTCGCCCCGCTGCCCGGCATCTGCGACCTCGCCGACGAGTTCGGCGCGCTGGTCATGGTCGACGACTCCCACGCCGTCGGCTTCATGGGCGAGTCCGGCGCGGGCACCCCCGAGCACTTCGGCGTCTCCGACCGGGTGGACATCTTTACCGGCACCTTCGGCAAGGCGCTCGGCGGCGCGAGCGGCGGCTACGTCTCCGGCAGGCGCGAGATCGTCGCGATGCTGCGCCAGAAGGGCCGCCCGTACCTGTTCTCCAACTCGCTGGCCCCCTCGATCACCGCCGCGACGCTCACCGCGCTCGAGCTCGTCGAGGGCAGCGCCGAGCTGCGCGCGACCCTGTTCCGCAACGCCGAGCTGTTCCGTCGGCGGATGGGCGAGGAGGGCTTCGAACTGCTGGACGGCGAGCACGCGATCGTGCCGGTCATGTTCGGCGACGCGGCGCTCGCCGCCCGGATCGCCGACGCCATGCTCGACCAGGGCGTGTACGTCACCGCGTTCTCCTACCCGGTGGTGCCGAAGGGGCAGGCGCGCATCCGCGTGCAGCTCTCCGCCGCGCACACCGAGGAGGACATCGAGGCGGCCGTGCGCGCCTTCGTCGCCGCCCGCGAGGCCGTGCTGGCGGGCTGACGACGGCAGGACGGCGGCCCCGAGCCGACGGTTCGCGCTCGGCCGCGGACGTCCGGCCGGGTGGGCCGAATGAAACTGCGCTCCCTTCGTGACCTCAGCCCTTATATGGCGTTGAGGTCACGCAGGGAGCGCAGAATTATGCGCGGCCCGGATGGTGTGGCGTCTCGTCAGCCCAGCCGCATCCAGTCGTCGGTCCGCACCCGCAGCCCCAGGCTCACCGCCCGCAGCACCATGAAGAAGAAGTTGCAGGCCAGCCACAGCAGTGCGAGCCCCAGCGGGCCGCCCGGTGCCCACAGCGCCACCGCGATCGCGCCGGGCAGGACCAGCACCGCGATGAGCGAGCCGACCTTCGCCAAGTAGGGCGCGTCCCCGGCGCCCATCAGCACCCCGTCAAGCACGAACACGTACCCGGCGATCGGCTGGGTGATCACCAGCACCCACAGCGCCGCGCGCAGGCTCTCCTGCACGGCCACGTCCGGGGTGAACAGCGAGGGCACCACGTAGCTCGCCGCCATCAGCAGCACCGCCACGACCGCGCCGCCGCCCACGCCCCACACCATCAGCCGCCGCGTCACGGCGTGGACGGTGCGCGGGTCCGAGGCGCCGAGATACCGGCCGGTCAGGGCCTGCCCCGCGATCGCGAGGGAGTCCAGCGCCAAGGACAGCACCGTGAACACCGTGGTGGTGAGCTGGTGCGCGGCCAGCTGCACGTCCCCGAGCCCGGTGGCGACCACGGTCGAGGCGATCACCACCACCCGCAGCGACAGGGTGCGCACGAACATCGGCACGGCGTCCCGGCCCACGGCGACCAGGTTCGCCGGCTGCAGCCCGAGCCCGATCCCCTCTCGCCGGGCGCGGCGGACGATCACCGCCAGCAGCACCAGCGCCATGCCCCACTGCGCGATGATCGTGCCGATCGCGGAGCCGGCGATGCCGAGGCCGACGCCGAAGATCAGCAGCGCGTTCAGCGGGATGTTCACGATCGCGCCGCCGACGGCGACCACCAGCGGCAGCGTCGCGTCCTGCAGCCCGCGCACCAGCCCCGTCGCTGCCTGCACGGCGAGCATGGCGGGCAGGCCGAGAGCGCTGATGCGCAGGTAGATCGTCGCCTCGGCGAGCACCTCGGGGGAGGGGCCGAACAGGGCCAGCAACGGCTCCCCGGCCACCACCAGCACGAGCGCCGCGGCGGCGCCGACGAGCAGGGCGAGCCAGCAGGCGTCGATCCCGCGGGAGATCGCCTCGCGGCGGCGGCCAGCGCCGAAGGAGCGGGCCACCGCGGCGGTGGTGGAGTAGGCGAGGAACACGGCCAGGCCCACGACGGTGGTCAGCACGGTCGAGGCCAGGCCCAGGCCCGCGAGCGAGGTGGTCGAGACGCGGGCGATGAACGCGGAGTCGGCGAGGACGAACAGCGGCTCGGCCACGAGCGCGCCGAGGCTCGGGATCGCCAGGCGCAGGATGTCGCGGTCGACGGTGCGCCGCGCCCGCTCCTCGCGCGGCTCGGCGATCGGCGCTTCCCGCGGCTCGACCGTCGGCTCCTCGCGGTCGCCGCCCGTCCGCTCCTCGCGGTCTCCGGCTGTCGGCCCCGAGGGTCCGTCGTCCCTCAGCTCGTCGGGCTCGTCGGGAGAAGAGGCAGGGGTGGGCACCCCACCATTGTGCGACGAGCACCCGACCATCGTCGGTGCCGGGGGCACAGGTGCGCGTGAGACAGTTCCCGCGGAGCACTCCGCCCTGCGCCCCGGCGCGGCGACGGGGCCCACGCCCCGCCGGACGGCGGGACCCACCCCGTCGGACCGCCTTCCCGAGGAGCAGGATGAACCGCCTCGCCCGCCTGAGCCTGAACAACAGGTCCTTCATCGCCCTGGTGTGCATCGCCGTGTCGATCATCGGCGCGTTCATCATGACCACGATGCGCCAGGAGCTGATCCCCTCGGTCTCCCTGCCGCAGATCCAGGTGATGACCACCGCTCCCGGCTCCTCGTCCGAGCAGGTCAGGGACCGGATCACGAGTCCCGTCGAGCAGTCGCTGCAGGGGCTGGAGAACGTCGAGGCCACCTCCTCGACCTCCCAGGCGGGGCTGTCGATGGTCACCGTCGAGCTCACCTACGGCACCGACGTAGCCCGCTCCTCGAACCAGGTCGACGCGGCGCTGAGCCGCATCGAGGAGCAGCTCCCCTCGGACGCGGACCCGCAGGTCATCTCCGGCGGCACCAGCGACCTGCCCGCCGTGGTGCTGTCGGTCTCCTCGGACCTGGACCCCTCCGACCTCGCCTCCCGCCTCGACGCCTCGGTGACCCCCGAGCTCGAGCGCATCGGCGGGGTCTCCTCCGTCGCGGTGATCGGCGCCCCCGAGCAGATCGTGCGCATCACCCCGGACGAGGCCGCGCTCGCTGAGAACGGCCTGACCGAGGACGACATCTCCACCGCCCTGGACGCGAGCGGCCTGTCCCTGCCCGGCGGCTCCGTCACCGACGGGGACCGCACGATGGACGTCGTGCTCGGGCAGAGCATCGACAGCCTCGAGAGCCTCGAGGGGATCGTGCTGATGCCGTCCGACGGGGCCTCAGGCTCCGGCGGCGACGACGCGCAGGGCGCCGGCCAGCAGGGCGCCGACGGACAGGCCGCGGGCGGCCAGCAGGGCGCCGACCAGCAGGGCGCGCAGGGGGCCGACGGGCAGCAGACCCAGCCCGGCACCGACCCGCAGCAGCCCGCCGAGCCGGTCACCCTGGGCGAGGTCGCCACCGTCGAGCAGACCACCGAGGAGCCCACCTCCGTCTCGCGCACCAACGGTCGAGAGTCGCTCGTGGTGATGGTGACCGCGACCGTCGACGGCAACGTCGTGGACATCTCCGGGGACGTCGAGAGCGTCCTGGACGACACCCTCGCGGGCGTCGGCGGCGACGCCCAGGCCGACGTCGTCTTCGACCAGGCGCCCTTCATCCAGGAGTCGATCCTGGCGCTGGCCGAGGAGGGCCTGCTGGGCCTGCTCTTCGCCGTCGGCGTGATCCTGCTGTTCCTGCGCCGGGTGCGGCCCACCGTGGTCACCGCGATCTCGATCCCGACCTCGCTGCTGATCGCGTTCATCGGCATGTACGTCACCGGGTACACGCTGAACATGCTGACCCTGGCGGCGCTGACGATCTCCATCGGCCGCGTGGTGGACGACTCGATCGTGGTGATCGAGAACATCATGCGCCACCTCGCCTACGGCAAGACCAAGCGTCGGGCGATCCTCGACGCGGTGGGCGAGGTCGCCGGCGCGATCACCGCCTCCACCCTCGCCACCGTCGTGGTGTTCCTGCCGATCGCGGTGGTCGCGGGCATGGCCGGGGAGCTGTTCCGGCCCTTCGCCCTGACCGTCGGCATCGCGATGCTGTCCTCGCTGCTGGTGGCGCTGACGATCGTGCCGGTGCTCGCGTACTGGTTCCTGAAGCCTCCGAAGGGCCACGGGGACATCGACCCCGATGACGCCGCGCAGGTCGCGGCGATCCGCGAGGACGCCGAGGCGAAGGAGGAGCGCACCTGGCTGCACCGCCTCTACGCCCCCGTGCTGCGGGCGACGCTGGACACGCTGCCGCGCCGCCTGCTCACCCTCGGCGGCGCGGTGATTGTGCTGATCGGCAGCGTGCTGCTGATCCCGCTGGTCAACGTCAGCTTCCTGGGCGACACGGGGCAGAACATCGCCTCGATCACCCAGACCCTCCCGGCCGGCACCAACCTCCAGCAGGCCTCCGACAAGGCGGCCGAGTCGGAGGACGCGCTGCTGGAGATCGACGGGGTCGAGACCGTGCAGACCACCATCGGCGGCGGCCAGTTCGGCATGGGCGGCGGCGGCGAGAACGAGGTCAGCTTCTCCATCACCACCGACGCCGACGCGGACCAGGAGGCGCTGAGCGACGAGATGGTCGAGGCGCTGGAGGCCCTGCCCGAGCCCGGCGAGGTCGAGGCGGCCGACGTCGCCTCGCCCACCGGCTCGAACTCGGTGGACATCATGATCACCGGCCCCACCGCGGAGGACCGTCAGGCCGCGAACGACGCGATCCTGGCCGAGCTCGACCCGCTGCCGGACGGGGTCTCCGAGGTCACCAGCGACCTCGAGGGCGACCAGCCGACGGCCGTGGTGACCGTGGACCGCGAGGCCGCGGCGCGGATGGGGCTGACCGAGGAGGCCGTGGTCGGCCTGGTCGCCCAGCAGATGTTCCCCGGCGCGATCGGCACGATCACCCTCGAGGACGACGAGCTGGACATCTACGTCGAGGGCGGCGAGAGCGTGGACACCTTCGCGCAGCTGCAGGACCTCGAGCTGATGGGCTCGATCCCGCTGACGGACGTCGCCTCGGTCGACGAGGAGCTCTCCCGCCCCTCCATCTCGACCCAGGACGGGCTCGAGACGGTGACCGTCTCGGTGACGCCGGCCGGTGAGGACGTGGGCATCGCGACCCGCGCCGCGAACGACGCGATCGCCGCGGCGGACCTGCCCGAGGGCGTCGAGGCGACCGTGGGCGGCACCGCCGCGGACATCGACGAGACCTTCGGACAGCTCGGCATCGCCATGGTCGCCGCGATCCTGCTGGTGTACGTGCTGCTGGTGTGGATCTTCAAGTCCCTGATCCAGCCGCTGATCCTGCTGGTCTCCATCCCCTTCGCGGCGATCGGCTCGCTGGGCCTGCTGGTCATCACCCGCGTGCCGCTGGGGCTGCCCTCGATGATCGGCCTGCTGATGCTGGTGGGCATCGTGGTCACCAACGCGATCGTGCTGATCGACCTGGTCAACCAGTACCGACGCCACGGGATGGCCCTGGACGAGGCGCTGCACCTCGGCGCCTCCAAGCGTCTGCGCCCGATCCTGATGACCGCGGCGGCGACGATCTTCGCGCTCGTCCCGATGGCGCTGGGCATCACCGGCAACGGCGGGTTCATCGCCCAGCCGCTGGCCGTGGTGGTCATCGGCGGTCTGATCTCCTCGACCCTGCTCACCCTCGTGATCGTGCCGGTGCTGTACCGGATGGCGGAGGGCCCGGGGGAGCGACGCCGACTGCGCGAGGAGGCCCGCACCGCGGAGCGCCGCAGCGGCCGCTCCCGCCGGCCGGAGGCCGAGCGGCGCGAGGCCGAGGGCGATGCCCCGGTCGACCGCCTCGTACAGAGCGCGTCCGTCGGCCGGGCCGGGACGAGCACCGGCGCGGCCGTGTCCGGCAGCGGTGCGGCCGGGGCCGGCGCCACGACGGCCCACGGGGCGACCTCCGGCGGTGCGGCAGCTGGCAGGACCGCGGCGGGCGGCGGCCAGACCGGCAGCGGCCCGACCGGCGGCGAAGCGAACGGCGGGACCGGGTCGAGCAGCGGCACTGGGGCGAGCGGCAGCACGTCGGCGACCCATGGCCGTCGCGCGACGCCCACCGACCAGCAGCGGGACCTCGCCCAGCGGCGTCCCGACCTGCGCGGCAGCTCCGGCTCCGGGGCCGCCGGCCAGGGCCGGAAGGGCCGGTCGATCAAGGAGCGCGGCGGGATCGTCGGGATCGTGAAGCGGCGCCTGGGCCGCGACTGATCCACGGGGCGGACCCACGAGGGGCCGGGCGACCACGCGTCGCCCGGCCCCTTCCCGTCTCGGTCCACCGGGTCCACCCGGCCCGGCAAAGCTCGGCCCACCCGGCCCGACATGGCCAGGCCCGATCCGGCCCGGCGTGGCCCGGCCCGGCCGTTCCCTGCCTGTCCCTTCCGTCCCCGTCGGCCGCATCGGACCGGGAATGGTCAGGTGATGGCGCATGTCGTACCTCTATGCCGTTATTGGCATAGTGGTGCCGTATACGCCATCGGTCGACCATGGCCCTGCGCCGTCCCGCTCCGGGACCGGGTGGGAATCGGAGCACGAGCGGGAGGAGCACATGGTGGCCGACGAGACCCGCCCCCGCGGCCCCCGCACTGACGCCGAACCACGGCCCCGCGCCGAGCGTCGCTCCCAGGCCGAGCGCCGTTCCCGCGCCGAGCGCCGCGCCCGGTCCGAGCGCGGTTCCCGCGCCGAGCGCGGCCCCCATTCCCCGCGCCGCTCTCGGACTGAGCACCGCACTTCCCGCCCCCGCACCCGGCGCGGCCCTCGCCGCTGGACGGTCCGCACCCGCGTCCTGTCCACCCTCCTCGCCTTCATCGCCGGGGGCCTCGCCGTCACGGGCGTGCTCACCTTCGCCGCGCAGTTCCGGGCCCTGGACCAGCGGGTCGAGGCCGAGCTGTGGCAGGAGCACAGCGAGCTGTCCCTGATCGCCAACTCCACCGACGCGGACGGCCGGACGATCCACACGACGGTCGACAGCGTGCTGGTCAACGCCACCGACTCCGCCGCCCCCTCCGACCACGAGTCGGTGATCGCCCTGATCGACGGGGAGCCGCGCTACCAGCCCCGCCAGCAGGACTTCGCGCTGCTGCCCGAACCGCCCGAGGACGCCTCGCACGCGGACGCCGCCGCGGTCACGGCCGAGTCCGAGATGGTTCTGGCCGAGATCCTCGACGCGCAGGTGCCGGACAGGACGGTGATCGTGCCGATGGAAGCCCACGGCCGGGACCTGCGCGTGCTGATCGCGTCGGTCTCGGTGGCCGGCGACGAGCAGCAGGGCATGTTCGTGGTCGCCAACGACATCGGCGCGCAGCGACGCGAGCTGTGGCAGAGCGTGGCGCTGTTCTCGGGGATGTCCGTGCTGGTGCTGCTGCTGGCCGGCTGGGTGGGCTATGTCGTCACCGGGCGTCTGCTGCGGCCGCTGGTGGACCTTCGCGGTGCGACCGAGCAGGTCACGGTCACGGATCTCGAGCACCGGGTGCAGGTCCCGGACGGCGGGGACGACATCTCCGCGCTCGCCCAGAACTTCAACCGCATGCTCGAGCGGATCCAGGAGGGCTTCGCCGAGCAGCGCCGCTTCATGAGCGACGTCGGCCACGAGCTGCGCACCCCGCTGACCATCGTGCGCGGCACCCTGGAAACCACCGACGTGCAGGATCCCGACGACGTCGTCGAGTCCCATCAGATCGCGATGGAGGAGCTGGACCGGATGGGCCGCGTGGTCGGGGACCTCTCCGAGCTCGCCGCCTCCAGCCGCCCCGACTACGTGACGCTCCGCCCGGTGGACCTCGCCTCCTTCACCCGCTCCGCCTTCGCCCGCATCGAGCACATCGGGGAGCGGGAGTGGATCCTCGAGCGCACGGCCGACGTGGTCGCCGAGGCCGACGAGCAGCGCCTCACCCAGGCGGTCGTGCAGCTGGCCGCGAACGCGGTGCGCTACAGCGACGAGGGGACCCGGATCTGGCTCGGCGTGGACCAGGTGCTCGGGCCCGAAGGACCGGAGATCCACGTCAGCGTGCGCGACGAGGGCGTGGGCATCGCCGAGGAGGACCAGCAGCGCGTCTTCGAGCGCTTCACCCGGGCCGAGGGCGCGCGCGGCGCCGGCTCCGGGCTGGGCCTGCCGATCGTGCAGGCGATCGCGGAGGGCCACGCCGGGGCGGTGCGGCTGCTCTCCCGGCTCGGCAGGGGATCGACCTTCACGATCGTGTTCCCGCAGTTCAGCGCCGAGGCCCCCAGGGCTGTCGGCGAGGGTGCGGAGCCCGGGAGCGGTCATACTGGGACGCGGGCGACGCACCGCCCCGACGACGAGATGGACGAGCCACCCCGGAGGGAGCAGGGATGAGGATCCTCATCGCCGAGGACGAGGCGCGGATCGCGCGCTTCATGGAGCGGGGCCTGAAGGCCAACGGCTACGCGACCACCGTGGTGGAGGACGGCATCGCCGCGCTCGACCTCGCCTCCGGCGGGGAGTTCGACCTGCTGATCCTCGACGTGGGCCTGCCGCGCATGGACGGCTTCCAGGTGCTGAAGGCGCTGCGCGACATGGACGTGCAGATCCCGATCCTCATGGTCACCGCCCGCACCGGCGTGGAGGACACGGTGCAGGGGCTCGAGAGCGGTGCGAACGACTACATCGCCAAGCCCTTCCGCTTCGAGGAGCTGCTGGCGCGGGTGAAGCTGCGCGCCCGGGAGGCGACCGCCGGCGCCGGCGCCGTCAGCGCCGACGTGCTCACCCTCGGGGACCTGTCCCTGGACCTGCGCAGCCGTATCGCCGAGTGCACCGTCGACGGCGCCTCGCGCGAGGTGGAGCTGTCCTCGCGCGAGTTCACCATGGCCCGCGTGTTCCTGGAGAACCCGGGACAGGTCCTCACCCGCGACCTGCTGCTGTCGAAGGTGTGGGGCTACGACTACGACGGCGCCTCGAACGTGGTGGACGTGTACGTCGGCTACCTGCGCGGCAAGCTCGGCGCGCCCCGCCTGGTGACCGTGCGCGGAGCGGGCTACAAGATGGTCGACCCCGCCGCCTGAGCGCCCCCGCCGCCTGAGCGCCCCCGCCGGCCGAGCCCTCGCGGGTCGAAGCCCCGTCGGCCGCGCCCCCGCAGACCCCACCCGTTCTCCGGCCGCACCTCTCCGGCCGCGTCCGCGGTCCGGCCGCGTCTCTCGCCGGCCGCCCCCCCTCGACGGCGCGTCGCCGCAGGCCACGGCCCACGAAGTGGGTCCATGAGAGTCCTCTCATCGACCCTTCACAGGGGTCTCATCGCGTGCTGGGAGCCTCGCCGACATGAAGGCTCTTCGCACCACCGGGATCATCGTGTCCGTCGCGCTCGCCGCGGCCGCGCTCGCCGTGCTGCCCTCGGTCGAGGAGGAGGGCCCGCAGGAGCGGGCCGGGATCACGATCGGCGACGCCTCCGATGCCGGCGGCGACGCACGCGCCGGCGGTGGCGCCGGCGGGGAGGATCCCCGCTCCGCCGACGGGACCGAACCGGCCGCCGCGGGCGCGGATCCGTCGGCCGACGGCGCCGCCGTGGCGCTGCCGCGCCCGAGCGCGACCGAGCAGCCCGTGGGCGGGATCCACTCCGACACCGGCATCGGCGCGATCGAGTCCGAGCCCTCGCCCGAACCCGCCCCGGCGCCCGCTCCGGCCCCCGCGCCCGCCGCCCCGGCCGACGGGAACCCCTCGACCGGCGGCTCGTCCTCCGGCGGCTCCTCGTCGGGCGGGTCCTCCTCGGAGGGCTCGAGGCCCGCGCCCGCGAAGCCCGCACCGGCACCTCCGCAGCGTCCCTCCGGCGTCTGCGAGTGGGACGACGGCGAGCTCGAGTGCGACGACGACGGCGGCGACGATGATGACGAGGATGATGATGACGATGACGATGACGGCGAGGACGACGACTGACCCGGGCCGGCGCCGCCCCACGGCGGACGGCTGAGCCCGCCCCACAGGCGCAGTCCCCGCACAGATCGAGCCCGGACGGCAATGGCGCCGTCCGGGCTCTCTCCTGCGGTGGCCTCGGGGTTCTCGTCGTCCCCTCAGTCGTCGTCCTCGCCGTCGGGGCGGCCGCCCACCGTCTCGTGCTGCGGCATCGTCCCGGCCTGCAGGGCGTGGAGGGGGTGCTCCCGCGCGCCCAGCCGCTGCGCGAGCTGCCCGGAGCCGGCCATCACCACCACGCCCGGATAGGAGCTCAGCACCCGGTCCAGCATGCGCCGGCCGTCGTCGTCGAGGTCGCCCTCGAGGCCGTCGATCAGCAGCAGCGGCGGCGTGCCGTACATCGCGCGGGCGAGCACGAGACGGGCCCGGTCCGAGCGGTCCAGCGGCTCGCCGCCGCGGCGCAGCGGGGTGCGACCCCCGCGGGGGAGGGAGTCGACGTCCAGCCCCACCAGGTCCAGCATCTCCTGGTCGTGGGCGGCGTCGAGGTCGGGGCGTCGGTAGCGCAGCGCCCGGCCCACGGTGCCGCGCTCGAACACGGTGCCGGCGGCGGCATGGCCCACCAGCCGCCGCACCCGCTTCGGGCCGAGAGCACGCAGGTTCTGCCCGTCGACCCACACGGAGTCCGGCGCGGCGAGCTCGGGGCCGGGGGAGAGCTCCAGCACCCGGCGCAGCAGCTCCTGCGGGGCGCGCGGATCCTCGGAGACCAGGCGCACCCGGTCCCGGGGCCCGGCCACGAGCGGGGAGTCGCCCGCGGTGAGACCCGGCAGGTGCAGGTGCACCAGCGCGTCCCCGGACCCGACCGGATGCGGCGCCTGGACCTCGGCGGAGAGCCGACGGCGCTCCTCGGCGCGGCGGCGGCGCTGCGCGGCCCCGGCCAGCGCCGGGCCCAGCACCATCCGGGCCGCGAGATGGGTCTGCCGGTACTCGACGATCCGCCCGATCTCGAGCACCGGCGAGGAGGCGATCCCGGCGACGGCCATCGCCGCCATGGTCACGCCCGGGGACTGGCCCAGGTAGATCCCGGCCGCGGCGACCAGCAGCGTGGTCAGGGTCGAGGCGACCACGCCGCCGGCGCGGAGGGTGCCGACGGTCTCGGCGCGGTCCACCGCGATCTCCACCAGGCTCCCGGAGGCCTCGCGCAGGTTGCGCAGCTCCCGCTTCGACCCGCCCGCGGCGAGGATCCCCTCGGAGGCGGTGACGGTGTCGGCGATGCGGGAGGCGAGGCGGCCGCGGGTGCGGCGCATGCGTCGGGTCTTGATCAGCGCGGTCCGTGCCCACACCAGCAGGCACAGCCCGAGCACCACCAGCGGAACCGCCATCGCGACGGCGAGCAGCGGATGCAGCACGACGAGGGTTCCCAGGCTGCCCAGGATCAGCGGCACCCCGACGGTCAGCGGGGCGATGCCCTGGGAGACCCAGTTGCGCACCCCGGAGAGGTCGTTGGTGGTGCGGGCGACGGTCACGCCGAGCGAGGTCGAGTGCCCGGGAGTGAGCGCATCGCCCAGCAGGGTCAGTCGCAGCTGGTGGACGTAGTCCTGGCCGAGCTTCTCGGCGAGCACGCGCTGATGCACGGTCAGCGCCCCGATCGCCAGCGCGGTCAGCACCAGCAGCAGCAGGGCCCGCGGCAGGATCGGGGACATGCCCGCCGGTGCGCCCTGCATGGTCACCAGCGCCCAGGCGGACAGCGCGCCGAGAGCCGCCTGCCCGAACCCCAGCAGCACCAGCCCTGCGAGCCACAGCCGGCGCCGTCCCCGCATCAGCGGGGGCAGCGGGGGAGGGTTCTTCAGCAGGCCGTTCGCCTGCAGCTCCGGCTCGCGGTCACGACGCATCGGCGAGGCGCTCCTCCAGCAGATCCTCGACCAGACCGCGCGCCACCTCCGCCTCGGTGAGGTCGAAGGTGCCGGCCACGGGCACGTCCAGGGCGCGGCGCGCCTCCGCGGTCGCGAGCGGCGAGCTGGTCACCACGCCGGAGACGACCGACGGGGTCCGGCCGAGCTCCGCGAGCGCCGCGACGCCGCCGACGGCACCGAGCGCGTCGCCGGCCGCGAACACGACCCGGTCCACGACCGCTCCGACCTCGGGGTCGGCGAGCAGGCGCGCGGTCTCGCCCTGGTAGACGCCGTCGGCGATCTCCAGCAGCACCACGTCGGGACGGGCGGCGCCGCCGGCGAGCTCGTCGGCCATCGACAGGAACAGGTCGCGCACCTCCTCGACGTCGACCTGGAAGGTGGAGGAGTAGCCGAAGTCGGTGAAGTCCAGGACGCGGTGCGCGCCCGCGTCGAGGAAGAGGTTGTAGTCGTTGCCCGCGCCGGTGCCGGTCGCCTTCCCGGCGGCCACGCGCAGCCCGGCCGCGGCGAGGCCGTGCGCGAGATGGGCCAGCACCGTCGACTTCCCGGAGTTCATCGAGGTGCCGAGCACGGCGATCACGGGGACGTAATGGGCGGGACGGTCGGTGCGCGCGGTGATCGAGCGCAGCACCTGGTGGGGGGCGGTGCGGGCGAGGGTGAGGGGGCCGTGCTCGTCGCGGATCACGCCGATCGGCTCGATCTCTGTGGGGGAGCCGACGCCGGAGTGCTGCTCGAGCACACGGGAGGCCAGACCGCCGGCGGCCGCGAGATGGGCGGGGCCGAGGTCCGCGGGGACCATCGCGAGGAACTGGTCGGCGGCGTAGCGGCTGCCGTAGGCGACGACGATCTCGTCGCCGGGGAAGAGGATCTGGCGGCGGGAGACGGGGCTCTCCAGACGCTTGTGATGGCCGACCTTCGTCACCCGGGCGAGCAGCACCTCGCCGGGCTGCGGGACGTGCTCGCCGGTGATCAGCTCGACCTCGCGGGCGCGGCGCAGGTGGGCGCCGACGGTGCGGGTGGAGAAGGCGTGCTTGGCGCGCTCGATGCGGGAGCGCACGTCCTGCGGCGCCCTCGCGGGGCTCGTGGCGGTGAGCGGCGCGGCGGTGGTCTCGGGGTGCAGGATCGTCATCTCGGGGCTCCTCGGTGGGTGGGTCCGTGGCGGACCCTGGAGCGGGCCTGCCGTACGAGGAGCAGTGAACCGACGTCGGATGAAGCGTCGATGAACCGATGATGAGACGGATCTCAGGAAAGAACCCGCAGGTCAGGCGGGCACGCCGAGGCGCGCGAAGGCGCTGCGGAAGATCGTCAGCCCGTCCAGGCCGTGCATCTTCTGGACCCGCTTGTCGAGCTTGTCCAGCTCGTCGCCCTGATGGGCGAAGAGGTGGTTCATCACGTGGCGCACCTCGGACTCGTCCATCATCCCGCTGCCCACCGGCTTCCACACCTTCGACATCACCAGGCGCACCAGCTTCGGCGCCCGCTCGGAGGCCTCGAGGTACCTCCGCGCCGAGGTCGTGTAGTAGGCGACGTGCCGCGTCTCCTGCTGCGCGATCCGCTTGAGCAGCGGGGACATCACCGGGTGGTCGACCATGGCGGAGAGCCGACGGTAGGCGGCCACGGCGGAGAGCTCGTTGGCCGCGCCCCAGGTCATGTGCACCGCGAGGAAGTCCTTGCCGACCAGGTTCGACAGCGAGGACTGCTTCATCGGACCGAGCGCGGCCCGCCAGCCGAGCTTGACGCGCTTGGCCTTGACCTCGTCGTAGTCCACGACGATGCCGTGCCGGCCGAGCACCCGGGCGAGGGCCTCGCCGTGCCAGTACTCCTCGCGGTTCCACACGGTCATGAAGCCGCCGGCCTCCTCCTCGCGGTGCGAGGGGGTCACCAGCAGATCGCGCATGAAGCAGGAGGTGTGGTACTCGACGTCGCACATGTAGCGCAGGGACCGCAGCGTCTGCGCGTCCAGCGGCTGCTCGTCGAAGAGGTCGAAGTCGAGATCCGCGTACTTGACGGGCAGCGAGGTCTCGGCGAAATGATCGATGTCGAAGGCCATGTCACGCTCCGGAACGGGGCAGGGAGAGCAGGTGGGCGTCGGGGAGGTCCGGGCCGGGCAGCAGCCGGGTGATCTCCCGTCGGGCGCGGTGGAGACCGGCGCGGTCGCGGGGATCCGCGCCCAGCACCTGCAGCGCTGCGTCGAGATCGGGATCGGGCACCCCGCCGCCGTGCAGCGGGGAGCTCAGGCTCAGCACCAGCCGTGCGACGACGGCCTCCTTGCGCGAGCGGGTGATGCGGCCGATGGCCTCCTGGGTGAAGAAGTCGACCGCCGCCTCCTGGCGGGCGCGCACGGTGCGGACCACGCGCTCGGCCTCGCCGCCCAGGCGCCGTGCGATCGCGTCGAGCCCCGCCACGAGCGAGGCCTCCTGGATCGCCATGCGGGCCATATGGCCGGCGGCGACGGGCTCCCCGGCCGCGGCGTTCCACAGCGGGGTCAGCAGCGGCTGGACGCGGTCCACGTGGATCCGGCGCAGCGCGGCGACGCGGCTCGGCCGACGGGACGGGGCGGGGCGCTCGACGGGGTGGTCGCCGGTGAGCAGATCGCGCAGCGCACGGGCCTGCCAGTGGCGGTCCACCAGCCAGGTCGCGAGGAAGGCGGTGATCCGGGCCTCGTTCGCGGTGACGGTCGAGAGCATCGTCCGCGCCTCGGCGAGCCCGGAGGACTCCATGCGGTGCAGCACGCCGAGGGCGAGGCGCTCCTGGTCGCGCAGCGGCTCCTGGGAGCCGAGGAGCTCGGTGTCGACGGCGATCCGGCTGGTGCCGCGCTTCGTGTACGCCTCGACGTCGAAGTCGGTGCGCAGCACGGGGGTGATCGTCTCGTCGAAGTGGAGATGGCCGGCGTAGCGGCCGGTGGTCGGCATCGACGCGTGCGGATCCGGGGTCCCGACGGGGCCCGGGGACGCGGCGGCCTCGGGGGAGGCAGCCTCTGCGCTCCGTGCCCTCGTGGTCCGGTCCCTGTCGTCGTCGGCATGAGCCGACGGGTCCGCGGTGAGGTCGACGGTCACCTTCCACCTCTCTCTCAGGATCGGGTCGGCGCGCGGCGCGGAGCCCCGCACCGCGGCGGCGCGACCGGGAACAGTGTACGGAGAAGCCCTGGAGGATGCCCGAGCGCGAGGTCAGGCGGGGTGATGCCCGGCTTGGTAGGTTTCGTCGTGTGATGACCTCAGGTGCCGCCTCGCTGCCGGTGCCGGGCGACGACCGCGCCGGGCGGGACCTGCCCGGACCCGAGGCGCTGCGCATCGCGCTGCATCCCGCCGAGCTGCCGCTCGCCCACCCCCGGGACGTGGCGCAGGCGGCCGCCCGGGTGAGCGATCTCATATCGGCCGGTCGCCTCCGGGAGGCGCGCCGCCTCGCCGCGGAGTTCCGACGCCGCACCGCCCGCCCCGCGGACCGCGCCTCGCTGCTGCGGGCGGCGCTGCGCGGCGCGCTGCGGAGCGAGGACGCCGCGCAGGCCGAGAGCGACTCCGCGGACCTCGTCTCCCTCCTGCATCGCAGCGGCCGCACCGAGCAGGCCGCGGCCGTGGTGCAGGTCCTGCTCGAGCGCGGCCCCCTCGCCGAAGCGCCCGAGCGGACGGGCACCGGGGCCCGGGGCCGACGCCGCGGCGAGGCCCTCCGCGCCTCCGCCCCGATGCTCGCCGTCGTGCGCGCCCTCGAGGCCAGCTCCCTGCCCGGGCCCGACGGGGGACGGGGCGGCACCGTCGACCCGCGCCGCGCCGTGGCCCGGCTCCGTGCCGCGCTCGCCGCCCTTCCCGAGGTGCGCGAGGCGCTGCTCGAGGACCCCGAGCGCGAGCTGCGGCTCCGCCTCGCGCAGGCCCTCGAGGCCGTCGGCGACGTCGACGGGGCCGTGAGCCTCGCCCTCGACGTGCTCGAGCTGACCGCGCAGCAGGCGACGGAGCGCGGCGAGGCCCCCGCGGACCCGTGGCGCCTGGAGGCCGGGGCCCACGCCCTCCTCGCCCGCCTGCTCCGGCAGGAGCGGCCCGTCGTCGCCGCGCACCACGCCCTCGAGGCGCTCGGCGGGCTCGCCGACGTGGACGACCCCCCGCTGCGGATCGGGCTGATCACCTCGCTGCTGCAGGCGCTGATGGCGGCCGGCGCGACGGATCTCGCCGGCTTCACCGCAGGACGCCTGCTCTCCCTGCAGCGCACCCTCGAGCAGGACCGGCTGCGGATCGCCCCGCTCCTGGCCGTCACCGCCCAGCGCCTCCAGGCCGAACGGCTGGACGCGGCGTGGGTGCCGCTCGAACAGGCCCGCGCCCTCGCCCACGAGCACCGTGACCACCGCTCCCTGCTCGAGGCGGCGCGGCTGGCCGCGAGCCTCCACGAGCGCGTCGGCGACCACGCCGCCTCCCTCGGGGAGCTGCAGCGTCTGGCCGCGGCGGCGCGCTGGCTCGTCGACGACCTCGACACCCCGCGCGAGGAGCGCTCCGAGAGGCTGCGCACCGAGCTGAGCGCGAACGCCCTGGCGATGCGGCGGGCGCTGGACCTGGGGCGCCCCGGGGCGGTGCACGTCGCCGCCCGCGAGATCGAGCGCCGCACCCGCCCCGACTCCGGCTGGGACCTGCCGCCCGAGCTGCTGTGGGACCACCTGGTCGACGCCCGGATGGGGGTGCTGATCGTCGCCGGCGACGCGCTCGCCCGCGGCGAGCAGGGGACCGACCAGACCGGCTACGAGGCCCGCCGCCGCGAGGTGCTCGAGGCGATCGGGCGGATGCCCGAGGGGCACGACGCGCGCGCCCGCTACTGGGCGGCCTATCTCGACGACCGCCACGCCGACCTGCTCGCCCGGCGCGGCGAGACCGCGGCCGCGCGCCGCGCCGCCCGCCGGGCCCGCTCCGCCTACGAGGCGCTGGGCCGGGACGAGGACGCCGCCCGCGTCGCGAGGCTCGTGACGGAGCTGGAGGCGGCTCGCGAGGCCGAGGGCGGAGCCGAGCGGGCCGGGCACGGGGCAGGGCACGGAGCCGAGGGCGACGCCGACGCGCGGGCCGGGCGCGACTCCGAGGGCGACGGCGACGATCGGGCGGGGAGCGCCTGAGCGCTCAGCTCCCGTCGGCCTCTCGCATCGTCTCCTCGAGCACCGCGATCACGGCCCGCGGATCCGTCGCCGGGTTCACGAAGGCCAGCCGCAGCGCGATCTCGCCCCGGAACGCGGTGGGCACGCACAGCATCGTCCCGTCCTTCGCCAGACGCTGCGACCAGCGGCGATAGGCGGCAGGCGTCCATCCCGGCCGACGGAACACCACCACGGACAGCTCCGGCTCCATGAGCAGCTCGAGGTGCTCGCTCGCACGGATCGCCTCCGCGACGGTGCGGGCGGAGTCCAGGCAGCGGTCCACCGCCGCGGCATAGGCGGCGGTGCCGTGGGTGGCCAGCGAGTACCACAGCGGCAGGCCGCGGGTGCGGCGGGAGAGATGGGCGGCGAGGTCCGAGGGGTTGGACTCGCCGCGGTCGATAGAGTCGAGATAGGCGGCGTGCTGGGAGTGCGCGGCCGCCGCCGGGCGCGCATCCCGGTACAGCAGGGCGCAGCAGTCGTAGGGCGCGAACAGCCACTTGTGCGGATCGACGATGAAGGAGTCGGCCTGCTCGATGCCCGCGAAGCGCTCCCGCGCGCTCGGCGAGGCCAGCGCCGCGCCGCCGTAGGCGCCGTCCACGTGCACCCAGGCGCCGTGGCGGTGCGCGACCTCGACCACCGAGGCGAGGTCGTCGACGATCCCGGCGTTCGTGGTGCCGCCCGAGGCGACCACCGCGCAGATCCGCGGATCCTCCGCCAGCAGCGGTTCGAGCGCGGCGCCGGTGAGATGTCCGCGGTCGTCGACCGGGACCGTGACCACGTCCATGTCCAGCAGTCGCGCGGCGGAGGCGACCGAGGAGTGGGCGGTCGAGGCGCAGGCCAGCGCCCAGCCGCCGCCTGGGCGTCGGCCCCGCTCGCGCAGCGCGTGGTCGCGCGCGGTCGCGAGCGCCGAGAGGTTCCCCTGGGTGCCGCCGGAGACGAACACCCCGGCGGCGTCCGCCGGCCAGCCCAGCAGGTCCGCGAGCCAGCGCAGCACCTGGTTCTCAGCGAAGATCGCGCCGGCGCCGTTCTCCCAGATCCCGCCGAACACGTTCGCGGCGGAGACGACGGTGTCGAAGGCGACCGCGGCCCGCGTCGGCGCGGCGGGGATGTAGGCGAGGTTCATCGGGTCCTCGCTCGAGCGGGTCGCCGGCAGCAGCACCTCGTCGAACAGCTCCATCGCGCGGGCGGCGCCGATGCCGTCCTCGGTGATGGTCGCGCCCACCTCGGCCTGCAGCTCCTCGGCGCTGCGGGCGGTGGTCTTGGGGTCTGTGGCGACGGTGGTGTGCGCGGCGGCCCAGCGCAGGGCGAGGCTCACGGCCTCCCGCTCGTCGCCCCAGACCTCCGAGGGCTCGCGATGGCGCTGCAGCGCGTCCGCGGCGCGGGAGAAGGCGGAGTCCTCCGCGGTCGGGGCCGTGCTCTGCGGTGCCGGTGCGTCGGGAGCGGGGGAGGGGGTGAGGGGCTGCGCGGGGTCCTGGATCACGTCCAGCATCGTCGCACGCGCGCGGCCGACGGGAGGGCCGGGCGGGGCGACCCGCCTGCGCGTCCTGACAGGGACGTCCGCCTGGCGTAGCGTGGAGACACCGGCCGAAAGGGGGCCCCGCCATGACGATCGGAGCCGACGGCCTCCCCGAGGCGCACGCGCATGGGCCCGGGGAGACGATCGCCGTGAGGGACAACGCCCGGGCCGGACGCTATGAGGCGGTCCGGGGCGGAGAGGTCGTCGGGATCATGATCTACGAGCGCACACGGCGCCGGATCGAGCTGATCCACACCGTCACCGACCCCGAGCACCGCGGCGAGGGCGTCGCCTCCGTGCTCGTGCGCACCGTGCTCGCCGAGGCGCGGGCCGCCGCCCTCCCCGTACTGGTGATCTGCCCCTTCCTCGAGAGCTGGCTGCAGCGCCACCCCGATCAGGCCGTCGGCGTCATCGCCGAGGACTGAACACCGCACGGGCCGCGCCCCACCTGCGCCGCGCCTTCCCGAGCAGGCTCCTGCGCCCGCTCGGCTCCCGCTCGGACCTGCCCCGCTCGCCTTCGCACGGACCTGTTACGCCGGCTCTCGCCTGACCCCGCCTCTGCTCGCCCGGCCCAGCGCGGCTCTCGCCTGGCCCCGTCCCTCCCGGCCCTGCTCTCGCCCCGCCGCGGGGGACCCTGGTCGAGTAGTGGCGTATGGCGTACCTGTATGCCTATATAGCCGTAGTGGCACGCCATGCGCCGTGACCTGACCACGCCGCAGGCCCGCCGGCCCGCCGGCCCGCCGGCCCTCCGGCACTCCGGCCCGCAGGCATCCTGATGTGCCGGACCCGGGTCCTGGTCCTGGCGCGGAGCCCGCACCTGCTGAGGCCATCCTCGGCGACCGGCGGACCGAGGGGCGCGCCGACGGGTACCGTCGGACCATGGACGCCATCGACCTGCTCCGCGACCTCGCCTCCCGCCCCCGTCACGTGGCCGACTCGCTGCGCGGCCGACTGGGGCCCCTCGAGCTCGCCGCCCACCCCGGCGGGCACCCCAACTCCGTCGCCTGGCTGCTGTGGCACACCGGGCGCGAGATCGACGTACAGCTCGCCGCGCTCACCGGCCAGGAGGAGGTGTGGGCCAGGGGCGACTTCGGCGAGCGCCTCGGGCTCGGCGCGGAGGGGGCCGCCGTCGGCTACGGCCACAGCCCCGAACAGGCCCGCGCGATCGAGGTCCAGGACGGCGAGGCGCTGCTGGACTACGTCCTCGCCTCCCTCGATGCGCTGGAGTACTACCTCGACGAGCTCGCCGCCTTCGACCTCGGCGACATCGTCGACGAGGCCTGGGACCCGCCCGTCTCCCGCGGCGCCCGCCTGGTGAGCATCGTCGACGACGCGATCCAGCACCTCGCCCAGGCCTCCTACGTGCTCGGGATGCCCCAGCGCGGCTGAGCCCGAGCCGAACGCACTGTGCCCGGCACCGCCCCCGTCAGGGGCCGGTGCTGGGAACAGGTGAAGGCGGCCGGAGACGCCGGAGCGGGACCCTCCCGGGTCAGGCCGCCGCTGCGGCGGCGGAGGAGGCGCGGCTGCGGGAGCCGCGTCGGCCGCGCAGCAGGGCGTCGAGCGAGAAGCGCCCCGCCCCGACCGCGGCGACCGCGAGCGCGCCGGCGCCGAGCGCGCCGACCAGCTCCCAGCCGCCGGCGTCGATGAAGACGCCCTGGGGAAGGTGCACCAGGAGCGCGGCGACGAGCATGTCGATCGCGAGCAGCAGGCCGACGATGCCGGTGAAGGCGCCGGCGATCAGCGCGATGCCGCCGACGAGCTCGACGATCGCGACGACGGGAGCGGCGATCTCGGGGGCCGGCACCCCCATGCCGCGGAAGCTCTCGGTCGCTCCGGCGAGGCCGAAGGTGACGAGCTTCTGGTAGCCGTGCGCGGCGAAGATCGCGCCGAGCAGGATGCGGGCCACGAGCAGGCCGAGGTCAGAGGCCGTTCCGGTGCGGGACGAGGCGGCCATGGGGGTCCTTCCGTCGGGGGAGAGTGCCCGGCGAACGTAGAGGAGGAGCAGCCCTGACTTCAAGGTTTGAGTGACCCGGCGAGGGATGCGCCTCATTCCCTCGCGGGATCCGGGGCCGCTGTGGCGGGGGCTTATCCGAAAAGCGACCGGAACCCACCGGCGCCGACGGGGACCGACCGGGAGCGGTCAGCGCGCCGCGAGCCCGTCGGCCGATCCGCCGCCCGACCTCTCCTCCCCATCGGGGCGTCCTCCACCGACGGAAGGATCACGTCCCGCCCGTCCGCCGGACTTCCTACACTGGATCGGTGACATCCACCGAAGCCTTCGAAGCCGGATCCGACCGCGCGCTGGAGCGCACCCCGCCCCAGGACCTCGCCGCCGAGCGTGGCGTGCTGGGCGGCATGATGCTGTCCAAGGACGCGATCGCCGACGTCGTCGAGACCGTGCGCGGCAACGACTTCTACCGCCCCGCGCACGAGATGATCTACGAGGCGATCATCGACCTGTACGGCCGCGGCGAGCCCGCGGACCTGGTCACCGTCTCCGACGAGCTCTCCAAGCGCGGCGAGCTGCAGCGCGTGGGCGGTGGCGCCTATCTCGCGGACCTCATCGACATGGTCCCCACCGCCGCGAACGCCGGCTACTACGCCGAGATCGTGGTCGAGCGCGCCCAGCTGCGACGCCTCGTCGAGGCCGGCACCCGCATCGTCCAGCTCGGCTACGCGGCCGACGGCGGCGAGGTCGACGAGGTCATCAACGAGGCGCAGGCCCAGATCTACGCGGTCACCGAGCGCGGCCAGAGCGACGACTTCCTGCCGCTGGGCGAGGTGATCGACGAGACCCTCAACGCGATCGAGGCGACCCAGAACCGCGGCGGCCAGGTCACCGGCGTGCCCACCGGCTTCGCGGAGCTCGACGAGCTCACCCAGGGCCTCCACGGCGGGCAGATGATCATCTTCGCGGGCCGCCCCGCCATGGGCAAGACGACCCTCGGCATGGACGTGCTGCGCTCCGCCTCGATCCACAACGGCCAGACCTCGGTCATCTTCTCCCTGGAGATGGACAAGACCGAGATCACCATGCGTCTGCTCTCGGCCGAGTCGCAGGTGCCGATGAACCGCATGCGCGACGGCTCGATGGACGACCGCGACTGGCAGTCCATGGCCCGCGCCATGAGCCGCATCGCCGATGCTCCGCTGTTCATGGACGACTCCGCGAACATGTCGCTGATGGAGATCCGCGCCAAGTGCCGCCGCCTGAAGCAGAAGCACGACCTCCGGCTCGTGGTCATCGACTACCTGCAGCTGATGAGCTCGGGCAAGAAGGTCGAGTCCCGTCAGCAGGAGGTCTCGGAGTTCTCCCGAGCCCTGAAGCTGCTGGCCAAGGAGATCGACTGCCCCGTCATCGCGATCTCGCAGCTGAACCGAGGCAGCGAGCAGCGCACCGACAAGACCCCGATGATGTCGGACCTGCGAGAGTCCGGCTCGATCGAGCAGGACGCCGACGTCATCCTCCTGATCCACCGCGAGGACTACTACGAGAAGGAGTCCGCGCGCGCCGGCGAGGCCGACCTGATCGTGGCCAAGCACCGTAACGGCGCGACCAAGACGATCCCCGTCGCCTTCGAGGGCCACTACTCGCGGTTCAAGGACATGGCGCACTCCGGCGGCTTCAGCGGCTGACCCGCGGCGCCGACGGTCTCGCAGCGACGACCGGACCGCGGCGCCGACCCGGCGGGGACGACACGGGCGGCGACGTCGAGGACCTCCCCTCACCCCCGCAGCAGGTCCCGCAGCGCCGCCTCCGGGGAGCGGGCCCCGTCCAGCAGCTCGGCCCGGCGGTACCGGGTGAACACCCGCGGGTCGATGGAGGAGCCGCGAACGCGGCCGCGCCGGTCCTGCCACTGCGGAGACCGTCCCCCTCGGCGCAGGCGAACGATCGGTCGGTGGCCGGCGGATCCGGTTGCCGAGTCCTCGGGCGGCCAGTACGTTCGAGTCCCGACCTGATCCGGAGGCGCCCGATGGGCCATCCAGTGCACCTCGTCATCGACGGTCAGCCGCACGACCTGACCGTCGACCCGCGCACCACCCTGCTCGACGCGCTGCGGGACCACCTGGGGAACATGTCCCCGAAGAAGGGCTGCGACCACGGCCAGTGCGGTGCCTGCACCGTCCTGGTCGACGGCAGGCGGCTGAACTCCTGCCTGCTGCTGGCCGTGTCCCTCGACGGCGCGGAGGTGCTCACCTCGGACGGCCTCGCCCCGGACGGCGAGCTCTCCGCCCTGCACACCGCCTTCCTCGAGCAGGACGCCTTCCAGTGCGGCTACTGCACCCCCGGGCAGATCTGCTCCGCGACCGGCGTGCTCCGCGAGGCGGCCGACGGGCGCCCCAGCATGGTCACCGACGACCACGTCCACGACCAGCCGATCGAGCTCACCGAGGACGAGATCCGCGAGCGGATGAGCGGGAACCTGTGCCGCTGCGGCGCCTACGTCAATATCGTCGCCGCCGTCCAGCAGGCGGCCGGGGCGAGCACCGCGAGCGAGGGGACGGACCGATGAGACCCTTCGACTACGCACGCGCGGACGATCCTGCCGGCGCCGTCGCCGCGGTCGCCGAGCGGCCCGGTGCGACCTACCTCGCCGGCGGCACCAACCTCGTCGACCACCTCAAGCTCGGGATCACCGCCCCCGATCTCCTGGTCGACCTCGGCCGTCTCGACCTCGCGGACATCGAGGAGCTGCCGGACGGCGGCCTGCGCGTGGGCGCCATGGTCCGCAACAGCGATCTCGCCGCCGACCCGCGCGTGCGCCGCGACCACCCGATGCTCTCCCGCGCCCTCCTCTCCGGCGCCTCGGGCCAGCTGCGCAATGCCGCCACCACCGGCGGGAACCTGCTGCAGCGCACCCGCTGCGTCTACTTCCAGGACCCCACCACCCCCTGCAACAAGCGCGCCCCGGGCAGCGGCTGCTCGGCGCTCGGCGGATACACCCGCTACCACGCGATCCTCGGCGCCTCCGACGCGTGCATCGCCACCCACCCCTCCGACATGGCCGTAGCGCTGGCCGCCCTGGACGCCACCGTGGTCGTGCTCGGCGCCGGGGGCGAGACGCGGATACCGGTCACGCAGCTGCACCGCCTGCCCGGCGACGAGCCCGAGCGCGACACTGTCCTCGAGCACGGCGACCTGATCACCGCCGTCGAGCTGCCCCCGCCGGCGAGCGGCACACGATCGACGTATCGCAAGATCCGCGACCGCGCCTCCTACGCCTTCGCGCTGGTCTCCGTCGCCGCGGTGCTCGACCTCGACCCGGACGCCGCGCAGCCGACGGTCCGCTCCGCGAGGATCGCCCTCGGAGGCGTCGCCCACGCCCCTTGGCGCGCCCGCCGCGCCGAGCAGCTCCTCGCCGGCGCCCCCGCCACCCGCGAGAGCTTCCGCCGGGCCGCGGCGGCCGAGCTCGAGCAGGCCCGGCCCGTGGAGGGCAACGAGTTCAAGGTGACGATGGCCCGTGGCGTGATGGTGAGCGTGCTCGCCGAGCTCGCCGGCCTGGGCGAGGAGAACGAGGAGCCCCATGATGAGTGACCTCCTGCGCGCCTCCTCGATCGGCACCCCGCGGGTGCGTCTGGACGGACCCGACAAGGTGCGTGGCCTCGCCCCCTACGCCTACGAGCACCCGGTCGAGGATCCGCTCCATCTCTTCCCGCTGTGCTCGACGATCGCGCTCGGCCGCGTCACCGCCATCGACGCCACGGCCGCGCTCGCGCTCGACGGGGTGGTGCGCGTGATCACCCACGAGAACGCCCTCCGGCTCGCCGACACCGAGGACGGCGAGCTCGCGATCCTCCAGGACGACCGGATCGGCTTCCGCGGCCAGTACCTCGGCGCCGTCCTCGCCGACACCCCCGAGACCGCCCGCCACGCCGCCGACCTCGTCGTGGTCACCGCAGAGGCCGCACCGCACGACGCCGACTTCCGCCACGACCACCCCGCAGTGCGCGAACCCGAGGGCGGCGGTGACGACATCGACACCGGCGACCTCGAGGCCGCGCTCGCCGCCGCGGAGATCGTGGTGGACCAGCGCTATTCCACCCCTCTCGAGCACAACAACCCGATGGAGCCGCACACCACCATCGCCCGCTGGGACGGCGAGCAGCTCACGCTGTGGACCTCGACCCAGGGCGTCCACCCCGCGCGACAGACCCTCGCCCCGATGCTGGGCATCGACCCCGAGCAGCTGCGGATCATCAGTCCCCACGTGGGCGGAGGCTTCGGCTCCAAGGGCCTGCCCCATGCGGACATGATGCTCACGGCGCTGGCCGCGCACGCCGTGCCCGGCCGCGCGGTGAAGCATGCCGTCACCCGCCAGCACATGTTCGCGCTGACCGGGTACCGGCCCGCCACCTCCCAGCGCTTCCGGATCGGAGCCCGGGCCGACGGCACGATCACCGCCTTCGGGCTCGAGGCGGTCTCCAGCTCCTCGCGCACCAAGGAGTTCCCCGAGGTGGCGATCAAACCCTCCCGACAGATGTACGCCGGCGAGCACCGTCGCATCACCCAGCGCGTGCTCCCGCTGGACATCGCCGTCCCCTCCTGGATGCGCGCCCCCGGCGAGGCACCGGGGATGGTGGGCCTGGAGATCATGATGGACGAGCTCGCCGAGGCCTGCGGGCTGGACCCGATCGAGCTGCGGGTGCGCAACGAGCCGGAGCGCGACCCCGACACCGGGATGCCCTTCAACCGGCGCCGGCTGATCGACTGCCTGCACGAGGGCGCCGCCCGCTTCGGCTGGGCCCAACGCGACCCGAGGCCCCGCGCACGCCGGGAGGGCGGGTGGCTGATCGGCACCGGCGTCGCCTCGGCGACCTACCCCGCATCCCGGCAGCCCGGCTCGAAGGCCCGGATCCGTCACGAGGCGGGGGTCTACGAGGTGGGCATCGGCGCCGCCGACCTCGGCACCGGCACCTGGACCGCTCTCACCCAGGTCGCCGCCGACGCCCTCGAGGTCGACCCGGACCGCATCGCGCTGCGGATCGGCGACACCGCGCTGCCGAACGCGACCGTGGCCGGCGGCTCCACCGGGCTCGCCAGCTGGAGCGCGGCCGTGCTGGCCGCCGCGGACACCTTCCGTCGCGAGCACGGCACCGCCCCGGCCGACGGCGTCGAGGCGATCGGGGAGGCGGCGGAGAACCCTGCCGAGAAGCAGTTCGCCATGCACTCCTACGGCGCCCAGTTCGCCCAGGTCCGCGTCCAGGAGCAGACCGGCGAGATCCGTCTGGACCGCATGCTCGGGGTGTTCTCCGCCGGACGGATCATCAACCCCCGCACCGCCCGCTCGCAGCTCCTCGGCGGGATGACCATGGGGGTGGGGATGGCGCTGCACGAGAAGGGCGAGCTCGACCCCCGCTTCGGACACGTCGTCAACCACGACCTCGCCGAGTACCACGTGCCCGTCAACGCCGACATCCGCTCCCTCGAGGTGCATTGGCTGGACGAGGAGGACCCCCACGCCGGGCCGCTCGGCGCGCGCGGCATCGGCGAGATCGGCACCGTCGGCGCCGCCGCGGCGATCGCCAACGCCGTCCACCACGCCACCGGGGTGAGGGTGCGGGACCTGCCCGTGTTCGGCAGCGACCTCCTGGCACGGTGAGCGCCGCGTCATTCGACGGCCCCCGGCCGGCGGCCGCGCCTCCCGTCGGCCTGATCCTCGCCGCGGGCGCCGGAAGGCGCCTGGGCCGCGGCCCCAAAGCGCTGCTGCTCCTGCGCGGCACCACCCTGGTCGAGCACGTCGCCCGCGCCCTGCGCGAGGGCGGTTGCGGCGAGGTCGTGGTGGTCACCGGCGCGGGCGCCGAGCGGGTGGGCGCCGTCGTGGACGGGATGCCGTGGGTGCGCACGGAGCAGAACCCGCGCTGGCGCGAGGGGATGGGCACCTCGCTGCGCACCGGCCTGGCCGCGATCGGCCCGGGCCGCGACGTGCTGGTCACGCCGGTGGACCGCCCCGGGACGTGCGCGGCAGAGGTGGCCCGGGTGCTGGTCGCCCACCGCCGCGGCGGGATCACCGCCGCCGCCCACCGCGAGGCCTCCGGCGGGCTCCGACGGGGCCATCCGGTGCTGCTCGACGCCGCCTGGACCGCCGCCGCCGCGGAGGCCGCCCACGCGGACATGGGCGCCCGCGACCTGCTCCGCGCCCGACGGGATCAGGTGCAGCTCGTGGACTGCACCGATCTCGACGACGGTGCGGACCTCGACCTCCCCGAGGACCTGTGGCGGCTGGACGTGCGGGGCTGACCTCTCAGCCGCTCGCAGCAGTGCGCGCATGCAGCGGACCGCTGCCGTCGCGCAGCGGCTCCACGGTGCGGCGCTCGGCCCGCACGGCCAGGATCTCCGCGAGGATCGCGACCGCCACCTCCGCCGGGCTCCCCGCCCCCAGATCGAGGCCGATCGGGGAGCGCAGCCGCGACAGCGCCTCCTCGCCCACCCCGGCCTCCCTCAGCGCCATGCGCCGATCGTGGTCGCTGCGCCGGGACCCCATCGCACCGACGTAGGCGACGTCCAGCCGCAGAGCGGTGGCGAGCACCGGCACGTCGACCTTCGGATCGTGCGTGAGCACGCAGACCATGCTGCGGGCATCGAGGTCACCGCGCTCCGCGGCCGCGGCCAGGAACCGGTGCGGCCAGGCACGCACCACCTCCGCCCCCGGGAACGCCGCGGGATCGGTGAACGCCGGCCGATGGTCGCACAGCGTGATCCTCAGCCCGAGCGGCCGCGCCGCCTCCACCAGCGCCTGCCCGAAGGCGTTCGCCCCGCACACCACCAGGTGCGCGGGCCGGATGCGGGACTCGACGAAGAGAGCGATCGTCGAGGCGCCCGCGGGGAGGCGGAGGGTGCCGGTGCGCGCCTCGCGGAGCATGGCGGCGACCCGGGCGCTCCCCGCCTCGAGCATCTCCGGGGGGAGCAGGGTCGTGAGCGCGCCGCGGACCTCGTCGGCGCCGTCGCCCGTGAGCAGGACAGCGCGCGGGCCGTCGGCGTTGTCGCCCTCGGGCCGGGCCGGGCGCCGTGCGTCGTCGCCCTCGGGAGCGACCGTCCGTGGTGCGTCGGACCCGTGCGGCAGCCGGGTCACGTAGGCGGCGGGGGCGGGGTCGTCGACCGTGCCGAGGGGGCTCTGCGCCCCCGGGGGCGGGGGAGCGAACGGCTGGATCAGCACCTCGAGCGAGCCCCCGCACATCAGCCCGACGGCGAAGGCGTCCTCCTCGCTGAACCCGAAGCTCCGGACGCTGCTCCTCCCAGTCTCGAGCGCTTCGCGGCAGGCCTCGAGCACCGCCCCTTCGACGCAGCCGCCGGAGAGCGAGGCGTGCAGTTCGCCATCGGCGCCCACCAGCATCGAGGTGCCCACGGGCCGCGGCACGGAGCCCTGAGCGGAGACGATGGTCGCCACGGCGCAGGGAACCGGATCGGAGGCGCAGGCGAGGCGCTCCCGGGCGCGGTCCAGGATGTCGAGCACCTCCTCACCCTATGCGGCGGCCCGGACCGGCACGACGGTCCCGACCTCTCGATCGGCCGGCGGGTCATCGCGGACTCTGCCTATGACCGGGGTCACACCTGCTACGGTCTCCGGGAGCGTCGGTCCTCCTCGCCGGGCCGGGGCGGTGAACAGAACGAAGGAGTTGTGTCCGTGACCACCCCGCCCCCTGCGGCCTCCGGCCCCTCGCCCGAGCCGGGCCTCTCGCCGGACCGCGGCCCGGCGTCGCCTCCCGGCGCCGCGCCCTCCCCGACCCCCGAGCAGTTCCAGGCCGTCCAGAAGTCCGAGGAGTTCGGCCGCCTGCGCTCGAGCTTCCGCAGCTTCGCGATCCCGATGACCGTCGCGTTCCTGGTCTGGTACTTCGCCTACGTGCTGCTGTCCACCTACGCCGAGGGCCTGATGTCCACCCCGGTGCTGGGCAATCTCAACCTCGGCCTGCTGATGGGCATCAGCCAGTTCCTGATGACCTTCCTGATCACCTGGCTGTACATCCGCCACGCGAACCGGAACCTCGACCCGATCGCGGAGAAGCTGCGCGATGAGCTGGAGGGGGAGCACTGATGGAGTTCGGCAACCCGCTCTTCAACATCGCGATCTTCCTCGCCTTCGTGGTGATCACCCTGGTCGTGGTCATCCGCGTCTCCAAGCAGAACGTCACCGCCGGCGACTTCTACCACGGCGGCCGCGCGTTCTCCGGCCGGCAGAACGGCATCGCCATCGCCGGCGACTACCTCTCGGCCGCCTCCTTCCTCGGCATCGTCGGCGCCGTCGCGCTCTACGGCTACGACGGACTGCTGTACTCCGTCGGCTTCCTCGTCGCCTGGCTGGTGGCGCTGCTGCTGGTCGCCGAGCCGCTGCGCAACACCGCGAAGTACACGATGGCCGACGTGCTGAGCTTCCGCATGCGTCAGCGCCCCGTGCGCACGGCGGCGGCGACCTCAACCCTCGCCGTCACCTTCTTTTACCTGCTCGCGCAGATGGCGGGCGCCGGCGCGCTCGTCTCGCTGCTGATCGGCATCGAGGGCCGAGTGGGCCAGTCGATCGTGATCGCCGTGGTGGGCGTCGTGATGATCGCCTACGTGCTCATCGGCGGGATGAAGGGCACCACCTGGGTGCAGATCATCAAGGCGGTGCTGCTGGTGACCGCCGTCGGCGTCTCGACGGTGTGGATCCTGGCGCTCAACGGCTTCAACCTCTCCGAGGTGCTCGGCAAGGCCGTCGCCGAGCACCCCGACGGCGCCACCATCCTCGAGCCGATGCACCAGTACGGCACCTCCGGCGCGTCCAAGCTCGGCTTCGTCTCCCTGGCGATCGCGCTGGTGTTCGGCGCAGCCGGGCTGCCGCACGTGCTGATGCGCTTCTACACCGTGCCGACGGCGAAGGAGGCCCGCCGCAGCGTGGTCTGGGCGATCGGGCTGATCGGCTTCTTCTACCTGTGCACCATGGTGCTCGGCTTCGCCGCGGCGTACATGGTGGGCGTGGACGTGATCGGCACCCTGCCCGGTGGTTCGAACTCCGCCGCACCGGCGCTCGCCTACGCCCTCGGCGGCACCGTGCTGATGGGCATCATCTCCGCGGTCGCCTTCGCGACGATCCTCGCGGTCGTGGCGGGCCTGACGATCACCGCCTCCGCCTCCTTCGCGCACGACATCTACAACGGCGTGATCAAGGAGGGCAGCGCCACCTCGGCGCAGGAGGTCCGGGTCGCCCGGCGCACCGCCGTGGTGATCGGCGGCGTCTCGATCATCGGCGGCATCCTCGCCGCCGAGCAGAACGTCGCCTTCCTGGTCTCGCTCGCCTTCGCGATCGCGGCCAGCGCGAACCTGCCCTCGATCCTGTACTCCCTGTACTGGAAGCGGTTCAACACCCGCGGCTCGCTGTGGAGCATCTACGGGGGCCTCGGCAGCGCGCTGATCCTGATCACCTTCTCCCCGGTGGTCTCCGGCTCCGAGACGGCGATGATCCCCGGCGCCGACTTCGCCTGGTTCCCGCTGACGAACCCGGCGATCATCTCGGTGCCGCTGGGCTTCTTCCTCGGCTGGCTCGGCTCGGTCACCTCCTCGGAGCACGACGAGCTCAAGCAGGCCGAGATGGAGGTCCGCTCCATGACCGGCGCCGGCGCGGAGAAGGCGACCCAGGCGCACTGAGCCGGGGAGCCGGACCGGAGGAGCGGCGACCCGGCCCCGGCTCCTCTTCCCGGTGCCGCCATGTCATGTGACGCCCTGTTCCACCCATGGAACAGGGCGTCACATGACATGGTGCGGGCGCCTGCCGTCCGCGCTCAGGCGAGCGGCAGCCCGAACTCCGGGCGGGTCGCCCGGTCGTGCAGGTCGATGATCCGCCGCTCCTCGGCCGACGGGGCAGCGCCGGTCACCTCGAGCAGGCGGCACACCGCGACCTGCGCGGAGGCGTCGCGGTAGCGCCGCACCCAGTCCTGGTGCTCGGGGGCCGTGGCGGTGCGGGTGCCGAGCGACTCGAAGCGGTCGATCTCCACCCGCCACGGCTTCGGGGTGAGGCGGGCGCGGTAGGTGTCGTGGACCCGGCACAGCAGCATGTACAGCGGATCGCTGCGCACCTCCTGCATCAGCGCCCGGGCACGCTCGCTCGCAGGATGGGCATCCGCGCCGGAGACCAGCAGGCGGAAGCCGTGGCGGGTGCGATAGGCGCGCACGCCCAGCTCGGGATGCCGCGCCCCGAAATCGCGGATGCTCGTCAGGAGCTCGGCGTGGACGCGGCCGCGCTCGCCGGAGCCCGGTCCGCCGAGCTCGTCGGGCAGAGCTGCCGCGTCGTGACTCCCGTTGGCCGCCCCGCCGACACTGCCGGTCGAGATGTCGGCTCCGCGGGATGCGGGTTCGCCGGGGGAGGTCTCTCGCGCGGCGTCGTGCTTCGCGCCGCCGCCGAGGAGCCGCGAGAGCAGGCCGGGCCGCTTCCCGGCCCGGCCGCCACTCGACCGCGACCGGCCGACATCCTCCTGGGGGAGGTCGACGTCGCAGATCAGCAGCGCATCGGTGTTCAGCACGGCCGCGCCGTAGCGGTTGCGGGTGATCGCGGCGATCAGCGTGCCGTCCTCGCTGTGGACGTCCTTGAGCAGCTCCTCCGGCAGGCGCCGGCTCGGGTAGTACTCGAGGCCGGAGTCGTGCTCCTGCTCGGGGCCGCCCGCGGCGACGAGCGCGTCCATGCGCTCGCGGGCATCGCGTCGGGCGTCCTCGACCGAGATGTCGGAGGAGCCGTGGATCGTCAGCGCGAAGGGGCCGTGGCCCGGGAATGTGTGCGTCGCGCGGACGGCGGCCCAGTGACGGGGGATCGGCTGCATGGAGCCGACCGTACCCGCCACGGGCCGCCCGCCGGGAGGGGCTTCAGCCGAGCGAGGCCTCGAGGGTGATGTCCACGCCCGCGAGCGCCTTGGAGACGGGGCAGGTCTGCTTGGCCTCCTCGGCCAGGCGCTGGAAGTCGGCGTCCTCGATGCCGGGCACCTGCGCGGTGACGGTCAGGGCGATCCCGGTGATGCCGCCCTCGCCCGCGTTGAAGGACACCTTCGCGGCGGTCTTCATCGAGGTGGGCGGGGTGTCGTTCTCGGCCAGCATGTTGGAGAACTGCATCGAGTAGCAGGCGCTGTGCGCGGCCCCGATCAGCTCCTCGGGGGAGGTCGTGCCCTGCTCGGCGTCCTCGGCGCGGGCCTTCCAGCTGAGGTCCATGGTGCCGAGCTGCGAGGTCTCCAGGGTGGTGCTGCCGGAGCCGGAGATCAGGTCGCCGTTCCAGGCGGTCGAGGCGGTGCTGACGACGGTGCGGGGCATGGTGACTCCTTCGTTGGCGGATCGCCCTCTGCAACGGCGGGGGCGCTCCTGGCCACCGTAGCTCCGGCTCGTGCCTCGCCGATAGGGTCGCTCGTCCGATCGGCCGGGTCGTTCGACGGGCTCGTCCTGCGCTGCGTCGGCCGTGTCGACGGGCGGGGTCCGTGCTGTCGGCGCAGCTCCGTGGCGCATTCGCTGGTACTTCCAGCGCTCCCCGATGGTCGCCTTCGCCGCGGTGCGGTCCGTGGCGGAGAGCGGGTCCTTCCCGAGGACCGGGTCATCGCCGACCTGGTAGGTGTCGGTCCAGATCTGGATGACCGACCACGCGACGGCGGTGAGGGGGACGGCGAGCACGGCGCCGAAGAAGCCCCCGACGATCGTGCCGACGGCCAGCGCCAGAAGCACCACGAGGGAATGGAGGCTCAGGGCGCGACCCATGACGATCGGCTGGAGGAGATTGCCTTCGAGCTGATTGACGAGGACGACGATGGCGATCACCACCAGGGCGATGACGGGACCACTGGTCACGAGCGCCACCAGGGCGGCGATGGCTCCCGTGACGGTGGCTCCGACGATCGGGACGAAAGCTCCGACGAACACGATGACGGCCAGGGGCACTGCGAGCGGCACCCCGAGGATCGCGAGCGGCACCCCGATGAAGAGGGCATCGATCGCGGCGATGGCCGCGGTGCCGCGGACATACCCGCCGAGCAGCTGGACGGTCCGGTCTCCGGACTCAGCCAGCTTCGCTCGGGTCCCGGCGCGGAACCACCGAAGCGTGAAGCTCCACAGCATCGGGCCGTCCTTCAGGAAGAAGAACAGGACGACGATCATGAGCACCGTCCCGGTGACGAAGCCGGTGGCCGCACCGAGGCCGCTCAGCGCGCCGCCGAGGAACGTCCCGCTGGTGACGAACGCGACGGCCTTCTGGAGCGTGGCGTCGATGGACGCGGTATCGACCGGCACGGGGCTGTTCCGCAGGACGCGCTGGAGCTCCTCCCAGCCTTCGACCGCCGAGCGGGACAGCTCGTCCCAGTCGCCGCGTACGGCGAAGACGATCCCGGTCACCGCCCCGCCCAGAACGATCAGGGTGCCCAGGAAGGCGGCGATCGTGGCCAGCAGCGGGGACCAGCGTCTGCGGACCAGCCAGTCCACCAGCGGGTGCACCGCCGCGGCGAGGATGAGCGCAACCATCGCAGCGATCACGACGAGACCGACCCGGGCGAGGAGCCACAGCAGGCCACCGACCACGGCGGCGACGAGCAGGATCTGCGCGCAGCGCGTCGCGATCAGCCCCAGCGAGTCCGTCCAGGGCCCAGCAGGTCCGGCGCTGCCCGACGTCGCATGCCGGTCCGGAGAGGTCGGGTGCGAGGAGGGGGACGTCGACATGCTCCGGAGACTACGCTCCGAGCATGTCCCCCGACAGGTCCTCCGTCGGCCACGCAGCGGTCATCTTCAACCCGGCTGCGGTCCCCCTCGACCGCGTGCGCGTCGCCGTCGAGGCGGAGGAGCGCCGACGCGGCTGGGCGTCGTCGCAGTGGTTCGCGACGGACCGGGGGGACTCGGGGCGCGGTGCCGCGCTCCGCGCGCTCGCCGGGGCTCCCTCGGTGATCGTCGTGGCGGGGGGCGACGGGACCGTTCGAGTCGTCGCAGGGGCTGCGCTCGGGAGCGGGATCCCGATCGCACTGCTGCCGTTCGGGACGGGGAACCTGCTGGCGCGCAACCTGGGCCTGCCACTGGGGGAGCTCTCCGTGTCCGTCGCGGCGGCGTTCGGCGGCGAGACGCGCCCGGTCGATGTGGGGGTCGCAGAGATCCAGGACGAGGAGGGGACATGGAGCACCCGGGTCTTCCTGGTGATGGCCGGGATCGGCCTCGACGCGGAGATGGCCCGCACCACGAGCCCTCTGGCGAAGCGGATCATCGGCTGGCTGGCCTACGTGCCGCCGATCGCTCGGTCGCTCCTCGCGAATCGCGCGCTCGGCCTGACGTACCGAATCGATGGTGGTCGCACCAGGGCGGCGCGCGCCCACACGGTGATCATCGGGAACTGCGGCACGCTGACCGGCGGCATGCTCCTGCTGCCGGGGGCCGCTCCTGACGACGGGCTCCTCGATGTGGTCATGCTGCGGCCCGCCCGACGGCTCGGATGGGCACGGATCGCCACCCGTCTGACGGCCCAGGGGATCGCCCACCGGTCGCGGCTCGGCCGGAGCATGCTGCGACTCGCCCCCGGGCTGCGCGCCCTGGTCTACGCCCAGGGGCGGCAGTTCGAGGCCCGCTTCGAGATCCCCTGCGCGGTGCAGCTCGACGGGGACGGCGCAGGACTCGCACGCAGGGCCAGGGTCGGTCTCCGCCACCATGCGCTGCGGGTATGCGTCGCTGGGGGGCCGGGCTGAGCCGGTCCCCGGAGCCGTCTCACTGCAGCGACTCGAACTTCCGCGCCCAGGCGGAGCCGATGGGGTTCGCATCGGCGACCATGATCCCGAAGCGGTCCCCGGCGATCTCGGCGACCTCGGTCAGGGCCACGCGCCGCTCGTGCTCGGGGGAGTGGGCGAGGCGCCGCACCCCGTCCTCGAGGATCTTGCGGAAGGAGTCGGTGCGGCCCAGGTAGGCCACGAACGGCAGGCCGAACCTCTCCTCGTACCGGGCCGAGAGGTCGCGCAGCGCCTCCACGTCCTCCTCGGCGAGGCTGTCCAGGGCGAGGGAGCCGACGTCCTGGCTGATCGTGCCGGCCTGCTCCTCGTCGGCCGTGACCAGGGTGGCCATGTCCGGATAGGCGCGCACCAGGGCGTCCTGCTCCTCCCGCTCGGCGGTCAGCACCGCGTCCTCGATCGCCGCGCGCAGCGCGGGCGCGTCGGCGAAGGGGCGCGCCTCCCAGGCCCGCTCGAGCGGCCAGGTCGCGCCGTTGAACAGGGTGCCGAAGGTGCCCACGAACTCGTCGCGGTCCATGGCGTTCACGTCCTCGATGCCGATCCGTCGGCCGGCGGCGTCGGTCGCGACGTTCGCGCCGCGCTGGCGGCCGAGGTGGAAGAACAGGATGTTCAGCACGATCGCGGTGAGTGCGCCGACGGTCACGCCGGAGGAGACGAACACCTGCGCCCAGGAGGGGAACACGCCCGCGATGTCGGGCTTGAAGCTCACCAGCATCGCCAGGCCCAGCGAGGTGCCGACGATGACGGAGTTGCGGTTGTCGGTGAGGTCGACCTTCGACAGGGTCTGGATCCCCACCAGCGCGACCGAGGCGAACAGGGCGAGCGAGGCGCCGCCGAGCACGGGGGAGGGGATCGCGGCGACGACCGCGCCGGCCTTCGGCAGCACGCCGAGGACGATCATGATCACGCCGGCGCCCGCGACGACCCAGCGGGACTTCACGCGGGTCAGGCGCACCAGACCGATGTTCTGCGCGAAGCAGGTGTAGGGGAAGGAGTTCAGCACGCCGCCGAGCAGGGTGGACAGGCCGTCGGCGCGGATCGCCTCGGAGATGTTCCTCGGCCGGATGCGCTTGCCGACGATCTCGCCGGCGGCGAAGACGTCGCCGGTGGTCTCCACCATCGTGATCAGCATGACGATGATCATCGAGATGATCGCGGTGAGCGAGAAGGTGGGGATGCCGAAGTAGAAGGGGGTGGTGACCCCGAAGGCGGAGGCCTCCGTGACGCCGCTGAAGGAGGTGTCCCCGAGCAGCACGGCCACGGCGGTGCCGATCACCAGGCCCAGCAGCACCGCGATCGTGCCGAGGAAGCCGCGGAAGAACCGCTGGACCAGCACGATCACGGCGAGGGTGCCGAGCGCGTAGAGGATGTCGCGGGTGGCGGGGACGCCCTCGGCGTAGTTCGTGATGTCACCTGCGGAGACGCCAAGCAGCGTGATGCCCATGGTGGTCAGCACGGTGCCGATCACGACCGGCGGGAAGAACCGCAGGATCTTCGCGAAGTACGGTGCGACCAGGAAGGTGAACAGACCCGCGACGATGATCGAGCCGTAGATCATCGGCAGACCCTCGGCGCCGCCCTCGCCGCCGGTGGCCGCCAGGCCGATCGCGATGATCGGGGAGACGGCGGTGGTGGTCACGCCCTGGATGATCGGCAGGCGCACGCCCACCTTCCAGAAGCCGACGGACTGGATCAGGGTGGCGATGCCGCAGGTGAACAGGTCCGCGTTGATCAGGTGGATCGTCTGCTCGGGCGTGAGGCCGAGGCCCGAGGCGATCAGCAGCGGCACGATCACGGCGCCGGCGTAGAAGGCGAGCACGTGCTGTATCGAGAGCACGGTGAGCCGGCCGGGCGGCGGCACCTGGTCGACGGGGTGCACGGCGCGCGGGGCGGTCGCGTCCGGGGCGGGGGCGGCGGCGGAGGTCATGGGCGTCCTAGGGATCCGTCGGGCGAGGGGCCGACGCAGGGGTGGGGGCGGGCCCGGCGCACCGGGCCGCGCACCAGCGTAGGCCGGGGCGGGCGGCCGGGGCCTCCCCGTTCGGCTTGCGACCCGCCCTTCCGAGGGCCGAACGGGCCCCTGACCGGCGCGGCGAGGGCCGACGTGAGATCGGTGGCACCGGATGGAACGCCCTGGCCGATCGCGGCGGGGAGGGGTACAAGGGAGGGGTGAGCACCCCTGAGCAGTCCGACGACCCGACCTCGACGACCTCCGTGGCCTGTGCGCCCGAGGACCCCGTCGGCCGCGTCGACGTCCCTGCTCCCCGGAGCGCCGCGCCCGAGACCGCCCAGCCCGACACCGCCGTGCCCGGCGAGGCCGTGCCCGGCACCGCCGCGCCCGCCGCCGTGGTGACCGAGCCGCCTGCCGCGACCGCCGCCCACGTCGGCCGGGGCGGCCGGGTCGTCGGCGCGGTGCTCGCCGTGCTCGCGGTCGCGACGATCGCGGTGAACCTGCGGCCCGGCGCGACCGGCGTCGGACCGCTGATGGAGCCGATCGTCGCCGCCTACGGGCAGGGACCGGCCGCCTCCGGCCTGCTCACCGCACTGCCCTGCCTCGCCTTCGGCGCCCTGGGCCTGCTCGCCGTGCCGATCTCGCGCCGCCTGGGCCTGACCGGCTCGATCGTCGCCGCCTTCGTGCTCTCCGGGGTCGCGCTGCTGCTGCGGCCGGGCGCCGAGGTGTTCTGGCTGTTCGTGGCGCTGTCCGTGCTGGCCCTGATGGGGCCCGCGCTCGGGAACGTGCTGGTGCCGGCGTGGATCAAGCTGCACGGCGGACGCCGCACCGTGGGGCTGATGACCCTGTACAGCGTGGTCCTCGCGATCGGCGGCTCCGCCGGGGCGTCCCTCGCCGTGCCGCTCGCGGGCGGCGCCGCCGACGGCTGGCGCGGCTCCCTGCTGTTCTGGGGCGCGGTGATGGCGCTGCCGATCGTGGTGTGGGCCGTGGCCCTCACCCGCACCGGGCACGACTTCCCGCCCGCCCCGCCGAGCGCCGGTCGGGCCGGCGGCCCCCGCGCCTCCCTCCTGCGCTCGCCCACCGCGATCGCGCTGACCTTCATGTTCGCGCTCCAGTCGCTGAACGCCTACACCCAGTTCGGCATGCTCCCGCAGATCCTCTCCGACGCCGGGATCAGCCTCGCGAGGGCCGGGATGCTGGTCGGCGTGATCGCCGGCTGGGGCCTCGTGGGCGGCCTCGTGATGCCGACGGTCATCGCGCGCGCCCCCGGCCTGCGCTTCGTCGTGGCGAGCTTCGGCGCGCTGACCACGATCGGCTATCTCGGCCTGCTGCTCGCCCCGACCGCGAGCCCCCTGCTGTGGGCGTGCGTGCTGGGGGTCGGCGGCTTCGCCTTCCCCACCGCGATCGCGCTGCTGCCCGCCCGCACCCGCTCCCCGCAGATCACCGCCCGCCTCTCCGGCGCGACCCAGCCCGTCGGCTATCTCCTCGCCGCGATCGGCCCGATCCTCGCAGGCGTGCTCCTGGACGCGACCGGCTCCGCGGCCGTGGTGCTGTGGTTCCTCGCCGGCACCGGCGTGCTGCTCGCGATCGCGGGCTTCCGCGCCGGGCTGCCCAGGATCGTCGACGACGAGCTGGCAAGCTGAGCGCCGGCCGACGGGTCGCCCGCGCGCCGGTGCGCCCGGCGACTCGCGAGGCTCCGACGCGCCGCCGCGGATCCCGTGGGAAGATGCCCCCATGAGCCTCGTCCGCACCCTGCGCATCCTGGCCTCGCAGCGGCCGTCCCTGCCCCCTCGCTCCATCGCCGACCCCTCGCGGGTGCGCCGTGTGCGCCACGACCACGTACCCGTGACCTGGATCGATCCCGAGCTCGCGAGCACCGCGGCGATCGTGCACCTGCACGGCGGCGCCTACGTGCAGGGCGAGTCCCGGCAGACCTGGGAGTGGCTCGAGGAGGTCGCCCGCCGTGCGGGCACCGCCGCGGCGATGATCCACTACCGCCTCGCGCCCCGCCACCGCTATCCCGCCGCTGTCGACGACGTGCTGCGAGCCCTGGCCGATATGCAGCGCGGAGCCGTGCTGCGCCCGGGCCGCTGGGTGCTCTCCGGGGACAGCGCCGGGGCCGGGCTCGCGCTCGCCGTCGCGCAGACCCTCGCCGCCACCGCGGGCGAGGCCCCTGCCGCGCTGTTGCTCGAGTCGCCCTGGTCGGATCTCTCGCGCGAGGACCACGGGGAGGAGAGCCTGAAGGTCGCGGCCCGCCTCTACGCCGGCGCCGTGCCCCGCACCGAGTCGCGGCTCAGCCCCGCGCTCGGGGACCTCACCGGTCTGCCGCCGGTGCATCTCGTCGGCGGGGACCGCGATCCGCTGGTCCACGACGGCCGGCGTCTGATCGCCGCCCTCGCCGCGGCCGGCGCCGAGCACGAGGTCCTCGAGCTGCCCGGCAGCGGCCACCAGGCCGCCGTCGCGGCCGACGGCCCCGCGGCGCAGGAGGCGCGACGCTTCCAGATCGCCGCCGTCCGCGCGGCCCTCGGCATCGACGAGCGCGCCGCCCGCTGACCTGCCGCGACAGCACCCGCCGGGCCGGGGGTGCACGCCGTGCTCCAGGGCGTCCGCTCAATACATGACGCTGTTCAGAATTGCGGGCGGGAGAGGGGTTATCCTCTCGCCATGAGCGGAGCAGACCGAGGGGTCGGCGGGTACGTGATCTGGGACAGCAGTCCGCGGGCGGTCGCGCGGGTGCGCGATGCGGTGGTCGGGCATGCCGCGACCGGGACGCTGCGCCTGGTCCTCCAGCAGCTCGCCCTCCACGAGGAAGGGCGCGAGGCCGGCGTCCACGAGGTCATCGACGCGATCGTCGACGTCGGCGGGAACCTCGTCGCCTATCCGGTGCGGGAGGCGGTGCGGGCCGATGCCGCCGCCTCCGCCGCGCTGGACGGCGCCCTGGCCCAGCTGCGGGCCGGCATCGCCGAGGAGCTCACCTCTGCGGTCGACTCGCTCGAGGTGGTGCTGGACCGCGACGGCCGCCGCGAGGTGCGGCTGCTGCTGCAGGTCGAGGTCTCCCCGGGCGAGCTGGAGGACGATCCCGCCCCCGCCGCCCTGCACGACGGCGACTTCCACATCCATCACCACGCGCCCGCGCTCGACGACCTGCGCGACCGTGTCGCCGAGCCGGCGCCGAGCCCGCTGCGACGCGTGCTGGGCCGGATGCGCGAGAGCCTCGCGCACCGACGCGCCTGACGCGCCGAGGCTCTGAGGCCCCGGGACGTCTGTCGGTCCGAGGTGCCTGATGCGCGCAGGCGCCGCCGGGTGCTCCGGGGCCTGATTCTCCCCGTCAGCTGTTCTCGATGACCGCTGCGGAGGCGCCCGTGCCGGTCCCGGCCGTGCCGGTCCCGTCCGCGTCGGCGCCCGGGCACATCCCCGCCGCGGTCGCACCCGGCAGCGTCAGCCCCATCGACGCGGCGAGGGTCACGCCGAGATCCGCCCAGGAGCCCTCGACCCCGGCCGGCGGCAGCCCGGGCCCCTGCGCCAGGGCGACCGCCGGGGCGGACGGGTCGCTGACCGCGCGCGGCCCCGCGTAGTAGGGGTCATCGCCCTCGACCAGCGGACGATGGGTGGCGGAGAGGCCGAAGACCGTGCCCGAGGTGCCCTCGAGCACCGCGACCACGTCGGTCTCGGCGGTCGCGCCGACCCCGTCGTCCACCGTGCGCAGCTGCAGGCGCGAGTGCGCGGCGAGCCCCGTGAGGGCCTCGAGGGCGAGGTCCCGCACCGCCGTCCCCTGGCCGCGGCGCACGTGCACCACGCCGCGCGGCCCGTCGGGCCAGACCAGGACGCGGAAGTCCTTCAGGCGGGTGCCCTCGGTGCGGACGAGCCCCTCCGCGGCGAGCACGGCGTTGGGGTGCACGAGCAGCGCGGCGGGGACCAGCCGGCGCCCCGGGACCAGGAGCACGCGGTCCTCGGGACCGGGGGAGAAGGCGCTGAGGATCGCCTCGATCTCCTCGGCCGCATCGCGCAGCGCCCGCGTCGCGGCGGGGGCGTCGAGCCCGGCGGCGCGGCGCGCGATCCCCAGACCGCTCAGCCGCACGGCGAGCAGGTCGATGCGGTCGCGGGCCAGGGCCTCGTCGGCGATCTCGGAGACGAGCTCGTCGGGGACGGCCTGGGAGAGCTGCACGCCCATCTCGCGGCGCGGCGCGAGATGGTCGGCGACCATCCGCGGCGAGCTCGTGCGCTCGGCCATGTCCCAGCGGTTGCGGTAGCGGCGCAGGTCCTCGACCAGCGGCAGGCACAGGTCGATGTCGCCGCCGGCCGTCGCGGGCCACTGCAGCGCTGCGGTGCGCAGCCCGGCCTGCCGCGCGGCGGTGAAGAGGCTCGGCGTCGCCATCGCCTCGGCGTACCAGGTGGAACGGCTCTCTGGTCGCTCGGGGTCGAAGGGCTGCTCGGTCGCGACGCCGGTGTGCGCGACGGTGGTGCCGGTGACCAGGGTCGCGAGCGCCGGGGCGGGCTCCGAGGGGCCGCCCGGCCGGATCCGCAGCGGCGAGGCGGCGGCCGCGAGCGCCACCAGTGGACCGCGCGTGCCCTCTCCGGTGCGTGCGCAGTCGGCGAGGTCCTGCTCGTCGAGCCCGTCGACCGCGATCATCAGGGTCCGTCCCGAATCCATGTGCACCCCCGAGTGTCGTCCGTCGCCGTGCCGGGAACCCTAGGGGTGCAGTCTGGCCGCGGTGCGGGGGGTGGATGAGCAGGCGGTCACCGAGAGGTGAACAGGAGGCGACCCGTGCGGCAGGTCACGCCGGGGTTCACGGTGCGGGCCGCACCGAGGAGGTCAGCGCAGCTCGGGGTCCGAGACGTCCGCGCGGCCGGAGTCCGCGTCGAGGCGGCGCCGGATCAGCGCGGCACGGCCGCGGTCGCCGTCGACGGCCTTGTCCACGAGCGGCGTGGTGTCATGCTCGGGCTCGTCCGGCTGCAGCACCAGCCACACCACGAAGCCGATGGTCAGCAGCAGGCAGCCCGCGCCGAGCAGTGCCATCAGCGGCCAGGTCGCCGCGACGGGGTCCCAGAACGAGCCTCCCGCCGGGGCTGCGTGAGACGGGGCGGCGAGCAGCAGCGCGTCCACGGGCACCCCCTCAGGTCGGGACGGTCGGGCCGGGCAGGCGCCCGGACGGCAGGGATCCACGTCAGCATAACCTCGGCCGGAGCGCTGAGGTTATGCTGGGAAAATCATGGCTGACGTTATTGTCGGGCGCTTCGCGCTCATCGACCTGATCGCCAAGGGCGGGTCCGGGTCCGTGTGGCGCGCCTGGGACTCGAAGACCCAGGAGCTGTGCGCCGCGAAGGTCCTGCGCCAACGCGATTCCGCCGACCTCATGCGCTTCGTGCGCGAGAAGGGCGTCAGCTTCGACCATCCGCACCTGCTGACCCCCTACGGCTGGGGTGCTGAGGACGAGCACGTCGTGATCGCGATGCCGCTGGTCTCCGGCGGGACCCTCGAGTCGGTGGTCAAGACCCGCGGTAAGCTCGCCGAGCCCGCCGTCGTGGTGATCCTCGACCAGCTGCTGGACGGCCTCTCCCATGTGCACGCCGAGGGCTGGATCCACCGCGACGTGAAGCCCGCGAACATCATGTTCGAGCCTCGCGGGCGGCAGTTCCCCGTCTCGCGCCTGGCCGACTTCGGGATCGCCGTCCACGAGACCGACGTGCGCTTCACGCATGTCGGCATGGTCAACGGCACCCCCGGCTACATGGCGCCGGAGCTGTTCGCGATGGCGGAGCCGGCCCCCTCCCACGACCTCTACGCCGCGGGCGTGGTCGCTCTGGTCGCGCTGAACGGGCCGATCAAGCTGCACGACGGCGCCTTCCGCCCCGACGAGCTCACCCAGCTGCTGCGCGGCGTCACCTCGAAGCTCTCCGCCGTGATCCGCCGCCTGGTCGCCGCCCAGCCCGAGGACCGCTACCAGGACGCCGACGCGGTGCGCCGCGATCTCCCGCGCGTGCCGCCCGGCTACCCGCTCACCCACGCCGACGGCGCGCCGCTGACCTTCCAGGACACTCTGGACCCGCTGCCGCCCAACGCCCCGGGCGCGGTCCGTCCCGAGCGGCCCGCCGCCCAGGTCGCGCCCTCCTCGATGGAGGCGATCCGCGCCGGTCAGGTCCAGCAGGGCTTCTCCGTCGGCTCGGCCTCGCCGCAGACGGGCCCGCAGTGGGCGCAGGGGCAGGGCCCCGGCGGCCAGGGCCCCGTCGGCGGAGGCCTCGCGGGTGGTCAGGGACCGGGCGCGGGCGGTCCCGGCACCCGCCCCGGCCAGCCCGGCCCGGGCACCTCGCCCCACACCTTCGCCGGCACCACCACGACCACCGGCGGCACGACGGGCGGACGCCCGCCGCGCGACCGCAGCACCATGATCGCGATCGGGCTCGGCGCCGGCTCCGCGCTGGTGCTCGGCGTGATCGTCGCGATCGTGCTGCTGGTGATCTTCGACGGGAACGCGACCGCTCTTCCGGAGGGGCCGGCGGCCGACGTGTCCGTCATCGCCCAGGCTGGGACCCCGGTCGAGGCGGCAGGGGATCTCCCCGCCGCCGACGGGCACCCCGCCGCCTGACCACCCGTCCCCGCGCCCCGGTCAGCGCGCGATGGTGTCCAGGGACTGCACGAGCCCTTCGCGCCGCGGGTCCATGAGCAGCTCCACCTGCAGCGCCGACGGCGCCGTCGCGGCGCCGGCGGCGGACGTGGCACCTCCGGCGGCCCCGGCTCCACCCGCCGCCGCTCCGCCGCCGCTCGCGCTCCCCGCCGAGCCCGCACCGCTCCGGGCGGGCACCGTCCAGCGCATCCGTGCCCGGCTCAGCACCTGGGCGTCCTCCACCCGCAGCGCCTCGAGCGCCGAGGCGTCGAGCCCGGTCGCGGCCAGCGCCTTCTCCAGCCGACGGCGCCTCTCCGCCCGCGGCACGTCCAGGTCCATGTTGTCCGCGAACCAGGCGTCGGCCAGGGCATCCTCGTCGGTGCGCAGCCAGTCCAGCGCCGCGCGGGCCGCCTCGAGGGTGCGCGGCGCCGCCTCCGGCGCACGACGGGCCAGCAGCTCCGGCGCCTCGCGCTGCAGGATCCGCAGCGCCTGCATCGACAGGGGCGTGGCCGGGGCGTACTTCGAGTTCGCCAGCGCCACCACGCCCACGCCGGAGTCGCGGTGCCACACCATGAACGAGCCGTAGCCCGGGTAGCCGCCGGAATGGGAGATCACCTCGCCCAGATCCGGGAAGTGCTCGATCACCAGGCCGAAGCCGTAGCCGCGCACCCGGTCGAAGCCGGGGGAGACCCCGTCCTGTCCGGCGGGGAGCGGCGCGAGCGCCTGATGGCGGTGCAGCTGCTGCATCTCCCGGCGGGAGGCGGTCGCGAGCGGTCCCGTCCCGCGCGAGGCGCTGCCCTCGGCGTCGGCGGCGGCGAGGAAGCGCACCCAGGTCGCCACGTCGTCGACGCTCGAGAACAGCCCCGCCATCGCCCCGTACACGCCGGGGGAGTCCAGCGGCACGGCCTCGAAGCGGGTCGCGTCGGTGCGGTCGGCGAGCCGGTGCCCGGTCGCGAGGCGGCCGGTGTCGATCTCGCCGGAAGACCAGCCCGTGGCCGTGAGGCCGAGCGGGTCCAGGAAGCGGCGACGGATCTCGGCCGCGTAGTCCGAGCCGGTGACCTCGTCGATCACCCGGCCCAGCAGCGCATAGCCGGTGTTGGAGTACTCGAACCCGTCGCCGGGCCGGTGCACGTGGCCGAGCCCGCCGCGGAGCACGGCGGCGAACCCTTCGCGGGTCATCGCCTCCTGGCGGTCGCCCCAGGGGTTGTCGGTGATCAGCCCGGCGTCCATGGTCAGCAGGCGGCGCAGGGTCGGCTCGCGGTCGTCGTCCGCGAGCTCGAAGGCACCCTCCGCCTCGGGCACGTGGGCGGAGATCGGGTCGTCCAGGGACAGCCGGCCCTCGTCGCGCAGGGCGAGGATCGTCGCGGCGGTGAAGGACTTCGTCATCGAGGCGATGCGGGAGACGGTCGCGCGGTCCATCGGGGAGGAGCCTGGGGCCGGGCGGCCGTCCGCGAGCTCGCGGTGCCCGGCCGCGCCGTGGGCGAGGATCGCCTGATCGTGGGCGTGGCCGCCGATGATCGCCCAGGTCACGCCCGAGGTGCGGTGCTCGGCGACGGCGTTCTCGGCGAGGGCGGCGATGGCGGTGACCGCCTCCGCGGGGACGTGGGGACGGGGGCTCTCGGCGCTGGACGGCATGGATTCCACTGTAGTGCGGCGCGGCGACCGCGCCGACCGGATGCGCTGCCGCTGTGGACGGCCCGATCGTGGACCGCGCTGCGGGCGCTCAGCCCCGCTCCGGGCCTCCGCCCGTCCCGTCGACAGGCTCCCCGCCCGACCCGTCCACCAGCTCCCCACCCGGGTGCCCGGCCGGGCCTCCGCTCGACGCCTCCGCGGTCCCCGCGTGGTAGAACGCAGCGATGATCGCGGCCACCTCCTCGCCGACCACCTCGGCCAGGCGCGCGGGATCGGTGTGCCGCGGGTCGTAGGGCGCAGGCTCCGGCGCCGCCTCCGTCTCGTCCGACGCGTCGGGCGGCCCTTCGCCGGAGCCGTGCGCGTCCTCGCCGCGGGGCGGGCCCGCGGCGCCCGCTGCCGGGGCCACCGGCGCGACGAGCTCCTCGAGCCGGATCCCGCGCAGGGTCAGCAGGTGCACGGGATGCTCGTCCACCGCCTCCACCAGCACGTACACCAGCGCGGAGACGTGACGGCAGGGACCGGGCCAGTCCAGGCAATCGCAGTCGTGGGAGAGCTCGGCGGCGTCCCGCGGCAGAAGCGAGAGCATCGAGGGGGCGAGCTCGGCCTCGATCTGCTCGGGATAGGTGCCGGCGGCCAGGCGCGCGGGCAGCTCGGGATGGGCGCGAGCGACCTGCAGGAACACCTCCCGGTCCCCGTCGCGATAGGCGGGCAGGTCCAGACGGGCCTGGTGCAAACCGCCATCGGGGTCCTCGACCGCGGCGCGGGCGGCGCCCGGCTCGACCTCGAGCCACTGCACGCGGCCGGCGCGCGCATCGGTGCGCCCGCGGCTCGCGCGGCCAGGTCCGAGGAGCCGCTCGGCAGCCTCGCGCAGGGCGACCGCCTGCCAGGCGGTGCCGATCGGTCCCCGGCGGGAGCGCAGCTGGATGCTCATCGGGTCCCGTCCCCTCGGTCCTCGTCCGTCTCGTCCAGGGAGAGCAGATCCAGCAGGCGGTCGTCGTCGAGCTGGGCGAGCCAGTCCTCCCCGTGACCCACCGTGAGATCGGCCAGGGCCTGCTTGTCCTCGAGCACGGTGTCGATCTTCTCCTCGACCGTCCCGGCGCTGACCAGCGTGTTCACGGTGACGTCGCGGCGCTGGCCGATCCGGAAGGCACGGTCGGTGGCCTGGTTCTCCACTGCCGGGTTCCACCAGCGGTCCAGGTGCACCACATGGTTCGCAGCGGTGAGGGTCAGGCCCGTGCCGCCGGCGCGCAGGCTCAGCAGCATCAGCCCCGGCCGGTCCCGCTGCTCCTGGAACTCGGCGACCATCTGGTCCCGGTCGCGCTTGGCGACCCCGCCGTGGAGGAAGGGCACCGAGTCGATGCCGAGCTCGGCGAAGCGTTCGGTCCAGTAGGGGACCAGCAGGTGCCCGAAGGTGGTGAACTGCGTGAACAGCAGCGCCTTCTCGCCCTTCTCGAAGGCGGAGGTGAGCAGGTCGTCCACCAGCTCCAGCTTGCCCGAGCGATGCTCGCCGCCGCGCACCAGCGGCGAGCCGTCCCCGAGATAGTGGGCGGGGTGGTTGCACACCTGCTTCAGCCGGGTGATCGCGGAGACGACGAGGGTGCGGCGCTTGTTCTGCTCGGCCCCGTCGAGCTGGACCATCAGCTCGTTCACGATCGCCTCGTAGAGCCCGGCCTGCTCGGGGGTCAGGTTCACCACCCGCTGCAGCTCGATCTTCTCGGGCAGGTCCTGGATGATCGAGCGGTCCGTCTTCACCCGTCGCAGGATGAACGGCGAGGTCACGAAGCGCAGGCGGCTGATCGCGCTCGCATCGCCGTCCTCCTCGATCGGGGTGGCGATCCGCTCCTGGAAGCTCGCCGCGCTGCCCAGCAGGCCCGGGTTCACCGCCTCCATCAGGGAGTGCAGGTCCCCGAGCCGGTTCTCGACCGGGGTGCCGGTCATCGCCAGGCGGTGCGGGGCCTGCAGCGCGCGGGCGGCCTGCGTGACCTGCGTGCCGGGGGTCTTCACGTGCTGCGCCTCGTCGAACACGATCCGGTGCCAGGGCACGGCCTGCAGCAGCGGCAGGTCCCGGGCCAGCAGCGAATAGGTGGTGATCACGAGGTCGAGGTCGGAGGCGCCGTCGACGAAGGATTCGTCCCGCAGCCGGTCCCCGCCGTGGTGCACGTGCACCGAGAGATAGGGCGCGAACTTCTCCGCCTCGCGCTGCCACGCCCCGACCACGGACATCGGGCACACCAGCAGGGTGGGGCCGACGGGCATGGGCGGGATCTCGCGTCGGTCCGTGAGCGGGCTGTCCACCAGGCGCTCCCTGCGTACCCCCTCCCGCTCCCGGCACAGCAGCGCGAGGACCTGCATCGTCTTGCCGAGCCCCATGTCGTCGGCGAGGATCCCGCCGAGGGACTGCTCGTCCAGCGCCCACAGCCAGTTCAGCCCGTCGAGCTGGTAGGGCCGCAGCGTGGCCTGCAGCGTCTCGGGCTGCGGATAGGGGTAGGGGCCCTCCGCGCCGGGCAGCAGCCGGGCGAGGCCCCGGCTGCCGCCGGAGACCAGGGCGGACATTCCGAAGTCGACGTCGGCGACCTCGGGGGAGAGGATCATCGAGAACATCTCGATCCACGGCGCGCGCCCCTCCATCTCGGCGGGGACCGGCGCGGGCGGCGGCAGCGACGGTGCGGCGGGGTGGTCCGGCCTGCGCCGGGCGTCGCGGGCTCGCTCCGCCTTTTCGCGGTGCCCCTCCCGCACCTCGCCGTCCTCGCCGGTGGCGAGCCGGTTGCTGCGGGTGCGGCGGCTGAACGCGTCGAGGAACCGCTCGGCGGCGCGGAGGGTGGTGGGGTCCAGGCGCACCCACTGGCCGCGCAGCTGCACGATCTCGGCCTGCGCTTCGCGGATCTGCGCGATCTCCTCCTCGGTGAGCTCCGTGTCGCCGACGGCGACCCGCCAGCGGAAGGACGCCATCGCCCCGAGCCCCACCCCGGAGCCCTTGCGCTCGCCGGGCTCCTCCTCGGCCTCCTGGGGGCGCAGGGTGGTGCGCTGGGCGGTCCAGTCGCGGGGCAGCAGCACCGTCACCCCGGCCTGCTCGAGCGCGGGGGTGTCCAGGGCGAGGAAGGCGGAGGCCTCCTCGGTGGTCAGCAGCCAGTCCACGCCGGTGTCGTCCACGGCGGCGGTGCGCACGGTGGGGGCCAGTCGCAGCACGGCGGCGGAGGCCTCGGCGGCGCCGGCGGCGGTGAGGTCGCCGACGGCGCGGAGGTCCGCGACGGGGTGGACGGTCCCGTCGTCCTCGCGCAGGCAGGTCTGCAGCGGCCAGGCCGTGCCGACCGGCGGCTGGAACAGCCGCACCACCAGTTCGCTGTCCCCGGGGCCGAGCCGCACGCCGGGGCGGCCGGAGTCGACGAAGGCGTCGAAGGCGGTGGTGAGGCGGCGCTGGGCGGGCAGGTCGGCGCGCAGCTCGCCGTCGTCGGCCAGCGCCCACAGCACCCCGGTCGGATCGGCGGACGGCGGCGGGGCGCTGCGCAGGTGCTCGGCGAAGGCGGTGCGGGCATGGCCGTCGACCAGCGCGTGCAGCAGCGGCGGCGCCGCGGGATCGGGGGCGCGCCACTGCATGACGGGCCGGCCGTAGCGCTCGGTCGCGCGGGCGCGCAGGTGCCGTGCGGCGAGCAGCTCCTGGGCGCGGAGGTCCAGCACGCAGGCGGCCAGCAGGTTCGGCATCGCGATCAGGGCGTCGGCGAGGCGGGCGGCGGTCCCGTCGGCGAGCAGCTCGGCCAGCCGGTCCGTCAGCTCGTCCCCGAAGCGCGCCTCGAGCAGGGCGGTCGCGGCGCCGACCAGGCCCGTCAGGCCCGTGCCGGACAGCGGCAGGGCGGGCAGGCGACGGTCCCCGTCCTTACCGGGGATCCGCACGCGGTGGCGCAGCTGGTCGGGGGCGTCCTCGAGCGCCGCCGCGATCGCGGCGGGGGCGTCGGCGCGCAGGCCGGCGAGGTCCTCCAGGGCGCGGGAACGGCGCGGGCCGGTCTGCTCGGCCACCCACAGTGCGGGCCCGAGGTCCTCGTCGACGACGAGGTGGAGGCGGCGATCGGGCATGGCGCCCACCCTAGGCGTCGGCGCCGACGGACGAGCCGGTCGGCGCCGCGCTGTGGACGGCCGCGCGGGGCGGGACGCTGGGGAGGAACGGTCCGGACGGCCGCGGGGACGTCCCCGGCGCGGCCCGACCGCGCTCGGCCGACCTGCTCGCGGCCCGCCCGTCCACCGCCCGCCCGTTCACCGCCCGACGGCTCACAGCCCGTCGACGATGAGCGCGGTCGCGTCCAGCCAGGCCTTCTTGGTGGCCTTGGAGACCCGGCTCCAGTCCAGGTGGGTGCCGTCGACGAACTGCTGCTCGTAGGGCACCTCGGCGACCGCGCGGGTGTGCGCGCCGAAGTGCGCGAGCAGGCGCGAGCGCAGCGTCGGATCGAACTTCCCCTTGGAGGAGTGGGACAGGATCGTCACCGCGTGGTCGACCTGCTCGCCCAGCCCCGTCGCGCGCAGCTCGTCGATCATCCAGGCCGCGGCGTTGAAGGTGTCCTCGCGGACGGTGGAGATGATCACCAGCTGGTCGGCGCTCTTCACGGCGGCGAGCCAGTTCGAGGCGCGCACGTTGTTGCCGGTGTCGATCACCTTGATGCGGTAGAAGCGCGAGAGCGCCTCGTCGAGCTCGCCGAAGGCGTGGTCGTCGATCAGCGCGGCCGAGCCCGGGTCCTCGTCCGAGGCGAGGATGTCGAAGCGCATCTCGCCCTGCGGCCGGACGTACGGGTCGAGGTCCGCGTTGCTCGCCGAGGGGGAGCGGAGCGACTCGATGTCGTGCAGCAGGTCCACGGCCGTGCGGTGGTGCTCGGTGGGCACGCCGCGCCAGCCGAGGGTGCCGCGGGTCTCGTTGTTGTCCCAGGCCAGGACGTTGCCGCCGCGGCTCACGCCGAGGGTCGCGGCGATCATGAGGGAGGCGGTGGTCTTGTGGGCGCCGCCCTTGAGGTTCACCACCGCGATGTTCCGCGGGCCGTCCAGGGGTCGACGGATCCGCTCCAGGCGCTCGATCTCCAGACGCTCCTTCTTCCCGGGGCCGGGGGAGATCACCCCGCGGGTGGCGCGCGTGATGACGCCGCGGAACCCGCGGGTGGCCTTCACCTTCCGGTGCTTCGCGGTCGAGGACTGCAGGTCCTGCAGGGTGGGGCGCCCGTCGGCGGGCACCGTCGCGCGCGACGGCAGCGGCCGCTTCGCCGCGGGGGTCGACGACGCGGCGGACGGCGCAGGGGCGGAGACCCCGGGGGAGGACGGCGCAGGGGTGGCCGACGGCGCCGACGGCGCGGAGACGGCCGAGGGCGCGGACGGGGCGGAACGGGCCGAGCGGGCCGACGGCGCGGAGGCCGCCGAGGAGGCGGAGGCGGCCGAGGCCGCGGAGCTCGAGGCGGACGCGACAGCCGACGGTGCGGACGCCGAGGACGCGGCTGCTGACGGTGCGACACCGGCCACCGGCACGTCGCCGGCCTCGGGAGCGAACGGCGAGATGCGGGCGTGCTCGCCCGTCGTCACCGCCGCATGCTCCCCGGTCGACTCGGCGGAGCCGCTCGCGGAGCCCGGTACGGTGCTCGGCGGCTTCGCGGCGGCCCGGCGCCGGCGCGCGCGGTGCGGACGCGCGGCAGGGGCGCCCTCGGCATCGACCGCGGGATGCTCCCCGGTGACCATGAGCGGCGGCGCGATCAGCGGATCGTCGGCCCCGGGGCCGAACAGCGGGCGGTCGTCGGCCTCGCGCGGGGAGATCCGGCCGCTCGGCTCCACGCGCAGGTGGTGACGCACGTCGGGCTCGACGATGACCACGTCGAGCTCCTCGTCGGCGCTCTTGGCGGAGGTGATGAAGACCTGCTTGACCCGGTCCCGGATCTCGGGGAGGTCGGCCCCGGAGACCTCGACGGACTCGTCCGCGAGATGCACCGTGGCGGTCGTCTCGGAGGTGATGCGCGCCTGCGCGATCATCTGGTCATCCCTTCCATGCTGAGCGCCGCCGGACGGGGTCCGCGGCAGAGGTCCGGGACCACTCTACGGGCGCGGCGGCACCCTCCCGCGCCTACAGTGGCGGCGTGCACATCACGTCCCTCAGCGACCCGGCCGTGCCCGGCGCGGACGAGGACGCGGCGGGGGTGCTGGGCGAGGTCGCCGTGGTCCTGGACGGGGCCGGGGTGCCCGCCCGCTTCCGCTCCGGCTGCCGCCACGGCGTCGCCTGGTTCTCCCACACCCTCGCCGCCCGCCTCCTCGCCCGCGCCCAGGACCCCTCCCTCCCGCTCGCCGGCGCCCTCGCCGCCGCGATCGGCGAGGTCCGCTCCCTGCACGAGCACGAGTGCGACCTCGAGGCGGGCGGTCCCTCGGCCACCGTGGCCGCCGTGCGCCGCACCGGGACGCACCTCGAGCACCTCGTGCTCTGCGACGCCTCCCTGCTCCTGGAGCATCGGGACGGCTCCGTCGTGCGCCTGACCGACCGGCGCATCGAGGAGGTGGTGCGCCGCGAGCGCGGCGCCGAGGCGATCGAGGCGTGCCGCAACGCCCCCGGCGGCTTCTGGGTCGCCCGTCACGAGCCGGCGGCCGCGGACGAGGCGCTGACGGGCCGGGTCCCGCTCGCGGACCTCGCGGCCGTCCATCTGCTCAGCGACGGCGTGACCCGGGCGGTGGAGCTGCTGGGGCTGCACGACGACGTCTCGCTCGCTCGCGCCCTCTGCGCGGATCCGCGGGCGGTGATCTCCTCGATCCGGCGAGCGGAGGATGCGCTGGACCCGGAGCGGGCACCGCGCAAGCGCCACGACGACGCGACCTCGCTCACCCTCCATCTCCGAGCGCCCACCACGGGGGATCGGGCATCTCGGACCAATCGCCCCTGAGGTGCGGCTGGGAGAACCGTGCATGCACGGTGGGAGCGCGGAGCCGACGTCGAGGGTGACCGGAGCGCCGACCATCCGGCCGGGCGACGGCGCCGCGTCCGCGAAGTGCCTTCCGACCGCGTCTCTTGACGCTTTCATGGGGATCGCTCGACCTTTTCCCGGCGTGTCGTTCGAGCTATGTTTCCTGCACGTCACCTGCAAGAACAGGGCATCCCCGTGCGTTTACAGACGGCGATCCAGGGCCTAGACTCGGTGTCACGACGTCGTTCGGAAAGGCGTTGCGAGCCCCAGCGGGGAGCGTGACGTGAAGAACGGACGGAGTCGGTCTTCGGGGGATGAAACCCCCGCGTTCGGCTGGTAGTGTTCCGAGCGTCGGAAGACATTGAAAATTTGAGAGATGTGCCGTTCCTCAAGACCCCCCTCATGGGGAGCGGCCGGACGGGCGACAATGCCAGGTTCCCCCACCTGTGGCAGCCCGTCCAGCCTGTTCGCCCGCACCCACCCCTGACGGACGACAGGCCTGACGAGCGGTCCGTGAGCCCCCGACACTGTCGGCTGAGAGCTCCGGGCCGCTCGTCGCATTCCATGGCAGTTCCCCGCCGGTCCCGCACGGCCGACGGCGCGGCCGGAGCACGGCACGCGCGACCGGCGACCCAGCCGGAGCACGGCAGACCCGGTCGGCGCGCAGCGGACGCGGCCGGAGCGCGCCGGGCCCGGAGCGGGGACGACCCCGCCCGGCCCGGCGCCTCAGGACCCCAGGACCGCGACGTCGCTGCCCGGGTCCAGGCGGTAGCCGGCGCCGCGCACCGTCGAGATCAGGCGGCGGTAGCGGCCGAGCTTGGTGCGCACGCGGCGCACGTGCACGTCGACCGTGCGCTCACCGGTGTCCTCGGGCGCATCGGCCCAGACCGACTCCATGAGCTCGGTGCGGGAGATGGTGCGGCGCGAGTCGCGGGCCAGCTTGGCCAGCAGCTCGAACTCCTTGTGGGTGAAGTCCACGTCCTGCCCGTCGATCCGCACCCGACGGCCGAACAGGTCGATGACCAGCGAGTCCTCAGGGGCCAGCGAGGGGCTCGCGGGGCTGACGGCCGTGGCCTGCAGCTGGCGGCGGCGGGCCGCCTCCGCGTCGCGGCGCGCCGGCGAGTTCGGGGAGACGATCCCCTTGCGGCGCGGTCGCAGCGGGCTCACCGCGGCGGCGCCCTGGGCGCGGGGCGGCAGGGGGCGGGTCGTGCCGCGGCCGGTCGCGGCGAAGGGGCGGGGGCTGTCCACCGAGACCGTGGTGCGGCCATCGCGGGCGGCGACCAGGCGCTGCGCCCGGGTGCGCAGCTCGTCGGCGATGAGCGCGGCCTCGACGTCGCCGGTCCCGGCGGGCAGGGAGACCGACACCGTGATGGTGACGGCGTCCTCGGTGGCGACGGGGCGCGAGGCGGTCCCGCCCACCCGCTGCAGGCGGGGAGCCGCGGACCGGGTATGCGCGGCGGTGCTGCTGGTGGTGCTGGTGGTGGGGCGATCCAGGGCGATGGTCATGATGCGAGTTCTCCGAGATGCGGCGCGTCCTGCGCGGCGGGCGGTGGGCCCGGGATCCCTGGGTGATCGACGCCTGAGGCGGATCGGTGAGGGGTGTGCTCCCGGTGGCACCTGGAGCCCGCGCCCTCCGGCCGGCTCCTGTCAGCCGATCTCGGAGAGGTCGTGAGCGCTCAGAGGCTCGGCTGACGATGCATCATCGGCATCATCATCATGAACATCATCGCGCGCATGGCGGAGCGGACCACCCGGGGGGCGGTCTCGCGGTGCGCGGCGATCGAGGTCATGACACGAGGATGCCCCGCCCCGTCCCGAGGAGCAAGCGGCTGTTCACATTCCGGGACGGCGACGGGGCGTCAGGGTCCTGCGTCGAGGCCCTCGCGGAGGGCCTTCGTGCAGGTCAGTGGCCGCGTTCTCAGTCGACGACCCCGAAGAGGCGGTCGCCGGCATCGCCGAGGCCCGGCACGATGTAGCCCTTCTCGTCGAGCTTCTCGTCGATCGCGGCGGTGACCACGGTGAGGTCGATCGCGGGGTCCAGCTGCTCCTCGAGCGCCTTCAGCCCCTCCGGCGCGCACAGCAGGGTCACGCAGGTGATGTCCTTCGCGCCGCGCTCGTGGAGGTACTCGCAGGAGGCGATGAGGGTGTGGCCGGTGGCGAGCATCGGGTCCAGCACGAAGCACTGACGGCCCGAGAGGTCCTCGGGCAGACGGTTCGCGTAGGTGGTGACCTCGAGGGTCTCGTCGTTGCGGACCATGCCCAGGAAGCCCACCTCGGCGGTGGGCAGCAGGCGGGTGAGGCCGTCCAGCATGCCCAGGCCCGCGCGGAGGATCGGCACGACCATCGGCTTGGGGTTGGTCAGGCGGGTGCCGGTCATCGTGGTCACCGGCGTCTCGATCTCCACCGGTGCGACGGCGACGTTGCGGGTCGCCTCGTAGGCCAGCAGGGTCACCAGCTCGTCCGCGAGCTGGCGGAACACCGAGGAATGGGTGGCGCGATTGCGCAGCACCGACAGCTTGTGGGCGACGAGGGGGTGGTCGATCTCCAGAACGCGCATGGGAGGGAATCTACCGGAGCGCATCCCGGGCCGTCGCCCGTCGGACCGAGGGGAGAGGATGGTCTCCCGGACCGCGACCGCCGCGGAACCATCCTGCGTGCAGGAGACCAGCCATGACCCGCTACCGCTTCTTCACCGCGACCTCGCTCGACGGCTTCCTCGCCGACGAGCACGACAGCCTCGACTGGCTCCTCTTCCAGCCCACCGGGGAGGAGAGCATCCTCCCCTACGACGACTTCATCGCCGAGGTCGGCGCGATCGTCACCGGCCGCACCACCTACGACTGGGTGCTCGAGCACGACGGCGACGTGGAGGGCGCCTGGGTCTTCACCCAGCCCACCTTCCTGTTCACCCACCGCGCCGTGGAGCAGCGGGAGGGCGTCACCGCGGTCTCCGGGCCGCCGGCCGAGCAGCGCGGCGCGATAGAGGTGGCCGCGGACGGGAAGGACGTGTGGATCGTCGGCGGCGGCGACCTGGCGGCGGAGTTCGCGCGCGCCGGGATGCTCGACGAGGTCTGCGTCTCCATCGCTCCGGTGACCCTCGGCACGGGCAGGCCTCTGATGGGAGGTCGCTTCGACCTCGAGCTGCGCGAGCTCGGCCGCAGCGGCGCCTTCCTCGAGGCGCGCTACGAGGTGGTGGGGGAGCGGCGCTGACGGGGCAGGCGGGACAATGGCCCCATGACCGCACCCCTGGACGACAGTGCGCCGCGCGACGACGAGCTGATGGTGCTCGCGCTCGCCGAGGCCCGTGCCGCCGCCGAGCGCGAGCCCGCCGACGTGCCCATCGGCGCCGTCGTCCTCGGGGCCGACGGCGAGGTCCTCGCCACCGCCGGTAACCGGCGCGAGGCCGACGAGGACCCCACCGCCCATGCCGAGATCCTCGCCCTGCGCGCCGCGGCACGCGCGACCGGGCGCTGGAACCTCACCGGCGCCACCCTCGTCGTCACCCTCGAGCCGTGCACCATGTGCGCGGGCGCGATCGTGCTCTCCCGTGTGCAGCGGGTGGTCGTCGGGGCGATGGATCCGAAGGCGGGTGCCGCCGGCTCCCTCTACGACCTGGTGCGCGAGCCGCGGCTGAACCACCGCGTCGAGCTCACCACCGGGGTGCGCGGGCAGGAGTGCGGCGACCTGCTGCGCGACTTCTTCCGCGCCCGTCGGAAGCGCTGACGCCCCTGCGAGAGCGGATCCGCCGCAGACTGCATGTCGTCGCCACCTCGAGAGGTCCATCGTGCGAGATCGAGGGTCCGAACTCCGAGACGGCCGTCTAGAGTGTCCTCGCGGGCCCGCTCGCACCGTCCCGCCCCGATCGATCCCGCACGCCCGCCGGTCGCCGCCGCCCGACCCGGGACCAGGAGCACGCATGCACACCGCCTCTTCCGCCGCCCCGCCCGGCGCCGTCGCCGCCGAGGACGTCTCGAAGGTCTTCTTCTCCGGCACCGACCCCGTCTGGGCGCTCGAGGACTTCTCCCTGACCCTCGAGCCCGGCTCCTTCACCTGCATCGTCGGCCCCTCCGGCTGCGGGAAGTCCACTTTCCTGCGCATCCTCGGCGGGCTCGAGGAGCGCACCGTCGGCTCCGTGACGATGCCGGACGAGGGCCACCGGATCCCCGCCGCCTTCGTGTTCCAGGAGCACGGCGTCTTCCCCTGGATGACGGTGCGGGAGAACGTCGCCTTCGGCCTGCGGATGACCGGCACCGGCACGGCCGAGCGCCGACGCATCGCCGACGACTGGCTCGCCCGGGTGCGCCTGACCGACTTCGCAGGCTCCTACCCCCATCAGCTCTCCGGCGGCATGCGCCAGCGCGTCGCGATCGCCCGCGCCTTCGCGACCGGCTCCCCGGTGCTGCTCATGGACGAGCCGCTCGGCGCGCTCGACGCCCAGACCCGCATGCTCATGCAGGAGGAGCTCATCGCCCTGTGGGAGGCCGAGCGCAAGACCGTCCTCATGGTCACCCACGACATCGACGAGGCGATCGTCCTCTCCGACCGCGTGATCGTGATGTCCGGCCGTCCCGGCACCCTCCGCGAGGACATCACCGTCCCCTTCGACCGTCCGCGCTCCTTCGAGATCGAGCGCGACCCCGAGTACGCGGCGCTGCGCTCGCGCATCTGGAACCTGCTGCGCGAGGACGCGCGCACCGCCGAGGAGACCGCATGAGCACCGCACCCGTCGCCCGCACCACGACGACGGACGACCGCGAGCACCGCACCCTCGTCGCCGCCCGGGAGCAGCGCGCCCGCGACCGGCGCCTGGCCACCCGTGACCTGGTCCTCTCGATCGCGACGCCGATCCTGCTGCTGGTGCTGTGGGAGCTGTGCGCCCGCGTGGAGATCATCGACCCGCGCTTCTTCCCGCCGCCCACCCGCATCGTCGCCGCCGGCGGGGAGATGCTGATGAGCGGCGAGCTGTGGCAGCACACCGCGCCCACCCTGATGCGACTCGCCGTCGGCGGCGGCCTCGGCGCGCTCACCGGGATCGTCGTCGGCCTGCTGATGGGCTCCTCCCGCGCGCTGAACGCCGCGCTCGGCCCGCTGTTCTCCGCGCTCTACCCGCTGCCGAAGATCGCGATCTTCCCGATCCTGCTGATGATCTTCGGGCCCACCGAGCTGCCGAAGATCATCGCCGTGTTCATCACGACGTTCTTCATCATGCAGATCAACACCGTCTCCGGCGTGTGGGCGATCGACCGCAAGCTGCTCGAGGCCGGCGCCGCCTACGGCGCCACAGGCCTCTCCCGCTTCCGCCACGTGATCCTGCCCGGGGCGATGCCCTTCGTGTTCTCCGGGCTGAAGACCGCCACCGGCACCGCCGTCGTGGTGGTCACCGCCGTCGAGTTCACCGGCGCGACCACCACCGGGCTCGGCTACCTGATCTGGAACTCCTGGCAGCTGTTCATCCCGGAGAAGCTCTACGTGGGCCTGGTCGTCATCGGACTGATCGGCGCCCTGGTCACCACGGTCCTGAGCCGCTCCGAGAAGCTGCTGCTGCCCTGGCGCCGCGAGCGCTGACCCCCACCTCCCACCCACCACCTGCACCCCCAGGAGCACCGATGCGACGACGCACCCTTCTCTCCCTCACCGCCGCCACCGCCCTCGGCGGCGCCCTGACCGCCTGCGGCTCCGCCGTCACCGGCGAGGACTCCTCCGGCGGCTCGGGCGGCGCCGCCGGCACCGTGCGCGTGGGCCACCTGCCCTCGGCGCTGTTCGCGCCGCTGTACGTCGCCGACGCGATGGGCTACTTCGAGGAGGAGGGCGTCACCCTCGAGCTCACCCCGCTGAAGTCCGGCCAGGACGGCGTGCCGATGCTGTCCAACGACCAGCTCGACGTGATGGTCGCCGGATTCAGCGCCGGGATGTTCAACGCCCTCGAGCAGGGCGTGGCCTTCAAGGTCGTCGGCTCCATGGGCATCTCCCCGGGCGACCCGGAGAACTCGCCCACCGCGCTCGAGGTGCGCCAGGACCTCCTGGACGACGGCACCGTCAGCGAGATCGCGGACCTCAAGGGGCGCACCATCGGGGTGGCCGGCGGGCCCGGCGCGACCGGCGGCTACCTGCTCGCGGCGATGCTCGAGGAGGGCGGGCTGACCCTGAACGACGTGGAGATCTCCAACCTCGCCACCCCCGACCAGGAGCCGGCGCTCACCAACGGCTCCGTCGACGCGGCGACCCCGTCGGCCCCCTTCTCCTCCTCGATCGAGGAGGCCGGGATCGCCTCCCCGCTCGCGGTCCCCGCCAAGGGCACCACCGGCACGGGCGTGATGTACTCCGAGACCTTCGTCGGCGCCGAGCAGGCGCAGGGCTTCTTCACCGCGCTCGCCAAGGGCGCCCAGGAGCTCTCGGCCGACGGGAAGCAGACCGACGAGGTCTACCAGATCCTCGCCGACACCCTCGGCCAGGACATCGAGGTGCTGAAGGCCTCCCCGATGTACACCTACCTCCCCGACCTCGCCCCGCAGGCCGATCAGCTCGAGGCCATGCAGGCCGTGTGGATCGACGCCGAGCAGATCACCTACACGGAGCCGCTGGACATCGCCGGCATCGTCGACGCGAGCTTCGCGGAGAACACGGCGGGCTGAGTCGCCTCCGCGGGCCTCAGATCCAGCCCTGGCGCCGCGCGATCGCGGCGGCCTCGTGCCGGTTCGCGGCCTGCAGCTTCGCCTGGGCGCTGGAGAGGTAGTTGCGCACGGTCCCCGGGGCCAGATGGGCGCGGCGAGCGATCTGTTCGACCGGGGCGCCGTCGGCCGCGAACTCGAGCACGTCCGCCTCGCGCGGAGTGAGCGGGGAGTCGCCCGAGGAGATCGTCTCCGCGGCGAGCTCGGGGTCGATCGCGCGGCGCCCCGCGGCGACGGCCCGGACCGCACGCGCGAGCTGCTCCGCCGAGGTCGTCTTCGGCAGGAAGCCCAGCACGCCCTGGGCGAGGGCGCGCTTGAGATAGCCGGGCCGCGCATGCGAGGTGAGGATCAGGCAGCGGGTCGCGGGGGAGGCCTCCGCGATCTGTTCGCACAGCTCGAGCCCGTCGCCGTCGGGCAGCTGCAGGTCCACCACGGCGATGTCCGGCGTGGTCTCGGCGATCAGCCGCGCGCCCTCGGCGACCGTCCCGGCCTCGCCGAGCACCTCGAGGTCCTCCTCGAGGGACAGCATCGTCGCGAGCGCCGAGCGGATCAGGTGCTCGTCGTCGACGAGCACCACGCGCAGCGGGCGAGCAGGGGCATCGGTCATCGGGATCCTCCGGTCGGGGTGAAGCGGACGTCGAGGGTGAAGGTGCCGTCCTCGCGGCGAACCTCCAGGGTCGCCTCGTCCTCGAGGCGCTCCCGCATCCCGGTCAGCCCGCTGCCCTCCCGGATCTCGGCCTCCTCGGGCGCGCCGTCGTTGACCATCGTGACGCCGTCCGCGCGGAGGGTGATCTCCACGGCCGACGGGTCGGCATGGCGCAGGATGTTCGTCCCGCCCTCTCGCAGCACCCAGGCGGCGGTGCCGGCCCGGGCCGCGGGGACGTCCTCGGCCGCGCCGTGGACCGTGACCTCCACGTGCGCGGACCGCAGAAGGGATGCAGTGCCCTGCAGCTCGGTCGCGAGATCCGCCTCGCGGTAGCCGCGCACGAGCGAGCGGATCTCGGCGAGCGAGGTGCGGGCGATCTGCGCCGCCTCCCGGCCGTGCTCCGCGGCGCGGGGGTCGCCGCGCTCGGCCAGCTGCGCCACCAGCTCGGTCTTCACGGCGATCACGGAGAGGTCGCGACCGGTGACGTCGTGCAGGTCGCGGGCGAAGCGCAGCCGCTCCTCGGCGACGGCGAGCTGGGCCTGCGCCTCGCGGGCGTCGTCGAGCTCGCGCACCATCGCCGCCAGCCACAGGGAGATCCGCACCGTGAGCACCACGGCGAGCAGCAGCGCGCCGGTGGGGAAGGCGACGGGGGCGGAGAGCCCGAACGCCATCGCGATCACCGTCGTCGCGACCGCCACCGCCGCCCCGATCTGCCAGCGCCATCGCAGGAGCGCTGCGGCGGCGAGCAGCGTGAGCGAGGCGACGAGCACGGGGGCCGCGGAGAGGCCGAGCAGCTGCAGCAGCACGATGGCGGCTGACGGCACCGCGGTGGCGAGCAGCGAGCGGTCCGCCGGGATGCTGCCCACCTGCGGGAGGTCCCAGCGGTCCCGCGCCTCGGGCAGCGCGGCCGCCGACCACAGTGCGAGCGCCCGGTGCCCGGACCAGGCGCCGACCACCATCTGCACGATCAGCACCGCGGTCGCCGCCGGGGCCTCGGCCAGCAGCGCGGGCACCGGGGTGCCGAACGCGAGCAGGACGCCCAGCGGGAAGATCGCCTGGATGAGCACGACCGACCACGCCGTGTAGGCGTAGAACACGCTCCACTGGCGTGCGGTGCGGGTCTCCACAGCGGTCCTCCCCTCGGCGCGGGAACGGTCGACGAGCTGGGGCGAAGCGTATCCGCTCAGCCGATCGCGGCGAGGAACAGGCCGCCGAAGGCGCCGAAGACGATGCCCCACAGGACGATCGAGACGCCCATCCAGAGGTAGACCCGGCCGCGCGCGGCGCCGAGCGCGATCAGTGCAGGGCCGGAGATCTGCGAGGCGACCACGAACGGCCCCAGCAGGCACACCCCGGGCACTCCGTACTTCTCCATCGCCGCGGCGACCTTGGCTCGGAAGCGGGAGGGGCTGGGCTCCTCGACGGAGCGGCCCCCGTGCTTCCGACGACCCTGGGCGATCGCGTCCCGGGTGCGGCCGGCCAGCGCGATCACCACGAAGGTCGCCACCAGATTCCCCAGCACCGCTGCGGGGATCGCGAGGGCCGGGTGGATGCCGAGGGTGGTGCCCAGGAAGGAGCCGAGATAGCTCTCGATGAAGGGGACCGCACCGGCGGGGACGAGCGCGAGCACCTGCTGCCACGGCTCGAGGCCGGAGACGAGGTCGTGGAGCTGGACGAGGAGGTCCTGGAACATGGGTGGGGTCCTTCCGGGTGGATGATGGTTCCAGCCTCCCCGTGCACGGCGCTGTGCGGCAGGGCGCGGTGTCATCGACCGGGATGCGTCTGTCACGGCCCGCCCATGACAGATGTCAGACCGCACGGCGTGACCGCGTCCACATGGGGACCTGCAGGTCTGTGACGTTTGTTGCGGCAGATGAACGCGTGCTCGGCGTGCGGGGCGCTCGATGCTTGAATTCCGGGGTGATCACTCTCGACGCTCTGCGCAAGGTCTTCCCCGCACCCGGCGGCGGAGACCCCGTCGTCGCGCTCGACGGGATCGACCTCCACCTCGAGCCGGGCCGCATCCACGGGATCGTCGGTCGCTCCGGGGCGGGCAAGTCCACGCTCATCCGCTGCCTGACCGGGCTGGAGAAGCCCACCTCGGGCCGGGTCGAGATCGACGGCACCGACATCGCCGCGCTCGAGGGCGCCCAGCTGCGCGCCGCCCGGCGGAACATCGGGATGGTCTTCCAGCACGCGAACCTGCTGGACTCCCGCACCGCCGCCCAGAACATCGCCCACCCGCTCGAGATCGCCGGGGTGCCCCGCGCCGAGCGCGAGCGCCGCGTCGCCGAGCTGGTCGAGCTCGTGGGGCTCACCGGCCGCGAGCACAACCACCCCGCGCAGCTCTCGGGCGGGCAGATCCAGCGCGTCGGCATCGCCCGCGGCCTCGCCGCCGAGCCGAAGGTGCTGCTGTGCGACGAGCCGACCAGCGCCCTGGACGGCACCACCACCCGGCAGATCCTGCGCCTGCTCGCGGATCTCCGCGAGCGCCTCGGCATCACGGTGGTGATCATCACCCACGAGATGGGCGTGGTGCGCGAGGTGTGCGACACCGTCACCCTGCTCCAGGACGGGCGGATCACCCAGAGCGGCGACCTGCTCGAGGTCGCCGCCGATCCGCACGGCCCCCTCAGCGCCGAGCTGATCCCGCTGCCGCCGGCTCCTACCGGCATCCAGGCGCTGGTCGTGAACTGCGACTACGGCGACTCCGAGCGCTTCCGCACCACAGATGACCTGATCCGTCTGGCCGAGACGTACGAGGCCGAGGCGACCCTCGTCGCCGGCACCATCGAGACCATCGGCGGCCGCCAAGTGGGGCGGGTCCAGCTCGCCCTGCGCAACCGTTCCGGACAGCCGATCTCCCGCCAGGGGCTCGATGACTTCCTCGCCGAGCTCGAGAGCGCCGGCGTCGTCGCGAAGGAGGTGACCGCATGATGGAGTGGCTCGACAACCCCGTCTTCACCACCTGGGACTCGAACACGTCCTTGTGGTCCAACACTCTGATCACCCTGTACATGACCGTGGGGACCATGCTGTTCTCCACCCTGATCGGGGTGCCGCTGGGCCTGCTGCTCTTCGAGACCTCCGGCGCCCGCGGCGGTCTCGCCCGCTGGGTGAACCGCGTCGTCGGCTTCGTCGTGAACGTCGGGCGGTCCTTCCCGTTCATCATCCTGATCATCGCGCTGATCCCCGTCACCCGCTTCATCGTGGGCCGCGTGACCGGGCCGAACGCCGCGATGTTCGCGCTCGCGATCTCCGCGATCCCGTTCCTCGCCCGTCTCATCGAGATCAACCTGCGCGAGATCTCCGCCGGGAAGGTCGAGGCGGTGCAGATGATGGGCGCCACCCGCTGGCAGATCATCCGACAGGTCCTGCTGCCGGAGGCGCTGCCCGGCATCATCGGCTCGCTGACCACCACCACGATCGCCGTCATCGGCTACACCGCCATGGCCGGCACCGTGGGCGGCAAGGGCCTGGGCGACCTCGCGATCCGCAACGGCTACCAGAGCTACGACAACGTGGTCATGGTCGCGACCGTGGTCGTGCTGGTGGTCATCGTGATCGCCGTCCAGGCGCTCGGCTCCGCCCTCTCCCGCGCCGTCGACCACCGCGCCGCGGCCCGCTGACCTGCTTCATCCCACCCTCGTCGAGAAGGACATCCCCATGACCCACATCTCCCGCCGCACCACTCTGCTCGCCTCCGGCGCGGGCCTCGCCGCGCTCGCCCTCGCCGCCTGCGGCGCCGGCGGCACCGAGGGACCGACGGAGGAGAACGGCGTGACCACGATCCGCATCGGCGCCTCCCCGGCCCCGCACGCCCAGATCCTCACCTTCGTGAAGGACAACCTCGCCGAGGGCGCGGGCCTCGCGCTCGAGATCAGCGAGTACACCGACTACCAGCTGCCCAACCAGGCGCTGAACGACGGCGACCTCGACGCGAACTTCTACCAGACCCCCGCCTTCCTCGAGGGGCAGATGTCGGAGAAGGGCTACGACTTCCACGCCTTCGAGGGCGTCCACGTCGAGCCGCTCGGCGTCTACTCCGAGACCCTCACCTCGCTCGACGAGCTGAAGGACGGGGACGAGGTCGCGATCGCGAACGACCCCACCAACCGCGGCCGCGGCCTGGACCTGCTCGCCGCCAACGGCGTGATCACCCTCGCCGACGGCGTCGCCCCCACCTCGGCCACCACCGGCGACATCGCCGAGAACCCGAAGAACCTGCAGTTCACCGAGCTCGAGGCCGCGCAGATCCCGCGCTCCCTCGCCGATTTCGCGGTCGCCGTCGTCAACGGCAACTACGCGCTCGAGGCGGGCCTGAACCCCTCCGAGGAGGCCATCGTCATCGAGGAGGGCGAGGGCAACCCGAACGCGAACATGATGGTGGTGCGCACCGCCGACGCGGAGAACGAGGCCCTCGTGAAGCTCGACGGGCTGCTCCACAGCGACGAGGTGCGCGCCTTCATCGAGGAGACCTACACCGACGGCTCGGTCATCCCCGCCTTCTGAGCAGTCCGGCTGAGCAGCCTGGGGCGATGAGCCCCGACCAGCACCAGCGTCCCCTGTCCGGCCGCAAGGCCCTCATCACGGGAGCGAGTCGAGGGATCGGCGCCGATATCGCCCGCGCCTGCGCGGCGGCCGGCGCCGATCTGGTGCTCACCGCCCGCGACGGCGCCGTCCTGGCTGCGCCCGCCGAGCGTCCGATCGGGGCCCGTCAGAGCAGCTCCGTCGCCCCCAGCTGATCCAGCAGCCAGGCCAGCTCGTCGGCCCGCTGCTCCCACTTGCGGTAGCGGCCCGAGCGGCCGCCGTGCCCGGCGACCATCTCGCAGTGGAACACGATCGGGCGCTCGGCCTGGTCGGAGGTGACCGTCTCGCGCAGGCGGGCCACCCACTTCGCGGGCTCGACGAAGAACACGCGGGTGTCGTTCAACGAGGTCGAGGCGAAGATCGCCGGGTACTCCACCGCCTGCACGTTCTCGTAGGGCGTGTATTCCTTCATGTACTCGTACACGGACGGGTCGTGCAGCGGGTCGCCCCACTCCTCCCACTCACCGACGGTCAGCGGCAGCGAGGGATCCAGGATCGTGGTCAGCGCGTCCACGAAGGGCACCCCGGCGATGATCGCCCGGAACCGCTCCGGGGCGAGGTTCGCGACCGCGCCCATCAGCAGCCCGCCCGCGCTGCGGCCCTCGGCCCCGAGCCGGGCCGGGTCCACGAGGCCGCTCGCGCCGAGGTGCTCCGCCGCGGCGACGAAGTCGCTGAAGGAGTTCTTCTTCTCCAGCAGCTTGCCGTGGTCGTACCAGTCGCGGCCCATCTCGCCGCCGCCGCGCACGTGCGCGATCGCGATGACCACCCCGCGGTCCAGGAGCGAGAGCCGTGTCGGCACGAAGGACGGGTCGACCGAGACCTCGTAGGAGCCGTAGCCGTACAGATACCCGGGCGCGGTCCCATCGGCCGCGACCTCCTTCCGCGCGACGACGGAGAGCGGGATCGCGGTCCCGTCGGCCGCCGTCGCCCACTCCCGACGCTCCACGTACAGCGAGGGGTCGTAGCGCGGCACCGGGGTGACGCGCAGGATCTCGGTCGCACCGGTGGCGACCTCCCGCTCGGCGACGGTGGGCGGGGTGAGCAGGCTGGTGAGCTCGTAGCGCACCGCCTGCTGGTCCCAGTTCGGGTTCGCGTCGAGCTCGACGGTGTCCAGCTCCCCGCCGTGGGTGAGGTCCTCCGCCTGATCGAGCCGCAGCGACCCGTCGGCCGCCCGCGGGATGATCCGCACCGAGGCGAGCCCGCCGGCGCGCAGCTCGAGCGCGACGAAGCCCGCGAACGACTCCACCGCCAGCAGCCGCTCGCCCTCGCCGGCGGCCAGCAGCTCCTCCCACTGCTCCGGGGCCGCCAGCGGTGCCTGCGCGAGCGCGAAGCCGGTGTGTCTGTCGTTGTGCACCACCAGCAGGCGGTCCCCGGCGTGCTCGACCGCGTAGTCCACGCCGTCGCGCCGCCCGCCCGCGGGAACGGGCGCGGACTCGGGCGCGGCGAGGTCCAGCAGCCACGCCTCCGCCGTCGTGGTGGAGGCGGACTGGATGACGAGGGTCGTCTCGTCGCGGGAGCGCTCGAAGCCGATCATGAACCGCTCGTCGCCCTCCTCGAGCACGAGCACGTCCTCGGCCGGATCGGCGCCGATCCGATGGCGCCAGACCTGGTGCTGCCGCCAGGCGTCGTCGACCCGCGCGTAGAACAGCCACTGCTGATCGGTGGAGAACGCGATGCCGTAGCCGGTGCCGGTCACGGACTCGTCGAGCACCTCGCCGGCGGAGAGGTCCAGGACCCGCAGCGTGAACCGCTCGTCCCCGGCGGTGTCCACCGCATAGGCGAGCAGGTTGTGGTCGGGGGAGAGGGTCAGCCCGCCGAGGGAGTAGAACTCGTGCCCCGCGGCCTCGGCCTGGGCGTCCAGCAGCACCTGCTCGCCCGCGAGCATCACCCCGGGCTCGACCTGCGGCATCGCGCCCGTGTCGGCCACGCGGGTGAACCTCGGGTAGTCGTCTCCGGCGGTGGTGCGGGTGATGTACCACCAGTCCCCGCGACGCACCGGCACCGACAGGTCCGTCTCCTGCGTGTGGCCGACGAACTCCTCGACCAGGCGCTGCCGCAGCGCGCCGAGGTGCGCGGTGCGGGCGTCGGCGTAGGCGTTCTCCGACTCGAGGTGCGCGATGACCTCGGGATCGGTCTTGTCGCGCATCCACTCGTACGGATCCACCACGACATCGCCGTGGTGGATCCGCTCGGTGGGGCGTCGCTCGGGGGAGGGGGCGTCCGGGTGCTGGCTCGTCATCCCTCGAGACTAGTCATCCTTCGAGGTCGGCGGCGCCCAGCTGGTCCAGGAGCCAGGCGACTCCCTCGACGCGGAGGTCCTCGCCGCCCTCCAGGGAGTCCGCGACCCGCAGCAGGACCGGCCGCTCGGCAGGATCGGTCGTCACCCGCTCTCGCAGCCGCGCCACCCAGATCGCGGCGCAGGCCGGCGGGATGTCCGTGCCCTCGAGCGCGGTGAACGCGTAGACGGCGGGGTACTCGGTCTCGCGGATGTTCTCCGCCGGGCTGCAGGCGCGCAGGGTCCTGTAGGCGGTCTCGTCCTCGGCCGGATCCCCGAACTCGGTCCACTCCTCGAGGGTGAGCATCACCTCCGGGGCCAGCAGCGTCTCCAGCGGGTCCACCAGCGGGGTCTCCGCCAGCACGGCCCGGAACAGCTCCGGCGCCCGGTTCGCGGCCGCGCCGACGACCATCGCACCCGCCCCGGTGGCCACGGCGCCGATCCGGTCCGGAGCCGCCCACCCGGAGGCGACCAGATGATCCGCGCAGGCGACGAGGTCGTCCACCGAGTGCACCCGGCGCTGGCGACGGCCGTCGTGGTGCCACTGCGGCCCGAGCTCGCCGCCGCCGCGCACGTGCGCGACGGCCACGACGACGCCGCGGTCCGCCAGCGCGAGCACCTCGGGCTGCAGCAGCGGGTCGAGGCACTGGCCGAACACGCCGTGGCCGTGCAGCAGCACCGGGGCGGTGCCGTCGGCGACCACGTCGGCCCGGGCGATCACCGAGATCGGGACGCGGGTGCGGTCGGGCGAGGTCGCCCACAGCCGCTTCTCGACGTACCGCGAGGCGTCGAGGCCGGGCACCTCGACGCGCTGCAGCACGAACGGGTCGCCGCCGTCGAGGGACGCGCCGATCATCGTCGGCGGGGTGAGGAAGCTGTCCACCCTGCAGCGGATCGAGCGCTGCTCCCAGTCGGGGGTGTGCTCCAGGCGCACCGCATCCAGCGGTCCGCCGGTGACGATCTCCCGCACGGCGCCGACGTCGAGGGAGCCGTCGGACCGGCGCGGGATCATCCGCACCGCCGGCAGGGCGCCGACGCGCAGCTGCAGCGCGACGAAGCCGGCGAAGGCCTCCACGGACTCGAAGCTCTCGCCCTCCTGCGCGTGCAGCAGGGGGGTCGCGCCCTCGGGCAGCGTCCCCGGCCCGAGCGGCGCCTCGGCGAGCACGCAGCGATGGGTGACGGGGTCCGCGTGCAGCAGCAGCAGCCGGTCGCCGGCATGCTCCACGACCGTGGAGCTGCCGGCCAGGCGGTCGGTGACCTGGACGGGCGTCGCCGTCGGTGCGGCGAGGTCCAGCGTCCACACCTCGGCGGCGACCGGCGAGGTCGAGCGGATCATCAGGGCGGACCCGTCCCGGGAGCGGCTCAGGGTGAGCTCGGACCAGTGGTCGGGCTCCTCGAGCAGCACCGGGTCCGTGGAGGGGGCGCTGCCCAGCACGTGGCGGCGCACCTCGGCGCGGCGCCCGAGATCGTCCAGACGGGTGTGGAGCAGCGCGGTCGAGTCCGCCGAGAACACGGCATCCGGCCCCGCGCCGTGCACGGAGTCGTCCACGACCACGCCGGTCTCGGTGTCGGTGACCACGAGGCGGCAGCCGGCCGCGGCGGCCTCGGCCCGGGCGAGCAGGCGGTGGTCGGGGGAGAGGGCGATGCCCAGCACCCTCCGGCAGTCCTCCACCAGCACGCTCTCGCCGGGCAGCAGCTGCCCGGGGACGGGGACGGGGACGCCGGCCGGGCCGCGCACGGCCTCGCAGTCGCGGACGCGGGAGAAGGTGACGCCGTCCAGCGGGTGGGTGCGGTCGATGTACCACCAGCCGTCCAGCAGCACCGGCACCGACAGCTCCTGCGGGACCTCGTCCGCGAGGGTCTCCGCGAGGCGGGCACGCAGCGGCGCGAGCGCGGAGGTGGCGCGGTCGGTGTGCGCGTTCTCGGCGGCGAGGTGCTGGCGCACCTCGGCGGTGCGGATGCTGCGCAGCCAGCGGAAGGGCAGCTCGGCGGCGTCGCCGAAGAGGATGCGCTGGACGGGGCGGGGTTCGGGGCGGGGGGCGAGGAGGGTCTCCGCGGCGTGCAGCGGGGGGTGCGGGGCGGCGGGGACGAGGTGATCGGTCATCGGAGCGGTGTTCCTCTCGAGGTGGCCGGTGGGGGCGGATCCCGGTTCCGTGGCGTCTCGGCCGGACGGGTCACGGCGGGGCACTGCGGGTGATCAGCTCTCCGGAGTCGGGACCCGATCGAGGAGGTCGGCGGAGACGGCGCCGCCGTGATCGGGACGCCCGCGCGCACGGACTCGACCGCGGCGAGGGGGAACGTGGTGGAGAGCGGAGAGCGCCCGGTGCGCCGGCGTGCCGTTCATGGTGGGGACCCTCCCCTTTCTCGGAGCTGGTGCGACGGCCGCAGGGCCGTGCTGAAACGTCGTTCTGTGACATGCGCCATGGACGCTACCCTCAGTGTTTAACAGGTATGTGAAAAGTCCTGAAAATGAGCGCGCGCACCCTCGGCGGGGGATGATCGATGGAGTGCGGCTGGAGGAGGACCAGACGAGATGGCGACGGATGACCACGGGAGGTTCGCTCCTGAGCTGCGCGCGGCGATCAAGCGCAGCGGGCTGACCCTCACTGTGATCTCCCAGCGTCTGCGCGCGCGCAACCGTCCCGTGAGCGTCGCGACGCTCAGCAACTGGCAGTCGGGTCGGAGCCTGCCCAGCGGTGACCAGTCCCTCGGCGTCGTCGCCGCCCTGGAGGAGCTGCTCGGGCGGCCCCCGGACTCGCTCGCGGAACTCGTCGGCGGGCCGCGGCTGCGGGGCCGCGCGGTGCGGGAGATGAGCTTCGTCGGGCGGCCGTCCAGCCGCGAGGTCTTCCAGGAGGCGCTCGAGGAGCTCGGCTTCGCGAGCGCGCAGCAGTACGCGCACGAGCGCGTCATCCACCAGCTCGCGATCATCGACTCGACCCAGTCGGTGCAGCGCTTCGAGCACCGCATGACCGTGCGTGCGCTGGAGTCGGGGACCTGCCGGCTCCCGGCGGTGCACGTGCTGGGGCAGAACGAGCCCAACATCGCTCCCCGCTACACCGCGACCGAGGGCTGCACCATCGGGAGGCGCGTGGCCTGGCCCCGCCGCCGCGCCTACGGGGTCGAGTTCCTGCTCGACGGGCGCCTCGACGCGGGCCAGGTCGCCACCTTCGCCTACCGGGTCGAGATGCACGCCAGCGCCACCGACGTCACGGGCAGCATGTACTCCGTCCCCCGACCCGCGAACGACGTGCTGCTCGAGGTCGAGTTCCGCGGCCCGCGCCGCCCCCTGGACTGCGAGCGCTACCGGCGCACGGACGCCGGGGAGACGGTCTCCTCCCTGCGGCTCGACCACCGCGACCGCCTCCAGATCAGCGAGGCGCGCTTCGGGCCCGGCACCTTCGGCCTGCGCTGGTCCTGGGGCGCCGATGACGGCTTCGACGACGACTTCGACGACCTGTACTGACCGGGTGACCACGGCGTATCCTGAGGCGACAGCACGGTCGCACGGGGAGGTGCGGGACATGGAGCCGTCCGCTCGGAGCATCCTGGTGGGATATGACGACACCAGCGCCGCGATGGCCGCCGTGCGCTGGGCCGCCGAGCTCGCCCATGACACCGGCGCTGGGATCCGCCTCCTGCACGCCTGGACCTGGCCGCTGCTCGGACAGGGCCTCGCCGGCATCCCCGTGCTCGACCCCGCCGGTCCCCGCAACCAGGCCAGCCGCCTGCTGGACGACGCGGCCGAGCGCATCGCCGCCCGCCACCCCGACGTCCCGGTCACCGCCGAGCTCGTCGCCGGCATGCCGCGCGAGGTGCTGGAGGAGGCCTCCGCCGGTGCCGACCTGCTCGTGGTCGGGACCCGTGGGCTCGGCGCGGTGCTCGGGACGCTGCTGGGCTCCGTGAGCCGCGGGCTGCTCCACGACGCCGGCTGCCCCGTCGCGATCATCCGCTCGGACCAGCACCGAGCGGGCCCGGTGCTGGTCGCCTACGACGGCTCCGACACCGCCGGGGAGGCGGTCGACGTCGCCGCCGACCTCGCCGCGGCCTGGGGATCGACGCTGCGCGTGGTGCACGTGCGCACCGTCCCCCACGCTCCCTACGGCAGCGGCGGGGAGGCCTGGGAGGCGGGGAAGGGCACCCGTGTCGTGCTCGACGAGGGCGTGGCCCGGGCGCGCGCCCGTCAGGCGAGGGTCGAGGTGCAGTCGCGGATGCTCGACGCCCGCACCGCTGCGGAGGGGCTGCTGGACGCGGCGGCCGGTGCGCGGATGCTGGTCCTCGGCCACCGCGGGCTGAGTCGGGGCCGCTTCGGCTCGACCGCCCATGCGACGGTGCTGCACGCCACCGGCAACGTCACCGTGGTCCGCCACGCCTCCGAGGGCTGGGCGGCGGCGGCGCACGAGGACGTGACGTGACTCGCGTCCGACGCTCACCGGTTTGAACGCAGGGTGTCCGTGCGGTTATTCTGCTCGACGGTAGCGTGTCCGAGCGGCCGAAGGTGCATCACTCGAAATGATGTGTGGTTCATAGCCACCGCGGGTTCAAATCCCGCCGCTACCGCCCCTGACCTGGAGTTTGCTCCCGGTCGACGAAGGCCCCCGCCGATCCGGCGGGGGCCTTCGTGCGTGCGGCGGGCGGGGGCGATCAGCTCTCCTGGAACTCCTCGTCGAGGTTCGTCTCGAGCAGCGCCGCGAGGGCGTCCAGCGACTCCTCGGCGCCCTCGCCCTCGGCGCGCAGCGTGACCTCGTCGTCGAAGGCGACGTCGAGGGTGAGGAGCATGAGGATGCTCGAGGCCTTCACAGGGCCGGCGTCCGCGGTCTCGATGGTGACGGCGGCAGGCTGCTCGGACGCGGCCTGCGAGAAGAGGGCCGCCGGGCGGGCATGGAGGCCGCTCGCGCTCGCGACCTTCACGGTTCGTGCTGACATCTGGCAGGCCTTTCTCGACATGGTCGCCCCAGGGTAGCGCCGCGGAGTGCCCTCGCGGGCGTTCATCCGGTGTTGCCGCGCCGTTCACAGAGGTTTCCGACAGGTGGAGATCCCCCTTACATCCGTCCGAGAAGTGCGTTCGGGGTCGTCGGCGGGCGCTACGGTGGTGCGGGCCGTCAGGGGTGACGGAGCGGCGACGCGCTCGGGGGAGCCGCGTCCCGGGCCGTCTCAGCGGAACGGCCCCACGACCCCGGGGGAGTCGTAGCCCGACATCCCCGGGGGCAGGGCCTCTGCACCGGAGGGTCCGAGCGCCGCCCGGCCCGCCTCCGTCAGCGCGAACCAGCCGATCATGTCCGGGCCGGGCGTGCGTCCGCCGATCGCCTGCCAGGTGGTTCCCACGTGCTCCACCACCTCTGCGACCGGCATCGTCCACGGCCGGAAGCGGCCCTCCACCACGAAGCCCGCGGCCAGCTCGCCGCGCACCAGCATCCTCGCCAGCAGCACCGGTCCGCGCCGTGCGAACTCCTCGTCCTCGAGCGCGCCGGAGGCGGAGATCTCCTCGACCACGTCCCCGGGATGCAGGGCCCGCCGCCGGGCCAGGCCCAGCAGGCGGCGCTCGATGCCCGAGGGGGAGGAGGCCGCATGTGCGGCGAGCGCCGCCTCGGTCGCATGGACGGGTGCCCCGGCCGGCTCCGCGCGGATCCCGCCCTCCTCGTCCGCGACGACGAGCGCGCCCCGCGGGCCCTCGAGCCGCCACGGCGCCGCGGTGCGGAGCGCTGTGGGGCCTTGCGTGCTCCGGAGGGCCAGGCGCACCGCGCCGTCCTCCTGCAGCTGCGCGTCGAGGACCTGCGCGCCGAGGACGCGCGGATCCCGCAGGCCGACGGCCGGGTCGGTCCCGGGGGCGACGCCGCGTTCGAGGTCGTGCGCTCCCTCGAGCAGCTGGGCCCGGGAGGAGAGCACGCTGCCGCGGGCGGTCACGGTCCAGGTGCCGCGGGCGGCGACCCGGGTGTGCACGATCGTCTGCCCGATCAGGTCCGCGAGAGGGGCGGGGAGCCCGTGGGCCCGTCGGCCGTCGGGGCCGGGAGATCCGGCCAGGCCGGACAGGAAGGCGCGCATGCACCCATCCTGCCGCACGCTCCGGCCGCCGCGCGGCTCGCCGGTCGGTGCCCGGGTGCTGGACTACGATGACGCAATGACCTCATCGACGCCGTCCGGCGAACGCGCCCCGGATCCCCGTCCCGCCCGCACCCGCGCCGCGATCTTCGCCGCCGCCCGCGAGCTGAGCGCGGGCGACGGCGAGGTCACCGTCAACGCCCTGGCCAAGCGCGCCGGCGTCAGCCGCGCGGCGTTCTACAGCCACTTCACCGGGCTCGACGACCTGATGGGCGCGATGCTCCAGGAGATGTTCGATGCCGCCTGGGAGCGGGGACGCACCAACGGCGCCGCCGGCTACACGATCGTGCAGCACGTGCAGCACGGCTACGCGATGATGGCCGCCTACATCGAGCGGCACCATGCCTTCCTCCGTGGCGCGCTGGACTGGAAGTCCAGCCACCGTACCTACATGATCCTCACCGGGGCGATGGCCGCGCTGCACGTCGAGGCGCTCAAGCGCATGCCCGACAGGCTCCCGCCCCGTCCCGGCATCGAGGCACTCGCCCTCACCATCGTCGGCGGGGAGCTCGTCCACGCCGAGCAGTGGCTCGTCGCCACCGAGGAGGCGGCGAGGGCCGGGGAGGCGCTGGATGCGACCGAGCTGCTCGAGGTCATGCTCGCGTCCGCGCCGTCCTGGTACGTCGGCCTCGGGCCCGACGAGCCGATCCCGGCCGCGGAGCTGCTGTCCTCGACCCGCACCTACGGCGAGGACGCGGCCGACCAGCACTGAGCGCCACCCAGGGGCGGGCTCAGCAGGTCGCGACGAGACGCAGCAGCACCCGCGCGCCGAAGCGCACCGCGTCCACCGGCACCCGCTCGTCCACGCCGTGGAACAGCGGGGCGAAGTCGAGGTCCGAGGGCAGCTGCAGCGGCGCGAAGCCGTAGCCGGCGATGCCGAGCAGGCTGAGCGGCTTGTTGTCGGTGCCGGCGCTGAGGCAGTAGGGCAGCACCTTCGAGCCCGGGTCCTCCGCCTGCACGGCCGCGGTCATCGCGTCCACCAGCGGGGACTCGCGCGGGGAGTCGACGGAGACGCCGATGTGGTCCACGACCACCTCGACGTGCTCACCGGCCAGCTCGTCCAGCAGGGCCAGCAGCTCCTCCTGGTGCCCGGGCAGGAAGCGGCAGTCGAAGCCGGCCTCCGCGGTCTGGGGGATGACGTTGACCTTGTACCCGCTCTCGAGCATCGTCAGGTTCGCCGAGTCGCGCAGGGTCCCGGCGACGAAGTGGCGGGCCCCGCCGGTCAGGGGCAGGAAGCGGTCGATGTCCTGCTCGTCCCAGCCCTGCCCGGTGATCTCGGTGATCCCGTCGAACAGCGCGCGGACGCTGGCGATGTACTCGATCGGGAACTCGTGCTCGTCGATCGCGGTGATCGCGCGGGCCAGGCGCACGATGGCGTTCTCGTCGTTGGGGACCGAGCCGTGCCCGGCGCGGCCGGTGGCGCGCAGCCGCCCCCAGGCCAGGCCCTTCTCGGCGGTCTGGACGAGATAGGCGCGCACGTCCTCGCCGGTGGACTCCTCGGGCAGGGTGATCGAGTAGCCGCCCACCTCGCTGATCGCCTCGGTCATGCCGTCGAACAGCTCGGGGTGGTTCTCCACCAGCCACTGGGCGCCCCAGACGCTCGCATTCTCCTCATCGGCGAAGAAGACGAACATGAGGTCGCGCGGCGGGGCCTGCCCGCTGCGGGCCAGGTGACGGGCGACGGCCAGGATCATCCCGACCATGTCCTTCATGTCCACGGCGCCGCGGCCGTAGATCATGCCGTCGATGATCTCGGCGCCGAAGGGGTCCACCGACCAGTCCTCGGCGCGAGCCGGGACCACGTCGAGGTGGCCGTGGAGGATCAGGCCGCCGCGCTCGCGGTCCTCGCCCGGCACGGTCACCAGCACGCTGGGACGGCCGGGGTGCGACTCGACCACCTGCGGCTCGAGGCCCACCTCGCACAGCCGCTCGACGACGTACTCCGCCGCCTCGGTCTCGCCCTTCCCCCAGGTCTCGGGGTCGTTCCCGCCGAAGTTCGTGGTGTCGATCCGGATGAGCTCGCGGGTGAAGCGCACGGCCTCGTCCTGCAGCAGGGCGAGCTCGTCGGCGGTGGGGGCGGCGATCGGCATACCGGGTCCTCCTCGGGGTCGGGTCCGTTCACCGTACCCGGCCCCGACGGGAGAGGTTCAGGACTGTGAACGCTCGAGATGCGCGCGCACGAACCACTGGAACTTCTCCAGCTCGGCGGACTGCCCGATCAGGATGTCCTCGGTGATCGGGTCGAGCTCGCCGGCGAGGGTGATCGCCTTGCGGTGGGAGGCGATGACGCCGTCGTAGACCTGGTCGATCGCGGCGAGGTGCTCCTGGGTGCCGGCCCTGCCGAGCTCGTAGTCGCTCCAGCCGCGCTCGGCGACGAGGCGACCCGGGGTGCCGACGGGGGAGGCGCCCAGCTGCGCGATCCGCTCGGCGACCTCGTCGGCGTAGCCGCGCACGAGCTCCACCTGCGGGTCGAGCATCTCGTGCACCGCGATGAACTGCGGGCCCACCACGTTCCAGTGGGCATGCTTGAGGGTGAGGTGCAGGTCGTTCAGGGCGTGGAGGCGGTCCTGCAGCGCTTCCACGAGTCGGCGGGAGTCGTCGGTGCCGAGGCCGGGGACGGTGTAGCTGAGGTCGGTCATGAGTGCTCCTTGTCGTGGTCGGGTCCCGGCGGCCGGGCGGCGGCGCCGGGGACGTACGGATCCTTCCCCTCCATCCTCTCATCGACCCCCTGCCGCCGACAGGGACCTCCCCCCTGCCCCGTACGATGGCCCCGTCAGCGTCCCCTGCGGAAGGAGCGCCCATGAGACCCGTCGACGAGCTGCGCGACCGGCTCCACGCCGCGCGCCGACGCGCTGAGATCGCGGGTGCCCGCGCCGACGTCCTCGCCCAGGCGCGGGCCGTGGTCCCCGAGCTGCCGCGCGACGCTGATGCGGGCCACCTCGAGCGGGCCGCCCGACGCCTGGTGCGGCGCGCCGCGCAGGACGAGTTCGCCCGCGAGGGGATCACGAGGATCCCCGTCCCCGAGGCGACCGGACGGGCCGAGCTGCGCCGCGCCGACCTCGCCTCCGACGCGGCCTTCCACGCGGTCGTCGAGGACGTGCTCAGCGCCGTCGAGATCGTGCCGAGCCCGCTGGAGAGTGACGACGCGGTCGCGCTGCGCGACGCCCGTGCCTCGTCCGACGCCTACGGCCTCTCGCCCGAGGTCGCCTCCGATCTCGCGTCCTACCTGCTGGGCCGCGCCTTCCTGCTGCGCGACGAGGAGCGCGACCTCGACGCCTATCTCGACCGGCACGAGAGGCAGATCCGCGAGGACATGCGCAGCGCGCTGGTGCGCCTGGTGCGGGTGCCGCTCGAGCTGCGCAGCGCCCGTGAGCGCCACAACCGGATCGCGAGCGGCCTCGCCCCCGAACGCGCGGGCACCGCGCACGGAGCCGGGACGGGTGCCGGGACGGCCGGTGGGGCGGGGAGCGGCGCGAGCGGTGTCGGCGCCGCTGCCCGCGAGGCCCTCTCGCAGCGCGCCCGCTCGGCGATGGACCACGCCCGCGCCGAGGCCGGTCGTGCCGCCCTCGGCGCCCTGCGCAGCGGTGCCGGCCGCGCCTTCGAGCGCTACGGCCGAGGGGCCGACGGCGAGGATGTGCGGGGCGGGGAGGCGCGGAGCGCCGCGGACCGGGCCCGGGACCAGCGTTCGGGCGGGCAGCAGTCCGGCGAGCACCGCGCTGCCGAGCAGACCGTGCACGACCCGCGATCGGACTGATCGGGCGTCGGTCGGGCCCATCGGCCGGCCCTGTCGGCCGGGTCCACCGGCCGGACCCATCGGTCGAGCCCGTCGGCAAGCCGGCGCGCCGTCCCCCTCGACGCACTGCGGCGCCGCCCCCTCGGGGACGGCGCCGCAGTGCAGTGGGAGGGGCCGGCTCAGACCCCGGCCTTCTCGGAGAGCTGGCGCTTGATCCGCGCGAGCATCCCCGACATGCCGTTCAGGCGCAGCGGGCTGACCACCTCGGCCAGGCCCAGCTCGCCGGTGACCGTGTCCGGGGTGTCCAGCACCTCGCCCACGGTGCGCCCGTCGAGGGCCTCGGCGAGGATCGCGGCGAAGCCGCGCGTCGTCGGCGCCTCCGGCGGGGCGGAGAAGAACAGGTGCGCGGTCGCTTCACGACCCTGCCCCTCCACCTCCGTGGCCAGGAAGATCGGGGACTGGCACTCGGGCACCGGCTCGAGCAGCTCCGGGTGCTCGGAGTAGCGCTCGGGCAGCTCGGGCAGGCCCTGCGAGAACTCCAGCAGCAGCTGCAGGCGATCCTTCCCGCCGAGCGCGTGGAAGTCGTCGGCGATCTCCGCGAAGCCCTCGGGCAGCGCGGAGGTCGCGGCGTCGGCGCTGTGCGTCGGGCTCATCGGGCGGGGACCTCGCCGGGCTCGGTACCCTGCGCGATCGGCAGGCGCACGCCGTTGCCCCACTCGGTCCAGGAGCCGTCGTAGTTGCGCACCGAGTCGAAGCCGAGCAGGTGGGTGAGCACGAACCAGGTGTGCGCGGAGCGCTCGCCGATGCGGCAGTACACGACCGTCGGCGTCCCGGTCTCGAAGCCGAGCTCGCCCTGGTAGATCGCCTCGAGCTCCGCGCGGGGCTTGAAGCGGCCGTCCTCCGCGGCGGCGCGGGCCCACGGCACCGAGCGCGCGGTGGGGATATGGCCGCCGCGCACGGTGCCCTCCTGCGGGTAGTCGGGCATGTGGGTGCGCTCACCGGAGTACTCCTGCGGGGAGCGCACGTCGATCAGCGGCCCGCCGAGGAAGTCCAGCACATCCTCACGGTAGGCGCGGATCGGGGCGTCCTCGCGCTCGATGACGGGGTAGCCGCTGGTCGGAGCGGGGCGGCCCTCGGTCGAGGTCGTCATCTCGCGGCCCTCGGCCTCCCAGGCGGCGCGGCCGCCGTCGAGCAGGCGCACGTCCTCGTGGCCGAACAGACTGAACACCCACAGCGCGTAGGCGGCCCACCAGTTCGACTTGTCGCCGTAGATCACCACGGTGGTCTCGCGGGTGATGCCGGAGGCGTCCATGAGCTTCGCGAAGCCCTCGCCGTCGACGTAGTCGCGGGTGACCGGGTCGTTGAGGTCGAGGTGCCAGTCGATCTTCACCGCGCCGGGGATGTGCCCGGTTTCGTAGAGCAGCACGTCCTCGTCGGACTCGACGACCACGAGCCCCTCGGTCTCGCCCGCGGCGAGCCGGTCCGCGAGCCACTGCGTGGTCACGAGCCGCTCGGGGTGGGAGTAGTCCTGCAGGGAAGGAGCCGGATCGGCGGGAATGGTCATCAGTTCACCTTTCGACGGTCGATATCGCACGACGTATGCCCCCAGTCTGTCACCGTCGTGCGCGCAGTGGCGATCCGGCGATGACGCTGTGCGCGGACACGCGGGAGGAGACCGCGCGGACACGCGCGATGTGCTTCCCCTACGGGGCCCGTGCTCCTACGGTGGCCCCATGATGGAAGACCTGGACACAGAGCCCGTCATCCCCACCCTCGACCTCACCGTCCTCGACTGCCCCGACGCCCTCCAACTGGCCACCTTCTACGCGAAGCTGCTCGGCTGGCGGGTCGAGGAGGGCAGCGACTCCGACTGGGCGGAGCTGGTGCCGCCCCGCGGCCGTCGCAGCGAGGACGACCCCGACGGCGAGGCCTCCCTCGCCTTCCAGAAGGTGGCGGACTTCCGCCGCCCCACCTGGCCCGACGGCGACCACCCCCAGCAGTTCCACCTCGACCTCTCCGTCACCGACATCGACCGCGCCGAACCCCGGGCACTCGCCCTCGGCGCGACCGTCCACGAGCACCAGCCCTCCGCCTCCGGCAGCTTCCGCGTCTACCTCGACCCTGCGGGACACCCTTTCTGCCTGTGCCTTTCGGCCTGAGGGCTGGGTCCGTGTGACAACCGCTTGACTGACGAGCCGGCGTCGCCGGGTCTCGCCCCTGCGCCCCTCCGTGTGATCACGGAGGGGCGCTCTGCGTCGTGGAGGGGCTCGGCGCGGTGAGGCCGACGGGGATGTGCGGCCGACGACGATCCGCTGATGCCGGGAGCGGTCGACGCCGTGCTGCGCCGGCACCGCCGAGGACCCTGTCTGCGTCCTCGGGATCCGACTTTCGTCACGACGTCAGGTGGAGTTGACGAGAATCGATGAATGTCAGCTCGCTGGTTCAGTCGAGATTTCGGTGTATTCGGCGGGATTGTCGTCCATTCCTTCTGTTCGCCGCCTCCTTCAGCCCGTCGCCTGCCCTCCCGTGCTCCAGGCGCATGACGTTCGGTGCGTCTCGAGGGTCCGCCCTCGGCGCCGGCTCGGTCGCCGTCGAACCGGGGATCGTGCAGGTAGTGCGCCTAGCAGGAGGGTGTGACATGCGAACGCCACCGTCCACGAAGAGGCCTGTTCCGGTGGATGAGTCCCTGCTCGATCGTCGCGCGGAGGGCTGATCCACAGTGACCTTGCCTCCCCACGGGGTGGTTATCCACAGATTGATCCCCATTTTTCTCCGGGGCTTCTGAAGTGGACATGCAGGCGGTAGTGTCGAGGTATTCGAAGAAGCGCTCATCGGTGAGTGCCCGGACAGCAGGGAGGTGGCGGCAGTGGGGGAGTTCGACGACATCGAGGACGAGAACGCGCGCCGCGACGCATCATCGTCCGAGACCGCGCGACAGTCCTCGTCGAGCGATGCCTCCTCGGTGCCGGGCCCGTCGAGCCCCAGCTCCGCCGCTGACCCCGCCGCTGACCCCACCGCCGGTCCTGCGGCCGACCCGGACAACCGCCCCGCCGTCGACCCGGCCGCCGACCCCACCGCTCCCGCCCGTCCCGCGCGCGAATGGCGCTTGCGCGCCCGGCGGGAGCTCACCGAGGAGCTGATCCTCGAGGAGGTCGGCGGTATCGAGGGGAAGAACGCCGGCCGCGTGCTCGCGCTCCACTCCCTCATGCGAGAGGAGGCGCAGCTCCACGCCCGCCGCCTCCGCCATCTCGCGGACTTCTTCGCCATCGACCCGGACAACGCGGGCTCGCTGATCGACGCGGACATGACCGCGATGAAGGTCGCCGTGGGACTGCGCTGCTCCATCACGCAGGCCACCTCACAGATCCGCGACGCCCACCACGCCGTCGTCGACCTGCCCAGGATGTTCGCGCATCTCGAGGCCGGCGATCTGCCGGAGGACTACCACCGCTTCCTGCTGCGCCAGGTGCGACGGCTCGACGCGGACCAGATCCGCCTGGTCGACGAGCACCTGGCCGGCGTGGAGATCCCCTCGATCCCCCGCAGCACCTTCGAGGCCCAGGTGCGACTGGCCGTGGCCTCCGTCGGGAACGAGCTGAAGCCGCCGCGCGAGGCGCGCGAGGTGCGGATCGACGGGGTCGACTCCGAGCAGGGCGTCGCCTGGATCACGATCACCGGCCCGATCCCCGAGATCCGCAGCCTCGGACTGCGGCTCGACGCGAGCGCCCGCGCCGTCCAGCGCGCCCAGCGCGTCGCGCTCGAGGCAGGGGAGGAGGAGCCGATCCCCTTCGACCTCGACGGCGACGTCCGCGACCGGGAGCGCCCCCTCAGCCTGTCGGCCCTGCGCTACGCGATCCTCACCCGCACCATGCTCGACCTCGACCCGGTCGAGGAGACCGCGCAGCCGTTCAAGATCCTCGTCACCGTGCCCGTGACGACCCTGCTCGGGATGGACGACTCCCCGGCGATGCTCGACGGGCTCACCCCCATCCCGGCCGACCTCGCCCGGGACCTCGCCGCGACCTCCTCCGTCTGGTACCGGATCCTCACCGACCCGGTCTGCGGCACCCACCTCCCCGCCCGGATCGACACCTACCGGCCCGACGCGCAGCAGCGCATGCAGCTGCGGCTGCGCCACCCCGTCTGCGCGGCGCCCGGATGCACCCGCCCCACCGCGCTCGCCGCGGAGGACGACCACATCATCGAGTACGACCACCACGATCCCGCCCGCGGCGGCCCGACCTCCCTCTGGAACCTCCACCGGCTGTGCCGGCGCCACCACCAGCTCAAGACCGCCGGGCTGATCGACCCCGCCAGGGATCCCCAGGACGACCCCGACCGCGGGGACCGCAGCACCAGCGCCGAACCGCTGGTCACGACCTGGCAGCTCGAGCAGGACCTCCGGGTGCGCACCGCGGAGAACACCGATCTGCTCACCCCGCGCATGACCCGCCGCCTCGCCCAGGCCGAGCGGACCCACCGCCGCTCCCGGGAGGCCAGGCAGCGAGGACCCGACGAGCCCCGCTGTCGAGCCCTCGACGAGGCCGAGGACCATCTCGCCGAGATTCAGCTCGAGGACGAGTTCACCAGGGTGCGGACGAAGCGCCGCATCATCCCGCCAGGGCCGCCGCTCGACGTGGACCACCCGCCGTTCTGACGGCGCCGCTCCCGCCGCGGCGCCAGGTCGACCATGAACGGCGCCGACCGTGCTGTTCGCCCGCGGTTCACCGCCGCGACCGGAGGCGGAGACGAGCGCCTCCTAGCGTGAGGGCGCCACGATCACCTGCCCGGAGGAGCCCCGCCATGACCGAGACCGCCCGCCCCCGACGACGCCTCCTGGTCATCTCCGTCGACGCGATGAGCGTCGTGGACGTGCCCTTCGCCCGCACCCTCCCGCACTTCGCCCGGATCCTCGAGGGCAGCTGGGGCAGCGCCGAGGCGATCTACCCGTCCGTCACCTACCCGAACCACACCTCGCAGACCACCGGCCGCACCGCCGACGGCCACGGCATCTACGCCAACGAGAAGGTCACTCCCGGGGAGCGGATCCCCGACTGGTTCTGGGACGCCCGCGACATCGCCTGCCCCACCCTCTTCGACCTCGCGAAGGAGCAGGGCCTGAGCACCGCCGCCGTCGGCTGGCCCGCCACCGGCTGGTCGCCCTCGCTCGACATCGCCGTCCCCGAGATCTGGGACCGCGCCGGCCTCGAGCCCACCCTCGCCGTGCTGCGCGAGGCCGCCACCCCGCGCGGCCGCGAGTACGTCGACCGCCATGCGCAAGAGATCGGCTGGGACCGCAAGCACCGCTTCGGCCGCTTCAACACCGCCGTCGCCGCCGACATCCTCCGCACCGACGCTCCCGACGTGCTCTTCCTCCACCTCGTCGACGTCGACTCCGCCCGGCACGCCACCGGCCGCTTCACCGCCGAGGTCAAGGAGGCGTTCGAGCGGGTCGACGGCTGGCTCGGCGAGCTCCTCGCCGCCCTCGAGGACGCCGGCACCGCCGCCGAGACCGACATCGCGATCGTCTCCGACCACGGCCACGTCGAGGTGGGGCGCGTACTGCGTGCCAACGCGCTCCTGGCCCGGCAGGGCTTCGTGCGCCTCGACGCTGACGGCGAGGTCAGCAGCTGGGACGCCTGGGTGCACGGCTGCGGCCTCACGGGCCAGCTCCACCTGCACCCCGAGGCCGACGAGACCACTCGCGAGAAGGTGCTCGCCCTGGTCGAGGACTGGGTCGCCGACCCCGAGGTGCCCGTCCAGGCCTTCCACCCGCTGACCGATATGCACGAGGACTACGGCTGGTCAGGCCCCTTCCTCGGCATCCTCGAAGGGGTCAGCGGCACCGCCTTCCAGAACCTCTGGGACGGCCGCTGGCTGATCGACCGCTTCGATGCCGAGTACGAGTTCCTGCTCTCCCAGCACGGACACCTCCCCGAGCAGGACATCCAGGCCGTGTTCGCGATGACCGGGCCCAGCATCGAGACCGGGCGCCGCATCACCCGCTGCACCGTCACCGACGAGGCCGTCACCTTCGCGCACTTGCTCGGCCTCGAGATCCCGGACGCCGACGGACGCGTGGTCGAGGAGATCCTGCGGCCGGCGCCTGTGCTTCAGGAGGCGGTGCCTCAGGAGGCGTAGGCCTCGAAGGCCGCACGGATCCCGTCGGCCGACGCCCCGGAGGCCAGCAGCACCTGCAGCAGCAGGCGGGCCTTCGGGGCGGGCAGCAGCCCGGCCATCACGGCGCCCGCGTCCAGCAGGTCCACCTCGGAGCCGGGATAGCCGTAGTGGTGCGTGGAGGTGCCGCCGCCGAAGGGCCGCGCCGCGACCACGACAGGCACCCCCTCGCCCAGCAGACGGCGCAGACGCGGCATCGCGGCGGGGGAGACGTGCCCCATCCCGACCCCGTCGACCACCAGTCCCGCCAGCGCCTCGGCGGGGAGATGGTCCAGCAGCGCGAGGTCCTCGTCGAGGCCCGCGGTGAGCAGCGGCACCGCCGGGAAGCGGTCCGGCGGGAGTCCGCCGGAACGGGTCGGACGCGGCAGGGGGAGATGGAGGAGGCGCAGGTCCTCCGCGCCGACGATCGCGAGCGGCCCCGAGGGCTCCGAGGCGAAGGCCGAGACCCCGCGGGAGGAGGCCTTCACGACCCGGTCCGCGAGATGCGCGTGGGCGTCGAACACGACCAGCACGCCCAGGCCGCGGGCCGACGGGGCGGTCGCCGCGCGGACCGCGTCGCGGAGGTTCGCGGGCCCGTCGGCGCCGGGCGCGCTCGCCGGACGCATCGCCCCGGTCACCACCAGCGGCGCCTCCCGGTCCCAGAACCGGTCGAGCAGGAACGCCGTCTCCTCGAGGGTGTCGGTGCCGTGGGTGAGCACCACGCCGGCCGCGCCGGAATCGACCGCGGCTCGCGCACTCTCCAGCACGGCGCGCAGGTGGTGGGGGCGCACATCGGAGGAGGAGATGTTCGCGAGCGCTCGGGGTCGCAGCTCGACGTCCCCGCCGACGGCGGCGAGCAGCCGCGCCCCCGCGTCGTCGTCCGGGCGGGCGCTCTCGCCGCGGGCGTCCTCGGTCATGAAGATGGTGCCGCCGAGGGAGAGCACCTCCACGAAGGCGCTCACTCGGTCTCGATCTCCTCGCCGAGATAGGCGGCGGCGGTGCGCACCGAGGCCTTGCGGGCGGGCTTGCGGTCCGCGCCCCCGGCGACGTGCGCCTCGTACCAGGCATCCGCCGTGGCGCGCGTGAACTCCGCGCCCTCGGGGGAGCCGGCGAAGCTGCCCAGGCGACGCATCAGGTCCTTGCCCGGATCCTCGAGGTGCTGGGCCAGCGCGTACAGCGCCGCATCCCAGCCGCAGCCGGTCGCGGCGGGGCCGAAGGTCGCCCAGTGCGCGTCGGCGGGGACGGTGTGGCGCAGGGTGAGGATGCTGCCCCCGCCGTCCGCGCCTTCTCCCGCAGCGGTGATCAGCAGCTCCAGATCGCTCGAGCTCTTCCCGTACTCCCAGGTCAGCAGTAGGCGGCGGGGCGGCTCGACCTCGACCAGGCGGCCGCTGGTCTCCATCTCGGGCAGCTCGTAGCGCCCGCCGGGGACCACGTCGCCGCTGGCGGTGCCGAACCAGCGGGCGAGCCGCTCGGCCGTGGTCAGCGCCTCCCACAGCTGCTCCGGGGCGGCGTCGAGGGTCTGGGAGAGCGCGACCGTGTTCCCGTTCTTCGCAGGGGTGACGGTGCGGGTCACGGCGGTCAGCTGGGCGGTGGGGGTAGGAGTCATGAGAGGCCTTCCTCGCCGGGGGCGATGCGTCGCAGACGCACGATCACCTCGGCGTGCTCGGTGTGGGGGAACATGTCGACGTAGCGGCCGGCGACGATGCGCAGCGAGGGCATCGTGGCGAGGTCGTCGGCCAGGCTCGCCGGATTGCAGCTGGAGTAGAGGACGTCGCGGACCCCGGAGCGCTCGAGCCAGCCGGCGAGCTCCGGCCCGAGGCCGCGGCGCGGCGGGTTCACCACGACGATATCGGGCGGGCCTGCGGGACCGGCGGCCTCCTCGATCGCCCACGCGGTCGCGTCGGCCGCGAGGAAGCGGACGTCGGCGCCCGCGGCCTCCGCCCCCTCGCGCGCCCCGTCGATCGCCTGGGCGGAGACCTCCACCCCGGTGACCCGGGAGGCGGGGAGGGCGCGGGCGAGATGCAGGGCGAAGCCGCCGAGGCCGCAGTACAGGTCCCAGATCCGCAGGCCGGGGCCCGTCTCCTGGTCTTCCTGCGTCCCCGCGATCTCGCCCGCCCACTCCGCGCCCTGGCGGTACAGGGCGCCGGCGACCTCGGTGTGGGTCTGCAGGAAGGACTGCGGGCGGGAGTACAGCGTGACGTCCCCGGTGCGCACGGCGAGACGACCGGCCCCGGCCAGCGGGATCTCCTCCTCGCCCTCGACGCGCGTGGTGTGCTCGGGGTGGATGTTCGCGCTGACCGACACGACCGAGGGATGCGCCTCGAGCAGCCGCGGCAGGTGCTCGCGCAGCCGCTCCAGCGCCGCGGTGCTGCGCAGCACGAAGCGGAGCAGGTGCTCCCCGTCCGGAGAGCTGGTGACCAGCACGTTCTTGATCTCGCCGCGGCGGCGGGCGACGTCATAGGGCGGGATCTGCGCCCGACGGATCAGGGCCTTCGCCCCCTCGAGCACCTCCTCGACCCCGTCCGGGTAGAGGGGGCAGTCGCACAGGTCGGTGCCCGCGGACTGCCCGGGCAGGGTCAGCAGAGGTGCCTGGGCCGTGCCGCCGACGGCCATCTTCCCGCGGGCGCGGAAGCCCTGCTCCGCGCCGACGATCGGCTCCGACCAGATCGTGCCCGGCGCGAGATGCGGGGCGAGCAGCTGCTCGACGCGCTCACGGCCGCGGGCGAGCTGCCGCGGGCGGGGGAGGTCCAGCAGCGTGCAGGACCTGCACGCGCCGGAGTCGAAGTGGTGGCACCGCACCCCAGGAGTCTACGAGCCCGGCCGTCGGCTGTCGCACCCCCGCGCTACCGTCGCCGACGGGTCACGAGACGCGGCCGGACTCCCTCGACAGAGGCCGCGCGGCAACCGGAACCGAACCCGGTGCCCGTCGAGGAAGACCCGGCCGGGGGCGTCCGCCCATCCGGTCAGACGGCTCGGGTCCTCTGCGGGCCCTTCTCGGAAGGTGATTCGCATGCATCTCGACGACCACGCGGCGACCTGGCGCGACCAGCTCATCGAGCTGTCCCTGCCCGGGGTCGGGGCGGTGACGGCACGGGTGGAAGACGGGTCGCCCGCGGTCGAGGTCTCGGAGGACGAGCCCGGCTTCCGGCGGAGGGAGCCGACGGTGCCGCCGGCGCGGGAGACGGTGCGCCGCACGCTCGCCGCGCGTCCGCCGCTCGAGCTCGAGCACGCGTGGCTGGTGGTGCCCGCTCTCGGGCCCGTGCTGCCGGTGGACGGAGATGGCGTGGGGCTGGTCGGCGACCTGTCCGGCCGGCGACCGGCCGAGGCGGTGCAGGGCGAGAGCGCTGCGCCGGCCCGTCCCAGCCGGGAAGGGGCGGAGGTCGGGGCTCCGATCGGCGCTCCTCGGCGGCGTCCGCTCTCCCCGCGCTGGGGCTGGTTCCGCGTCCCCGCCGTGGCGGCGGCGCTGCGGGCGAGGGGCGGGATCGTGGGGCGCGGAGCGCTCGTCGGCCCTCGCCGGGAGTGGTTCGAGCCGGCCGTCGCGACGCGCGAGGACCTGCTGGGCGCACATCCCGACCAGGCGCTCGAGAGCGCGCTGGCGGCCGCGCGGGAGCTCGGACAGGTGGCGGTGCTGCGGATCGGGCCGGACGGGCTCGACGTCCACCCCACCGGCGCGGACCCGCGGGTCCCCGTGCTGGAGGGGCTCCCGCTGCAGGTCACGGCCCGGCCCGCGCAGTGCCCGCTGCAGGGCGAGGACGGCTGCGGGCCCTGCCGGCCCGTCGGCGGCCCCTGGATCCGCGCCTCGCAGGAGGCGCAGCTCGACTGGGAGGCGCGGCGTGCGCAGGCCGTCGGAATGCTGGGCTGCGGGGTGTGCTTCGGGGAGGCGCTGCCGCCGGAGCCGGATCAGCCGCAGGTGCCGCGCCTGGCGGAGGCGACGCCCGTCACGCACCTTGGCCGGCTGCACCTCCGCGGCGGCGGGAGCGTGCAGATCGACCCGCTGATCAGGCCGCGCTGACCCCGTTCGCCGCGCCGATCAGGCGAACCACTCCGTGGGCGGGCCCAGCTGCAGCAGCACCGAGAACACCACCGCGACCGCGATGATCGCGATCAGGCCCGCGAGCAGCGGCCGGCGCAGCGCGAGGGCGACCACCTTCTCCGGGAACGAGCGCGGGGCGTCCTCGCGCAGCCGCCAGCTGTCCCCGAGCATGCCCTTCCGGTGCGCCCAGCGCTCGAAGGGGACGGTGAGATAGGGGACCAGGGCGGAGCCCAGCCCCATCGCCAGGCGCCCGAGGCTCCAGCGCTGATCGACCGCGACCAGCACCGTCACCACCACATAGGACAGGAACACGAAGCCGTGCAGGCTCCCGCCGATCCGCACCCCCACCTCGGTGACCTGCAGCGCGTACTTCAGCAGCATGCCGAGCAGCAGCAGGGTCCAGGTGACCATCTCGGCCAGGGCCAGCAGACGGTACAGGCGGGACGGGGTCCGGATCAGACGCATGGTCCTCATGGTGCCAGAGGCCCGCTGGATCCCACCCGGGAGCAGGGGCGGGGTGCGACGATCGTCGGATCCGGTGCGGCGGCGCGCCTGGAAGGGTGGGGTCATGACGACGCACACGATCCCCGGAGAGCTGTTCCTGCTGCTGACCAACGACGCCGGTCGGCAGGACTCGACCTCGTACCGCACCCAGGCCCTCGCCGCCGCCGCGATCGCCGAGCTCGCCCTGCGCGAGCGGATCGCGCTGACCGAGGAGCGCAGTCCGAAGGTGCAGGTGCTCTCCACCGAGCCCACCGACCTGCCCGTCCTCGACCAGGCCCTGGGCGCGCTCGCCGAGCTCGAGGGGAAGTCGCTGAAGTCCGCGATCGGCCACCGCATGATGAACCTCACCGAGGTGATCGGCGAGGGCTACGCCGCCGTCGGCGCCGTGCAGCGCAAGGACGGCTGGTTCACCACCACCTGGCCCACGCACGACGACGAGCTCGAGACCGCGCTGCGCGCCCGTCTCGCCGCCGCCGTCGAGGACCCCTCCCGCGCCTCCCTGCAGGACGGGCTGCTGCTGGAGATCCTGCGCGCCCTCGGGATCGCCCACCGGATCCTCAAGGACGACCTGCCCGGCCTCTCCCGTCGTGAGCTCGATCAGCGGATCGAGGCCCTCGAGATCGACAGCCCCGCCGCGACGGCCGTGAAGCGGGTCGTGGACGACATGACCGCGGCGCTCGCCGCGGCCACCGTGGTCACTACGGTCAGCTCGACCTGAGCCGCGCCGTGGTCCGCGCGGTGGCCGGCGCCGTCCACGGATCCTCCGGCCAGGGATGCTTCGGATAGCGGCCCCGCATCTCCTTGCGCACCTCCCGGTACGGCCCGTCCCAGAAGGAGCGCAGGTCGTCCGTGACGGCGAGCGGCCGACGGGCCGGGGAGAGCAGGTGGAAGAGCACCGGCACCCTGCCCCGCACCAGCCGCGGCGTCTCGGCGAGGCCGAACAGCTCCTGCAGCTTCACCGCGACGACGGGCCGGCCGCCCTCCTCATCCGGCGCGGGATAGTCGATCCGGGCGGTGGATCCTGAGGGGACGGGGAGCCGTTCGGGGGCGAGGGCGTCGAGCTCGGACGCCTCCGGCCAGGGCAGCAGGGTGCGCAGCGCCGAGACCAGGTCGATGCCGTCCAGGCGGGTCCGCACGTGCGGGGCGAACCAGGTCTCGAGGGTGGCCAGGAGTGCGTCCTCGTCCATCGCCGGCCACGGGTCACCGAGCTCGCGGTGGATCAGGGCGAGCCGGCCTCGCAGGCTGCGGGCGGTGTCCGACCAGGTCAGCGCCTCCAGGCCCCTCTCGCCGACCGCGGAGAGCACCGCGGGGACCGTGTCCTCGGCCGTCGTCGCGACCGGGGTGGAGGACAGCTCGATCGCGCCGAGTGCACGCCGGCGGCGGGCACGGACGGTGCCGTTCTCGAGCCTCGCCGTGCGCTCCTCGACGAGCAGACCGGCGCCGAGGTCGAGGGCCTCGTCCTCCGTGAGCGGGGCGGCGGCACGGATCACCGCGCCCGTACCGTCGGCGGCCCGCCCCTCCGCGCGCTGCACCTCCCAGACCGCGAGCCACTGCGCGCCGAGCAGGCCGCTGCCCTCGGGCAGGGCCGCCCGCGTGCCGGAGGCGAGGAGATAGGATCGCGAGCCGTCGCCCACCCGGCGGGCGATCCGCTCCGGGCGGGCGAGGGCGAGGACCGCGCCGGGGGAGGCGCTCCCGCCCGAGGAGCCGGCGAGGCGCGTCAGGCGGTCGCGCTCTCGGCGCCAGCGCTCGGCGCCGGGGGCTCGGCCGGCGCGGAGATCGGCGAGGAGGCGGGGGAGATCGGCGCCCGTGGGGCGGTGGTCGTCGGAGACCACGGCGACGACCTCGGCGGCCGACGGCCCGCCCGCGAGCAGGGCCCGCGCCTCGCGCACCCCGACCGGGAGCTTCGCGGTGCGGCGACCGGCCGGGGTGGGGCGGCCCTCCTCGTCGACCAGGCCCAGCGCCCGCAGCGTCTCCTCGGCGGCGCGGATCTCCGCGGCCGGCGGCGGGGTCAGCAGCGGCAGGCCCTGCCCGCGCGGCGTCCCCCAGCAGGCGAGCCAGAGCGCCGCATCGGTGAGGTCCGCGGCGGTGATCTCCGGCGGGGACTGGGCCGGCATCCCCGCGAGCTCCGCCTCGGAGAACACCCGCACCGCCCGGCCCGGGCCCTGACGGGCGGCACGGCCGGCGCGCTGCTCGATCGCGGCCCGCGAGGCGCTGACCGTGACCAGGCCCGACATGTCCCGCCCGCGATCCCGCCGCACCTCGCGGGACAGCCCCGCATCGACCACCAGATGCACCCCGGGCACCGTGAGGGACGACTCCGCGAGCGCCGTGGAGACCACGATCCGGGGCGGCTCCCCGGGGCGGCGGCCGCCGGTCGCGCGGTCCTGCTGGGCGGCGGGCAGCCGGCCGTGGAGCGGGAGGACCTCGACCCCGTCGACGAGTCCCTGCAGGCGGGCGACCGTCTCGTCGACCTCGCGGCCGCCGGGCACGAAGACCAGCGCGTCGCAGCCCTCCTCCCGCTGCGCGCGGGCCGCGGTGCGGGCGAGATGGTCCAGGAACTCGCGGGTGACGCCGCGGGCGTCCAGGCGCGGGGACGGGGAGGGGGCGTGCTCGGTGCGCAGAGGGTGCAGGGCGCTCGGCACCTCCACGATCGCCGCGCCGTCCAGCACCTCCGCGACCGCCCGCGCATCGAGCGTCGCCGACATCGCCCCGACCAGCAGGTCCTCCCGCAGCTGCCGCGTCTCGGCGAGCATCCCCAGCAGCAGGTCCGTCTCCAGGGAGCGCTCGTGGACCTCGTCGAGCACCACCGCCGAGACGCCCGGCAGCTCCGGATCGGCCAGGAGGCGTCGCAGCAGCACGCCCGGGGTGAGCATCTCGACGGCCGTGCCCTTCCCGACCGTCCGCCCGCCGCGGACCGTGAAGCCGACGGGGCCGCCGAGCGGGCTGCCGTCGAGGGAGGCGAGACGGCGGGCGGCCGCGCGCACCGCCACCCGGCGCGGCTGGGTGACCAGGGTCAGTCCGCCGACGAGGTTCGCGACCAGAGGCGGCACCAGTGTCGTCTTGCCCGTGCCGGGCGGGGCGGTGACCACCATCGCGCCCGTCCGCGCCGCGGCCCCGAGCTCCTCCCGTGCCGCGGTGACGGGCAGCCCCGCCCCGACGACGTCCAGGTCGAAGCGGTGCGGGGCAGGGGAGCGGTCCGTCATGCCCCCATCATCCACCGGTGACGAGATCCAGCCTCAGTCGATCAGGTCGAACTCGACCTGCTCGGAGTCGGCGCACACGCTCGTCACCGACAGCGTCCACAGGTCCACGGCGACGGTCTCGCCCAGGGTGATCGGTCCGATCTCCCGGGCGGGGCTGTCGCCGACCTGCGCCATGAGCTGCGCGCTGTCGCCCTCGATGCTCTCGAGGGAGACGGTCAGGGACTCCCCGCCGCGCTCGGGCATGCCGGGGTTCGCCTCCCCTCCCAGCTCCGCGTAGAAGGCGCCCTCGCCCGTGCAGGGCTCCGGCGGGACGAAGCCCTCCGGTGCGGGCGTGACCTCATAGGACTCCTGCGGCACGACGGCCGCGGTCTTCCCGCCCTCGTCGGAGGCGCCCCCGGCGGAGTCGTCCCCGGCGGAGTCGTCCCCGTCCGAGGCGGCGGGCTCCTCGGCGGTCGTGCCCTGGGCGGCGGGGGAGGAGCCCTCCTCTTCGGGGGAGCCGCTGCACCCGGCGGCGAGGAGCACGGCGGCCAGCACGGCGGCGAAGCGTGCGGAGCGGGAACGGCGGGCGACGGTGACGGCCACGGGGATCCTCACGGCAGGACGGGACGAGACGGGCGACACGCTAGCGGACCGGCGCCCTCGTGGCACCATCGGGGGAGCCCGGCAGTCGGGCGGTCACGAGCGCGCAGGGGAGGGGACGAGATGGCGAGCAGGCCCGAGCGACCCGTCCCGAGTCCGAAGGCGCTCGCCGGACGCAGGGACCCCGCCCGCTCCGTGCGGCCCGTGGACTGGACCGCCGTGCCGGGGCGCCGGCCCGAGCCGGGCGCCCGGCCCGAGCGGGCCGACCTGCCCTCCGCCCCGCTGCCGCGCCGACGGGCCCGGACGGTCGAGCTGCCGCGGGCCGCGTCGGCCGCTCCGAGCGACGCCGTGCACACGCTCGACGCGGACGATCCGCGACCGCTGCCCCGGCCCCTGCGGATCCGCGACGAGGACATCCGCGCCGTCGGCGTGACCGGGGCCGACGGCGAGCGGATCGTGCAGGCCGTCGCCGACCCCGAGGACGCCTGGACCGCCGACGCCGGGACCAGCGACCACTTCCTCCGCGGCGACCTCGTCGTGCAGGTGCGCCGCGCGGACAACGCCGTGATCGGCCTGTTCTCCGCCCGCTACGCGCTCAGCGTGCGCCCCGACGAGTACGAGCCCGCGCTCGACATCGCCGAGGACGCCGCCGGCCCCTCCACCCGCGGCGGGCAGGGCACGCGCCACCCCACCTCGCGCCGCGAGCTGCTGGGCCGCATGCAGCAGGCAGGGTTCGTCATCACCCCCGGGGCGACGCACGGCCGCGTCACGCATCCCGACCATCCCGGCCTCGTGCTGCCCTTCGCCTCGACCCCCTCGGACCGCCGCTTCACCCGACACGCCGTCGCGCAGATACGACGCGTCTTCGGCATCGACCTGCGGCGCTGAGAGCGCTCACGGCGAGGGCGGCGCCGGAGCGGAATACCCCCGGACAGGAAAGTGCCCCGGCTCGTCCCCACGAGCCGGGGCCATCCCTTTCCCCCGCGTCCCGGATCAGCGGATCCCGCCTCCTCCTCAGTCAGCGGGTCCTCCGGTGACGCGTTGAGAACAGTGAACACGCGCTGCCGGGAAAAGCACTGTGCCGAGGCTGTTCATTCCCTGGTAATCGGGGCTCCGGGCGGCCCGGAGTCCTCGCTGACCTGCGTCGCATCCAGGATCGAGAAGCTGGCGTGCCCGAGCAGACGCAGCAGTCGGACCAGTCGGTCGAAGGCGATCGCGGAATGCTCGCCGCGCGCCGCTGGTCGTGGTGGTGGCGGTGGTGCGCTCTCAGCCGCCGACGGGGACGCGGAACTCCTGGCCGCCGGTGCCGACCTCGTCGGTGTAGCTGATCTCCGCGAGCACCGTGTCCTCGGGGACGTCGGCGTACAGCTGCGCCTCGGCCTCCTCGCCGGCAGGGATCTCCGGGCCGGAGGTCGAGAAGGCGCCGTAGCGGATGTTGATCTCCGTGCCGGAGTCGTCGTAGAGGCGGAAGCGGTCGGTGTCGAGCCCGATGGACGTGGAGCTGCTGTTCTCGATCGTCACCGCCACGCCGATGAACTTGTCGTTCTCCGGTGTCTTCGTCTCGCCGCCCAGCTCGAGGGTGGTCCCCTCCTCGGGCTTCGAGACCGTCAGCGTGAAGATCTCGTCGCTCGGCGAGGTGGCATCGGCCGACGGGCCCTCGGTGGGCTTGTCCACCGGCTGGTCGGTCTCGATCTCGGTGGGCGCCTCCGAGGTGGGCGAGCTCGGGTCGTCGGTCGGATCGTCGGAGGGGTCCTCGCTCGGGGGAGGGTCCACGATCGAGCTCGGGGGCGATGTCGGCTCCTCGCCGCCGTCCTGGCCGAGGAGATAGAAGCCGAGTCCGGCGCCGCCGAGGACGAGGAGCAGCACGAGCACGCAGCCGCAGGCCAGCGCGATGTACAGCGGGGTCCGGCTCTTCGCCGGCGGGAGCGGGGGCGCTCCGGTCGGCGGGGTCGGCGGCATGCCGTACGGGGTGCTCATGAAGGTCCTCCACCTCTGCCGGGAGCGTCGTGGACCACGCTATCCCGGGGTCGGGCGGGGCGCGATGGGGAGGACTCCCCGTCGGACCCGAGGCTGCGGACGCTGCGAGGGCGCTGCGGGAAATCGCCCCCGGGGCCAGTGGCTCCGCCATACTGGTGAGCGTCCGACGACCAGCCCACCCTGCGGCGGCACGACCGATGAGCGAGATCCGAGCGACGGTGCCGTCCGACGAGGAGACGAGCACAGTGCTGACGAGACTCCACGACGCGCTGCGACTGCGCACTTCCCCCGCGATCTTCTTCGGCTCGGCGGCGATCATCCTCGCCTTCGTGATCGCCACGATCGCCTTCACCGAGCCGATGGGGGCGGCGACCGACAGCGCCTCGCAATGGCTGATGACCAACCTCGGATGGTTCTACATCCTGGGCGTCACCGTGTTCCTGGCGTTCCTGATCTTCATCGCGGCCGGTCGCTTCGGCCGCGTCAAGCTCGGCCCCGACGACGAGCCGCCCGAGCACTCCGGCACGGCCTGGTTCGCGATGCTCTTCGCCGCCGGGATCGGCTCGATCCTGATGTTCTGGGGCGTCGCCGAGCCGATCAGCCACTTCGGCGACCCGCCGCGCGCCACCGAGCTCGGCCTCGAGGCCGGCACCTGGGCCGCCGCCCGGGACGCCATGAACTTCACGTACTACCACTTCACGCTGCACACCTGGGCGATCTTCACCCTGCCCGCCCTGTGCTTCGCCTACTTCATCCACAAGCGGAACCTGCCCCCGCGCGTGAGCTCGATCTTCCAGCCGCTGCTCGGCGAGGGCATTCACGGGCCGATCGGCAAGATCATCGACATCATCGCGATCATCGGCACCGTCTTCGGCGTCGCGGTCTCGGTGGGCCTGGGCACCCTGCAGATCAACGGCGGCCTCAACCAGCTGTTCGGGGTCCCGGAGAACGCGGTCTGGAACCTCGTCATCATCGGCGTGGTCAGCGGGCTGGCGCTGATCTCCGTGTCCCTCGGCCTGGAGAAGGGGATCAAGGTCCTCTCCAACCTCAACATCGTCATGGCCGTGCTGCTGCTGCTGTTCGTGCTGGTCGCCGGCGGCTCGACCCTGTTCATCCTGAAGGGGACCCTGGAGTCCTTCGGCAACTATCTCGTCGCTCTGCCCGAGCTGGCGCTGTGGAACGACACCCAGGCCGACTCCGGCTGGCAGAACACCTGGACCGTCTTCTACTGGGCCTGGACCATCACCTGGTCGCCCTTCGTGGGCATCTTCATCGCCCGCATCTCCAGGGGCCGCACCATCCGCCAGTTCGTCTCGGGCGTGCTCGCGGTGCCGGCCGGTTTCTCCGTGATCTGGTTCGGGATCTTCGGCTACGCGAGCTTCGACATCGAGCTGCGCGGCGAGGGCGGGCTCGTGGACCGCGTCGTGGGCGACGGGGACATCCCCGGCGCGCTGTTCGCGTTCCTGGACAACTACCCGGCCGCGTTCTTCGTCTCGGTGATCGCGATCATCGTGGTGGTGATCTTCTTCGTCACCTCCGTGGACTCCGCGGCCCTGGTCACCGACTCGATGGCCAACGGCCACGAGGACTACAACCCGCTCGGCCAGCGCATCTTCTGGGGCGTCGCGATCGGGCTGATCACCGCGACGCTGCTGGTGTTCTCCGGCGAGGACGGGCTGACCGCACTGCAGTCCACGATCATCCTCGTGGGCCTGCCGTTCTTCGTCATGGGCTGGTTCCAGATGTACGCCCTGCTGCGCGCGCTGCGGGAGGACGCGGGCGAGCTGCCGCAGATCCGCACCCGCGAATGGGCGCAGGTGCTGCCGCCGGAGGAGTACGAGCGGCGCGAGGAGGACGACGAGTTCGACACCGACGACTACGTCGTCGAGCCGACGTACACCTCCGAGGTGCCGGTCATGAGCGACATCTACGAGGACGTCGAGGAGGTCGAGCCCGACACGGCGCCCGATGCCGGGACGCTGCCGGCCCGCACCGGCAGCGCACGGGCGACGCTGCCGAAGGACCTGCGGGACGAGTCGCGCTGAGACGCTCGACCCGCCCGTGGATCAGGCCGGGTCGACCTGGTGGCGATCGGCGCTGCGGCGGTAGTACATCGCCAGCACCGCGCCGGAGAGGTTGTGCCAGATCGAGAAGATCGCGGCCGGCAGCGCGGCGGCGGGGCTGAACGATGCCGCGGCGAGCGTCGCGGCGAGGCCCGAGTTCTGCATCCCGACCTCGACGGAGGTGGTGCGGGCGGCGCGCTCGCCCTGGCGCAGCAGGCGGGCGCCCCAGTAGCCCAGCAGGTAGCCGAGGCCGTTGTGTAGCACCACGGCCAGCAGCACGATCGCGCCGGCGGAGACGATCGCCTCGGTCGAGCCCGAGACCACCGAGACGACGACCAGCGAGATGCCGGCGACGGAGACCCACGGCAGGGCCGGCAGGACCCGGTCCACGAGCCTCCCGGCGATCAGGCGCACCACCAGGCCGCCGATCACCGGGATCAGCACCATCTGCACGATCGACAGCGCCATCGAACCCGCGTCCACGGGGAGGTACGAGCCGGCGAGCCACAGGGTCAGCAGCGGGGTGAACAGCGGGGCGAGCAGGGTCGAGATCGAGGTCATCGTCACCGACAGGGCGGTGTCCGCCTTCGCGAGGTAGCAGATCACGTTCGAGCTGGTGCCGCCGGGGGCGCAGCCCACGAGGATCACGCCGACGGCCAGCTCGGGCGGCAGCTGCAGCAGCAGCGAGACCCCGAGCCCGATCAGCGGCATGATCACGTACTGGGCGACCACGCCGATGAGCACCGGCAGCGGGCGGCGCACGACCAGCCCGAAGTCCGGGAGGGTGAGCGTCAGCCCCATCGCGAACATGATGATGCCCAGGTAGATGCTCGTGAACGGCGCGAGGGCCTGGCCGACGGGCGGGGCGAAGAAGCCGATCGCCGCGGCGACGAGGATCAGGGCGGGGAAGATCGTCACCGCGATGCGCGCGGAGCGGTCCTCCGAGGCGCGCGCGGTGCTCGCGGGCGCGGGGGACGGGGTCTGGGTGCTCATGGGAGCACTGTACTGCCCTGTGAGACGGCCGTCCGAGATGTGGACGCCTGGTGGTCGTGCCGGCCGTCAGCCCCGCTGGCGCGCCGGGACCTGCCAGGCGTGCACCGGCTCGCCCGAGTCGACGGCGGCGCGATAGAGGCGGGTCATCTCCGCGAGCGCCTGCTCGCGGGTGCCGCCGCGCAGCTCGAGCGAGGTGACGGTGTCGATCTGCCAGCGGGCGCCGTTGCGGCCCGTGCGGGCGCGCTCGGTGAGGATCTCCTGGTAGCGGGCGATCACCTGCGCGTCGGCGCCGAGCTCGCGCAGCCCCTGCATCGCCTGCGGGATCAGGTGCTCCTGGAGGAGGTCCGCGACCCGCACCCGGCCCACCTTCGGCCAGCGCACCCGCGCTTCCAGGCCCCAGCGGGCGCACTGCTGGAAGGACTCGTCGGCCTGCTCGAAGCTCATCCGCGACCACAGCGGCCGCCGCTCGTGCACCAGCGAGCGGACGATGCCGTAGAAGAACGCGGCGTTCGCGGCCATGTCCGCGGCGGTCGGGCCGGCCGGCAGCAGACGGTTCTCCAGCCGCAGGTGGGGCACGTCGGTGCCGGGATCGTAGATCGGTCGGTTCCAGCGCCACACGGTGCCGTTGTGGAGCATCAGCTCGTGCAGGCGGGGGGAGTGGCCCTCGGTCAGCAGCGGCTCCTCCGCCATCTCCCGCGACTCGGGGATCAGCGCCGGGAACAGGCGCACGTTCTCCTCGAAGAGGTCGAACATCGAGGTGATCCAGCGCTCCCCGAACCACACCCGCGGCCGCACTCCCTGCGCCGCGTACTCGGGCGGGCGCGTGTCCAGGGCCTGCACGAAGGTGGGGATGCGGGTCTCGTGCCACAGCCGCCTGCCCAGCAGGAACGGGGAGTTCGCGGCGAGCGCGACCTGCGGTCCGGCGATCGCCTGCGCCGCGTTCCAGGCGGCCGCGAACTGCTCCGGCGGCACCTGCAGGTGCAGCTGCATCGAGGTGCACGCGCTCTCCGGCGCGATCGAGTCGAAGGTGGTGTCCACACCCCGGCCCTCGCCCTCGATCCGCAGGGTGATCTCCTCGCCGCGGGCCTCCATCACGCTGGACTCCAGCGCCTCGTAGCGGGCACCCGGGGCGCGCCACGCCTCGTCGGCGAAGAGATCCTCGGAGATCGTGGGCAGATGGCCGACGGGCACCACGCGCGCCCCGCGGGCCTGCGCCGCCGCGTCGGCCCGGTCGACGGCGGCGCCGAGCGCCGTCTCCAGCTCGCGCAGCCCAGTCCCCTCCGGATGGGTCACCGGGAGGTTCGCCTCGAGGTTGAACCGCCCGATCTCGTGGACGTACTGCTCGTCGTCGAGGTCCTCCAGCAGGGTGTCCGCGATCAGCGCCGGGGCCATCGAGTCGCGGTCGGCGAGGTTCATCTCCAGCTCGACGCCCACCGTCCCCTCGTCCACGAACTCGGCCGTGTCCAGGAAGGTCTCGAAGAGGTCGAGATTCCGGCGCAGCTCCCGCCGATAGCGGGTGCGCTGGGAACGGGTGTACTCGGTGCTGCCGATCTCGCGTCCCATGGGGTGACCTCCGGTCCTGACGGGTGTGCCCGCTCATCCAAGCACGTGCGGGCGCGGTGCGGCAGGGCCCATCCGCCCCGCGGGAGATGGCGCACATCCGGGGACGGGCTTACCGTGGTGGACAGCGAGACCAGCGCTCATCGAGGAGCGCCCGCCGAAGGAGGCTCCGATGTCGGACCTGAAGGACAGCTACGACCACCTGATCATCGGCGGGGGCATCGCCGCGGACGCCGCCGCCCGGGCGATCCGGGAGGCCGACGAGGACGCGAGCATCGCGATCCTCTCCGCGGATCCGCACGCCCCCGTGTATCGGCCGGCGCTCTCCAAGGACCTGTGGACCGGCGAGGACCCCGACCCGGACAGCCAGGACCTCGGCACCGCGGCGGCGACCGGGGCGGAGCTGTTCACCTCGACCCTCGTCACCGAGCTGCTGCCCGCCTCGCACACCGCGGTCACCGCGCGCGGCCAGCGGGTCCACTACCGCAAGGCGCTGCTGGCCACCGGCTCCTCGCACCGCCACCTGCCCGGCGTGCACGACTCCCGCGTGCTGAGCCTGCGCACCGTCGGCGACTACCGCCACCTGCGCACCCTCGCGACCGACGGCGCCCGCGTGGTCGTCGTCGGCGGCGGGTTCCTCGGCACCGAGATCGCCGCGGCGCTCACCCGCACCGGCGCCGAGGTCACCCTCGCCCACGGCGGGACCAGGATCCTCGAGCACATGCTCCCGGACTCCCTCACCTCCCACCTCGAGCAGGTCTTCACCGAGCACGGCATCGAGCTGGTCGGCGGCTTCCGCCTCGCCGGGATCTCCGCCGACGCGACCCTCACCCTGCACGCCGCGAACCGCGAGACCCTCACGGCCGACGCGGTCGTGCTCGGCCTCGGCGCGCAGCCCGCGACCACCCTCGCCGAGCACGCCGGGATCTTCACCGACCGCGGGTACGTGGTCGTCGACCCGCACCTGCGCACGAGCTCCCCGGACGTCTTCGCGGCCGGGGACGTGGTGCTCTACGACGACGCGCTGCTGGGACGGCGCCACGTCGAGCACGTCGACCACGCCGAGGCCTCCGGCGCGGTCGCGGGCGCGAACATGACCCGCCCTGAGGAGGAGCGGGAGGAGTACACGCACACCCCGCTGTTCTTCTCCGACCTCTTCGACGACGGCTACGAGGCGGTGGGCCGCCTGGACAGCTCCCTCGAGATGCGCGAGGTGTGGGACGAGGAGCACCGGGCCGCGGTGGTCCACTACCTCGACGAGGGCGTGGTCGAGGGCGTGCTGCTGTGGAACACCTGGGACTCGGTGCCCGCCGCGCGGGAGCTGATCGCCCAGTCCCAGGCCGGTGACCTGTACATCGACGCGCTCGAGAGCAGGATCCGGCCCGGCGGCGCGTGACAGACTGGGCGGGTGAGCACGCCGATGAACACCTCCCTGCCCTGGCCCGATGGCGCCGAGGTGCTGCCGATCGCCCCGCTGCGCCCGGTCCTGGACCGCCTGGCCTCCCTCGTCACCGTCCACGAGCAGGACGTCGCCATGGTGCCCGGCCTCGCCGTCACCGAGGAGGAGGTCGCCGCCGATCCGCCGCCCGCCCTCGAGCAGCTCGTCGACGAGCTCGGCGGGATCACCCTGCGCGACCTGCCTGTGCTGACCCTGCTGGTCGAGAACCGCACCGACGTCGGCCCGTACACGCTGCTGGGCGAGGCGACCAGCTACTACCCCCTCTACGAGACCCCGGACACCGCCGTGGTGCTGACCCTCGACGAGAACGGGACCCCCGGTGCGGTCTACGGCATCGGCGAGGACCTCGCCCTGCAGCTCGCCGCCCCGGACCTGCCCACCTACCTGGGCCTCTTCACCGATGCGCTCGAGGCGACCCTTGCCGAGCTCTCCTCCCGCGGCCCCGCCGAGGACGACACGGAGACCGCGCGCACCGACGCCGCCGAGCAGCTCATGGACGCCCACCTCTTCGCCGCGATCCTCGGCATGGTCGAGGACGTGCCCGAGGCGGAGCTCGTCGCCCCCGCCGCGGGGGAGGCGGACGATGCGCTCGCGCTCGCCGACCTGCGCGGCGCCGCGCTCGGCACCCGCGTGGACCCGATGGAGGTCGAGACCGACGGGGACCCGCTCGAGATGCACCTGGGCTGGCGCGAGCACGGCCTCGTGCTCGCCGTCCACGGCGGCTGAGCCGGGCGCGCGATGACGCCCAGGTGACCGCCGGGCGAACATCTCGCCTCCCCGCGCACGATGGGGAGAACTCCCCATTCCCGCCCCCGACCCCCGTCCCTAGCGTGAGGGCGACCAGGGGAGCGGCGGGGGAGCGGGGAACGACATGGCGGGATTCCTGGGGGCCGACACCGAGGCGCTGCGCGCCCTCGGCCGCGCCGTCGGCGGCGGTGCGGAGCGGCTCGAGCAGCTGACCGCGCAGCTCGACGGGATCGTCGGCGGCGCCCGCTGGCAGGGCCCGGACGCCGACGCCTTCCGCGCCGACTGGGCCGGTCACGTGCGCACCGGGCTGCACGCCCGCATCGGCGCGCTGCGCGGCGAGGCGGCGGAGCTCGCCGGGCAGGCCGAGGAGCAGGACGGGGCGTCGGGCGGCCCGGGTGGCCCGGGCGTCCCGGGCGGCGCAGGGGCGGCTCCGCCGCCGGGCCTGGCCGGGGGCCTCTCCGAGGGACCGCTGCCGGGGGCCGAGGGCGGGATCCGGCTGATGGCGGCGCATGCGCCGCTCGGCGCCGCCGACGCCTCCGCCGCCGTCGGGGAGAGCCCGCTCGCCTTCCCGGAGACGGGCATGGAGCTCGCCCCGCCCGAGACCGCGCACCGCATCGAGGTCGACGCGGACCACGCCCTCGCCCCCGACGGCGCGGACGAGCCCTTCGGCCTCGACGAGGACGGCACGCCGATCACGCTCGAGCCCGACACCCGCTACGACGTCGGCGAGCACGGCACCTACTACACCGACGACGAGGGACGGATCGAGTACGTCGAGGCCGAGGGCGGCGGCGAGACGATGAACCCGAACCTGCGCGAGACCCTGCCGGATGCGACGTACCACGTCAACGAGCAGGCCTACTACCGCACCGACGAGCTGGGCCGCACCGAGCACCTGTACGTGCCCGACGTCGTCGTCGACCGCGAGATGGCCCGCTCCCAGGCGATCCAGTCCACGATCGCCGAGCGCTGGGACATGAGCGGGGACGGCACCTCCGAGCCGGTCGAGTTCAACGCCGGGCACGTCCTGGCCCGGCAGCTCGGCGGGATCCGCGAGGAGATCAACTACACCCGCCAGTGGGACGAGGTGAACCAGGCCCGCAGCGGCCAGGACACCATCTACACCTACGAGAGCCTCATGGCCGACGGGATCTCCGACGAGGACCGCTCCTACTCCTACGAGACCCGCATCGACTGGGGCGAGGAGCAGCCCGCCGGCGTCGGCCCCGAGCACGACAGCGAGCCGTGGGAGTACGTCCCCTCCGGCTACGACGTGCGCCTCCACGAGGACGGCGAGCAGATCGTCGAGGACCACCTGCCCAACTACCCTGAGGGCGCGACCTTCCCCCGCTGAGCGGGGCCGTCGACGCGAGAAGGAGCACCATGAGCCAGCCGCCCACCCCGCAGGACCCGGCCGCGCAGCCCCCGTCGGCGCCCTCGCCGATGGAGCGCCAGGGCGCCCTGACCCGGGATCTCGCGACCGTGCTGCTGAGCTCGCTCGACCTCACCGAGCAGTGGCGGCACGTGGGCGCGGCCTTCCTCCCGCACGGCGAGGAGTGGGCCGGGCGCCTCGTGATCACCGACCGCGACGGGACCTCCCGCGGCGGGGACAGCGTCTTCGCCGCCGACTCGCAGATCACGCTGCTGCTGGATGCGCTCCAGCACTGCACCGCCGAGCAGCGCCAGGCCTTCGTGTCCCTGCGCCTGGACGCCACGCGACCGCCCGAGGACCCCGACAGGATCGCGCTCGGCGCCGACCTCGTCTACGACCACGACCCGGGCGACTTCGACGGGCTCGGCGGCATCGACGCGGACTACGCCTGCGCGCTCGTGGGACGGGTGGGCGCGGACCGGGTCCCGGACTGGGTGCGGGAGCTCGCCGCCGGCGAGTGAGTCCTGGTGGTGCCCCCGCTGATCCCGGCCGGGATGGGGAGTCCTCCCCATGGCGGGGGAGCCCCGGGACGCATAGGTTCGGGGGCGTGCCCGGGGAGGCACGAGGCGGGGACTGCGACACGGGGACAGCGAGGGGAACGGGGAGGCATGAACGGATTCTGGGGGGCGGACGCCGAGGCCCTGCGGACGATGGGCGCGGTCTGCGCCCGGCGCGCGGAGCTGCTCGACGAGCTCGAGGGGCGGCTCTCCGCGGTGATCGACACCGTCGAGTGGGTGGGGGAGGACGCCGAGCGGTTCCGCGCCGACTGGTCCGGGAGCGTGCGCCCCGGTCTCCAGGACCGCGGCCTCGAGCTGCGCCAGCAGGCGCGACGCCTCGCCCAGCACGCCGAGGAGCAGGAGGCCGCCTCGAGCCCCGACAGCTTCGGCGGCCCCTGGTCGAGCCCCGGAGAGTTCCTCGCGGACATGGCGCGGATGGCGCAGGGGATGCTGCGGGACCTGCTCGGCGGCGGGAGCGGGCCCGCGGGCCGCTTCGCCGACTTGCTGCGCGAGGCGCTCGCCACCCTCGAGGGGCGGGCCGCGCTGCTCGGCGCCTTCCTCGGGAGCCTGCTCGGCGGGCTGCTCGCCGATCTCGTCCTGCGCGGACTCGCCCTCGGCATGCTCCTCGAGGAGCTGCTGGCCGGGCTCGGCGCCGGCGGCGGGCTCGGGAACCTGATCGGGGAGGAGGGGCGTCTGGGTGAGGGGTCCGGCGGCGGGGAGGCCGGCGGGGGTGCTGGTGCCGAGTCCGGCTCCGAGAGCGCCGGCGACTCCGGCGCGAGCTCCGAGAGCACTGGTGGTTCCGGCGGGGCCTCGAGCGGTGCGGGGGAGTCCGCGTCCGGTGGGGCCGAAGGTGAGTCCGGCGGCGGTGCCGGCGGCGGGTCGTCGTCGGGCGGCGGGTCCGGCGGCGGCGCCGAGGGGGCCGGCGGTGCGGAGGCCTCGGGCGGCGGTGCCGGCGAGAGCGCCGGTGAGAGCGTCGCGGCCGGTGGTGCGATGGGCCTGCAGGGCCTCGTGGACGGCCCGGCGCAGACCGCCGGAGCGCTGCCCGCGGGTCGGCTCGAGGCGCCCGGCGCGGAGGAGCCGGGCACCCTGTTCGAGCGGCTGGTGGCCATGATCGGGGAGATGCTCGGCGGCGGCACCGGCGGCGGCGCGTCGAGCCCGCGCGGCGCCTCGGCGATCGGCGAGGGGATCGGCTGGGACTGAGCCGTCGGCGCGGCAGGTCTACCCTGGTGAGACGGCTCCGCACCCCGGCGGGCCCCGTGAAGGAGCAGTGACATGACCGCGACCAGCCCCCGTACCCCCGCCCCGGTGCTCGTGCTCGTCCCCGGCGCGACCGGAGACCCGTCGGGCGGCGGACCCGGCTACCGCCTCGCCGACCCCACGGTCCCGCAGCTCTCCGTCACCGACCTCGTCGCCACCCGCGGCGACGGCGTCTTCGAGACCATCGGCGCCTTCGACGGCAGCCCCGTCAACGTCGGCCCCCACCTCGCCCGCCTCGCCCGCAGCGCCGAGATGATCGACCTGCCCGCCCCGGACCTGGCGCTGCTCGCCGAGGCGGTCGACGCCGCGATCGCCGCCCACGAGAGCGTCGCCGAGCTCAGCGTGCGCGTCATGTACACCCGCGGCGTCGAGGGCACCGGCACGCCCACCTGCTGGATCCACGCCAAGGCCTCCGACGACTGGAGCCCGTACCGGGCCGGGATGAAGGTGGCCGTGCTGGACCGGGGCCTGGCCACCACCGCCGCGGAGACCAGCCCCTGGCTGCTGCAGGGCGCGAAGACCCTCAGCTACGCCGTGAACATGGCCGCGGTGCGCGAGGCGAAGCGACGCGGCGCCGCCGACGTCCTCTTCGTCTCCAGCGACGGCTACGCCCTCGAGGGCCCCACCTCCACCCTGCTCGTGCGCCGCGGCGACACCTTCCTCACCACTCCCGCGAGCGCCGGCGTGCTCGCCGGCACCGCCGTCGCGACCCTCTTCGCATGGCTGCGCGAGCAGCAGGGCCTCGCCTCCGGCGAGGAGCTCATGACCATCGAGGACGTGAAGGGCTCGGATGGCGCCTGGCTGCTGTCCTCCACCCGACTCGCCGCCCCGATCACCCACCTCGACGAGCACGAGCTGCCCGTCGACGCCGAGCTCACCGCCCGCTTCGAGCGCGTGCTCAAGGGCGGGATCTGATCAGGAGCGGGATCTGAGCGCGAGCACTTCGCGGGCGAGGTCGACGTCCACCACCAGGGTGTGGATCGCGCCGCTGCGCAGCACCCCCACCACCCCGGGCGCCTTCTCCTCCCCGGCCGCGACGCCGAGGACCTCCGGGATCCGCAGCAGCTCCGAGAAGGTCACCGCGAGCACCCGCTGATCCGTCGGCGCCCCGAGCGGGATCCCCTCGGCGTCCACGAACCGGCCGCACACGTCGCCCACCGGGCGCTGCGCCTCGAAGGCCTCGCGCTCCTCCTCGCCGAGCGCCATCAGGTCCAGCACGTGCGGGGAGGAGTGCACGCCGAGCGAGCCGATGCCCACCACCGCGAGCTCGACCTGCGCGGCCGCCTCCAGCACGGTGCGGATCGAGGACTCCGCCCGCAGCGTCGCGACCGCCGTCGCGGACTCCAGCACCGCCGGGGCGTAGAGCGTCCGCGGCGTCGCCCCGAGTCGGGAGGCGAGCACCCGCAGCACGGACTCGCCGGAGTCGAACTGGTCCAGGGCGCTGTGCCCGCCCACCAGCGGCAGCACCGTCGGCGTCGGCCGGGGGCGGAGGGAGTCCAGGGCGGCGACGACGCTCTGGACGGTCTGCCCCCAGGAGACGCCGAGGCTGCGCACCCGTCCCGCGCGCTCCGCGATCAGCGCCGCGCCCTGCCGCGCGACGGACTCCATCGCCGAGGCCCGCGGCGCGGAGACCACATGCGCCTCCCGCAGCGAGAACGTCGCCCGCAGCGCCGCCTCGAGCGCCTCGTCGCGGCGCGGCGGACCGTCGGGGTCGTGGATCGTGATCTCGACGATCCCGCGCTCCCGGGCCTGGGAGAGGATCCGCGAGACGTTCGAGCGGGACAGCCCCAGCTCCTTCGCCACCTCCGTCTGCGAGCGGCCCTGCTCGTGATAGAGGCGCGCCGCGCGCACCACGAGGGCGGTGTCTCGAGGGGCGGGCATGGTCTCTCCTGGCGGGCGGCGGCGCGGGACGCGCCGGACGGAACGAGCCCAGCGTACGCAGGCGAGCGCCGACGGGTGCCAGAATCAGGGGGTCGCCGTCCGGGAGGAACCATGAGCACAGATCCGCGCACGCCCCGCGCACCGCTCGCGCTGAGCCTCGTCCTCGCCCGTCTCGAAGCGGCCGACGCGGCCGACGCGCTGCGCACCCTCGCCGGGCACCTGCTGGACGACGGCGCCGTCACCGAGGGCTTCCCCGAGGCGCTGCAGGCGCGCGAGCAGCGCTACCCGACGGGCCTGCCCACCCCGATCCCCACCGCGATCCCGCACGCCGACCCCGAGCACGTGCTCGTCCCGGGCCTGGCGCTCGCGACCCTCGCCCGCCCCGTCGCCTTCGGGGAGATGGGGGCCGGCGGCGGCCAGGTCCCGGTGCAGCTGCTGGCCATGCCGCTGCTGACCGACGCGCGCGAGCACCTCGCCGCCCTGCAGCGCCTGATGGCCCTGCTGCAGGACGAGCAGGCGGTCGCCGCGCTGCTCGAGGCCGAGGACGCCGAGACGCTGAGGGCACGGGCCGAGGCGCTGCTGGGACGGGCCGAGGACGAGGAGGAGCTCGCATGAGGAGCCCCAGGCTGGGAGTGAAGGCGCTGATCGTCCGCGAGGGGCAGGTGCTGATGAACCGCTACCTGGAACCGGACGGTCAGGAGGTGTTCGCCCTGCCCGGCGGCGGTCAGGAGCACGGCGAGGACCAGGCCGCGGCGATGGTGCGCGAGTGCCGCGAGGAGATCGGCGCCGAGGTCGAGGTGCACCAGCCCGCCTGCCTGTTCGAGATCATGATGGACCGACGCATGGTCGACGGCTCCCCGATCCCGCCGTTCCACCAGGTCAACGTCGCCTACTGGTGCGGCCTGGCCGAGGGGGAGGAGCCCGGGGAGGGCACCGAGCCGGACCCCGGCCAGGCCGGCACCGCCTGGCTGGCGCTGGACCGGCTCGGCGAGCACGTCGTCCACCCGCCCGAGCTCGCCCGCTGGCTCGAGCAGGACCCCGGCTCCCGGCCGTTCAGCCTCGGGGTGTGCCGCGGCTGAGCGGGCGATAGCCTGGTAGGAGTGTCCAGCGGCGGTCGAGTCCGCCGCGACCCGAGAGCAAGGAGCAGCATGACCACCTCGCCCCGCATCGACTTCCACGACGGCCGCTCCATCCCGCAGCTCGGCTACGGCGTGTGGCAGGTCGAGAACGAGGTCGCCGCCGACGTCGTCGTCAAGGCCCTCGAGGCCGGCTACCGCCACGTCGACACCGCCCGCGGCTACAACAACGAGGCCGGCGTGGGCCAGGCCCTGAAGGCCGCCGGCCTCCCGCGCGACGAGGTCTTCGTGACCTCGAAGGTCCCCAACCAGGACCAGGGCCGCGACGCGACCCTGCGCTCCTTCGACGCGACCATGGAGGACCTGGGCCTCGACGAGCTCGACCTCTACCTCATCCACTGGCCCGCCCCCTCCAAGGGCCTGGCCCTGGAGACCTGGAAGGCGCTCGTGGAGCTCAAGGAGCAGGGCCGGATCCGCTCCATCGGCGTCTCGAACTTCCGCCGCGAGGACCTCGAGACGATCGAGGCCGAGACCGGCGTGCTGCCCGTCCTCAACCAGATCGAGGTCCACCCGTACCTCGGCAACGCTGAGCTGCGCGCCTTCCACGCCGAGAAGGGCATCGTCACCGAGGCCTGGTCGCCGCTGGGCCAGGGCGGCGGCGAGCTCGAGGACCCCGTGGTCACCGCCGTCGCCGAGGCGCACGGCGTGAGCGCCGCCCAGGTGCTGCTCGCCTGGAACCTCGCGCTCGGCAACGTGGTGATCTCGAAGTCCGTCACCCCCGAGCGGATCGCCGCGAACCTCGCCTCCCTCGAGCTCACGCTCACCGATGACGAGATCGCGAACATCGCCGCCCTCGACAAGGGCGCCCCCGGCCGCCAGGGCCCGGACCCCGACACCTTCGCCGGTCACCAGGGCGCCTGAGCTCGACCCGTACGGCCGCGACCCCGCCGCACACGACGACGCGCCGCGTCTCCCTGACGGGAGGCGCGGCGCGTCGTCGCGCGGGGCGAGCTCCGACGAGGTCGGCTCCGCCGCCGGGGTGACGCCGTCCGTCGGCCGGCCGTCGCTCTCGCCGTCAGGTCGATGCCCTCGCCGCCTGGCCGCCTCCACGAGCCCGGCCGCGGAGCTTTTGCTGCCGTGAGGACTCATGTGCGCCCCGATATGAGTCGTGGTCTCACAAAAGCTGAGGGCGGCGCAGTCGTAGGGTCGGGCTCTGACACACCGGCGCCGGTGCCGGACAGGAGAGGGACGTGAGCACACCGCAGAGTCATGATCCCGAGCAGCGATTCACCGCCCTGTTCGACGGCACGTACTGCGACGTCCTCCGCTTCGTCCGCCGCCGACACGGGGACGAGGGTGCGGAGGACGTCGTCGCGGAGGCTTTCCTGGTCGCCTGGCGGCGATTCGAGGACCTGCCTGAGGACGCCGGCGACGCCCGGGCCTGGCTGTTCGGCATCGCCCGGGGGACGCTCGCCAACTCGCGGCGCGGAGTGCGTCGCCGCGATGCGCTCGGTGTGCGGCTCGCGGACCATGGCGCGCGGTTCGGGCAGGGGAACGACGACTCGGCGACCCTGCGGCTCGACGTCGGCCGCTCCTGGCGGCACCTGCCGGCGACCGAGCAGGAGGTCATCGCCCTCGCCGTCCTCGACGGACTCACCTCGGCGCAGGCTGCTCAGGTCCTCGGCATCACCCCCGTCGCCTACCGGCTGCGACTGTCGCGGGCGAGGCGACGGCTCCGTCGCCTCGTGGAGGACGGCCCGCCGTCGAGCCCCCGTACCGCCGCTGACCGCACCGCACACCGTGCCGATACCGCCTGGGAGGCGACCTCATGAGGACCACGATGCTCGAGAACACCCTGCGAGAGCTCGACCCAGCACCGCCGACAGGCGACGGACTCCCGGCACGGGCCGATGCGGATCTCCGGAGGATCCTCGCCACCCCGCGCGACAGCGGCGACCGCTCCGATCACCCGTCTGTCGGCGACCGTCCTGCCGTCGGGGCCCGCCCGCTCGTCGGCCGTCCTCGACGTACGCGATGGCGCGCCGGGCTGGTCGCCGTCGCCGCGGCGACTCTGGTGGTGACGACGGGCGTGGTCGGCATCGACATCCTGCGGCCCACGACGGCTTCCGCGACATGGACACCGGTCGGGGATGCCGTTCCCGCCGATGCTCCCGGGGCGCAGCAGTGCGTGCAGTGGTGGCAGGTCGAGTCCTCCGCGCTCCGACCGGTCCTGCAGGAGCGGCGCGGGGACACCACCCTGGTCCTCGGCGTCGACGACCAGGGCCGCGAGCTGCTGTGCACCGCGACCCTGACCGACGGGCAGGAGCCGACCGGAGGGATGACCTCGCTGACCGAGCCGGGTGCTGCGCCCCCGGCGGCCGGAGACGTCGCCGTGACCGTCGTGATGACCACGTTCCAGGAGGCCATGCTGCAGAACGGGTGGCAGGCCCACGGATCCACGTCGGTCGCCGGCGACGTCGGGGAGGACGTGACACGGGTGGTGCTCGAGACCGGCGCAGGGCCGGTCGAGGCGAGTCTCGCCGAAGGTCGCTTCGCCGCCTGGTGGCCGATCGAGGACGACTCCGACCCCCACCCCGAGGTGCGTGCGCAGATCACCACCGCCGACGGGAAGACCCGGACCGTGACGCTGCGCGAGCGGGGCTGACCCGGCGGGGCCGTAGAGTCGGGGCATGTCGCTGCCCACCGCCGCCGCCCCGACCGAGGTGCGTCTCGCGCACTGCCTGCTCGACGCCGACGGCGCCGTGCTCTCCGCCTCGCGTGCCGACGATCCGTTCTACGCCGCGAGCACCATCAAGCTGCACGTGCTGCTGGCGGTGCTGCGCGCCGCCGAGCAGGGCGAGCTCGACCTCGACGCGGAGCTGCCCGCGACGTGCACCTTCACCGGCGCCGACGGGGAGGAGTTCACCCTGTCCGGCGATCACCTCGATCCCACCCATCCCGAGCCCGGCGCCCCGATCGCGCTCCGCGATCTCGCCACGCGGATGATCGACCGCTCCAGCAACGAGGCGACCGATCAGCTGCTCGAGCTCGTCGGCCTGGACGCGGTCGCGGCGGTCGTGGGTGAGCTGGGGCTCGGGGCGACCCGGGTCGAGAGGCTGATCGGGGACGCCTCGGCGCTCGAGCGGGGCCTGACCAACGAGACCTCCGCCGCGGACCTCGCCCGCACCATGCACCACCTCGTCGCAGGCCCCGGCCTCTCTGACGACTCCCACGAGCTCGCCCTCGCGGCGCTGCACGCGCAGACGATCCCGATCATCGCCACGGTGCTGCGCGACGGCGTCCGATGGGGGTCGAAGTCCGGGTGGGTCGACGGGTACCGGCACGACGTCGCCTACGTCGAGGATCCCGCCGGGGCCGGGCGCCGGATCCTCGCGGTGATGACCGCGGGACTCGCGGAGGACGAGGCCGATGCGCGGATCACCGCACTCGCCGCGGAGCTCCTGCCCGGGCTCACCGCCTGAGCGAGGAGCCTCAGCGCGCGCGACGGGCCGCGGCCGCGGCGATGTCCGCGAGATCCTGCGTCATCGTCGGCTTCGAGGCGGCGAGCCCGAAGCGGGCCGAGGCGCCGTCGACCAGGGCTCGCGGCCCGCGCCGCAGCGGCAGCTCGGCGACGCTCTCGAGGCGCAGCTCGGTGTCCCCGCCCACGAGCTCCCGCAGCGTGAACACGGTGCGATAGCCGATCTCGCCCACCGCGGAGCGGATCACCGTGCGCTGCAGCGGCTCGGCCTCGACGACCTCGAGCTCCATCGTCCCGGTCATCCCCAGCATCGAGCGCGTCTCCCGCCAGCGGGTGCCCTCGGCGTAGGGACCGTCGGAGAGGATCTCGACCTCCTCCACCCCGGTGAGCACCTGCGGGGCCCCGGCGATGTCGGTGAGCACCTCCCAGACGGCCGCGGGCGGGGCGTCGACGGGGTGGACGAGCAGGAAACGAGGGGCGGTCATGGCCCCGAGGGTAGGCCGCGCGCCGCCCGACGGGACGGAGCGTCCGACGGGCGGCGCGGCCGCACGCGGCTCAGGCGTCGATCACGCGACGCGCCCCGGCGTACTCCCCGGTCGGGTCGTACTCGGTCAGCGACATGATCTCCACGCTGCGCGCCGCGTTCGGGGCCTGCATGATCAGGTCGTCCCCGAGGTACAGGGCGACGTGGCGGATCGAGTCGCCGCCCGGCTCCGTCGCGAAGAACACCAGGTCGCCGCGGCGCAGGTCCTCCCGCGCCACCTCCGCGAGACCGGAGTGGTTCATCTGGTCGCCGGCATCGCGGCCGATCTGGAGGCCGTGGTGATGGAAGAGCGTGTACGTGTACCCGGAGCAGTCGAAGCCCCAGGCGCTCACGCCCGCCCACAGATAGCGCAGGCCCAGGAAGCGCTCGCCGGTGGCGATCACGTCCTCGACCGTCGGCTCCGGCGGCTGCTCGCCCTGCGCCCGCACCACCACGTCGGCGGAGGGCAGATAGGCCGGACCGGCACCGGGCACGGCGACCTTCACGGCCTTCGCGGTGCGGCCCAGAACAGGCAGGATCGTGTCGAAGGAGACGTCGATCCCGGGGTGGTTCCCGGACGGCGTCCCGGTGAGGGTGCTGGTCAGCGCGGTGACGGTCGCGGTCTGGGAGGTCTCGGCGCGGCGGGCGAAGCCCTCGTCGACCACGAGATGGGAGAGCGGCACCCAGCCGGGGTAGCCGCGCGGATCGCGCGGGGTGGACTGCGCGGTGACGACCACGTGCGCCCAGTCGCCGTCGATCTCGTCGACGATCACCTCGCTGCCGAGCACCGCCTGGCTCTCCAGCTCGCCCGTCAGCCAGCGGCGGGTCTCGGTGTCCTCCATGTTCGCGTTCCAGGCGTCGAGGTCGACGGGGGCCGACACCGCCGGGTCGTCGATCCCGGGCCGGTTCGTGCGCGGATCGACCCACAGCGTCGTCGCGGAGACGGCGACGTGGGCGCGATCGCCCGGCGCGGGCGCCGTGCCGGCGGCGGGGCGCGGCGCGGGGGCGGCGGAGGCGGGACCGAGCGCGGCGAGGGAGGCGACGGCGAGGCCGGCGGTGCCGGTCGCGGCCAGGCGCAGCCCGTCGCGTCGCGTGAGGTCGGGGAATCGGCGGATGGTCATGGCATCTCCTTCAGGGGGTCGGCGCCGGAGCGCCGACGGGGGAGGGGCGTGAGGGATCGGGGACGGTCGGACATCTGGCTGCTCACCGATCACCTCCCTCGGCGTCCTCGTGGGGGCGGAGCAGCTCGAGGCCGAGCCCGGGCCCGCCGGAAAGGCGCAGCACGCCGTGCTGCTGGACGATCCCGCCGCGGGGCAGCGCGGAGGCGAACCAGGCCGGCGGGTCCAGGTCGATCATCGTGATCGCCGGGTGCGCGAGCGCGAGGTGCGCGGCGGCCGTGATCGAGATGCGCGGCTCCATCATGGCCCCCAGCATGCAGTCGATCCCGGCCCGACGTGCCGCCTCGGCGACCTCGATCGCGCCGCGCAGCCCGCCGGTCTTGGCGAGCTTGATGTTCAGCAGGTCGCAGGCCCGCGCCTCGATGAGCCGGTGCGCATCGGCCGCCGACCAGACGGCCTCGTCGGCCATGATCGGCACGGACACCGCGGCGGTGACCCGGGCGAGCCCCTCCACGTCGCCGGCCGCGACGGGCTGCTCGACGAGCTCGACCGGCAGTCCGTCCTTCTCGAAGCCGGTGATGATCTCGACCGCCTGGCCGGGCAGCCAGCCCTGGTTCGCATCCAGCCGCAGCCGCGCCGACGGGGCGGCCTCGACGACCGCGGCGAGCCGCTCCCGGTCCTCGGCGATGTCGTGGCCGAGCTTGATCTTCAGGATCTCGTGCCCGGCCGCGACGGCCTCCCGCGCCCGCTCCGCCATGGTCGCCGGCTCCTCGAGGGAGACGGTCATGTCGTTGCGCATCGTCTCCTCGGCGCTCCCGCCCAGCAGCTCCACGAGCGGCCGGCCCGCGGCGCGCGCCCAGGCGTCGTGGAGGGCGACCTCGAGCGCCGCCTTCGCGCTCGTCGCCCCGGGCATCGCCCCCGCGATCCGGGCGGAGAGCTCGCCGATCGTGCCCCGCGCGCCGCGCAGCGCGGCGCCGAGCGGCCCGTCGAGCGCGGCGAGGATGCTGGCGGCGTCCTCGCCGGTGACCGCGACGGTCTCCGCGGCCGAGCCCTGCCCGACCGCGCCGCCGGCGAGCTCCACCTCGGCGACCACGTACTCGACCGCCTCGGTGCGGCGGGCCGCGGTGACGAAGGGATGGCGCAGCGGCGCCCGATGGAGGTGGCGGCGCACCGCCGCCACCTCCAGCACCGCCTGCTCGGCGTCCTGCTCCATGGGACCGCCGGTCACAGGGCCGACATGATCTGTGCGGAGGCGAGGCCGAGGAAGGTGCCCAGGAACGAGCCCATGAGCGCCATCAGCACGCCGACCGGCACGAGCTGGCGGTTGAAGGCGCTGGCCACGACCGGCGCAGAGGCGATCCCGCCGATGTTCGCGGTCGAGGAGACCGCGATCGAGAACAGGTCGGTGCGGGTGAGCTTGGCGTAGACGACCATGATCGCCAGGTGCACGAGCACCACCAGGAGACCGATCAGCAGGTACAGCGGCGCCTGCGTGAGCGCGGAGAAGTCGGAGCCCGCGGCGATCTGGCCGATCACGATGAACAGCATCAGCGTCGCGATCTCGGTGGAGCCGCCGATCCGTCCCAGCGGCGTCTGGGCGATCACGAGGCCGAGCACGGAGACGATGACGATGGTCCAGGTGGTCCCGTTGACGACGTCGCCCAGCTCCGGGAGGAGGCCGCCGACCCAGATCGCGAGGGTCGAGACGAACAGCGAGCCGAAGACGACGGTCGCGAGGGACTGGACGGTGATCGGCGCCTCCTCCGTCTCGAAGTCGTCGCCGTGGTCGATCAGATGCGTCGAGCGGGCCTTCGTGAAGCGGTCGAAGCGGCCGGAGATCGCGACGGAGGAGAAGGCGACGGTGAGCCAGATCGAGTAGATGAGCGTGTCGGTGATCAGGGCGTAGCCGAAGATGTTCTCCGGCGCCTGGAGGATGTCCTGCACCGCGACCATGTTCGCGCTGCCGCCGGTCCAGGAGGCCAGCAGTGCGCCGAGCACCTTCCACGCCTCCGGGTGCAGGGCGCTCTGGAAGGCGAGGAACACGCCCACCATCGCCACGAACAGGGAGGCGGCGGAGACGGCGTAGGTCAGCAGCAGCCGCGGGCCGAGCTTGATGATGCGGCGCAGGTCGCAGCCGAACAGGAACAGCAGGATCATCGCCGGCAGGACGACGTCCTTCACGGCGGCGATGGGGGCGCGGGTCGCATCGTCCTGCCCGAACACCCCCGCGGAGTTCAGGGCGGCGCACAGCAGGTACATCAGCACCATGCCGGGCACGTACTTGAACAGCTTCCAGCCGGTGGTGCGCTCGAGCACGATCAGCGCGCACGAGAGTGCCAGCAGGACGCCGAGCATCAGCAGTCCGTCGGTGATCACGGGGTCTCCTCGGTGAGTGGGGAAGGGGATGCGGCCGTGCCCCGGCGGCTGCGGGGACAAAAAAATCGGAAGCACCGGGAACCGGCGCCTCGGGCGAGGCGCGGTGCGGTGCTTCCGACGGGATCCGGTTCGGTGAGGTTCCGGGCGGACGGCTGCGGGTATGCGGTTATGACTCCTGGTCGGGGAGGGCCGACAGGTCGCGGTACTTCGCGGCGGCGCTGCGCACGGCGGCGGCGAGCGCCTTCTGCGAGGACCCGTGGTACCTGTCGGTGATCGACTCCACCAGGGCGTCCTCCTCGAGCAGGGATCGACCGACCACCAGCTCGCGGACGAACTCGACCGTGAGCGTCAGTGTGGCGGTGCAGTCGGCTGCCTGGATGACGTGGGTCTCAGTATCGACGACGAGGCCGACGAAGAACAATCCCCACTGCGTCGTGATCGGATTGTTGCTCGGGGACTTCGCCTCACCCGTGAGGTAGATCGTGCGGGTCATCCGGTGATCCTATGCGGGGTCCAGGAGAGCGGACGAGGTGGTCTCGACGCTGCGGCCCCGGACCGGGCGGTGCCCGGCCCGGGGCCGCGTCGTAGGAGGGAGGAGGTCAGCGCAGGTTCGCCGGACCGGCCTGCTCCGCGGCCTTCTCGGCCTCGGCGCGACGCTCGTCGCGCTGGGTGTCGAGCTCCTCGGCGTTGTCCGCGGGGGCGGACTGCGTCATCAGCGCACGCTGCTGGGCGGCGGGCTGGAGGTCGACGAACTGGCCGCCGAGCTCGCCGCGGACACGGTTCTCGGAGCCGGTGGGCGCGGGGTCGTTGCCCTCGCCGGTCAGGTCGCCGCGGATGATGGTGTCGGTGACGTCGACGCCGTCGGTGTTGTCCGAGGCGGTGACGTCGCCGCCGAAGTAGGTGGCGCCCTCGCAGGTGATCTTCTGGCCGCCGGAGCCGAGCTGCACGCCGGCGTTGCCGGTCAGCGACGCGTTCCCGTCGAGCTCGCCGGCGCAGAAGGTGGTGCCCTCGGTCGCGCCGGTGACGGTCAGGTCGCCGGCGAGGCTCGAGTCGAGGATGTCGGTGAACTCGGTGTTCTCGCTGGTCACGTTGCCGCCGATGGTGTTGCCGCTGAGGTGCACGAGGCCCTGGGCGACGTTCACGCGGCCGGAGATCGAGGAGTCGTAGGAGTACAGGAAGGGCGAGGCGCCCTCGGCCGCACGGCCGTTGTAGTTGCCCTCCACCGCGGACTCGTCGAGGTAGACGCCGTAGCCGCCGTTGGAGACGACGTTGCCTGCGATCTCGGAGGTGGAGGCGTCGAAGTAGCCGTCGCCCTGGACGACGACGCGGCCGCCGACGGAGGAGTCGGTGATGAGGAGGTCGGCGCCGGCCTGGACGCGCACCTCGCCCTCGACGGTGACGTCGGTGAGGACGCAGGACGTGTCCTTCGCCACGACGAGGTCGCCGGGGACGGTGACCGAGGAGGCCTCGCCGTCGCAGCGGGTGGTCAGGGCGGCGCTCGCGGAGCCGGCGGTCGCGGCGATGCCGGCGGCGGCGAGAGCCGCGGCGGAGAGCAGGGTCACGGAACGGGAGAGGGTGCGCACTGGGGCTCCTTGGTCGCCGCGCCGGGCAGGGCGGGGCTGTGGGGTTCGATAGGGGTGCGTCCCGACGGTAGCGACTCACATCACACCGGACAATCGATTCGGCCAGATTCGCGGGAGTTCACCGAGATTTCCCCTGCTCGTGCCCCGGGCGACGAGCTCTCGTCCCCCTCGCCCCGGCCGCAGGTCAGAGCGGGAGTCGCACGTAGGTCGTCTCGAGGTACTCGGCGAGCCCCTCGTGGGAGCCCTCCCGGCCCAGCCCCGACTCCTTCACCCCTCCGAAGGGGGCCGAGGGGTCGGAGGCCACGCCCAGGTTCACCGCGACGATCCCCGACTCGAGCCGTCCGGTGACGGCCGTGACCTCGCCGAGGTCCTCGCCCATCACGTAGGCCATCAGCCCGAACTCGGTGGCGCTTGCCGCCGCGATCATCTCCTCGACGTCGTCCAGCACCGTGATCGGCGCGAGCGGGCCGAAGATCTCCTCGCGCTGCACGCGGGCATCGCGCGGCACGTCGCCGAGCACCGTCGCCTCGTGGAAGAAGCCCTCGCCCTCGCCGGTGCCGCCGCCGGTGAGGATCTTCGCGCCGCGCTCGACCGCGTCGGCCATCAGCTCCTGGACGGAGTCGACGGCGGCCCGATCGATCAGCGGGCCGAGGGTCGTGGCGGGATCCGCGCCGGGGCCGAGCACGAGCTGCTCGGTGCGCTCGACCAGCCGGTCGGTGAACTCCTCGGCGACGGAGGAGTGGACGTAGAAGCGGTTCGCGGCGGTGCAGGCCTCGCCGTTGTTGCGGAACTTCGCGAGCATCGCCGCCTCGACCGCGGTCTCGACGTCCGCCGAGGGGAGGACCAGGAAGGGTGCGTTGCCGCCGAGCTCCATCGAGGTGCGCAGCACGTGCTCGGCGGACTGCGCGATGAGGGTGCGGCCCACCGCGGTGGAGCCGGTGAAGGAGACCTTCCGCAGCCGCGGATCGGCCATCAGCGTCGAGGACAGGCCCTTCGAGTCGCTCGTGACCACGCAGTTCACCACCCCGTCCGGCACGCCGGCCTCGGCGAGGATCGCCATCAGCGCCAGCGAGGTCAGGGGCGTCTTCTGCGCGGGCTTGAGCACCACGGTGCAGCCGGCCGCGAGCGCCGGGCCGATCTTCCGCGTCCCCATCGACAGCGGGAAGTTCCACGGCGTGATCAGCAGGGTGGGGCCGACGGGCCGGACCGTGGTGAGCACGGCGTGGTCGGCCGCGGGGGCGTGGCGGAACCGGCCGGGCTGGCGCACCGCCTCCTCGCTGAACCAGCGCAGGAACTCCGCGCCGTAGGAGACCTCCCCGTACGCCTCGGCGAGCGGCTTGCCCATCTCCAGCGTCATCAGCGCCGCGAGATCGTCGGCCCGCTCGTGGCACAGCTCGTAGGCGCGGCGCAGGATCTCCGAGCGCTCGCGGGGCGTGGTCGCGGCCCAGTCCGCCTGCGCGGCGCAGGCGGCGTCCAGGGCCTTCGTGCCGACGGTCGCGGCGTCGGCGTCGACCACGTGGGTCAGCGCCGCGCCGGTGGCGGGGTCGATCACCTCGAGCGCGGCGGTGCCGCCGAGGAAGCGGCCGCCGACGAAGGAGCTGGTCGGGGTGCGCTCGAGCACCTCCGCGATCCGGGTGGGGGTGAGGGCGGGCTGCTGGGGCATCGGAACCTCCTGCGTCGACGGGTGCTCCCTCCAGTCTGCACCCGCCCCGCCGTGCCCGGTCGTTCTCAGCCGTGCCCAGCCGGGCTCAGCCGGCGGCGGCGAGGGCGTCGACCGCGCCGATCAGGCCCAGGTGGCTGAAGGCCTGGGGGAAGTTCCCGATCATGCGGCGGTGCGTCCCGTCGTACTCCTCGGCGAACAGGTGCAGGTCGTTCCCGCAGGCGAGCAGGGTCTCCATCAGCTGTTCGGCCTCGTCCCGTCGGCCGGTGGCGGCGTACTGCTGGACCAGCCAGAACCCGCAGACGAGGAAGGGGTGCTCGTCGCCGGGCAGGCCGTCCTGGCCGCGGGTGCGGTAGCGCAGCAGGAGGCCGTCCTCGGTGCGCAGGTCCTGCTCGATCCGGTCGACGGTCGCGAGCATCTGCGGGGCGTCGGCCGGGAGGAAGCCGGTGTGCGGGATCTGCAGCAGGGAGGCGTCCACCTCGGTGCTGCCGTAGGTCTGGGTGAAGGCGCCGTCGGGACCGACGCCCTTCTCGAGGACCTCCGCGCGGACCCGGTCGCGCAGCCGGGTCCACTCCGCGAGCTCCTCCTCGGAGGCGGGCAGGCCGTGCTCGGTGACGGCGCGCACCGCCCGGTCGAAGGTCGCCCACACCATCACCCGGCCGTGGGTGAAGAAGGCCGGCTCCCCGCGCATCTCCCAGATGCCCTGGTCGGGGTCGTCGACGTGCGCGGTCGTGAAGCGCACCAGCGCCTTCTGCAGCGGCCAGGACCAGCGCGACTCCGCGACCCCGGCCTCCCGCATCGTCGACAGCGCGATCATCACCTCCCCGACCACGTCCGCCTGGTACTGGGTGGAGGCGCCGTTGCCGATCCGCACCGGGAGGGAGCTCTCGTAGCCGGGCAGGTGCACGAGCTCCCGCTCGGGGAGGTTCCGGTCCCCGGTGATCGTGTACATGATCTGGAGCCGCGCGGGGTCCCCGGCGATCGCGCGCAGCAGCCACTCCCGCCAGGACACCGCCGCGTCGACGTGCCCGTGCGCGAGCAGTGCCTCCAGCGACAGCGCCGCGTCCCGCAGCCAGCAGAAGCGGTAGTCCCAGTTGCGCACCCCGCCGAGGTCCTCGGGCAGGCTCGTCGTGGGCGCGGCGACGATCCCGCCGCTACGGCGATGGGTCAGGGCGCGCAGCACCAGCAGGGAGCGGGCGACGGGCTCGGCGTACTCGTCCTCGACGCGGATGCTCCCCAGCCAGGAGGACCACTCCACGCTGGTCGCCGCGAGCGCGGCCTCGACGTCGGGCGCCGCGGGCACCTCCTGCCAGGACGGGAACCAGGTCAGCACCCAGTCGGCGCCCTCCCCGGCGCTCAGGCGGTGCCGGCCGTGGTGGGAGCGGTGCCCGGCGCGGAGGGCCGGGCCGTGCAGCGAGACGGCGTCCCCGCCCGCGACGGCCAGCAGCACCCCCTGGCCGGCGGCGTCCGCGCTGCGACGCACCCACGGCACCGCCTCGCCGTACTCGAAGCGGAGCACGAGCTCCTGGACCACCTCGACCTCTCCCTCGGTGCACGAGACCGAGCGGATCAGGTCGGAGAGGTCCGCGTCGGCGCCGTCGGGGTGGGCGACGGGGTCCGGCGAGGGGATCGCGCGCTCGGCGTCGACCGGGAGGAGCTCGACCACGGTCGCGGCACCGGTGGGGGAGCGCCACTGAGTCTCCAGCACCATCGTGCCCGGCAGGTAGCGGCGGGAGAACACCTCCCCGTCCGCGATCCGCAGCGACCAGTGCCCGTGCCGGTCCTCGCCCAGCAGCGAGGTGAACAGGGCGTCGGAGTCGAAGCGCGGCATGCACAGCCAGTCGACGTCCCCCTCCCGCGTCACGAGCGCGGCGGTGCGCTGGTCGGAGAGCAGGGCGTGGTCCTCGATCGGTGCGGCGGTCATGGGGCCAGTGCATCACGGACGGCGGGCCGACGGGCCGGAGCGGACCGGGAGAGGACGGGGACGGAGGTGGACCGGCGGACTACGGTGAGCCCATGACGAACTCCGAGATCAGCCTGTCCGTGGACGTGCTCGTGATCGGCTGGGGGAAGGGCGGCAAGACCCTCGCCGCGGCCCTCGCCGGCACCGGCCAGAAGGTCGCGATGATCGAGCAGTTCGAGTCGATGCACGGCGGGACCTGCATCAACATCGGCTGCGTCCCCACCAAGACCCTCGTGCACGACGCCCAGGAGCGCCGCGAGGACGACGACGCCGCCTCCTACTGGACCCGGGCCGTCCAGCGCCGCGACACCCTCATCGGGACGCTCCGCGACGTCAACCACCACATGCTCGCCGACCTCGACACGGTCACCCTCGTCGACGGCCGTGCCCGCTTCGTGGGCGAGCGGACCGTGGAGGTCAGCGGCGGCGAGGACCGCCTCACCGTCACCGCGCCGACGGTCGTGGTGAACACCGGCGCCGTGCCCTCGCGACCGGACCTGCCCGGGATCGACTCCCCTCGGGTGCACGACTCCACCTCGCTGCAGCACGTCGATCCCTTCCCGCGGCGGCTCGCGGTGGTGGGCGCCGGGCCGATCGGGCTCGAGTTCGCCTCGATGTTCGCGGGCTTCGGCGCCGAGGTGACGGTGCTGAACCGTCGCCCCCGCCTGCTGCCCGCCGAGGACGAGGAGGTCGCCGCCGAGGTGCAGTCCGTGCTCGAGGGCGACGGGATCACCGTGCTGCACGAGGCGGACCTCCGCGGCGTCGAGGACGGGGCGGAGGAGGCGCTGCTGCGCCTCGAGGTCGCGGGGCGGTCGCGCGAGCTCGCGGCCGATGCCGTGCTGCTGGCCACCGGGCGTCGCCCCGCCACCGACGACCTCGGGCTCGAGGCGGCGGGCATCGACGTGGACGAGCGCGGCGCGATCGTGGTCGACGAGCACCTGCGCACCAGCGCCCACGGCGTCTTCGCGCTCGGCGACGTGCACGGCGGCGCCCAGCAGACCTACCTCTCCCTCGACGACCACCGCATCGTCCTCTCCCAGCTCACCGGCGACGGCTCCCGCTCCACCTCCGACCGGGTCGCGGTGCCGACGACGACCTTCCTCACCCCGCCGCTCGCGGCCGTGGGCCTCACCGAGTCGGAGGCGCGGGAGCAGGGACGGGACGTGCTGGTCGCGACGCAGAAGGTCGCCGCGATCAAGGCGATGCCCCGCCCGAAGACCCTCGGCGACCCCCGCGGGCTGGTGAAGATCGTGGTCGACGCGGGCACCGACGAGATCCTCGGCGCACGGCTGTTCCACGTCGACGCCCAGGAGGTCATCAACCTGATCGCCCTCGCGGTGCGCACCGGCACCACGGCGACGCAGCTGCGGGACGGGATCTGGACCCACCCCTCCTCGACCGAGGCGCTCAACGAGACGCTCGGGAAGCTCGCGCCGGTCGAGTGAGCCGCGGGCGCGGCGGGACGGGGGCGGATGGCGTCCTCCCCGCCCCGCCGTGCCACCCGTCGGCACTGCCGGGTGAGGCAGCTCATCGCGCCGCGAAGCCCCTGATCGCAGGCGCTTTCCCGCCGCTTTTCCAGGGTTCTCCGAGGGTTCCTCGACGGGAGTCCGAGGCATGGTGCGGAGCGTGGGGCCATGAGCTCCACCCCGCCCTCCTCCCCGGTGCCTCCTCACTCCCCGCAGGGCCCCGAAGCCCCGCCCGTCGAGGACGGCGCGGGCGCCTCGGCATCGGAGGTCAAGAGCCTCTCCGTGCCCGGCCTGCTCGCCGGCGGCGCCGCCGCGGCGACCACCTCCGTGATCGGCGGCCAGCTCGGCATCAGCGGCACCGTGCTCGGTGCCGCGATCACCTCCGTGATCTCCGCGGCCGTGGTCGCCTTCTACACCGACTCCGTCAACGGCACCGCCCGCAGGCTCAAGCAGGTCAAGGCCAAGGCGGGGGAGAAGGCGCAGTCCCGCGGCCGGGGCGGGGAGGTCCACTCCTCGCGCACGCGCCGCGGTGCGGGCGAGGACGGCGCCGTCGGGACGGTCGTCGCCGGGGCGTCCGAGCACCGGGCCGGTGCGGACGGCGCCTCCGGGAAGACGCCGGGTCGCGGCCGACGGATCGGGAGGATCGCCCTGATGAGCGTGGTCATCGCCCTGATCGGCATGGCCGCTGTGTTCGGCATCCAGCGTCTGACCGGCACGGAGCTCTCCCCGGGCACCGGCGAGATCCAGCGCTCCGTCACCGGCACCGAGCACGTGACCCCGCGCGAGGACTCCGGCGGCACGACCGAGGACGGGACGTCCGAGGACGGCACCGGCGAGGACGGCACGGAGCAGCAGGACGGGTCCGGGCAGCAGGACGGGACCGGTGAGCAGGACGGGATCGGTGAGCAGGACGGCACCACCGTCGACCCGCGGCAGCAGGACGGCACGACCGGGGAGGGCGCCACCGGCGACGGATCCGCCGAGGAGGGCACCACCGGCGACGGCACCTCCGGGCAGGGCGGCGGCACGAGCGGCGACGGCAGCTCCTCCGGCGGCAGCTCCTCCGGAAGCGGCGGCCAGGACGGCGGCGCCTCCGGGAGCGGCTCGTCCGAGAGCGGCGCCTCCGGGAGCGGCTCCTCGGGCAGTGCGAGCTCCGGCAGCGGTGCCTCGGGCAGCGGATCGGGCTCGACCGGCTCCGAGAGCTGACCCGTCGGCGGTGCCTCCGGCAGGTCCGGCGGCGGCGCGGGGTCGAGCGGTCCCGGGGCCCGGCCCGTCGGCCCTCAGCCGGTGGCAGCCGACCCTCAGCCTGCGACAGTCGTCGCTCGGGCCTCCCCGTCGTCCTCCGTGCCGCCCGCCCCGGCGATGAACTCGCGCAGGTGGGCGGAGAGCTCGAGGCGGCTCGGCTCGTGGCAGTACATCATGTGCCCCGCCTCGTAGTACTCCACCCGGATCCGCTCCGAGTAGTCCTCGCGCGGGATCGCGAGCTGGGCGAGCACGTGCTCGCTGGCGTGGAACGGGGTCGCCGCGTCGTGATAGCCGTGGGAGACCAGCACCCGGGTGTGCGGGGACTTGCGCAGCACGCGGGCGAGATCGGAGGCGACCTCCACCGAGCGGTTCTCGAAGTCCTTGTAGCTCCACGGGTGCACGCGCCCGGACATGATCTCGTAGACCACGTCGGCGGAGAACTCGAGCTCCCCGCGCAGGTAGTGGTTGATCGCCGCGGTGTAGCTCGGGGCGAGCTGGTCGATCGACGGATCGGTCTCCATCCGCGCCGCGTTGCCGGCCCCGGCGGGCGCCGTGAAACGGCCGTCGATCCGGCCGGTCACCAGGCCCTCGTCCCGCAGCAGCTCGGCGAGGAAGGCCTGGTGCTCGACGCGCAGGTCCGCGCGCTCCACCCAGTCCGGGTCCACGCCGATCAGCGCGCCGATCCGGGCCGCGGCCTCCTGCTTCTGCGCGGGGTCCAGCCGCAGCCCCGCCGCGAGCAGCGCCGGGTACTCCTGCTCGGCGAAGGCCTCGGCCTCGTCGACCACGTCCTGCAGCAGCCGGTCCTCGTGCTTGCCGTGGGCGTGCGCGAGCGCGGCATAGGTGGGCAGATAGTGGAGGTAGGGACGGTCATTGCCGGGGGAGAACACGATCGTGCCGAAGTCCAGCACCGGCGAGATCAGCACGATCCCGGCGACGGCGAGGTAGTAGCGGTCCAGCAGCCGGGCCGCGACGGCGGAGGCGCGGGTGGTGCCGTAGGACTCGCCGGCGAGATGGACCTCGGAGGTCCAGCGGTCGTTGCGGGTCAGCCAGTCGATGACGAACGCGGCGATCAGGTCGCGGTCCGCGGCGAGGCCGTGATGGCGGTCGGGCTTCTGCCCGGGCGCGGGGCGGGAGAAGCCAGTGGTCATCGCGTCGACCACGACGAGATCGGCGTCGCGCAGGATCGTCTCGTGGTTGTCCAGCAGGCGGTGAGGGGGAGCGGCGGGGGCGCCCGCGTCCCCCGAGTCGACGCGGCGCGGGCCCAGCAGGCCCAGGTGCAGCCAGACGGTCGAGGCGCCGGGGCCGCCGTTGAAGGCGAACACCACCGGGCGGGGCTGCTCGCCCGGGGACGTCGCGACGTAGGAGACGGAGAACAGCTCCGCATAGGGCCTGCCGCGGCCGTACTCCTCGCCGTCCGGCTCCTCGCGCAGCACCACGGTGCCGGCGGTCGCCGTGTAGTTCAGCGGCCCGTCCTCGAGCGCGAGGCTGTGCAGGGTCGTGACCAGGCGGTCCTCGGGGGCGGCCCGGTCGGCATCGGAACCCGGGCTGCTGCCGGTCGCGGGGGAGGTGCTGGGGGCGGCGGACTGGTCGTTCACACGAACTCCTTCGTCGGATGCGGCATCGCGCTCGATGCTACGCGGGCCCGCTGCGCGGGGCCTCCTGCAGAAAGGGGACGTGAGCGGCACGCCGCGGAGCTCAGCCGCGCAGCGTGTCGCTCACGTCCCCTTCGTGCGGACGCGGCGGCGGGATCAGTCCAGGGCCGAGATGTCGTGGGGCTCCTCGGCGCCGTCCTCGTTGTCCCGCACGACCATCCGGATCGGGTCGAGCTTCGTCCAGACCACGAACAGCACGCCGACGACGAGCATCGCCAGGCCGGCCCACAGGTTCGCGTTCATCCCGTCGGTCTTCGCCGCCTCGTCGGGCGAGAAGGCCACCAGGCCCATGATCACCAGGATCAGACCGAACAGGCCCAGCAGGGTGCCGATGAAGTTGCGGATGTCGAACGCGCCGGCGGTCTGCACGGTCGCGTCGGCCGGGACATCGGCCCCGGCGGGGGTGTTCTCCTCGGAAGTGCTCATTGCTTCTCTCCTCCGTCCGCTCAGGCGAACGCGATGTTCAGGACGATGACCAGGACCAGGGCGATGCCCGCCATCGGCACCGGGCGGCGCCAGAAGGGCATGTCCTTCTCCTCGGGGTCGACCAGATCGGCCCTCGGCGTCTCCGAGTAGACCAGTCCCTTGAGCTCGTGGGCGGGCTTCGGGGCGGTGATCTGGGTGACGGCGACCGAGACCACGATGTCGACCACGAACGCGGTCGCCGCGCTCATGAACGCGAGGCCCTGGCCGGGCAGGGAGAAGACCCCGAGGAAGGTCGAGGAGCCCCACAGGATCACGGCCGAGAGGGTGCCCGCGACCAGGCCCGTCCAGCCGGCCGTCGGCGTCATCCGCTTCCAGAACATGCCCAGGATGAACGTCGCGAACAGCGGCGCGTTGAAGAAGCCGAACAGGGTCTGAAGGTAGTCCATCAGGTTGGAGAACTGCGCGGCGATCAGCGCGGTGAAGATCGCGATGACGCAGGCCGCGGCGGTCGCGATCCGGCCCACCTTCGTGTAGTGGTCGTCGGGCGCGTCCTTCTTCACGTACTGCTGGTAGAGGTCGTAGGAGATCACCGTGTTGAAGGCGGAGATGTTCGCGGCCATGCCGGCCATGAACGCGGCGAGCAGGCCCGCGATGGCGACGCCGAGCAGGCCGTTGGGGAGCACGTCCCGCATCAGCAGCAGCAGCGCGTCGTTGTAGTTCACGCCCGTCGCAGCAGCGCCCGAGGCGTCGCCCGCGTGGTCGAGCTGCTTGAACTCGGTGAGCTCCCCGACCAGCACCGCGGCGATCATGCCGGGGATGATCACGATGAAGGGGATGAACATCTTCGGGAAGGCGCCGATGATCGGGGTCATCCGCGCGGCGGTGATGGACTTCGACGCCATCGCACGCTGCACCTCGACGAAGTTCGTGGTCCAGTAGCCGAAGGAGAGCACGAAGCCCAGGCCGAACACGATGCCGATCACGGACAGCACGGGGGAGTCGAAGCCGGAGAGGGCCTGGCCGGGCCAGGAGTGCAGCTGCTCGGAGCCGAGCATCCCGTCCCCGGCGATGCGCTCCTTCATCCCGGACCAGCCGCCCACGCGGTGCAGGCCGATCAGCGTCAGCGGCAGCAGCGCCGCGACGATCACGAAGAACTGCAGCACCTCGTTGTAGATCGCGGCGGAGAGGCCGCCGACGGTGATGTAGAAGAGCACGAACGCGGCGGCGAGCACGAGGCCCACCCACATCGGCCAGCCCAGCAGGCGGTTGACGATCGTGGCCAGCAGCGAGAGGTTCACGCCCGCGATCAGCAGCTGTGCGACCGCGAAGGAGATCGCGTTGACCAGGTGCGCACCCTTCCCGAAGCGCATGCGCATGAACTCGGGGACGCTGCGCACCTTCGAGCCGTAGTAGAAGGGCATCATCACCACGCCGAGGAACAGCATGGCGGGGATCGCGCCCACCCAGAAGTAGTGCATCGTCGGCATGCCGTACTGGGCGCCGGTGGCGGACATGCCCATGATCTCGACCGCGCCGAGGTTGGCGGAGACGAAGGCGAGGCCGGTGACCCAGGCGGGCAGCGAGCGGCCGGAGAGGAAGAACTCGATGGAGGTGGAGACACCGCGCTTGGCGTACCAGCCCACACCGAGGACGAAGACGAAGTAGAGCGCGATGATCGCGTAGTCGATCCATTGCGCGTCGAGTCTGAGGTCGACCATGAAGGGTCTCCTTGCGACGAGGAGGCGTGCCGCGACGTCGAGGAGGAGGTGGCGCGCGGGCGGGGAACAGCGCCGCCGTGGCGCCGACGGGGGACGTTACCACCGGGGTGCCGCGTGTTCCCGTCGCCCGACGGGCGCCGCGGCGGGGGAGTGAGGTGGGACACGCTGGCGGTGGTGCGGCCAGGGCGCGCAGGTCGGCGTGCGCTCGCCCGTCGGGAGCGTCCTCGCAGTTCCCACGAATATTGACCAACGGTAGACGATGCGGCATCCTCGTCGGGCGCGAGCTCGCCCGTGCGGCGATCGCGCGCCGCTCGCGCCCCGGGGTGGACAAACGGGTCGTGAACGTTCACGATGTATTTGTGCCCCCGAGCACATCACGCCCGCGACCGCGGTGCACTCAAGGACGAGGAGTGATGACCTGCGATGAACCCCCGCTTGTCACGACGATCGGCGCTGGTCGGAGGTGGTGCGGCGCTCGCCGCCGGCCTCGCGGCCTGTGCGCCGCCCAACCCCGGCGAGGTCAACGCCGAGCCGACCATCCCTGCCGCTGACGGCAAGGTCCATCTGACGTACTGGGCCTGGCTGAAGGACCTGCAGAAGGTCCTCGACGTCTTCAACGCCTCCCAGGACCGCATCCAGGTCGACGCCACCTGGATCCCCGGCGGCAACACCGGCGGCTACGCGAAGATCCTCTCCGCGGTCGCCGCGGGCGGAGGCCCTGACATCGCCCAGGTCGAGCTGCGCCAGATCCCCGAGTTCGCGCTCGCCGGCGCGCTGGTGAACCTCAGCCGCTACGGCTTCGACGAGGACGAGTCCGCCTTCGACCCCGGCGCGATCAGCCAGGCGAAGGTGGGCGAGAACATCTGGGGCGTCCCGCAGGACACCGGCCCCATGGCGAGCTTCTACAACCGCGAGGTGCTCGAGGGCGAGCTGGGCCTGACCTTCCCCTCCACCTGGGACGAGTTCCGCGAGACCGCCGGCATCGTCTCCGAGGCCGGCAAGCAGATCATCAGCCTCGATCCCTCCGACGGCTCCCACCCCATCGGCTGGGTCATGCAGTCCGGCGCCGCGTGGTTCCGGCCCGAGGGCGACGGCTGGATCGTCGACATGACCGACGAGGCCTCGATGCGCGTCGCCGAGTTCTGGGACGGCATCTTCGGCGAGGGCCTGGTCGGCACCGGCTACGGCTCCTACACCACCCCCTGGTACGCCGCGGCGGCCGACGGGAACGTGCTCGCCTCGATCAGCGGCTCGTGGTCCGACGCGCTGAACGAGACCGTGCCCGGCGGCTCCGGCAAGTGGGCCGTCGCGCCCATGCCCACCTGGCCCGACGGCTACGCCTCCGGCGGCCACGGCGGCTCCGCCGCCGCGATCCTCGCCAACTCGAAGCACCCGGCCGAGGCGCTCGAGTTCCTCACCTGGATGTGCACCGACCCCGCCGGCATCGACGCGATGATCGAGTACTCCGGCATCGGCTGGTCGCCCGCCGCCGACTACATCGGCGAGAAGCGGCAGCAGCCCAGCGAGTTCTTCTCCGGCCAGAACTACAACGAGGAGGTCATCGTCCCGATGGCCGCCGGGCAGAACCTCGACTGGACCTGGGCGCCGCTCATGCAGCGCGCCCAGGCCCTGATCGGCGACGGCATGACCACCGCCGTCACCGGCGAGGTCCCGCTCGCGGACATGTTCGCCAATGCGCAGAAGGAGATCGTCGAGATCATGCGCACCATCGGTCTGAACGCGGAGGAGGCACGATGAAGGGCAAGAGCGCCCCCTGGCTGCTGCTGGCACCGTTCCTGGTGCTGTTCATCGGGACCATGATCGTCCCGATCATCATGGCGATCGGCTACAGCTTCACGCGCGTCGAGCGCCTGGGCCTGCTCGGCGAAGCCGGTGTGGACAGCGTCTTCGCCGGCCTGGAGAACTACATCGCCGCGCTGACGAACGCGAACTTCATCGCCTCGATCGGGCGGATGGTCCTGTTCGGCGTCGTGCAGGTGACGGTGATGATCGTGGCCGCCACGCTCCTCGCCCTGCTGCTCGAGAGCGCCTCGGCGAAGTGGCCCGGCTTCTTCCGCGCCACCTACTTCCTGCCCTACGGCATCCCCGGCGTGATCGCCACGATCCTGTGGTCCTTCCTCTACATCCCGGGGCTGTCCCCGATCGTGGACGTGCTCGGCGCCGTCGGCATCACCGTCGACTTCCTCGGCCCGAACATGGTGCTGTGGTCCATCGCGAACATCGTCACCTGGACCTACACCGGCTACAACATGCTGATCATCGTCGCGCAGCTCAAGGCCATCCCCGGCGAGCTGTACGAGGCCGCGAAGATCGACGGGGCGAGCTCCTTCCGGGTGGCCCGCTCGATCCAGATCCCGCTGATCCGCCCCGCCCTGATGCTCACGATCATCTTCTCGATCATCGGCACCCTGCAGCTGTTCGCCGAGCCGCGCCTGCTGCAGACCATGAGCGCGGGGATCACCTCGGAGTACACCCCGAACATGTCCGCCTATGCCTTCGCGTTCCAGTACAACGACATCGGCATGGCCGCGGCGCAGTCCGTGATCATCGCGGTCGCCGCCTTCCTGTTCTCGGCCCTCGCGCTGGGGATCTCGAACTGGATGGAGAAGCGCCGATGAGCACCACCGACAACGCACCCACCCACCGCGCGAAGCCGCTCGGCAACGCGGCCAGGGCCGCCCGTGGCGACGGCCGCGCGGGAAGCCGCGACGCGGGCCGCAAGCCCACCACCACGATCATCGTCACCGCGATCCTCGCGATCGTCGCCGTGTACTTCCTGGTGCCGGTGTACTGGGTGGTCATCAACGCCACCAAGTCCACCGAGGACCTCTTCGGCACCAGCGGGTTCTGGTTCGGCGAGACCTTCCAGCTGTGGGAGAACCTCCAGTCCGTGCTCACGGCCAACGGCGGGATCTTCCCCCGCTGGGCCCTGAACTCGATCCTGTACTCCGGGGTCGGCTCCGTGCTCGCGACCTACTTCGCGGTCGCCGCCGGATACGCCCTGGCCAAGTACCGCTTCCGCGGCCGCGGCCTCGTCTACGGGCTCGTCCTCGGCGGCGTGCTCGTGCCCGGCACGGCCGTGGCGCTGCCGCTGTTCTTCCTGTTCAGCTCGATCGGGATCACCAACACCTACTGGGCGGTGCTGATCCCCTCGCTGGTGAGCCCCTTCGGGCTCTTCCTCGCCTCGATCTACGCGGGCGCCGCGGTGCCCGACGAGATGCTCGAGGCGGGTCGTCTGGACGGCGTGAACGAGATCGGACTCTTCCACCGCCTGTCGCTGCCGCAGCTGACGCCCGCGATCGTGACGATCCTGCTGTTCCAGTTCATCGCGATCTGGAACAACTACATGCTCCCGCTGGTCATGCTGGCCGACGAGAAGCTGTACCCGATCACCCTGGGCCTGGACAACTGGCGGGCCCAGACCGATCGCCTGCCGGAGTTCTTCCAGCTCACCACCGGCGGCGCGCTGCTGTCGGTGATCCCGCTGGCGATCCTCATCCTGGTGCTGCAGCGCTTCTGGCGCGGCGGCCTCACCGAGGGCTCCGTCAAGGGCTGATCCACCGGACAGTCCCGCAGCGAGGGCGGCACGCACCGGCAGATGCGCCGGCGCGTGCCGCCCTTCTCGTGCCAGAGCTCTCCCGTCGGGCGTCGCCGCCCGCACCCCTTCGCCGCCCTGCACTGCGCTGCCCCGGAGGTGACCGCGCGGGCTCCTGGCAGCACGACGTGCCATATATGCCACGTCGTGCTGCCGAGCGCCCGTCCGCCCCTTCGGCGGCCGCCACGTGACGCGGCTGTGCCCCTCCGCGGCCCCGCCCGGCCCTGTGGCACGGCGGTGTCGGTGCGCGACCCGTCCGCCACTTTTCCGGCACGCCGGTTTCCCGCACACGGTGGCGGGACGGCCCCGGGTGCTCTTGGATGGAGGGATGAGCTCCTCCCGCGGCCCCGCCCCCGTCCCCGCCCGACGCCCCGCGCCGGCCGCCGACCGGCTCCCTTCCCCGCCGCGGCGGCGCTCCGTCCACGCCCCGCCCCGACGCTCCGTCCTCACCGCGGCGGCGGCGCTGCCCCTGGCCGGGGCCGGGCTGTCGGGCTGCGGCGCGCTCGAAGGGATCGTCGGCGACGACATGGAACCCGACCTCGTGGCCGAGCTGCCCCGTCGGAAGCCCGGCGAGACGGACGGGCTCGGCCGGCGCGTCGTCCCCTTCGCCGCCCACCTGCTCTCCGGCATCGACCGCGAGCCGGTCAACGCCGTCTGCTCCCCGCTCTCGGCGCAGACCGTGCTGACCATGGCCGCGCTGGGCGCTGCGGGAGACACCCGCGCCCAGATGGAGGAGGTGCTCGGCGGCACCGTCGACGAGCTTGCCACCACCGCCAACACGCTCTCCGCGGTGCTCGCCGCCGTGGGGGACGCGGCCCGGGAGGAGGATGATCCCGAGGGGCCGGAGCCTGCCGTCGCCTCCCTCGTCAGCAGCACCTGGCTGCAGGAGGACATGGCGGTCGAGCAGGGATTCCTCGACGGCCTCGCCGAATGGTTCGGCAGCGGCGTGTTCCAGATCGACGTCCTCGACGAGGCGGCGCGCGAGAAGGGCCGAGAGCGGATCAACGACTGGGTGGCCGAGCAGACGAACGGCCTCATCGAGGACCTCGTGCCCGAGCAGGCCCTCTCCGACCGCACCCGCGCCGTGCTCGTGAACGCCCTGCATCTGAAGGCCGCCTGGCCCAGCCCGCTCGAGCGCCGCGGCGGCACCTTCACCACGGACGAGGGCGAGGAGCTCTCCGTCGAGCTGCTCCACGGCAGCAGCTCCGCCTGGTTCGAGGACTCGGTGTGCCGCGCTACCGTGCTCGAGGCCGCCGGCGGCGAGCTCGCCCTCGCGCTGGTCCAGCCGGCCGGGAGCATCGGCGAGACGATGGACGCCTGGGCCGAGGTCGCGGGAACACCCGCGGCGGGCCTCGGCGGGCTGCTCGACGGGCTCGAGGACTCCTCCGAGCAGGTCGACCTCGCCGTGCCGCCCTTCGACATCGCCTGGGACTCCTCCCTGGTGGCGGTGCTGCAGGGCCTCGGGATGACCGACGTGTTCTCCGAGGCGGCGGACCTCTCCGGCATCACCGCCGCGGAGGACCTGGTGATCACCGAGATCCTGCAGAAGGCCGTGATCACGGTCGACGAGGAGGGCATGGAGGCCGCGGCCGCGACCGCGGCGATCGCCGGCACGACCGCGGCCCCGGCCGAGCCGAAGGAGCTCGTCCTGGACCGGCCGTTCCTCTTCGTGGCCTATGAGCGCACGACCCGCGCGCCGCTGGTCGCCGGCTGGGTCGGGGATCCGCGGCAGACGAGATGAGGGCGGGCCGGCGTTCTCCTCCCTGTCTGCGAGGATGTCGTCCATGAACGACCTGGTGGTGCCCCTTGTCGTCGGTCTGGCGGGCCCGCTGATGATCGCGCTCTCGCTGTGGTTCCGGGTGGGCAGGCCGGTGCTGATGAGCCGCTGGATGGATCCCTGGTCGGAGGACTGGCAGGCCGAGCGCAGTGTGCTCCTCGGCCTGCCGACGGCCGGTGCGATGCTGCTCTGCGTCGCTGCGGTCGGAGCGATCCCCGAGTGGAACGCCCTGCGCCTCCTCGTCGTCGGCGCGATGGGGCTCTTGGTCGTACCGATGCTCTATTGCCTGACCGCCCCGCTGCCGCTGCCGGGTTTCCTCTACCCCGCCTGGGCCCGCGCGCTGCGCGACACCCGTGAGGAGCGCATGGAGGCGCTCCTGTCAGAACTGTCCGATGGGGACTGAGCCCGACCGGGGCTGATTCCGGCCGGGTCCGGGCCCGAAGCAGCGGGCCGACGGGAGGGCTGATGCGCCGGAGCGGTTCGCGCCCACGCGCGTCGGCTGACAGACTGGCGAAAACCGATTCACCGCCGAGAGGATCGACGAGGATGCCCGCCGCGCTCACCCCCACCTCCGAGGGCTTGCTCCGTCACGGGGAGCCGCACATGAACGTCTCCGGCGCGCTGCACTACTTCCGCGTCCACCCCGCGCAGTGGCGGGACCGCCTGCGCCGCCCCAGCAGACGCTCTACGTCCCCGCCCCGCTCCTGCGCGCCGGCCGCAACGAGGTGCTGCTGCTGGACCTCGAACGTCGGCCGACGCGCTTCGCGCTCGCCGAGTCGCACCATTTCGGACGTGCCCCCCCACGCCCACCCCACCACCGAGGAGAGCTGATCCCCGTGACTTCGACCCCTGACCTGCGCATCGGCGTGATCGGCATGGGCGCCCGCTCCGATCTCGCCTCCCATGCCCACCGCCCCGGCGAGGGCTCCCGCGTCACCGTCGTCGCCGACCCGGCCGAGCGCGGCCGCGCGCTCGCCCGCGATCGCTTCGGTGAGGAAGTCGCCACCACCCGCTCCGTGGAGGAGCTGCTGGCCGAGCACGAGGTCGACGCGGTGATGATCCTCGCCCCCGACTTCGCGCACGCCGGCATCGCGCGGCAGACCCTCGCCGCCGGGATCCCCACCTTCTGCGAGAAGCCGATGGCGATCTCCCTCGAGGACGCCGACGCGATGCTCGAGATCGCGAAGGAGAAGCGGGCGCGGCTGTACATCGGCCACAACATGCGGCACATGCCGGTGGTGCGGCAGATGAAGGCGATCGTCGACTCCGGCCGGATCGGCAGGGTGCGGGCGATCTGGTGCCGCCACTTCGTAGGCGCCGGCGGCGACTTCTACTTCAAGGACTGGCACGCCGAGCGGGAGAAGGCCATGAGCCTGCTGCTGCAGAAGGGCGCCCACGACATCGACGTGATCCACTGGCTCGCCGGCGGCTCCACCCGTCGCGTCTCCGGCATCGGTGACCTCGCGGTCTACGGCGGCATCACCGACCGCCGCGACAACTCGGACCGCCGCATGGGGGAGTGGTACGACGAGGACATCTGGCCGCCCACCGCGCAGAAGGAGCTGAACCCCGTCGTCGACCTCGAGGACATCTCGATGCTGCAGATGACGCTGGACAACGGAGTGCTCGCCTCCTACCAGCAGTGCCACTTCACCCCCGACTACTGGCGGAACTACACCGTGATCGGGGACGCCGGACGGATCGAGAACATGGGCGACGGCGCCGGCGACCAGATCCACCTGTGGACCTCGCGCCGCTCCGGGCCCGGCCGGCCCGACGACGTCGAGGTGATCGCCCGCGCCGAGGGCGGCCACGGCGGCGCCGACCCGAGCCTCGTCGCCGAGTTCCTGCGCTTCGCCCGCAGCGGCGGCCGCACCGAGGTCTCCGTGATCGCGGCCCGCGAGGCGGTGGCGACCGGGGTGCGCGGCGCGGAGTCGATCCGCTCCGGTGGCGTGCCGCTCGAGGTGCCGCCGGTGGCGGACGAGATCAGGGAGTACTTCGACGGCGGGCAGGTCTGAGGTCGCGCGGTCCCGGTGCAAGCCGCCTCCGGGGGATCGCCCCTCGGGGCGCGGAACTGTTCCCGGCCGAGGACCCGCTGCTCACGGCCGTCGACGGGACCGAGATCATCACCGCCGAGGAGGTGCACCTGCTCGGCGACCAGCTGCACCCCACGCCGGAGGGCTACCGGGTGATGGCGGGGCGGCTCGCGCCCCGGACGACCGAGGCGCTCGTCGAAGCACCTACCCCTTCTGCCGGCCTTTGAAACGGGGCTCCTTCTTGTTGATCACGTAGAGCCGGCCGCGGCGGCGCACCACCTGGGCGCCGGGGCGGGCGGCGAGGGAGCGGAGCGAGGAGCGGACCTTCATCGCGTCGCCTGCCCGTAGCGGCGGCGGAAGCGCTCCACGCGACCGGCGGTGTCCAGCACCTTGGACTGCCCCGTGTAGAAGGGGTGCGAGGCGGAGGAGACCTCCACGTCGATGACCGGGTACTCCTGGCCATCGGTCCAGGTGATGGTGCGCTCCGAGGTGGCTGTGGAGCGGGTGAGGAAGGAGAAGTCGGCGCTCGCGTCGCGGAAGACGACGGGCCGGTAGTCGGGATGGATGGACGGCTTCATGGGATGTCCTCCTTCAGAGGATGGGGTGGGGCGAGCCGGAGCTCACCAGCTGGACTTCGTCACGCCCGGCAGCTCGCCGCGGTGGGCGGCCTCGCGGAAGCGCACCCGGGAGAGCCCGAAGGTGCGCAGGAACCCGCGCGGACGGCCGTCGATCGCATCGCGGTTCCGCAGTCGGGTGGGGCTCGCATCGCGCGGCAGGCGCTGAAGGGCGCGTCGGGCGATGACCTTCTCCGAGGTGGTCGCCTGCTTGTCCTTGATCGTCCGCTTCAGGGCCGCACGCTGCTCGGCGTATCGGGCCACGGTCTCGCGGCGCCGTGCGTCGGCGGCGATCTTCGAGGTCTTCGCCATCAGCGCTCCTCGCGGAACTCGACGACCTCGCGCACGCGGGGGTCGAACTTCCGCGCGACAAGCCGGTCGGGGGTGTTCCGTCGGTTCTTGGTGGTCATGTACGTGTATCCGGTGCTGGCGGTGGAGCGCATCTTGATGACGCCTCGGATGTCGTTCTTCCTGGCCATAAGGGGTTTCCTCTCAGATCTTCTCTCCGCGGGCGCGGATCTCGGCGACGACCGCCTCGATCCCGCGGCGGTCGATGGTGCGCAGCCCCCGGGCGGAGACGCGCAGGCGCACGGTCCGACCGAGCGAGGGGACAAAGAACCTCTTCGTCTGCACGTTGGGGTCGAAGCGTCGCGAGGTGCGGCGGTGCGAATGGGACACGGACTTCCCGAAGCGGGGGGCCGCTCCGGTGACTTGACAGCGCTGGGACATGGGCAGCGATACTAATAATGAGAATGATTATCGTCAAGCAGGAAGTGCAGGACCCATGCCCGAGAGCCGCTCCTCGATGCCCGTCTCCCCCGAACCCCTCCCGGGGGCTCGGCATTCCCGCCCTGTCGCCGTCGTCACGGCGCTCGACGAGGTGCTGCGCGACGCCCTGGTGGCGAGCCTCCTCCTGGACGGCGAGGGGCTCCTCGCCCTGCGCTACGAGGTCGTCGAGGACTCCTCCGCCCTGCGTCGCCTCGTCGTCGCGGCCGACGGGGTGCGCGAGGACGAGCTGGTCGACCTCGCCCACCCCTGCGTCTCCTGCGCCATGCGCGAGGACGCCGTGCCGACCCTCGCCCGCCTCGCCGGGCTCCCCGGGGCGGCCGGCATCCTGCTCGCCCCGCCGCTGAGCGCCGACCCGTCGATCGTGGCGGGCACGCTGCGTCCCCACGAGGACGCCTGGCACCTCGCCTCCGCGGTCGCGCTCGCCGCGGCCGGCACCGCCTCCGAGGACCTCCTGGGCGACGCGACGCTCGCCGAGCGCGGGCTGCGCTGGGCCGACGGCGACGCCCGCTCCGTCGGCGAGGCGCTCGCCGCCCAGCTCGAGTACTCCGACCTGCTCGTGCTCTCCGGCGACGCGGACGGCGCCGGGGCCGAGCTCGTCGAGCACCTGCGCGCCCCCGAGCAGCGGCTCCTCCACGACCCCTTCGTCGCGACCGTGCAGGACGTGCTCGGCGGCCGGCTCGACCACACTGCCGGTCTGCGTCGCCGCGACGCGCGGTACGTCGAGCCCTACGGCGGCCCCACCGACCACGGCACCTGGACCCTCGACCTGCTCTGCGAGCGGCCCTTCCATCCGGGCCGGTTGCTCGAGAACATCGAAGCGCTCGGCGGCGGGCGCCTGCGCGGGCGCGGCCGCTTCTGGGTGCCGGACCGCCCGGACAGCATCTGCCAGTGGGACGGCGCGGGTGGCCAGGTCTCCATCGGCGCCGTCTGGCGGACCGACTCCGAGCTGCCCACCACGCGGCTCGTCGTCACCGGGCAGGACCCCGAGGACCTGCCGCGGGTGCGGGACGCCTTCGCCCGCAGCCTGCTCACCCCGCAGGAATGGGCGCGAGTCCTCGCACCGTGGCTCGGCGCCGAGGACCCCCTCGCACCCTGGCTCGGGGAGCGGGACGCCAGGGTGTGAGAGGGCCCATGGGTGTGCTCAGGCTGCCGTGACGGTGCGTCGGGCGCGGCTGCGGTGGGTGAGGACCACGAGGGTGAGCAGCGTTCCCACGCTCACCGCCGCCACCACGATCCGCAGCGCCGTGCACACCGCACCCGTCCAGGCCACGTGCCTGGCCGGGACCAGCACCCCGCGCTGCTGGCGGCGAGTCCGGTCGCACGGTCCCGCCGACGACGAGAGCCGTGACCCGGGCCGGACGAGCTTGCTCGTCGGCGCCGGGTCACGGCTCTCAGCATGTGCGGGTGCGCCGCCCGTCGGGGCGGTGCGGGGGTCCTCAGGCGGTCGCGGTCCTCGCCGGCAGCACCTTGTCGGCGTAGCGGCGGCGGAAGCGCTCGACGCGCCCGGCGGTGTCCAGCACGGTGCCGCGACCGGTCCAGAACGGATGCGAGGCCGAGGAGACCTCGACGTCGATCACCGGGTACTCCCGGCCGTCCTCCCAGGTCACGGACTTGTCCGAGGTGCGAGTCGAGTTGGTCAGGAAGGATTCCCCGGCGCTCCGGTCCCGGAACACGACGGGTCGGTACTGAGGGTGGATGTTCTTCTGCATGGCGATCTCCTCACCGCGTCGATGGCTGAAGAGTCAACGACGCAGGGCGTTCGCGTATTCCCACGGGGCCCGGCCGGCTGCCGCAGCTGGTCGCGGCGCCCGCCGCCGTGAGGCGACGGGCGCCGCGCAAGGTCAGGCGGAGGCACCGACGAGTGTGCGTCGGGCCTGCTCCTCCTGCACGGCACGGCCTCCGGTGCGCGCCAGGTGCGCGGCGGAGGAGAGGTCCACCTCGATGACGGGATAGACGTTCCCGTCCTCCCAGGTGGTGGAGTGCTCCGAGGTGCGGGTGGAGCGGGAGAGGTAGCGCAGCCCGGCGCTCTGGTCGCGGAAGACGACGAGATGGGGCTGAGGTCGATGGTGCTGATTTCGGGTGGTCGTCATGGTGCTTCTCCTTCGATGTCGGCGCGCGGCCGACGTGATGTCTGTGTCCGGCACGGTGCCGGGAGGGTGTGCGTGCGGCAGCTCCGCCGGGGCGGAGCGAGGCATCCGTGTCCCGCCGCGCAAGGCTGTCGATGCCGCTGCGAGATGGCGGGGTGCTCGCGGCGCCCGCTGGGGCGGGCTGCTCGCGCTGCACGCGGTGCGAGGGCCGGGGCGCCGCCGTCATGGCGGGTCCGGCCGGGAGGCTCGCACATCCGGCGACGGCTGGGGCCATCATCCGGAGCTATGCACGCTACGGGGTGGTCAACGGGGATGTCCAGGGGTTTATTCCGTGGCAGTGGGGCGGCGGGCCGATGTGGTGAGCGACTGCACAGACGGCACTCCGTGGTGCGGGGTCTTTTCGAGCTCGACTGTCGGTGAGATGGGCGAAGATTCATCCATCTGCCTCGGAGTGTCGGGGCCTCAATACGAAAGGGTGCCGTGCGCCGCGCGGCACAGGTGATGACAGTGTCCATGCCCCCGCAGTTCCCGGGTGACCCGCAGCAGCCGATGCCGGGGTCGCCGAACTCCCACCCTCAGGGGCAGCCGCGCTTCGGCGCGACGCCGGCCGGTGGATCGCCGAGCTGGGCGAGCTCCCCGTATCCCGCCCAGGGATCTCCGTACCCTGCCTCGGCGAATCCGGCGGGACCGTACGGTGACGGGCAGTTCCGTCCGGTGGGCGGTCCCGGCGGCCACCCCGAGCCCCCGCGGAAGAAGCGGACCTGGATCTGGTTCGTCGTCGGCTGCGGTGTCCTCCTGCTGATCGGTCTGCTCGGCCTCGGCGGATGCGTCGCCCTGGTCGCGTCGTCGGGCTCGAGCGACGACGGCGTGCGCGCCGGCGATCCGGTGACGACCGCGACCGCCGTCGAGGACGCCGAGGCGGAGGAGGCTGTCGAGGAGGACGCCGCGGAGGAGGACACCTCCGAGCCCGCGTCGGCCCCCGAGGTCGGCACCTCGCGCGACAATCCCGCACAGCCGGTCACCGACGCGATCGCGATCGAGACCAGCGGGGGGACCATGTCCGTCACCCTCGGCAACGTCACCTGGGATGCGAACAGCGCCATCGCCGAGGCCAACATGTTCAACGAGGAGGCGCCCGAGGGGCAGGTCTACATCACCGTCCCGGTGACGGTGCAGTACACCGGACCGGAGTCGATCACCCCGTGGATCGAGCTCTACATCTCCTATGTCGCCGAGGACGGTCGGTCCTACGACGAGGCCTCCGTGGTCCTCGAGGGCGACTTCATGGACGTCGGCGATCTCTACGACGGCGGCACCGCCGAGGGCACCATGGCCTTCCTCATCCCCGAGGAGGCGGTCGGCTCGGGTGCGTTCAGCGTCGAGGGCTTCCTGACCTCCGGCACGTACTTCGTCGCAGCGGTCTGAGCTGCTCGACGGCTGAGCGTGACGGCGGGTGGCCTTCGGGTCACCCGCCGTCCTCGTCGTGGTGGCCGCGGCCGGCGGCCCGATCCACGATCAGCAGCACGTCGGCCGGACCGCCCTCGGCGCCGAAGGCGTGGGGGACCAGGGTGTCGAACTCGGCGGACTGGTCCTGGGTGATGCGATGGCGCTGAGCGCCGAGCTGCAGGATCAGCGTCCCCGAGAGCACCACCAGCCACTCCTGGCCGGTGTGGGCGCGCATCCGCGCGGGATCCGGGGGCGGGTCCACGACCCGTCGGCGCAGGATCACGGTGTCGGGGGAGCGGCGCATCTGCCAGCGCAGCGCGTCCATGCCGTGGTCCTTCACCGGGTTCGAGACGACCTGCGCGCCCTGCATCGCCACGAGCTCGTCGAGGCTCGTGTCCAGAGCGCGCGAGAGGTCCACCAGCTGGTCCAGGGCCAGGCGCCGCCCGCCGCTCTCGATCCGCGAGAGCGTCGAGGCGCTCAGGTGGGTGCGGCCGGCGAGATCGTCGAGCGTGAGCCCCTGGGCGAGACGCAGCGCACGCAGCCTCTTGCGCACCAGGTCGTCGAGCTCCGCCGTTCCTTGCGACATGAGCAAGAGTGTATGCAGGCGAGGCAAGCCGGTCCAGGGTGGAGGCATCGCCCCGCCGAGGGGCGCAGCACCCGACCGAGAGGACCCCGCCATGACCGGCCATGACCAGCACGCCGCCCCCGCCCTGCCCGAGACGACGAAGACCGGCCCGTTCGCCGCTGACCCGGCGCACTCCGACCCGCTGCCCGAGACGCTCATCGACGCCGTCGTGATCGGCGGCGGCGCCGCCGGGCTGAACGGCGCACTCATGCTCGCCCGCTCCCGCCGCAGCGTCGTCGTGCTCGACGCAGGCCACCCGCGCAACGCCCCCGCCGAGGGGATCCACGGCCTGCTCGGCAACGAGGGCACCCCGCCCGGTGAGTTCCTCGCCCGGGGCCGGGCCGAGGTGCGGCAGTACGGAGGGCTCGTCGTCCGCGGCGAGGTCGCCTCCGCCCGCGCCGTCGACCCGTCGGCCGACGGGGACCTGCGCTTCGAGATCACCCTGGCCGACGGGCGCGCCCTCACCGCGCGCCGGGTCCTGGTCGCCACCGGCATCCTCGACGAGCTGCCGGAGATCGCCGGCCTCGCCGAGCACTGGGGTCACGACCTCGTCCACTGCCTCTTCTGCCACGGCTACGAGGTGCGCGACCGGGCGATCGGCGTGATCGCGAGCCTGCCCTTCCATGCCCATCTCGCCCTCATGTTCCGCGCGCTGAGCGAGGACGTCGAGGTCTTCGCCGCAGGCGTCGAGTTCGACCCCGCCGCCCGCGAGCGCTTCGCCGCGCTCGGCGTCACCGTGCACGAGACCGAGATCCAGGAGGTCCTCGCCGGGCCCGACGGCGGGATCACCGGTGTCCGCCTCGCGAGCGGCGAGGTGGTCGCGCGCTCCGTGCTCGCCGCCGGCACCCGGATGACCCCGCGCCTGGACGGGCTGGACGGCCTCGGGCTCGCCCTCGAGGAGCTGCCCGCCGGGATGGGGCAGAAGGTCGCCACCGGCCAGGCCGGCACCACCGAGGTGCCCGGCGTGTGGGTCGCCGGGAACGCCGCGGACCCCACCGCGCAGGTCGGGGCGTCCGCCGCGGCCGGGGCGCTCGCCGGCGCGCACCTGCACGGCGCGCTCGTCATGGCCGACGCCGACGCGGCGGTCGCCGCGCTCGCCCCGCAGGGCTGAGCGAGGCCCCGGGGCGGAGGAGGCCCAGGGGCGATGGCCGTGCGATGGCCGGGGCCACGCGACGGCCGGGAGCGGCGACGGGAGGTCGCCCCGTCGCCGCTCCACCGCCCTGCTGCTCAGAGTGTGAGCAGCACCTTCGTCGCGCGGCGCTCGTCCATCGCGGCGTAGCCCTCGGCTGCATCCTCCAGCGGGAGCGTGAGGTCGAAGACCTTCCCCGGATCGATCTCGCGACGCCAGATCAGGTCGATCAGCTCGGGCAGGTAGCGGCGCACCGGGGCGGGCCCGCCGTGGAGATGGACCGCGGAGAAGAACAGCTCGTCCCCGGGGATCTGCACGTCGTGGGAGACGCCCACGAAGCCCACCGCGCCGCCGGGGCGCGTGGCGCGGAGCGCCTGCATCATCGACTCCTGGGTGCCGACTGCCTCGATCGTGGAGTGCGCGCCGAGCCCGCCGGTGAGCTCCTTCAGCGCCGCGACGCCCTCGTCGCCGCGGGCCTCGATGATGTCGGTGGCCCCGTACTCGCGGGCCAGGGCCTGCCGCTCGGGGTGACGGCTGAAGACGATGATCCGCTCGGCGCCCATCTGCCGGGCGGCCAGCACGCCCATCAGGCCCACCGCGCCGTCTCCGACCACGGCGACGGTCCGGCCCGGTCCGGCGCCGGCGGCGTCGGCCGCGAACCAGCCGGTGCCCAGCACGTCGGAGGCGGCCAGCAGCGAGGGGATCAGGTCCGGGTCGGGCATGCCGGGGGTCTTCACCAGGGTGCCGTCGGCGAAGGGGATCCGGGCCCTCTCGGCCTGGGTGCCGATCTGCCCGTCGACGAAGATCGCGTGCACGCAGCGGGAGGGGTGCCCCTCCCGGCAGATCTCGCACGTCCCGCAGGAGATCACGAAGGAGCCGACCACGAAGTCGCCCACCTCGAGGGTGCTCACCTCGTCGCCGACCTCCTCGACGACGCCCACGTACTCGTGGCCCATGTGCTGATGGTCGGGGGTGTCGGCGCCGCGGTAGGGCCACAGGTCGGAGCCGCAGATGCAGGTGGCGGCGAGGCGGATGACGGCGTCGGTGGGGTCGATGATCTGCGGGTCCTCGCGCTCCTCGACGCGGACGTCGCCGGGGGCGTGCATGATGACTGCGCGCATGGGGGTTCTCCTTCTGGTCGGGACGCGGACCATTCCACGCCCTGCTCGGCACGCGGGGGAGTCCCTGGCGAGGGGTGTACCGACAGGGCGCCCTCCACGACGGGCGCGGCGGGGGGCGGCGGCCTATCGTGACGCCATGGACAACAGAGCCGAGGTGCGCGAGTTCCTCATGTCGCGCCGCGCGAAGGTCACGCCGCAGGAGACGGGGCTGCCGGCGGGCGGGTCCCGCCGCGTGCCGGGGCTGCGCCGCAGCGAGGTCGCGGAGCTCGCCGGGGTGAGCGTCGAGTACTACGCGAAGCTCGAGCGCGGCGCGATCGCCGGCGCCTCCGCCGCGGTGCTCGATGCGCTCGCCACCGCGCTGCGGATGGACGAGACCGAGCGGCGTCACCTGCTCGACCTCGCCCGCGCGGCCGACGGGATCCCCACCTCGGGCCGGACCCGCAGACCCCGCAGCTGCGGGGTCGCACCCGTGCGCGAGGGCACCCGCTGGATGATGGACTCGCTGACCGGTGCGATCGCCTTCGTGCGCGATCAGCACCAGAACATGGTCGCGGTCAACGCGCTGGGCCGCGCCTTCTACTCCCCGCTGCTGGGGGAGGAGGGTGCCGGCGGGCGGGTGCCCAACCTCGCCCGCTTCCAGTTCCTCGATCCCGCCTCGCGCGACTTCTACCCGGACTGGGAGCGGTTCGCCGAGATGTGCGTGGGGATCATGCGCGCCGAGGCCGGGCGCGACCCCCACGACCCGGTGATGCAGGAGCTGGTGGGGGAGCTGTCCACCTGCTCGGAGACCTTCCGCAGGCTCTGGGGAGCGCACGACGTCCGCACCCACGGCTCCGGCACCAAGCGCTTCGTCCACCCAGTGGCGGGGGAGGTCGAGCTCGCCTACGAGGAGCTCGCGGTGACCGCCGAGCCCGGCCGGGTGATGCTCGTCTACACCGCCGAGCCCGGCTCGACCAGCGCCGAGCGCCTGCGTCTGCTCGCCAGCTGGGCGGCATCAGAGCAGGATCTGCGGCCTGCGCGGGACGAGCAGGAGGCATAGTCCGCCAGGTGGGCTGTTCGAGCGTCCTTGCGTCAGCGCCGCGCTCACCTGCGAGTACGCCATCCGCCCCCGCGGCCGGCGCGGGGAGTCACGGGCCGGCCGCCGAGCCGCGTCGCGTGACGAGTCAGTTGGCCGCGGCGGATCCGGTTGCCCGCTCGGCCGCGGGGGCGGGCTCCTGGGCCCATGGCCGCAGCGGGGAGACGGCGTCGATGGCGTCGCGGCGGGGGCCTCGGGGACCGAGGACGACGTTCGAGGCCAGCGGGATCTGGTGGGACGCGCTCTCGAGGATGTGCATCAGGTACCCGGCAGTGTTCGGGAAGGCGAGGAGGTCACCGATCGCGACACCCTGCGGGAAGTCGAGCCGTCGACGCAGGATCAGCTCCGCCTCGATGCAGTACGCCCCGACGAGGAACGCGTGCAGCGGCGCAGAGCGTGGACCGTCGCCGGGGACCAGCAGCGGATCGACGAGGAAGTCGTCCGACGTGGATCGGCACTGGGTCCGATTCATCTCGAGCCCGACGAGCGGCACCCCATCGCTGGTCGTAGTGCGCTGCACGACGCGGGACAGCGTCAGGCCGCATCCGTCGAGCAGCGATCTGCCGGGTTCGCAGCGCAGCTCCAGACCCCGCTCCCTCAGCGCGACGGCTGCGGTCTCCCCGGTGGGGAGCCGTGTGCCCAGCACCTGTTCGAGCCATTCCCCGCGCACCGGTTCCTGGTGATACGGATAGACCTGGCGCAGGGGCTCTCCTCGCCACGTGACCGCGTCGGCGCCGTCGCTCGTCGACGCATCGTGCGCTGTCCAGAACGCGTCCCACTGACCGGCGTCGTCGAGATAGGACATCGGGACGCCCCCGCCGATGTCGATGAATCGAAGGTCGTGCCCGAGGTCGCGGAGCGCATCGCCGAGACGGAGCGCCTCGTCGAGGGCCAGGGCGCGGTGCTGCGCGGCATAGCCGTGGAGGTGGAAATGGACTCCGTCGATCCTGAGGCCGGCGGCGGAGGTCCGGGCGTGATCGGCCCAGTGCTGCCAGGTCGCCGCGGACTCCCCGAATCGTGTGGGGGCGATGCCGCTGGTCGGGGTCGGTGCGAGGCGGAGCGCGACGGGCTGCCGCCCACCGGTCCTGTTCTCCGCTGCGACCTGCAGGAAAGCCTCGGCCTCGTCGAGGTTGTCGAGCACCAGCACGACACCGGTGTCGCGGGCGAGGCGCAGCAGCTCCGGTGGCTTCACAGCGGCGGTCACCACGACGTCCTCGGGCGCGTACCCCTGGTCGAGCACCTGGGACAGCTCCCGGTGGCTCCCTACGTCCACCCCGTGACCGGCGCGTCTGGCGGACTCGACCAGGCCCAGGGTCTTGTTCGCCTTGCGCGCGACGAAGATCCTCAGCGGCACGCCGTGACGGGCGGCCGCGGACTCCAGCTCGGAGGCGTTGCGGGCCAGGGCCGAGAACTCGTGGACGTTCACCGGGCTGCCGTACTCCTCGATCAGTGCGGAGCAGGCCCGACGATCCGCCAGCAGCTCTCGCATCCACGGCTCGAGACGGGCGCTGAGCGGGGGGAGCCCGCCGCAGCGGCGTCGCAGGGCCTCGGTGTCGCCGGGCGGATGATCGGCGGTGGGGTCCGCAGCGGTCGAGGAAGAGGGGGCAGGTCTGGTCATCGCGAACCGATTCTCCGCTCGGGGGTGGTGGTCGTGGTCGGTCGGGGAGGGGCCGAGGGGCCGGCGTCGGTGCGGCGCAGTCTCGAGGTGATCCGCGCCGCCCAGAGACGGGGCTCGTCGTGGAGGTGCCGGTTCAGGGTGTCGTGTCCGATGACGTGGTCCTCCGTCGGGCGCCCGAGCAGGGCGAGGCCCTCCTGCCGCTGGCTCCGGCCGCCGGGACGGTCCCCGGCGAGCGCAGTGCCGTCGTGATCCACGGCCGCGCCGCGGCGTGCCGGTCGCACCTCCACCAGCCCCTGGTCCACCAATGCTCGCGAGAGCGGGTCGAGGATCCCCACGATCCCCGGCGGCGCCAGCACGGCATCGACCACGACGTCCGGAGGGGCGTGACCGAGCGGGGCGCCCTCGATGCCCGACGCGGTGATCCGGGCCCCGGCGTCCACCCAGGAGAGGTCCAGCGCCCCGGACCCGATCATGGCCAGCAGCATCTCCGCGACCTCAAGGGGAGGGCCGAACGCGAACCTCTCGAGCACCTGGGAGGCCCGACGGAAGCGAGCCCATTCCTCGGCGGGGGCCGCGGAACCGCGGACCGCGAGCGTGAGGGGGCGGTAGAGCCCTGCCCAGACGCGTCCGAGGATCCATGCGGGGCCGGGGGCCCGTCCGCCTCGGCCGATCTCCACGCTCCGTCGCAGGGCGTCCTCGGCGTGGCCCGGTCCGCGGTGCAGATCCGGGTCGGATCCCGAGGCCAGTGCGCCTTCGACCGCCTCTCGCACTAGGTGGGGATCCGTCCCCGTCGCAGCGAGGGCGGCCGTGGCGACGTCCAGGACGAGGTCGATCACGGCGTCGGGGCCGACGTCGGTCCGTTCGGTGGAGCCCAGGCGTCGAGCTCCCTCGGCGACGGCACGGCTCACCCCGGCCGGCAGTGGGAGCCGAGGGTCGGGCTTCGCGTCCAGGAGGCGGCCGTGGCGCGCCGTGGGCAGGAGGACCAGCGGCTCCTCGGAGCCGCGCCGGTGGAGGAGGCCGGGGACGCCGTCGGCGCGCGGGGTGAAGCGCCCGCCGCGCTCGAGGGTGAGCACGAGGGCGGCGTCGATGAACGTCAGGGCGCTGCCGCGCAGCGCCACCCGCGCGCCGGGCGGGACGTCATGAGAACCCAGCATCTCCGCGGCGGGCAGCACCGCCGGACGCAGCGGGATGGTCGAGGACCAGGTGCGGGCCAGGGCACCGGAGTGTTCCGCGGCATGTCCGGTGGCGAGCAGGATCTCTTCCACCGGCGGGAGCGCGCCGTGGCTCGCGGTCACGATCTCCCAAGCCCCGGCCGTGCGCCGGAGCGACACCGCGCGATCGCTCACGGTCCTCGCCGTCACCCCGGTCCGGGCCATGTCCGCCAGCACCCGGCGCCACCGCGCATGGAGGTACTCGCCGACCACGGCGCGCGGCGGGTAGGTCGCGGAGACGAGGGTGGGATGAGCTGCGGCGACCCAGTCGCGGAACGACGGGCTCGTCCCGGTTGCCGGGACGTCCAGCAGAGCGGCGTCGACGTTGAGTCGGAGGGAGTGCGGTTGGGTGACGTCGTAGGCGGCGCCGGTCCCCTCGACCGGTCCCGGGGCGACCACGGTGATCTCGAGGGCTCGGAGGGAGTCGTGGCGTGCGGCGTCGCTGAGCTGGGCGCACAGCTCCTCGAGCGCGAACAGCGCCTTGGGGCCGTCGCCGACGACGGCCAGGGAGAGCGGCTGATCGCCCGCCGGAGCGCCATCAACCACGGCGGGCGAGGGTCTGCAGGGCCGTGGTCGCGGTGGCGACGTCGGAGGGACCGGCGTGCAGCGTCGTGCGCACCCAGCTGTCGTCGTAGACGGTGCCGAGGTAGGGGACGCCGCTGTCGTGGACGATCAGGGCCACCCGGCTCCCAGGGGCGAGGTCCGACACGAGGGTTCCCAGCGCGTGCACGATGCCTCCCGTCGAGGCGCCGGCGAGGATGCCCTCGCGCTCGGCGAGAAGTCGCGCGCCGACCACGCAGTCGAGCCCGCTGACGCGGACGACCCGGTCCGGGTCGACCGTGCGGGAGATGTCCGTGACCACTCCGGCGCCGAGACCGGGCAGAGGGCGAGGGGCTGCGGCCCCTCCGAACAGCACGCTCCCTTCCGCGTCCACGGCGACTGTGGTCGTGTCCATCGAGGTGCGTCGGAGGTACGCGCTGCATCCGGCGAGGGTGCCGGTGGTGCTCACCGCGGCCATCAGCACGTCGAGCCGGTGGCCGGTGGCTTCGGCGATCTCCCGCATGGTCCCGTCCTCATGGGCGGCCGGGTTCGCAGGGTTGCCGTACTGGTGGAGGTTCACGGCCCCCGGGATCTCCGAGAGGAGTCGTTCGACGCGACGCAGTCGAGCTGTGAGGAGGTCGCCGGTCTCCGGATCGGGGTCCGTCACCATCTCGATGCGTCCTCCGAGGGCCCGGATCGCCGCGACGGCGGTCCCGTTCGTGCGCGAGTCCACCACGCAGACGAAGCGCACAGAGTGCTCCAGGCACACTCGCGCCAGAGCCACACCGAGATTCCCCGAGCTGGACTCGACGACCGTGCCGCCTGGGCGCAGTCTGCCCGAGGCCACGGCATCGCGCACCATCGCCAGCGCAGGCCGGTCCTTGGTGCTGCCTCCCGGATTGGCGGATTCCAGCTTGGCCAGGACCTCGATGCCGGACTCCGGGAAGAGCCGGTCCAGGCGGACCAGCGGCGTTCGGCCGATCGCGGCGGAGACCCCGACCGCGATCGACTCGCGGCCCGTCGTCTGAGGGCGCCACGCGCCGGAGCCTTCGAGAGTGGTGCTCATCCGCTGCACGTTACGGCACCTCGCACCGACCGAGGGCTCTTTCGGCCAGGTGCGCTCCACCGGATCGGTCGGCACACCCCGGACACTGCATCGACCCAGCTCGGAGCGGTGGCGGGACGCACGACGAACCGGTGTCGCGAGGGTCGGCGAGGAACCGAACGGTCGGCAGCCCTCCTCCCGCAGCGGAGACGGGTACGTTGCAGTGGTCGCGAGTCGTCATGCGGTGAATGGCCGCGATGGCGCAGCCACCACGATCGGAAGGAACGCCATGAACGGTATCGAGGAGTTCGGACAGAGCGACGTCGTGCGCATCCTGCGAGGGACGGAGCTGGTCATGCTGACCACCGCGCTCCGGGACGGTGCGCTGGTCTCCCATCCGATGACGATCCAGGAGGTGAGCGACGACGTGGACGTGCTGTTCTTCGTGGGCCTCGACAGCGGGCATGCCGAGGCGCTGAGGCAGGGATCGGCCGTGAACCTCGCGGTGGCAGAGGGAGGGACCTGGCTCTCGGTGGCCGGGAAGGCGGTGTTCGAGGACGACCGCGCTCGGATCCGGGCTCTCTGGACCGATGCGGCCGAGGCCTACTTCCCGGAAGGGCCCGAGGACGAGAACCTGGGCCTGCTGCGGTTCTCCGGGGACTCCGCGCAGTACTGGGGCGTGCCGGGTGGGAAGGTCGCCGCGGTCGCACAGATCGTGAGGGCGCGACTGACCGGGGACCGACCTGCCGGCGGCACCGCGACCACAGATCTCTGAGCGCTGAGAGTCCGAGCCGTGGCGTCCTCGGAGCGGGAGGTGTCGACACGGGCGGCCGGGTGTTCGGCCCGGGCGGCCCCACCCCGCGCCATCGGGCGGTCCGCGCTCGGCCGACGGGAGCCCGAGCGGTGATCGCCCCGCCGGTCCGACCGGTCGGATCCCTGCTCTCGTCCCCGGGGCCGGGCATAGCATGCGGGCCTTCAGGCTCGACGACGACGGAGGCGCCATGGCTGATGGCTCGGACGGCATGGCGTCGACGCATGGCCCGGCGAGGCCCGGCCATGAGGCGCGACACCCGGTCCCCTCGTCCCGCGTTCCGGGCCGACGCTCCCGGCTCCGGGTGCTCGACGTCGAGACCGGCCGCGCCACCGTCGTCCACGAGTCCTCCGAGCTGCTCCTCGAGTCCGTGAGCTGGCCCGACGGGGGAGAGACGCTGATCGTGAGCGCAGGCGGTGCGCAGTGGGGCATCCCCGTCGGGGGAGGGGAGCCGCAGCGGCTCGGCCCCGCCCCGGCCCCGGCGGACCCCGTCGACGGAGCGACCGGGGCCGCAGGGGGCAGGCTCGACGAGGTCGTCCTCACCCGCGTCGGCGCGTGCCGGCTCGCGGACGGCACCTGGATCCCCCCGCGGGTCGTCCGCGTCCCCGGCGCCGGAGCAGTCCCGGCCGCTCCGGCCGACCGCGGTCGCGATCCCGGAGCGGCCCCTGACCCGCCGGGCGCCGCGCACGGCGGCGGCTGGGCCGTCTTCGACGCGGAGAGCGACCCCGCCGCGCCGGGGCATTCGCAGCTGTTCCGCATGCGACCCGACGGCACCGGGATCGAGCAGCTCACCCACGACGAGCGCGTGAACCGCTTCCCGCAGGTCTCCCCGGACGGTCGGCTGGTCGCCTACGTCAGCCGACCGCCCGGGGAGGAGGGTGCAGGCGGTGCCGACCCGCTCCTGCGCCTGTGTGCGGTGGACGGGTCGGGAGGGCGCGATCTCGCCCGTCTCCACGGCGTGCCGGGGACCGCGGGCGGGCACTGCTGGTCCCCGGACTCCCTCCACGTGGTCTGCCTCGATCGTCCGCAGGCGGACTGATCCCCGGCGGGCGGAGCGGGCCGGCGACGGTCGGCCTGCCGTTCAGCGGCGCCGGTCGCGGAGCGTCTTGAGCCAGCCGTCGGCCACGTCCCAGGCGGCGACCGCGAGGATCGAGACCACCAGGATCACGCCGAGGGTGTGCATGGACTGCGCGTCGATGTCGCCGACGGTGCGGCCCAGCTCGAGCAGGTCCGGGCTCAGCAGCAGGTCGTTCGCGAAGAGGGCCAGCGCCCAGCCCGCGAAGAGGAGCGCGAGGACGGTGTTCGCCACGGCGAGACCCGTGTTCCAGCGGCCCCTTGCGTGCAGCACGATCGCGTGGACCATCTCGGCCAGGACGATCGCGACCAGCAGCAGCGTCCACAGCGGCGACAGCCCCGGGTGCAGGGCCGGCAGCCAGTCGCCCTCGACGCGGACCAGCCCGATCAGCCGGTCCCAGCCGAGCGCGGCGAGCACGAGCCCGAGGAACACGAGGGAGGCGATCAGGTCGGCGCGGCCGGTGCCGGACTCCTTCGGCTCGGGCAGGTCCTCCACGCTCCACGTCTCGGCGGTGTCCGCGCCGGTGCGCTCGAGGATCACGAACACGAGCGTGGTCCAGAAGGCCACGTGCACGGCCGCGGTGAGCGCGGTCGAGATCGCCTGGCCGATGATGGTCCCGCCGTCGGCACCGATCAGCGCCTGGGACAGGCCCACGCCGACGAAGGCGCAGGCCGGGACGATCCACAGCAGCAGGATCAGCAGGCGTCGCCAGGTGAGGTAGTGGCGCGGCCCCAGCAGGTGCAGGGGTCGGTCGGCGTAGCCGGCGGCGAGCACCGCGGGGTCGCCGAGGCCGGTGAGGACCTCGCGCTCGGCGGCCTCAGGGTCCTCGCCCTGTTCGGTGCGGGCCTCGACGGCATCCGCGATGGAGGCGGCGAGCTCGGCGCGCACGTCCTCCTGGGACTCGGCGGGGAGGGAGCGGATGGTGGCGCTGATGTAGCGCTCGGTCAGGGTGGCGGACATGTCAGGACTCCTCGTGCGCGGGGTCGGGCTCGGTGAGGGAGGAGAGCGACTCGGTCAGAGCACGCCACTCCTGCTGGAGGGTCTCGGCCAGGCGGATCCCGTCGGCTGAGGTGGAGTAGAACTTCCGCGGCCGGGACTCCTCGGTGTTCCACTCGCTGGTGAGGAAGCCCTGCTTCTCGAGGCGCCGCAGCAGCGGGTAGAGGGTGTTCGCATCGGTGGGCAGGCCGTGGGAGTCCAGCCGTTCGAGCAGCGCGTAGCCGTAGCCGGGCTCGCGCAGCAGCTGCAGGCAGGCGAGCACGACCGTGCCGCGTCGCAGCTCCTGCAGGTGGGTGTCGACAGCATCGCTCATGCCCCACACCATAGTGTGTGAGACACAGTGTTGGCTAGGGGATAATGTCGTCCGAGGTCCGGAAGGGCGTGAGCGGTGCTCAGCCTGCGCGGCGCGCGGAGAAGCGATGCAGCAGCTGTGGGGAGTGTCCCGGGGCGACGCCGTGGACGCGGTCGAGCTCGAGCAGCTCCGGCAGCGGGTCGGCGCGCACGTCGACGAAGCCCGCCTCCTCCCAGGCCGCGCAGATCCGCTCCACCCCGGCGCGGGCGAAGGCGAGCTGGTCCACGGCCTGCGCGTCGTAGGCCTCGGCGAAATGCTCCTGGCGCGGGGTCGCGGGCGGCGCACCCCCGTCGTCCTCGGGCTCGAACCACTGCCCGTCGATCGCGACCAGCGCGCCGCCCGGGCGCAGCAGCTCGTGCCAGCGCCGCAGCGCCGTCGGGGCGTCCCGCAGCGTCCACAGCAGATAGCGGGAGACGATCGCGTCCATGCTGCGGTGCGGGAACGGCGGATCCGCGGCGTCGGCCTCCAGGAAGGTCGGAGGGTGCGGATGGCTCTCGAGCTTCGCCCGCGCCTGCGCGAGCATGCCGGGGGAGAGGTCGATGCCGGTGACGTCGTAGCCGTCGGCCGCGAGGAGGAGGGCGACGTTGCCGCTGCCCGTGCCGAGGTCGAGCACCTCGCGCGAGCCGGGCGGCAGCGCGGCGTCGAAGGCCCGCGACCAGGCCTCGCGCTCGCCGGGCAGGGAGAGCCGCGAGAGCTGGTGCTCGTCGTACTCGGCGGCCCAGCGGGTCCAGTAGCGGTTCCAGGCCCGTTGGTCCTCGGCGGCGGTGCGGGTCATCGGGGCGGCTCCAGGGATGGTCGGGGCAGTTGCGGCACCGGGGGCGCCAGGGCGGTGGTCGTCGGGTCGACGGGGTCGACGGGTCAATCGAGGCCGGCGGTCGCGGCGTCGTCCGGGCCGCGGAAGAGGAACTGGGTGGTGCCGTCGGCGGCGAGGGCCCGCTCGGCGGCGACGGCGTAGGTCGCGCCGACGAGCCCCACCTCGAGCGCCTCGGCGGGCGGGCCCTCGGCGCGCACCCGGCCCCCGTCCAGCACGGCCACGCGGTCGCAGTAGCGGGAGGCGAGGTTCAGGTCGTGCAGCACCACCACGGTCGCGAGACCCCGAGCACGCACCACCTCGAGCACGTGGTGCTGGGAGCCGATGTCGAGGTGGTTCGTCGGCTCGTCCATCAGGAGCACACGGGGCTGCTGGGCGAGGGCGCGGGCGATCAGCACCCGCTGCTTCTCGCCGCCGGAGAGCAGGCCGAAGTCCCGTCGTGCCAGATGCAGGGCGCCGGCGCTCTCCAGGGCATCGGTCGCGATCTCGAGGTCCTCGCCGCCGGTCCCGCCGAAGGCGCCGGAGTGGGGGATCCTGCCCAGCAGCACCACATCGGCGACGGTCAGGGGCACCTCGCCGCTGAGCTCCTGCGCCATGACCGCGATCGACCGGGCGCGCTCGCGGCCAGGCAGCTCGGCGAGGTCGCGGCCGTCCAGCAGCACCTTCCCGGCCTCCGGCACGAGGGAGCGGTGCAGGATCCGCAGCGCGGTGGTCTTCCCGCTGCCGTTGGGGCCGACGAGGCCGAGCATCTCCCCGTCGTGCACCTCGAGATCGATCCCGTCGAGCACGGGCGAGGCGCCGTAGGAGTGGCGCAGCCCGTGCGCGGACAGCACGGGTGCGGCGAGCACCGGCCCGCTCATCTCTCGAGCTCCACGAGCCACTCGTGGATCCGCTCGAGCCCGTCGACGACCAGCGGGGAGGCGGGCTCGGCGAAGTTGAACAGCAGCGGCAGCAGCGCTTGGTCCTGCACGGCGCGGAGGCTGCCCAGCTGATCCTGCGAGATCATCTCCTCGGCCACGTCTGAGCCGTCGCCATCGGTCTGGTGGAGCACGATGAGGACGTCCGGGTCGGCGGCCAGCAGCGGCTCCGCGCTGATCTCGAACACGCGCTCCTCGGTGTCGGCGAAGACGTTCTCGATCCCGAGCGCGTCCAGCTGCGCGGTCACCATGGACGCTGCGCCGTAGGTGTAGAGCGGGCCGCCGCCGACGGAGGGGTAGAGCACCGCGGCGGTGGCGGTGGCGAGGTCCTTCGCGGACTCGGAGGCGGCGTCGATCCGCTCCTGCAGGGAGGTGGAGAGCTGCTCGGCCTGCTCGCCGTGGTCGAAGATCCGCCCGTAGGCGTCGATCTGCTCGTGCAGCGTCTCGAAGCTCGAGCGGTGCCCGCCGGTCGCGCAGTAGATGTTCTGCACCACCACCTGCGCCCCGGCGTCGGCCATCGCCTCGCGGGTGACGCCGTCGGGCAGGCCGAAGACGATGTCGGGCTCCTGTGCGATCACCATCTCCTGGGAGATCTGCAGATGGCCGGAGGCGTCGATCTCGTCGCTGAGCGTCGGGATCGCCTCGATGCGTGCGGCGAGGTCCTCGTCGTAGTAGCCGGGCGGGAAGGCGCCGGCTCGCGAGACCACCCGGTCCAGCACCCCGATGCCGTCCAGCGTCGTCACCGGCGCCGACTCCAGCAGCACGATCCGCTCGGGCGGCGCGTCGAAGGTCAGCGTCGCCTCGCAGTTGGCGAGCTCGAGCGGGAAGCCCTCGGCCGAGCCGCCGCCGTCGGAGTCCCCGTCGGCTGTGCTCCCCTCCGAGGAGCCGCAGGCGGCGGTCAGGCCGACGGCGCCGACGAGACCCGCCACCAGGGTGCGGCGGCGCAGCGGCGCGGGCGTGGGGCCGTGGCCGACGGGCCCGGTGGAGCCGGGCTCCGCCGCCTCGGATCCGATCGCGTCGGACCCGAGGGCGTCGGCCTGGGGGAGGGACGTGCGAGGCATCGTGCTCCTTCGAGCGGGGGAGAGGGGTCAGCGCTGCCGGGCGTGGAGCCGGCGCACGAGGATCAGCAGGAAGGGGGCGCCGATCGCGGCGGTGAGCACGCCGATCGGCAGCTCCCGCGGCTGCATGACCACGCGCGCGAAGGCATCGGCCCAGAGCAGGAACAGCCCGCCCAGCAGGGCGGAGGCGGGGATCTGCACGCGGTGGCGGGCGCCGACGAGACGGCGGGCGAGATGCGGGATCACCAGCCCCACGAAGCCGATCGAGCCGGCCCCCGCGACCGCGGCGGCGGTGCACAGCGAGACGACCAGCAGGAAGCCGACGCGGGCGCGGTCGGGGTGGATCCCGAGGCCGTGGGCGATCTCGTCGCCGGCGCTGAGCGCATCGAGCACGCGGGCGCCCGCGAGGAGCACGATCGCGCCGAGCACCGCCGCGACGAGCGCGACCCACAGGAAGGCGTTCCAGCGGGCCAGGGACAGCGAGCCGAGCATCCAGAACATCACCGAGCGGGAGCCCTCGGCGGAGTCGGAGGAGAAGATCAGAAGGTTCGTCAGCGCCGTGAGCGCGTAGCCGACGGCGACGCCGGAGAGCAGCAGGCGCAGCGAGGTGACTCGGCCGCCGGCTCGGGCGATGAGGAACACCAGCAGGGCCGCGCCGAGCGCGCCGAGGAAGGCGAGCGCCGACTGGGCGTAGTCGCCCAGTGCTGCGCCGACGCCGAAGAGGATCGCGGCCGCGGCCCCGGTGGAGGCGCCGCCGGAGACGCCGAGGATGTACGGGTCGGCGAGCATGTTGCGGACCATCGCCTGCAGCGCCGCGCCGGAGAGAGCGAGGCAGGCGCCGACGGCGGCCCCCATCAGCACTCGCGGCACGCGCACGTCCCAGACGATCGAGTCGACCGAGGCCTCCCGGGCCGCCGGGGCGGGCAGCCCCAGGTGGTGCGCGATGACCTGCACGGTCGTCCCCGCCGGGATCGGCACCGGGCCGATCCCGACGCACAGCACGATGCTCGCCAGGCTCGCGACGGCGAGCACGGCGAGGAGCAGCGCGGAGCGTCGGGCTCGCGAGCGGACCCCGAGCGCGTCGGGGGAGGGGCCGGTCGCGGGCCGGCCGGCCGGCGCGGTGCCGGCCGGGGCGCTGGCCGGGGTCGCCGAGGCAGGGGCAGAGGACGTCACTTGCACGAGCCTACAAGTATCGCCGTTTGGCCGGGCGGGCCGTGCCCGCGGTTGCCCGGGCTCGCCGAGCGGTGTGCGGTGTCAGGCGTCGGGGCGCCGACCGGAGCCCTCGTCCGCGCTCGGTCCGCCGTGCGCGTGGTGCCCGTCGTGTGCGTGGTGGTGCGGGTGGTCGACGTCGTCGAGGTGCTCGGAGCCGAGCTCGTGCAGCAGGTCGTGGGCGAAGCCGCTCGCGAGCTCGTAGCGCACCACGCGCCCGGTCCGCACGGCGTGCACCCACCCGGCCTCCCGCAGCAGTGCGAGGGCGTGGGAGGTGGTGGACTCGTGCGCCCCGATCGCCCGGGCGAGGTCCGAGCTGCGGATCAGGGGATGGGCGTGCAGGCAGAACAGGATCCGCAGGCGACGCTCGTCGGCCAGCAGCGCCATGCGCGCGGCGAGCTCGCCGAAGCCGTCCTCTTCGGCGAGCAGGCTGCGCAGCTCCTCGACCAGCTGCTCGTCGTCGAGGGCCTCGGAGGAGGTCCTCACGTGGGCGGGGCGGCCGGGGGTCATGGCGGACACGGTACCGGTCGCCCCCTACACTGTCGCCGTCGACCGCGCCCCTGTCCCCGACTCTCTGCGAGGTGCTGCGATGCTCGACGTCCTCTGGGGCATCGGAGGGATGGCAGGCCTCCTGCTCATCGCCTTCGCCCTGTCCAGCAACCGCCGTGCCATCCGCCCGCGCACCGTCGCGGGAGCCTTCGCGCTGCAGCTCCTGCTGGGGGTGATCGTCCTGTACTGGGGCCCCGGCCGATGGGCGCTGCAGCAGGTGAGCGCCGGATTCCAGGCGGTCATCGACACCTCCTCCGAGGGCATCTCCTTCCTCTTCGGCGGGCTGCTGCCGGCCGAGGGCGAAGGGACGATCTTCGCGCTGCAGGTGCTGCCGGTGATCATCTTCTTCGCCTCGCTCACCGCGGTGCTCTACCACTGGCGGATCCTGCCGTGGATCGTCCAGCTGCTCGGCGGCGCCCTCGGCAAGCTGCTCGGCACCGGCTACGGCGAGTCCGTGAACACGGCCGCGAACATCTTCCTGGGGCAGACCGAGGCGCCCCTGGTCATCCGCCCCTATCTCAGCAGACTCTCCCGCTCGGGCCTGTTCGCGGTGATGGTGGGCGGTCTCTCCACCGTCGCTGGCTCCGTGCTGGTGGGCTACTCCCTGCTCGGCGCCCCGCTCGAGTACCTGATCGCCGCGAGCTTCATGGCCGCTCCCGGCGCCCTGCTCATGGCCAAGATCCTCCTGCCCGAGGACGATCCCGAGGCCGTCGCCCGCGAGGCCGAGCTGGTGGCCGCGACGACCCGCAGGAAGGGCAAGGGCATGGCGCCGTCGGCCGACGGGACCGCCGCAGCCGGCGACACCGCTGCGGGGGCCGGCACTGCCGCGGCCGACGGGACCGCGCCGATCTCCGCGACCGCCGTCGACTCCGCCGCGCGCTCCGGCGCCGCCGCGACGTCCGATCCGCCCGCCCCCACCGGGGGCAGCTCGTCGGCCGCGACGTCGGCGGAGGACGACGACGAGGAGGACACCCTCTCCTACAGCAACGTCATCGACGCCGCCGCCGGCGGAGCGGCCGACGGGCTGCGGCTCGCCCTGACCGTGGGCGCGATGCTGCTCGCCTTCATCTCCCTGATCGCGCTGATCAACCTGCTGATCGGCACGGTCGGCGGCTGGTTCGGCGCCGACGACCTCACATTCCAGCAGATCCTGGGCTGGGTGTTCGCGCCGATCATGGTGATGATCGGGGTGCCGCTGGACGAGGCCGTCGCCTCGGGCAGCTTCGTGGGGCAGAAGATCGTGGTCAACGAGTTCGTGGCCTTCGCCGGCTTCGGTCCCGAGATCGACACCTTCAGCCCCAAGACCGCCGCGATCACGAGCTTCGCGCTCACCGGCTTCGCGAACCTCTCCTCGCTGGGGATCCTGCTGGGCGGGCTCGGCGGACTCGCCCCCGAGCGTCGCCCCGAGATCGCGCAGCTCGGCCTGAAGGCGATCCTCGCGGGCACGCTCGCGAACCTGATGAGCGCCACGATCGCGGGGATCATGCTCGGCTGATCGCCGTCGGCCGTCGGCGTCGATGCTGTTCCGACGCCGACGCCGACGCCGTCCCCGCCTCGGCTCAGCCGGTCAGCGCGATCACGAGCAGGAGCTGCGTGAGCAGGAAGCCGCTGAGCAGGTTCAGGCGCAGGAAGCGGCGCCAGGCGGCGTGGGCGCGCTCCGAGTCGGCATCGGACAGGGAGCGGAAGGGCCAGGCGCTCGCGAGATACGGCAGCACCAGCAGCCCCGCGAGCGCTGCTGGCCACCCCGTGACCATCATCAGCACGCCGGCCGCAGCGTAGAGGCACAGCACCAGGCGCACCGTGCGCGTCGCACCCAGGACGGTCGCGATCGAGCCGATCCCCGCCTCGCGATCCGGGCGGATGTCCTGCACCGCGCCGAGGGCGTGCGAGGCCATGCCCCACAGCAGGAACGCCGACAGCGCGGCGACGGCCGTCGCGCCCACCGGGCCACCGGCCAGCACCAGGCCGAACGCCGCCGGTCCCACGAAGTGGACCGCCGAGGTCAGCGAGTCCAGCCCCGGTCGCTCCTTGAGCCGGATCCCGGGCGCGGAGTACCCCACCACTGCGGCGAGCACCACCAGCAGCACCGCCCCGGAGGCGAGACCGCCCAGCACCAGCAGCGCCGCGACGAAGGGCAGCGAGCCGAGGCCCGCCGCCCACAGGGTCGTGCGGTGGACGCGCCGGTCCAGCACGATCCCCTCCACCCCGCCCTTGCGGGGATTGCGCAGGTCGGACTCGTGGTCGAAGACGTCGTTCACCCCGTACATCAGCAGGTTGTACGGGACGAGGAAGAACACCGTGCCCACCAGCAGCGCCGCGTCGACGCCCCCGCCGGCCAGCAGGTAGGCGGCGGCGAAGGGGTAGGCGGTGTTGATCCAGCTCAGGGGGCGAGAGGTGCCCAACAGCTGGGGCAGCGTGCCCGGGGTCGGGGTGGACAGGGCGCTCATCGCTCCTCCTCGGGGGTCAGCATCAGCCACAGCGAGGGCAGCAGGAGCCCTGCCGCGAGCGGCCAGGCGAGGTCCTCGAGCGGGGTGAGCAGGATCCGCACGCCCAGCAGGTCCTCCTCGGCGTAGCGGAACAGGTCCGCCGCGATCATCAGCGAGTCGAACACGACCGTGAGCACCAGCAGCACCGTGATCGTCACAGCGGTGGTCAGCCACCAGCGCGGCCCGGGGCGGCAGCGCACGGCGGCCAGCACCGTCACCAGCAGCACGGGGAGCAGGAAGAGCCCGGCCAGGGCGGCGTAGCTCATGATTCCTCCCGTCGGGCGGGGGACTGCCGTCGTCGACCCAGCAGCAGATCCACCAGCCCCCGCACCACGAGCGTGACATAGCAGAGGAAGACGAGGAACACGAGCTCCTCGAGCGGCAGCTCCGGCCCGAGCTCGATGCCGCTCATCAGAGCGCTGTCTCCCATCCGGTAGTGGCCCGCCGCGATCGCCGCGAGGTCCCAGGCCAGGAACAATGCGACCCCGGCGAGGAGCACCGTCGCCGCGCGGCGCGGGGCCTGCCACAGGGCGAGGCGGAAGCGCCGGTCCAGCAGCACCATGCAGGCCAGCGCGGTCAGCAGGCACAGCAGGTACACGATCCCGCTCATTCTCGCGCCCCCACGACGCGCTCGGATTCCGGCAGCGGGGACGAGGAGCGGTCGCCGCGCAGTCGCTTCGCGACCAGCTCGGCGCTGATCAGGCACATCGGCAGTCCGATCCCGGGCAGCGTGCTCGAGCCCGCGTACAGCAGCCCCTCCACCCGCCGCGAGGCGTTGCGGGCCCGGAAGAAGGCGCTCTGGCGCAGGGTGTGGGCGGGCCCGAGCATGCTCCCGGACCAGGCGCCGAGGTCCTCCGCGAACTCCCCAGGGCCGATCGTGCGGCGCACCACGATCCGCTCTGCGAGATCGGGGATCCCGGCCTCCGCGGCCAGGCGTGCGATCGCCTCCTCCGCGATCTCCTCGATCGCGGGATCACCGCTGCCGTCCACGCCGCCGCGGCCCAGCGACGCGTCGGCCGGGACGGGGACCAGCACGAAGAGGTTCTCGTGACCGGGCGGGGCGACCGACGGATCCGTCGCGGAGGGACGGCACACGTAGCTCGAGGCGGGCGAGGGGACCCGCCCCTCCCGCAGAGCCCCGAAGTTCTCGTCCCAGTCCCGGGTGAACAGCAGCGTGTGATGGGCGAGCTCGGGCAGGGCCCCGCGCACGCCCAGCAGCACCAGTACCGCGCCGGGGCCGGGAGTGCGGCGGCTCCACCAGGAGGCGGGATAGGTCTGAAGGCGCCGCGGCAGCAGTTCGGTCTCGACGTGGTGGAGGTCGGCGGTCGCGACGACCACGTCGGCGCGCAGCTCGCGCACCTCCCCCTCGGCCGTGCGGATCTCGACCCCGCGGGCCGCGGCGCGGCGGCCCGGCCCTCCGCCGAGGTGCGCACCGCGCTGGCGCCCGCCGCGGTGGTCCTCGGTGAGGACCCGGGTGGCTCGGGTGCCGGTGTGCAGGCGTGCGCCGTGACGGACCGCGAGCCGCGCGATGACGTCGACGAGCTCGGTGAAGCCGCCCTGGGGGTACTGCACCCCGCCGGTGAGGTCCAGGGCGCTCATCAGGTGGTACATGCTCGGAGTGCGGTCCGGGGAGGAGCCGAGGAAGACAGCCGGGTAGCCGAGCACCTGTCGCAGGCGGGGGTCGCGGAAACGGCGCGCGACGAAGCGGTCCAGCGGCTCGGCCAGCAGGCGCAGCAGCTGCGGGCCGCGGGCGAGCACGGCGGGGTGGAGCAGCGACCGCGGCGAGGTGAACGAGGTGTACAGGAAGCGCTCGAGAGCCATGTCGTAGGTGCTCGCGGCGGAGTCGAGATAGCGGGCCAGGCCCAGCCCCGCCCCGGGCTCGATCCGCTCGAACAGGTCGGCATTGCGGGCGGCGGAGGCGCTCAGGTCCAACGGCTCCTCGTACCCCTCGCACAGGACGCGATACGCCGGGTCGAGAGGGCGCAGGTCGAGCTCCTGCGCGGCGGAGGTGCCCAGCAGGCGCAGGAAGTGGTCGAACACCTCGGGCATGAGGTACCAGGAGGGGCCGGTGTCGAAACGGAACCCGTCGCGCTCCCAGCTGCCGGCGCGGCCGCCGAGCTCTTCCCGCGCCTCGATCAGGTCCACTTCGTGGCCGTCCCGGGCGAGCAGCGCCGCGGTGGCCAGGCCCGAGATGCCGCCACCAATGATCACGGCCGACGGGCGGGACCCGTCGGGCGCTCGGCGGGATCCATCCGCCGGCGACCCGGAGGCGGCGGCTCGGGGTGGTGACCCGGTGCCGGGATTCGTCGTCCGCCGGTTCATCGGGCCGCTCCACGGCGCGCCGCGAGCAGGGCGCGGGCGATGACGAGGGCCTTCTCCGACTCCGGCACCCGCACGCGGGCGCGGCGGATCCGGGCCGCGGGGGTGCGGCGCAGTCGACGAGAGAGCGCCGAGTAGAGGCCGTGCGCGGCGGTGACAGCGGCGCGGCTCGAGGAGGGGAGATGGGGCAGCGCGGTCGCGGCGCGGGCGAGGTCGGCGTCGATGTCGTCGAGCAGCAGGTCCCGCTGCGCGTCGTCGAGGCGGTCCACGTCCACCCCGGGGACGTAGTCGCGGCCCAGGCCGTCGTGATCCTCGGCGAGGTCGCGCAGGAAGTTCACCTTCTGGAAGGCGGCGCCGAGCGCGCTCGCCGCGGGGGCCAGGCGCGCAGCTGCCGCCTCGTCACCGTCGACGAAGACTCGCAGGCACATGAGGCCCACCACCTCGGCCGACCCGTGCACGTACTGCGCGAGGCTCTCAGGGTCGTGGGCGGTGACGGTGAGGTCCGCGCGCATCGAGCCGAAGAAGGGGTCGATGAGCTCCGGGCCGATGCCGTGGCGGCGTGCGGTGATGGCGAAGGCCTGCACGACGAGGTTGGTGGAGCGGGTGCCGCCGACCGCGCGGGCGGTCTCGGCGGCGAGCTCCTCGAGGGCGCGTGCCCTGGCGGCCGGGTCGAGGCCCGAGTCGGGGTCGTCGACGATCTCGTCGGCCAGGCGGACCAGGGCGTACAGGCTGCGAACATGGGTGCGCACGGGTTCCTCGAGCAGGCGCGTCGCCCAGCCGAAAGAGGTCGAGTAGCCGGCGATCACGCAGCCGGCGCTGCGCTGCGCGACCCGGTCGTAGAGGGTCAGCGCGTCCGGGGCGAGGCGCTGCGCGCTCATCGCGCACCACCGTCGGAGGGCCGCACCCCGGCGGGACCGTGCCCGTCCTCGAGGCGCCGGGGCGGCCGCAGCACGGCGAACAGGGTCGCCAGGACGATCACCGCGGCGACAGTCGCCGCGGCGGTCGCGACCACCGGCGACGAGGGCGCCTCGATCGCGCGGCCGACCGCGATCCAGAGCAGACCCCAGACCACCGCCGCGGGCGCGGCGACCGGGCGGCGACCGGCCCAGGTCAGCGCCACGCCGACCACGGCCACCGCGAGCAGCACCATCACGGCGAGGACCTCGGGAGCCCCGAAGCCCGAGAAGCCCGCGCCTTTGAGCGCCGCCGCGATGTTCGCACAGGTCGCGACGCTCACCCAGCCCAGATACAGCCCGAAGGTGCCGTCGACGACGACCCGCTCGACCGCCCCGGCAGGAGGGCTGGCCGTGAGACGACGGAACAGAGCGCCGAGCACGATCAGCAGCACCAAGATCACCAGCACGCTCAGCGCGACCGCTCCGGCCTGGACAACGAGGATCCAGGCGGCGTTCAGCAGCAGCGAGGCGATCGTGAGGCCGGCGATCCCGCGGTGGTCGTGCCGGTCCCACCACTGCCACAGCGTGTACGCGCCGAGCCCCAGGTAGATCACCGACCAGATCCGGAAGGCGGGGGTCGCGGGAGCGAGGTGGGTCGCGTCGGCGGAGAGCAGGCCGCCAGCGGCCTCGTCGATCGGTGCTCCGCCGAAGGCGCCGACACCCACGGCCGTGCCCGCCATCGCGAGCAGGAAGGCCAGGGTCACCGCGAGGTGCCGGCCCAGCGGGCGGGGGCCGGTGCGCCGTCGGCCCTCCCGGCGGCGATGCGCGGCGGCCGAATGGTCGGGGGTGCTCGCGGCGGTCATGCGGACTCCTCGTCGTCGACGGTGGGTGGAGCGGCGCCGGGCCCTGCGCGGGAGGGCGCGGGGGCCCCGGTCCCGGCTGACACCGCGGTGGCTTCAGTCGCCGCCGGCATGAGTCGGCCGCCGATGTACCCGCTCGCGCCGGTGACGAGCACCAGCGGGGCGTCGGGACCGGCGGAGCCGTTCATGCGCTGGCTCGCTGCGAGGCGGCGTCACGCTGTGCGGCGGCGCTCTGCGAGCAGGCGGCCGCGACGGGATCGGGCCCGGTCGGCTCTCCTCCCGACACGTCCGACGGCAGCAGCAGCTCGAGGCCGGCGTGGATCTCCGCGATGGTGGCAGCGAGAGCCTCGCTGAACGCGGGCGGGAGGTCGTGGCGTGCAGCGGCGTCGACTGCGCTGGACAGATGCCATAGGGCGAGCTCTTCGACCCAGACGCGCGATCCGCTCGCGGCGAGCAGGTCACGGGCGCTGCGCGCCTCCTCGTCGGTGAGGTCCTCGCGCCCCAGCAGCGTTCTCAGCTGCGACCAGTGAGCCGTGGTCGCGGCGTGGGCGACGAGGGCGGTCCGCTTGCCCTCCCGCAGGTCCCCCAGCGCGCTCTTGCCGGTGCGCTCCTCGTCGCCGAAGACGCCGAGGAGATCGTCGACCAGCTGGAAGCCGATGCCGAGCAGAGCACCGATCGCGTCGAGCGCCTCGAGACGGTCCGGCGACGCGTCGGCGAGCAGTCCGGCGGCGTGGAGGGGGAGCTGGAAGGAGTACACCGCCGTCTTCAGCTCGGCGACCGTCAGCGCCTCCTGCAGCGTCTCCGGCCGCTCGGCGGGCCGGAGCGGCAGCTGCACATCGGCGATCTCCCCGGCGGCCGAGGCGTGCAGCGAGCTCTCCATCAGGTCCAGGAGAGCGGCGACCACGGGGGCAGGCGCCGAGCATCCGGCCACCGCGCGCAGGGCCGTGATCAGGCCGAGGTCGCCTGCGAGGATCCCGGCAGCATCGCCGACCCGGCGTGCGGTGTGCGCGGTGGCACCCCCGCGGCGCACTTGCGCGGCCACGGAGGCGGGGAGGCTCGGGGCGCCGCGCCGCATCTGGTCGCCGTCGATCACGTCGTCCTGGACCACGAAAGCCGTGTGCAGGATCTCGACCGCCGCCGCGACCTGGATCGCGGCCTCGTGCCGCGAGCCTCCCAGGGAGTCGTGGGTGGCCAGCAGGAGGGCGGGCCGGAATCTCCTGCCGCCCTCGGTGGCCTCGCCGAGCGCGTTCCACAGCAGATGGTGGTCCGCGGAGGCCACTGCGCCCCCGAGCGCGGTGCCGCGACGCAGGAGACGTCTGATCTCGTGGTCGACGCCAGGAGGGCAGGGGATGCTCATGAGGTTTCTGCCGGAAGACGTCCGAGCCGGTCGCCCAGCTGCTCGAGCTGCGCGACGGCCCAGGGGCTGAGCGTCCACGGCGCCAGGCGTGCGAGCGCGGCGAGCTCGTCCGCTGTCACCCACCGCAGATCCATGACCTCCTCGGGTGAGGGCACGGGCTCGCCCTGGGGGATCGCGGTGAAGACGGGGCATATCTCGTTCTCGACGATGCCGGAGGCGTCGACGGCGCGATACCGGAAGTCGGGCAGGGCCGGCCGCACCTCCCGCACCTGGAGACCGAGTTCACCGGCGGCATGGCGGGAGATCGCCTCCTCGAGGGACTCACCCTGGCGTGGGTGGCCGCAGAACGCGTTCGTCCACACTCCGGGCCAGGTGCGCTTCGAGAGCGCCCGGCGCGTCAGCAGCACGGCCCCGTCCTCGCGCACCAGGTGGCAGGAGAAGGCCAGATGGAGCGGTGTGTCGATGGAATGGACGGTGGCGCGGGGGGCCAGCCCGCGGGGGGAGCCGTCGGAGTCCAGCAGGATCACATGGTCCTCGTCGGCCGTCCCGGCCGTTCGTGTCGCAGCGGTGCCGATCACGGCGACCTCCCGTTGTCCGTCGTGACGTACGTAGCCAGGCTATCGACTTCGACCCTAGCATCCGCCCAGAGCATAGTGCGGCAATGTCACCGACCCGAAGAGCATGCGGGCGAACCTGCTGATGGAGCCCAGGAAGCCCAGCACCCCCTCGCCGGCTCGCGGGGCGGCGCCCTCGGGGCGGGCGAGGATCGTTCCGGTGTCGGTGGAGACCGAGCCCGGGATGGGCCGCAGCCTGAGCCGGGGAGGCCGACGCCCTCGTCCAGAGGGGTGCGGCCGATCGTTTCTCCTCCGCGACCTGCCGTGCGGCGGGGCTGCACTGCGTTGTTCGAGATCCTGCGGAGGAGAGGAGTCACCGTGCCGCGAGTGCTGCGCGGCATGCGGAGCAGGGATGTGCGGGTGGTGCTGGGCGCTGCGTTGCGGGGCTCCGCGTGGGGCCTCGGTGACCGCGCCGCCCGCCGTGCGGGGCGGCCACAGCGTGTAAAGGGGGAACCCCGCGGGAACCAGCTGACAGCTGTTGCAGCAGGGGATGCGGGCAGCGATGACGTCGCAGCGGGGGTGAAGAGTGCGGGATCGCGTGATCTGGCCATGTCAAAGGGGTGACTCACGGGTGGGTCACGATCCGCTCCGATGCGGGACGGTCATGGACCGCAGCCCGTGCGGGCACGGAGGCCGACGACGACTCCTGCCTTCGGAAAGCTGGTGCCCCGTGCGCGGACACTCGCCACGGAGGAGCTGATCGCACGGGCCGACGAGCAGAGGGAGGGGCGCGCGGTTCGCGCACCCCGGCCCGTAGCAGCATGACATGGGCGCAGAGGGACACGTTCGTCATGCCGACCCGAGGGCCGTGCGAGAGGACGAGGACCGAGAGCATCCGGCGAGCAGGGGAGCGAAGCGGTCGGCAGTCGCAGGATGCGATGCGGGGTCACGGGGCGGTGGGCTGTCAGGCATCTGGGGGAGCGCAACGGCATCGAGCCCCTGGCCGAGCACCGAGCCGGAAGGGCTCTGGCTCGTTCCAGGACGAACGCCGGAGCGGCACGACGCCGGGATCAGGAGGCTGGCGCAGCGGTACGAGCAGACGGGCAACGTGGACGCCAACGGTCCGAGGGGCGCCGGCACCGGGGATGCCCTGCGCAGCATTCACGAAGAACTCCTGGGAGCACCGGGGCCGCCTCGGAGGCCGCGACCGAGGCACAGGAGGAGACTTCCGCAGGGCGTTCTGGGCAATGTGGTCGAGGCCACCCCGAAAAGGGTCGTTCTGGCTTGACGGGGTCTCGGAACCCCCGTAATGTTCTTCCTCGTGCCCAGGAGATCGGGACAGCGGATCGGCCCATGGTCGAGAGGTTGGAACTGGTCCTGACCTGGGGCGGAAGGTTCTCGGAAGAGGATCGCGGCGCGGATCACACCGCAGCGATTTGACTCGGGGGAGCGGAAGTCCTAAGTTAGACGGGTTGCCTCAGGGCGAAGAGCTTGAAAAGGTTCGGAACGCTGAGTGCGCGTGTTGCTTGATATCTCAATAGCGTGTCTGTTTATCGATGCCATTATTTTGAATGGCAGATTATAACGGATGATACAGCAGTTAATGCTGGTTGTTTGTTTATTTTGTCAGGTTTATAGTTTTTCATGATTTTCATGGAGAGTTTGATCCTGGCTCAGGACGAACGCTGGCGGCGTGC
>NZ_SNXV01000003.1:0-469209 GCF_004362645.1 Brachybacterium sp. AG952 | reverse complement strand
CTCGATCGCGCCGATGGTACTGCACTCGGGAGGGTGTGGGAGAGTAGGTCGCCGCCGGACATCTTCACTGGGAGTGGAGGAGTGCTTGAACCCCTTTTCGGGTGTTCGCCTCCTCCACTCCCTTTTCTCATGCCCGGTGGCAGGGAGAGGGCCCGGGAGCGAGGGGATTCCTCGGTCACGGGCCCTTCTGCGGGCATCGGGGCTCATCGCTCAGCCGCGTGCCGGCGCGTCGTTCTCCTGCTGCCAGCGGGACCAGCCGGCGTAGTTGCCGTCGACCTCGATCACCTCATGGCCGGCCCGTCGCAGAGCGTTCGCGGCCACGGTGGCGCGCAGCCCCGACTGGCAGAAGGCTATGACGGCGCCCTCGGTGGGCGCGGGGAGCTGCTCACGATGGAACAGCGCCCTTCCGGCCGAGAGCTGCTGAGCACCCGGGATGGTCCCGGCGGAGTGCTCGGACTTGTTCCGCACGTCGAGCAGCACGGCCTCCGGGCGGCTCGAGCGCAGCTGGTCGAGATCCGCGGGGGAGACGCGCTGAGGCACGCTCTGCTCGAGACCCTCGAGCGAGGTCACGCAGCCGCCGAGCGCGTCGATCCCGACTCTCACGAAATGGTCCTGGATCCTCGCTGCGGTCTCCGCGTCCGGGGCGAGGACGATGATCTCGGCGTCGTCGGACTCCGGGTCGAAGGCCCAGCCGATATGGGAGGCGGCCTTGCCCGGGGCGGGGATGCTGAGCGCACCGGGCACCATGCCCTCGTGCACCGCGGCGACGGGCCTCGTGTCCACGAGGGCGATCGTTCCGGAGGCCATCCCTGAGGAGATCTCCGAGGCATCGACGCGGCGGGGGAGAGTCCTCTCTCCCAGCAGAGCCGGCCCGAGGACGTTCTGACGCTTCATCCGTCCGAAGTAGGCGTGGGCATCGGGCTGTCCGTCTAGGAGCTCGTCGATGAAGCCCTGCTCGTCGTCGGCCGCGAGGTGCGGAGCCCACCAGGCGAAGCTCCGCTCGTAGCCGACCGTCGTGGAGGGCACGGCCCCGAGGGCCTTTCCGCAGGCCGACCCGGCGCCGTGGCCCGGGAGCACCTGGACATGGTCGGGGAGGGAGAGGAACACGTCCCGCAGCGAGGCGAAGAGCTGCCGTGCCCCCTCGAAGCGCGTGTCCTGCATACCGGCCGCCTCGTCCAGCAGATCCGGGCGCCCCAGATCGCCCGCGAAGACGAAGTCCCCGCTGAGGAGATACCCGGGGCTCGGCGCGAAGGCGGTGTCGGTGATGAGGAACGAGAGATGCTCCGGTGTGTGCCCCGGCGTGTGGCGGGCGGTGATCGTGACCGCGCCGAGCTCGATCGTGTCGCCGTCGTGGAGGCGCTCGGCCGGGAAGTCGTACTGCCAGTCCTCGCCGCCCTCTCCCGAGACATAGGCGGTCGCGCCCGTCGCCGCGGCGAGCTCGCGCGTCCCCGAGAGGAAGTCCGCATGGACATGGGTCTCGGTCACGGCGACGATCCGCAGACCGTGATGCCGGGCGAGGTCGAGATAGTCAGCGATGTCGCGCCGCGGATCGACCACGAGCGCCTCCCCGCTGTCCTGGCAGGCCACGAGATAGCTCGCCTGGGAGAGGTCCTCGTCGTAGAGGCGTTCGAGAAGCACGGGTCCTCCTGGTGGCTGCGAGGCACGGTGACAGGGCGGGGCCGTCCATATGGCGGAGGACTCACCCGCTCGCGAGGGTACGCCCCGTTCCTGAGGGACACACGGCGGGGGACCGGCGGGGATCGCGCAGGGGACCGGCGGGGGACCGGCGGGGATCGCGCAGGGGACCGGCGGGGATCGCGGAGAGGGAGCGGCGTGCGTCGCAGCGCCAAGCGGTGGTCCGGGGAGCCGGGTGCGGAGGGGGCGAGCGGTGCGCGACGCGAGGGCTCCGGGCAGCGCGCCGGGTGCGGGCGGGACGGGACGAGTGCGGCACGCCGCTGCGGCGGCACCGGGTTCGCGGTCCCGAGCACCGTCGGTTCCCGGAGTCTGGGAGCCCCGTGAAAGCAGTCACGGATGATGCCGTTACCCGAGGGTCAAGGGCGTGCTCTGGCTTAGAGTCGCCGGGAGACAAACGCATAGGGCGCACAGGGCGAGACGAAGAGGCGGGCGGTCCAGGTGGCTGAGCACAGCAACAACGGGAGCGACCGCGGCCGGGACGACTGGGGTCGTGACGGTCGGCGGCGGGACGAGCGAGGCTCGACGCCTCGATCCGGCGCGTCCGCCGGCGGCCGCGCCGGGGGTCCTCGAGGCCGCCGCGACGCAGGCCCCTCCCGCGACGGAGGAGCACGCCGTGAGGGCGGACCCCGCCGGGACGGCGACCGCCCCTACCGCCCCCGTCAGGACGACCGCCCGCGTCGGCACGATCGCCCCCACACCGACGGCGCGGACCGCCGCGAGAACCGCCCCTACCGCGAGGACCGGGGACGGTGGCAGGATCGCCCGCACCGGGAGGACCGCCCGCGCCGTGAGGGCGAGCGCCGCGACGACACCCGCGGACGCGACGATCGTGCTCGCCGCGACGACCGCCCATGGCGCGAGAACCGCCCCCAGGGCGGGGAGCGCGGGGACCGCTACGCAGGGCCGCGCCGCGACGATCGGCCCTGGCGCGAGGACCGCGACCGACGGGGGAGCGGCGAGGAGCGTCGCGGAGGCACCGGTCAGCGCCGTGACGACCGGCCCCGCCGTGATGACCGGCCGCGCCGTGATGATCGGCCGCGCCGCGACGACCGAGACCGTCGAGGCGCTCCGGACCGCCGCGGCGGCCAGGACCGTTTCGACGACCGCCGGGGCGGCTCGCGCGACCGGGGCCGGGACGCGGGCCGCCGTGAGGACCGTCGCAGCGGCCGTCCGGGCGAGGAGCAGCGCTCCGATCGGCCGATCGAGCCGCGCGTGCCCGAGGGCATCACCGGCCGCGAGCTCGACAAGGAGACCCACGAGGAGCTGCGGGGCCTGAGCAAGGAGACCGCGGAGCGCGTCGGCCGCCATCTGGTCTCCGCCCACCTCCTCGAGGACACCGACCCCGAGACCGCCCTCGCCCACGCGCGCTTCGCCGCCCGTCTGGGCGGACGCGTCGGCATCGTGCGCGAGGTCTACGGGATCTTCGCCTATCACGCCGGCGACTACCGCACCGCCTCCCGTGAGCTGCGCACCGCGATGCGCATCACCGGGCGCACCGATGTGCTGCCGATGATCGCCGACTGCGAGCGCGGCCTCGGCCGCCCCGAGCGCGCCCTGGACATCGCCGCCTCGGAGGAGGCCGCCGCCCTCGGGGTCGAGTCCGCGATCGAGCTGATGATGGTCGTCGCCGGCGCCTACGCCGACACCGGCGACGTCCAGACCGCCCTGCGCACGCTCGAGATCCCGGCCCTGCGGCACAAGATCGACGGTCGCTGGCAGGTGCGGCTCTGGGTCGCCTACGCCGACCTGCTCGAGCGTGCGGACCGCGAGGACGAGGCGCGGCGCTGGATGACGCTCGCCGCCGACGCGGACACCGAGGGCCTCACCGATGCCGCCGAGCGTCTCGGCCGCCCGGCTCCCGCGCCCGCCGAGGCGCCCGTCCTGGAGGGCGACGAGCAGATCAGCGTGCTCGACGCCTTCGACCCCTACGCGCAGGACGAGCAGGACGGCGCCGACGACGCAGAGGACGGCGACGCCCCGGTGGATGCCGGCGCGGACGCCGACGCGGTCGAGACCGACGACGTCGACGGAACGGACGACGCGGCGGAGGCAGCGGACGACACCGAGGACGACGACGCGGAGGTCGCCGAGGGCGACGGCGCGGAGGCCGGCGACGCGACCGTGACGGCGGAGAGCGCCGACGCGGCCGACGACCCCGGCGCCCCGGAGTCCGGGACCCGGGAGGAGTCCGCGTGATCCGCCGGCCCGACCCCTCGCTCCTGGACCTCCACGACGCGCTGCTGTTCGATCTCGACGGCACGCTCATGCACGGCGCCCGGCCGATCCCGCACGCCGTCGAGGCGGTCGAGACCGCCCGCGCCGCGGGCCGCTCCGTCGTCTTCGCGACCAACAACGCCTCCCGCACTCCGCAGCAGGCCGCCGACCACCTCGCCGTGATCGGCCTCGAGGCGAGCCCCGAGGAGTTCGTGACCTCCCCTCAGGTCGCCTCGCGCCTGCTCGCCGAGGACCTCGCCCCCGGCGCGAAGGTGCTCGTCGTCGGCGGACCCAGCCTCGCCGACCAGCTCCGCGCCGACGGGCTCGAGCCCGTCGAGACGGATGCCGAGGACGTCGTCGCCGTGGTCCAGGGCTGGTCCCCGGACCTCGGCTGGGCGCGCCTGGCCGAGGGGGCCTACGCGATCCGCCGCGGGGCCCGCTGGATGGCCACCAACGTCGATGCGACCCTGCCCACCGAGCGGGGCCTCGCCCCCGGCAACGGCTCCCTCGTCGCCTCGCTGCGCCACGCCACCGGCGCCGAGCCGGAGGTCGCCGGCAAGCCCGAGCCGGGCATGTTCACCGTCGCCGCGACCCGGATCGGCGCCCGCCGCCCGCTCGTGGTCGGCGACCGGCTGGACACCGACATCGAGGGCGCCGTCCGTGCCGGGATGGACTCCCTGCTCGTCCTCACCGGCGTCGACACGGTCGAGACCGCCCTGCACGCCGAGCCGGTGCGGCGCCCCACGTTCATCACCCCGGACCTCGTCGGGATCGCCGCACCCTTCCCGCTGCCCGTCGTCGACGGGGACGGTGCCCGCTGCGGCGCCGTCTCGGTGCGCCGCGAGGGCGAGGACATCGCCGTCGTCCACGGCGAGGCCGACGACCCTCGCGTGCTGCGGGCCGTGCTCGCGCTGCTGCGCGCGACCCATCCCGAGCACGCCTGGCAGGGACGCCTGCTGAGCCGCGACGGGGCCACCGCCCTGCCCGCCGCGGCCGCCGCCCGGTGAGCGGGGACCGGCTCGACGTCGCGCTGCTCGCCGCCGGCCTCGCACGGTCCCGCACCCATGCCCGTCGCATCGTCGAGGAGGGACGTGCGCGGATCGACGGGCGCCGAGCCGACAAGCCCTCCGCCCCCGTCCCCGACGGGGCGCGCCTGACCGTCGTCGACGTGCCCGACGGCATCGAGTACGCCTCCCGCGCCGCGCACAAGCTCGCCGGCGCCCTCGACCTGCTCGCGCTCGACCCTCGCGGTCTGCTCTGCCTCGACGCGGGCGCCTCGACCGGCGGGTTCACCGACGTGCTGCTGCGGCGCGGCGCCGACCGAGTGATCGCCGTCGACATCGGTCACGACCAGCTCGCCGACCATGTGCGCGAGGACGCCCGCGTCGAGGTGCGCGACGGCACGAGCGTGCGCGACCTCACCCCGGACATGCTCGGCGCCCGCGTCGAGCTCGTCGTCGCGGATCTCTCCTTCATCTCCCTGCGCACCGTCCTGCCGGCCCTCGCGGGCGTGACCGCGCAGCACGGGGAGCTGCTGCTCATGGTCAAGCCCCAGTTCGAGGTCGGGAAGCAGGCGCTGCCCCGCACCGGCGTGGTCACCGATCCCGCCGCCCGGATCCGCGCCGTGGAGGGCGTGGTCGAGTCCGCCGCCGAGCAGGGGATCGAGCTCGCGGCCATCGGTCCCAGCTCCCTGCCCGGCCAGGACGGCAACCGCGAGTACTTCGTGCACCTGCGGCCCTCCCGCTCGATCCGGCCGCACGCTGCAGGGGCCACCGCGCCCGGCTCGTCCTGCACGCCGGATACGCAGGCCTATGACATGATCGGGTCTGCCGTGGGTGGGGCACTCCCGCGGCGCCGCTGCGACCAGAACGCCCCCGAGGAGGACTGACCCATGCGACGGTTCCTCCTGTACGTGCACACCGGACGTCGGGCGGCGCTGCGCGCCATGCTCACGGTCCTCGAGGAGCTGCGCCGCCGGGGCGTGCGCGCGGTGGTCGTCGACGAGCAGGTCGACGAGATCCTCTCCCTGCCCGAGGACGAGGCGCCGCCGCGCCTGCTGACCTTCCTCACCAACGGCGGCGTGGACGTGCTCGACGCCGTCTCGGCCGCGGACGCCGTCGAGCTCGGCATCGTCCTCGGCGGCGACGGCACCATCCTGCGCGCCCTCGAGGCCGTGCGCGAGGCCGACATCCCCGTCCACGGCGTGAACCTCGGCCATGTCGGCTTCCTCGCCGAGAGCGAGGTCGAGGACCTCTCCATCACCGTCGCCCGGCTCCTGGACGGCGACTACGAGATCGAGAAGCGCTCCACCCTGGACATCGCCGTCCTCGACGAGCACGACGAGCAGATCGGGCACCACTGGGCGCTGAACGAGGCGTCCCTGGAGAAGGCCGACCGGCAGAAGATGATCAACGTCGCGATCGAGATCGATGGCCGGCCCGTCTCGAGCTTCGGCGCCGACGGGGTGCTGCTGTCCACCCCGACCGGCTCGACCGCCTACGCGTTCAGCGCCGGCGGTCCCGTCATCTGGCCCGAGGTCGACGCGATGATGCTCATCCCGCTCGCCGCCCACGCCCTCTTCGCCCGGCCGCTGGTGCTGGGACGCTCCTCCGAGATCGCCGTCGAGATGACCATGGACAACCGCGAGGACGCGATCCTCACCCTCGACGGGCGCCGCGGGGAGGACATCGTGGCGGGGATGCGGATCGAGGCGCGGCTCTCCGAGCACTCGGTGCGCCTGGTCCGCCTCGCTCCTACCCCGTTCGCCGATCGACTGGTCGAGAAGTTCCAGCTGCCCGTCGTGGGCTGGCGGGGCCGCGGCCCGCGCACCCGCTGAAGGGCGCCGCCGTGCTGTCCACCCTGCGCATCCGCCACATCGGCGTGATCGACGACGCCCTGCTCGAGTTCGGGCCGGGATTCACCGCCCTGACCGGCGAGACCGGTGCCGGCAAGACCATGATCGTCACGGGCCTGACCATGCTGCTGGGCGGCCGCCTGGACCGGGGCCGCACCCGCGGCTCCAGCACCGTCGACGGGACCCTCGCGCTCGCCGGGCACGGGGAGCTCGCGGACGCGATGGACGAGCTCGGCGCCGAGGAGGAGGACGGCGAGGTGCTCGTGGTGCGCCGTCTGACCCGCGACGGCCGCTCCCGCGCCCAGATCGGCGGGGTCCCCGTCCCGATCGGGACCCTCGCCCGGCTCGTGGGCACCGCGGTCACCGTGCACGGCCAGTCCGACCAGCAGCGTCTGCGCGACCACGACGCACAGCGCGAGGCCCTGGACCGCTTCGGCGCCGCCGAGATCGAGCCGCTGCTCGAGCAGCACCGCACGATCTGGCGCGAGCGCACCGCCCTCACCGAGCGCCTCGCCGAGCTCGACGCCCTGCTCGCCGAGCGGGAGCGCCGCGGCACCGTCCTCACCGAGGCACTGGAGCGGCTCGAGCAGGCCGACCCCCAGGCGGGGGAGGACGACGCGCTGCGCGCCGAGATCGAACGGCTCGGCAACGCCGAGGAGCTCCGCGGCGCCGCCGGGCAGGCCGCGCTCGCCCTGGTCGGCGACGACGACGGCCCCGCCGCCGGATCCCTGCTCGACATCGCGGGGGAGGCCCTCGCCCGCGCCGCCCGCACCGACGGCACCCTCGTCCCGCTCACGGAACGGCTCGACGCGCTGCGGATCGAGCTCTCCGACATCGCCGGGGAGCTCTCGAGCTACGCCGACGGGATCGACGCCTCGCCCGGACGCATCGAGGAGGCCAACGAGCGCCTCCACGAGCTGACCGTCCTGGTGCGCGACCTCGGCGCCCTGCTGCCGGGCCAGGACGGCCCCGCCGAGGACGTCACCACCCTGCTCGAGACCTCCCGCACCGCGGCGCAGGAGCTCGACCGCTTCGAGGGCGCGGAGGAGGAGCGCGGCACCGTCGCGGCTCGCCTCGAGCAGCTCGAGACGGAGCTCGACGCGGCCGCCGCGGAGCTCACCGCGGCACGCACCGAGGCCGCCGGCGCCCTCTCCGGCGCGGTCCAGGAGGAGCTGCGCCACCTCGAGATGCCCGATGCGGAGATCCGGGTCGACGTCACGGGGCGTGCCCACCGCTCCCACGGCCGGGACGAGGTCGCGATCCTGCTCGCCCCCCATCCCGGCGCCGACCACCTCCCTGTCGCGCAGGCCGCCTCCGGCGGCGAGCTCTCCCGCGTCATGCTCGCCCTCGAGGTGGCGCTGGCCTCCTCCCGCAGCGACCGCACCGCCGCCCCCGTGTTCGTCTTCGACGAGATCGACGCGGGCATCGGCGGGCGCGCCGCCCTCGCCGTCGGCCAGCGCCTCGCACGCCTGGCCCGCCACGCCCAGGTCATCGTCGTCACCCACCTCCCGCAGGTCGCCGCGCACGCCTCCACCCACCTGCAGATCGTGAAGACCTCGCAGGACGGTGCGACCAGCTCGACCGTGGAGACCCTGGACCGGCCGGGGAGGATCCGCGAGCTCGCCCGGATGCTCGCCGGGGACGACGCCTCCGACGTCGCCCTCGCCCACGCCGAGGAGCTGCTGGACGAGGCCGGACGGGCGCAGCGATGAGCGCGGCCCGCACCGAGGGCGTGGCCCGGCTCGGCAAGCGCACCAAGGACCTCACCAAGCGCCTCCGCCCCGGCGAGATCGCGATCATCGACCACGAGGACATCGACCGGGTCGCCGCCGAGGCGCTCGTCGAGCGGGAGCCGGCCGCGGTCCTCAACGTCGCCGCCTCCACCTCCGGCCGCTACCCCAACGCGGGCCCGCGCATCCTCGTCGACGCCGGGATCGTGCTCGTCGACTCCCTCGGGAACGAGGTCTTCGAGGGGATCCGCGACGGGGAGCGGATCACCGTCGAGGACGGGCGGGTGCTGCTCGAGGGGCAGCCGATCGCCGAGGGCGCCCGGCAGGACGACGCGAGCGTCACCGCCTCCCAGGAGGCCTCCCGTGAGGGACTCTCCGAGCAGCTCGAGCTGTTCGCCGAGAACACGATGGAGTACATGCTCCGCGAGCGGGACCTGCTGCTGGACGGGATCGGCGCGCCCGAGGTCGCCACCCGCATGGACGGCCGGCCGGTGCTGATCGTGGTGCGCGGCTACCACTACAAGGAGGACCTCGCGACCCTCAAGCCCTTCCTGCGCGAGAACCGCCCGGTGATCATCGGGGTCGACGGCGGCGCGGACGCGGTGCTCGAGGCCGGGTTCCGCCCCGACATGATCATCGGCGACATGGACTCCGTCTCCGACCGGGCCCTGCGCTCCGGCTCCGAGCTCGTCGTCCACGCCTATCGCGACGGCCGCGCCCCCGGGATGGAGCGGCTGGCGGAGCTGGGGCTGGCCGAGGGCGCGGTCTCCTTCCCCGCCTCGGGCACCAGCGAGGACATCGCCATGCTGCTGGCCGACGAGAAGGGCGCCTCGGTCATCGTCGCCGTCGGCACCCACGGCACCCTCGAGGAGTTCCTCGACAAGGGCCGTGCCGGCATGAGCTCGACCTTCCTCACACGTCTGCGCATCGGTTCCAAGCTCGTCGACGCGAAGGGCGTCTCCCGCCTGTACCGTCAGAGGATCTCCACCTTCCAGCTCGTGCTGCTGGCGCTGGCGGGTCTGGCCGCGCTCGCCGTGGCGCTCTGGGCCACTCCGGGCGGTCAGGCGCTCGTGCAGATCCTCTTCGCCCGCCTCGACGGGCTCCTGTCCTGGTTCACCACGCTGTTCACACCCCGGGCCACCGGGTCGTAGGAGGGTCCCGACCCCGTGATCGACTTCCGTTACCACCTCGTCTCGCTGATCTCCGTGTTCCTCGCGCTCGCCGTCGGCATCGTCCTCGGCGCCGGGCCGCTGCGCGAGAACCTGGGCGACCAGCTCGCCGGTCAGGTCGAGCAGCTGCGCACCGAGCAGGAGCAGCTGCGCACCGAGGCCGAGCAGCTCGCCGGTGAGAACGACCAGCTCTCCTCGTTCATCACCGAGGTCGGGCCGGAGCTCGTGGACGGCACCCTCGAGGGGCAGCGGATCGCGATCCTCACCGACGACGACTCCACCCGCGCCTCCACCGAGCGGATCACCTCGCTGCTGGACGCGGCCGGCGTCGAGCAGACCGTGCACGTCGAGCTGCAGAGCGCGCTGTGGGAGCCGGGACAGGAGCAGGCGCGGACCGAGGCGGTCGCCGCGGCGGAGCAGATCGCGCCCGAGGCGCTCAGGGCCGTCGGAGGAGAGGAGCTCACCGACTCCGAGCGCCTCTCCGCGCTGATCCCCGAGCTGCTGGCCGGCGGCGAGGGCGATCCCCTGGACGAGGAGCTGCGCGGGCAGCTGTGGCAGGTGCTCATCGAGCACGGGATGGTGAGCGTGGACGGCGGGGCGCCGGGCACGGTCGACGGGGTCGTGCACGCGAGCGCCGCCCCCGAGGAGCTCGCCGTCGACACCGACGACGACCAGGCCGCCGCCGAGCGCGCCCAGGGCCTGCTCGCCTCCCGCACCAGCATGCTCACCGCCCTCGCCGGGACCGGCCTGCCCGCGGTGGTCTCCGCCGTGACGCCCGCCAACGACGCCTCCACCGGCATCCTGCGCACCGTGCGCGGGGAGGCGACCTACGACGCGCTGTCGACCACGGACCGGCTGCAGGAGCCCGACGGGCCGGTCCTGTCCGTGCTCGCGCTGGTCGAGCAGACCCGAGGCGGCTCCGGCGCCTACGGCACCACGGCCGATGCCGCCGAGCGTCTCCCCGCCCTGCCCGAGACCGCCGCGGTCGGCACCGAGGGCGACGGCTCCGGGGGTGACGGCACCGAGGGCGGGGCCGCACCGTCCGACGGCGGGGGAGCGGAGTGATCGCCGCGCTGCGCGCCGAGCTCGCCCGCACCAACTTCGCCGGACGCGAGGTGAGCCTCGCCGAGGGTGCGCTCGTGGTCGCGGGCACCTGCGCCCTCGCACGGCGCACGGGCCGCCCCCTGGACCTCCTCGCGCTCGCCGGGATCGGCGGGCTCGGGCTGCTCGACGACCTGCTCGAGCCGCATCAGCGACGCGCCGGCCGCCCGGTCTCCAAGGGGCTGCGCGGGCATCTCGCCTCGCTCCGCTCCGGCCGGGTGACGACGGGGGCCACGAAGGCGCTCGGCATCCCCGCCCTCGCGCTGCTCGCCGCGGCGGGCGGCCCGGCCCCGCGCGGCGGCGCTATGGTCCCCGTGGACGCCGCGCTCACGGCGGGCTGCGCGAACCTCGTGAACCTGCTCGACCTCCGCCCCGGCCGTGCGCTCAAGGCCGTGCTGCCACCCGCCGCCCTGCTCGCGCTCACGGCCGGGCAGGACGAGCGCGCCCGCAGCGGTGCGAGGCTCGCCGTCGCGGCCCTGCTGCCCGGGGCGCTCGCGCTGCCGGCGGACCTGCGCGAGCACGGCATGCTCGGCGACGCGGGCGCGAACGTGCTCGGCGCCGCCGTGGGCGCCGCCGCGACCCGCACCCTCCCGGCCCCTGCCCGTCTCGCGCTGCTCGGCGGGGTCGTCGCGCTGACCCTGGCCAGCGAGAAGGTGAGCTTCAGCGCGGTCATCGACCGCACCCCGGCGCTGCGAGCGCTGGACCGCGCAGGCCGGCTGCCCGTGCCCTCCCGCGCCGTGGACGGCTCCGCCGGCCCGGGGACGACCGACGGGCCCGCCGCGCCGTCGGAGCCGCCGAGGTCGTCCAGCGACCCGGACGACGCGGAGGAGGCACGATGACCGGGACCGGGACCGCACCGGAGGCGCGGCCAGCGCCCTCGCCCCGCAGCGGCCGCATCGCCCGCTCCGTGCTGCGCGGCGCGGGGATCATCCTGATCGTCACCGTGTTCGCACGGATCGCGGGCTTCGTGCGCTATCTCGTGTTCGGCGCGAGCGTGGGCGCCGGCGACGTGGGCACCGCCTACACCACGGCCAACATGCTCCCCAACGTGCTCTTCGAGATCGTCGCGGGCGGGGCGCTCGCCGCGGCCGTCGTGCCGCTCATCGCGGGCCTCGTGCCCGAGCGGGACCCCGAGGAGACGGTGGGGACGGCCGACGTGCCCGTGCCTGCGCCAGCCGCCGGGACGACCGCGGTCCCGGAGCCGTCCACGGCGACGCCGGAGCCCACGACCCCGGCCCCCGGCTCATCGGCGTCGCCGCAGAGCGCCTCCTCGCCCGACTCGCCGACGCGCCCCGTCCCCGCCGGTGCGGCGCTCGCCGACCGGATCGTCTCGGCGCTGCTGACCTGGACGGTGATCGGCACCCTGCTCCTCGCCGCGCTCGTGATCGCCCTCGCCGAGCCGCTCTCGCAGCTGCTGCTCGCCTCCGACCAGACCGGGGCGGCCGGCGTCGGCCTCGGCGCGACGCTGCTGCGGATCTTCGCGGTCCAGCTGCCGTTCTACGGGATCTCCGTGGTGCTGGCCGCCTACCTCCAGGCCCGGCGGCGCTTCCTGTGGCCGGCGATGATGCCGCTGCTGTCCTCCCTGGTGGTGATGGCGTCCTATCGCGTCTACGCCCTGCTCGTGCCGTCGGTCGCGACGGTCTCCACCATCGACGGCGCCGCCGTGCAGTGGCTCGGCTGGGGCACCACCGCCGGGGTCGTCGTGATGGCGCTGCCCGTCGCGATCGCCTCCGCCCGGGCGGGGCTGCGCGTCCGCCCCGCGCTGACCATGCCCGCCGCGCACGCACGGCGCGCCCTCGCCCTCGGCGGAGCGGGGCTCGGGGCGGTCGGCGCCCAGCAGATCGTGCTCGCCCTGGTGATGCTGCTGGCCATGCGCGCGGGCGGCGTCGGCACCCTGCCTGTGTTCCAGTACGCCCAGGCGCTCTACCTGCTGCCCTACGCGGTGCTGGTGGTGCCGCTGGTGACCTCCGTCTTCCCGCACCTGTCCGAGCTGCGCCTGGTCGGGGACGTCACCGGCTTCGCCCGTGTCGCCGCCGTCTCGGTGCGCACCGTCATCGGCGTGTCCGTGGTCGGGGCGGCGATGCTCATCGCGGCCGGCCCGGCGCTGGGCCAGTTCTTCCGCCACATCGACCGGGCCGAGGCGACCGGGGTGGGCTCCGCGACCGCGGGCCTCGCGCTCGGGCTGGTCGGCTTCGCCGTGGCGACCCAGTGCACCCGCATCCTCTCCGCGGCGCTGCGCGCCCGGGACGCGCTGATGGTCGGCGCGGTCGGCTGGGGCATCGCCCTGGTCGCCCTGCTCGTCCTGGTGCTGCCCAGCCCGGTCCGCTCCGCCGCGGAGGCGGCCACCGCCTTCGCCCTCGCGATCGCGGCCGGCATGGCGGTGGGCGGCCTGGTCGGTCTCTCCCGCATCTGGGACATGCTCGAGCACGGCGGCCACGAGCGCCAGGTGCGCCGCACCGCCCTCGCGGTCCCCGTCGCCGTGCTCGTCGGGGCGGTGCCGGGACTGCTGCTGGGCCGTCTGCTGATCACGGTCGACACCGGCGAGGTGCTCACCGTGCTCTACGGCATCCTGTGCGGGCTGGTCGCGGCCGTGCTCTCCTCCGCGGTGCTCGGCGCGGTGGACCGGGAGCTCGCCGTCGGCGTGCTGCGACGCCTGCGGAGGGCGGGCTGATGCGCGTCCTGCTCGTGCGCCCCACCGCCAGCGGGGGACTGGCCGCGCACGTCGACCAGGAGCTCGCGCTGCTCGAGAGCGCAGGACGACGCGTCGCCGAGGCGCCGGTGCGGATCCGCGAGCGCCCCAGCCCCCGGGAGGACGCCGCGACCGTGACGGCGCTGCGCCGGATCGTGCGCGGCGCCGGGGAGCCCGTCGCCGTCCATGCCCACGGGCTGCGCGCAGGGGCCCTGGCCGCCCTGGCCGTGCCCCGCCGGGGCGGGCACCGGCTCGTGGTCACCCTGCACAACCGCACCGTCGGCGGGGTCCCCGCCCGAGCGATCGGCGCCGCGCTGCTGCGGCTCCTCGCCCGCCGGGCCGACACCGTGCTCGCCGTCTCCCCGGACCTCGCCGAGGACGCCCGCCGCGCCGGCGCGCGCGACGTGCGACACGCCGTGATCCCCGCCCCGCGGCGCCCGGAGGAGGCGGGGGAGCAGCGCTCCGCGAGCGACGGGACCGGCGCCCGGGAGGCGACCGGGCCGGGAACGCCCGTGGCCCTCGTCGCCCTCGTCATCGCCCGGCTCGCCCCGCAGAAGGGGCTGCACGACCTGCTCGACGCGGCGGCTCTGCTGCGCGGCGAGGAGGTGCGGATCCTCGTCGCGGGCGACGGTCCGCTGGAGCGTGAGCTCACCGCCCGCATCACCGCGGAGGACCTCCCCGTCGACCTGCTCGGCCGTCGTCAGGACGTCCCCGACCTGCTGCGCCGCGCCGATCTGGTGCTCTCCGCCGCCCGCTGGGAGGGACAGCCCGTCGCCCTCCAGGAGGCGCTCCTGGCCGGCCGCGCGATCGTCGCCACCGACGCCGGCGGCACCCGCTGGGTCACCGGAACGGCCGCGCACCTGGTCCCCGTCGGTGACGCGGAGGCGCTCGCCGCGGCGGTCAGCACGCTCCGCGCCCCGCTCGCACGGCGCCGCGCCGAGACCGCCTCCCGGCGGCGGGCCCGCGAGCTCCCGCGTGCCGAGGATCTCCTGGCCCAGCTCGAGGAGATCCTCGCCCCCGCACCCCGTCGATGGTAGGTTGGCCGTCCGTGGCAGACACGAGCGCGAGCGCACCCCAGACCGGCACCGGCCCCATCCCCCGGATCGGGGCGGCCGCATCGGCCAAGCCCTTCCGCAACGAGGGCACCACCAAGCACATCTTCGTCACCGGCGGTGTCGTCTCCAGCCTCGGCAAGGGACTGACCGCTTCCTCCCTCGGGATGCTCCTGCGCAACCGCGGGCTGCGCGTGACGATGCAGAAGCTCGACCCGTACCTCAACGTGGACCCGGGCACGATGAACCCCTTCCAGCACGGCGAGGTGTTCGTCACCGAGGACGGCGCCGAGACCGACCTCGACATCGGCCATTACGAGCGGTTCCTCGACGAGAACCTCTCCGCGAACGCGAACGTGACCACCGGCCAGGTCTACTCCACCGTGATCGCCAAGGAGCGCCGCGGCGAGTACCTCGGCGACACCGTGCAGGTCATCCCGCACATCACCAACCAGATCAAGGAGTCGATGCGCTCCCAGGCCGGTGACGACGTGGACGTGATCATCACCGAGGTCGGCGGCACCGTCGGCGACATCGAGTCCCAGCCCTTCCTCGAGGCCGCGCGCCAGGTCCGCCAGGACATCGGCCGCGAGAACGTGTTCTTCGTGCACGTCTCCCTGGTGCCCTTCATCGGCCCGTCCCAGGAGTTGAAGACCAAGCCCACCCAGCACTCCGTCGCCGCACTGCGCAGCATCGGCATCCAGCCCGACGCGATCGTGCTGCGCGCCGACCGGGCGCTGCCCGCCTCCGTGAAGTCCAAGATCTCCTCGATGTGCGACGTGGACATCGACGCGGTCGTCACCTGCGCCGACGCCCCCTCCATCTACGAGATCCCGCTCGTGCTGCACGGCGAGGGCCTGGACGCCTATGCGATCCGGCGCCTGGACCTGCTCAGCCACGACGTGGACTGGAGCCAGTGGGAGGAGCTGCTGCGCCGCGTCCAGCATCCCGCCTACGAGGTCACCGTCGCCCTGGTCGGCAAGTACGTCGACCTGCCCGACGCATACCTCTCGGTCACCGAGGCGCTGCGCGCCGGCGGCTTCCACCACAGCGCGAAGGTCACGATCCGCTGGGTCGAGTCGGACCTGTGCGCGAGCGAGGACGGGGCCCGCGAGCAGCTCGCGGACGTCGACGCGATCGTCGTCCCCGGCGGCTTCGGCGTGCGCGGCGTGGACGGGAAGGTCGGCGCGCTGAGCCACGCCCGCACCCACGGCCTGCCCGCGCTGGGCCTCTGCCTGGGCATGCAGTCGATGGTGATCGAGTACGCCCGCACCGAGCTGGGCCTGACGGGGGCGCACTCCACCGAGTTCGACCCCGACACCGCCCATCCCGTCATCGCGACCATGGCCGAGCAGGAGGACATCGTCTCCGGCGCCGGGGACCTGGGCGGCACCATGCGGCTCGGCTCGTACGACCACACCCTCGCCGAGGGCTCCCTCGCCGCCGAGGTGTACGGCACCACCGAGGTCGCCGAGCGGCACCGTCACCGCTACGAGGTCAACAACGCCTATCGCGACCGGCTCGAGCAGGCGGGGCTGCGCATCTCCGGCGTCTCCGAGCTGACCGAGGACCACTCCCTGGTCGAGTTCGTGGAGCTGCCCGCAGAGGTGCACCCGTTCTACATCGGCACCCAGGCCCATCCCGAGCTGAAGTCCCGCCCCACCCGCGCCCATCCGCTGTTCGCGGGTCTGATCGGGGCGGCGCTCGACCTCCAGAAGGCCACCCGCCTGCTCGAGGTGGAGCCCGACGGGACCGTGCCCGAGCTCGCCGAGCGCGAGGACGACCAGGACCAGCAGGACTGAGACCCGCGCGGGCGCGCCGGGACCTCCCCTCCCGGCGGCCCGCGACGACCGAGGACGGAGCGGCGATGACCGACGGCACGACCCAGCACCCGCAGCACGGCGGCGAGGACCCGCTGCGCGACGACGCGGACCTCCGCCCCGTCGCCGCGCACCGCACGGTGCACGAGGGGATGGTGTGGGACCTGGTGCGCGACACGATCGACTTCGCGCCGGGCGTGCGCTTCGACCGCGAGTACATCCGACACACCGGCGCTGTCGCGGTCCTCGCCGTGGACGAGGCCGACCGGGTGCTGCTGATCCGCCAGTACCGCCATCCCGTCGGCCACCGGCTCTGGGAGATCCCGGCGGGGCTGCTCGATCTCGCCGGCGAGCCGCCCCATGTCGCGGCCGCCCGCGAGCTCGCAGAGGAGGCCGGCTGCGAGCCGGTGCGGATGTCCACCCTGGTGGACCTCCGCCCGAGCCCCGGCGGCAGCGACGAGGTGATCCGGGTCTACCTCGCCGAGGGCGTGCGCGAGAGCGAGGAGGAGTTCGAGCGCGTCCACGAGGAGGCGGAGCTGATCAGCCGCTGGGTGCCGCTGGGCGAGGCCGTCGCCGCAGTGCTCGAGGGCAGGATCACCAACGGCACCACGGTCGCCGCGCTGCTCGCCCTGCAGGCGCTGCGCGGCGGGGGATCCCCCGCGGTCTCGCTGCGACCCGCCGACGCGCCGTTCATGGAGCGGCCCGGACGGGACTGAGCGGGCGCTTCCCGGGTTCAGACGGACTCGACGAGCGCCCGGTGGATCACCGGCGCGGACTGCTCCGCCTGCCAGGGACGGGCGCCCAGGTCGCGCAGCGCCTGCTCGACCTCCGCCTCGGTCCCGGCCTGCTCGTGCTCCCACACCCACTGGCGCAGCAGCGCGGGCTGGAGGAGGTTCTCCGGCGGCATCTCGAGATCCTCGGCGCGCTCGTTCACCGCGGCGCGCACCAGCTGGTAGCGCTCGGCCACTTCGGGATGCTTCTTGGCCCAGAGCTTGTGGGGCGGGGGATAGGACCGCTCGGAGCGCTCCGGCAGATGCGAGGCGGGCAGCTCGATGCCCGAGCGGGCGACCTGCCACCAGCGGTCCTTGTGCCGCATCTTCGACGGCAGCGCCCGGTCGAAGGCCTCCCTCCCGCGCGGCGCCTCCTTCGCGGCGGCGACGAGGTCGCGGTCCTTGATCACCCGGTGCGGGGAGAGGTCCGCCTCGCTCGCGAGCTCGTCGCGGCGGGTCCACATCTCCCGCGCCGCCGCGAGCTGCCGCACGGTGCGCAGGGCGCCCAGGCCGTGCAGCCCCCGCCAGCTCGAAGAGCGGGTGGGACCGTGCTCGCGGGTGCGCTCGTGGGCGAACTCCTGGGCGGCCCAGTCCGCCTTGCCCGCCTCCTCGAGGCGCTGCGCCAGCACGTCCCGCACCTGGACCAGCACCTCGACGTCGAGCGCGGCGTAGACCAGCCAGCTCTCCGGCAGCGGCCGCTTCGACCAGTCCGCGGCGGAGTGCTCCTTGGCCAGGCGCAGCCCGAGGGTGTCCTCGACCACCGCGCCGAGCCCGACCCGCTCCATGCCCAGCAGCCGCGCCGCGAGCTCGGTGTCGAACAGGCCGCCCGGGTGCAGGCCCAGCTCCGCCAGGCTCGGCAGATCCTGGCCGGCCGCATGCAGCACCCACTCGCGCTCGGCCAGAAGGGTGCGCAGCGTGCCCGGCATCGTGAACGCCAGCGGGTCGATCAGTGCGGTCCCGGCCGCCTCGGTGCGCAGCTGCACCAGATAGGCGCGGGAGCTGTAGCGGTAGCTGGAGGCGCGCTCTGCGTCCACCGCGACCGGCTCGGCGGGATCGGAGGCCGCCGCCTCGCACCAGGCCAGCAGCGGCTGGATGCGGTCGATCACGGGCACGAGGCCGTCGCGGGGCGCGGTGAGGTCGCGCAGCTCGGGTCCTGCGGCGGGAGTGGTGGCGGTGTCGTGGGGCATCTGGGTGCTGGCTGCGCTGTCCGTGGTCTCGAGGGGGCGGGGGCGGCGAAGGCCGCGCGTGCGGGTGCGGCGGCGGGAGCGGGACGCCGCAGGATCGGCGTGATCGGCGGGGGAGGCGTCGCTCGCGGCGTTCACCGCAGCTCCCCGTCGTCCTCCGCGGTGCGGGGCGCTCGCGCATGGTGGGTGGGCGCGATCGCCGAGATCTGCGGGGGCGCCGGGGGCAGCCCTCCGGCGGCGGCGAGCATCGCGGTCCAGGCCGCGAAGTGCGGGGCGAGGGCGAGGTCCCCGTCTTCGGAGGGCTCCGGCGTCCACGACACCCGCATCTCGACGTCGACCGTGGAGGGCCGTGAGGCGAGCGCGCCGTAGGACTGCGAGACGACGCGGGTCGCTGTGCAGCCGAGCTCCCGGGCGTCGGCGTCGTGCAGCTCGAGGGACTCGGTCACCCAGGACCAGGCGACGTCGCCGAGCATCGACTCGATCGCGAACTCGGGCTCGAGCTGCGCCTGGACCAGCGCGACCATCCTCGAGGTGCCGTCCCAGGACTCCTGGCCGGCCGGGTCGTGCAGGACCACCAGTCGACCGGAGGCGAGCTCGTCGTCATGGACCAGGATCTCCCCGGTGCAGGCCCACGTCGAGGGCGCCATCCGGGATGGGGCCGGGATGGTGCGCCATGTGAACTCCGGGCGATGGGGAGCGCTGGTCATGGCGTCGATGGCGGCGCGGAAGGTGTCGTCGCCGGTGCGGATTCGATGGACGGACACGCAGGGAGGCTATCCCCGGCGTGCTCGTCCGCCCGGCAGGCGCGCCGGGGTCAGCCGCGGTCGGCGGCGTCGTCGCTGTGCAGCAGGCTGATCGAGTTGATGCAGTAGCGCTGGTCGGTGGGGGTGGGGAAGCCCTCGCCCTCGAAGACGTGCCCGAGGTGCGAGCCGCAGTTCGCGCAGCGCACCTCGATGCGGCGCATGCCGAGGGAGGTGTCCTCGAGCAGCTCCACCGCGTCGGCGTCGCCCGGGGCGTAGAACGCCGGCCAGCCGCAGTGGGCATCGAACTGGGTCTCGGCGGTGAACAGCTCGACGCCGCAGGCGCGGCAGGCGTAGGTGCCGGCGGGACGCACCTCCTCGTACTCGCCGCTGCCGGGGCGCTCGGTGCCGCCCTGGCGGAGCACCTGGTACTCGGCGGGGGAGAGCCGCTCGCGCCACTCCTCCTCGCTGATCGCGACCGGGTAGGGGCGGGTGCCGATGGGATCGGTGGACATGATGCCTCCGCTCTGCGGCGCCTGGCGCCGCCTGGGGCCGCGGACCGGCAGGGACGGGCTCGTCGCCGCCGGCGCGGACGGGTGTTCTCAGGGTCAATGGTAGTGCGTCGATAGGATGCGCGATATGACGCGCGACCTCTTCCGGAACCGTCCGACCACGGCTGTGACCCTTCGCGAGCGGCTCCTGGCCGCACGCCCTGACCAGGCGCGATGGTCCCACGTGGCGGGCTACGGGATCACCGGGGCCGCCGGGGCGTTCGCGCTCAGCGCAGGGCTGCTCACCGTCGGCGCCCGGGTCATGGCCCGACTGCCGCTGGTGCCGCGGGAGAGCCTGCGCGGGCGGCCGGACGTCACCGTCCGCGCCGTCCACCCCGACCGGGTGCACCTCGACGCCTCCGCGACCACGCGGCGCGACGGGCTGCTGGCGCTGCGCCAGTCCGGCGGGACCGTGCACGTGCGGCTCGGACCGGTCGCCGATCACCCCACGCAGACCACCGTCTCCCGGCCGCTGCTCGCCCGCGACACCGACGAGCCGCTCCTCGTGGACCGGGCGAAGTCCAACGGCTTCTTCTGGGCCGGCACGCCGCAGACGGCGCACGGGCTGGGGACGGAGGAGGTGGAGATCAGCTCGCCCGTCGGCCCGATGCCGGCGTGGCTCGTGCGGCCCGACGAGGCCGAGGGGTCCGTGCCGGGGCAGGAGGACACCTGGGCGATCCTGGTGCACGGCCACGGCTCCGCCCGCGGCGAGGCGCTCCGCGTGATCCCGCTCCTGCACCGACTGGGGCTGACCAGTCTCACCATCACCTACCGCAACGACGTCGGCGCCCCCGCCTCCGCGGACCGGATGCACCACCTGGGCTCGGCCGAGTGGGAGGACACCGAGGCGGCGATCGAGTACGCGGTGGCCCAGGGCGCCCGGCGCCTCGTGCTGGTGGGCTGGTCGATGGGCGGGGGGATCGTGCTGCGCACCTCCGTGCGCTCGGCCCACCGCGACCTCATCGAGGCCCTCGTGCTCGACTCCCCGGCCGTGGACTGGCAGGACATCCTCGTCTACCACGCCACCGCGCTGAAGGCCCCCGCCCCGATGCGGCGGCTCGCGATGTGGATGATGACCTCGAGCATCGGGGCGCGGATGGTGCGCCTGCACGAGCCTCTGGCGCTGCACGAGATGACCCCCGCCTACTACGGCCGTCACCTGCGCCACCGCACCCTCCTCTTCCACGCCCTGGACGATGCGACGGTGCCGCCCGCCCCGAGCCGGCATCTCGCTGCGCTGCGGCCGGACCTGATCGAGTTCGAACCCTTCGAGGGCGCCTCCCACACCCGCGAGTGGAATCGCGACCCGGCCCGGTACGAGCGGCTGCTGGCCGACTTCCTCGGCGATGCGCTCGGTCTGGGGGAGCAGGCCGCCGCGCTCGAGGTGCCGGTGCGCGATCCCGCTGCGCCCGCGCTCGAGGGATCGATCGGGCTGCGTCTCTGAGCGGTCGAGCCCCGAGGGCCCCGGTCGCGCCCCGACCGGGCGTGCTCAGTCCCGCCGGTAGCGCGACAGCGTCGCGCCCTCGCCCAGCAGCAGGGACTCCAGCGTCCAGCGCGTCTGGTGCGGGGCGCCGTCGAGCACGCGCGGGGAGGGTCCGCCGACGGTGCGGTGCGCGGTGGTGAAGCACAGCTCGTCCAGCAGCTCCGCCTCCGCCAGCCGGGCGAGGGCCGACGGTCCGCCCTCGGCCTGGATCAGCCGCATCCCCCGGGCGGCGAGCACCTCGACCGCCTCCTCCGCGGAGTCGGCGGCGAGCACCTGCGCGGCGGGCAGGCCCGAGCGCTCTGCCGCCTCTCCCGCCCCGGCCGACGGAGTGAGCAGATAGGTCGGCTGATCGGGGTCGACGTAGTCCGGCAGCTCCCCGCTGCGCGACCAGATCGCGAGCGCAGGTCGCGGGGCGCCGCCAGGACGGAGGGAGGGCCGCAGCAGGTCCTCGCGGCCGCGCACGCCGCGGTAGTCCTCCGCCCGCACGGTCGCCGCCCCCACGAGCACCACGTCGGCGAGCGCCCGCAGCACGGAGAACAGGAACGAGTCGTCGGGGTCGTGGAGCGAGCCCGAGGTCCCGTCGGCCCCCGCGATCGCGCCGTCGATCGTGGTGGTCATCATCGCGCGCACGTGCACGGCGCCCGGCGGGAGCTCCGGGGCGGCGTACAGCGCGGCGAGCGCGCGGGCGCCCTCGGCGTCGGCCGGGACGGGCACGGGGGAGGGCAGCGGGGCGCCGTCGCGCAGCAGCAGGTGCACGGGGACTCCTTCGCACAGGACGGGCGGGACGGGACATGCCGCTCCGGAGCATGGCCGGAGGGTGTGTCCTCGATCATCGCGCACCGGGGAACCGCCCGGGGCACGGCACGCGGTGCGGGATGCGCCCTACACTGACCGGCGTGACCGACTCCCTCTGCGACCGTCGCCCCGAACCGACCCTCGAACGACTGCTCGCGGACCTCGTGCCCCCGCCCCGCTTCGCGCAGGCGCGCCTGGAGAACTACGTCCCCGACCCCGCGCACCCCTCCCAGCAGGAGGCCAAGGAGCGCGTCTCCGCCTTCTCCGCCGCCCTCGACCGGCCGCGCGGCGGATTCCTCTCCCGGCTGCGCCGACGCAGCGAGGCGGCCCGCGGCATCTACCTCGACGGCGGCTTCGGCGTGGGCAAGACCCACCTGCTCACCTCGCTCTTCCACGCGGTCGAGGGGGAGAAGGTCTACGGCACCTTCGTGGAGTACACCGACCTGGTCGGCGCGCTCGGCTTCCAGAAGGCCGTGGACCTGCTGGGGGCCTCGCGCCTCGTCTGCATCGACGAGTTCGAGCTCGACGACCCCGGCGACACCCTGCTCATGACGCGGCTGATCCGGGAGCTCTCCGACCGGGGCGTCTCCATCGTCGCGACCTCCAACACGCTCCCCGACGCGCTCGGCGAGGGTCGCTTCGCCGCCCAGGACTTCCTGCGGGAGATCCAGGCGATGGCCGAGCGCTTCGAGGTGCTGCGGATCGACGGCGAGGACTACCGGCGCCGCGACGGGGTCGCCGAGATCTCCGCCCTGCCCGAGCAGGAGGTGCGCGAGCACGCCGCGGCGCAGGACGGCGCGACCCTCGACGTCTTCGACGAGCTGCTCGCGCATCTCATGCGCGTCCACCCCTCCCGCTACGGCGCCCTGATCGACGAGGTCGCCGCCGCGCACCTCACCGGGGTGCACGGGCTCACGCACCACCACGACGCGCTGCGCTTCGTGGTGCTCGTGGACCGGCTCTACGACCGGGAGGTCCCGGTGCTCCTCTCCCTCGCCCCGGCGGGCGGCGCGGACGCCGACGGCCGGGCCGCGGCGAGCGAGCCCGGGGACGGTGTGCTCGAGGACCTGTTCTCCGCCGAGCTGCTGCGCTCCGGGTATCGCAAGAAGTACCTCCGGGCGCTGTCGCGCCTGGCCTCCCTCGCCCGGGACGGGCTCGTCCTCAGCCGCTGAGGCGCGCCCCGCGCAGCACGGCCGCTCCCGCACCGTCCAGGTGCACGCCCCCGTCCTGTCCGTGACGGAGCGGCCCGAAGGAGCCCAGCACCTCCTCGGCGTGGAGCACCCGCCCGTCGGCCGCGGCGAGCGCGCCCGGGCCGAGGTGGGCGAGCACCGAGAGCTCCCCGCGATGCATCAGCACCGTCTCCTCGGCGAGCACCTCGACGCGGGTCGCGGCCAGATCGCCCGAGCGCAGCGCCTCGTGCGCGCGGCGCATCGCGATCAGCTCCCGGTACCACTCCAGCATCCGCCCGTGCTCGCCCTCGGCGCGCTCCTCCCAGCGCAGCTGCGAGCCGACGAAGGTCGAGCGCTGCTGCGGGTCGGGCACCTCCGCGGCCCAGCCCATCGCCGCGAACTCCTCGGCGCGGCCGACGCTGACCAGGGGCCCGAGCTCGTCGTCGTGGTCGGTGAAGAAGGCGAAGGGGGTCGAGGCCGCCCATTCCTCGCCCTGGAAGAGCATCGGCGTGCCCGGGCCCAGCAGGATCAGCGCGATCGCGGCGGCATGCGCGCCCGAGGATATGCCGTGGTGGATCCGGTCGCCGGCGGCGCGGTTGCCGACCTGGTCGTGGTCCTGCAGGAAGGTGACGAAGGAGTGGCCGTCGTAGTCGGGGGAGGCGGGGTCCACCGGCGCGCCCCACACCCGGCCGCGGAAGCTCGAGTACGTGCCGGCGTGCAGGAAGATGCCCGGCAGGACGGCGGCGAGCACGTCGGCGTCGCCGAAGTCGGCGTAGTAGCCGGCGCGCTCGCCGGTGGCCCAGGCGTGCACGGCGTGGTGCACGTCGTCGGCCCACTGCATGTCCATCCCCAGGCCTCCCGCGCCCGTCGGTGTGACGGTCGCGGGCTGGTTGCGATCCGATTCGGCGATCAGGGCGAGGGGGCGTCCGGTCTCCTCCTGCCAGGCGGCGACGGCGCCGGAGAGCTCGGCGAGGAAGTGCGGAGTGGAGTCGTCCTTCAGCTCGTGGACAGCGTCGAGCCGCAGCCCGTCCAGCCCCAGCTCCACCAGCCACTGCCGGGCGCTTCCCAGCAGGAAGTCGCGCACCTGGCGGGAGCCGGGCTGGTCGAGGTTCACCGCCTCGCCCCAGGGCGTCTCGTGGCGGTCCGTGAAGTACGGGCCGAACATGCCCAGGTAGTTCCCCGAGGGGCCCAGGTGGTTGTGGACCACGTCCAGCACGACGGCGAGGCCGCGGTCGTGGGCGGCGCGCACGAAGCGGGCCAGCGCCTCCGGCCCGCCGTAGGCGGAGTGCACGGCGTACAGCCCCACTCCGTCGTAGCCCCAGCCGCGCTCGCCGGGGAAGGTCGCCAGCGGCATCAGCTCGACCGCGTCCACGCCGAGCTCGACCAGCGCGTCGAGCCGCTCGATCGCGGTGTCGAGGGTGCCGCCGGCGCCGTCCGGACCCGGGGCGAAGGTGCCCACGTGCAGCTCGTAGAGCACGGCCCCGCGCAGGTCCCTGCCCTCCCATCCCGGTGACGGCGCGAGCGCCTGCGCGTCGACGACCTCGCTCGCGGCGTGGACGCCGTCCGGCTGGGACAGCGACCGGGGATCCGGCAGCCACAGCTCCCCGTCGTCGAGTCGGAAGGCATAGCGCGCCCCCGCCACGGGCGCCGGGTCCGACAGCTCGAACCATCCCTCCCCGGCCGGGGCCATGGTGTGCACGGTCCCGTCCACGCGGATCTCCACGGCGTCGGCCGACGGGGCCCACACGCGATAGCGGTCCATCCCGCCGAGCGGGGTCCGGGGCTGCGGCGGCGTCGAGGGGCGGGGGGCGGCAGTCATCGCGTCTCCTCCAGGGGGTGGGGGACCGGCAGGGCACCGGTCGGGGTGGCGCCGACGCGCACCAGCAGCGCGACGGGGCTGTCGTCCAGCAGCTCGACCAGCGGGACCATCCCGCCCTCGTGCTCCGCGCCGCCGAGCACGTCGCGCCAGCGGCCCTCGGGCAGGCCGATCCGGCTCTCGCCCCAGCCGCCGCGCTGGGCGAGCCCGTGCGCGAGCCGGGTGACGACGGTGACCACCTCGACCGGCCCCTCGCCGCACGCGCGGCCGAAGGCGACGGCATGGCCGGTCGTGGTGGGCAGCGGGTGGTAGGCGGCGTCCCGGCCCTGGAACAGGTCCGGCCGCTCCCGGCGCAGCACCAGTGCACGGTGGGTCAGCCACAGCTTCTCGTCGCCGATCCCCTCGGGACGGGCGCCCTCGATCATCCGTCCCAGGCGGGCGGCGTGCGCGGCGTGGTCGACCTCGCGGCGGTTGTCGGGGTCCACCAGGGAGAGGTCCACGCTCTCGTTGCCCTGGTAGACGTCGGGGACGCCCGGCATTGTGAGCTGCACGAGCTTCTGGCCGAGGATCGCGGCGCGCTGCACGGCGGCCGTGCGCCGGGTCCAGTCGGCGAGGATCGCGGCGACCTCCTCGGACTCCAGCGCCGCTCGCCCCAGGGCCTGCACCTCGCGCTCGTACTCGGCGTCCTGCTCGGTCCAGGTGGTGTGGGTCTTCGCCTCGCGCATCGCCTTGGCGAGATAGCCCTCGAGCCGGTCGGCGTCCAGCGGCGCGGCCCCGGAGCCGGGCAGCTCCCAGCAGGCGGCCAGGGTCTGCCACAGCAGCAGCTCGATCGCCCCGTCGACCCGGTCGCCGCGATGCGCGGAGGTCGCCCGATCCAGGTCCTGCACCACCAGCGCCCACTCGAGCGGCTGCTCGGTGAGGACGGCCAGGCGCGCCCGCACGTCCTCGCTGCGCTTGGTGTCGTGGGTGGACAGGGTGGTCATCGCATCGGGCCGGGTGCGCACCATGTGCAGGGCGTGGTCGTGCAGCACATCCGACTCGACCCCGATCCGCTCCGGGTCCGAGCCCACCTCGTTCACGGCCAGGAAGCGGGTGTAGCGGTAGAACGCGGTGTCCTCGAGCCCCTTGGCGTGGACGGGGCCGCAGGTCTGCGCGAAGCGGACCACGACCTCGTCGCGCTCGGCGCTGCGGCTGCGCCCCGCGCTGCCCGCCTCGTCCCCGCACACCAGGGCGACGACCAGCTCGAGGGTCGCGGCGAGGTCCTCGTCGTCCCCGAGCCGGGCCTGTGCCCGCGCCGCGGCCTGCTCGATCACGGCCCGCTCGGCGCCGGGGGCGGGCTCGCCCGGGACGATGTAGGCGCGGTAGCGGTCCATCGAGGTCAGCAGCGCGACGACGACCTTCTGGATGTTGCGCCGCGTGGTGTCGCGCAGGCGGATGTCGTCCTGGCAGATCCCGTGGATCAGCGCGGTCAGCCGTTCGATCTCGGCCCACAGGCTGGTGGTGACCACGAGGTCCGTGGACTCGGCGGCGACCTCCTCGAAGGGGCGCAGGTCACCGGTGCGCCGCTGCCACAGATGGGTCAGGCCCAGCGCGCCGTGCGGGTCGTGGAACAGGCCCGTCACCCGCCACAGCGCGTCGTAGCCGGTCGTGCCCGCGCAGGGGAAGTCGCCGGGCAGGTGCTCCTCGCCCTCGAGGATCTTCTCGATCACGGTCCAGGCCCCGTCGGTCGCGCGCTCGAGATCGCGCAGGTAGCCGCGAGGATCGGAGAGGCCGTCGGGATGGTCGATCCGGTAGCCGTCGATCACGCCCTCGCCCTGCAGCTGCAGCAGCGTGCGATGGGTCGCCTCGAACACGGCGGGGTCCTCGACCCGCACCGCGGCGAGGGTGTCCACGTCGAAGAAGCGCCGGTAGTTCAGCTCCTCGTCGGAGACCTTCCAGTACGCGAGCCGATACCACTGGCGGTCCAGCAGATCGGCGAGCCCGAGGTGCTCGGTGCCGGCGGCGACGGGCAGCACGTGGTCGTAGTAGCGCACCACGGTCTCCTCGGCGACCGACCCGTCGGCCTGCGGGACCTCCTCGACGCCCATCGTGATCTCCCCGTCGGCGAGGACCGCCCCGATGGGCCGTCCCAGCACCGGCACGAGCACCGAGCGCTCGCCGGAGAGCTCGAGGTCGAACCACTCGGCGAAGGGGGAGGCGGTGCCGTCGCGCAGCACCGACCACAGTGCCCGGTTGTGCCAGATCGGGGTCGGGATCGACATGTGGTTGGGGACGACGTCCACGACGATCCCCATCCCGTGGGAGTGGGCGGCCTCGGCGAGGCGGTGCAGCGCCTCCTCCCCGCCGATCTCCTCGCTGATGCGGGTGTGGTCCACGACGTCGTAGCCGTGGGTCGAGCCGGGCGCGGCCTGCAGCACGGGGGAGCAGAACAGGTGCCCCACGCCGAGCCGGGCGAGATAGGGCACGATCTCCGCCGCGTCGTCGGCGGTGAAGCCGGCGTGCAGCTGCAGGCGGTAGGTCGAGGTCGGGACCCGGCGCACCGCGGGCTGGGCCCCGGTGACGGCGGGTCGGGAGCGCCGGGACGGCGTCTCCCGGGTCGTGGGACGGGGACCGGTCTCGAGGCTCACTGCGGGGCTCTCCTTCTTGTGGGTCAGGCGCGGACCGTGCGCTCGAGGTCGTCGGCGGCGCGCTCCTCGTCCTCGCCAGTCTCCGGGGGCCGCATGAGGATCAGCATCGAATGGCCGGGGCGGACGACCTGCTGGCCGGCGTCGAAGACGGAGCCGACGTCGATGGTGTCGCCCGTGCCGAGCACGACCTCCCACTCGGCGCCGTACTCCTCGCCGGGCAGCACGACATCGACGTCGTTGCCGGAGGCGTTGAACACCACCAGCGCCGAGTCGCCCTCGATCCGTTCGCCGCGGGAGTTGGGCTCGGGGATCGCGGAGCCGTTGAGGAACATGGTCAGGCACTTGTTCTGAGGATCGTTCCACTCCTCCTCGGTCATCGGCTCCCCGTCGGTGCCCAGCCACTCCACGTCCTTGAGCACGGAGCCGGCGTCCTCGCGCACCACGCCCTGCAGGAAGCGGCGCCGGCGGAAGATCGGGTGCTCGCGGCGCAGCGCGATCATGCGCTGGGTGAACCAGAGCATCTCCTCCTGGTGCTCGTCGAGCTCCCAGTCCACCCACGACAGCTCGTTGTCCTGGCAGTAGGTGTTGTTGTTGCCCTGCTGGGTGCGTCCCATCTCGTCGCCGTGCAGGATCATCGGCACGCCCTGGCTGACCAGCAGCGTGGCCATGAGGTTCTTGGCCCGGCGCTTGCGCAGGGCGAGCACGGCCTCGTCGTCGGTGTCGCCCTCGACTCCCGAGTTCCAGGAGCGGTTGTGGCTCTCCCCGTCGCCGCCGCCCTCCTGATTGGCCTCGTTGTGCCGCTCGTTGTATGAGACGAGGTCCCGCATCGTGAACCCGTCGTGGGCGGTGACGAAGTTGATCGACGCGATCGGAGTGCGGCCGGTGTGCTGGTAGAGGTCCGAGCTGCCGGCCAGGCGCGAGGTGAAGTCGCCGACGGTGCCCGGCTCCGAGCGGTGGAAGTCCCGCACCGAGTCGCGATAGCGGCCGTTCCACTCCGACCACAGCGGCGGGAAGCCTCCCACCTGGTAGCCGCCCTCGCCCAGGTCCCACGGCTCGGCGATGAGCTTGACCTGGGAGATGATCGGGTCCTGCTGGATGATGTCGAAGAAGGCGGAGAGCCGGTCCACCTCGTGCAGCTCGCGCGCGAGGGTCGAGGCGAGGTCGAAGCGGAAGCCGTCCACGTGCATCTCGGTGACCCAGTAGCGCAGCGAGTCCATGATCAGCTGCAGCACGTGCGGGGTGCGCATCAGCAGCGAGTTCCCGGTGCCGGTGGTGTCGTAGTAGTGCGCCTCGTCGCCCTCGACCAGGCGGTAGTAGGCGCTGTTGTCGATGCCGCGGAAGCACAGGGTGGGGCCCAGGTGGTTCCCCTCGGCGGTGTGGTTGTAGACCACGTCGAGGATGACCTCGATGCCCGCCTCGTGGAGGTTCTTGACCATCTGCTTGAACTCCTGGACCTGCTGGCCCAGATCGCCCGCATAGGCGTACTCGTTGTGCGGTGCGAAGAAGCCGATCGTGTTGTAGCCCCAGTAGTTGCGCAGCCCCTTCTCGACGAGATGGCCGTCCTGCACGAACTGGTGGACCGGCATCAGCTCGACCGCGGTGACGCCCAGCTCCTTGAGGTGCTCGATCACGGCGGGATGGCCCATCGCGACGTAGGTGCCGCGGATGTTGTCGTCGATCTCCGGGTGCAGCATCGTCAGGCCCTTGACGTGCGCTTCGTAGATCACGGTGTCGTGGTACTCGTGCGCCGGCGGATGGTCGTTGCCCCAGTCGAAGAAGGGGGAGACCACGACCGAGTGCATGGTGTGGGCGGCAGAGTCCTCGGTGTTGCGCTTCTCGGGATCCTCGAAGTCGTAGCTGTACAGCGAGGGATGGTTGCTGGCCATGCCGGCGATCGCCTTCGCGTACGGGTCCAGCAGCAGCTTCGAGGGGTCGCAGCGCAGTCCTGCGCTGGGGTCGAAGGGCCCGTGCACGCGGTAGCCGTAGCGCTGGCCGGGCTGGACCGCGGGGAGGTAGACGTGCCACACGAAGGCGTCGACCTCGGTGACCTCGATGCGCCGCTCGGCGCCGTCCTCGTCGAACAGGCACAGCTCCACCCGCTCGGCCGCCTCGGAGAAGAGTGCGAAGTTGGTGCCCGAGCCGTCGAACGTGGCGCCGAGGGGATACGACTTACCTGTCCAGATCTGCATGGCCCCACAGTAATGCGCGCGGGCGGGCTGGGATCGGTGCGCGGCGAGGCGGGCCCGATCGTGATACTTCCGCGGGGCCGGACACGGCACAGGAGGGGACGGGGTCGCCGCCGGGGCAGGGGACGAGAAAGGCCCCGGCCGGAGCCGGGGCCTTGCATGGTGGGCGATACTGGGATCGAACCAGTGACCTCTTCCGTGTCAGGGAAGCGCGCTACCGCTGCGCCAATCGCCCGTCGCGCCGGAGGCGCGGGGGAGGGATGGAGCGGACGACCGGATTCGAACCGGCGACCCTCACCTTGGCAAGGTGATGCTCTACCAACTGAGCTACGTCCGCACATCGGCTGGGCCGACGAGGAGTTACCTTAGGCGCGTCCCGACCCCCGGCGCAAACCCGGACGGCGTTCAGTGTCCGAGGTCACGGGCGGCAGGGTCGGGGTGTGCGGAGTGCTCGTGTCGGCCGGTCGGCCGGGGCTTCGGGGCGCGAGGGGCGCGGACCGCGCCCGCGCTCCGCCCTCGCGCCTCACGGGCGCGGCGCGCCCGTGCAGTCGGATCGGCGGCGCGTCCGTGCGATCGGATCGGGGGGGGGGGCGATGGGGTCCGGGTGCCGGCGGGGCCGGAGGGTCGGCTCGTCGGGTCCGACGCCGCTCCGACCGACCGGGACGCAGGTCACATCCAGAAGTGGCGCGAGCACCCGTCGGGAGCATGTAAGCTTCTTCAAGTCCGATCGAGAGAGCGGACATCACCTCAGGGCGATTGGCGCAGCGGTAGCGCGCTTCCTTCACACGGAAGAGGTCACTGGTTCGATCCCAGTATCGCCCACGGCAGGATCCTCGGATCGCTGTCCTGCGGACGTAGCTCAGTTGGTAGAGCATCACCTTGCCAAGGTGAGGGTCGCCGGTTCGAATCCGGTCGTCCGCTCCGGGGGAACGGCGCTCCCGACCTCGCGTCGGGAGCGCTGTTCCGTATGATGCGTGAGCATCACCCGGTGGGTTGGCCGAGAGGCGAGGCAACGGCCTGCAAAGCCGTGTACACGGGTTCGAATCCCGTACCCACCTCGAACGGCACCCGTCGGTGCCGTCCCGGGCGATTGGCGCAGCGGTAGCGCGCTTCCCTGACACGGAAGAGGTCACTGGTTCGAACCCAGTATCGCCCACCCCCAGCAGAAGAGCCTCGGCCCCCCGGCCGGGGCTCTTCTGCGTCCGCGGAGAGGCGCCCCACGCCGGGTCCCGCAGCCGGGGCCCACCGGGCCCTCGGTCCCGGTGCGCGGCCTCCGAGGTCTCTAGGCTCGACGGTGACGAGACCGCCGTCACGTCACCCGCCGCGCCGACCCGGAGGAGACCTCAGCATGCGTGCCCTCATCGTCCGTGCCCATCCGCTGGACCCCAGCAAGTCCCGTTCCATGACGATGGCCGACGCCTTCGTCGAGGAGCTCACCGCGCATCGCCCCGACACGGTTTTCGACGACGTGCGGCTGTACGAGACCGCCGTGCCCGAGATCGACCTGGACATGATGACCGGCTGGGAGCGGCTGCGAGCGGGCGAGCACTTCTCCCACCTCACCGGTGCCCAGCAGAACAAGCTGGCGCTTTTCGACCAGTACACCAAGCAGTTCCAGAGCGCGGACCTGGTGGTGATCGCGAACCCGCTGTGGAACCTCTCGGTGCCCACGCGTCTGAAGGCATGGATCGACACCGTCTGCCGCGCCGGCGTGACCTTCCGGTACACGGCCGAGGGCGAGGCGGAGGGCCTCGTCACGGACAAGACCGTGGTGCACCTGCAGGCCAGCGGCGGCCACTTCGGCCAGCAGGATCCCGCGAGTCTGTACATCGCCGGGATGTTCCAGTTCCTGGGCTGCACTACCCACACCCTCGCCGCCGAGGGCATGGACCACGAGCCCGATCGTGCCGAGGAGATCATGGAGGCGGCGCTCCTCCGGGTGAGGGAGCTCGCGCGCTCCCTCTGAGCCGCCGGCGTCGAGGGGCCGGTCCGGCGCGGGCGTGCCGGCCGGTACCATCGACGGCGGAGCCGGCATCGTCGGCCGGCTCACCCCGACACGCAAGGAGCAGCACGTGGCCCAGATCGCCATCACCCTCGACGGTTCCCCCCAGCAGATCGAGGAGGGGACCACGGGCACCGCGCTCTTCGAGGGCACCGCCGCGATCGTCGCCCTGCGCATCGACGGGGAGCTGCGCGACCTCGACACCGTGCTCGGGGACGGGCAGGACGTCGAGGGCGTGGACATCTCCAGCCCTGACGGGCTCTCGATCCTCCGCCACTCGACCGCGCACGTGCTCGCGCAGGCCGTGCAGAAGACGAACCCCGATGCGAAGCTCGGCATCGGCCCGCCCATCACCGACGGCTTCTACTACGACTTCGACGTCGCCGAGCCCTTCACCCCCGAGACCCTCAAGGTGCTCGAGAAGGAGATGAACCGGATCGTCAAGTCCGGCCAGCGCTTCGTGCGCCGCGAGATCACCGACGACGCGGCCCGCGCCGAGGAGGCCGCAGAGCCCTACAAGCTCGAGCTCATCGGCCTGAAGTCGACCGCCGACGACGCCGCCGAAGGGGCGAGCGTCGAGGTCGGCGAGGGCGGCCTGACCATGTACGACAACGTCGACCGGCGCGGCGAGGTGGTCTGGACCGACCTCTGCCGCGGCCCGCACCTGCCCTCCACCAAGCTCATCGGCAACGGCTTCGCCCTGACCCGCTCCGCCGCCGCCTACTGGCGCGGCAGCGAGAAGAACCCGATGCTGCAGCGCGTCTACGGCACCGCCTGGCCCACCAAGGAGGAGCTGCGCGCCCACCAGGAGCGGATCGCCGAGGCCGAGCGCCGCGACCACCGGCGCCTGGGTAGCGAGCTGGACCTGTTCTCCTTCCCCGACGAGATCGGCTCCGGCCTGCCGGTGTTCCATCCCAAGGGCGCCATGATCAGGATGGAGATGGAGGACTACTCGCGTCGCCGCCACGTCGAGGCCGGCTACTCCTTCGTCTCCACCCCCCACATCACGAAGAAGAACCTCTTCGAGACCTCCCGCCACCTCGAGTGGTACGCCGACGGCATGTACCCGCCCATGCACATGGACGAGGAGGTCGACGCCGACGGCAACGTCACCAAGCAGGGCCAGGACTACTACCTCAAGCCCATGAACTGCCCGATGCACAACCTCGTCTACCGCTCCCGCGGCCGCTCCTACCGCGAGCTGCCGCTGCGGCTGTTCGAGTTCGGCAGCGTCTACCGCTACGAGAAGTCCGGCGTGGTCCACGGCCTGACCCGCGCCCGCGGCTTCACCCAGGACGACGCCCACATCTACACCACCCGCGAGCAGATGAAGGAGGAGCTCTCCAGCCTGCTCGGCTTCGTCCTGGACCTGCTGCGCGACTACGGCCTGGACGACTTCTACCTCGAGCTGTCCACCCGCGACCCCGAGAAGTCCGTCGGCGACGAGGCGACCTGGGAGGAGGCGACCCGCACCCTCGAGGAGGTCGCCACCGCCTCCGGCCTCGACCTCGTCCCGGATCCGGGCGGCGCCGCCTTCTACGGCCCGAAGATCTCCGTCCAGGCGAAGGACGCGATCGGCCGCACCTGGCAGCTCTCCACCATCCAGCTGGACTTCTTCGAGCCGGAGCTGTTCGAGCTCGAGTACACCGCCCCCGACGGCTCCCGCCAGCGCCCGGTGATGATCCACCGCGCCCTGTTCGGCTCGATCGAGCGCTTCTTCGGCGTGCTGCTCGAGCACTACGCGGGCGCCTTCCCGGTCTGGCTCGCGCCGGTCCAGGTGGTCGGGGTGCCGGTCGCCGCCGAGTACGTGCCCTACCTCGAGGAGGTCGCCGCCAAGCTGCGCGCCCGAGGCGTGCGCGTCGAGGTCGACTCCTCCGACGACCGGATGCAGAAGAAGATCCGCACCCACACCAAGGAGAAAGTGCCCTACCTCCTCATCGCCGGCGGCGAGGACCAGGAGAAGGGCGCGGTCTCCTTCCGCATGCGCGACGGCAGCCAGGACAACGGCATCGACGTCGACGAGGCCGTGGAGCGGATCGTCACCGCGATCGCCGACAAGGTGCAGGTGTGAGCCCGGCCGACCAGCCCGGCGGCGAGCCCGCGCTCGAGGACGCCCGCGCCTTCGCGGGCGTCCCCGACGACACCCAGCGGCTGTGGACCCCGCACCGGATGGCGTACATCGGCGGGGAGAACAAGCCCGAGGACCCGCACGACGACGAGCAGTGCCCCTTCTGCGCGGGGCCGCGCCGCCGCGACGAGGACGCGCTCATCGTCCACCGCGGCCGCGTCGCCTACGCGATCCTGAACCTCTACCCCTACAACTCCGGCCATCTGCTGGTGTGCCCGTACCGGCACGTCTCGGACTACACGGAGCTGACCGAGGAGGAGGTGGCGGAGGTCGCCGAGATCACCCGCACCGCGATGACCGTGATCCGCGCGGTCTCCGGCCCCGCGGGCTTCAACCTGGGCATGAACCAGGGCGAGGTCGCGGGCGCCGGGATCGCCGCCCACCTGCACCAGCACGTGGTGCCGCGCTGGGCGGGGGACGCGAACTTCCTGCCCATCGTCGGCCGCACCAAGGCCCTCCCGATCCTGCTCGCGGACACCCGTCGGCTCTACGCCGAGGCGTGGCCCGGCGGCGGCGGGGCCTGAGCTAGCATGGCCGAGCGCATCCGGGGGGAGCGCCGTGCGGACGGCGGGAGCCGACCGACCGCGACCGAGCACCGGGGGAGAGGCAGGGCCACGCTGTGACCAGCTCGACCGGCGCGCCCGCGCGCCAGCCCGGCCCACCGCGGGCCGTCGGCCCCGGCGCCGCCGCCCCGGCCGGTCCCGACCCCGGGTACGGCTACGACATCGCGCGCACCGATCCCCGCGCCCCCGGCCGGCTCGGCCCGGGCACGCCCGCCGCCGCCCGGCCCCGCCGACGCTGGCTGCGCTGGGTGCTGCTGATCGGCTCGCTGCTGGGCATCCTCGCCTCCCTGGTCGTGCTGTACCTGGTGGTGATCAGGCCGCTCGGCATCGGCACCGCGCTGGTCGCCCTCACCGCGGCGCTCGTGCCGGTCGCGCTCGTGCTCGGCGCGGTGTGGTGGCTGGACCGGTACACGCCGCAGCCCCGGCTCTCGCTCGTCTCCGCCTTCGCCTGGGGCGCGATCGGCTCCGTGCTGCTGTCGCTGTTCTTCGGGACCTTCTTCGACGCCTGGATCTCCCCGCAGGAGGAGACCGAGCTGATCGACTCCTTCCTCGGCGCGACCGTGCAGGCACCGGTGATCGAGGAGACGATGAAGTCCGCGGGCCTGTTCGCCCTGCTCGTCTGGGGGCGCCGGTACATCTCCGGTCCGCTCGACGGCGTCGTCTACGCCGCCCTCATCGCGGGCGGCTTCGCCTTCACCGAGAACATCCTCTACTTCGGCAACTCGTTCCATCAGGCGCAGGCCGCCGGGACGGTCGACGTCTTCTGGCAGACCTTCTTCCTGCGCGGCATCCTCTCGCCCTTCGCCCACGTGTCCTTCACCGCCCTGTGCGGCCTCGGCCTCGGCATCGCGGCCGAGCGCCGCTCGCTGATGCTCTACTTCGGCCTGGGCCTCGGCGGGCTGTCGCTCGGGATGGCGCTGCACGCGCTGTGGAACGGCTCGAGCTTCTTCCTCCCGGTGGACCCGGAGGCGCCGCTGGCCGGGTTCCTGCGCTACTACGTCACCGTGCAGGTGCCGATCTTCCTGCTGCTGGTGGGCATCGTGCTGTTCCTGCGCCTGCGGGAGAAGCGGATCCTGCGCCGCCAGCTGTCCGAGTACGGGAGGGCGGGATGGTTCTCGCCCGACGAGGTCGAGATGCTGGTCTCGATGCGTCGACGCCGTCGCGCCGAGACCTGGGCGGGCCGCCACGGCGCCGTCGCCCGGATGGGCATGCACGATCTGATCCGCGCCGCGATCTCGCTGGGCATGGAGCGGCACAGCGTCCTGTTCGGCCGGCCGACGGCGAGGACCCGCGCCCGCGAGCGCGAGCTGCTCGAGCAGATCACCGCCGATCGTCGCCTGATCGGTGCGCTGACCGCCCCCGTCGTCCGCGGCTGACCGTCCCGCGGGGCGCGGCCGGACGACACGGCGGGATGCGGCGGAGCCGCGTCGGCGGGGACGCGACGGCGCGGTCGGCGGAGAGGCCCGGCGGTGCGCGGCGTGGAGCGCCTTCGCCGTACCACTAGGATGGTCCGGCGATCCGCCACCCCATGGCGGACCATCGGAAGGAGCGAGATGTCCGGGCATTCCAAGTGGGCGACGACCAAGCACAAGAAGGCCGTCATCGATGCCAAGCGCGGCAAGCTGTTCGCCAAGCTGGTGAAGAACATCGAGGTGGCCGCACGCATGGGCGGCCCCGACCCATCGGGCAACCCGACGCTCTACGACGCCATCCAGAAGGCGAAGAAGACCTCCGTCCCCAATGACAACATCGACCGTGCCGTCAAGCGCGGCGGCGGGCTCGACGGCGGCGGCGTCGACTACGAGACGCTGATGTACGAGGGCTACGCCCCGGGCGGCGTCGCCGTGCTGGTCGAGTGCCTCACCGACAACAAGAACCGCGCCGTCTCCGAGGTGCGCCTGGCCTTCAACCGCAACGGCGGCAACATGGCGGACTCCGGCTCGGTCTCCTATCTCTTCGAGCGCCGGGGCGTGGTCACCGTCGCCAAGGGCGAGAACACCGAGGACGACCTGCTCGAGGTCGTGCTCGACGCCGGCGCCGAGGAGATCAACGACGAGGGCGAGACCTTCGAGATCCTCTCCGAGGCCACCGACGTGGTCGCCGTGCGCACCGCGCTGCAGGAGGCGGGGATCGACTACGAGAGCGCCGAGGCGCAGTTCGTGCCGACCATGCGAACCCCCGTCGACCTCGAGGGCGCGCAGAAGGCGCTGCGCCTGATCGACGCGCTCGAGGACAGCGACGACGTGCAGGCCGTCTACTCCAACCTCGACATCCCCGACGACGTCGCGGCCCAGCTGGACGAGCAGGAGTGAGCGGGCGGGACGGCGCGGCCCCGGCCTTGGCCGTGTCGTCCTCTCGGCCGCACCGCCGACGCGGGCCGCACCACCCGGACCGGGGAGAGGTCCGTTGACACCGCCGACGGCGATGCCGGGAGGGGAGGAGCGCAGATGACGACCCTGCGCGTGCTGGGGGTCGACCCCGGGCTGACCCGCTGCGGGATCGGCATCGTCGACGCGATCGGCGGACGACGCGCTCGTCTCGTCCACGCGGGCGTGATCCGCTCGGACTCCGAGGAGCCGCTCGAGCAGCGCCTGCTCGGCATCGCCCGCGGGCTGCGCGCCGTGCTCGAGGAGTTCGCCCCCGACGCCGTCGGCGTGGAGCGGGTGTTCAGCCAGTCCAACATCTCCACCGTGATGGGCACCGCGCAGGTCTCCGGCATCGCGCTGCTCGAGGCGGCGGAGCGCGGCATCCCCGTCGCGCTGCACACCCCCTCGGAGGTCAAGGCCGCCGTGACCGGCAGCGGGCGGGCGGACAAGAAGCAGATCCAGTCGGTGCTGGTGAAGGTGCTGGGCCTGGACGCGGCACCCCAGCCCGCGGACGCCTCCGATGCCGTCGCGATCGCGCTGACCCAGCTGTGGCGGGGCGGCGGCCCGGTGGCGCTGGACCGCACCGGCGGCGTCCGCACGAGCGCGCAGGCCGTATGGGCCGAGGCGGAGCGACGGGCCCGACGCGCCCGGGAACGCTCGACCTCCCGACAGTGATCGAACAGGTGTTCTAGGCTGGTGGCGTGATCGCATCCCTGACCGGGCGGGTCGTCCGCCTCGACCTCGACGCCCTCGTGCTCGAGGTGGCCGGCATCGGCTACCTCGTGCGCACCACGCCGCAGGCCCTCGCCGCGACCCGTCACGGGGCCGAGCTCACCCTGCACACCGAGCTCGTCGTCCGCGAGGACTCCCTGACCCTCTACGGCTTCCCCCAGGCGGAGGAGGCCGAGACCTTCCGCATCGTGCAGTCCGTCACCGGGATCGGCCCGCGCACGGCGCTGGCCGTGCTCGCCGTGCTCGACCCGGAGGAGCTGCGCCGCGCCGTCGCCGAGCAGGACGTGAAGACCATCACCCGCACCCCGGGCATCGGCCCGAAGGTCGCCGGCCGGATGCTCCTCGAGCTCGGCGGGAAGCTGCCCGCGCCGAGCGAGGCCTCGACGGAGGCGCCGTCGGTCCCGGGCGCGGCGCCCGGCGGCCCCGACGCCGACGTGGTCGAGGCCCTCGTCGGGCTCGGCTGGGCGGAGAAGGCGGCGCGCAGCGCCGTCGAGGCCGCGCGCGAGGAGGGCGGGGAGCAGGTGGACGCCGCCGCGCTCCTGCGCACGGCTCTGCGCGGTCTCGGAGGACATCGATGAGCGCGCGGGCGGCGGGCCGCGAGGAGGAGCCGGCCGGCAGGTCCTTCGCCGACGGCTCGTGGGAGGCGACCGAGGACGCGCCGCGCACCGTGACGAGCCCCGAGTCGATGCCGCCCGAGCGCACCGCGGAGGCCGCGCTGCGCCCGCGTCGGCTGGAGGAGTTCGTGGGCCAGCAGGTGGTGCGCGACCAGCTCTCGCTCGTGCTCGACGCCGCCGCTGCACGTGGCCGCGCCCCCGAGCACATGCTGCTCTCGGGACCGCCGGGACTGGGCAAGACGACCCTCGCCATGATCATCGCCGCCGAGCTCTCCGCCCCGCTGCGCATCACCTCGGGACCTGCGATCCAGCACGCCGGCGATCTCGCCGCGATCCTCTCCTCCCTCGACGAGGGGGAGGTGCTCTTCATCGACGAGATCCACCGCCTCGCGCGGCCCGCCGAGGAGATGCTCTACATCGCCATGGAGGACTTCCGCGTCGACGTGGTGGTCGGCAAGGGCGTCGGGGCGACGTCGATCCCGCTGGACCTGCCGCCCTTCACCGTCGTCGGCGCCACCACCCGCGCCGGGCTCCTCCCGGCGCCGCTGCGCGACCGCTTCGGGTTCATCGGCCACCTCGACTTCTACGGCGCCGAGGAGCTGCGCGAGGTGGTGCGACGCTCCGCCGTGCGGCTCGAGGTCGAGCTCGAGGACCGCGCCGCGATCGAGATCGCCTCCCGCTCCCGCGGCACGCCCCGCATCGCCAACCGTCTCCTGCGCCGCGTGCGCGACTGGGCCCAGGTGCGCGGCAGCGGCGACCTCGACCTCGGCGCCGCGAAGGAGGCGCTGCGGGTCTACGAGGTCGACGACCGGGGCCTGGACCGTCTGGACCGCGCGGTGCTCAGCGCCCTGTGCGGCCGCTTCGCCGGCGGGCCCGTGGGCCTGTCGACCCTCGCCGTCGCGGTGGGGGAGGAGACCGAGACGGTCGAGACGATGATCGAGCCGTATCTCGTGCGCGAGGGATTCCTGCTGCGGACCCCGCGCGGCCGGGCGGCCGCCCCCGCCGCCTGGGAGCACCTCGGCCTCGAGCCGCCCGCAGGGGCGGAGGGCACCCCGCCCATGCTCGGCCGCTTCTGAGGCCGGGCGCCGGCCGGCCGCCTCGTGCGGAGCTCGGCGCCCCCGGGCGCCGGCTGGGAGGACCGCGGCGGACCGACGGGTACAGTGGGGCGGTCAGTCGCCCGCGGCAGGACCTCGCCCGTGCAGCAGCATGGACCCGAGGGGCTGTCCGTCGAGAGGAAAACCGTGGAGTTCCTTCCCATCCTGCTCATCATCCTCGTGATGATGCTGCCCCTGTTCCTGCTCTCCCGCAGTCAGCGCAAGGCGCAGGCCAGGCAGCAGGAGCTCGTCAAGAAGCTCGGCGTGGGCGACGAGGTGCGCACGCACTCCGGCTTCTACGGCCTCATCGTCGAGGAGTACGACGACGTGGTGGTGCTCGAGTCGGAGGACGGCACGCAGACCAAGTGGGCCCGCATGGCGATCGCGATGGCCGTGGACCCGGTCGAGGACGAGCAGGGCGAGACCCTCGAGGGCGAGACCGTCGAGGGTGAGACCGTCGAGGGCGTCGCCCCTGAGGGCGCCGACCCCCGGGGGGCGCAGGACGCCTCCGCCACCGGCCAGGTCCCCGGCGTCACCGTCGCCGACGAGGACCCCCGCGAGGACGGCTCCGCGCGCGGTCGCTGACCCGACCCGCGCCGCGCGCCCGACCGCGCACGACGCCGTACGACCCGCGGGGCCTCCTCGCCCCGCCCTCCGCTCCCTGGCCCGTCGTCCTGAGGAATCCCCACCATGCCTGCACGCCGCATCGCCCTGGCGACCCTTGCGGTGCTGATCCTGCTGCTCGGCGGCGGGATCGGTGCCGGGGTCTGGAAGGGTGGCTGGCAGCCCGCCCCCAAGCTCGCCCTCGACCTCGAGGGAGGCACCCAGGTCATCCTCCAGGCGCAGTCGCGCGACGGCTCCGCGATCGACGAGACCGCCATGGAGCAGGCGCGGCAGATCATGAGCCAGCGCATCAACGCGATGGGCGTGGCGGAGACCGAGATCACCGTCCAGGGCGGCACGAACATCGTCATCGACGTGCCCGGGCAGATGGATCAGCAGACCTCCGCCGCGATCCGCCAGACCGCCGCGATGTCCTTCCGCCCCGTGCTCGGCGTGGTCGCGCCCGAGGGCAGCGGCGAGGCGCTCCCCTCCGACGGCGGCGGCGCCTCCGACGCCGGGGGCGACGAGTCCGCGGGGGAGACCTCCGAGGCCCGCGCCGATCCCTCGCAGCAGCTCTTCTCCGGCCTGCTCAGCGACGACTCCTCGATGGCTCCCGCGACCGGGACCGGCGAGGGCGACCTGCCCTACCCGGCCTGGAGCATGGACTGGATGACCCCCGAGGTCCAGACCGAGCTGATGAGCGCGGACTGCGTCGACCCCGCCGCGCAGCAGGAGCGCGCCACGGAGACCGCCCCCGACGAGCCAATGGTCGCCTGCGCCCCGGACGGGAGCGCGAAGTACCTGCTGGGCCCCGAGGTCATCGCGGGCTCCTCGATCGAGGACTCCTCCGTCGCCTCGGACGTCACCCCGACCGGCCAGCCGACCGGCTACTACGTCGTGAACATGTCCTTCGACGAGACCGCCGCGGAGTCCTTCTCGACCATGACCGGCGCCCTGTACAACGGCGAGGGCGCCACCGCCGCCTTCGGCATCGTGCTGGACGGGATGGTCATCTCCGCTCCCGAGGTGCAGGAGCCCTCCCCGGGCGGCGAGGCGTCGATCTCCGGCAACTTCTCCCAGGAGCAGGCGACCCAGCTCTCGGACCAGCTGCGCTTCGGCGCGCTGCCGCTCGAGTTCGAGGTCGCCTCCGAGCAGCAGATCTCCGCCACCCTCGGGGCGGACCAGCTGCAGATGGGACTGATCGCGGGCTTGATCGGGCTCGCGCTCGTGGTCGCCTACGCCTTCGCGCAGTACCGCCTGCTCGCGATCGTGACCTCCTCGAGCCTGCTCATCATGGGCGTGCTCACCTACGCCACCCTCACGGTGCTCTCGAACATCCCCGAGATCGGCTACCGCCTCTCCCTCGCGGGCGTGGTCGGTCTGATCGTCGCGGTCGCCTTCACGGCGGACTCGTTCATCGTCTACTTCGAGCGCGTGCGCGACGAGATCCGCGAGGGCCGCGGCATCGCCGCGGCCGTGGACCACGGCTGGGTCCGCGCCAAGCGCACCATCCTCGCCTCCGACACGGTCAACATCATCGCGGCTGTGGTGCTCTACCTGCTCTCCACCGGCGGCGTGCGCGGCTTCGCCTTCGTGCTGGGGCTGACCACTCTGCTGGACCTCCTGGTCGTCTTCCTGTTCACGCATCCGGTGCTGCAGGCGCTCGTGCGCACGCGATTCTTCGGGAAGGGCCATCCGTGGAGCGGCCTGGACCCGGCGCGCCTGGACCGCGACGTGCCCGCCTACGCCGGGCGCGGACGCGTCCGCCTCGGCGAGGAGCGCGGCCGCGGCGGTCGCCGCAGCGCCCGCGCGGAGGAGGAGGCGGCCGAGCGCGAGCCGATCGCGGTGCGCCGCGCCCGTGAGGCCCGGGAGGCGCGTGAGGCGCAGGAGGCCCGTGACGGGGTCCCCGCGGACGGCACCGCCGACGACGACAGCTCCGGCGACGGTGGGGCCGACGTCGGCGCCCCTGCCGACGAGGACACCGACGAGACCGAGGAGCAGGGCCGATGAGCACCACCTTCGCCACCTTCGGCAACGACCTCCACGCCGGCAGGCGGATCCTGCCGATCGTCTCCCGCCGACGCACCTGGTACATGATCAGCGTCGTCGTCGTGGTGCTGCTGGGTGCCCTCGCGGTCGTGCGCGGGCCCAACCTCGGCATCGAGTTCACCGGCGGCTCCGAGTTCCAGATCGCCGGGGTCGCCGACACCGAGCAGTCCTCCGCCCGTGAGGTCGTGCGCGAGCACCTGCCGGACAACGAGCCGAAGGTCACCCAGCTCGGCAGCGACACCCTGCGCGTGCAGACCGAGCAGCTCGACTCGGCCCAGACGGCCGAGCTCGCCGGAGAGCTCGCGGCGGCCTACGAGGTGCCCGCCGACGCGGTCTCGACCTCCTACATCGGCCCGGTGTGGAGCGGTGACGTCACCCAGAAGATGGCCCGCGGCGTCGTGGTTTTCCTGGTCCTGGTCGCCGCGATGATGGCGCTCTACTTCCGCGACCTCAAGGCGTCCCTCGCCGCGATGATCGCGCTGGGCCACGACATGCTGCTCACCGCCGCGGTGTACGGCGTGGTCGGCTTCGAGATCACCCCCGGCACGGTCATCGGCTTCCTCACCGTCATGGGCTACTCGCTCTACGACACCATCGTCGTGTTCGACAAGGTCCGGGAGAACACCGCGGACCTCACCGGCCAGCGCCGACGCACCTTCGCCGAGCTCGTCGAGCTCGCCGCGAACCAGACCCTGGTGCGGTCGATCAACACCTCCGTCGTCGCGCTGCTGCCGATCGGCTCGATCCTCGCCATCGGCGCGTTCCTGCTCGGCGCCGGCACCCTCAAGGACATCTCCCTCGCCCTGTTCATCGGGATCATCGCCGGCACCTACTCCTCGATCTTCCTCGCCCCGGGGCTGCTCGTGGACCTCCGCCGGCGCGAGGACACGATCGCTCGCCACACCCTCGCCCTCGAGCGGGCGCGCCGCGGGGAGACCGGCTCGACGTCCGAGGACTCTCCCGGGAGCCCCCGCGGAGAGGACGCCGCGACCCGCGCCGACGGCGCCGACCTCGACGCCGTCGACCCCGATGCCGCCGACCCTGCCGACGCCGACGCGGCGGACGAGGGTGAGGGGCGCACCCCGGAGGCCGACCCCGCCGACGAGGACGACGGCACCGTCGGCCGCGCCGCCGCACCCCGCTCCGCCCGGCAGCAGCCGCGCAGGACCACCCGACGCCGACGCTCCGGCAGGTGAGGAACCGATGAACGACCCGCAGACCGTCCCTGCCCCGCTCCGCACCGCGGAGGAGATCCCCACCGCCGCCGAGATCGAGACGCTGCGCAGCACGCACATCGCCGAGTACCCGGACTTCCCGACCCCGGGCGTGCTCTTCCGCGACATCACCCCGCTGCTGCGCGACGCGAACGCGCTGCGCCGCGTCATCCGCTACTGGACCACGCTGCTGCCCGAGGGCATCGAGTACATCGTCGGCACCGAGGCCCGCGGCTTCGTGCTCGGCGCACCGCTCGCCTACGAGCTCGGCGCCGGGTTCATCCCGGTGCGCAAGGCGGGCAAGCTCCCCGGCCGCCCGGCCGGGCTGAAGTACGAGCTCGAGTACGGCAGCGCCGAGATCCAGATCCCCGAGAACTCGCTCCCGGCCGGCGCGCGGACCCTCGTGCTCGACGACCTGCTCGCCACCGGCGGGACCGCCGCGGCGACGGTCGAGCTCACCCGACGCTTCGACGTCGAGCTGCTCGGCGCCTCCTTCCTCATCGAGCTCGAGGGCCTCGGCGGCCGCGACCTGCTGCCGGACGTTCCGCTGACCACTGTCTGGTCCATCCCCGACTGATCCCCGGGACGTCGCCGTCCGCCGCCGGCGGACGCGGCGCGCACCCCTGTCGCCCGCGCGTAGACTGTGGCCTTCCAGGCAGGGAGGTGTGCATGCAGGAGCGGACCGCATCCGAGCAGGCCGGGGCCGAGGCAGGCCCGGCCGACCAGGCCGCGCGCCCTCCCGCCGCACCGCCCGCACAGCCCGATTCGCCGCGCACCCCCTCGACCGCGCCACGACGCTCCCGCTCGCGCCTGTCCTTCTTCGCCCCGCGCTCCTCCCCGGTGGATCCGCTGCTCGCACCGCTGCTGGAGACGATGACGGCGGTGAGCCCGAAGGAGAACCAGGAGCTTGTGCGCCAGGCGTACACCGTCGCCGAGCGCGCCCACCGCGGCCAGACCCGCCGCAGCGGCGACCCGTACATCACCCACCCGGTCTCGGTCGCCACGATCCTCGCCGAGCTCGGCTCGCCGGCCGATGTCGTCGCCGCCGCGCTCCTGCACGACACGGTCGAGGACACCGACTACTCCCTGGACCAGCTGCGCGCCGAGTTCGGCGAGGTCATCGCCGTCATGGTCGACGGCGTGACGAAGCTGGACAAGGTCACCTACGGCGAGGCCGCGCAGGCCGAGACCGTGCGCAAGATGATCGTGGCGATGAGCCGCGACGTGCGCGTGCTGCTGATCAAGCTCGCCGACCGCCTTCACAACGCCCGCACCTGGAAGTACGTGCCGGCCGCCTCGGCGGAGCGCAAGGCGAAGGAGACCCTCGAGATCTACGCCCCGCTCGCGCACCGCCTGGGGCTGAACACGATGAAGTGGGAGTTGGAGGACCGCTCCTTCCAGGTCCTCTACCCCAAGGTGTACGAGGAGATCGTCTCGCTGGTCGCCCAGCACGCCCCGGCGCGCGAGCAGTACCTCTGCACCGTCTCCTCCCAGATACAGGAGGATCTCAAGAAGGCGCGGATCAAGGCCGAGGTCACCGGCCGGCCCAAGCACTACTACTCGATCTACCAGAAGATGATCGTGCGGGGCCGCGACTTCTCCGACATCTACGACCTGGTCGGCGTGAGGGTGCTCGTGGATACGGTCCGCGACTGCTACGGCGTGCTCGGCACGCTCCACGCGCGCTGGTCGCCGGTGCAGGGCCGCTTCAAGGACTACATCGCGCTGCCGAAGTTCAACCTGTACCAGTCGCTGCACACCACCGTGATCGGCCCGACCGGCAAGCCGGTCGAGGTCCAGATCCGCACCCGCGAGATGCACCGTCGGGCCGAGTACGGCGTCGCCGCGCACTGGAAGTACAAGGCGATGGCGGGCGGCCAGGGCGGCGGCGAGTCCGCGGCGATCACGAACGACGCCGCCTGGCTGCGCCAGCTGATGGACTGGCAGAAGGAGACCACCGACTCCGGCGAGTTCCTGGACTCGCTGCGGTTCGAGATCAACACGCAGGAGGTGTACGTCTTCACGCCGAAGGGGGACGTGCTCGCCCTGCCGCAGGGCTCGACCCCGGTCGACTTCGCCTACTCGGTCCACACCGAGGTGGGGCACCGCACCATCGGGGCCCGGGTGAACGGGCGCCTGGTCTCCCTGGAGTCCGCGCTCGCCACCGGCGACGTCGTGGAGGTCTTCACCTCGAAGTCCGCCGACGCAGGCCCCAGCCGGGACTGGCTCGGCTTCGTGAAGTCCCCGCGGGCGCGCAACAAGATCCGCCAGTGGTTCTCGAAGGAGCGTCGCGAGGAGGCGCTGGAGCGGGGCAAGGAGGAGCTCGCCAAGGCGCTGCGCCGGCAGGACCTGCCCATGCGCCGCCTGCTCACCCACGACACGCTCGCCACGATCGCCTCGGAGCTCAACCTCGGCTCGATCGATGCGCTGTACACCTCGATCGGCGAGGGTCACACCGGCGCCCAGCACGTGGTCGAGAAGCTTCGCGCCTCCTTCGGCGGCGCCGACGGGGCGGAGGAGGACCTCGCCGAGATCACCCTGCCCTCGAAGGTCCGCCCTCGGGGCAGTCGCGCCGAACGGCACACGGCGGAGACGGACCAGGGCGTCATCGTGGACGGCCACGCCGACCTCTGGGTCAAGCTCGCCAAGTGCTGCGCTCCGGTGCCGGGCGATCCGATCGTCGGCTTCATCACCCGCGGCTCGGGGATCTCCGTGCACCACACCAGCTGCACCAATGCGATCCAGCTCCAGCAGCAGCAGCCCGATCGCATGGTCGAGGCGAGCTGGTCCGGGCGGCACTCCACCGCCTATCTCGTGCACATCAAGGTCGAGGCGCTGGACCGTCCCCGACTCCTCACCGATCTGGCGCTGGTGATCTCGGAGCAGCAGGTCAATCTGCAGTCCGCCTCGGCGCAGTCGAACACCGACCGGCTCGCGACGACCTTCTTCTCCTTCGAGCTGGCCGATCCCGCGCACCTCCAGTCCGTGCTCGCCCAGGTCAGGCGCGTCGAGGGCGTCTATGACGTCTACCGCGTCACGGCCGACGGCCGGCCCGTCGGCCTCGGCGCACCGCTCACGGCGAGCTGAGAGGCCCGGTCCGCTCCGACCGTGCTGTGATCAGCGGACCCTCGAGGCGCACCCCCGCGAGCGGTGTGAGCGCCCGGTCCAGCCGCTCCCGGGCCTCCTGCACGCCGGGATGCCGGTGCAGCCGGTGCAGATGTGCGCGCAGCTCCTCGTGCTCCACCAGACCCGCCCGTTCGAGCCGCCTCAGCAGCGGGCGGGCGATCGCCTCGGGGCTGAAGCGCAGCAGGTCCGAGGCGGTGCGGCGGGGCGTGGTCACGGGCGCGCCGCCGACGGTGTCGATGTCGCCCGGGCCGAGCCGGGCATGGCGCTGGACCACGCCGGCGAGGATCCCTCGGTGCGCCGGGGAGAGCAGCTCGAGCGATGCCGGCGGCCGACCGCCCAGATGCACCCAGGCGGCGCTCCTCCCGGCGATCACGTGATGGGACTGCAGGTGCTCCCCGAGGGCGCAGCCGAGCGCCAGGGCCCGGCGCACCGAGGTCCCGAGGAGATCCGGGGGCAGGAACACCCCGGGCAGCAGTCGGACGATCTCCCCGCGGGCGACCATCGCGGCGGTGGTGGGGGTCTCCTCCCAGCGCTGCAGCTCGGCGCCGAGGGGGAGGGCGAGGTCCGCCGCGTGATACGACCAGGCTGCGCACAGCCCGATCGGGCGCAGCCTCACAGATGGGGGCGGGCGGTCGCAGGGCGGGGGAGCGTCCTGTGCGGGCTCGTCGGCGAGGAGCTCGCGCAGCACGGGGTCCGCCAGGGCGTCGCGGAGCGCGGCGTCGACGGGCACTCCGAGCGCGGGTGCGGTGAGAACGGGCGCGGTGAGGGCGGGCGCGGCAGCGGCGAGGGTCTCCATGCATCGACCCTGGCCCCCACCGGTCCGCACGGCAACGCCCCGCCCGTCCCTGTGGACGAGCGGGGCAGTGGGGAGGAGAGGTGCGCGGCGCCGGCGGCCGGCGCGCGGGCGCCTCAGCCCAGGTCGCGGGCGGAGCGCTCGATCACGGCGAGCCACTCCTTGCGGGCCTCGAGCGCCGCCTCGGCCTCCGCGATCTTCTTCGGGTCGCCGCCGGCGCGGGCCTTCTCCAGCGACTCCTCGTAGGAGGCGATCGCGGAGTGCAGCTGCGAGGACGCACCCTCGACGCGCGCCTTGGTGCGCGGATCGGTGCGGCGCCACTCGGCCTGCTCGGCGTCCTTCACGGCACGCTCGACGGCCCGCAGGCGGTCGTCGATCCGGCGCATGTCGCCGCGCGGCACCTTGCCCGCCTCCTCCCAGCGGTCCTGGATCGAGCGCAGCGCGGACTTCGCCGCGTCGAGGTCCTTGCCCGGGTCGAGCGCCTCGGCCTCGACCAGCAGCGCCTCCTTCACCTCGAGGTTCTTGCGCTGCTCGGCCTCGGTCTCGTGGAGGTCCGCGTTGCGCGCCGCGAAGAACGTGTCCTGGGCGGCCTTGAACCGCTTCCACTGGGCGTCGTCCTTCTTGCGGCTGCCGCGCGGCGCACGGCGCCACTGGTTCATGAGGTCCTTGTACGCCCGGACCGTCGGACCCCAGTCGGTGGAGTCCTGCATCGCCTCGGCGCGGGCGATGAGCTCCTCCTTCTGCGCGGCGGCCTCGGCATGCCGCTCGTCGAGCTGGGAGAAGAACTGCTTGCGCATCCGGTCGAAGGAGGCGCGGGCGGCCGAGAGCCGCTTCCACAGCGCCTCCTCGGTGGGTCGGTCCAGGCCGATGTCCTCGGACTGCATCTGCTTCCACGTCGGGACCATCTGACGCATCGTCTCGCCGGCGTTCTTCCAGGAGATCTGCTCCGGGTCGGTGGCGACCAGGGCCTCGATCGACTCGACGAACTCGGTGCGGCGACGGGTCGCGGCCTCCCGGCCCTCGGCCCGCTTCGCCTCGAGCGCCCGGATCTTCTCCTTGGCCTGCTCGCGCAGCTCGGAGGCGCGTGCGCGCAGCGCCGGGATGTCGCCGACGACCTGCGGCTCCTTCATGTTCTTGCGCAGGTTCTCCAGGAGCCGGTTGAGCTCGTTCTGGGTGTGCTCGGGCGCGGTGAGGGCGGAGGCGGTCTGGTCGAGGAAGGCGACCAGGTCCAGGTACCCCTTCGCGAAGGGCTCGAGCGCGGCGTCGTGGTCGGTCTCGGTCGTGGTGCCGATCGTGCGCACCTGGGTGCCGTCCTGGACGGTGACGGTGCCGTCCTCCGCCACGCTGCCGAAGGCCTTCGCCGCGGCGATCTCGGCGGGGTCGTGCTCGGCGGCTGCGGGAGCGACGGGCAGGAGCGCCGCCGTCGGCTTCTTCCCCGCCAGCGCGGCGGGGGAGGGGGCGGCCGGGCGCGGGCGGGGACCGGCCGGCGCAGGCTTCGGCACGGGAGTCGGTGCAGGCGTCGCCGGCGTCGCCGCGGTGGAGGCGCCCGCTCCCGCGGCGGGGGCCGCGTCGTCGGCGGGAGTCGCGTCGTCCGAGGAGGTCGTAGCCTCCGAGGCAGCCGCAGCCTCCGAGGCGGTCGTGTCGGCCGCGGAGGACTCCCCGGTCGAGGCGCTCTCCTCGGTCGTGGTGCTCTGCTCGGCCTCGACGCCGTGCTCGGCCGCTGCGGCCGGCTCGCCGTTCTCGGCGGCGGCGACGGGACCGGCCTTCTCGGCGGCGGTCGCCTGCTCCGAGGTCGACAGTTCCGCGCTCTCCTGCTCGGCGGCCGTGGTCTGCGACTCGGGGGTGGAGGGCTCCGCGGAGGTCTGCTCGGCCGTGGCGTCGACGACGGCGTCGGCGGGCTGGGCGGCTGCCTGGTCGGCGGGGAGGGAAGTCTCGGACTCGCTCACGATGAGCTCCTTCGATGGGATCCGCTGCGGGGCGGGACACTGCCGTCACCAGGACGGCCGGGCTGATGGGTGCTCGTCACGGACGGACCGGGGCGACCACGTCAGGGAACTCTACAGCGGAGCGCGCCGGCGTTCCGCCTCGTCCGGCGCCGTGCGACCGCGCCTCGGGCACGCCCGGCCTCGAGAGGGGATAATGGGCGCGCACCGCAGACGACCAGAAGGAAGTGCACCGCATGGCGAAGATCGCCGCCCTGTCAGGATTCCCGGAGTGGCTCCCCTCCGAGCGCCTCGTCGAGCAGCACGTGATCGACGTGTTCCGGGAGGTCGCCGAGCTGCACGGGTTCTCCGGCATCGAGACGCGCGCGGTCGAGCCGCTCGAGCAGCTGCTGCGCAAGGGCGAGATCGACAAGGAGGTGTACGTGCTGCGCCGCCTCCACGCCGAGGAGGGAGACGAGGACACCGGCGCCGACCGCTCCCGCACCCTCGGCCTGCACTTCGACCTCACCGTCCCGCTCGCGCGCTACGTGCTCGAGCACCAGAACGACCTCGCCTTCCCCTTCCGGCGCTACCAGATCCAGAAGGTGTGGCGCGGCGAACGCCCCCAGGACGGCCGGTTCCGCGAGTTCTACCAGGCCGATCTCGACGTGATCGGCCAGGACACCCTGCCCGGCCACGTCGAGGCCGAGGTCGCGATCGTGATGGCGGAGATCCTCTCTCGCCTGCCGCTGCCGCAGGTGAGCATCCACGCCAACACCCGCCGCCTCTCCGAGGGCTTCTTCCGCGCGATCGGCTTCGAGGACCACACCCCCGTGCTGCGCGCCCTGGACAAGCTCCCGAAGATCGGCGCCGACGCCGTGTCCGCCCTGCTGCGCGACGAGGCCGGTGCGAGCGAGGAGCAGGCGCAGAAGGCGCTCGCCTTCGCCTCCATCCGCACCCGTGACGCCTCCTTCGCCCAGCAGGTCCGCGATCTCGGCGGAAGCGGCGAGATGGTCGAGGAGGGCATCGCCGAGCTCACCGCCGTCATCGAGCGGGTCGAGGCGGCCGTGCCCGGCATGATCGTCGCGGACCTCTCGATCGCCCGAGGCCTGGACTACTACACCGGCACCGTGTTCGAGAGCTTCGTCGCCGGGCACGAGTCGCTCGGCTCGATCTGCTCCGGCGGGCGCTATGACCGCCTCGCCTCCGACAACCGCCACACCTATCCCGGCGTCGGCCTCTCCATCGGCCTCTCGCGGCTGGTCTCCCGCCTCGTCTCGGCCGGGATGGCGGCCCCGAGCCGCGCGGTCCCCACCTGCGTGCTCGTCTCGGTCACCGACGAGGAGCACCGGGGCCGCAGCGACGCGGCCGCCCGAGCGCTGCGCGCCCGCGGCATCTCCTGCGAGGTGGCCCCGAGCGCCGCGAAGTTCGGCAAGCAGATCCGCTACGCCGACCGCCGCGGCATCCCCTTCATCTGGTTCCCCGGCGAGGAGGGCACCGGCGGAGAGGTCAAGGACATCCGCAGCGGCGACCAGTCCGCGGCCGACGCCACCACCTGGCAGCCCCCCGCCGAGGACCTGCGCCCGCGCGTCCTCGCCGCCCAGGAGGACCAGACGGAATGACGGCCCGTCCGACCGCCGGCGGATGAGCTGGCTCACATCGCGGCCCTGGGGGAATGATCCCCGCGGCCGCGGCGTTCCAGCGGTCATGGCTACGCTCACTCTGACCACCGAGAACCACGACAAGACCGTCGAGGACGGCATCGTCCTGATCGACTTCTGGGCGGGCTGGTGCGTGCCGTGCCAGCGCTTCTCCCCGATCTACGAGGAGGCCTCGGAGACGCACGAGGACGTCACCTTCGCGAAGGTCGACACCGAGGACCAGCAGGACCTCGCCATGCGCTACGGCGTCACCTCCATCCCGACCCTCGTCGCCTACCGCGAGGGCATCCCGGTCTTCTCCCAGGCCGGCGCCCTGCCGCAGTCCGCGCTCGAGGACCTCATCGGCCAGGTGAAGAACCTGGACATGGACGAGGTCCGCAAGGCCTACGCCGAGGCCCAGCAGAAGCAGGGCTGATCCCTCCGCCGGGCCGACCCCGGTCGCGCCCCGCGACCCCGACGACGACAGGACCCCGCCACCCGGGAGGGTGGCGGGGTCCTGTCTGTGCGGAGGCGCTGCGCCGCGAGATGCCCGGCGGAGCCGTGCACCGCCGAGCTCACGCCCCGGGCGGCCCCACCGAGGCGGGGCCGGCCCCGGGGCGGGAGCGGCGCTCAGCCCTCCCGGCGGAAGGGGCGGCGCCTGCCCTCGGGGCGGCCGCCGCGGTCGTCACGGCGCGGACGGTCGTCGCGGCGGAAGGGACGCTCGCCGTCACGACGCGGGCCCTTGCAACCGCGCGGCCCGCGGTCCGGGCCGATGCGCAGCTCGCGACCGCCGAGCTTCGCCCGGCTGATGCGGTCCATCTGCTCGGGGCTCAGCGAGCCGCGGATCTGGACCAGCGAGAAGTGCGGGAAGATCTGGATCTTGCCGATGTCCTTCCCGTGCAGGCCGCCCTCGCCGGTCATGGCGCCGACGATGCCCGGCGGGCGCGCGCCGTGGGAGTGGCCAACCCCGACCTTGTAGGAGGTGTACCCGCGCTCGATCGGCGTCGCCTCCCGCGGGCCGCGGTCGCCGCGCTCGCGGTCGTCCCCGCGCAGCTGCGCGCCGGTGAACTCCTCGTCCTCCGTCGCCGCGCCGGGGCCCTCGTCGCCCACGGTCATCGCGCCGAGCACGGCGGCGAGCTCGAGCGGGTCGATGTTGTTCTCGGCGACGAACTCGCCGATCAGCTCGCGGTACAGCTCCAGACGGCCCCGCTCGATCCGCTCGGGGACCTGGGTCAGCAGTGCGGCGAGACGATGCTTGGAGACGTCGCGGGGCGAGGGGATGTCCGCCTCGGCGAGGGTCTGCTTGGTGGCGCGCTCGATGTTCTTCAGCGCACGGCGCTCGTGCGGGCCGATGAAGGTCAACGCCTCGCCGGTGCGGCCCGCGCGACCGGTGCGGCCGATGCGGTGGACGTACGACTCCGCCTCCTTGGGCACGTCGAAGTTCACGACCAGGCCGATCCGCTCGACGTCCAGGCCGCGGGCGGCGACGTCGGTGGCGACGAGCACCTGCAGGGAGCCGTCGCGGAGCCGCTCGACGATCTTCTCGCGCTCCTTCTGCGGCACGTCGCCGCTGATCGACGCCGCGATCAGGCCGCGGGCCACCAGCGCGGAGCCCACCTCCTCGGCGGCGGCGCGGGTGCGCACGAAGACGATCGCCGCCTCGGCGGACGAGGTGGCCAGCACGCGGGCGAGCGCGCCGGTGCGGTGCTTGAAGGGCACCACCGCGTAGGTCTGGGTGACGCTCTTGACGGTCGAGGACTGCGGGGTGACGCTCACGCGCACCGGGTCCTTCATGTGGGTCTGCGCCACGCGCTGGATCGCGGCGGGCATCGTCGCGGAGAACAGCGCGACCTGACGGGTCTCGGGGGAGTGGGAGAGGATCTCCTCGACGTCCTCCGCGAAGCCCATGCGCAGCATCTCGTCGGCCTCGTCCAGGACCGCGAAGCGGATCGTGTCCAGCTTGAGGTTCGCGCGGCGCATGTGATCCATCACGCGGCCGGGCGTGCCGACGACTACCTGGGCGCCGCGGGAGAGCGCGCGCTCCTGCGGGCCGTAGGGGGAGCCGCCGTACAGGGCGACCACGTCGAGCCCGCCCATGGAGGTGGCGAAGGAGGAGATCGCGTCGGCGACCTGCATCGCGAGCTCGCGGGTCGGGGCGAGCACCAGCGCCTGCACCTCGCGGACGGACGGGTCCACGGCGGCCAGCAGCGGCAGGCCGAAGGCGGCCGTCTTGCCGGTGCCGGTCTGGGCGACGCCGATCACGTCGCGGCCCTCGAGCAGCGAGGGGATCGCCTGCGCCTGGATCGCCGAGGGGGTGGTGAAGCCGAGCTCGTCGACCGCGCGGCGCAGCGGCGCCGGCAGGTCGATGTCGTCGAAGCTGGGGCCGGCCGGGGCCTGCGGCTCCTCGGCGGCCGACGGGGCGGTCTCGCTCTGCGCGCCCGCCCCCTCGGTGCTCTCGGTCACGGTCTCGGCAGGGACGTCGGACCCGTCGGCGGGGTCGACGGCATCGGGGGCAGGGCGGGATTCGGTCATGGCGTCCTTACGACGGTCAGGGGTTTCAACAGGCCCCAACAGGTCGCAGGGCGTGGCTGCCCATACATTCCGCGCTGCGAGCGTCATGCGCGGGGCACGGCATGCTCGGGCGGACTCGGGCGGAAGGACCTGCGCTCCGGCAGGTCGAACAGAGCTCGAGTCTACGGGGGAGAGGGCCCGCTCCGACAGGTCGGCGGTGGCGAGATCCCTCACCCCGGACGGTAGGCTGGCCTCTCCGCGCACCCTGTGCGCCGGACCCCGCGCGCCCCGCGCCGGGGAGCCACCGACCCCCGACACCGCGAAGGACATCCCGTGCTGCGCACCCACACCGCCGGTGAGCTCCGCCAGGAGCACATCGGACAGACCGTCACCCTCACCGGCTGGATCGGCCGTCGCCGTGACCACGGCGGCGTGACGTTCCTCGATCTGCGCGACGCCGCGGGCGTGACCCAGGTCGTCGTGCGCGAGGACGAGGCGATGCACCTGCGCAGCGAGTACGTGCTGAAGGTGACCGGCTCCGTCGACCGCCGACCTGAGGGCAACGAGAACCCGCAGCTGCCCACCGGCGAGATCGAGGTCACCGCGACCGAGGTCGAGGTGCTCAGCACCTCCGCGCCGCTGCCCTTCCAGCTCGACGAGCACAGCGAGGTGGGCGAGGAGACCCGCCTGCGCTACCGCTACCTCGACCTGCGCCGGCAGGGCCCGGCCGCCGCGATTCGCCTGCGCTCCGAGGTCAACCGCGCCGCGCGCGACACCCTCCTGGACCAGGGCTTCGTCGAGGTCGAGACCCCGACCCTGACCCGTTCCACCCCCGAGGGCGCCCGCGACTTCCTTGTCCCTGCGCGCCTCGCCCCGGGCTCCTGGTACGCGCTGCCGCAGTCCCCGCAACTGTTCAAGCAGCTGCTCATGGTGGGCGGCATCGAGAAGTACTTCCAGCTCGCCCGCTGCTACCGCGACGAGGACTTCCGCGCCGACCGCCAGCCCGAGTTCACCCAGCTCGACGTCGAGATGAGCTTCGTGGACCAGGAGGACGTGATCGCGCTGGCCGAGCAGATCCTCTCCGCCGTCTGGGCGAAGGCCGGCCATGAGATCTCCGGCCCCTTCCCGCGCATCACCTACGCCGAGTCGATGCGCCGCTACGGCTCGGACAAGCCCGACCTGCGCTTCGACCTCGAGCTGGTCGAGATGACCGAGTACTTCGCGGACACGCCCTTCCGCGTGTTCCAGGCCCCCTACGTCGGCGCGGTCGTCATGGCCGGCGGCGCCTCCCAGCCCCGTCGCCAGCTCGACGCCTGGCAGGAGTGGGCCAAGCAGCGCGGCGCCAAGGGTCTCGCCTACGTGCTCGTCCAGGAGGACGGGACCCTCACCGGTCCCGTCTCCAAGAACATCTCCGAGCAGGAGAAGGCGGGTCTGCTCGAGAAGACCGGCGCGGCCCCCGGCGACTGCGTCTTCTTCGCCGCCGGCGAGCCGAAGAGCTCCCGTGCCCTGCTCGGCGCGGCCCGGAACGAGATCGCCGAGAAGCTCGGGCTCATCGACGAGGACGCCTTCGCCTTCGTGTGGGTCGTCGACGCGCCGATGTTCGAGCCCGCCGCGGATGCCCGCGCGGCCGGTGACGTCGCCGTGGGCGGCGGCGCCTGGACCGCCGTCCACCACGCCTTCACCTCGCCGAAGCCCGAATTCCTCGACACCTTCGACACGGACCCGGGCAGCGCCCTCGCCTACGCCTACGACATCGTCTGCAACGGCAACGAGATCGGCGGCGGCTCGGTCCGCATCCACTCCCAGGACGTGCAGCAGCGCGTCTTCGAGGTGATGGGGATCGGCGCCGAGGAGGCGCAGGAGAAGTTCGGCTTCCTGCTGGACGCCTTCCAGTTCGGTGCCCCGCCGCACGGCGGCATCGCCTTCGGCTGGGACCGGATCGTGGCGCTGCTGGCCGGGGAGGAGTCGATCCGCGAGGTCATCGCCTTCCCCAAGACCGGCAACGGCTACGACCCCCTGACCGCGGCCCCCGCCCCGATCACTCCGCAGCAGCGCAAGGAGGCGGGCGTCGACGCGAAGCCCGCCGCGAAGGACGCGCCGAAGGATCCTGCGAAGGACGCGCCCCAGGGCGAGGCGGGCACCGCCTCCCCGGAGGCCTGATCCCCCTGCACACGAGAACGGCCGACGCGAGTGATCGCGTCGGCCGTTCTCGTGGTCCCGGGGAGTCGCTCAGCGAGGCGCCTCGCCGTGCTTGATCTGCGGCTTCGGCAGGCGGAAGCGTCGGATCTGGATCGCTCGCATGATCCCGTAGCCGACCAGGCCCTGGCCCACCGAGCCGAAGCGCTCGGTGAGCTTCGCGCGCAGGGAGCGGCGCAGGACGAGGCTGTCGATCACGCACAGCGCGATGCCGCCCCACAGCACGACGATCATGCCCGTGCTCATCGCGGTGGTGATCTCCGGACGGATCAGCGGCAGCACCAGCGCCACCAGCATGAACACCAGCGCGATCGGGAAGAAGTACTCGGCGACGTTGCGGCGCGAGTCCACGACATCGCGCACGTAGCGGCGCTCGGGGCCGCGGTGCTGAGCCGGCATCTTCCGCTCGTCGCCGGTCACCAGCGCCTGCTGCGCCTCCATGCGCTCCTGGGAGGCGCGCTCGCGATCGCGCTTGCGCGCCTCCTTGCGGTCGTCGACGACCAGCGGACGGCGGCGCGCCGCCTCGGCCTCCTTGCGGGTGCGCGTGGGGCGACCCTTGGTGCCGGGGCGGGAGGGGGCCGAGGACTGCTCGGCGGGATGCGGGGGCTCGGACTTGCGGAAGATCACCGGGGCATTCTAGGCGACGGGGACGGGAGCCGTCTGGGACCCCCGCGCGGGCCCGCCCCGCGCCCGGACCCGTCGGCGGGCCGCGGCGGTACCGTGAGGGCCATGAGCCTGAACGAAGACCCCGTCTCGCCCACCGCCGACGCCGCCTCCCCGGAGGAGGTGCAGGCGCTGCGCGAGCGTCTGGATCCCCTGCTCCCCGCCGCGATCGAGGATCTGAAGGATCTGGTGCGGATCCCGTCGATCGCCTTCGAGGGGTACGACCGGGAGCCCGTGCGCCGCAGCGCCGAGGCCGTCGCCGAGCTGCTGCGCGGCGCCGGCATGCAGCAGGTGGACATCGAGTCCGTCGCGGGCGGGAGCCCCGCGGTCATCGGGCGCAGCCCGGCCGCCCCGGGTCGCCCGACGGTGCTGCTCTACGCGCACCACGACGTGCAGCCCACCGGCGAACTCTCCGACTGGAGCAGCGACCCCTTCGAGCCCGTCGAGCGCGACGGCCGCCTCTACGGGCGCGGCGCCGCCGACGACAAGGCCGGCATCATGGCCCACGTCACCGCGCTGCGCCTGGTCGGGGAGGAGCTCGCGGCCGACGGCATCGGTGTGAGCGTCTTCGTCGAGGGCGAGGAGGAGGCGGGCTCCCCGACGTTCCGCCCCTTCATCGAGGCGCACCGCGACGCCCTCGCGGCGGACCTCATCATCGTCGCGGACTCCGCGAACTGGGCGGTGGGCACCCCGGCCCTGACCACGAGCCTGCGCGGCCTGGTCGACCTCGTGGTCGAGGTGCGGGCACTGGACCACGCCGTCCACTCCGGCCTCTTCGGCGGCCCCGTGCTCGACGCCCTCACCCAGCTCAGCCGCCTGCTCGCGACCCTGCACGACGAGGACGGCACGGTCGCCGTCGAGGGGCTGCGTCGCGCCGAGGACCCGAGCGTCGAGATGGACGAGGCCGACTACCGCCGCGACGCCGGCGTCGTCGAGGGGGCCGAGCTCTCCGGCGAGGGGCCGCTGACCGCGCGACTGTGGACCCGTCCGGCGCTGTCGGTGATCGGCATCGACGCCCCCTCGGTGCGCGACGCGTCGAACACGCTCGTGCCCGTCGCCCGCGCGAAGGTGTCGCTGCGGATCCCGCCGGGCGAGGACCCCGAGCGCGCCATGGCGGCGCTGACTGCCCATCTCGAGTCCCACGCCCCGTCCACGGCGAAGGTCACGATCCACCGCGGGGAGCTGGGTCGCCCCTTCAGCGCCGCGCAGAGCTCGGCCGCGATGGACCTCGCCCGCCGCTCCTTCGCACGAGCCTGGGGCACCGAGGCGGTGGACACCGGGCTCGGCGGCTCCATCCCGTTCATCGCCGACCTGCTCGAGGTCTTCCCGCAGGCCGAGGTGCTGGTCACCGGGGTCGAGGATCCCGAGTCCCGCGCGCACGGCATCGACGAGTCCCTCCACCTCGGGGAGTTCGCGAAGGTCTGCCTCGCCGAGGCGCTCCTGCTGCGCGGCGCCGGCGCGCTCGCGGAGAGCACCTCGCAGATCCGCGACGGGGACGGGGCATGAGCGGTCAGGGACCGGGCCGCCAGGGCGCCGGGGTCGGCCGGGGGAGCGGGCAGGAGCCCGCGCCGGTCTCCCCGCTGATGATCCCGCTGCTGGTGCTGGGCCTCGCGATCGGCTTCTTCTCCGGCTACTTCCTGCTGTGGTGGGGCGCGCTCGTGGTCCTCGGCGTGATCGTCGCGGCCGTCTCGCTCGTGCTCAGAGGCCGCAGCCGGGACGGCGCCACGGGCGCGGTCGCCGGCGTGCTCCTCGGGTACGCGGGCGTGATCCTGCTGGCGCTCTTCCGCGGCGCGCTGTGACGGCGGCCGGACGAGAGGAGGGCGTCCCCGTGCCGGCCGGGCTGGGACGTGAGGCGGCTCGCCGTCGACGGTCCTCCCCGTTCCCGGCGGCCGAGGCGTATCCTGGCTGGAATCGAGCTTCGAGGAGGACCGCATGACCACGACCACCACCGAGCGTCCCGCCGCGGCGCACGGCGTCACCCTCACGTCCGGCGCCGCACAGAAGGTCACGAGCCTGCTGGAGCAGGAGGGCCGTGACGACCTCCGCCTGCGGATCGCGGTGCAGCCCGGCGGCTGCTCCGGGCTGATCTACCAGCTCTACTTCGACGAGCGCCTGATGGACGACGACCAGGTCGTCGACTTCGAGGGCGTCGAGGTGATCGTCGACAAGATGAGCAGCCCATACCTCAGCGGTGCCGTCATCGACTTCTCCGACACCATCGAGAAGCAGGGCTTCACGATCGACAACCCCAATGCGGGCAGCTCCTGCGCCTGCGGCGACTCCTTCTCCTGAGTCCCGCCCCGCCGAGCCGAAGGGCCCGGGCCACGTCCGCAGGACGTGGCCCGGGCCCTTCCTCATGCGCTCCGTGCCCGGTGACGGTGCACTCCAGGGGCGCTGCGGGTGTGACCGTCGCGACGTGCAGATCACGGACCGGTCACGGCGCGACGGAAGGGGAGGTCCACGGTGGGTCGAAGTGCCCGCACCACCCGTCGGACGCCGTATGATGACGAGGTGCCGTCAAGTGACGGGCCTTCCCTGGTCCGCCACGGCTCGTTCCTCAGGGGCGGGCGCGGCACTGTGGGTGTGTTCAGCCCACGTCAGTACCAGCTCCGCGCCGCGGAGCCGCCCCGGAACCTCCCTCCGGGGCGGCGACGAGGGCAGGAGACGACGAGCGGAAGGTCATCCCCTGTGATCCCCCAGGTCCCCAAGCGCGCGCGGCGCGGCCGTCGCGCAGCGGCAGCCGGCCTCGCCCTGGCCACACTGGTCCTCGCCGGTTGCACCCAGGCGCAGCAGCGCGGGTTCCTCCCCGGCCCCGACGACGGCCAGGAGGTCACCAGCCAGACCGAGAGGATCACGAACCTCTGGGTCGGGTCCTGGTCCGTGCTGGTCCTCGTCGGCCTCATCATCTGGGGCCTGACCATCTGGTGCGCGGTGGCCTACCGCCGCCGGAAGAACGACAAGGGCTTCCCGATCCAGCTGCGCTACCACGTGCCGCTCGAGCTGATGTTCACGCTCGTGCCCGTGGTGATGGTGCTGACGTTCTTCTACTTCACCCAGCGCGATGCGCGGGAGATCGAGATGCACGTCGCCGAGCCCGACGTGACCGTCAACATCGTCGCCAAGCAGTGGAGCTGGGACTTCAACTACGTCGACGAGAACGTCCACGAGCCTGCTGGCGTGCAGTCCTTCGCCACCGGCGAGCCCGGTGCCGCGGAGTCGCTGCCCGAGCTGTGGGTTCCCGTCGACCAGACCGTCGAGTTCCGCCTCGACTCGCGCGACGTCATCCACTCGTTCTGGGTCGTGGACTTCCTGTACAAGAAGGACATGATGCCGGGGCACACCACCAGCTTCCAGGTGACCCCCACGCGCATCGGCGAGTACTCCGGCAAGTGCGCCGAGCTGTGCGGCGAGTACCACTCCGACATGCTCTTCACGCTGAAGGTCGTGTCCCAGGAGGACTACGACGCGCACATGGAGGAGCTGCGCCAGCAGGGCTACGAGGGCCAGCTCGGCGTGGATCTCAACCGCAACGAGGAGGAGTGGAGCATGCGCGAGAAGCATGACGACGCCGGTCCTCGCTACACCGAGGAGACCGCGACCAGCGGCAACGAGGGAGACGACCAGTGAGCACCGACGTCACCGCCTCGCCGACCACCACGGCGCCCGCGCGGTTCCAGGAGGAGCGCCCCACCAACCTGGGGAGCCAGTTCTTCAAACTCCTGACCACCACCGATCACAAGCTGATCGGCATGATGTACATGGGCATGGCGTTCGCGTTCTTCGCGTTCGGCGGCCTGCTCGCGCTCGGCATCCGCACCGAGCTGTGGGAGCCCGGACTGCAGGTCGTGGTCTCCAAGGACCAGTACAACCAGCTGTTCACCATGCACGGCACGATCATGCTGCTGATGTTCGGCACGCCGCTGTTCAACGGCTTCGCGAACTACCTCGTGCCGCTCCAGATCGGCGCCGTGGACATGGCCTTCCCGCGGCTGAACATGTTCGCCTTCTGGATCACGCTGTTCGGCTCGCTCATCGTGGTGGCCGGCTTCCTCACCCCGCAGGGTGCCGCGTCCTTCGGCTGGTTCGCCTACGCGCCGCTGTCGGACACGACCTTCTCGCCCGGCCTGGGCGGTGATCTGTGGGTCTTCGGATTGGCGTTGCAGGGCTTCGGTACGATCCTGGGCTCGGTCAACTTCATCACCACGATCATCTGCATGCGCATGCCCGGCATGACCATGTTCCGCATGCCGATCTTCACCTGGAACACCCTGATCACCGGTGTGCTGGTGCTCATGGCCTTCCCGCCGCTGGCCTCCGCGCTGCTGGCGCTCGGCGCCGATCGTCGCTTCGACGCGAACATCTTCGACCCCGCCAACGGCGGCCCGGTCCTGTGGCAGCACCTGTTCTGGTTCTTCGGCCACCCCGAGGTGTACGTGCTCGCGCTGCCGTTCTTCGGCATCGCCTCGGAGATCATCCCGGTGTTCTCGCGCAAGCCGATCTTCGGCTACAAGACCCTGGTCGGCGCGACGATCTCCATCGCGGCGCTGTCGGTGACCGTGTGGGCGCACCACATGTACACCACCGGTGCGGTCATGCTGGACTTCTTCGCCTTCATGACGATGCTCATCGCCGTGCCCACGGGCGTGAAGTTCTTCAACTGGGTCGGCACGATGTGGAGAGGGTCGCTGACCTTCGAGACGCCGATGCTGTTCACGCTCGGGTTCCTCACCACCTTCATCTTCGGCGGTCTGACCGGTGTCATCCTGTCCTCGCCGGTGCTCGACTTCCACATCTCCGACACCTACTTCGTGGTCGCGCACTTCCACTACGTGATGGCCGGCACCGTGGTCTTCGAGATGTTCGCGGGCTTCTACTTCTGGTGGCCCAAGATGTTCGGCTACAAGCTCAGCGAGGGCATCGGCAAGCTCCACTTCTGGCTGCTGACCATCGGCTTCCACATGACCTTCCTGATCCAGCACTGGCTGGGCGTCGCCGGCGCACCGCGCCGCTACGTGAACTACCTCGCCGAGGACGGCTTCGACTGGATGAACCAGATCTCGACCGTCGGCGCGTTCATCATGGGCGTGTCCACCCTGCCCTTCCTCCTCAACGTGGTCCTGACCCACCTGAAGGGGAAGAAGGTCGAGGTCGACGATCCGTGGGGCTACGGCGCCTCTCTCGAGTGGGCGACGTCCTGCCCGCCGCCGCGCCACAACTTCCACTCGCTGCCCCGCGTCCGCTCCGAGCGCCCTGCCTTCGATCTCCACCACCCGGAGGTCGCGCTGCAGGACCACATGCTCGCGGAAGAGCCTCTCGACCACCCCAGGAGCAACTGACATGAGAGCAACCGCAAAGATCTTCTGGATCCTCGGTGTCTTCTTCCTGATCGTCACGGTCGCGTACGGCCTGCTGACGGGGTACTTCGAGCCCCTCGGCATCGAAACCGTCGGCTTCCCGGCGATGATCGCGCTGACCGGTCTGGCGTTCATGATCGCGATGACCGCCAGCCTCGCGGTCCGCAAGAACGACCTCGGCGCCTCCGACGAGGAGGACGGCGACCTCGAGAGCTCGGCCGGTGTGCAGGGCAGCTTCAGCCCCTACAGCTGGGCTCCCCTGTGGGCCGCCATCGGAGGTGCGCTGTGTTTCCTCGGCGTGGCCGCCGGCTGGTGGATCTTCGCCTTCGGCATCCTCTTCGCGGCCTACGGCGTCCTGCTCTGGGTCCTCGAGTTCTCCCGAGGCCAGCACGCCCACTGAACCCGCAGCACTCGCCTCGCTCCGAGGCATCCCAGGAAGGCCCCGCATCTCGGATGCGGGGCCTTCCTGCATCTCCCGCTGCGGGTGACGCCCCGGGCGGTCATGCCTGCTCGGGCACATGCAGCAGCCGGAGCGGGCGCGTCAGCCGGGGTCACGCATCGCGTGGGGTGCACGCATCACGTGGGTGCGCACATCGCGTGGGGTGGGCACGTCGCGGGCGCGCACACATCGCGTGGGGTGCTGACATCTTCTGCGCTGTGCGCACCGCCCGGCGCACACGGAGGACGTGCGGTCCGCACGTCCTCGATCCACGTCCTCGGCCGGGGTGCGCACTCCGCGTGACGTGCACTCCGCTCGTCGACGGCGGCACTCCTCGATCTCCGGCACGGGGCGGGCGTGGGTGCGCGGCCAGGGCACGATGTGCTCCATCGGCCGTTGCGGCGAGGCTCGCTGGGGGAGGGGGACGTGCGCCAGGACTCGTCGACAGCCCATGCCGGAGTGCCTCCTCATGTCAGGGCGGCGCACGAGGTCGAGGGGTCGTGAGGAGCCGTGGAGGAACCCTGGATCGAACTCGCTGGGACAGTGCGAAGCGAAGGTACCCGGAGGAACAGTTGTAAAGCGCTGTAATAATGTCGCCGTCATGGCATTCCGTCCTCGGCGGCATGGTCGCCGTGCACACGAGGGTGCAGGGCGGCGTGGTTCCGCAGCAGCCCGGTGCTAGCTTGGCCCTGGATGCCCTGTCCGTCGGTCGCCACCCGCTCGCGACCACGTGCCAGGGCTACGAGCCGCCGCGGGGCGGCTCGTGCAGTGCCACCTCACGACGATCAGGAGACGGACGAGATGATCAGCTCCAGCAGGACTCCCAGTGATCGTGCGAGAGCGCAGATCGCCCAGCTCTTCGGCGGCGAGCAGGGGGAGGAGCGTGCCGTCGCCTGGGCGCGCGGTGTGCTCGAGCACGCCGGGCTCGACGCCTCTCGGGCGCCTCTGCGGTCGATGCGTGCACTGCGGCGCGCGGAACGGCGCCTGGGCCTCGTCGCCGGCCGCTATCTCGTCGAGGCGGTCGCCGGTCGCTCCGATGCGACAGGACCCGCCGGCGCGGGAAGCCCTCTGAGGGACTGATGCCGCGTCGGGGCAGTCGGCGACCGTTCGCTCTGATCGGGGGAGGGGCCCGCTGCGCGGTGGAGACCGCTGCGCGAGAGGCGGCGCCGACGACGGGGGAGAGGGACGCAGAAGGAAGGGCCCCGAGGAATGATCCTCGGGGCCCTTCCTTCACGGCTGGCCGGTGGGGTCAGCAGCCGGTCAGTGCACGACCTTCTCGGCCGGGGTGCGGTAGTCGCCGCCCGTGGCCTCGTCGACCAGATGCTTCTCGTGTCCCGCGTGCTCCATCGCCTCGCGGAGCGACGCCGGGGTGACCGGCTCGATGCGGTCCTTGAAGAAGAAGCTGGTGGCCTTGGCACGCAGGGAGGAGACTCCCTTGCCCGTCTTGAGCGGACGGTAGTCGTCGTGGGCGACGAGCTCCCAGCGCTCGTACTCGTCCAGCGGCTCATGGATCTCGATCATGTCGCCGGAGCCGGTGCGGACGATGCGGGAGGTCTCCCGGCCGTGCAGCACGAGATCGCGCTTCTGACGCTGGATCGAGAGGCACAGGCGCTTCGTGATGTAGAAGGCGAGCACCGGGGCCACGAAGAACGACACACGGAACAGCCAGGTGAGGTCGTTGATCGAGAGCTGCAGGGCGATCGCGATCAGGTCGTTCGTGGCTGCCAGCGCGAGGATCAGGTACGAGACGATCCAGGCGACGCCGATCCCGGTGCGGACCGGGGCGTTGTACGGCTTGTCCGCGAGGTGGTGCTCACGGTCGTCCCCGGTGACCCAGGACTCGATGAACGGGTAGAGGGCGAGGAAGGCGAGCAGCCCGCCGTAGATCGCCATCGGGATCAGCATGTTCAGCGAGATCACGTAGCCGAAGATCGTGAACTCCCAGCCCGGGATGAGGCGCAGGCCGCCGTCGGTCCAGAGCATGTACCAGTCGGGCTGCGAGCCGGCCGAGACGGGGGAGGGATCGTAGGGGCCGTAGACCCACATCGCGTTGATCGAGGTGGTCGCCGAGATCAGCGTGATGATGCCGAAGACGAGGAAGAAGAAGCCGCCTGCCTTCGCGCCGAACACCGGCAGCACCGGGTGTCCCACGACGTTGCGGTTGGTGCGGCCCGGGCCCGCGTAGTGGGTGTGCTTGTGCACGACCACGAGCACGAGGTGGATCGCGATGAGGCCCAGGATGGCCGCGGGCACGAGCAGGATGTGGATCGTGAACAGTCGCGGGATGATGTCGGTGCCCGGGAACTCACCGCCGAAGAGCAGCATCGACAGGTAGGTGCCGACGATCGGGATCGACTTCATCAGGCCGTCGACCACACGCAGGCCGTTGCCGGAGAGGACGTCGTCCGGGAGGGAGTAGCCGGAGAAGCCGGCGACCATGCCGAGCACCATGAGCGAGAAGCCGATGAGCCAGTTGAGCTCGCGGGGCTTGCGGAACGCACCGGTGAAGAACACGCGGAACATGTGCACGAAGATCGCGACCATGAACACGAGCGCCGCCCAGTGGTGCATCTGTCGGAACAGCAGACCGCCCTTGACCTCGAACGCGATCTCCATCGTCGACTCGAAGGCGCGGGAGACCGTGGCGCCCTGGAGCGCCTCGTACGGGCCGTTGTAGATGACCTCCTCCATGGAGGGGTCGAAGAACATCGTCAGGAAGACGCCGGAGATCAGCAGGATGACGAAGCTGTACAGCGCCATCTCGCCGAACATGAAGGACCAGTGGTCCGGGAAGACCTTGCGCGCGAAGAACTTCACGAAGCCGGCGCCGGAGAGGCGCTGGTCGAGGAAGTCGCCGCCCACCGCACCGAGCTTGAGGATGCGGGAGTCGCCGTCGGAAGACTGCTTCCGGGTGCTGGGAGTCGTGGTCGTCATGTGATCACTTGTCCTTGTGGATGTTCCAGAAGCTGGGACCGATCGGCTCGGTGAAGTCGCCGGGGGCCACGAGGTACCCCTCGGCGTCGACCTCGATCGGCAGCTGCGGCAGCGGACGGTGGGCCGGGCCGAAGATCACCTTGGCGCCGTCGGTGACGTCGAAGGTGGACTGGTGGCACGGGCAGAGCATGTGGTGCGTCTGCTGCTCGTAGAGCGCGACCGGGCACCCGACGTGCGTGCAGATCTTCGAGAACGCGAGCACGCCCTCCACACCCATCGACATCGACTCGTCGTTCTTCGCGAGCTTGGGGTCGATGCGCACGATCACGGCCGCGGCCTTCGCACGCTCCTCGAGGTGGTGCGGGGTCTCGTGGGTGAGGCCCTCGGGCATGACGTGGAAGATCGAGTTCATCGCGACGTCGGACAGCTTGATCGGCGTGCCGTCGTGGTCGCGGGCCAGTCGCTGGCCCGGGTTGTGGCCCCAGAAGGTGTGGTGGAGCTTGTTGCCCGGGAGCGGACCCAGCGTCGACAGCGGGGCGAGCACGGCGATGGGCAGGGCCGCGAGGGCCGCCACCATCGCGGTGACCATGACGGGACGACGGCCGATGCCCGTCTCCGCCAGACCGCCGGTGATCATCTCGGCAGCTGCCTTGCGCGTCTCGTCGGAGCCGCGGACGTCATGGCGCTCCTCGACCCACTCCTCGTCGGGCATGAGCGTCTTGGCCCAGTGCACCGCCGCGGCGCCGATGAAGAACACCGCGATCGCGAGGCCGAGGCCCGCGACGAGGTTGGACCACCACAGCGCGCGGGGAGTGCCCTCCTCCGCGAAGATGTTGGTGTCCAGCGGCGTGACGAGGAAGTACGCCGCGATGAAGATGACGGTCCCGACCACGCTGAGGAGGAACATGAAGGCGACGAGTCGCTCGGCGCGCTTCTCCGCGGGCTTGGAGATGTCGGTCTGACGGGGGGAGTGGGGAGGCAGACCCGGGTTGGGGAATCCGCCGCCCTCCTTGGGGGCGAGGGTGCTGACCCGGGTGGGGGAGCTGCCGTCGGTGTTGGTGTTCATGCTCGCATTCACTTGGCCTTCGCCCCCAGCCACACGGCGGCGCCGAGGAGCAGGGACAGGATGATCGTCCAGGCGTACAGTCCCTCGGTCACGGGGCCGAGGGAGCCCAGGGAGATGCCGCCGGGGGAGCCGGTCTCCTCGAGGGTCTCGAGATAGGTGATGACGTCCCGCTTGTCCTCGGGCGAGAGGTTGGTCTCGTTGAAGACCGGCATGTTCTGGGGACCGGTGTCCATGGCCTCGTAGACGTGCTTGCCCTCGACGCCGACGACCGGCGGGGCGTACTTGCCTCGGGTCAGCGCACCGCCGGCACCGGCCGCGTTGTGGCACATGGCGCAGTTGATGCGGAAGATCTCACCGCCGCGCTCGGCGTTGCCCTTGCTGGTGTCCAGCCACTCCTCGTCCGGCACCGACGGGCCGGGGCCCAGCGAGGCCACGTACGCGGCGAGCTGACGGGTCTGCTCCTCGTTCATCTGCTGCGGCTTCTCGCGGGCCTGGGCGCCGGAGGCCTGCATGGGCATGCGGCCCGTGCCGACCTGGAAGTCGACGGCGGCGGCGCCCACGCCGATCAGCGAGGGTCCGAGGGTCGAGCCGTCGGCGTCCGTGAGACCCGCGGCGTCACGGCCGTGGCAGGTCGCGCAGTTCGCGAGGAAGAGAGCCTCTCCGGCCTCGACGTCGCTCTCTGTGTAGGCCTCGGCCTGGGCCGTCTGCGGCTGCAGGGCCGCGTACAGCCCGCCGGTCGCGACGAGCGCGAGCAGCAGGATCACGAGTAGCGCCATCGGGTGATGACGACGTGCGGCGAGAGCCTTCACGGTTCGGACCTCGATTCGTGGAGGGGGCGGACGGGGAGGGACAGGAGTTCGGGGGTGCGGTGGGGCCCGGGGGCCGCTGCGCGGATCAGAAGATCGTCCAGTCGAAGTCGACCGGGACCACGTGACCGGACGAGGCGCCGGTCAGGATCGGGTCGAGCATGTACACGACGAAGAAGAGCACGATCCAGACGATGTCGACGAAGTGCCAGTAGTAGGAGATGCAGATCGCCGAGACCTGCTCGTGCGCCGTGAAGCTCTCCGCGACGTAGGCGCGCATCAGCACCATCAGGAAGGCGACGAGGCCGCCGATCACGTGGAGGCCGTGGAAGCCCGTCGCGAGGTAGAAGATCGAGCTGAACGGCGAGGACGACATCGTCACGCCGTGGTGCACGAGCTCCGCGTACTCGAAGGCCTGGCCCGAGACGAAGATCGCGCCGAGGATGAAGGTGAGCGTGTACCACTCGATCATCCCCCAGCCGGCGATGTTGAAGATCGAGCCCTCGCGGCGCTTGCGCGGCGCGAACGACTGCCCCCAGGGGAAGCGGCCCTCGGCGACGAAGACGCCGATCTGGCAGGTGACGGAGCTGAAGACCAGGATCGAGGTGTTCAGCAGCGCGAAGCCATGGGTGAAGTTCGACTGGCCCTCGGCGAAGGTCTCCGGCGCCATCGAGCGCAGCGTGAAGAACATCGCGAACAGGCCGCCGAAGAACATGAGCTCGCTGGCGAGCCAGACGAGGGTGCCGATCTGCGTCGGGTTCGGGCGGCCGACCGCTGGGGCGGCAGCGGGGGAGGAGCGCACAGGCAGAGTCGCAGTAGTCACGTCACCATTATGTCGTGTCGTCAGATTCGGTGTGTCGGTTCACGACGACCGAGCACATCGCGGGGCCTGCGCCCCGGGCGGACCGTGCCAGCATAGCCCTCCTGACGGCCTGTCACGAACCAGGACACGCGTCGATACGCCCAGGTGATCGGCCATGTGGGTGCGTCGTGACCGTTCCGTGATCCGATCCGTGACCAGGGCGACGGTGCACACGCTCGCAGGTGCGATGATCGAGCCATGAGCGAGCAGACCCCGATCTGGTCCCGGCTCACCGCGCGCCTGGTGCGCGGCGAGCATCTCGAGCACGCCGAGGCGAGCTGGGCGATGGACGAGATCATGACCGGAGAGGCGGGTCCCGTCCCGCTGGCGGGCTTCCTCGTGGCGCTCCAGGCCAAGGGCGTCAGCAGCTCGGAGCTCGAGGCCCTGGCCGATTCGATGGTCGCCCATGCCCGTCCCGTCGCGGTGGAGCGGCATGCGATCGACATCGTCGGCACCGGGGGCGACCTCGCGCAGACTGTGAACATCTCCACGATGGCTTCGATCGTGATCGCCGCGTCCGGCCGCACCGTCGTCAAGCACGGCAACCGCGCCTCGACCTCGCGCTCGGGCTCGGCCGACGTGCTCGAGGCGCTCGGCGTCCGGCTGGACCTCCCCGTGCCCGAGGTCGAGCGCCTGGTCGGCGAGGTCGGCATGACCTTCCTCTTCGCGCAGGTGTTCCATCCCTCCATGCGCTTCGCCGCCGAGGCGCGCAAGGGCCTGGGCATCCCCACCGTGATGAACATCCTGGGACCGATCACGAACCCCGCGCGGCCGCTCGCGAGCGCCGTCGGGGTCGCCGATCCTGCCATCGCGCCGACCGTCGCCGGCGTGTTCGCCTCGCGCGGCACCAGCGCCCTCGTCTTCCGCGGTCAGGACGGCCTGGACGAGCTCACGGTGAGCGCCGCCTCGGACGTCTGGGAGGTCCGCGGCGGGGAGGTGCGCTCGCACCTGCTGGACCCGACGGCGCTGCTGGGCATCCCCCGCAGCCCCCACGACGCGCTCCGCGGCGGTACGGCCGAGGAGAACGCACAGGTCGCCCGTGATCTCTATGCGGGGGCGAAGGACGGGCGGATGGGCCCGATCCGGGATGCGGTGCTGCTGAACGCCGCGGCGGGCATCCTCGCCCACGACGGCATCGAGAAGCCGGCCGCCGACGGGTTCGACGACCGCTTCCGCGCCGCCCACGCAGAGGCGGTCTCGACGCTCGACAGCGAGGCGCCGGCGAGGCTTCTCGCGCGCTGGGCGGCGGCATCCCAGGAGTCGCTCGCCGCGAACGGCTGAGCGGACCGGCACGATCGGTCGACGCCGTCCCCCACGCAGGCCGTCCCGGGACGGCCTCCGACCGGGGCGAGACGCGATCGCCCCGGTCGGCAGGGGCTCTCAGCCCTCGAGACCCAGATCGAAGGCGGCGTCGAGGTCACGCTTGGAGTAGGTCTTGAAGGCGATGTTGGTGGTGGTGTCGCGGACGCCCTCGACCCGGCTGAGGGAGCCGGCGATCACGCCGGCGAGGTCCTCGTGGTTCCGCACACGGGCGACCGCGATCAGGTCCACGTCGCCGGTGACGGAGTAGACCTGCTCGATCCCGTCGATGTCGACGATCGCCTCGGCGACCTCCGGGATGCGCTGGGGGTCGACGACGATCGAGACGATGGCGGTGATCATGAATTCTCCTTCGACGGGCGCGGGGGCGCCGGGCGGCTTCTCCCGTGAGCCTATTCCCCCTGGGCGGTCGAGGTCATGGCGAAGCGCCGGGCGAGGTGCTCCGCATCGAACCGGGCCCGGGCCGGCACCTGCCACGATCCCTCGCACAGCACCGTGCGCACGCCCTCGCCCTCGAGCCACCCCAGCAGGATCTCGGCCTCCTGGTGATACCCCTGGCACAGGGGCGCGGCGAGCTCGGCCTCGCCGGTCCCCGTCATCGCCAGGGAGCGGGCGAAGGGCAGGGGATCCTTCGCCGCCGGAACCAGCGTGGTGCCGGAGAAGCGTCCATGACGTACGGCCAGCAGCTCCCAGCCGCGTCCGCCGATCACGGCCTCGGTGCTGGGCCGGGCCGCGATGAGCAGCGGCACCTCCGCGAGGGCGCGCAGGCGTGAGGCGCGACGGGCGGCGTCGAGATAGGCGAGAGCCAGTCGGCGCAGCTTCTCCGCGTCCTCGTAGCGTCCCGCGTCGACGTGGGCGCGCAGCCGGGAAGCGGCATGGTCGAGCACCTCGCGCGGGTCGGCGACCATGGCGCGGCGCAGCCGCTGGTGATGCCCGCTCGACGGGGCGGCGCCGTGCGCGGCTTCGGCCTTCAGCGCGGCACCGCGCCCCATGACCGCGTCGGTGAGCAGCCCGCGCAGCGGCTGGGCGTCGTGCCGGGAGGAGAGCGGACCGATGTGCGCCGAGCCGTCGGCCTCCGTACGGGCCAGCCGCGCCCCGCGCAGCCCCTCGCCCGTCGGCCCGAGCCGCAGCCAGTGCGCCGCCTCCGGGCGCAGCCCGCGCCGGTTCGAAGGCGGCTTCTCCTGCGCGATCAGCCGCAGCTCGCGCACGGCGGCCTCGGTGGCGGTGGCGCACTCGATCACGCGCAGCGACTCCGCGCGCGGCAGCATGTCCAGGATCGCGCGGCGCGTCTCGCTCGCGGTGAAGTAGGTGCGCACCCGGGAGCGCAGGTTCCGGGAGGTGCCGACGTACAGCACCGAACCGTGCGCATCGAGGAACTGGTAGACGCCGGGGACCGAGGGGACGTCGGCCGCGAGGTGCTTCTTGCGCAGCTGCACGGGCTTGGCCCGGCGGTGGGCCGTGCCGAGATCCTCGAGGGTCGAGGCGCCGGTCGGGCCCAGCCGGGCGATGATCGCGTGGAGCACGTCGACCGTCGCGCGGGCATCGGAGAGGGCACGGTGGTCCGGGGTGACCGCCGCCCCGACATGGGCGGCGAGGGTCGAGAGCTTGTGATCGCGCACCTCGTCCCGGCGGAAGACCGTCCGGGCGAGCGCGAGGGTGTCCAGCACGGTCGGCGCGGGCCACTCCAGCGCGCACTCGGCGGCGCGGGCGCGCAGGAAGCCGATGTCGAAGCGGGCGTTGTGGGCCACCAGCGCGGCCTCGGACCCGACGAAGTCCAGGAACATCGGCAGCACGGTCCGGATCGAGGGGGCGCCGCGCACGGTCGCATCGGAGATGCCGGTGAGGGAGGCGATGTAGGCCGGGATCGGACGCTCCGGGTCCACGAAGGTGCGGAACTCGCCGAGCACCTCGCCGCCGCGCACCTTCACCGCGCCGATCTCGGTGATCGCGTCCGCGGAGGGGTCCGTCCCGGTGGTCTCGAGATCGACCACCACCAGCGTCGCCTCCGCGAGCGGGGTGCCCAGGTCCTCGAAGCTGAGCTGACGGCGTGCGGGCATGGGGGACAGGCTACGACGCGGCCCCGACAGCCGGACGTCGGGAGGCTGCGCGGGCACCGGTCCGCGACGAGCCCGGACGCACGACGGGCCCGCGATGCGCGACGGGCCCACGACGCGCGACGGGCCCCGGCACCTCCGAGGTGCCGGGGCCCGTCGGCCGCCGCGAGGCGCGGCCGCGCTCAGCCCTGGGGCTTGGGCGCGGAGTAGATCTTCTCGATGATCGGGGCGAGGTCCTTCACGACCACGTTGCGCTTGAGCTTCAGCGAGGGCGTGAGATAGCCGTTCTCCTCGGTGAAGTCGGAGTCGATGACCACGAAGGAGCGGATCGACTCGGCCCGGGAGACCGACTCGTTCGCCCGGTCCACCACCTTCTGCAGCTCGGCGCGGATCTCCGCGTCCTCCGCAGCCTGGGTGAGGCTCATCTCCGGCTTGCCGTTGTTCTTCAGCCAGGTCGGGAGCATCTCGGCATCCAGCGTGAGGATCGCGGCGACGAAGGGCTTCTGGTCGCCGATCACCACGCACTGGCTGACCAGGGGGTGGGAGCGCAGCTGGTCCTCGAGCTGCGCCGGGGAGACGTTCTTGCCGCCCGCGGTGACGATGACCTCCTTGCGGCGTCCGGTGATCGTGATCGATCCGTCGTCGGCGAGGGAGCCGAGGTCACCGGTGTGGAACCAGCCGTCCTTCAGGGACTCGGCGGTGGCCTCGGGGTTGTTGTGATAGCCCTTGAACACCATCACGCCCTTGACCAGCAGCTCCCCGCTGTCGTCGATCGCGACGGAGGAGCCGGGCAGGGGCGGGCCCACGGTGCCGGGGCGGACGTCCCAGGGCAGGTTCACGCAGATCGGCGCCGTGGTCTCGGTGAGGCCGTAGCCCTCGAGCACGGTCACGCCGATGCCGCGGAAGAAGTGGGACAGCCGCGCACCCAGCGGAGCGCCGCCGGAGACCGCCCACTTGACCTGACCGCCCATCGCCTCGCGCAGGGTGCCGTAGACGAGACGGTCGAAGAGCTTGTGCTTGAGCGAGAGGGTGAGCGGGACCTTCCCATCGGCCAGCGCGGTGGAGTAGTCGATCGCGGTCTTCGCGGCGGCGCCGAAGATCCTGCCCTTGCCGCTGGCGATCGCCTTGGCCTCGGCGCCGTTGTAGACCTTCTCGAACACGCGCGGCACGGCGAGCAGGAACGTGGGCTTGAAGGCGGCGAGGTCGGGCAGGAGGTTCTTGGTGTCCGGGGTGAAGGCCGTGGTGACCGGCCAGGCCGCGGCGAGCACCGTGATCAGACGGGCGAAGACGTGCGCCATGGGCAGGAACATCAGCAGGCGCGAGCCGCTGGGCAGCACCTTCTCGCCCAGCAGCGTCACCGCGCTGCGGGTGGTGTCGACGAAGTTCGCGTGCGTGAGCTCGGCGCCCTTGGGACGGCCGGTCGTGCCGGAGGTGTAGATGATGGTGGCGACGTCCTCGAGACGGCGCGCGGTGCGCCGGGACTCGAGCTCCTCGTCGCTGATCCCTGCGCCGCGCTGCCTGAGGTCCTCGAGGATCCCGTCCTCCAGCACGCCGATGCGCTGCAGCGCCGGCAGCTCGCCGCGCACCGACTCCATGTCCTCCTTGTGGCGCGTGGACTCGACGATGGCGAACTTCGCCGCGGAGTCCGAGGCGATCCACTGGATCTGGCTCGGGGAGGAGGACTCGTAGATCGGGACGCTGACGCCGCCGGCCCACCAGATCGCCCAGTCCGCCAGCGCCCACTCGTAGCGGGTGCGGGAGAGGATCGCGACGACGTCGCCAGGGGCGACCTCGGAGGCGATCAGCCCCTTCGCGACCGCCTTGACGTCCTCGACGAAGTCGGCCGTCCGCATCGGTCGGTAGCCGCCGCCCTCCTGGGCGAGCTCGAAGATCGGCACGGAGGGATCCGCCCTGAGGCGCCCCAGCAGCAGGTCCGTCGCGTTCTCGTCGGGGCTGCTGTGATGCTGGGGCGGCGTGGTGTACTGCTTCATCGAATCTCCTTCGATCCGGCGGGGTGCACGTGACCGGCGTACCGGACGACCTGGCCGGAAGCGCTGGTGGGGTCGTGACGAGTCTACGGCAGAGCGCCACTACGATGAGCGCGACAGCTGCGCGACGACCGGATGCGCGCGGCGCGCAGGGGAACGAGGCAGGGACGGATGCTCTCCATCGGAGTCGACATCGGCGGCACGAAGATCGCGGCAGGGGTCGTGGACGAGGACGGCGAGATCATCGCCGCGACCACGCGCAGCACGCCGGCGACGGACCCGGCGCTGCTCGAGGCCGCGGTCGCCGATGCGGTCGCGGAGCTGCGCGGCGAGCACGCCGTCGGCGGGATCGGCGTCGGCGCGGCCGGGTTCATCGGCGCGGACCGGCGCACCGTCACCTTCGCCGCGAACCTGGCCTGGCGCGATCACCCCCTCGCCGACGAGCTCGAGCGCCTCACCGGGCTCCCGGTCGTCGTCGAGAACGACGCGAACGCCGCCGGCTGGGCGGAGTTCCGCTTCGGCGCGGCCCGGGAGGCGCGCCACATGCTGATGCTCACCGTCGGGACGGGGCTCGGCGGCGCGGCCGTGATGGAGGGGGTCCTGCTGCGCGGCAGCGCGGGCTTCGCCGGCGAGGTCGCCCACATGACCGCGGTGCCCGACGGGCAGTGGTGCGGGTGCGGGCTGCGCGGCTGCCTCGAGCAGTACACGGCCGGCACCGCGCTCGTGCGCGCCGCGAAGCGTCGGGCCGCGAGCGGCGACCCGCTGCTCGGTCCGCTGGTGCAGGCCGCGGGCGGGGACCGGCGTGCGATCGACGGCCCGCTCGTCACGCGACTGGCCCAGCAGGGGGACCCGGGCGCGCGGGAGCTCATCGCCGAGATCGGGACCTGGCTCGGACGCGGCGCGGCGACGATCTCCGCGCTGCTGGACCCCGACGTGATCGTCGTCGGCGGCGGCGTCTCGGCCGCCGGGGACCTGCTGCTGGATCCCGCCCGACAGGCGTACTCCGCGAGCCTCACCGCCCGCGCGCACCGGCCCCTGGCACCCTTCGTGCTCGCCGGCATGGGGAACCGTGCCGGGATCGTCGGCGCCGCGGACCTCGCCCGCTGAGCCGCGCAGGCGGGGAGCGCAGCCGCGCAGGCGGGGAGCGCAGCCGGGCCGGCGGGGGGCCGGCTCAGAGCTCAGCGCCGTCGTCCCCCTCGTCGCGAGGGCGGCGCGGCAGCCGCAGCAGCAGCGAGACCATCCCGCCGAGCGCCGCGACGCCGCCGGCCCATCCGAGCACGGAGGGCAGCGAGGCCGAGAGCGTCACGGCGAGCAGGAGCACGAAGCCGCCGAGCAGCGCGGTCCACGACCACAGCACCGCGGAGGAGGGCTGGGGGAGGTCCGGGTCCGGCGGGTCGAAGTCGCCGTAGAGCACCTCGTCGTCGTCGAGCTCGCGCGGCGGGGCGTCCCGCGGCCCCCTCGAGGGATGCGCCTCGCGGGCACGTCGGCGGGACTCCTGCAGGGCCTCCTCGGTCGGCGGCCCGTCCTCGTCCTCCTCGGCGGCGAAGCGGCCGGGGCCGTCCTCGTCCTCCGGCGCGGCCGGCTCGCGCGGCGCCCTGCCGGGGCCGAGCGCGAGCCCCTCGTCGCGCAGCATCCGGGCGAACTCCGCGTCGACGTCGCGGGGCTCGGGGGAGCGGCCGTCCTCCCCGGTCATCGGGACCCCTCGGGGAACGGGACATGGGCGTCCAGGAACCGGGCCGAGGTCTCGAACAGCAGCGGGGCGTCGTGGTCGAGCGTCGCGAGATGGTGGCTCCGGGTGAGCGAGAGCCGTTCGACGGGCCCGCGGACCCGTGCGGCGACGAGATCGCTGTCGGAGGGCGGGACGGTGTGGTCCACGCGGGAGGTCGCCAGCAGCAGCGGCGCCTGGACGGCGCCGAGGCCCTCGCGGGTGCGGCGGAACAGCCGGCTCAGCTGGCCGCCGGCGCGCACCGGCATCCGCTCGTACGCCTCCTCGGAGGCGTCCTCGCGCGCGATGTCCGACCCGATCCCGGGCAGGGTGCGCACCACCGGGGCGATCAGATCGGCCGCGGCCGCGATCCGGGGCAGCGTCATCCCCGGGTTCACCGCGACCACGGCGGAGATCGCCCCGGCGAGCTCCTCGTCCTCGGCGAGCGCGAGGGCGAGGTTCCCGCCCATCGACAGCCCGCCCACCGCGATCGGCCCGAGCGTGCCGGACAGCTCCAGCGCCGCCTCGCGCACGCACTCGTACCAGTCCTGCCAGCTGGTGCGCGCGAGGTCCTGCTCGGTGCGCGCATGGCCGGGCAGCAGGGGCAGCTCGACCTCCCAGCCGAGAGCGGCGTGGTGCTCCGCCCAGGGACGCATCGACTGCGGCGAGCCGGTGAACCCGTGGCACAGGAGGAGCCCGCCGCGCGGGTTAGAGTGACCCCGCGCGCGCCACGGCCGGGACAGTTCGCTGAACGCCATGGGGACATCGTCGCATCCGCTTCCGCACGGGGCATCATCGCCCCGTCCTCGAGCGCCCGCAGGAGGGCCGACGTGCTGTATGAGATCGCCAAGCCCTTCGTCATGGCGGTGGTGAGGGCCGTGTGGGCGCCGACGCTCAGCGGCCACGAGAACATCCCCGAGCAGGGACCGGTGATCCTGGCGTCGAACCATCTCACCTACGCCGATACCGTGTTCCTTCCCGGACAGGTGCGGCGCAGCGTGCACTTCCTGGGCAAGTCCGACATCTTCTCCGGCCGCTCGCCGATCGCGCGGCTGGCCGGCGCGGTGATGCGAGGGCTGCACGTGATGCCCGTGGACCGCAGCGGCGGCGGGGCCGCGCGCACCGCGATCCAGGCGGGGCTCGAGGTGCTCTCCCGTGGCGACGTGCTCGGCATCTATCCCGAGGGGACCCGGAGTCCCGACGGCCGGCTGCATCGCGGGAAGACCGGGGTGGCGCGCTTCGCCCTCGCCGCCGAGGCACCGATCGTGCCGGTCGCGATGATCGGCGCCTTCGAGGCGCAGCGGGGACGGAAGTACTTCCCGCGCCGCCGACCCCGCATCCATGTGGAGGTCGGGGCGCCGATCGATCCGGCGGAGGTGGTCGCCCGCCATCCCGGAGCCGACGAGGCGACACGGCTGCGCGCCGTGACCGACGAGGTCATGGACCGGATCGCCGCGCTCTCCGGGCAGGAGCGGGCCCCGGGGTACGCGAGCGACGTGAAGCGCCGGCTGCGCGCGGAGCAGGCCGCCGCGAAACCCGCGGGGACGCGGCGCCGACGGCGCTGAGCCCGTGACGGGCTCTCGCCCGGCCCGCGCCGTGCCCGCGACGGGCCGCGCACTGCCCGGCGATCGGTCCCTGCGCACGCACCCGTGCGGAACTGGCTACCCTGTCGGCGTGACTCCATTCAGCCCCGACGCCCCCGCCCGCGCCCACGACTTCTCGCTGTCCTCGGCCGATGACGGCCTGGCGGCGCTCGGCGCCTGGCGCGAGCTCCCGCGCGTGCAGCAGCCCGTGTGGCCCGACGAGCGGTCCCGCGCCCAGGTCTTCGACGACCTGCGCGCCGCGCCGCCGCTGGTCTTCGCCGGCGAGGTCGACGTGCTGCGCGAGCGCGTCGCCGCCGCGGCCCGCGGCGAGGCCTTCCTCCTCGCCGGCGGCGACTGTGCCGAGACCTTCGCGGACTCCACCGCGGATCGCATCCGCAACAAGATTCGCACCATCCTGCAGATGGCGGCCGTGCTCACCTACGGCGCCTCCGTGCCGGTGGTGAAGATGGGCCGGATGGCCGGACAGTTCGCCAAGCCCCGCTCCGCCGACGAGGAGACCCGCGACGGCGTGACCCTGCCCACCTACCGCGGCGACGCGGTCAACGAGCACGCCTTCACCGAGGAGGCCCGGATCCCGGATCCGCGCCGCCTGTGGAAGACGTACACCACCAGCGCCTCCACGCTGAACCTCCTGCGCGCCTTCACGAACGGCGGCTTCGCGGACCTCCGCGAGGTCCATTCCTGGAACCGCGGCTTCACCTCCTCGGGCGTCGGCTACGACCGCTACGAGGAGCTCGCGGGGCAGATCGACAAGGCCGTGCGCTTCATGGACGCCATCGGCGCGGACTTCGACGCGCTGAAGGTCGTGGAGTTCTACGCCTCCCACGAGGCACTGCTGCTGGACTACGAGGAGGCGCTCGCGCGCATCGACTCCCGCACCGGCGAGATCTACGGCTGCTCGGGCCACTTCCTGTGGATCGGCGAGCGCACCCGTCAGCTCGACGGCGCGCACGTGGAGTTCATGTCCCGTCTGCGCAACCCGATCGGGGTGAAGCTCGGCCCCGACGCCTCCCTCGACGACGCGCTGCGCCTGATCGACCGCCTCGACCCCGAGCGCGAGCCGGGCCGTCTCACCTTCATCACCCGCATGGGCGCCGGGAAGATTCGTGACCGGCTCCCGGCGCTGGTCGAGGGCGTGCGGGACTCCGGCGCCCAGGTCGCCTGGGTGACGGACCCGATGCACGGCAACACCATCACCTCCTCCAACGGCTACAAGACCCGCCGCTTCGAGGACATCCTCGACGAGGTCGTGGGCTTCTTCGAGGTGCACCAGGAGCTCGGCACCATCCCGGCGGGCCTGCACATGGAGCTCACCGGCGACGACGTCACCGAGGTGCTGGGCGGCACCGGGGAGATCGACGAGGAGGGCCTCACCCGCCGCTACGAGACCCTCGTGGACCCGCGGCTGAACCATCAGCAGTCCCTCGAGCTCGCCTTCCTCGTCGCGGAGATGCTCTCCCGCCGCTGAGCGGCTTCGTGCACCCGGCAGCCCGACGACGACGGCGCCGCCCCGATCGGGGCGGCGCCGTCGTCGTGCGCGGGAGGCAGGAGCGCCGGAGCCTCGCCGCCCCGGCACCGGGGTTCAGAAGACCTTGATCGTGATCGTCGAGCCTTTGGCCTGCTGGCTTCCCGCCGCGGCGGTCTGCTCGTAGACCTGGCCGAAGACCGGCTCGCCCTTGTCGTGGACGACCTCGACCGTGAACCCGGCCGCCTCGAGGGCGGAGCGGGCCTCGGCCTCGGGCTTCTTGAAGACGTCCGGGACCGTGACCATCTCGGGGCCGAGGGAGGTGACGATGTGGACGGTGTCCCCGCGGTGCAGGGTGCCGGAGGCGGGGGACTGCGAGATCACCGAGCCCTTCGGGACCGACGGGGAGTGCGCCTCCGCACTGGTGACCCGGAAGCCGGCCGCCTCGAGGGTGGAGCGCGCCGAGGCCGCGGGGGCGCCGGTCTGGTCCGGCACGGACAGCGGTTGACGGCCCTGCGAGACGACCACGTGCACCTCGCCGCCCTCGGGGAGCGCCTCGGCGTCGGCCGACTGGGAGATCACCACGCCCTGGGGGACGGTCTCGGAGTACTCCGCCTCGTCCTCGACCAGCTCGAGACCGAGCGCCTCGACCTGCTCGCGCGCCTCCTCGAGGCCGGTGCCCTCGAGCGCGGGGACGGGGAAGGTCTCCACCCCCTTGGAGACCACGAGGTGGACGTCGCTGCCCTTCTTCAGGGTGGTGCCGGTCGAGGGCTCCGCGGAGATCACGTGCCCGGCCGGGACCGTGTCGTCGAAGCGCTCCTGGGTCCGCACGGTGAGATCGGAGGCGGTCAGCTCCGCCTCCGCGTCCTGCAGCGGGGTGCCGGTGACGAGCGGGACGGTCCGGTCGGCGCCGGGGCCGGTCTCGAGATACCAGTCGGCGCCGGTCCACGCCCCGCCCGCCAGCACGGCCACGAGGCTCAGCGCGGCGAGCGCGGCCATCGGCCGGGAGCGGCGGCGCGCGCCGACGGGCAGGTGCCGTCCGCGCCGGGCGCGGGGAGCGCGCACGACGAGGCTGCGCGTCCTCTCGTCCTCCTCGGCGGCGGTGCCCTCGGGCTCCTCGGCGTCCGTCCCGTCCTCGTCCTCCGCCTCCCCGCCGTCGTCGGCGGCGGCGGGCTCGGTGGTCTCGGCATCGGCGCCGCCGGGCGCGAAGACGCGCGGGCCGCGGGAGATGTCGGCCGCGACCTCGTCCAGCGAGGAGGTGGGGCGGGGGACGTCGCCGGTGTCGCTCGGCTCGATCTCCTCGGGCCGGGCGGCGAGCACCGCCGCGGGGAGCGTGCGGAGGAGCTCCCGCACCGCCTTCAGCAGATCCGCGGCGGAGGCGGGGCGCTGCTCGACCCCGCGCGCGCAGGCCCAGGTGATCAGGGAGTCCAGCGAGCGGGGGATGCCGGAGACCAGCGTCGAGGGCGCGGGGATGTCCTCGTGGACGTGCTGGAAGGCGATGTGCACCGGCTGCTCGCCGCGGAAGGGCTGCCGTCCGGTCAGCATCTCGAACAGGACCACGCCGAGGGAGTAGAGGTCGCTGCGCTCGTCGGCCTCGCCGCGGGTGACCACCTCGGGGCTGATGTATGCGACGGTGCCGAGCAGGGCGGCGCCGGTGGAGGAGTTGTTCGCGCCGATCGCGCGGGCGAGCCCGAAGTCGGCGACCTTCACGGTGTCCTGCCGATCCAGCAGGATGTTCTCGGGCTTGATGTCGCGGTGGACGATCCCGGCCCCGTGCGCGGCGACCAGCGCCTCCAGCACCTGCGCCGTGATCTCGAGGGACTCGCCGACGGTGAGACGGCCGCGCTCCACGATCCGGGCGCGCAGCGTCTCGCCCTCGATGAGCTCCATGGCGAGGTAGATGCGGTCCTCGTCCTCGCCCTGGTCGAAGACGCCGACGACGTTGCGGTGGGCGAGGCGGGCGGCGGAGCGCGCCTCCCGTCCGAAGCGACGGCGGAAGTCCTCGTCCATCGCGAGGTGGGGATGCATGATCTTCAGGGCCACGACGCGGTCCAGCCGCTGGTCGTGCCCGCGGTGCACGGTCGCCATTCCGCCGCGCGCGATCGGCTCCTCGACCCGGTAGCGGTCGTCGAGGAGCAGGCTGATGCCGGGGGAAGTCGACGTCGCCGAGCTCACGTGTCCGAATCTATGGGGCGAGGGGCCCCGGAACGGGGAACGACACACGCGGCGCGCGGCACAGTGACGCGGTCGACGGGATGCGCGGGCCGCCGGAGCCGTGGCACTCTGGTCCCGTGAACGACCTGGACACCCTCATCACCGAATGGCTCACCCTCCCCGACGTCGCCGAGCATCTCGACGTCGAGGTCTCGCGCGTCCGCCGCCTCATCGAGGAGGGCCAGCTGGTCGCCGTGCGGCGCGGGGATCCCGTGGTGCGCATGGTGCCGGCGCTGCTGCTCAAGGACGGCGAGATCACCCCGCACCTGCCCGGCACGATCACCGTGCTGCGCGACGGCGGCTTCGAGGACGCGGAGCTGCTGGCCTGGCTGTTCGAGGAGGACGACTCGCTCCCCGGCCGTCCCATCGACCACCTCCGCCGGGGCCAGCGCGGCGAGGTGCGCCGCCGGGCGCTCGCCCTCGCCCTCTGAGTCGCCGCCTGGCAGGCCGACCGGGACGTCCCGTCCCGGTCGGCGCCGGCCTCAGGCCCGCAGCGAGTCGACGTCCGTCGCACGCACTGCGAGGGCCTCGAGCCCGGCGCGGCCCAGCTCTCCCAGCCCCTCGGCGGCCTCCAGGAGCTCCCGGCCCCGGGTGGCGCGAGCGCGCACGTCGGCGGCGACCGAGGCGACGGCCCCCGTCGCGACCATGAGCTCGTGCACGGCGTGGACGGCCGCCTCGTCCGCCTCGGCATCGCCGACCACGCGCGAGAGCAGGCGCTGTTCCTCGGCGTCGGCCGCGGCCTCGGTGCGGGCCAGGAGCACGGTGCGCTTGCCCTCGACGATGTCGCCGCCGATCGGCTTGCCGGTGGCGTCCTGGTCCCCGACCACGCTGAGCAGGTCGTCGCGCAGCTGGAACGCGGTCCCCACCTCGATCGCCCAGCTCGAGAGCGCGTCGAGCTCCGGCTCCTCGGCGCCCATCAGCGCCGCCCCCATCCGCACGGGCCGCAGCACGGTGTACGGCACCGTCTTCCAGCGGATCACCGAGAGCGCTGCCTGCTCCGCATCGGGGGCGGAGGCGAAGCCGCCCGCCTGATGGAGGATGTCCAGGTGCTGCCCGGACATCACCTCGGTGCGCATGGCCTCGAACTCGGCGCGGGCCGCCGTGACGCGGGCGGCAGGGCCCGGGATCGCCGCCGCGATCTGCTCCGCCCAGGTCAGGGCGAGGTCGCCGAGCACGATCGCGACCGCGACGCCGAACTCCTCGGCGGAGCCGGAGAGCCTCGCGTCCTCGTGCGCGCGCTGGGCCCGGACATGCTGCGCCGGGCGTCCCCGCCGCACGGGGGAGTGGTCGATCACGTCGTCGTGGAGCAGCGCCGCCGCCTGCACGAGCTCGATCGCCGCGCCCAGCCTCGCGAGCGCCGCGACCTCCTCGGCCGTCGGCTCCCGGCGGAGCGCCGCGACCCCGCCCCAGAAGCAGAACCGGGGACGGAGCAGCTTCCCGCCCTCCAGGAAGGCCTCGAGGTCGTCCACCAGCGCCGCGCTCTCCGTCGAGATCCGCCCCAGCTGCGCCCTGCGCTCGGAGAGCTCGGCGGAAGTGACCTCCTCGATCCGGGAGACGAGCAGCGCGTCGAGATCCGAGAGGCAAGCGGCGGGGGGAGTCGGCGAGGCAGCGGTCATCGAGGGGTCCTTTCGCACGGGTGCCCCTGATCCTCCCATGCACGCCTGGGACCTCCCGCGCACGCCCGGGCGCGACGCGACCGTTCCTCCCCACCGGGGCTCCGTCCCCAGAGCGGCCCCTGCCCGCCCGCTCGGCCGGCCGATCGCGCAGGGTCGAGGCATGACGACGCACATCACCCCCGCCGATCCCGGCCGCCACCTCGGCGCGGCCGCCGACCCCGCCGAGCTCCTCGCCGAGGCGCGGCTCAGCCTGTACGAGGCCCCCTCGGACTGCCTGCTCCTGTCCGGCACCGCCGCACCGGGCCGCCAGCCCCTGATCACCCGGTCCTCCCTGCACGACCTCCTCGCTCCGTGCGGCGGCGAGAACTTCCGCCGCCACGTCCGCCTCGTCGCCGAGCGGGGAGCGGAGGGGATGCACGCCCTGATCGTGATCGGCGACGGCCGGCAGAGCGTGCTCGAGCCGCTGGTGCGCGAGGTGCTCGCCCGCGCCGGCAGCCTGGTGGCCGCCACCGCCGCCGCGCTCGGCCCGGGCGGGGCGCAGCTGCTCAGCCTCCGCGGCGCCGCCGACGGACGCCGCTGGGAGCTCCGAGCGTCGACGAGCGGGGACGAGGAGCTCCTGGCCGTGCCGGTCGGGCCGCTGCGCGACTTCGCCGCGACGCAGGCCGCGGCCCGCGCGGTCCTGGCCGGGCGAGCCATCCCCCAGGAGGCCCGCCCCGAGCCTCTGCTCGAGGAGATCGGGCGCGCCCTGCACCTGCCGCCCCCGGACCTCGCCTCCGCCGCCGATCCCGGCCTCCTCCTCGCCGAGGCCGGCGCGGCCCTCCGTGCCCTGCGGCGGGGCCGGCCGGGGGCTGTCGGCGCGGACGGGATGACGAAGTGTGAACACATCGCGCAGCTGCTCGCGGCGCTCGCCGTCGACCGCCTCCACTGGGAGCTCCTCGCCCAGCTGGTCGAGCACGGCGGGGCGCCGCCGATCGCCCGCGAGACCCTCCTCCAGGAGCTCGTCGCCGATCCCACCAGACGCCCGCACCCGGACGTCTGCGCAGGTGGGAGGGTGTACGTGCTGCTCGAGGAGATGCGCTGCGTGGCCTCGGCGGCGCTCGACGCCGCAGGTCCCGCCGCGCGGGGCACGGCGCGCCCTGCGTGGCGGGCGCTGACCGCTCTGCTGGTCCTGCTCGCCTGGTGGAACCACCGCTTCGCGACCGCGGGGAGTCTCGTCGACGAGCTCCGGCATCGGGAACCGGACTCCACTCTGGCACCCTTGCTGTCGAGAATGACCGACACCCCCGTATTCCCCGCCTGGTGGCCCAGCACCTGAGGGGAGGGGGAGCCCGGGAGCACCGCACCGGGCAGGAAGGAACGCTGTCGATGACCCTCCTCGGAGAGCACCGCGGCCCCGACGTCCCGACCGGCCCGCAGGGCGACGGAGGGACCGCCGCCCACGCCGCGGCGGAGCACCGCACGGGGACCCCCGCCCTGCTCGGGGCGTGGCACCCCGACCGCGGCGCGGGAGACCGACGGTTCACCTCGATCGGCGCCCTGCCGCTCGAGAGCGGCGAGGTGCTCGCGGACGTCACGATGGCCTACGAGACCTGGGGGACCCTCGACCGAGACCGCGGCAACGCCGTTCTCGTCCTCCACGCCCTGACCGGCGACTCCCATGTGCGCGGCGCGGCCGGGCCGTCCCACCCCACGCCCGGCTGGTGGGAGGAGATCGTCGGCCCCGGGCGGCCGATCGACACCGACCGGTACTTCGTCATCGCCCCGAACGTGCTCGGCGGCTGCCAGGGCAGCACCGGACCGAGCTCCGCCGCTCCCGACGGACGGCCCTACGGCTCCCGCTTCCCGCAGGTGACGATCCGCGACCAGGTCGCGGCCGAGCACCGCCTCGCCGAGGAGCTGGGCCTGCCCCGCTGGGCGCTGGTGATCGGCGGCTCGATGGGCGGCATGCGGGCGATCGAATGGGGAGTCACCCACCCCGAGCAGGTCGAGCGCCTCGCCGTGATCGCCTCGTCGGCCCGCGCGAGCGCCGACCAGATCGCCTGGAACAGCGCCCAGGTCGCGGCGATCCGCGTCGACCCCGCCTTCCACGGCGGCGACTACTACCACCTCCCGCCGGAGGAGGGCCCCCACGCCGGGCTCGGCATCGCCCGCCGCATCGCCCACACCACCTACCGCACCGCCGACGAGCTCGAGGCACGCTTCGGCAACCGCTCCCAGGGCCCCGAGAACCCCCTCGACGGCAGCGGCCGGCACCAGGTGACCAGCTACCTCGACCATCACGCGGTCAAGCTCTCCCGCCGCTTCGACGCGAACTCCTATGCCACCCTCGCCCAGTCGATGAGCACCCATGACGTGGGCCGCGACCGCGAGGGCACCGCCGCGGCCCTGCGGCGCGTGCGTGCCCGGACCCTGGTCGTCGCGATCGACTCCGACCGCCTCTTCCCGCCGGAGCTCGTGCGCGAGATCGCCGAGCACGTCCCGGACGCCCGCTGGCAGCTGGCGAGCTCGCCGATCGGGCACGACGCCTTCCTGCTGGCCCATCCGGGACTGGAGAAGTGGATCGGCGACCTGCTGGACCATTAAGCTGGCCGCGCCGCAGCACCGCTGCGCAGGGAGGAGACGTCGCGTGACCATCGTCGTGGGGTACGCCCCGTCCACGCAGGGGAGGGCCGCGCTGCGCGCCGGCATCCGCTACGCCGAGCGCACGGGCTCGCCGCTGCTCGTCGCCGCCCATCAGCACGCCGTGCCCGGCAGCGGAGGGGCCGCCGCGACCGAGGAGGAGGTGCGCGCCGAGCTCGAGGAGCAGGGCGCGGACCTCGAGGGCGTCACGATCCGCCGAGGCCCCGACCGCGAGATCGGCGAATTCCTGCTCGCCACGATCGAGGACGTCCAGGCCGAGCTCGTGGTGATCGGCCTGCGCCGCAAGTCGCCGATCGGCAAGCTGAACCTCGGCGCCTCCGCCCGCAGGGTCGTGCTCGGCGCGCCCTGCCCGGTGCTCACGGTGAAGGACCAGAGTCCCGCCTGAACCGCGGCGGGCACCGCCCGGGACGCGACGGGGCGGAGGCGCCGATCACGTGCCGTGCGGCCGGCGACCCCGGGGCGGGAATACCTGCCCCTGAAGAGCGTTACACTGATCAGGCTTGACGGCACCGTGCCTTCGTGCGCCCCTTCCGCGGTACAGACCGGGAACGCGACACGCGGCGCACACCGTGAGCCGCGCCGAGAAGACCGATCGCCCGAGTGCGGCGGACCGCCCGCACCGGGCCGCCGCCGGAAGAAGGAACTCTGTGACCTCCTCCAAGACTGCTGAGACCGCCACCGCGGCGAAGAACAGCACCAGCGCCGCGGCCTCGACGACCGACGAGGCCGTCGAGGGCGGTGCCCCCGTGACCGACGAGGGCGGTGCCGCGAAGACCACCACCAAGACGGCCGCGAAGAAGACGGCCGCGAAGAAGACCGCCCCCTCGAGCCGGGGCGCCTCCGCCAAGCGCACCAGCGCCAAGTCCGCTGCGAAGACCTCCGATCAGGCCGAGGCCCCCGAGGCCGAGGACTCCGCCGAGGAGGCCGAGGCGCCCAAGGCCTCCCCCGGCGACCGAAAGGTCGAGGAGTCCGGTGGCTTCGTGTACAACGCCGCCGAGGACGACGCCCCTGCCCAGCAGGTCGTCACCGCCGGCGCGACCGCCGACCCGGTCAAGGACTACCTCAAGCAGATCGGCAAGGTCGCACTGCTCAACGCCGCCCAGGAGGTCGAGCTCGCCGAGCGCATCGAGGCCGGCCTCTACGCCGAGCAGAAGCTCAAGGGCGACGAGTCCTCTCGCGACAAGAACGGCCGCCTCACCAAGGCAGGCCGCGAGCTGACGATGATCGCGGACGACGGCCGCGCCGCGAAGGACCACCTGCTCGAGGCGAACCTCCGCCTCGTCGTCTCCCTCGCCAAGCGCTACACCGGCCGCGGCATGCTGTTCCTGGACCTCATCCAGGAGGGCAACCTGGGCCTGATCCGCGCGGTCGAGAAGTTCGACTACGCCAAGGGCTACAAGTTCTCCACCTACGCCACCTGGTGGATCCGACAGGCGATCACCCGCGCCATGGCGGACCAGGCCCGCACCATCCGCATCCCGGTGCACATGGTCGAGGTCATCAACAAGCTCGCCCGAGTGCAGCGCCAGATGCTCCAGGACCTGGGCCGCGAGCCCACCCCGGAGGAGCTCGCCAAGGAGCTCGACATGACCCCCGAGAAGGTCGTCGAGGTCCAGAAGTACGGCCGCGAGCCGATCTCCCTGCACACCCCGCTGGGCGAGGACGGCGACAGCGAGTTCGGCGACCTGATCGAGGACTCCGAGGCCGTCGTCCCCGCGGACGCGGTGAGCTTCACCCTCCTGCAGGAGCAGCTCCACTCGGTGCTGGACACCCTCTCCGAGCGCGAGGCCGGCGTGGTCTCCATGCGGTTCGGGCTCGAGGACGGCCAGCCCAAGACGCTCGACGAGATCGGCAAGGTCTACGGCGTCACCCGTGAGCGGATCCGCCAGATCGAGTCCAAGACCATGAGCAAGCTGCGCCACCCCTCGCGCTCCCAGGTGCTGCGCGACTACCTGGACTGATCAGGGCGCACCTCTCATCACCGGGCGGGCCCGGGATCCTCCGCGGATCCCGGGCCCGCCCTCCGTCGGACCACGCAGGAGGAGCCATGTCGCAGCACCGCGGCGCAGCGCCGCACACCGTCGAGCCCGCTCGCGCCGCGCTCGACGACGCCGCACCGCTGCCCGTCGAGGTGCACCGCGTCCTGCCCGAGCAGTGGCGTGCGCACCGCGAACTGCGCCTGGATATGCTCGAGGCCGACCCGGACGCCTTCTGGGCCGACCTCGCCGAGGTGCGCTCCCGCACCGAGGCGCAGTGGCGGGAGGAGATCGCCGGACCCCGGATCCACCTCCAGGCCCGCGCCGGCGAGACGGTGCTCGGCGGGATCGCCCTGCTGCCCGAGGGCTACACGCCGGAGCACCCGATCCCCGAGGACCGCTCGAACATCGTCTCGCTCTGGGTGCGGCCGGCCGCACGGGGCCGCGGCATCTCCACGCTGCTCCTGCGCAGCGTCGCGGAGCTCGCGCTCTCGATCGGCCGGCCCGAGCTGAGCCTCGACGTCGACGACACCAACTCCTCTGCACGGGCCGTCTACGAGCGCCTCGGCTTCCGCGCGACCGGCCAGCGCGAGCCGCGCGAGGGCCGCGACAGCGCCTGGATCGAGTACGTGCTCGGCGCGGAGGAGCTGCTGCGCGGCTGAGGCGCGGCCCGCCCCCGGACACGACGAAGGGTGCCCGCCAAGATGGCGGGCACCCTTCGTGGAAGCGGGGAGGGGGAGTCGATCAGTCCTGTGTCAATCCGATTGATCTCCTGCCGCTCGTCCCACGCAGCACGTCGATCAGTCCTGTGTCATTCCGACTGATCTCCTGCCGCTCGTCCCTCGCAGCACGTCGATCAGTCCTCGACGGGCTCCGGCTTGAGGTGGAGCCGCTCGGTCTCGTCGATGACCTCGGAGGCGATGCCCTTCAGGGCGTCCTCGTGGGCGCGGGCGTGGTGGGCGCAGAACATGAGCTCGCCGCCCGCCTCGAGCAGCACCTTGACGTACGCCTGGGCGCCGCAGCGGTCGCAGCGGTCGTGGGCAGTGAGCCGGGGGGCTTCGAGAGTGAGGTTCATGGGATCCTTTGTAGCACCGACCCGGGCGCCGACGGGAGCGTCCACAGCCCTGGTTCGCCAGGGGCGCAAAGCCCTGTGAGCCGGACCGCGCCGCCGCGCACCGCGAGCGGCGGATGCGCTGTTCGCGGCGTCGTTCGTCGTAGGATCCGGAGGGTGTCCACCACCACCGCCGCGAAGAAGTCCGCCTACGACGCCCGCAACCTCCAGGTCCTCGAGGGCCTCGAGGCCGTGCGCAAGCGTCCCGGCATGTACATCGGCTCCACCGACTCCCGGGGCCTCATGCACTGCCTCTGGGAGATCCTCGACAACGCCGTCGACGAGGCGCTCGGCGGATACGGCGAGTCGATCGCGGTGATCCTCCACCCCGACCACTCCGTCGAGGTGCGCGACACCGGCCGCGGTGTCCCGGTGGACGTCGAGCCCCGCACCGGCCTCACCGGCGTCGAGGTCGTCTACACCAAGCTCCACGCGGGCGGGAAGTTCGGTGGCGGCTCCTACGCCGCCTCCGGCGGCCTGCACGGCGTCGGCGCGAGCGTCGTCAACGCGCTCTCGGGCCGCCTCGACGTGGAGGTGGACCGCGGCGGGAAGACCTACGCGATGAGCTTCCAGCGCGGCGTGCCCGGCGTCTTCGCCGACGAGGGCGAGCCCTCGCCGGAGTCCCGGTTCACCCCGGCCGACGGCCCCGGCGAGCTGCGCGTGGTCGGCAAGACCAAGCGCGGCGTGACCGGCACCCGCGTGCGCTACTGGGCCGATCCGCAGATCTTCGTCAAGGGCTCCCACTTCTCCCTGGACGACCTCACCCGCCGCTCCCGGCAGACCGCCTTCCTCGTCCCGGGCCTGCAGCTCTCGGTCACCGACCACCGTCCCGAGGCGAACCCTGACCAGCCCGCCACCCGCACCTACAAGTACGACGGCGGCATCAGCGAGTTCGTCGAGTACCTCGCCCAGGACCAGAAGATCACCGACGTGATCCGCCTCCAGGGCTCGGGCGACTACACCGAGACGATCCCTGTCCTCGACAAGAACGGGCACATGGTCTCCACCGACGTCGCGCGCACCTGCGAGGTCGACATCGCCCTGCGCTGGGGCTCCGACTTCGACTCGACGCTGCGCTCCTTCGTGAACATCGTGGCGACCCCCAAGGGCGGCACGCACGTCACCGGCTTCGAGCAGGCGCTGGTCAAGACGATGCGCAAGCAGGTCGAGAACCAGGCCCGCCGCGTGAAGTTCAACGCGAAGAACGAGAAGATCGAGAAGGACGACACCCTCGCCGGCCTCACCGCCGTGGTGAGCGTCCGCATCGACGAGCCGCAGTTCGAGGGCCAGACCAAGGAGGTCCTCGGCACCCCCGCGATCCGCCAGATCGTCGCGAAGGTCGTCGAGGACCGCCTCACCGACTTCCTCACCTCCACGAAGAAGGGGGAGAAGGAGCAGGCGGCGCTCGTCGTCGACAAGGTCGTCTCCGAGATGCGGGCCCGCATCGCGGCGCGCATGCACAAGGAGGTCTCACGGCGCAAGAACGCGCTGGAGTCCTCCACGATGCCGACCAAGCTCGCGGACTGCCGCACCCACGACGTCGACCGCTCCGAGCTGTTCATCGTCGAGGGCGACAGCGCGCTCGGCACGGCGAAGAACGCCCGCTCCTCCGAGTTCCAGGCGCTGCTGCCCATCCGCGGCAAGATCCTCAACGTGCAGAAGGCGTCCATCACGGACATGCTCAAGAACGCCGAGTGCGCGAACATCATCCAGGTGATCGGCGCCGGTTCCGGGCGCACCTTCGACCTCGAGGCCGCCCGCTACGGCAAGATCATCATGATGACCGACGCCGACGTGGACGGCGCCCACATCCGCACCCTGCTGCTGACCCTCTTCCACCGCTACATGCGCCCCCTGGTCGAGGCGGGCCGCGTCTACGCGGCGGTCCCGCCCCTGCACCGGGTCGAGATCGTCCACGGCGGCTCGAAGAAGAACGAGCTGGTCTACACCTACTCCGAGACCGAGCTGAACAAGCTGCTGAAGAACCTCGAGCGCCGCGGCAAGAAGTACAAGGAGCCGATCCAGCGCTACAAGGGCCTGGGCGAGATGGACGCCGATCAGCTCGCGGACACCACTATGGATCCGCGCCACCGCATGCTGCGGCGGGTGCGGATCGAGGACGCCGAGGCCGCCAGCGCCGTCTTCGAGCTGCTGATGGGCTCCGAGGTCGCGCCGCGCAAGCAGTTCATCATCGAAGGAGCCGAAGAGCTCGACCTGGAGAGGATCGACGCATGAGTGTCGCCGTCCGTGTGATCCCGTGCCTGGACGTCGACGCGGGCCGCGTCGTCAAGGGCGTGAACTTCAAGGACCTGCGCGACGCCGGGGATCCTGTCGAGCTCGCGGCGCGCTACGGTGCCGAGAGCGCCGACGAGCTCACCTTCCTCGACGTCACCGCCTCCTCCGGCGGCCGGGAGACGATGATCGAGGTCGTGCGCCGCACCGCCGAGCAGGTGTTCATCCCGCTGACCGTCGGCGGCGGGGTGCGCTCCGCCGAGGACGTGGACCAGCTGCTGCGCGCCGGCGCCGACAAGTGCGGCGTGAACACCGCCGCGATCTCCCGTCCAAGCGTGATCTCCGAGATCTCCCGCCGGTTCGGGAACCAGGTGCTGGTCCTCTCGATCGACGCCCGTCGCGTCACCGACGAGACCCCCGAGGGCACCGCTCGCACCGGCTCCGGCATCGAGGTCACCACGCACGGCGGCCGTCGCGGCACCGGCATCGACGCGATCGAGTGGATCCGTGAGGTCACCGAGCGCGGCGCTGGAGAGATCCTGCTGAACTCGATGGACGCCGACGGCACCAAGGACGGCTTCGACCTCGAGCTGATCACCGTCGCCCGCGAGGCGACGAGCCTGCCGCTGATCGCCTCCGGCGGCGCCGGACGGCCCGAGCACTTCGCCCCCGCCGTCCACGCCGGGGCCGACGCCGTGCTCGCCGCGAGCGTGTTCCACTTCCAGGAGATGACGATCGGCGAGGCGAAGGCCGCGATGGCGGCCGACGGCATCACCGTGCGGTGAGCGCCCCGCTGTCCGTCGCTCCGCGGCGCGCCGGGACCGGCCGCGCCCGGGGTCAGCGCCTGGTCGTCGGTGCGCTCGTCGCGGCGCTCGTGCTGCTGCTCGGTGCCGGCTGGCTGCTCTGGGACAACCGTCGACTCGTGGTCACCGAGCAGGCGGTCGAGGTCGCCGCGACCCCGGAGGGCGGGCTGCGCATCGCGCACGTCTCCGACCTGCACGCCGCCGACCACGGCGACTTCCAGGACCGGCTCGCCGCCGAGATCGAGCAGCGGGACGTCGATCTCGTCGCGCTCACCGGCGACCTGATCGACATGCGCACCACCGAACTCGGCCCCGTCCTGGACCTCGCCGAGCACCTCAGCGCCGTCGCCCCCACCTTCTTCGTGCTCGGCAACCACGAGGGCGACTCCGCCCTGCGCGAGGAGCTTCTGGCGGGGCTCGAGGACGCCGGGGTGACGATCCTGCGCGACGAGGTGACGAGGCTCGAGATCCGCGGCACCGAGGTGACGGTCGCGGGGCTCGAGGACCGACGGGTCGCCGTGGTCGACGGACGGACCCCGGCCCAGCCCGCCGCGGTGCTGGACCGGCTCGCGCTCGAGTCCGCACCGGGCCCGACGGTGCTGCTCGCCCACCGCCCCGAGTTCCTCGCCCAGTACGCCGACCGGGGCGCGGACGTCATCCTCTCGGGGCATGCGCACGGCGGGCAGGTGCGGCTGCCGCTGATCGGTCCCCTCTTCGCCCCGCACCAGGGATGGTTCCCGGCGCTCACCGAGGGCGTGCACCGCCAGGGAGACACCGCCATGGTGATCAGCCGCGGGCTCGGCAACAGCGTCGTCGGCGTACGGGTGAACAACCCGCGCGAGCTCGTCGTCGTCGATCTCCTGCAGGAATCCCCGCAGGGCTGAGCCGCCAGGGGCCGGACCGCGCGCTGCGGCTCCGGGCCGGCAGCGACCCGGCCGCGCCGCGCCCGTCCTGGGCCGCGAGATCCCGGGACGCGCGACGGCCCGCCCGGCAGGGGAGCCGGACGGGCCGCGCGGCGGGGCCCCGAGGGACCGGGGGTCAGCGCACGTGGAGCTGGCCGAACAGGAGCAGCGCGTGCTCGGCGGTGCGCTCGTGCTCGCGGCGGGCGCGCTCGGCCTCGAGCGCCCGGCGCCTCCGCCGCCGCGCGCGGAGCTCGGCGAGCACGCCGCGCAGCTGCCGGTCGAGCTGCCGGTCCCGGGCGGGATCGGCGACGGCGGCGTCGGCGAGCTGGGGGAGGTCCTGGACGGGGAGGCCCTGGACGTTCGGAGGCCTGGAGGTGGGGAGCTGGAGAGTGGACATGGCGTTCCTCCTGGGAACAGGGACGTGAAGGAGTCTGCCGCCGCGGGCGGACAGATGCTGTCCGCCGAGCGGCGGGGTGAGGGTGCGGGCCGGGCCGTGTGCGGCACGCGGCGCGCCAGGGCACGCGGCGCGCCAGGGCGCACCGGGACGCCCTCCCGCGGCGGCGAGCGGCAGGGCGGGTCAGGGGCGGGTCGGTGTCAGCAGGCGCCGGCGGCGAGGACGACGGGGACACGGCCCCCGTCGGACGCGGCGGACGCCGTGACCGCTCCGCCTGGGCGGAGGAGGGATGCCGTGGTGCCGAGCGTCGACGCGCGCGGACCCGTCGGGGCCGGGGTCGAGGTGGTGTGCATCTCCATGACCACAGTCCACCATCCCGCGACCGACGGGGCCAGCGAATAATCCGCAGGGACCCGGCGGTCGGCGGCCGAACAGGCGAGGGCCCGGCCGTCCGCTGGGGACGACCGGGCCCTGGAGGGCTCCCGACGAGGGGAGGAGCCGTGCTCAGTTCTCGATGCGGTAGGTGACGCCGATGCGGTGGGAGGCGCCGGGCTCGAGCGCGACGAAGCCGTCCTTGGCGACGGCGGGCTCGAGGCAGACGAAGCGGGGCCAGTCCGCATCGGGGATGTCCGCCATCCCCGTCACCAGGGTGTCCCAGGGGTTCCACACGACGGTGCGGGAGGTGCCGCGCGGGGTGGAGACGAGGCGTCGGCCGAGCACCGGGTCCACGACCGTCACCTCGCCGGTCGCCTCGGTGATCCGGTCGGTGGAGGCGGTCAGGCGCAGCGGCTCCTCGGGCAGCACGTCCGCGGCGAGGTCCCGCGTGTTGTCGAGGTAGGCGGCGCCCTCGAGGCCGAGGATCTCGATCTCGCGCACGTCGCCGACGGCGAGATAGGTGTGCAGCGCCGCCTCGAGCTCGACCGGGCGCGAGCCGGCGGTCAGGGTGAGGTCCACGTCCAGCTGCGCGCCGAGGCGGAAGACGGCCTCGCCGCGCAGCGCGACCGCGTCCTCGGGGGTGGCGAGGGTGATCTCGACGTCGTCGCCCTCGCGGCGGGTGGAGGCGAGCTCCCAGCGGATGTTCCGCAGCCAGCCGTGCTTGACCGTGCGGGCGAGATCGCGGCCGGGCCCGAACCAGGGGCCGACGAGGGGCACGCCGCCGCGGACGGCGACGCCGGGCCCGAACTCGGAGCTCGGGCTCATCCACAGCAGGTCCTGCCCGCCGGCGGGGACCCAGTTGGTCAGCTGCGCGCCGTCGAGCAGGAGAACGCCGGTCGCTGCGGGGGTGTCGACCAGGACGGCGTCGACGCCGTGCGCGGTGCCGAGGGCGACGCCCTCGGGGAGCGGGACGGCGGCGTCGCGGGCGGCGGCGGCCGCGGCGTCCTGGACGGCGGGGGACTGGGGATCGGTGCTCATGGGCCTATCGTCCCACGCCCTCAGGAGGAGACGCCGGGCTCCTCGTCCTCGGGGCCGGCCGTCACGGCAGGACCCTCCTGCGGCGAACCCGCGGCCCCGGCCCCGGCGCCGTCCTCGGGCAGGCCCTCCGCGGCGGCCGAGACTGCGCGGATGAGCAGCAGCAGCCAGACGAACACGATCACCGCCGCTCCCATCTCGAAGGCCGTGAAGTTCAGGTAGCCCACCCCGGCGTACAGCACGACCACCATCATCAGCAGGGCGAAGGCGCCGGCGGTGAAGCCGATCAGGGCCCCGGGCAGGCGGCGCAGCAGCACCGGCAGCACCAGCAGCGTCAGCGCGAACACCACCACCAGCGACTGGGCGACGATGTCGTGCCAGAGGACGCTCACGCTCCGCGAGACCAGCGCGACGAGCGCGACGAGCACGCCGACGAGGGTGAGCATCACCCGCACCGCGGTCACTGCGCGATGGTCCTCGCCCGTGGCGCGGGCCCACCGGTCGAGGTCGTGCGCGATGAACTCCACCACCGTCAGCAGGGCGATGCCCGTCAGCAGGAGGGTGAGATTGAAGATCGTGCTGGAGGCTCCGGTCCCCTCGCCTAGCTCGGAGAAGTAGCGCTCCCACCAGTACGGGTCCGGGGCGCTCAGCGCGCTGGCGAGCACGCCGACGGTGACGAAGGCGGCCAGCAGCGTCGCGAGCGAGCGGCCGGTCAGCGCCATCACCGAGGAGGAGGCGATGTAGGCGGCGCCGCCGCTGGCGGCCGCGACCCAGAAGGTGCCGGCGAAGCGGTCCAGCGCCACGCCCTGGAAGGCCTGCTGGAACACCGCGAACAGCGCGCCGGTGAGGAACAGGCCCAGCAGGCCGTGGATGAGCGAGAGCCCCACCACGTCCAGGGCGCGCCGCCAGAGCGGTCGGGAGCCGAACCAGGGCATCGTGCGCACCCGGTGCGTGACGAGCACCAGCACCGAGGTCGCGGTCCCGCATCCGGCCACGGAGAGCGCCGCGACCTGGCCGATCGATCCGGTCCCCGACAGCGCAGCGGTGCCCCGCAGCGCGATCAGACCCACCACGAGGCCGACGACCGCGCCGGCGACGCCGATCGCGACATGCGCGTTCTCGGCGCGGGTCGCCCCGGTCGTCCGGTGCGCGGCGGGGGCGGGCAACGGATCAGCCGACCGCGGCGATCGGCACCGGGACGGGGGTGCCGGAGCCGTCGCGTCGACCGGTGGGTTCGGGAAGGTCGATCGGCTGGCCCGCCTCGGAGGAGGCGCGGGCCGGATGCGGCACCACCCACGCGCCGATGAGGGAGTCCTCGCCGCGCAGGAAGCGATGGCAGCGCATGCCGGCGGTGGAGCGGCCCTTCGCCGGGAACTCCGTCAGCGAGGAGACCTTGAGCGAGCCGGTCTGCAGCAGCGGCAGCGTCGCCGAGCTGCCCGCGACCGTGACGACGTCCGCGGGCGCGGTCACGTCGATCACGCCGAAGGACAGCACCTGCGCATCACCCGCGAGCTTGATCCCGGCCACGCCGCCCGCCCCGCGGCCCTGGGGGCGCACGCCGGAGGAGGGGAAGTGCAGCAGCTGCGCGTCGGTCGTGACGAAGACGAGGTCGAGGTCCGCGTCGTCCTCGAGGTCCACGACGCCGACGACGGCGTCGCCGTCCTTCAGCGAGATGATCTCGAAGCCGTCGGTGCGGGGGAAGTCGAGCTGGACCCGCTTGACCACGCCCTGGCGGGTGCCCAGCGCGATCGCGCCGCCGCGGGCGATGTCCGCCTCGGCCAGGCGGATCAGGCCCAGCGGACGCTCGTCCCGTTCGAGCTCCAGCAGGTCGACCAGGCGCGTGCCGCCGGCGAGGGAGGGCGCCGAGGCGGTCGGGGCGAGGTTCGGCAGGTCCACGACGGACAGGCGCAGCACCCGTCCGAGATCGGTCACCACGCCCACCTCGGCGCGGGTGGTGCTGCGCACCGAGGAGACGATCACGTCGTGCGCGCCCCGCGGGCCCTCCCGCAGCAGCGGCCCCTCCCCGGAGACCCGGGCGATCAGCCCCGTGCCGGTCAGGTGCACGCCGCAGGGCTCGTCGGCGACCTCGAGGGAGGCGCCCGCCTTCGCCGCCGGGGCGGAGGCGGACTCGAGCAGCACCGTGCGGCGCGCGTCCCCGTGCTCGGCCGCGACGGCGGCCAGCTCGTCGGAGACCAGGCGGCGCAAGACGTCTTCGGATCGCAGAATTTCTTCGAGATGCTCGATCTCGGCCCGCAGCTCGTCCCGCTCCGCCTCGAGGTCGATCTGCGAGAACTTCGTCAGGCGGCGCAGGCGCAGCTCGAGGATGTACTCAGCCTGCACCTGGGTGAGGTCGAAGACCTGCATCAGGCGGGTGCGGGCGATCTCCGCGTCGTCGCTCTGGCGCACGATCTGGATGACCTCGTCGATGTCGAGGATCGCCAGCAGCAGGCCCTCGACCAGGTGCAGGCGCGCCCTGCGCTTGCCGAGGCGGTGCTCGGTGCGGCGCCGCACCACGGCCAGGCGGTGGGCGACGAACACCTCCAGCAGCTGCTTGAGGCCCATCGTGCGGGGCTGCCCGTCGACCAGGGCGACGTTGTTGATGCCGAAGGACTCCTCCAGCGGGGTGAAGCGGTAGAGCTGCTCGAGCACCGCCTCGGGCTCGAAGCCGGACTTCACCGTGAGCACGAGGCGCAAGCCGTGGTGGCGGTCGGTGAGGTCCTGGTAGTCGGTGATGCCGGTGACCTTCTTGGCCTGCACCGCATCGCGCAGCTTCTCGGCGAGGCGCTCGGGGCCGACCTGGTAGGGCAGCTCGGTGACGACGATGCCCTTGCGGCGCGAGGTGACGTTCTCGATCCGGGTGGTGGCCCGCATCTTGAAGGAGCCGCGACCGGTGCGGTAGGCGTCCCGGATCCCGTCCAGGCCCACGATCCGACCGCCCGTGGGCAGATCCGGGCCGGGCACGAAGCGCATCAGCTCCTCGAGATCCGCCTCCGGGTTCTCGATGAGATGGCGGGCCGCGGCGATCGTCTCGACCAGGTTGTGCGGCGCCATGTTCGTGGCCATGCCGACGGCGATGCCGGAAGCACCGTTGACCAGGAGGTTCGGGTACTGCGCGGGGAGCACCTCGGGCTGGGTGAGCTGGTTGTCGTAATTCGGGACCATGTCCACGACGTCCTCGTCCAGCGAGTCCGTCATGAGCAGCGCGGCCTTCGCCAGGCGCGCCTCGGTGTACCGGGCCGCGGCCGGGCCGTTGTCCAGGGAGCCGAAGTTGCCGTGTCCGTCCACCAGCGGCAGGCGCATGTTGAAGCCCTGCGCCATGCGCACCAGCGCGTCGTAGATCGCGGTGTCGCCGTGGGGGTGGAGCTTGCCCATCACCTCGCCGACCACGCGCTGGCTCTTGACGTGCCCCTTCTCGGGGCGCAGGCCCATCTCCGCCATCATGTAGAGGATGCGGCGCTGGACGGGCTTGAGGCCGTCTCGCGCATCGGGCAGCGCCCGGGAGTAGATCACGGAGTAGGCGTACTCGAGGAACGAGGACTCCATCTCGCTGGTGACGTCGATGTCGACGATGGTCTCGTCGACGCCGTCGTCCCCTGCGGGCGGTGCGGTGCTGCGTGATCGTGCCATGGAGGACATCATGGCGCATGACCGGCCATGATCCCGGGATCCCGCGCCCCCGACGGGACGTGAATCCCGTCAACGCCCGCCCCTGCCGGACTAGGATCGCGCCATGGCGGACAGACGCGACGGCCTGCGGTCACTGCGACGACGTGCCCGGGGCGGCACCGACGCCGGCCCGGCCTATCCCGCGCACTGGGAGGCGGACATCGCCCTGCGCGACGGCTCGGCCGCGCACCTGCGCCCGATCCTGCCCGAGGACGCCGAGGCGCTCCAGGCCTTCCACCAGCGCCAGTCCGAGCACTCGCGGTACCTGCGGTTCTTCGCGCCGATGCCGCGGCTGTCCGAGCGTGACCTGGCCCGCTTCACCACCGTCGACCACCGCGACCGGGTCGCCTTCGTCGTGCTCGTGGGGAAGGACATCGTCGCCGTCGGCCGCTACGACCGGACCTCCCCGCGCTCGGCGGAGGTCGCCTTCAACGTCGCCGACTCCCGGCAGGGCTCGGGACTGGGGTCCGTGCTGCTCGAGCACCTCGCGGCCGCCGCGCGGGAGCAGGGCATCGACGTGTTCACCGCCGAGGTGCTCCCGCAGAACACGAAGATGATCAAGGTCTTCACCGAGGCGGGCTTCGACGTCGACCGCACCCTCGACGACGGGGTGGTCATGGTGTCCTTCCGGATCGACCCCACCGCCCGGTCCCTCGCGGTGATGGCGGAGCGGGAGCACCGCGCCGAGGCGCGCGCCATGGAGCGGCTGCTCCACCCCGAGTCCGTGCTCCTGGTGGGGGTCTCCTCCCGGCGCGACTCCGTCGGCGGCCGCTTCCTCACCGCGCTGGAGGGATCCGGCTACGCCGGCACCGTCCACCTCGTCTCCCGCGAGGCGCTCGAGCTGCGGGGCCGACGCGCCTGGGCGCGGATCTCCGAGGTCCCCGGGCCCGTCGACCTCGCCGTGATCGCGCTGCGCCCCGAGGCCTGCCTCGACGCGGTCGAGGAGTGCGCAGAGATCGGGGTGCGCAGCGTCGTGATCCCCACCGAGGGATTCGCCGACAGCGAGCGCGGCCGGAGCCTCCAGCGCGAGCTGGTGGCGCGGATCAGACGCCACGGCATGCGCCTGCTGGGCCCGGGATCCCTCGGCATGCTGCGCACCGGCGACTCGCCGCTCAGCCTCTCCCTCGCCCCGCACATGCCGCGCGCGGGGCGGGCCGCGCTCGCCGGCCAGTCCAGCGCGCTCTCCGCGATGCTCCTGGCCGGCACCGATGCCCGCGGGATAGGCCTGCACGAGTTCGTGGGCGTGGGCAACCGCGCCGACGTCTCCCTCAACGACACCCTCCAGCACTGGGAGGACGACGAGGAGGTGGGCGTGATCGGGCTGGCCCTGGAGTCGATGGGGAACCCGCGCAAGTTCACCCGGATCGCCCGGCGCCTGACCCGCCGCACCCCGCTGATCGTGCTGCGCCCGCCCGGCAGCGAGTCACATCTGCCGCCCGGCCACGACGTGCGCCGCTCCACCCTGCCTCGGCGCGCCCTGGACCAGGTGCTCGACTCCGCCGGGGTCGTGCAGACCGGGGGCGTGGACCACCTCCTGGACGTCGTGGACGGCATCGAGCGCCAGGGCCTCCCGCTCGGGCCGAGGGTCGGGATCCTCTCCAACACGGCGGCGCTCGGCGCCTCGCTGCGCGGCGCCGCTGACCGTGCCGGGCTGCGCATCGTGGCCGAGAACCGCTCCGTCCCCCTCTCGCCGGACCCGCGTCTGATCCAGCGCGCCTTCACCACGATGGCGGCGCTGGGCGAGGTGGACCTCGTGATCGCCGGGGTGCTCGACGCGCAGGGCGAGGACGCCGAGGAGGTGCTGCGCCAGATGGCGATCGTCGCCCGCCACTCCGAGGTGGTGCTGCTGGTGTGCGTGGTCACCGGCAGCGACCGCTTCGACGCGCTGCGCGGCCGGGTGCGCGTCGACCCGCAGCTCCCGCCGGTGCACGCCACCCCCTTCGCCGTCGTCCGCGCCGCCTCCGGCCTGCTCGAGGCGGCGCTGCGACCCGCGGCCGACGACGAGGAGCCGGCCAGGCGCGAGGACGTGGACCGCGTCGCGGCGCGGGAGATCGCCGAGCGGCTCCTGAGGGACCACCCCGGCGCGGGGAGCCCGTCGGACCCCGGGGGCCGCACCGGCGCCGAGGTCGAGGTCGGGGGAGACGACGTCGCCGCGCTCCTGGCCGCCTACGGCATCGAGCTGCTGCAGGGCCGACGCGTCGCCGACGAGGACGAGGCGCTCGCGCGCGCCGCCGAGATCGGATATCCCGTCGCGCTGAAGAGCACCGATCCCGTGCTGCGCCATCGTGCGGACCTCGGCGGGGTGCGCCTGGGGATCCCCGACGCCGTCCAGCTGCGCCATGCGGTGCAGGCCATGCGCACGGACCTCTCCTACTCCTCGGCGCCGCTCGAGGTGCAGGCGATGGCGCCGGCCGGGGTGCCGATGGTGGTGCGCAGCGTCGAGGACCCCTCCCTGGGGCCGGTGCTCTCCCTGTCCGTGGCGGGGGACGCGACCGATCTCCTGGACGACATCGCCTATGCGATCCCGCCGTTCAGCGAGGCCGGTGCGCACCGGCTCGTCGACGCCCCCGCCAGCGCCGTGAAGCTCCGCGGCACCCGGGGGCTGCCGCCCGCGGACCGCGACGCGCTCGCCGACCTGGTGGTGCGGGTGGGCCTCCTCGCCGAGGACCTGCCCGAGCTCGCCTTCCTCGAGCTGTACCCGGTGCTGGTCTCCCAGCACGGCCTCACCGTGGTCGGGGCAGGGGCGCGGCTCGCCCCCGCGCCGAACCGCACCGACGGGGCGCGCCGCACGCTGTCCGGACCGCCCGGTGCCTGAGGATCGAGCGGCGTCCGCCGCGTGGGAGACTGGGGCGATGACCACCGCCCTGCCCGCCGACCTCCGGAAGGACCTCGAGACCGCCGGGTACTTCCCCCAGGCTGCCTCCCGCAGCATCGAGCGCTCCCTGCGTGGAGCGGCCGTGCTCACGCACCTCGTGCGCGCCGAGACCACCTTCGACGGCCCCGAGGTGCGACGGCACCTCACCGTCGTCGTGCTCACCGCGACGCACCTGCTGATCACCCATCTCGACGACGACCCCGCGGACGCGCTGAACCCCAGCCAGGTCGTCTCCACCACCGAGCGGGTGCGTCTGCGCCGCATCACCTCGACGGGCCTGTCCCAGGTCTTCGACACCGACGGGCAGCTCGCCACGGGTCGCGAGTCCGAGATCACCCTCGGAGTGACGTGGGACGGCAGCCGTCGCCTCGACCTCGAGCCGGCCGACTGCGGCGATCCCGCCTGCCAGGCGGACCACGGCTACACCGGCAGCTCCGCCCCCGCGGACCTCGCGCTGCGGGTCAGCGCGCTGGCCGACGGCGAGGCCGCGGTCGAGGAGGCGCTCGCCTTCCACGACCGTCTCCTCGAGGCGATCGACGACCTCGGGGCCTGAGCCGGAGCATGGCCGAGATGGACCACCCCGCCCTGCCCGACTGGCCCGAGGACCTGCTGGCCCCGCCCTTCGCCGCGGGGGAGCGCCCGGGCCTGCTGGACGTGCTCGCCCCCCTCGCCTCCGCGCCCCAGGAGGGGCGGGACCTGGTGGTGCTGCTCGACGGCGTCGGCGCGGACCTGCTGGCCGAGCACCGGGCGCTCACCCCGACGCTGAGGCGCCTCGAGGGCTCCGTCGAGCGGATCCGCACGGTCACCCCGTCGACGACCGCCAGCGCGATGGTCTCCCTGCACACGGGGCTCGCACCGCTCGAGCACGGGGTGCTGGGCTATCTCGGCTTCGACCCCGCAGGCCGCCGCGCCGTCAACCAGCTGACCGGCGCCCCGGGCCTGGACCCCCACGCCTGGATGCCGCTCACGACCCCGGTGGAGGCCGGGGCGCGCCGCGCCGTGCAGGTCGCCCCCGCCAAGCACGCCCGCTCCCATCTCAGCGGCGTCGCCTATCGCGGCTGGGAGTTCCTCGCCCAGGGTCGTGGGGACCGCGTAGAGGCGGTGCGCACCGCGCTGCACCGCGGCGGCCCGGACGCGCTGGTGCACCTGCACGTGGACGACGTGGACCACGCGGGCCACGCGCACGGCATCGACTCCGAGCAGTGGCGCACCGCGCTCGCCGAGGTCGACGCGCTGATCGGCGCGCTGCTGCGACGGGTCCCCCGGGGGACCCGCGTCCACCTCACCGCCGATCACGGGATGGTCGACACCTCCGCCGCGCACACCGTCGACCTCGCGGAGGAGCCGGCGATCCTGTCCCTGGTCGAGGAGGTGACGGGGGAGGCGAGGGCGCTCGCCCTGCACGCGGTGCCCGGCGACGGCGCCGCCGAGGAGCTCGCCGAGCGGATGCGCATGCTGATGGGGGAGCGCGCCCTGGTCCTCACCCGGGAGCAGGTGCTCGCCTCGGGGCTGCTCGGCCCGGCTGCCACGGCGATCCCTGCTCACGTCTGGGGACGGATCGCCGACGTGCTCGTCCTCGCCCGCGGACGCTGGGGCGTGGACGACTTCTCACGCCGCCCCGAGACGGCCCGGTCGATGATCGGGGTGCACGGATCGCTCACCTCGGCGGAGGCGGTCGTGCCGCTGCTGCGCACGATCACCTGAGCCCTGCCGCGGCGCGATGCCCGGTGGGCAGGCCCGCCCGCGGCGGCCGCGGGCGGCGGCTCAGTCGTTCCGGGAGCCGAAGACGATCTCGTCCCAGCTGGGCATCGAGGCGCGCTTGCTCTTCGACCGGGAGGACTTCCGGGCCGGCTTGGCGGGCTCCTCGGACTCGCCGGAGCCCTCTCCCCGCGCGGCGGCGGAGGCGTCGTCGAAGCCGGGCAGCGGCGTGAGGTCCACGGTGTCCTGGTACTGGATCCCCGGCTCCTCGGGCTCGTCGCCCGCCTCGTCGGCGGTCTCCTCGGCCGGGTCGTCGGCGCCGTCCTGCGCGCTCGGGGAGTGCGAGGGGTCCTCGGCGGCGAGCTCCTCGTCGGTGCCCTGCCCGTCCTGCTCCTCCGGTGCCGAGGAGTGCTCGCGCAGGGCCTCCGCGTCCGGGTCGTGGTCGGCGGGGGACTCGTCCGCCGCGAGGCCCGATCCGGCCTCAGCCGGCGCCGGGCCGGCGAGCACCGGTGTGACGGGACGCGCGTGATCGGTGTGCGGAGCGGGATCGGCGGCGAGCCCGGAGCCCTGCGCATCGGCGCCGTCGTCGCCGGGCTCCTCGACGGTCTCGTCGAGCCCCGACCAGACGGTCGCGGAGTCGTCGGGGCGGGGCACGGAGCGCATCCCGCGACGGGCGTTGAGCGCGTCGAGCTCGCTGTCCTCGAGCGCGGAGGGGTGCTCGTCCGCCACGGGACGGCGGGGCGGCCAGGTGCGGGAGCGGGGCGACTCGCCCTCGAGCGAGCCGTCGGCCTCGAGGTCGTACACGGAGGACTTCACGGCCTGGAGCCGGCCGCGGCCGCGGCTGGGCTCCGGCGGGGCGCCCTCGTCGCTGATCCAGCGGGCCTCGTCGTCCAGCGGGGACACGGAGCGGGTCTCGACATCGGCCGCCCAGTGGGCCTGCCGGGTGCGACCGCCCGCGGAGAAGGTCAGCTCGAGGGTCCAGGTGCCGTCGGGGCGCCGCCAGGCGTCCCAGGCGCTCTCGCCGGTCGCCTCGCGGGCGGCGAGCCGCTCGGCGACGACCTCCTGGAGGGCGGGGCCGCCGCGGCCGACGGGGAAGGTGCGCGCCCGCTGGGCGGTCCACTCGCGCTCGGCGAGCACCGGCCCCTCGTAGCGGCGGACGTGCTCGAGGGGGATCTCGGAGGTCTCCGAGATCTCCTCCGCGCTGCGGCCGGCGCGGAGCATCGCCTGGATCTCCTTGGGGCGCAGCGGGGTCGCGTCGGCCGCCTGGATCATGTTCAGCGCGGGACGGTCCGAGCGCACCGCGGCGCGCAGCGCGCGGTCGATCCGCAGGGTGTACCGATCGCCGTCGGAGTCGACCAGGAGCAGATGCTCCCCGTCGTCGTGGATCCCGTCGAGATCGAGCTCGCGCATCGTCGTCCTCTCCGTCCGAGCCTGGTCTCGGAGCCTGGTCGCTCGCAGGCACAGTCTAGGCCGTGACCCTACAGTGCGACGCCTGGGTGCGCGCCGGACGCGCCCGGGCCGTCGGCACCGGACGCCGACGGGGCGGGGACGTCGTGTTGCCGCTCACGGGTGCCTCTGCAATAATGCCGCCGCATTCAGCGTTGGGACCCGGACCGGTCGGATGCGGTCCCTAGTGGCCGCACCGGCGCGGACATGCCCACACCCAGGTCGTACGACCCCGCAGACAACCAGGAACGGACCGTAGATGGCCACTGATTACGACGCCCCGCGCAAGAACGACGACGAGTCGAACGACGACTCCATCGAGGAGCTGAAGGGCCGACGGAACGAGGCGGCGACCCCCACGGTCGACGAGGACGAGGCCGAGGCGGCCGACTCCTACGAGCTCCCGGGCGCCGACCTCTCCGGCGAGGAGCTCTCCGTGCGCGTGCTGCCCCGCCAGGCGGACGAGTTCACGTGCGCCAGCTGCTTCCTCGTGAAGCACCGCAGCCAGATCGACCACGTCGAGGGCACGCTCATCATCTGCAAGGAGTGCGCGGCGGCCTGACGTGCGCGCGAGCGCGGGTCAGCAGAGGGGGAGAACCCCTGAAGCAGGAACGGCACCTCCCGACAGGGAGGTGCCGTTCGTCGTTCCCGGACCGGTCGCGTCCGGACGGGCCGTGGCGCGTCTCCGGCGAGGTCGTGGACGGCGCCGCCGGTCAGGCCGCGCGCCGCGCCTGCTGCTGGGCGGTGCGCAGAGCGAGGGCGAGGTCCTCGGGGCGACGGGTCGAGGCGACCCACGCGGTGGTCGGGTCCTCCGGATCCAGCACCTCGACGCGGATCCCGCTGCGGGTCCAGCCGCGCACCTCGTGGTGAGCCAGCGGCTCGAAGTCCTGGCCGATCGTGAGAGCCCAGTCCTCGCCGCGCAGCACCTGCGGCTCGCCCAGCTCCGTCACGTCGATCCGGGCGCGGCCCAGGCGGAACCGGCCGTCCGAGACCTCCAGCACGGGGGAGTAGGAGATCAGCAGCACGATCGCGATCACGATGGAGACCGCCGACAGCGCGATCGCCGCGCCGAGGTGCAGGGGCACGATGACGAGCCCGAGCGCTGCGCCGATCGCGATGCCGATCACCCAGGCGCCGACGCCGGGCAGGAGGTGCTCGCGGTGGAGCGGCGTCCCGGCACCGCTCCCGGAGACGGGGGCCGCACCGGCGGCGGACCGCTCGGACGGGGACTCGGCGGCGGGAGGAACGGCAGAGGCGGACATGCCTACCATGGTCTCACGCACTCCCTGGACCCCCGGTGCGCGGAGGACGCCGCCGGAGCGCCTACCCTGGCGTCATGTCTGCCGACCCCGACACCAGCGCGCCGCTGCGGATCCGCCGCACCGGCGCGACCCCGCTCCCGCACCGCGCCCATGCCGACGACGCCGGCCTCGACCTCGCCAGCGCCGAGGAGCTCGTAATCCCCGCGGGCGGCCGCGCCCTGGTCGACACCGGCCTCGCCGTCGCCCTCCCGCCCGGCACCGTGGGACTCGTCTGCCCCCGCTCGGGCCTCGCCGCGAAGCACGGCGTCACGGTCCTCAACGGCCCCGGTATCGTGGACGCCGGCTATCGCGGACCGCTCAAGGTCGCGCTGCACAACACCGATCCGACGGAGGACTTCCTCCTCCACGTCGGCGACCGGATCGCCCAGCTCGTGGTGGTGCCGTTCCTGGCCCCCGTGCTGCAGGAGGTCGACGACCTCGAGCGGACGGACCGGTCCACCGCCGGGTTCGGCTCCAGCGGCGGCTTCGGCGGCGCACACCACCAGGAGGGATGACCATGGGACTGTTCTCCCGCAGGAAGCGGCAGGAGCCGGAGGAGATCGAGGGGCTGGACGCCCTCGACTCCGACTCGCCCGAGCCGGACGACGCCCCGGAGGACGAGGGCGCGGCCGACGACGCCCTGCCCGAGGACGAGCCCGGGGCCGAGGAGGAGGCCCCCGAACGCGGGGACCACCTCGAGGACGGGCCCTACGATGAGGCCGACGCGCCCGACGAGGACCGCATCGACCTCGGCGGCCTGCTCGTCCCCGCCATCGACGGCATGGAGCTGCGGATGGAGGTCGACCAGCGCACGAACGCCGTGACCGGCGCGAACCTCGTCATCGAGGGCTCCTCGCTGCAGGTCCAGGCCTTCGCGGCCCCCAAGTCCCGCGGGATCTGGGAAGAGGTGCGGGGCAAGCTGCGCGAGTCCGTGGTCAAGCAGGGAGGCACCGCCGAGACCCGCCCCGGGGTCTTCGGGACCGAGCTGATCGCGCGCATGCCCGTCAAGCGGGCCGACGGCCGCACCGCCTACCGTCCCGCGCGCTTCATGGGCGTCGACGGGCGGCGCTGGCTGCTGCGCGCGGTCCTCTCCGGCAAGGCGCTGGCCGACCCCGAGCAGGCGCGCCGCTTCGAGACCCTCGTCTCCCGCCTGGTCGTCGTGCGCGGCGCGGAGGCGATGGCGCCGCAGGAGCTGATCCCCCTGCACCTGCCCGGCGAGCGTGCGGGGCTCAACCAGATCCGCTCCGGCCCGCTGGACCCGCTCGCCCGCGGTCCGGAGATCACCGAGATCGGATGAGCACCCACCGCGCCGGCGGCCGACCCCGTCGGGACCCGGCCGACTCGCCCTCCGACCCCGCGCCTGCTGGCGGATCCACGCCGCGCAGCGGCTCCGATGTCGCGCCCGCTCCCGGGGCCGGCGCGCAGGGCGCGCCCCCGGCGGACCAGCAGCCCGCGGGAGAGCCCGTGGGCGGGGAGGGATCGACCCGCAGCGGCCTCGGCGCCGTGCTCCAGGAGGAGGAGTTCTCCGTCGCCGACGCGATCGGTGGGCGCCGCGGGATCGTGGAGTCGGTGCTGCCGACGCTGCTGTTCGTCGTGCTCTTCGTCGCCACGGGCGCCGTGGGCCTCGCCGCGGGGGCGGCGGTCGCGGCCGTCGTGGTGATGCTGGTGGTGCGCCTCGTCCAGCGCCAGAGCCCCTCGACCGTGATCGGTGGGCTGATCGGGGTCGCGCTCGGCGCGGTCCTCGCGGTCCGCTCCGGGGAGGGGTCCGACTTCTACTGGCCGGGCATCGTCACCAACGCCGTCTCGCTGGCCGTGCTCCTGCTCTCCCTCGCCCTGCGGCATCCGCTGGTCGGCGTGGTCGTCGCGCTGCTGGACCCGCGGGTGTCGGACTGGCGCGAGCACGAGGACGGCCGCCGCGTGTACACCCGTGCGACGCTCCTGTTCGCGGGGCTGTACGCGGCCAAGCTCGCCGTGCAGCTCCCGCTGCTGCTGACCGGCCAGGTCGCGGCGCTCGGCGCGGCGAAGATCGCCATGGGCCTGCCGGCCTTCGCGGTGATCGCCTATCTCGTCTGGCTCATGCACCGCGGGCTGCTCGCCCGCCGCGGCCTCCGCTGAGACCCGACCGGCGCGGTCAGCGCACCGTCCACTGGATGAGATGATGGTGCACGATGTGCCCGCCGAGAGTTCTGCCGCCGTCCGAGCCGGGCTCGGACCCGGAGTGGAGGAGAGTGGTCCGATGACCCCCGATGCCGACAGCGCGCCGAGCAGCCCCGCCCCCGGCGGCCGAGTCCTCACGGTCACCGCCGGCCCTCCCGCGGCCGGCGGCACCTTCGTGGCCCGCCACGAGGGCCGGGTCGTCTTCGTGCGCGGCACCGCACCGGGGGAGACCGTCACCGCCCGCCTCCTCGAGGACCCCCAGGCGAAGGCCGATGCCCGCTTCTGGCGTGCCGAGGCGCTCGACGTGCTCGAGGCCGGGCCCGACCGGGTCCCCTCGGTGTGGGAGGAGGCCGGGGTCGACGGCGTCGGCGGCGCCGAATGGGCGCACATCGCCCTGCCCGCCCAGCGCCGCATCGCGAGCGAGGTCATGCAGGAGCTGCTGCGCCGCGCCGGGGTGACGAGCTTCCCGATCGAGCAGGTGCAGGTCGAGCCCGCCCCGCACGACGCCGACGGGCTCGGCTGGCGCACCCGGGTGCGCTACGCCGTCGGCCCCGACGGGGAGGTCGGGATGCGCGGCTGGCGCTCCCACGAGGTGCGTCCCGTAGGGGAGGATCCCCTGTCGGCCCCCGCGGTGCGCGCGCTGCGCCTGGGGGAGTGGACCGCCCCCGAGGGCACCGAGGCCGTCGACGCCGTGGCCCCCTCGGCCGGTCCGGCCTCGGTGGTGCTGATCGGCCGCGACCTGGATCCCGAGACGATCGAGATCCCGGAGAGCTGGGGCGACGCCGACGTCGCGGTCCGCACCGGCCGCGGTCTCGTCCCGCTGCGCGGCGACGGCACCGTCCACGAGCGCCTGGGCGAGCGGATGTTCACCGTCAGCGCCACCGGCTTCTGGCAGTCCCACCGCCGGGCCGCGGAGCTGCTCACCGAGGTCGTCGACTCCGCCCTGCACGCCCCGCGGGGCGGCAGCGCCTGGGACCTCTACGGCGGTGTCGGCGTCTTCGCCGCGGTCGCCGCGGAGCAGGTGGGCACGGGCGGCTCGGTCGTCTCCGTCGAGGGCAACCGCCGCGCCTCCCAGCTGGCCGCCCAGAACCTCGAGGACCTCCCGCAGGTCTCCACCGCCACGGCCGATGTCACCGACTGGGTGCGCGCACGCCGCGGCGGGGTCGACGCGGTGGTCCTGGATCCGCCGCGCGCCGGCGCGGGCGTCGAGCTGATGGGGCTGCTCGCCGGCGCCGTGCGCCAGCGCATCGTGTACGTCTCCTGCGAGCCCGCCACCCTCGCCCGCGACCTCGCCGCGATCGAGGGCAAGGGATGGCAGGTCAAGGACCTGCGCGCCTTCGACCTCTTCCCGCACACGCACCACATCGAGTCCGTCGCGGTCCTCGAGCGCTCCGCGGGCTGACCGGGCCGACACGCGCCCGGCGCAGATGACGCCCTGTCAGGACCATGGGGTCCTGCGTGGTATGATTTATCTTGACTTCAAGATACTTGCCGGGGACCCGCCCGGCACCCCCTCCTCGGCCCGCGCCCTCCGCGTCGGGCCCGGAGGTGCGCGATCGCCTGCCGTGCGCGGGCGACGCGCCTACGATGGAGGGGTCGAACCCATACCGAAGGAGTGCGTCCGATGAGCACTGTCGACTCATTCGCCGCGAAGCAGAAGCTCGAGGTCGGCGGCACCGACTACGAGATCTATGCGCTCGACGCCGTGGAGGGCGCCGAGAAGCTTCCCTACAGCCTCAAGATCCTGCTCGAGAACCTGCTGCGCACCGAGGACGGGGCGAACATCACCGCCGACCACGTCCGTGCGCTCGCGAGCTGGGACGCGACGGCCGATCCGTCCGTCGAGATCCAGTTCACGCCCGCCCGCGTGATCATGCAGGACTTCACGGGCGTCCCCTGCGTCGTCGACCTCGCCACCATGCGCGAGGCCGTCCAGGACCTCGGCGGGGATCCCGAGCGGATCAACCCGCTCGCCCCCGCGGAGATGGTCATCGACCACTCCGTGATGATCGACGTCGCGGGCCGCCTCGACGCGCTCGAGCAGAACATGGAGCTCGAGTACGAGCGCAACCGCGAGCGCTACCAGTTCCTGCGCTGGGGCCAGACCGCCTTCGACGACTTCAAGGTCGTCCCCCCGGGCACCGGCATCGTCCACCAGGTCAACATCGAGTACCTCGCCCGCACCGTCATGACCCGCGAGGTCGACGGGGTGCTGCGCGCCTACCCCGACTCCTGCGTCGGGACCGACTCGCACACCACCATGGTCAACGGCCTGGGCGTGCTCGGCTGGGGCGTCGGCGGCATCGAGGCCGAGGCCGCGATGCTCGGCCAGCCCGTCTCCATGCTGATCCCGCGCGTGGTGGGCTTCAAGCTCACCGGCGAGATCCCGCCGGCCGCCACCGCGACCGACGTCGTGCTCACCATCACCGAGATGCTCCGCCGGCACGGCGCGGTGGGCAAGTTCGTCGAGTTCTACGGCGAGGGCGTCTCCCAGGTCCCGCTCGCGAACCGCGCGACCATCGGCAACATGAGCCCCGAGTTCGGCTCCACCGTCGCGATCTTCCCGGTCGACGAGGTCACCACCGACTACCTGCGCCTGACCGGCCGCACCGAGGAGCAGGTCGCCCTCGTGGAGGCCTACGCCAAGCGCCAGGGCCTGTGGCACGACCCCTCGACGGAGGTCGAGTACTCCGAGTACCTCGAGCTGGACCTCTCCACCGTGGTGCCCTCCATCGCTGGCCCCAAGCGCCCCCAGGACCGCATCGTCCTCACCGAGGCGAAGGAGTCCTTCCGCGAGGTGCTGCCCTCCTACGCGGGCGAGGGGCATCAGGTCGAGGAGGGCGACGACGCCGGCACCTTCCCCGCCTCGGACCCGGCGGGACTGGGGTCGGACAACGATTCCGGCGGCGACGCCCCGGAGCACCAGCATGTGATCGGCCGCGCCTCGAACCCGGTCCAGGTCAAGGGCAAGGACTTCGAGATCGACCACGGCATCGTCTCGATCGCCTCGATCACCTCCTGCACCAACACCTCGAACCCCTCGGTGATGATGGCCGCCGGCCTGCTCGCCCAGAATGCGGTGGACCGCGGCCTGGTCGCCAAGCCGTGGGTCAAGACCTCCATGGCCCCCGGCTCGCAGGTCGTCACCAACTACTACACGCGGGCGGGCCTCTGGCCGGCGCTCGAGGCGCTCGGCTTCCACCTGGTGGGCTACGGCTGCACCACGTGCATCGGCAACTCGGGTCCGCTGGACTCGGAGATCTCCGAGGCCATCGCCGAGAAGGACCTCGCCGTCACCGCGGTGCTCTCGGGCAACCGCAACTTCGAGGGCCGCATCAACCCCGACGTGAAGATGAACTACCTGGCCTCCCCGCCGCTGGTCATCGCCTACGCGCTCGCGGGCACCATGGACTTCGACTTCGAGAACGACCCGCTGGGGCAGGACAAGGACGGCCAGGACGTCTACCTGCGCGACATCTGGCCGAACCCGACCGAGGTCGAGAAGGTCATCGGCGAGTCCATCTCCCAGGAGATGTTCACCGAGGACTACAAGGACGTCTTCACCGGCGACGAGCGCTGGCGGAGCCTGGAGACTCCCGAGGGCGCGACCTTCGAGTGGGACTCCGAGTCCACCTATGTGCGCAAGCCCCCGTACTTCGAGGGCATGGAGGCGCAGCCCGCGCCGGTCGGCGACGTCGAGGGCGCCCGGGTGCTGGTCAAGGTCGGCGACTCGACCACGACCGACCACATCTCGCCCGCCGGCTCGATCAAGCTCGACTCCCCGGCAGGCAAGTACCTGCAGGAGCACGGCGTCGCGCGCAAGGACTTCAACTCCTACGGCTCCCGCCGGGGTAACCACGAGGTCATGATCCGCGGCACCTTCGCGAACATCCGCATCAAGAACCAGCTCCTCGACGGCGTCGAGGGCGGGTACACGAAGAACTTCCTGACCGGTGAGCAGGAGTTCATCTACGACGCCGCCCAGGCCTACGCCGAGCAGGACATCCCGCTCGTGGTCCTGGCCGGCAAGGAGTACGGCACCGGCTCCTCCCGCGACTGGGCCGCCAAGGGCACCAAGCTCCTCGGCGTCCAGGTCGTCATCGCCGAGAGCTTCGAGCGCATCCACCGCTCGAACCTCATCGGGATGGGCGTGCTGCCGCTGCAGTACCCCGCCGGCGAGACCGCCGAGTCCCTCGGGATCGACGGCACGGAGACCTTCTCCTTCACCGGGATCACCGCCCTGAACGAGGGCGCCACCCCGAAGACGGTGAAGGTCGTCGCCGCCAAGCAGGACGGCACCTCGGTGGAGTTCGATGCGGTCGTCCGCATCGACACCCCCGGCGAGGCGGAGTACTACCGCAACGGCGGCATCCTGCAGTACGTCCTGCGCTCGCTGGTCGCGGCCTGATCGCAGGCCCCTCCCGCGCCGTCCGGTCCTCGTGACCGGCGCATGCTGCGCCTCGCCCGGCTCCGGCCCGGCGGGGCGCAGTCATGTCCGGGTGTGGGAGGCGCCGTGGGCACCCTCTCGCGCACCCCTGACCGGGCTGTCTGCACCGCGTTGCACACCTCGGCGGGGCCGGGTGAAGCCCCGGTGAAGATGTGCACAGATGTGACCATGTCTCCCGTCTCGGCAGGTCAGAACCACGTACTCTGAACAGGTCCCGATCCCGTCCCCGAGGGAGGACCGTGCGTGTCCACCACTGAGCAGCACGCTGCCGCGCCGATCCGTCGGCGCCCGCGCCCCGCCCCCTCCCGCCCGGCGGCGGACTCGACCGTGCCCCCGCCCGAGGTGCCGATCCCCGCGGACCCCGAGGCGCTGCGCACCCTGGATGCGGAGCAGCTCCCGGGCCTCGCCCGCACCCTGCGCCGCCGCCTCCTCGAGATCTGCGCCGTCAGCGGAGGCCACCTCGGCCCGAACCTCGGCGTCGTCGAGCTGACCCTCGCCCTGCACCGTGAGTTCCGCTCCCCGGCGGAGCCGATCGTCTTCGACACCGGCCACCAGGCCTACGTCCACAAGATGCTGACCGGCCGCGCCGACCTCGAGGGGCTCCGACGCGCCGGCGGCACCTCCGGCTATCCCGACCGGGGCGAGTCCGCGCACGACCTGGTCGAGAACTCCCACGCCTCCGGTTCGATCGCCTGGGCGCACGGCCTGGACCGCGCCCACCGCCTCGCGGGGGAGCCGGGCGTCTCCGTCGCGGTGATCGGGGACGGCGCGCTCACCGGCGGCGTCGGCCTCGAGGCGCTCAACGAGCTCGCCGCGGACCGCGGCTCCCGCACCGTCGTCGTGCTCAACGACAACACCCGCTCCTACGCGCCCACCGTCGGCGGCCTCGCCCGGCATCTCGCCGCGCTGCGCACGGGCGAGGTGCTGCCCGGACAGGACGTCTTCACCCAGCTGGGCCTGACCTATCTGGGGCCCGTCGACGGCCACGACCTCACCGCGCTCGCGGCCGCGACCGCCGCCGCCCGCGAGGCCGCGGAGGACCCTGGCAGCGCCGGAGTGGTCCTGCACGTCCTCACCCGCAAGGGCGCCGGCTTCGCCCGCGCCGAGGCCGACGCGGTGGACCACTGGCACGCCACCGGCCCCTTCTCGCTCGAGGGCGAGGAGGCGACGAAGCCCGCCGCCCGCACCTGGAGCGCCCGCCTGGGCGCCGCCGTGCTCGACGCCGCCCGTGCCGACGAACGGGTGGTCGCGCTCAGCGCCGCGATGATCGACCCCGTCGGGCTCACCCCGATGCAGCAGGAGATGCCCGAGCGCGTCCTCGACGTCGGCATCGCCGAGCAGCTCGCGCTGGACACCGCCGCCGGCCTCTCCGCCGGGGGCCGCCTGCCCCTCGTCGCGCTCTACGCGACGTTCCTGAACCGTGCCCACGACCAGTTGCTGCTGGACCTCGCCCTGCACGGCGAGGACGTCACGATCACGCTGGACCGCGCCGGGATCACGGGCGACGACGGTCCGAGCCACCACGGCATCTGGGACCTCGCCCTCGCCGCGCAGGTGCCCGGACTGAGCCTGTGGGCGCCCCGCGACGGCGCCCGCCTCGACGCGGCGGTCCCCGCGGCGCTCGGCACCCCGGGCCCCTCGATCGTCCGCTTCCCCAAGGGCGCCTGCCCCGAGGAGCTCCCGGCGCTCGCCCAGCTGCCCGCGGGAGACGTCCTGCACGGCGACGCGGAGGCCCCGATCGACGTGCTCCTCGTCTCCGTCGGCGCCCTCGCCGACCGCGCCCTCGCCGCCGCCCGGGAGATCGCGGCGTCCCGTCCCGCGGCGAACGTGGTCGTGCTCGATCCGGTCCGGGCGCTGCCGCTGGGCGAGGAGCTGCTGGACCTCGCCGCCGGCGCCCGCGGGGTGCTCACCCTCGAGGACGGCCTCGCGGAGCGGGGGATCGGTGCCGCGCTCGCACTGCGGCTCGGCCGACGGGCGACCCCGGCGCAGCCGGGCCCCGTCGTGCACTGCCTGGGCGTGGACCTCGAGTTCCTCGCCCACGGCAAGCGCGACGCGATCCTCGCCGACCAGGGCCTGGACGTCCCCGGGATCGTGACGAGCCTCGACGCGCTGCTCTGAATCGCGCTGCGCTGAGTCGGCCTGCTCCGAGACACGATCCCCGGAGTCGCGCTGCTCGGTGACGACCCGCGGGCACCGTCGCTCTGACGCGGCGGGTGTCGTGGGCCGGAGACGAGGACGCCGTGCCGCCGACGCGGTGAGCACCGCGGAACGGAGCGTCCGCAGGGGCTCTCAGCCCAGCGAGCTGCGCGGAGCAGGGTCGTCGGCCCGCGCCGTGAGGACGATCGGCGCGCCGTCGGTGACCTGCAGGGTGTGCTCCGCGTGCGCGCCGCGGGAGCCGTCGGCCGCCAGCTGCGTCCAGCCGTCCCGCTCGTCGACGACGAGCTCGGAGGTGGTCGGCACCAGGAACGGCTCCACGGTGATCAGCTGCCCGGCCACGAGCTCGGCGCCGCCGCCGGGGGTGCCGTGGTTGGGGACGAAGGGGGCCTCGTGCATCGTGCGCCCCACGCCGTGGCCGCCGAAGCGGTCGTTGATCGAGTAGCCGAGCGAGGTCGCCTCGTTCATCACCGCGAAGCCGATGTCGCCGACGGTGGCGCCGGCGGTGACCTGGTCGATCCCGGCCCACATCACCTGCTCGGTGTCGTGGATCAGCTGGAGGTCCTCCGCGCGCGGGGTGCCGACGGGGATCGTCAGGCACGAGTCCGCCACCCAGCCCTCCACCGAGACGGCGAAGTCGAGGGAGAGCAGGTCCCCGTCCTCGAGCACCCGGTCGTAGGGGCGGCCGTGGAGCACGCCCTCGTTCAGCGAGGTGCAGATGACGTACCCGAAGGGGGAGGCGCCGAAGACGGGGTGGTAGTCGATGTAGCAGCTGGTCGCCCCCGCCTCGCGGATCAGGCGATGCGCCTCCGCGTCGACGTCCAGCAGGTTCCAGCCCACGTCCACGACCTGCCGCAGGTGCGAGAGCACGGAGGCGACGAACTCGCCGGCCGGACGTGCCTGCTCGGTGGTGGGCAGCTCCTGGGTGGAGCTGCGGCGACGGCGTCCGAGGATCATCGTGCCTCCTGCCAGGTGACCAGCCGGGCCCCGACCCAGGCGATCATCGGTGCGAACACGGCGGCGCCGAGCAGGTGGCCGAAGACGACCAGCTCGGGCAGCCCGGTGAAGTACTGGATGTAGCCGACCGCGCCCTGCGCGAGGGTCGCCGCGAGCAGCCACCAGGCCGCGGTGCGGGCCTCGCGGCGGGCACACGAGCGGTGGAGGACGACCAGCATCGCGATCAGCAGGGCGAGGAAGAGGTAGACCGCGACGGCGTGGACCCGGGTGATTACGACCGGGGAGAACATCAGGCGGGTGACGTCCCCGGCATCGCCCGAGTGCGGGCCGGTGCCGGTGACCAGCGTGCCGAGCACCAGCACCACGAAGCCCACCGCCGCCAGCGGGACGTAGAGCCCCAGCAGTCGTGGCGGGACCGCGAGGCGCACGTGCGAGTCGCCGTCGTACAGCCGCACCAGCAGCACCGTCGAGAGCGCGCCGAGCACGGGGGAGATGAGGAAGTGGGGGCTGACGATCCCGGGGTGCAGGTCGAACCACACCACGAACGCCCCGATCAGCGCCTGCGCGGCGGTGCCGATCAGCGGCACCCACGCCAGCATCCGGAAGCCGCGTCCCTTGTGGGAGAGCCAGCGGTAGGTCACCAGCAGCACCGCGACAGCGAAGATGCTCAGCACGCCGGTGAGCGTGCGGTTGCCGAACTCGACGAAAGGGTGGATCCCGGCCTCGAGCGTCAGCTCCGGGGTGAAGTTCCCCGGCTCGCAGTGCGGCCAGGAGGAGCAGCCCAATCCGCTGCCCGTCAGACGCACCGCGCCGCCCGAGAGGATGATCCCCATCTGGCAGATCAGGTTGCCCCAGATAGCGATGGCGGCGAGACGTGCGCGCCGCTGCGGCCCCCAGGAGGTCAGACGACGGTCGGGCAGCGTGGTGATCCGCCCGTGGCGCTCGGGTGAGCGCTCGGCGGAGAGGGCAGGCGAGGACATGCCCAGCAGTCTAGGTTCCGCGGCCGAGGGCCGCCTGGACTCCGGGTGCGGATGCGAGGGATCCCGCATCGTGAGGACTCGGCGGTCGCCCGGGACGGCCGAGCGGCCGGACAGGGGCTCCGGGACCGGGGCCCGGCGTCGGGCTCGTGCGAGGCGGCTCAGGCATCCGTCCAGCGGAACCAGCGCACGACGGCCGCGACCCCTGCCGCGGCCCACAGCAGCAGCACCACGGCGGAGCCGGGGGAGAACGGACCGCCCGCGAGGCAGGCCCGCATCAGCTCTCCGAGCGCGCCCGAGGGCAGCAGGTCCGCGAGCCCGCCGAGGATCCGCGGGAACGAGGTGGTGGGGAAGGCGACGCCGCCGACGGCGACGAGCAGCACGAACACGAGGTTCGCCACCGCCAGCACCGCCTCGGTGCGCAGCAGCCCCGCGACCAGCAGGCCGAGCGCCCCGAAGGCCACCGTCCCCACCAGCCAGACGGGGACGAGCGCCGCGAGGCCGGCGAGCTCCGGCCGCCAGCCCAGGACCAGGCCCAGCACCCCGAGCACGACCACCTGCAGCACGTGGGTGGTGAGGGTGGCGAGGATCTTCCCGGCGAGATAGCCGCTGCGCCCCAGCGGCGTCGTCGCGATCCAGCGCAGCACGCCGTTGCGACGGTCGAAGCCGGTCATGATCGCCTGCGAGGTGAAGGAGGTCGAGATCAGCGCGGTCGCGAAGGTCGCGGCGACCGCGGTGTCGATCGCGGGAGTGCCCTCGATCCGGCCGACGGGCAGCAGCCACAGCCCCACCATCACCATCGCCGGCAGCGCGATCGCGACCATGAGCTGCTCCCCGTTGGAGAGCAGCACGCGGGTCTCGAGCCGGGCATGGGAGAGGATGCGGCGCAGCGCCGGTGCGGGACGCGGCACGCGCGGCGCGGCGGGGCTCTCGCCGGGGGCGGCGGGAGAGGTCGACGGGGGCGTGGCGCTCATCGGGCGGCTCCTGCGCTGGGGGCGTCGTCGTGGCGGGTCGTGCTCCCGGCGTCCTCGACCCCGGGGGCGTCGCGGTCCATCAGGTCCAGCAGCACCGCCTCGAGGTCAGCGGCCGCGGCGCTGGAGACCTCAAGGCGGGCGCCGTGACGGGCGGCGGCCTCGTGCAGGGACTGCTCGAGGGCGGGCACGGCGTCGGGGGCGACGCCGCTCGCGGTCGCCCGGAGGGTCACGCCGCCGCCCGGCCCGCGATGCTCGCGGACCACCTCCTGCACGCTGCCGGAGGCGAGCACGTGGCCGCGGGAGATCACTCGCACCGCGTCCGCGAGCCCGACCACGTCGTCCATCAGATGGGTGGTGAGCACGACGGCGGTGCCGGTGCGGGCCAGCCCCCGGATCAGCTCCCGCACCCGGCGCCGGATCGAGGGATCCATCCCGGCCGTCGGCTCGTCGAGGAAGACGAGGTCGGGCCGGCCGATGATCGCCAGCGCCAGGGCGAGCCGCTGCCGCTGCCCGCCGGAGAGGCGCCGCACGAGGGTGCGGGCGAACTCGTCGATGCCGAGATGGGCGGCGACCTCGTCGACATCGAGCGGGGCGGCGTGCAGGCTCGCGCCGTAGCGCAGCAGCTGCATCGCCGTCGCGCCCGAGGTGAGGCCGCCGTCCTGGATCATCACGCCCACCCGGGCGCGGTGCTCGGGGCTCGCGCGCCAGGGGTCGGTGCCGAGCACGCGCACGCTGCCCGCATCGGGGCGGAGCAGACCGGTCGCGCAGGAGACGGCGGTGGTCTTGCCGGCGCCGTTGGGGCCGAGCAGCGCGGTGACCTCGCCGCGCTCCGCGGTCAGGCTCAGGCCGTCGAGGGCGCGCACGGCGCCGTAGGAGTGGGCGAGGTCGGTCGCGACGAGGGCAGGGGAGTGGTCGTCCATGGCCGCCCCATCGTAGGCCGGACGCGGCGCCGGGCCGGGGACGGCGCCGCGTCCGGGCCGGGCGAGGTGGGCGAGACCTCACCCGGGCCGTGCCGGGCTCAGCGCCCGGTGACGTGCAGCGGTGTGTGCGCCGGGTCGACGACCTCCGCGGCGAGCGGCGCCTCGGGAGCGGTGCCGCCGGGGCCCCAGGTGTCGGTCTCGAAGCGGTCGCGGTCGTGCGCCTCCAGCAGCGGCTCGAGCGCCGGGCCGGCGGGGACGATCTGCGTGGGGTTGATGTCCTCGTGCACGTAGTAGTAGTGCCGCTTGATCTGCGCGAAGTCGACCGTGTCGCCGAAGCCCGGGGTCTGGAACAGGTCCTTGGTGTAGTTCCACAGGTTCGGCATCGAGGCGAGGGTCTGCCGGTTGGCCTTGAAGTGGCCGTGGTAGACGGGGTCGAAGCGGATCAGCGTGGGGAACAGGCGCACATCGGCCTCGGTGATCGAGGGGCCCATGAGGTAGCGGCTGCGGCCCAGGCGCTCCTCGAGCTCGTCGAGGGCCTCCCAGAGGAGCGCGTACTCGCGCTCGTAGTCCTCCTGCGAGCCGGCGAAGCCGACCTTGTACACGCCGTTGTTGACCCGGTGGAGCATCCACTTGTTCAGCGCGTCGATCTCCTCGCGCTGAGCCTCGGGGTAGAGGTCCGGGGCGCCGGCGCGGTGGTGGGCGGTCCACTCGGTGGCGAGGTCGAGGGTGATCTGCTGGAAGTCGTTGGTCACGACGGCCCTGGTGGGCACGTCCACGACGGCGGGGACGGTGATGCCGCGCGGGTAGTCGGGGAAGCGCGCGAAGTAGGCCTGCTGCAGGCGCTCGTAGCCGAGCACGGGATCCACCTCGCCGGGGTCGAGGTCGAAGGTCCAGGAGCGCTTGTCATGGGTGGGGCCGGGCATGCCCACCGAGATCACGTCCTCCAGGCCCAGCAGGCGCCGGGAGATCAGGGTGCGGTTGGCCCACGGGCAGGCGCGGGCGGCGATCAGCCGGTAGCGCCCGGCCTCGACGGGCCAGCCGTCGCGGCCGTCGCGGGTGATCCGGTCGTCGATGTAGTTCATGTCGCGGTCGAAGCCCTTGCCGGCGGAGACGTAGGCGCCGCGGGTCGAGTGCTGCTCGGCGGCGGCGTCCGTGGAGTCGGGGGCGGTCTCGTTCATCGTGGGGTCCCTTCGTGTCGGTGGCGTCGCCGCCATGATAGTTGAAACCGGTACTAGATGGAAGCCTCTCGGGGGCGGCGGTCGACGGCGCGCCGAGAGGGGCCCGGGGTGCGCTCCGCACCCACGTCGTGCACCATGTGTGGGGGAGCGCGATCCGCCCCGCCCTGCGCGACGTCGCAGGTAAGGGCACCCTTCGTGGCCGGGCGCACAGGGCTCGGGCAGTATTTGGAAAGAGTCCTGTTGTAAAATCTAGGTGGTCGAGAAGGGAGGTGCAGGATGGCCGAGCAGGATGCGCAGGAGCTCGCGGCGAAGCCCGAGCCGACCACGCGCGATCGCCTCGTCGAGGCGATCTCCACCCACGGACCCATCACCGCCCGGCAGCTCGCCGAGCGCTTCGGCCTCACCAGCGCCGCCGTGCGCCGCCATCTCGCGGCGCTCGAGGCGGAGGGGACCATCGCCGAGCACGAGGTGCCCGTGGCTCATCGCGGCCGCGGACGCCCCAGCAAGACCTTCGTGCTCTCGCCGTCGGCGCATGAGGACTTCGCCGCCGGCTACGACGAGCTGGCCGTGATGGCGGTCGACGAGCTCGCCCGCCGCGGCGGCGACGAGGCGGTGACCGCCCTCGCGGAGCGGCGGATCTCCGACTGGGAGCAACGGCTCGCCGAGCGGGTCGACCGCCTCGAGGCGGAGACCGGGGAGCCGGTGGGCACCGCCGAGCGGCTCGAGCTGCTCTCGCAGCTGCTCACCGAGCGCGGCTACGCCACCACCGTCCGCCCGCTGCACGTCCCGCTGCCGGCGGCCCGTCGCGAGGGCGGCGCCGGGCCGCGTAGCCTCGTCACCGCGCAGCTCTGCCACGGTCGCTGCCCCGTCCTCGACGTGGCCGCCGACCACCCGGAGCTGTGCGAGGCCGAGACCCGCGTCATCTCCCGCATCATCGGGGCCCCCGTCCAGCGCCTGGCCACCCTGGCGCAGGGGGCTCACGTCTGCACGACCCACATTCCGCTCACCGAGGGAAGGACACCATGACGAGCGCACCCGAGAAGCTCTCACAGGACGAGATCATCGATTCGATCGGCAACTACGCCTTCGGATGGCACGACGAGGACTCGGCCGGGGCCAGCGCGCGCCGCGGCCTGTCCGAGGACGTCGTGCGCGACATCTCCGCACGCAAGGACGAGCCCGAGTGGATGCTCGAGCGCCGGCTGAAGGCGCTGAAGCTCTTCGAGAAGAAGCCGCTGCCCACCTGGGGCCCGGACCTCTCCGGCATCGCCTTCGACGACATCAAGTACTTCGTCCGCTCCACCGAGAAGCAGGTCACCGACTGGAACGACCTGCCCGAGGACATCAAGGAGACCTACGACCGCCTCGGGATCCCCGAGGCCGAGAAGCAGCGCCTCGTCGCCGGCGTCGCCGCGCAGTACGAGTCCGAGGTCGTCTACCACCAGATCCGCGAGGACCTGGAGGAGCAGGGCGTCATCTTCCTGGACACCGACACGGCGCTCAAGGAGCACCCGGAGCTGTTCAAGGAGTACTTCGGCACCGTCATCCCCTCGGGCGACAACAAGTTCTCCGCGCTGAACACCGCCGTGTGGTCCGGCGGCTCCTTCGTCTACGTCCCCAAGGGCGTGCACGTCGAGATCCCGCTGCAGGCCTACTTCCGGATCAACACCGAGAACATGGGCCAGTTCGAGCGCACGCTGATCATCGCCGACGAGGGCTCCTACGTGCACTACGTCGAGGGCTGCACCGCGCCGATCTACAAGTCCGACTCGCTGCACAGCGCCGTCGTCGAGATCGTCGTGAAGAAGGACGCCCGCGTCCGCTACACGACCATCCAGAACTGGTCGAACAACGTCTACAACCTGGTCACCAAGCGCACCACGGTCGAGCAGGGCGGCGTCATGGAGTGGGTCGACGGCAACATCGGCTCCAAGGTCACCATGAAGTACCCGGCCGTCTGGCTGATGGGCGAGCACGCCCGCGGCGAGACCCTCTCCGTCGCCTTCGCCGGCGAGGGCCAGAACCAGGACACCGGCTCGAAGATGGTGCACATGGCGCCGCACACCTCGAGCTCGATCGTCTCCAAGTCGGTCTCGCGCGGCGGCGGCCGCTCCTCCTACCGCGGCCTGGTCCAGGTCATGCCCGGTGCCGAGCACTCCGCCTCGACCGTGCTGTGCGATGCGCTGCTGGTGGACCAGATCTCGCGCACCGACACCTACCCCTACGTCGACGTGCGCGTCGACGACGTCCAGATGGGCCACGAGGCCACCGTCTCCAAGGTCTCCGAGGAGCAGCTCTTCTACCTGATGAGCCGCGGCATGGAGGAGACCGAGGCGATGGCGATGATCGTGCGCGGCTTCATCGAGCCCATCGCCCGCGAGCTCCCGATGGAGTACGCCCTCGAGCTGAACCGCCTGATCGAGCTGCAGATGGAAGGAGCAGTCGGCTGATGACGACCACTGATGTGAAGGGTGCCGAGAGCGCCGGGGACCCGACCGCGAACGAGGCCGTGGGCCACGCGGCGGGCGCCGCGCCCGTCGCCGCCGGAGAGGCCCTGGAGGGCGCCGACACGACGGCCGCGCCGGAGCTGGAGGAGGAGAACCTGAGCCTGCCGGGCCAGGAGGTCTCCGCCGCCCACGCCGCGCTGAACCGCGGCGCGCGACTGCGCTCCTTCGAGGTCGCCGACCACGCCGTGCCCAAGAGCGACATCGAGGAGTGGCGTTTCACCCCGCTGCGCCGCTTCTCCGCCCTCTTCGAGGACGCCGCCACCGACGACCGCGAGGGCGACCCCGCCGTCGACTACGCCGTGACCGTGCCCGAGGGCGCCCCGGAGCCCTCGACGCTCGCCCCCGGCCAGGCGCCCCGCGGCAGCGTGCTGGTGCCCGAGGATCTGCCCACTGCGATCGCCTCCGCCCGCACCGAGCAGGCGCTGCACCTGGTCGCCGCCAAGAACGCCGCCTACGACGCGCCGTTCCGCGTGGACATCACCGGCCGCGGCGCGGACCGCCGCGCCAATGCGCACCTCGTGATCGAGGCGCAGGAGTCCTCCTCCTCGATCGTGGTGCTGAACCACACCGGCTCGGCGCAGTACGCGCAGGACGTGGAGATCCTCGTCGGTGACAACGCGCAGATGACCGTCATCACCGTCCACGACTGGGACGACGACGCGGTGCACATCGCGCAGCACCACGCCCGCGTGGGCCGTGATGCGCGCCTGAAGCACGTCGCGGTCACCCTCGGCGGCAGCGCGGTGCGCCTGAACTCGATCGGCGAGTACGCGGCCCCCGGCGGCGAGATCGAGAAGCTGGGCCTCTACTTCTCCGACGAGGGCCAGTTCTTCGAGAACCGCCTGTTCATCGACCACAGCGCCCCGAACTGCACCTCCAACGTCGCCTACAAGGGCGCGCTGCAGGGCAAGGGCGCACGGTCCGTGTGGGTCGGCGACGTGCTGATCCGCAAGGAGGCCGAGGGCACCAACACCTACGAGCTCAACCGCAACCTGGTGCTCACCGAGGGCGCCCGCGCCGACTCGGTGCCGAACCTGGAGATCGAGACGGGCGAGATCGAGGGTGCCGGCCACGCCGCCGCCACCGGGCGCTTCGACGACGAGCAGCTGTTCTACCTGCGCGCTCGCGGCATCCCGGAGATCGAGGCGCGCCGTCTGGTCGTGCGCGGCTTCTTCGCCGAGATCATCCAGCAGATCGACGTGCCCGAGGTGCGCGAGCGCCTCTCGGCCGCGATCGAGGACGAGCTCGCACGGAGCATGAACTGATGTCGGACGCCTTCGTCCCCGTCGCCGCCCTGGCCGACCTCGCCCCCGGCGAGGCGATCGACGTCGTCGCCGGCGGGATCGAGATCGCCCTGGTGCGCGACGAGGACGGCGGCGTCCACGCCCTCGAGGACCTCTGCTCGCACGACGAGATCGCGCTGAGCGACGGCGACGTCGAGGGATGCACCATCGAGTGCTGGAAGCACGGCAGCCAGTTCGACCTCGTCACCGGTCGTCCCCTGCAGCTCCCGGCGGTCCTGCCCGTGCGGGTGTTCCCCGTGCGCATCGACGAGAGCCGCGGCGAGATCCTCGTGGATCCCTCCGAAGCTCCCGCCACCTGACACCTGGGCGTCGTCCCCGACGCCCGCCCCCAGCCCCACGAATCCACCAGCTTCCTGGTCAAGGAGAACCCCACATGTCGATCCTGGAGATCAAGAACCTCCACGCCACCGTCGAGACCCCTGAGGGCACCAAGGAGATCCTCAAGGGCGTCGACCTCACCATCAAGGGCGGCGAGACCCACGCGATCATGGGCCCCAACGGCTCGGGCAAGTCCACCCTCGCCTACGCCATCGCCGGCCACCCCAAGTACGAGATCACCGGCGGCGAGGTCCTCCTCGACGGCGAGGACGTGCTCGAGATGAGCGTCGACGAGCGCGCCCGCGCCGGCCTCTTCCTCGCCATGCAGTACCCCGTCGAGGTCCCCGGCGTGACCGTCTCGAACTTCCTGCGCACCGCCAAGACCGCGATCGACGGCGAGGCCCCCTCGCTGCGCACCTGGGTCAAGGACGTCAAGGGCGCCATGGACGACCTCAAGATGGACCCGGTCTTCGCCGAGCGCAACGTCAACGAGGGCTTCTCCGGCGGCGAGAAGAAGCGCCACGAGATCCTCCAGATGCAGCTGCTGAAGCCCTCCATCGCCGTCCTCGACGAGACCGACTCCGGCCTCGACGTCGACGCGCTGCGCGTGGTCTCCGAAGGCGTCAACCGCGCCAAGGAGAACACCGAGGTCGGCATCATGCTGATCACCCACTACACCCGCATCCTGCAGTACGTGAAGCCGGACTTCGTCCACGTCTTCGTGAACGGGAAGATCGCCGAGCAGGGCGGCCCCGAGCTCGCCGAGCGCCTTGAGGCCGAGGGCTACGACCGCTTCCTCGTCGGCGCCTGACGCCCCCGGCCGCCCCTCCCCGCCGCATCGCGGGAAGGGGCGGCCCCACCGCGGGACCCGCCGCGGCCCGTCCCCGGACAGCAGGTCCGCCGACGATCCGCCGGGCCCCGTCCGCCCCCTGCGGGACCAGCCCCGCACCCATTCCGGGAGGACACCATGACCGACCAGCAGACCCCGGCCTCGACCGTGAGCGCCGAGGACGTCACCGAGGCGATGAAGGACGTCATCGATCCCGAGCTCGGGATCAACGTCGTCGACCTGGGCCTCGTCTACGGGGTGACCGTCGAGGACGGCAACGCCGTGATCGACATGACCCTCACCTCCGCCGCCTGCCCGCTGACGGACGTGCTCGAGGAGCAGACCTTCGCGGTGCTGGACCCCATCACCGAGACCCACCGCATCAACTGGGTGTGGATGCCGCCGTGGGGCATGGAGAAGATCACCGAGGACGGCCGCGAGCAGCTGCGCGCCATCGGCTTCAACCTCTGAGCCGCCTCACCCTCTGAGCCGGCACGAGAAGACCCCCTGACCCGCGAGCGCGGGGCAGGGGGTCTCTTCGCTGCGGACGGGGCGGGCCCCCGAGCCGGCGTCAGCCGAGCAGCGTCGCCGTCCGCGTGAGCTCGAGGCCGTGCGCCTCGGCCGTGCCGGCATGGGCGAGGGCGCCCTCGTGGGTGTGCAGGCCCTTCGCGAGCGCCTCGTCGGCCCGCAGCGCGTCCTGCCAGCCCGCGCCCGCGAGCTTCAGCACATAGGGGAGGGTCGCGTTGTTCAGCGCCGCCGTCGCCGTGACCGGCACGGAGCCGGGCATATTCGCCACGCAGTAGTAGATCGCGTCGTGCACCTGGAAGGTCGGGTCGTCGTGCGTGGTGGGGCGGGAGTTCTCGAAGCAGCCGCCCTGGTCGATCGCGACGTCGACCAGCACCGAGCCCGGCTTCATCCGGGAGACCATCTCGTCGGTGACGAGCTTCGGGGCGCGCTTGCCGGGGATCAGCACCGAGCCGACGACGACGTCGGCCTGCTCGATCTGCTCGGCGAGGTCGAGTGCGGTCGAGTAGCGGGTGAGGATCCCGCCGTGGTGCATCGTCGCGATCTGGGAGAGCCGGGAGACGTTCACGTCCATCACGGTGACGTTCGCGTGCAGCCCGTGCGCCATCATCGCCGCCTGCTCGCCGACGACGCCGCCGCCGAGGACGAGCACGTTCGCCTCCGAGGTCCCGGGCACCCCGCCCATCAGTACCCCGCCGCCGCCCAGCGGCGCCATCAGGTGGTAGGCGCCGACCTGCGCGGCGAGCCGGCCCGCGATCGCGCTCATCGGCGCGAGCAGCGGCAGGGAGCGGTCGGGGAGCTGGACGGTCTCGTAGGCGATGGCGGTGGTGCCGGAGGCGAGCAGCGCCTCGGTGAGCTCCCGGTCCGCCGCGAGGTGCAGATAGGTGAAGAGGATCTGGCCCTTCCTCAGGCGTCCGTACTCCTCGGGCAGCGGCTCCTTCACCTTCACGATCATCTCGGCCTGCGCCCAGACCTCGTCGGCCGTCGGCAGCAGGGACGCGCCCGCGGCGGCGTAGTCCTCGTCGCTCACGCGGGAGCCGAGGCCCGCGCCGCTCTCGACGATCACCTCATGGCCGTGCATCACCAGCTCGTGCACGCCGGCGGCGCCCAGGCCCACCCTGTTCTCGTTGTTCTTGACCTCGCGGGGCACCCCGATGCGCATGTGTCCAGCCTCTCTGCTGAGCTCCCTGGCCGCGGTCACGGCCACCGCCCCCAGGATGACACCTCGTCGGCCGTGCGGGGGAGCCTGCGGATGTGTCCCCCGGCACCGTCGGCGGGAATCCGGGCGACCGTTCGGCGCCTCGGCCCTAGACTCGATCCGGCCCTCCTCCGGGCCGTCCCCGTCCGAAGAGGAGTCCCACCCGTGATCACCGTGCACGACCTCGCCATCCGCGTCGGCGCCCGGCTGCTCATGAGCGACGTCTCCTTCCAGGTCACCGACGGCGACCGGATCGGCCTGGTGGGTCGCAACGGCGCCGGCAAGACCACGCTGACCAAGGTCCTGTCCGGCACGCTGGACCCCAGCGAGGGCAGCGTCGAGGTCTCCGGCGAGCTCGGCTATCTCCCGCAGGACACCCACAGCGGCGAGGACACCGAGCCGGTTCTCGCCCGGATCCTCTCCGCCCGCGGGCTCGACGGGATCCTGAGGAAGCTGCGCCGCGCCGAGGAGGAGATGGGGGACATGTCCCTCACCGAGGCCCGCCGCGAGAAGGCCATGAACCGGTACCCGCGCCTGGAGGCCGAGCTCGACGCCGCCGGCGGCTACGCGGCGGAGGCGGAGGCCAAGCGGATGGCCGCGAACCTCGGCCTGCCCAACCGGCTGCTCGAACAGGAGCTCGGCACCCTCTCCGGCGGTCAGCGGCGTCGCGTCGAGCTCGCCCGGATCCTGTTCTCGCAGGCCTCCACGATGATCCTCGACGAGCCGACGAACCACCTCGACCACGACTCGATCGTGTGGCTGCGCGAGTACCTGATGAGCTACCGCGGCGGGCTGATCGTCATCAGCCACGACGTCGAGCTCGTCGAGCAGGTCGTGAACAAGGTGTTCTACCTCGACGCGAACCGCTCCGCGATCGACATCTACAACATGGGCTGGAAGCAGTACCTGCGCCAGCGCGAGGACGACGAGAAGCGCCGCAGGCGCGAGCGCGCCAACGCCGAGAAGAAGGCCACCCAGCTCACCGCCCAGGCGGAGAAGATGCGCGCGAAGGCCACCAAGGCCGTCGCCGCGCAGAACATGCTGAAGCGGGCCGAGCGGATGCTCGACGGGGTCGAGGGGGAGCGGCAGACCGACCGCGTCGCCTCGCTGCGCTTCCCGAAGCCGGCCCCCTGCGGCAAGACCCCGCTGATGGCCGAGGACCTCTCGAAGTCCTACGGCAGCCTCGAGATCTTCACCGGCGTGGACCTGGCGATCGACCGCGGCTCGCGCGTGGTCATCATCGGCCTGAACGGCGCGGGCAAGACCACTCTGCTGCGGATCCTCGGCGGCGTCGACGCGCCGGACACCGGGCGGATCCTCCCTGGCCACGGCCTGCGCATCGGCTACTACGCCCAGGAGCACGAGACCCTGGACCTGGACCGGACCGTGCTGGAGAACATGATGACGGCGGCCTACGAGCTGCCCGAGGTCGAGGCCCGCAAGATCCTGGGCTCGTTCCTGTTCACGGGCGACGACGTGCACAAGCCCGCCCGGGTGCTCTCCGGCGGGGAGAAGACCCGCCTCGCCCTGGCCGCGCTCGTCGTCTCCAGCGCCAACGTGCTGCTGCTGGACGAGCCGACGAACAACCTCGACCCCGCCAGTCGCGAGGAGATCCTCGGGGCGCTGGCGAACTTCGAGGGTGCGGTCGTGCTGGTCTCCCACGACCCCGGTGCCGTCGCGGCGCTCGATCCCGAGCGGGTGCTGATGATGCCCGACGCCGTCGAGGACCTCTGGAACGCCGAGTACCAGGAGCTCATCGAGCTCGCCTGAGCCGGGGCCGCTCCCCGGTCCTCCCCACGCCCGCCGCCGTGCCGGCCGGTGCTCCCGGCGCCGCGGCGGGGACGGCTCCTGAGATGGCGACCGCGAGAGTTTCCCCCTCCGAGTTGCACTCCTGTGACCTGCGTCATAGTCTCAGCTCGTCGGCACCGTGGCGGTGCCCACCCCGTCGCGGAGGACGGTGCGCGACCGCGCCGTCCGCCTCGACCCGACGAGGAGGAGCGAGACCGTGAGCGAACCCGTCCGTCCGACCGGTCTGCGCCGGCTGGTCGCCGCCGGGGCCGCGCTCGCCCTGGGGGCGACGCTCGCGGCCTGCGGCTCGGCCGACGCCGGACCGCCGCAGCTGACCTGGTACATCAACCCCGACAACGGCGGCCAGACCCAGATCGCCCAGCAGTGCAGCGACGAGGCCGACGGGGCGTACACGATCACCACCTCGCTGCTGCCCCGCGATGCGGCCAGCCAGCGCGAGCAGCTCGCCCGCCGCCTCGCCGCGGGGGACAGGTCCCTGGACATCATGAGCCTGGACCCGCCCTACATCCCGGAGCTCGCCGAGCCCGGCTTCCTCGCCCCCGTCCCGGAGGACCTCGTCCGCAGCTCCACCCAGGACGTCGTCGACGGCGCCGTGCAGGGAGCGACCTGGGACGACGAGCTGGTCGCCGTGCCCTTCTGGGCCAACACGCAGCTGCTGTGGTACCGCGAGTCCGTGGCCGAGGAGGCGGGGCTGGACATGTCCGAGCCGGTCACCTGGGACCAGCTGATCGAGGCCGCGGAGACCACCGACAGCCACCTCGGCATCCAGGGGATCCGCGCCGAATCGATGACCGTGTGGGTCAACGCGTTGTACGAGTCGCAGGGCCAGCCGATCATCGAGGACCCCGGCGCCCCCGCCGACGAGACGCAGCTCGCGCTCGACTCCCCGGCCGGCGCCGAGGCCTCCCGGATCATCGGCACGATCGGCGCGGAGGGCCTCGCCGGCCCGGGCGCCACCACCCAGGACGAGAACGTCGCCATGGCCCAGTTCCAGGGGGACCAGGGCTCCTTCATGGTCAACTGGCCCTTCGTCTACACCGCCACGCAGACCTCCGTGGAGCAGGGGAGCGTCGACCAGGAGGTGCTGGACGACATGAAGTGGACCACGTACCCCCAGGTGAGCGAGGACCAGGAGTCCGCGCCGCCGCTGGGCGGGATCGACCTCGGCGTCGGCGCCTCGAGCGAGCACCAGGACCTCGCCTACGAGGCGATCCGCTGCATCGCCTCCCCGGAGAAGCAGGCGCAGTACTTCCTCTCCGACGGCAACCCGCCCGCCTCCACCACCGCCTACGAGGACCCCGAGGTCCAGGACGCCTACCCGATGGCGCCGGAGATCCGCGAGTCACTCGAGCGCGCCGCGCCCCGCCCGCAGACCCCCTTCTACAACGAGATCTCCCTGGGCATCCAGCAGCACTGGACCCCGATCTCGGAGGTCGGCGAGGCCACCCCCGCGCGGTCCCAGGAGTTCATCCAGTCCGTGCTGCGAGGGGAGGCCCTGCTGTGAGCGAGACAGCCGCCGCGCCGAGCACCGGGACGGACGGCGCCTCCGGGCGCCGCCGCGCGACCCGGCAGAAGCCGCCGCTGAGCGACCGGGCCCGGGCGGAGCGCCGCCTGGGCATCCTGTTGGCGGCCCCCGCCTTCGTGGTCATGCTGGCGGTGACGGTGTACCCGATCCTCCAGGCCTTCTTCGACTCCCTGTTCTCCTACCGTCTCACCGCCCCGGACCAGCGCTCCTTCGTGGGACTGGCGAACTACGGGGTGCTCTTCACCGACCCCGTCTTCTGGCGGGACCTCGGGGTGACCGTGCTGATCACCGTGGTCACCGTCGCGATCGAGCTGGTGCTCGGCTTCGCCCTGGCCCTGGTGATGCACAACGCCGTCAAGAGCCTGCGCGGCCTGCTGCGCACCGCGATCCTCGTCCCCTACGGCACGATCACCGTCGTCTCCGCCTTCGCCTGGTTCTTCGCCTTCGACATCAACACCGGCTTCGTCAACGCCTGGCTGCCGGTGGTGGAGGACAGCTTCAACTGGTTCGGCTCCGCCGCGCCGGCGCTGACCGTCATCATGCTCAGCGAGATCTGGAAGACGACCCCCTTCATCTCGCTGCTGCTGCTGTCGGGCCTGGCCCAGGTGCCCGGGGAGCTGACCGAGGCCGCCCGCGTGGACGGCGGCACCCGCGCGGAGGTGATGCGCCGCGTGGTGCTGCCGAACATGAAGGCCGCGATCATGGTCGCGGTGCTGTTCCGGGCGCTGGACGCCTTCCGGATCTTCGACAACGTGTTCATCATGACCAACGGCGCCTACGGCACGGAGGTCCTCTCGCTGCTGGCCTATCGCACCTCGATCGGGCGGCTCGAGATCGGCATGGGCTCGGCGATCTCCGTGGTCCTGTTCCTGTGCGTGATCGGCATCGCGATCGGCGCGATCAAGGGCTTCAAGGTCGATCTGGCCTCGGGGGAGGGACGCTGAGATGAAGGGCATGACCACCCGGCAGAAGGTCGGCTGGAGCGTGATCACGATCGTGGTGCTGGTGTACACCCTCGGTCCGCTGGTCTCGATCCTGATGACCTCCTTCAAGGCCTCCGGCGACCTCACCACGGGGCGCTTCCTGCCCACGCGCTTCGTGCTGGACAACTACGAGCAGATCTTCGCCGGCAGCGCCCGCGACCTGTTCCTGCCCGCGCTGCGCAACTCCATCGGCATCACGCTGATCGCGACCGTCGTCGCGGTCGTCCTCGCGACCCTCTGCGCCTACGCGATCGCGCGCCTGGACTTCCCCGGCAAGCGCCTCGTGCTGGTCAGCGCGCTCGGGGTCTCGATGTTCCCGGTGATCTCGATCGTGACGCCGCTGTTCAACCTCTGGCGCACGATCGGGCTGTACGACACCTGGCCGGGCCTGATCATCCCCTATCTCTCGCTGACGCTGCCGATCTCGATCTACACCCTGGCGGCGTACTTCCAACAGATCCCCTGGGACCTCGAGCGGGCCGCGCAGGTCGACGGCGCCACCAGCTTCGAGGCGTTCCGGAAGGTGATCGTCCCGCTCGCGCTGCCCGGTGTGTTCACCACCGCGATCATCGCGTTCTTCATCGCCTGGAACGACTTCGTCTACGGCATCTCGCTGACGTCCACCTCGGCCGCGCGCCCGGTCCCGGCGGCGCTGGCCTTCTTCACCGGCGCCTCCCAGTTCGAGGAGCCCACGGGCGCGATCTCGGCCGCCGCGATCATCGTCACCATCCCCATCGTCATCATCGTCGTGCTCTTCCAGCGCCAGATCGTCTCCGGTCTGACGCAGGGCGCGGTCAAGGGCTGACCCCAGGAGGCAACCGGCCATGGCCACCATCGAGATCCAGAACCTCGTCAAGCGGTACGACGACGGCTTCCCCGCCGTCAACGACGTGAGCCTCGACATCGCCGACGGCGAGTTCGTGATCCTCGTCGGTCCCTCGGGCTGCGGGAAGTCCACGCTGCTGCGCATGATCGTGGGGCTCGAGGACATCACCGAGGGCGAGCTGCGCATCGACGGCAAGCGCGTGAACGAGAGCGCGCCGCGCGACCGCGACCTCGCCATGGTCTTCCAGAACTACGCCCTGTACCCCCACCTGAGCGTGTACGACAACATCGCCTTCCCGATGCGGCTGTCGAAGAACAAGCTCCCCGAGGACGAGATCGACCGGCGGGTGCGCCGCGCCTCGTCGATGCTGGGACTGGACGAGCACCTCGAGCGCAAGCCCGGCAACCTCTCCGGCGGACAGCGCCAGCGCGTGGCCATGGGCCGCGCGATCGTCCGCGAGGCCGACGCCTTCCTCTTCGACGAGCCGCTGTCGAACCTCGACGCGAAGCTGCGCGGCCAGATGCGCACCCAGATCGCGCAGCTCCAGCGGCGCCTGGGCATCACGAGCGTCTACGTCACCCACGACCAGACCGAGGCGATGACCCTGGGGGACCGGGTCGCCGTGCTGAAGAAGGGCAGGCTGCAGCAGGTCGCCTCGCCGCGCGAGCTCTACGAGCAGCCCGCGAACCTCTTCGTCGCCGGGTTCATCGGCTCCCCCTCGATGAACTTCCTGCCCGCCCGGGAGGAGAACGGGCACCTGCGCACCCCGATCGGGGACCTCACGGCGCCCGAGCACGTCCTCGAGGCCGCCCGCGGGAGGGACCTGGTGCTGCTGGGGGTGCGCCCCGAGCACTTCGAGGACCTCGAGTTCGTCGACGAGGCGCTGCTGCCGCACGGCACGGAGCTCGCCGTGACGCCCACCCACACCGAATGGCTCGGCAACGAGCAGTACGGCTACATCGACTACGAGAAGGACCCCGAGGTGGCCGAGGTCCTCGACGAGCTCGCCCGCGACCTCGACCAGGACGAGATCCCGCCCCAGGTGGTGGTGACCCTCAGCTCCGCGAGCCGGATCCGCGGCGGCATCGAGTCCCGGATCTGGGTGGACACGCGCAAGGTCCACGTCTTCGACGTCGCCACGGGCGAGAACCTCACCCGCGACGAGGAGAAGGGGGCGGAGCTGACGCGCCGCGCCGCCGAGGACCGGCAGCGCGAGATCGAGACCGCCGCAGCGCTGGAGGACTGAGGCCGGCTCCCGCGCCCGTCCCTGCGCGGCGCGCCGCGCCCGAGGACGGCATGGAGAGCGCGTAGTGTGGCGGACACCTGATATCCGCTGTGAAAGGCCTCCGTGTTCGTCCTCTCCCTCTCCGGTCGCCCCGGCCACGGCCGCGCCGCCGGCGACCCCGTCCCCGCTCTGCTCGAGGCTCTCGAGGGGCTCGAGCTGCCGCTCGCCCCGGAGCGGACCGCCGGCCCGGACGCGCTCGTCCTCGCCTCCCGAGGGGAGACCGCGCTCGAGGCGATGCTGCGGGCGCTCGAGGTCGGGAGCACGGCCGTCGGCCTCGGGATCGGCACGGTGCCGGGGCCGCTGCCCGGCTCGGTCCGCGAGCTCTCCGGCCCCGCCGTCGAGGCCGCTCGGAGCGCCGTGGCCGCGGCGTCGACCACCTCCCAGGTCCCGCTCGCCGTCCGCGCCGCCGATCCCCGCCACGCCGACACCGCCGCCGACGTCGAGGCCGTGCTGCGGCTGATCGGCTGGATGATCCGCGCCCGCAGCCGCGGCCAGTGGCAGGCCGTGCACGAGCTGCGTGAGGATCCGACGGCCACCCAGGCCGTCCTCGCCGAGCGCCTCGGCGTCACCCAGCAGACCGTCTCCCGCGCCGTGAAGACCAGCGGCTGGCGCGAGGAGAGCGCCGCCCATCCGCTCGCCGTGCGACTGCTGAGCATGATCGACCTCACGTCGACCCGCTGAGTCGGGCCCCGCCCCCGAGGGCGGGGGCGCCGCGCGCTATCCTGGGGCCGCCCCGACGACAACCGAGGAGACCCATGGCGACGACGAACGACCTCAAGAACGGAATGGTGCTGGTCATCGACCAGCAGCTCTGGAGCGTGGTCGAGTTCCAGCACGTCAAGCCCGGCAAGGGACCCGCCTTCGTGCGCACCAAGCTCAAGAACGTCATGTCCGGCAAGGGCGTGGACAAGACCTTCAACGCCGGCGTGAAGGTCGAGACGGCCACCGTGGACCGCCGCGACATGCAGTTCTCCTATCTCGACGGCGACATGTACGTCTTCATGGACACCTCGAACTGGGAGCAGACCAGCCTCACCGAGGAGGTCGTGGGCGACACCAAGGACTTCATGGTCGAGGGCCAGGACGTCGTCATCGCCTTCCATGAGGGCAACGCGCTCTTCGTCGAGCTGCCCGCCTCCGTGGTGCTCGAGATCGAGTTCACCGAGCCCGGCCTGCAGGGCGACCGCTCCAGCGGCGGCACCAAGCCCGCGCGCCTGACCACCGGCCGTGAGATCCAGGTCCCGCTGTTCCTCAACGAGGGCGACAGCGTCAAGGTCGACACCCGCAGCGGCGACTACCTCGAGCGCGTGAAGTGACCCGAGGCTCGACCCCGCAGGGCGCCGACGACCGGTCCGCCCCGCGCCCCACCGGCCTCCCCCTCCCCACCCGGGAGGGGGCGGAGGTCGAGCTCGAGCGGACCGTCCCGGCCGCCGCGGACCGGCTCCACGGACGCTCCCGCGACCGGATCCGCGCCCTGGACGTGCTCTTCGAGGCCGACGCCAAGCAGGCCGACGTGCTCGACGTGCTCGCCGAGCGGCTCCGTCGCACGGCCGCGCAGACCCCGCTGCCCGAGCGCTCCCGCGCCCTGGTCGAGCTCTACGCCCCGCACGCCGTCGACATCGACGAGGACCTCTCCACGCACTCCCGCGACTGGCCGCTGCACCGCATGCCCGCGGTGGACCGCGCGATCCTGCGCCTCGGCGCCGCCGAGGTGCTGCACGGCGAGGAGCCCGGCGCGCGCGGCGCGATCATCGGCGAGTACACCAAGATCGCCGAGGTCCTCTCGACCGACGACTCCCCGCGCTTCGTCAACGGCCTGCTGCAGCGGCTCGTGGACGTGCGCGGCCTGCTCGGCTGAGCAGGACCGGACCCTTCGCAGTCCCCTCCGCCCCCGCCGGGCGCGTCCCCGTCCGAGGGGCGGGCAGGCGGGGGCGGACCCGCACCTGCCGACTACACTCGGCACAGCTCGCACGAGCACCCGACCCTTTAACGACACGTCCCGTGAGGCGTGGAAGGGAGAACACCGCATGACCAGCACCGACCCTGCCCTGGAGAGGGGAGCCGAGAGCTCCCGCGTCCTCGGGCCCGAGGAGATCCGGCGCGCGCTGACCCGCATCGCCCACGAGATCCTCGAGAGCGACCACGGCGCCGAGGACCTCGTCCTGCTCGGCATCCCGCACCGCGGCGTGCCGCTCGCCCGCCGCCTCGCCGAGCTCATCGCCCGCGCCGAGGGCCGCCCCGACGGCGCCGACCTCGCCGACCTGCACGGCGCGCTCGACATCACCATGTACCGCGACGACCTGCGCAGCAATCCCACCCGCGCGCCGAGCCCCACCCGGATCCCCGCCGCCGGCATCGACGGACGCACCGTCGTCCTCGTCGACGACGTGCTCTACTCCGGCCGCACCGTCCGCGCCGCCCTCGACGCGCTCAGCGCCATCGGCCGACCCGCCGCCGTGCGCCTGGCCGTGCTCGTGGACCGCGGCCATCGCGAGCTGCCGATCCGCGCCGACCACGTCGGCAAGAACCTGCCCACCTCGCGCAGCGAGCGCGTGCACGTCCAGCTCACGGAGACCGACGGCACCGATGCGGTGGACATCGTCCGCCCGGCCCGCACGACGGGGGAGGGGCGCGCATGAGGCACTTCATCTCGATCGCGGACCTCCGCCGCGAGGAGGTTCTCGAGGTCCTCGCGACCGCCGAGCACATGGCCCAGACCCAGTCCCGCGCGATCCGCAAGCTGCCCACCCTCGTGGGCACCACCGTCGTGAACCTCTTCTTCGAGGACTCCACCCGCACCCGGATCAGCTTCGAGGCCGCGGCCAAGCGCCTCTCGGCCGACGTCATCAACTTCTCCGCCAAGGGCTCGAGCATCTCCAAGGGCGAGTCGCTGAAGGACACCGCGCTCACCCTCCAGGCGATGGGCGCCGACGCGGTCGTGGTGCGCTCGGGCTCCTCCGGCGCGGCGCACCTGCTCGCCCACGCCGGCTGGATCGACCAGCCCATCGTCAACGCCGGCGACGGCGCGCACGAGCATCCCACCCAGGCGATGCTCGACGCCTTCACCATGCGCCGCCACCTGCGGCCCGGCGACCCGCACGCGGGCCTCGACGGCCTTCACGTCGTGATCGTCGGGGACGTGCTCCACTCCCGCGTCGCCCGCTCGAACGTGCTGCTGCTGACCCTGCTCGGCGCCCGCGTCACGCTCGTCGCCCCGCCCGCGCTGGTGCCCGTCGGTGCCTCCGCCTGGCCGTGCGAGATCTCCTATGACCTCGACCAGGCCCTCGCCGCCGGTCCCGACGCCGTGATGATGCTGCGGGTCCAGCACGAGCGGATGGTCGGCGGCGGCTTCTTCCCGACGGCGGGGGAGTACTCCCGCCGCTACGGGCTCAGCGCCGCCCGCGCCGCCTCCCTGCCCGAGCACACGATCGTGATGCATCCCGGACCGATGAACCGCGGCTTCGAGATCGCCGGCTCCGTCGCCGACTCCCCCCGCAGCGTCATCGTCGAGCAGGTCGCCTCCGGCGTGTTCGTGCGCATGGCCGTGCTCTACCACCTGCTCGCCACCGACGCCCGGGAGGCCCCCCGTGACCGCTGACACCACCACCGCCACCACCGGCTCCCCGGCCCCGCTGCTGCTGCGCGGCGGTCGCCCCTACGGCGAGGACGTGCAGGACATCCTGATCCGCGAGGGCCGGATCGCCGCGATCGGCGGCGAGCTCGAGGTGCCGGACGGCGTCGAGGTGATCGACGCCGAGGGCTGCGTGATCCTCCCCGGTCTGGTCGACCTCCACACCCACCTGCGCGAGCCCGGCGGCGAGGAGGCCGAGACCGTCGAGACCGGCACCCGCGCCGCCGCCCGTGGCGGCTTCACCGCCGTGCACGCCATGGCCAACACGACCCCCGTCGCGGACACCGCGGGCGTGGTCGAGCAGGTCGCGATGCGCGGCGAGGCCGCCGGCTGGTGCGCGGTCCGCCCCGTCGGCGCGGTCACCGTGGGCCTCCAGGGCGAGCGGCTCGCCGAGCTCGACGCGATGGCGAACTCCCGCGCCCGCGTCCGCGTGTTCAGCGACGACGGCAAGTGCGTGCACGACCCGGTGCTGATGCGGCGCGCGCTGGAGTACGTGAAGTCCTTCGACGGCGTGATCGCCCAGCACGCCCAGGACCCGCGCCTGACCGAGGGCGCCCAGATGCACGAGGGGCTCGTCTCGGCGGAGCTGGGGCTGACCGGATGGCCGGCCGTGGCCGAGGAGTCGATCATCGCCCGCGACGTGCTGCTGGCCCAGCACGTCGGCTCCCGCCTGCACGTCTGCCACCTCTCGACCGCCGGCAGCGTGGACATCGTGCGCTGGGCCAAGCAGCGCGGCATCGCGGTCACCGCCGAGGTCACCCCGCACCACCTGCTGCTGACCGACGAGAACGTGCGCCAGTTCGACGCGGTGTTCAAGGTCAACCCGCCGCTGCGCACCGCCGCGGACGTCGAGGCGGTGCGCGAGGGCCTGGCCGACGGGACCATCGACATCGTCGCGACCGACCACGCCCCCCATCCCGCGGACGCCAAGGACCGCGAGTGGGACCAGGCTGCGATGGGCATGACCGGGCTCGAGACCGCGCTGTCCCTGGTCCAGTCCACGATGGTCGACGAGGGCCGCCTCAGCTGGCGCGACGTCGCCCGGGTGCTCTCCGAGAAGCCCGCCGAGATCGGCCGCGACCAGGACCATGGCCGACCGGTCGCGGTGGGGGAGCCGGCCCACCTGCTCCTCTGGGACCCGCACCCGGTGCGGGTCGCGGACCCCGCAGAGCACGCCTCCCAGGGCCGCAACTCTCCCTTCGCGGGCCTCGAGCTGCCCGGCGCGAACCGGCTCACCCTGCTCGGCGGCCGGCCCACCGTGCGCGACGGCGCGGTGGTGGAGAGGTGAGCGGGCGGGTCGTCCCGGTCCTCCTGCTGGCGGTGCTGTTCGCGCTGATGATCGGCGCGATGGTGCTCGGCTGGCGCCGACGGGGCCGCTCGCAGGCCCATCTGCCGGCCCCGTCGGCCCGGACGCTCGAGGAGCTCGGCGAGGCCACCGCCCACGGGCCCGTCGGCGCGGTCTACGTCGACACCGTCCTCGCCGAGCAGCCGCTCGAGCGGGTCGTCGCCCACCGCCTGGGACAGCGCGCCCGCGCCGAGGTCAGCCTCGGCGAGCAGGGCACCTGGCACCTCGAGCGCGAGGGCACCGGGCCGCTCACCATCCCCGCCGCGGCCGTCCGGGAGGTCACCTCCGGGCCCGGCATGGCGGGGAAGTTCATCGGCGGCGACGGACTGCTGATCATCCGCTGGAGCCTCGGCGACCAGCTCCTGGACACCGGCCTGCGCCTCGACCGGCGCGCCGACCACGACCTCCTGCTCTCCCGGAAGGAGCATTCATGACCACCCCCGCCCCCGCCACCCCCAGGCCCTCGGGCCGTGCGCGCCGCGAGCGCGCGCTGCTGATCCTCGAGGACGGCACCGTGCTGCGCGGCTCCGCCTACGGCGCCCGCGGCGCCCGCTTCGGCGAGGTCGTCTTCACCACCGGCATGACCGGCTACCAGGAGACCCTCTCGGACCCCTCCTACGCCGGGCAGATCGTCGTGCAGACCGCCCCGCACATCGGCAACACCGGGGCGAACGCCGAGGACATGGAGTCCCGCCGCGTGTGGGTGCGCGGCTACGCCGTGCGCGACGCGAGCCGCATCGCCTCCTCCTTCCGCGCCGAGCAGAGCCTCGACGACCTCCTGATCAGCAGCGACGTGGTCGGCATCAGCGACATCGACACCCGCATGCTCACCCGTCGGCTGCGCGAGGAGGGCTCCGCCCGCGGCGGCATCTTCTCCGGAGAGGCCCTCGAGGCCTCGGAGGAGGAGCTGCTCGCCCAGGTGCGCGAGCAGCCGCAGATGGCCGGCTCGAGCTTCGTCGAGGAGGTCACGATCGCCCAGCCCGTCGTGCTCGAGCCCGAGGGCGAGGCGGTCGCGACCGTCGCCGCCGTGGACCTCGGCATCAAGGGCGCCTCGCCGCGCTCCATGCTCGCCCGCGGCCTGCGCGTGCACCTGCTGCCCGCCACGACGTCGCTCGAGGACCTCCTCGCGATCGGTGCCGACGCCGTCTTCTTCTCCAACGGCCCGGGCGACCCCTCCGCCGCGACCGCCCAGATCGAGCTGCTGCGCGGCGTGCTCGACGCAGGCGTGCCCTTCTTCGGCATCTGCTTCGGCAACCAGCTGCTGGGCCGGGCGCTCGGCTTCGACACCTACAAGCTGAAGTTCGGTCACCGCGGCATCAACCAGCCCGTCCAGGACCGCGAGACCGGCCAGGTCGCGATCACCGCGCACAACCACGGCTTCGCCGTCGACGTGCCGCTCGAGGGCGAGCACACCGCCCCCCATGACGGGGGCCGCTACGGCCGGGTCGTGGTCTCGCACGTGGGCCTGAACGACGACGTGGTCGAGGGGCTGCGCTGCCTCGACCTCCCCGCCTTCTCCGTCCAGTACCACCCCGAGGCCGCCGGCGGCCCCCACGACGCCTCGCCCCTCTTCGACCGACTGGTGGAGCTCGCCGTCGCGCACCGCGCCGCCTCCGCCGACAAGGAGTCCTGATGCCCCGCCGTACCGATATCTCCTCCGTCCTCGTCGTCGGCTCCGGCCCGATCGTCATCGGCCAGGCAGCGGAGTTCGACTACTCCGGCACCCAGGCCTGCCGCGTCCTGCGCGAGGAGGGCCTGCGGGTCATCCTGGTCAACTCCAACCCGGCCACGATCATGACCGACCCGGAGATCGCCGACGCCACCTACATCGAGCCGATCGACCCGGACATCATCCGCTCGATCATCGCCGCGGAGCGGCCCGATGCGATCCTGCCGACGCTCGGCGGGCAGACCGCGCTGAACGCCGCGATCGCCCTGGCCGAGAACGGGACCCTCGAGGAGTTCGGCGTCGAGATGATCGGCGCGAACCTCGAGGCGATCAACAAGGCCGAGGACCGCCAGCAGTTCAAGGAGGTCGTCGAGCGGGTCGGCGGCGAGTCCGCCCGCTCGCGGATCTGCCACACCATGGACGAGCTGCTCGAGGCGGCCGACGAGCTCGGCTACCCGATGGTGGTCCGCCCCAGCTTCACCATGGGCGGGCTCGGCTCCGGCATGGCCTACGACGAGGCGGACCTGCGCCGCATCGGCGGCGACGGCCTGCACTACTCGCCGACCTCCGAGGTCCTGCTCGAGGAGTCGATCCTGGGCTGGAAGGAGTTCGAGCTCGAGCTCATGCGCGACAGCGCCGACAACTGCGTCGTGATCTGCTCGATCGAGAACGTCGACCCCGTCGGCGTGCACACCGGCGACTCGGTCACCGTCGCCCCCGCGCTGACCCTCACCGACGTCGAGATGCAGAAGCTGCGCGACCTCGGCATCGCGATCATCCGCGAGGTCGGCGTCGACACCGGCGGCTGCAACGTCCAGTTCGCCACCCACCCCGAGACCGGCCGCATCGTCGTGATCGAGATGAACCCCCGCGTCTCCCGCTCCTCGGCGCTCGCCTCGAAGGCCACCGGCTTCCCGATCGCGAAGATCGCCGCGCGCGTCGCGATCGGCTACACCCTCGACGAGATCCGCAACGACATCACCGGCACCACCCCGGCCAGCTTCGAGCCGGCGCTGGACTACGTCGTGGTCAAGGTGCCCCGCTTCGCCTTCGAGAAGTTCCCCGCCGCGGACCCGACGCTCACCACCACCATGAAGAGCGTCGGCGAGGCGATGGCCCTGGGCCGCAACTTCACCGAGGCCCTCGGCAAGGCGCAGCGCTCCATCGACGCCAAGGGGACGTCCCTGGACTACACGGGCACGCCGCCGAGCGCCGCCGAGGTCGCCGCTCTGCTGGACGAGGTGCGCACCCCGACCTCCGAGCGCCTGGTCGCCATCGCGCGGATCCTGTGGTCCGCGGCGGAGGGGATCCTCGACCCCGTCGAGACCCTCGACCGCCTCGTCGAGGCGACGGCGATCGACCGCTGGTTCCTCGACCAGATGCTGATCGTCGCCGAGCTGGCCGCGGAGATCCGCGCGAGCGACGTGCTGGACGCGGACCTGCTGGGCCTGGCCAAGCGGCACGGCCTCTCCGACGAGCAGATCGGCGCGCTCACCGGCCGCAGCGGCGACGTCGTCAAGGGCGTGCGCGAGGCGCTGGGGATCAACCCGGTCTACAAGACGGTGGACACCTGCGCCGCGGAGTTCGCCTCCCGCACCCCGTACCACTACTCGACCTACGACCAGGAGACCGAGATCGAGCCCCGCGAGAAGCCCGCGGTGCTGATCCTCGGCTCGGGCCCCAACCGCATCGGGCAGGGCATCGAGTTCGACTACTCCTGCGTCCACGCGGCGATCGCGCTCGGCGCTCCGGAGCTGCCCGGCGGCGGCTACGAGACGGTCATGATCAACTGCAACCCCGAGACGGTCTCGACCGACTACGACATCGCCGACCGGCTCTACTTCGAGCCGCTCACCTTCGAGGACGTCGTCGAGGTGTACGAGGCGGAGAAGGCCGCCGGCCCCGTCGCCGGAGTCATCGTCCAGCTCGGCGGCCAGACCCCGCTCTCCCTTGCGCGCCGTCTCGAGGCGGAGGGCCTGCCGATCATCGGCACCAGCCCCGCCGCGATCGACAACGCCGAGGACCGGGGCCACTTCGGCGCCGTCCTGGCCGAGGCCGGCCTGCCCGCCCCGCCCTACGGCACCGCCTGGGCGCTGAACGACGCGATCGAGGTCGCCGCGGAGGTCGGCTATCCGGTGCTCGTGCGGCCCAGCTACGTGCTCGGCGGCCGCGGCATGGAGATCGTCTTCGACGAGGCGGGGCTGGTCGACTACGTCGGCCGCAACCTGCCCGACGGCGGCCGCGCCGAGGCGCCGATCCTCATCGACAGCTTCCTGGACACCGCGATCGAGATCGACGTGGACGCCCTCTACGACGGCGAGGAGCTCTACCTCGCCGGCGTCATGGAGCACATCGAGGAGGCCGGCATCCACTCCGGCGACTCCGCCTGCACCCTGCCTCCGGTCACCCTCGGCGATCCGGTGCTCGAGCGGATCCGCGCCTCGACCCTCGCGATCGCCCAGGGCGTGGGCGTGCGCGGCCTGCTCAACGTGCAGTACGCGCTCTCCCACGGCGTGCTCTACGTGCTCGAGGCGAACCCCCGCGCCTCCCGCACCGTGCCCTTCGTCGCGAAGGCCACCGGGGTGCCGCTCGCGCAGGCGGCCGCGCTGCTCATGGCCGGTACCTCCATCGCGGACCTGCGCCGCGGAGGCGTGCTCCCGGCCGCCGGCGATGGCTCGGACCTGCCCGACGACTCGCCGATCGCGGTGAAGGAGGCGGTGCTGCCGTTCAAGCGCTTCCGCACCCGCGAGGGACGCGCCGTGGACTCGGTGCTCGGCCCGGAGATGCGCTCGACGGGCGAGGTGATGGGCATGGACTCGACCTTCCCGCTCGCCTTCGCGAAGTCCCAGCTGGCGATCTCCGGCCAGGGCCTGCCCACCGCGGGCACCGCCTTCGTCTCGGTCTCCGACCGCGACAAGCGCTCGCTCCCGCTGCCGGTCGCGCGCCTGGCCGCGCTGGGCTTCGAGATCCTCACCACCGAGGGCACCGGGCGGGTGCTCGGCCGTTACGGGATCCCCTGCCGCGTGCTGCGCAAGGCCTCGGAGGAGGGCGAGGGCGCGAGCGTCATCGACCTCATCGAGGCGGGCGAGGTGGACCTCGTGCTGAACACCCCCTCCGGCTCCAACGCCCGTGTCGACGGCTACGCCATCCGCGCCGCCGCGACCAGCATGGACGTCCCGATGATCACGACGCTGCAGGAGTTCCAGGCGGCGGTCCAGGCGATCGAGGCGCGCCCCGTGGAGCCCTTCGAGGTGCGCAGCATCCAGGACCACACCCTGCGTCTGCGCGAGGTGCGGGCGGCCGGGGCATCGGCATGAGCACCGCCCCGGCGAGCTTCGGACGGCGCCTGCAGGAGGAGACGGCCGCGCGCGGCCGCCTCGTCGCGGGCGTCGACCCGCACGCCGCGCTGCTGGAGTCCTGGGGGCTCCCCGACAGCCCCGCGGGGCTGCGGGAGTTCTCCCGCACGGTGCTCGAGGCCGTCACCGGTCATGTCGCCGCGCTCAAGCCGCAGTCGGCGTTCTTCGAGCGCCACGGCAGCGCCGGCGTCGCGGTGCTCGAGGAGCTGCTGGCCGCGGCCCGCGCGGCGGGGGTGCTGACGATCCTCGACGTGAAGCGGGGCGACATCGGCTCGACGATGGACGCCTATGCCCAGGCGCACCTCCTGCCCGGCGCGCCGCTGGAGGCCGACGCGATCACCGTCAGCCCCTATCTGGGCACCGGCTCCCTCGACTCCGCCGCCGAGCTCGCCCTGGCCCACGGCAAGGGGCTGTTCCTCCTCGCCCTGACCTCCAACCCCGACGGACCGCAGGTCCAGCACGCGAGGACCGACCAGGACACGCCGGTCGCGCTGGAGATCGCGCGACACGCCGAGAGGATCGGCGGCGCCGCGCCGGGGGAGTGGTCGAGCATCGGTCTGGTCGTCGGCGCGACCGTCGGCGACGCCTACCGCCGCCTCGGCCTGGACGCCGCCGCGCCCTCGGTCCCGCTCCTCGCCCCCGGCGTCGGGGCCCAGGGCGCCGGACCTGCGGAGATCGCCGACGTGTTCGGTGAACGTGCAGGTCAGGCCCTGGTCTCGGTGTCCCGTGGACTGCTCGCGGCAGGGCCGGACCGGGCGGCGCTCGCACAGCGCGCGGAGGAGCTGGCAACGACCTTCCGCTGAGGCCGAGGAGCGCTCCCGCACGGGCCCCGACACCGCCGGAGGACGGCGGCGTCGGGGCCCCGAAACGCATCGGACCTGGGACTTAGCGTGTCAGAAGTGCCCTCGGCCACGAATATGGGGTTACGCTCTTCCCACACCGGGCTCCTCCCGGACCCGCAGGACAACCGCGACAGAACAAGAGGTAAGAACAGTGGCTCTCCCTCCCCTCACCCCTGAGCAGCGGGCCGAGGCCCTGAAGAAGGCCGCCGAGGCACGCCGCGAGCGCGCGGCCATCAAGGCGCGGCTCAAGGACAGCGCCGGCCACCGCGGCGAGGAGATCAAGAAGGTCCTCGCCGAGGCCGAGTCCAACGAGGTCGTCGGCCGTCTCCGCGTCTCCGCCCTGCTCGAGGCCCTGCCCGGCGTCGGCAAGGTCAAGGCCCAGCAGATCATGGAGGAGATCGGCATCTCGCCCTCCCGCAAGATCCGCGGCCTCGGCTCGCACCAGGCGGAGAAGCTCGTCGCCCACTTCTCCGAGTGAGCCCTGATCTTCCCACCGGGGCCGACGCCGCGACGGCGCCGGCCCCGGTCACCGTCCTGGCCGGCCCCACCGCGGTGGGCAAGGGGACCGTCTCCGCGGCGATCCGCGCCCGGTACCCCCAGATCTGGCTGTCCGTCTCCGCGACCACCCGCGCGCCCCGCCCCGGCGAGGTCGACGGCGTGCACTACCGCTTCATGGGCGAGGAGGAGTTCTCCCGCCTGATCGAGGACGGCCAGATGCTCGAGTGGGCCGTGGTCCACGGCCGCAACAAGTACGGCACCCCGCGCGGCCCCGTCGAGGAGAAGGTCGCCGAGGGCCGCCCGGTGCTGCTCGAGATCGACCTCGCCGGCGCCCGCCAGGTGCGCGAGAGCCTCCCCGAGGCGCGCTTCGTCTTCCTCGCCCCGCCGGACTGGGACACGCTCGTGCAGCGTCTCGTGGGCCGCGGCACGGAGGACGAGGAGGAGCGCGAGCGCCGTCTCGCGACCGCCAGGGTCGAGCTCGCCGCGGAGGACGAGTTCGACGTGACCATCGTCAACGACTCGGTGGACCGCGCCGCCGACGAGCTCGCACGCCTGCTCGGCGTGAACGACCTCACCTGACCGCTCTCGCTCCTGCCCTCGCCGCCGCGCGCGGCGTGGCGTATCCTGGAGCGTCGCACGTCGTCACCCAGGAAGGGACATCCGTGGCCGGAACAGTCGCACAGCCCGAAGGCATCACGAACCCCCCGATCGACCGTCTCCTCGAGACCGTCGACTCGAAGTACGCCCTGGTGCTGTACGCCTCCCAGCGCGCCCGCCAGATCAACGCGTACTACTCGCAGCTCTCCGAGGGCCTGCTCGAGTTCGTCGGCCCGCTGGTCGACGTCGAGAACCAGGAGAAGCCGCTCTCGATCGCGCTGCGCGAGATCGACGAGGGCCTCCTGACCGTCCGCGAGATCGACGAGGAGGAGTACGCCGCGCAGAACGAGCCGGACCCCAACGCCCCGGCCCCGCTGCTGCTCGGCGACGACGCCCCCGAGGTCCCGCCGACCGACTTCCCCCTCTGATCGCGGCCCTCGCCGGTCGTCGCACGGAGCAGGCATGAGCAGCCAGCCGCGCACGCTCGCCGGAGCCCGCGTCCTCGTGGGCGTCGGCGGCGGGATCGCCGCCTACAAGACCGCGCACCTGGTGCGCGGTCTTGTCGGTGAAGGGGCCGAGGTGCGGGTGGTCCCCACCCCTGCCTCGCTCGAGTTCGTGGGCTCCTCGACCTGGGAGGCGCTCAGCCACCACCCGGTGCTCACCTCCGTCTTCGAGGACGTCGACGAGGTCGCCCACGTGCGGCACGGCCAGCTGGCCGATCTCACCGTCATCGCCCCCGCCACCGCGGACCTGCTGGCGCGGATGCGGATGGGCCGCGCCGACGACATGCTCACCGCCTCGCTGCTGGTGACCCGCGGCCCCGTGGTGGTCGCCCCCGCTATGCACACCGAGATGTGGGAGCACCCCTCCACCCGCGAGAACGTCGCCGTGCTGCGCGAGCGGGGAGTGACCGTGCTCGAGCCCGCCGTCGGCCGCCTGACCGGCCCCGACTCCGGACCGGGCCGCCTGCCCGAGCCCGAGGCGATCCTCGACGCCGCCCGCGCCGCGATCGCCGCGCCGCGCGACGAGCGCGGGGGAGCGCTGCGCGATCTCGTCGGCCGCGAGCTGCTGATCACCGCCGGCGGCACCCGCGAGGAGCTCGACCCCGTCCGCTTCCTCGCCAACCACTCCTCCGGCCGACAGGGCTGGGCCCTCGCCCATGCGGCCCTCGTGCGCGGCGCGCGGGTGCGCCTGGCTGCCGCGAACGTCGCGCTCGAGACCCCGCCCGGCGCGGACCGCCTCGACGTGGGCAGCGCCGCCGAGCTCGCCGAGCTCGTCGCCGCCCACCTCGGGGAGATCGACGCGCTCGTCATGGCCGCCGCCGTGGCGGACTTCACCTCCGCCGGCCGCGCGGACCAGAAGATCAAGAAGGACGAGTCCGCCCCGGACTCCGTGCCGACCCTCGCGCTGGCCCGCACCCAGGACATCCTGCGTCACAGCGTCGTCTCCCGCGGCGGGGCCGCGCGCCCCGCGATCGTGGGCTTCGCCGCCGAGACCGGCGGGGACGGCGCCGCGGCCCTGGACCTCGCCCGGCAGAAGGCGCGCCGCAAGGGCGCCGACCTGCTGGTTTTCAACGACGTCAGCGCCGGGGTGTTCGGCGCCGCGGACAACGAGGTGCGGATCCTGGACCGCGACGGCGAGGAGGTCGCCCACGCCGCGGGCAGCAAGACCCTCGTCGCCCACGCCGTGCTCGACGAGCTCGTCGGTCGTCTCCCGGAAGTACCCTGATCCCCATGACCACCAGCGAGCTGCGCACCTTCACGTCCGAATCGGTCACCGAGGGGCATCCCGACAAGATCTGCGACCAGATCTCCGACGCGATCCTCGACGACATGCTGAGCCAGGACACCGGCGCCCGCGTCGCCGTGGAGACCATGGTCACCACCGGGCTCGTGCACGTCGCCGGCGAGGTCCGCACGACCGGCTACAGCGACGTCTCCAACATCGTGCGCGACGTGATCCGGGAGATCGGCTACGACTCCTCCGAGAAGGGATTCGACGCGGACTCCTGCGGCGTCGAGGTCTCGATCGGCGCGCAGTCCCCGGACATCGCCCAGGGGGTGGACACCTCCTTCGAGGCGAGGGGCGACGTCGCGGCCGAGGCCTTCGCGCGCCTCGGCGCCGGCGACCAGGGGCTCATGTTCGGGTACGCCTGCAACGACACGCCCGAGCTGATGCCGCTGCCGATCCACGCCGCGCACCGCCTGACTCAGAACCTCTCCACCGCCCGCCGTGACGGCGTGCTGCCCTACCTCCGCCCCGACGGCAAGACCCAGGTCTCCATCGGCTACGACGAGGACGGCGTGGCCCGCAGCGTCGAGGCCGTCGTCGTCTCCACGCAGCACAGCGAGGAGGTCGACCTCGACGCCCAGCTCGCGCCCGCGATCTCCAAGGTCGTCATCGCCCCGGTTCTCGAGGACCTCGCGGCACAGGGTCTGGACACCTCCGAGGTCATCACCCACATCAACCCCTCCGGCCGCTTCGTGCTCGGCGGGCCCAAGGGCGATGCGGGCCTGACCGGCCGCAAGATCATCGTCGACACCTACGGCGGGATGGCCCGCCACGGGGGCGGCGCCTTCTCCGGCAAGGACCCCAGCAAGGTCGACCGCTCCGGCGCCTACGCCATGCGCTGGGTCGCCAAGAACATCGTCGCCGCCGGCCTCGCCGACCGCTGCGAGGTGCAGGTCGCCTACGCGATCGGCGTCGCCGAGCCGGTGGGCCTGTACGTCGAGACCTTCGGCACCGGGAAGGCGCCCGCGCACCGGATCGCCGCCGCCGTGCGCAAGGTCTTCGACCTCCGTCCGGCCGCGCTGATCGAGGCGCTGGACCTGCTGCGCCCGATCTACTCCCTCACCTCCGTGCACGGCCACTTCGGCCGGGAGCTGTCCGAGTTCACCTGGGAGCGCCGCGACCGCGCCGAGGAGCTGGAGCGCGCCCTGTGACCGCCCCCGACACCTCCGGCGTCCCCGGCGAGGGCCGCACCGCCCCGACGCTGGACCCCGCCCTCGCCGCCCGGCTCAAGCACGACGGCGCCGGCCTGCTCACCGCCGTCGTGCAGGACGCGAGCGACCAGCGCGTGCTGATGGTCGGCTGGATGGACGACGAGGCGCTGCGGCGCACGCTCACCACGGGCCGGGCGACCTACTGGTCCCGCTCCCGCGGCGAGTACTGGCGCAAGGGCGACACCTCCGGCCACGTCCAGTTCGTGCGCTCCGTCGCGCTGGACTGCGACGGCGACACCCTGCTGGTGCAGGTCGACCAGGTCGGGGCCGCCTGCCATCGCGGCACCGACACCTGCTTCGACGGCGGCGACCTGGACGCCGTCGTGCTGACCGAGAAGGAGCGTGCCCTGTGACCGCCGAGGACGCCCGCCCCGAGGCCTATCCCGAGCGCATCGGCGGCCGTGAGGGCATCGCGCTGGGCGAGATCACCCCGGACCGCGAGACCTTCCGCGAGCTCGCCGCACGCCAGCGGGTCGTCCCCGTCTCGGTGCGGCTGCTGGCCGACGAGGACACCCCCGTCTCGCTCTACCGCCGGCTCACCGCCGACGGCGGCACCCGCGGCACCTTTCTGCTGGAATCCGCCGGGGAGGGCGAGGCCTCCCGGTACTCGATCATCGGCACCCGCGCCCGTGCGGTGCTCACCGAGCGGGACGGCGCCGCGCACTGGCGCGGCGACGTCCCCGCCGGGGTGCCCACCTCCGGCAGCCCCGTCGAGGCCCTCGCGGCCGTGACCTCCGCGTTCCGCGTAGCCCGCCAGCCGCATCTGCCGCCCTTCTCCGGCGGTCTCGTCGGCTACGTCGCCTACGACGCGGTGCGCCACTGGGAGAAGCTGCCCGAGGCGCCGCCGGACGAGATCGGTCTGCCGGACCTCTCGATGCTGCTGGCCCAGGACGTCGTCGTCCACGACGCCCACGACTCGACCGTCGTCCTGGTCGCCAACGCCCTGAACCTCAACGCCACCGACGACGGCGTGGACGCCGCCTACGACGACGCCCTCGCCCGCCTCGAGACGCTCCGTCGGCGGCTGCGCACCCCCGCGGTCGGCGGGCCGACCGTCTACGACACCGTCAGCGACCTCGAGCCCAAGGCCCGCACCGCCCAGCGCGAGTACGAGGCCGCGGTCCACGAGGCGGTGCGCGACATCGTCGACGGGGAGATCTTCCAGGTCGTCCCCTCGCAGCGCTTCTCCCTGCCGATCGCGGCGGACCCGCTGGACGTGTACCGGGTGCTGCGCCGCATGAACCCCAGCCCCTACATGTACCTGCTGCGCACCGAGGACGCCGACGGAGAGCCGATCGACGTGGTCGGCGCGAGCCCCGAGTCGCTCGTGACCGTCCGCGGCACCACCGCGACGACCCACCCGATCGCCGGCTCCCGCCCCCGCGGCGCGAGCCCGGAGGAGGACGAGCACCTGGCGGCCGAGCTGCTGGCCGACCCGAAGGAGCGCTCCGAGCACCTCATGCTCGTGGACCTCGCCCGCAACGACCTGCAGAAGTTCTGCGCTCCCGGCACCGTGGTGGTGCGGGACTTCATGCACATCGAGCGGTTCAGCCACATCCAGCACATCGTCTCCACCGTCACCGGCACCCTGCGCGAGGACGCCGCGGCCTACGACGCGCTGCGCGCCACCTTCCCGGCCGGCACCCTCTCCGGCGCCCCGAAGCCCTCCGCGATGCGGATCATCGACCGGCTCGAGCCCGTGCGCCGCGGCGTCTACGGCGGGACGGTCGGCTACTTCGACTTCGCCGGCGACATGGACATGGCGATCGCGATCCGCACCGCCGTGATCAAGGACGGCACCGCGCACGTGCAGGCCGGCGGGGGAGTGGTCGCCGACTCCGACGCGACCATGGAGCACCGCGAGACCCAGGCCAAGGCCGCCGCCGCGCTGCGCGCCGCCGCCTCTGCCGACACCCTCCGCCCCGCATGAGCGCCGAGCAGCGACCGCGCCGCACCGGGCCCTCGCGTCGCGCCGCCGTCCTCGGCGGCCTCGTCGCCGCGGGCGCCCTGGCCGGCACCACGCGCGCCACCTGGGTGCAGGCCACCGCCCCCGACCTCGCCGGCACCGCGCAGGACGTCGCGGTGGGCGGCGCGGACGCCGCCCCGGCGGTGCTCGCCCTCGCCCTCGCGGCCCTCGCCGCGGCGCTGGCGACCTCGCTCTCGAGCCGCTGGGTGCGCTTCCTCACGGGGCCGGTCCTGATCGCCGCCGGGCTCGGCGCGGGCCTCGCGTCCCTCGCCCCGCTGCGTGACCCCGCCGCGGCCGCCGGCTCCGCCGTCGCCGAGTCCACCGGGGTGGTCGGCGCGGACGTCGCCGCGGACGCGACCAGCTGGCCGCTGATCGCTCTCGTCCCGGCCCTCGCCGTGATCGCCACCGGCGTGATCGTGCTGATCGCAGGCGGTTCCTGGCCCGTCGGCAGCCGCTACCGCAGCGCCGCCGTCACCACCGCCGCCGACCCCGCGGAGGACCCCGCCGCCGCCTGGGACGCCCTCACCCGCGGCGAGGACCCGAGCCTCGCCGGCCCCGGCGAGGACGAGGACGCACCGCGCGCGGGGACGGACCCCGCGGATGCTCCCGGGGCCGACGGCGCCGGGACGCCCCCGCAGCGCTGACCGCCTCGCGCAGCACGCCGCGGACGATGCCGTCGTCCGCCGGCATGACGTGGCACAATGGCCCCGACCGGGACCCAGACTGGAGAAGGATCATGTCGAAGACCTACACCGTGCCGCCGCCGCCCCATCACAACGAGGGGAAGACCGTCGCGGCGTGGACGATGAACATGGGCATCGTGATCGGCTCCGTCCCGATCGCCGCGGGCCTCATCCTCCCCGAGATGACGGTGCTGATCTGGGTCGGCGCCGCGATCGTCGTGCTCGCGATCCTGGCCGGCGTCGTGATGTCCAAGGCCGGCCTCGGCCAGCCGAAGAAGTACGGCCACCCGGTCTCCGAGGCCGTCGCCGTCGCCGAGACCCGTCCCGACGAGGCCCCCGCCGAGGCCGGCGCCAGGTGACCCTCGCGGCGCAGGAGCGGGACGAGCAGCTCGGCGCGGGAGGACCCGCGCGCGGTGCGCACCGGCTCCTGCTGCCGCTCGGCATCATGGGCGCCGCACTGGCGCTCGCGGTCGGGGTGCAGCTGATCTTCGACCCGTTCCGCACCCATGTGCCGCTGTGCATCGTCAACCACCTCACGGGCATCGAGTGCCCCGGCTGCGGAGCGCTCCGCGCCGTGCACTCCCTGCTCGCCGGCGACCTGCAGCTGGCCCTGCGCAGCAACCTGCTGATCATCCTCGCGATCCCGCTGACCGCGATCGGCCTGGGGGTGTGGGCGCTGCGCCGGGCGCGGGGCCTCACCACCGAGCTGACGCCCTCCCGCACGACGGTGCTCGTGCTCACCGGCGTCGTGCTGGTCTTCACGGTGCTGCGGAACCTCCCCGCCTTCTGGTTCCTGGCACCGATCTCGTACGTCGGCGGCTGAGCCCCGCCTCGCGGACCGCAGCTTCGTGCACGGCGCCGCCCCACCCGCTTCAGGAGGACCGAGTGACCACCACCGGAACCGTTCTCGACGACATCATCGTCGGCGTCCGCGAGGATCTCGCCCCCCGGCGCCGCGCCGTGCCGGACGCCGAGATCGAGGCGCGCGCGCACGCCGCCGCCCCCGCCCTCGACGCCCGCGCCCGTCTCGCCGGCGACGGCACCACCATGGGCCTGATCGCCGAGGTCAAGCGCGCCAGCCCCTCCAAGGGCGCCCTGGCGGAGATCCCCGAGCCGGCCGAGCTCGCCGGCACCTACGCCGACTCCGGCGCCTCCGCGATCAGCGTCCTCACCGAGCAGCGCCGCTTCCGCGGCTCCCTCGCCGACCTCGACGCCGTCCGCGAGAGGGTCGACGTGCCGGTGCTGCGCAAGGACTTCGTCGTCGAGCCGTACCAGGTGCACGAGGCCCGCGCCCACGGGGCCGACATCGTGCTGCTGATCGTCGCCGCGCTCGAGGACGGACCGCTGCAGGAGCTGTACGCCCTCACCGACGAGCTGGGCATGCAGGCGCTGGTCGAGACCCACACGGAGGAGGAGCTCGAGCGGGCCCTCGCCCTGGACCCGCAGCTCCTCGGCGTCAACGCCCGCAACCTCAAGGACCTCACCGTCGACCTGGGCCGTGCCGCGGCGCTGCTGCGCCGCATCCCCGCCGGTCCCCTCGCCATCGGCGAGTCCGCGGTCGCCTCCCGCGCCGACGTCGAGGCCTACGCCTCCGCCGGCGCGGACGCCGTCCTGGTCGGCGAGGCCCTGGTGACCTCCGGGGACCCCGCCGACGCCGTCTCCTCGTTCCGCAGCGTCGCCCGCCGCGGCCGCCCCCTCCCGGAAGGAGCCCAGGCATGAGCACCCCCGACCCCGTGCTGCCCGACCTCACCCGACCCTCGACGGCGCTGCGCTCCGAGGCCGGGCCCTACTTCGGCGACTTCGGCGGGCGCTTCCTGCCCGAGGCGCTTGTGCCCGCCCTCGACGAGCTCACCGAGACCTACGAGAAGGCGATCGTCGACCCCGAGTTCAGCAGCGAGCTGCGGCGTCTGTCCGCCGAGTACACCGGGCGTCCCTCGCTGCTGTCCGAGGCGCCGCGCTTCTCGGCCCTCGCCGGCGGCGCGCGGATCCTCCTCAAGCGCGAGGACCTCAACCACACCGGCTCGCACAAGATCAACAACGTGCTCGGCCAGGCGCTGCTGACCCGTCGCATGGGCAAGACCCGCGTGATCGCCGAGACCGGCGCGGGCCAGCACGGCGTCGCCACAGCGACCGCCGCGGCCCTGTTCGGGCTCGACTGCACGATCTACATGGGCGCCGAGGACACCGAGCGCCAGGCCCTCAACGTCGCCCGCATGCGCCTGCTCGGCGCCGAGGTCGTCGCCGTCGAGCAGGGCTCCCGCACCCTCAAGGACGCCATCAACGAGGCCTTCCGCGACTGGGTCGCGAACGTGGAGACCACCCACTACCTGCTGGGCACCGTCGCGGGACCCCACCCGTTCCCCGCCATGGTGCGCGACTTCCACCGCATCATCGGCGAGGAGGCCCGCGCCCAGACCCTCGAGCGCGTGGGCCGACTGCCCGACGCGGTCGTCGCCTGCGTCGGCGGCGGCTCCAACGCGATGGGCATCTTCCACGCGTTCCTCGACGACACCGATCCGCTCGTGCGCCTCGTCGGCTGCGAGGCCGGCGGCGACGGCGTCGCATCCGGCCGTCATTCGGCGACCATTACCGGCGGCTCCGCCGGGGTGCTCCACGGGGCGCGCAGCTTCGTCATGCAGGACGAGGACGGCCAGACCATCCCCTCGCACTCCGTCTCCGCCGGGCTGGACTACCCCAGCGTCGGCCCCGAGCACGCCTGGCTCGCGGACATCGGCCGCGCCGAGTACCGCGCGATCGACGACGGCCCCGCCATGGAGGCCTTCGCGCTGCTGTCCATGACCGAGGGCATCATGCCCGCGATCGAGTCCGCCCACGCCCTCGCCGGCGCGCTCGAGCTGGGACGCGAGCTCGGGGAGGACGCCGTGATCCTGGTGAGCCTCTCCGGCCGCGGGGACAAGGACGTGGACACCGCCTCGCACTGGTTCGGGCTGGTGGGCGACGATCCCGCGCGCGCCGACCTCGCCGCCCTGCGCGATCTCGCCCGCACCGCCGCACCCGCCGCCCAGGAGGAGGCCCGATGACCGCCGCCGGCACCCACCGCCTGCGCGCCGGCGACGTCCTGGACCGCGCCCGCGCCGAGGACCGGGCGGCGCTCATCGGCTACCTGCCCGTCGGATATCCCGACCTCGACCGCTCGATCGAGGCCGCGAAGGTGCTCATCGACCACGGCGCGGACATGATCGAGCTGGGCTTGCCCTACTCCGACCCCGTCATGGACGGTGCCGTGATCCAGCAGGCCGCCTCCGCCGCGCTCGAGCGCGGCACCCGCACCCGGCACGTCCTGGAGGCCGTCGAGCAGCTCTCCGGTCGCGGCGCCGCGATCCTGGTCATGAGCTACTGGAACCCGGTGCTCGCCTACGGGCCCGACGCCTTCGCCCGCGACCTCGCCGCCGCCGGCGGCGCCGGGCTGATCACCCCCGACCTCATCCCCGACGAGGGCGCCGACTGGATCGCCGCCTCCGAGCAGCACGGCGTGGACCGTGTGTTCCTCGTCGCACCGAGCTCCCCGCGGGACCGGCTCGAGCATGTGGTCTCGCACACGCGCGGATTCGTGTACGCGGCGAGCACCATGGGCGTCACCGGCACCCGGGCCAGCGTCTCCACCGCCACGGAGGGCCTCGTCGAGCGCACCCGGGCGGCCGGGGCGAGGAACGTCTGCGTGGGCCTGGGCGTCTCGAACGGTGAGCAGGCCGCGCAGGTCGGCGCGTACGCTGATGGAGTGATCGTCGGCTCCGCCTTCGTGCGCGCCCTGATCGAGCACGAGGGCGACGACGCGGCGGCCCGCACGGCCCTCGCGGCCGTCGCGGCGGATCTCCGCGGCGGCGTCGAGCGCGCCCGCACCTGACCAGCCCCGCAGGACCCCGCAGTCGAGAGGAGAGCACGCGATGATCCCCAGCCCGAGCATCTCCGCTCTCTCCCTCGGCCCCCTCACGATCCACTTCTACGCGCTGTGCATCCTCGCCGGCATCGGCGTCGCGCTGTGGTGGGCGACGAAGCGGTGGGAGGCCCGGGGCGGCGACGGCGACACCCTCTTCGACATCGTCTTCGTCGCGGTGATCGCCGGGATCATCGGCTCTCGCGTCTGGCACGTCCTGACCTCCCCGGCGCCCTTCTTCGGCCCCGGGGGCGACCCGCTCTCGGTGCTGTACATCTGGCAGGGCGGGCTCGCGATCTACGGCGGCGTCGCCGGCGGCGCCCTCGCGGTGTGGCTCATGGCCCGGCTCAAGGGCGTCTCCTTCACCGCGCTGGCCGACACGATCGCCCCCACCATCATGCTCGCCCAGGTGCTGGGCCGTCTCGGCAACTGGTTCAACCAGGAGCTCTACGGCCCGCCGCTGGACGCCTGGTGGGCGTGGGACGTGACCTGCGAGACGAACGGGGCCACGATCGCCGGCTGCGTGCCGGGCACCTACCACCCCACCTTCCTGTACGAGCAGCTGTGGAACCTCGCCGGCCTCGCCGTGCTCCTGCTGCTCAGCCGCCGCTTCCAGTGGGCGGGCGGCCGTGTGTTCTGGGCCTACGTCGCGATCTACTCCACCGGCCGCGCCTGGATCGACGCGATCCGCTCCGAGCCCGTGCTGATGGTCGGCCCGCTGCGCATCCACACCCTCGTCGCCCTGCTCATGGTGCTCGTGGGGGTGGGGATGTTCGTGCTGCTCACCCTGCGCAAGCGGAAGCGCGGGGGAGAGGTCGTCGCCGCCGACGGCTCCTTCAGCCTGCCCGCCCAGACCGAGGGCAACGGCCCCGACGAGGACGAGGTCGAGAAGTCGGGCACGCCTCCCTCTCCCGGCCCCGCTCCCTCACCCGGCCCCTAGGGACCCTCCTCCGGACGACGCGAAGCGCGCGGAGGGCGGCCCGGGGCCCGGGCGCTCGTCGGATCCTCGACGAGCCCGTCACCGGCCGCCGCTCCAGAAGGGCTCCCGCGTCATGCTCCCCCTCACCTCCCGCTTCTCGTCCCTCCCCGCCGCCCAGGGCCTCTACCGGCCGGACAGCGAGGTCGACTCCTGCGGCGTCGCGATGATCGCGACGCTCCGCGGCACCCCCCAGCACCGCATCGTCCAGCACGCCCTCGAGGCACTGCGCAACCTCGATCACCGCGGCGCGGTCGGCGCCGAGGAGAACACCGGTGACGGCACCGGGATCATGGTCCAGCTGCCCGACGCCTTCCTTCGCGAGGTCAGCGGCCTGGACCTGCCGCCGCTGGGGCAGTACGCCGCCGGCATCGCCTTCGTGCCCCGCGAGGCCGACGGCCGCGCCGCCGTGCTGGAGACCCTCGAGCGCGTCGCCGCCGAGGAGGGCCTGCGCCTGCTCGGCACCCGCGAAGTGCCCGTGACCGACGGGCTCGTCGGCCCCTCGGCCGAGGAGGTCCGCCCAGACTTCGTGCAGGTCTTCCTCGCCGACGCCCGCGCCGAGCGCACCGGCCTCGAGCTCGAGCGGGCCGTCTTCGCCACCCGCCGCCGCGTCGAGCACGCCACCGAGGGCTATTTCCCCTCCCTCTCGACCCGAGTGATGGTCTACAAGGGGATGCTCACCCCCGTCCAGCTCGACGAGTTCTACCCCGACCTGCGCGATCCCCGCTTCGCCTCCGCCCTCGCGATCGTCCACTCGCGCTTCTCGACCAACACCTTCCCCGCCTGGCCGCTCGCCCACCCCTTCCGCACCCTCGCGCACAACGGCGAGATCAACACGGTGATCGGCAACCGGAACCGGGTCCGGGCGGCCGAGGGGTCGATGGCCACCGACGCCTTCGGCGAGGACTTCTCCCGCCTGCTGCCGATCACCACGCCCGGAGGCTCGGACTCCGCGGGCCTCGACGAGGTCGCCGAGCTGCTGCACCTCTCGGGCCGCTCACTGCCCCACGCGCTGATGATGCTGGTGCCCGAGCCGTGGGAGAACGACGAGTCGATGGACCCGGACCTGCGGGCCTTCTACGAGTTCCACGCCGCGCTCCAGGAGCCCTGGGACGGGCCCGCGGCCGTCGTCTTCTCGGACGGCACCCAGGTCGGCGCGCGTCTGGACCGCAACGGTCTGCGCCCGCTGCGCTACTGGGTGATGGAGGACGACCTGGTGATCCTCGGGTCCGAGACGGGGCTCGTGGACGTCCCCCGCTCCGAGGTGGTGCGCACCGGCCGCATCGCGCCGGGAGAGATCTTCCTGCTCGATCTCGAGGCGGGCGAGATCGTGCCCAGCGACGAGCTCAAGCACGAGATCGCCACCGCCCGCCCCTACGCCACCTGGGTGAAGGAGCAGAAGGTCGCGCTCGGTGACCTGCCCCGGCGCGAGCACATCACCCACTCCCGCTCCTCCGTGCTGCGCCGCCAGCAGACCTTCGGGTACACGGAGGAGGAGCTGCGGGTGCTGCTCGCCCCGATGGCCGCCAAGGGCGCCGAGCCGCTCGGCGCCATGGGCACCGACACCCCCATCGCGGTGCTCTCTGACCGTCCCCGGCTGCTGTTCGACTACTTCACGCAGATGTTCGCGCAGGTCACCAACCCGCCGCTGGACTCGTTGCGCGAGGAGATCGTCACCTCGCTCGGGGTGAGCATCGGCCGGTCCCGGAACCTCCTGGACGCGACCCCGCAGCACGCCCGGCAGCTGTCGCTGGATGCTCCGGTGCTGGACAGCGACCAGCTCGCGCAGCTACTCGCGGTCGACGCCCACCCCGCCACGGCCGACTTCCACACCGTGCGGCTGCGCGGCCTCTACCCGGTCGCCGGCGGCACCGCCGCGCTGCGCGCACGGCTCGAGGAGATCTGCGAGGAGGCCGTCGCCGCGATCGACGACGGCGCGACCTTCCTGGTCCTCTCCGACCGCGACACCAACCAGGTCCTCGCCCCGATCCCCTCGCTGCTGATGACCAGCGCCGTCCAGCACCACCTGGTGCGCACAGGCCGACGCACCTCCGCCGCGCTCGTGGTCGAGGCCGGGGACGTGCGCGAGGTGCACCATGCGGCGCTGCTCATCGGCTACGGCGCCAGCGCGGTCACCCCCTATCTCGCGATGGAGAGCGTCGAGGAGCTCGTCGAGCGCGGGGTGGTCAGCGACCTCAGCCCCGAGCAGGCTGTCGCGAACCTCGCCAAGTCGCTGTCCAAGGGTGTCCTGAAGATCATGTCCAAGATGGGCATCTCCACGGTCGCCTCCTACCGCGGCGCCCAGGTCTTCGAGGCCGTGGGCCTCAGCCAGGAGCTCGTGGACACCTGGTTCCCGGGCACCATCAGCCGCATCGGCGGCATCGACCTCGAGGTCATCGCCGAGGAGATCGCCGCCCGCCACGCCCTGGCCCATCCGGTCGACGGCGTGCACCCGCCCCACCGAGGCCTGCCCGTCGGCGGCGAGTACCAGTGGCGCCGCGAGGGCGAGCCGCACCTGTTCACCCCCGAGTCGGTGTTCCGCCTGCAGCACTCCACCCGCGCGAGGAGGTACGACGAGTTCCGCGCCTACACCGACGCGGTCGACGAGCAGCACGAGCGGCTGCTGACGATCCGCGGGCTGCTGCGCCTGCGCACCGACGACTCGCCCGCGATCCCGCTGGAGGAGGTCGAGCCGGTCGAGTCGATCACGCGACGCTTCATGACCGGTGCGATGAGCTACGGCTCCATCTCCCAGGAGGCCCACGAGACCCTCGCGATCGCCATGAACCGCCTGGGCGGCATGTCCAACAGCGGCGAGGGCGGCGAGGACCCCGAGCGCCTGCACGACCCCGAGCGACGCAGCGCCATCAAGCAGATCGCCTCCGGCCGCTTCGGCGTGACCAGCGAGTACCTGACCTTCGCACGCGACATCCAGATCAAGATGGCGCAGGGCGCGAAGCCCGGTGAGGGCGGACAGCTCCCGCCCGAGAAGGTCTACCCCTGGATCGCCCGGACCCGCCACTCGACCCCCGGCATCGGACTGATCTCCCCGCCCCCGCACCACGACATCTACTCGATCGAGGACCTCGCCCAGCTGATCCACGACGCGAAGAGCGCGAACCCGGCCGCGCGCGTGCACGTCAAGCTCGTCTCCCGCTTCGGGGTCGGCACGGTCGCCACCGGCGTGTCGAAGGCCCATGCGGACGTCGTGCTCATCTCCGGGCACGACGGCGGTACCGGCGCGAGCCCGCTGAACTCCCTCAAGCACGCCGGCACCCCTTGGGAGCTCGGCCTCGCCGAGACCCAGCAGACCCTGCTGCTGAACGGGCTGCGCGACCGCATCACCGTCCAGGTCGACGGGCAGATGAAGACGGGCCGCGACGTGGTGATCGCGGCGCTGCTCGGGGCCGAGGAGTACGGCTTCGCCTCCGCGCCGCTGGTCGTCACCGGCTGCGTCATGATGCGCGTCTGCCACCTGGACACCTGCCCCGTCGGCGTCGCCACCCAGAACCCCGAGCTGCGCGCCCGCTACGCGGGCCGGGCCGAGCACGTGGTGACCTTCTTCCAGTTCGTCGCCGAGCAGGTGCGCGAGCACCTCGCCGCGCTCGGGCTGCGCTCCCTGGACGAGGCGATCGGGCGCACCGACCTCCTCGCCCTGCGCGAGGACCAGCGGGCGCTCACCGCGCTCGGCGAGGCGAAGCGCGAGGGCCTCGACCTCGCCGCCGTGCTCGCCGCGCCCGAGATCCACCCCGGCGACTTCCCGCGCCGCCGCCGCGGCCAGGACCACGCCCTCGAGAAGGCCCCGGACCATCCCTGGATCGCCGCGGCCGAGGAGGTCATCGACGCCCGCGCGGGCACGGTCCGGATCCCCGGGCAGGTGCGGAACATCGACCGCAGCGCGGGCACCCTGCTCGGCCACGAGGTCACCCGCCGCACGGACGGCGCGGGCCTTCCCGACGACGCGATCGTGCTCGAGCTGACCGGCACCGGCGGACAGTCCTTCGGGGCGTTCCTCCCGCGCGGCGTGAGCATGCACCTCACCGGCGACGCGAACGACTACGTCGGCAAGGGGCTCTCGGGCGGCGTGATCGCCGTCGGCCACGGCGCCGGCACCGGGCCCTCGCTGACGTCCGCCCCGATCGCGGGCAACACCTGCGCCTACGGCGCCACCAGCGGACGCCTGCTGCTGGCGGGCGCCGCGGGGGAGCGGTTCGGGGTGCGCAACTCCGGCGCGACCCTGGTGGTCGAGGGGATCGGCGACCACGGCGCCGAGTACATGACCGGCGGCGCCGTGATCGTGCTCGGACCGACCGGCCGGAACCTCGGCGCCGGCATGAGCGGCGGCACCCTGTTCGTCCTGGACCTCGACCCCTCCTGCCTGAACCCCGCCGACGCCCGGGGCTTCTCCGTCGCCCCCGTGCGCGAGGAGCACCGAGGCTTCGTCCTCGAGGCGCTGCGCGACCACCTGGCCCGCACCGGCTCCGACCGGGCGGCCTCGCTGCTGGCCGACGAGGAGGAGCTGATGGGGCGCCTCACCGAGATCGCGCCCCGCGCCTTCCTCACCATCACCGCGATCCGGGACGACGCGGTGGCCCAGGGGCTCGACCCCGATGCGAACGATGTCTGGAACGAGATCATGGAGGCCACCCATGGCTGATCCCCGAGGATTCCTGCGCACCCGCGACCGCGAGCTGCCCGCCCGCCGCCCGGTCCCGGTGCGCCTGATGGACTGGCGCGAGGTCTACGAGGCCCGCGAGAAGGGCACCCTCTCGGTGGTCTCCCGCCAGGCCGGGCGCTGCATGAACTGCGGCATCCCCTTCTGCCACCAGGGCTGCCCGCTGGGCAACCTGATCCCGGAGTGGAACGACCTGGTCTACCGCGACGACTGGGAGGAGGCCGCCGAGCGCCTCCACGCGACCAACAACTTCCCCGAGTTCACCGGCCGCGCCTGCCCCGCCCCCTGCGAGTCCAGCTGCGTGCTGGGCATCAACCAGCCGCCGGTGACGATCAAGAACGTCGAGGTCTCGATCATCGACCGCGCCTTCGAGGAGGGCTGGGTGCGCCCGGTCCCCGCGACCCGGCACACCGGCCGCTCCGTCGCGGTCGTCGGCTCCGGACCGGCGGGCCTCGCCGCCGCCCAGCAGCTCACCCGCGCCGGCCACGCCGTGGTCGTGCTCGAGAAGGACGACCGCCTCGGGGGGCTGCTGCGCTACGGCATCCCCGAGTTCAAGCTCGAGAAGCGGCACGTCGACCGTCGCCTCGCCCAGATGCGCGAGGAGGGGACCCGCTTCCGCACCGGCGTCGACGTCGGCGGGACCGGCGAGGGCTCGCTGTCCGTCGAGGAGCTGCGCTCCCGCTTCGACGCGGTCGTGCTCGCGACCGGCGCGAGCGTGCCGCGCGAGCTGGCCGTCCCCGGCCGGGAGGCCGCCGGGATCCACCCCGCCATGGACTACCTCACCCAGGCGAACCGCCTCGTCGAGGGCGACTGGCTGGGGGAGCGGATCTCCGCCGAGGGCAAGGACGTGGTGATCATCGGCGGCGGCGACACCGGGGCCGACTGCCTCGGCACCGCGCTGCGCCAGGGCGCCCGCTCGGTGACGACCCTCGCCATCGGCACCCAGCCGCCCAGCGAGCGGGACGAGTCCCAGCCCTGGCCCACCCACCCGGTGCTCTTCGAGGTCTCCACCGCCCACGAGGAGGGCGGCGCACGCTCCTATCTCGCCTCCACCACCGGCTTCGAGGTCGACGCGGACGGCGCCGTGACGGGCCTGCGCGTGGCCCGGACGCAGTTCGTCGACGGTCGCCGCACCCCCACCCCCGGCACCGAGACCGTGCTCCCCGCCACCCTGGTCCTGATCGCGATGGGCTTCACCGGCGCGAAGGAGCAGGGGCTGATCGAGCAGCTCGGTGTGGAGATGACCTCACGCGGCACCGTCGTGCACGACGGCTCCTGGGCCACCTCGGCGCCCGGCGTCTTCACCGCAGGCGACTGCGCCCGAGGCCAGAGCCTCATCGTGTGGGCGATCGCGGAGGGCCGCTCCTGCGCGGCGGCGGTCGACGAGCACCTGATGGGCACCAGTTCCCTCCCGCGCCCCGTGCGCCCCGGCGAGAAGCCCGTCACAGTGTGAAAGACTAGGCGGAGTACACGCGACGCCGCGGCCCTGTCACGGCGCTCGCGCGCTGTCCACCGGGCCGCGGCCCTTCACTCGAACTACAGATGGGTTGACATGCGCAAAGCGAAGATCGTCTGCACCCTTGGTCCCGCGACCAACACCTACGAGCAGATCCGGACGCTGATCGAAGCCGGGATGAACGTGGCGCGGATGAATCTCAGCCACGGCACTCACGAGGACCACGAGCAGGTCTACGCCAACATCCGCAAGGCCTCCGACGACCTCGGCAAGAACGTCGCCGTGCTCGTCGACCTGCAGGGCCCGAAGATCCGCCTGGGCAACTTCGCGGACGGCCCCCACATCCTCGAGGTCGGCGACACCTTCACGATCACCACCGACGACATCGTCGGCACGAAGGAGCGGGTCTCGACGACGTTCAAGGGCCTGCCGGGCGACTGCCGCCCCGGCGACGTGCTCCTCATCGACGACGGCAAGGTCTCCGTGCGCGTCACGGACGTCACCGAGACCGACGTGACCACCGTCGTGGAGGTCCCCGGGCCCGTCTCCAACCACAAGGGCATCAACCTGCCCGGCGTGGCCGTCTCCGTCCCCGCCATGAGCGAGAAGGACATCGCGGACCTCCGCTGGGGCCTCGCCCTCGGCGCGGACCTGATCGCCCTGTCCTTCGTGCGCGACGCCCACGACATGGACGACGTGCTCCGCATCATGCAGGAGGAGGGGCGCCGCGTCCCGGTCATCGCGAAGATCGAGAAGCCGCAGGCCGTGCGCGCGCTGCGCTCGATCGTCGGCGCCTTCGACGGCATCATGGTCGCCCGCGGCGACCTCGGCGTGGAGCTGCCGCTCGAGCAGGTCCCGCTCGTGCAGAAGCGCGCGATCGAGCTGGCCCGCCGCAACGCGAAGCCCGTGATCGTGGCCACCCAGGTGCTCGAGTCGATGATCGAGAACCCGCGCCCCACCCGAGCCGAGGCCTCCGACTGCGCCAACGCCATCCTCGACGGCGCCGACGCGGTCATGCTCTCGGGCGAGACCAGCGTGGGCAAGTACCCCTTCGAGACCGTGCGCACCATGGCGCGCATCGTCACGAACACCGAGGAGAACGGCGCCGACCGCATCCTGCCGCTGGGCACCATCCCGCACACCCGCGGCGGTGCGATCACCCGCGCGGCCTCGGAGATCGGCGACCAGCTCTCCGCGCAGTACCTGGTGACCTTCACCGAGTCCGGCGACACCGCGCGCCGCCTCTCGCGGCTGCGCCCGACCATCCCGCTGCTGGCGATGACCCCGTACCCCGAGGTCGCCCGCCAGCTGTCCCTCACCTGGGGCGTCGAGGCGCACCTGGTGCCGATGCAGAAGGACACCGACGAGATGGTCACCGTCGTCGACGAGCTCCTGCGCGAGCAGAAGGGGCTGCAGAAGAACGACCTGGTCATCATCGCGGCCGGTTCGCCCCCCGGCGTCCACGGCTCGACCAACACCCTGCGCGTGCACCGCATCGGCGACCTCGACGGCACCGAGTCGGCCCGCATCGAGGCCGACCGCATCGCCACCGGGCAGTGACCGCCGAGCAGTGACCTGCGGGCGGAGGCCCGTCCGGTCCGGGGGAGGCCCCGGACCGGCGACGGCGCCCGCGGCCGATGGCCGCGGGCGCCGTCCCGTGCGTACCGGGTGCGGGACTCGAACCCGCACGCCCTTGCGGACAGCGCATTTTGAGTGCGCCGCGTCTACCATTCCGCCAACCCGGCCTGCCCTCAGGCGTCGAGGGCTGGACTAGGATACCGCTGATGACCACCGGCCTCCGCCGACGGGTGCAGGGCACCCGGGCGCCGGCCCCGACCGAGACACAGGGCGACATGACTGACGACTTCACCGAACTTCCCGACGACGCCCAGGACACCGCCGCCGCGGGTGATGCACCGCGCCGCACCGCGGTCGTCGCCGAGGACGAGAGCCTCATCCGCATGGACATCGTCGAGACGCTCACCGAGGCGGGCTTCGACGTGATCGCCGCCGTCGGCGACGGCGAGAGCGCCATCGAGAAGACCCGGGAGCTGCGCCCCGACGTCGTGATCCTCGACGTGAAGATGCCGCAGACCGACGGCGTCACCGCCGCCGAGAAGATCGGCGAGGAGAACCTCGCCCCCGTCGTGATGCTCACCGCCTTCTCGCAGTCCGAGCTGGTCGAGCGGGCCCGCGACGCCGGCGCGATGGCCTACGTCGTCAAGCCCTTCACCCCGGCGGACCTCCTGCCAGCCGTGGAGATCGCGATCTCCCGCCACCAGCAGATCGTGCAGCTCGAGTCCGAGATCGCGGACCTGGGCGAGCGCTTCGAGACCCGCAAGCGCGTGGACCGCGCCAAGGGCCTGCTGCAGACCAACATGGGCCTGTCCGAGCCGGAGGCCTTCCGCTGGATTCAGAAGACCTCCATGGACCGTCGACTGACCATGCGCGAGGTCGCCGAGGCGGTCGTCGACCAGCTGGGCGGCCAGGGCAAGGACTGAGGGCCGGCAGGCACCATCGACCGGCGCGCGGGGGGCGCGCCGGTCCTGCGGAGGGGGACACCGAGCACATGAGCATCACGCGACGCACGCTCGTGCGCGGACTGGGGGCCGGTGTGCTCGGGGCCGGAGCGCTGAGCGGCTGCAGCCAGGGCGGCGGGATCGGCCGCGGGAGGCGCCGTCGACCCACCACCACCGAGCCCACCGCGGGTGACCTCGAGGAGCCAGACCAACCGCTCGTGATCGGGCAGATCGGCGCCTCCTACGGCCGGATGGCGAGGTTCGAGGAGGCGATCGCGGTCTCGATCGACGAGGCGAGGGTCGACGTCAACGCCCGCTGGGAGGGTCTGTTCGGCCAGGAGGTCGTGCTCCTGGAGCGCCACGTCATGGAGACGCCCGGCGAGGACCTCGCCCCGGTCATCGCCCAGATGGCCGATGCCGGCGCCACCTGTGTGATCACCTCGATCGACGAGGAGTCCCTGATCGCGGCGATGCCCGCGCTGGTCGAGGCGCAGCTGGCGATCCTCGACGTGCTCACCTCCGGGATGGGCGTCCGCGCGGCCGAGGTGAAGACCTCGAACCTGCTGATCCGCCTCGCCCCCAACGACCGCGTGATGGCGGCGCGCTACGCCGAGGAGGCCCTCGGCGGCGGGGGAGGGGAGAAGTCCGGGCCCGCCGGCACCGTCGCCTATCTCTCCGAGGACACGCTCCAGGGCCGCAGCCTCCTGAACGAGATGACGCAGGTGCTGAACCCCTCGAGCGGCCGCGTCGTCAGCCAGCAGTTCTACGAGGTCGGGAAGATCGGCGACATCGGCGCCCGGGTGAAGGCGGTCCTCGAGTCCCCGCCCGCGCTCCTGGTCGCCAACGGCGGGGCGGAGCTCGCCCCGTTCCTCTCGGCCCTGCACACCGCGACCCTGGACGAGGGCAAGCGGCCCACGATCGAGTTCCCGCGGCGGGTGTCGCCTGCGGCGACGATCGACTACTCGCAGGAGCCGGTCGCGAAGGACCTCGCCCCCGAGTCGCTGACCGCCGTGACCGGCTACGAGCCGGGCGGCGAGATCACCGTCGGCCACGAGAACATGATGCTCAACCGCAATCCCGAGTTCCTGCGGCGCGGCTACGCCTACTCGCAGCACGGCTACGACGCGCTGGTGATGCTGTGCCTCGCGGCGCAGCACGCCCTCTCGGTCGAGGGCACCGCCCTCGCCGCGGCGCTGAACGCCGTCCTCACCGGCAGCGAGGAGTGCACCGACTTCGAGGAGTGCCGCCGGGTGATGACCACGGCGCTGGAGGCGGGGGAGAAGGCCACCGTCGCCTACGTCGGCCGGATGGGGAAGGTCGAGCTCGGCGGGCAGTCGGACGCCCGGATCGGGCAGCTGCGGGAGTACACCTGGAACGAGGCGAATGTGATGCAGCCCGGCGCCGCCGGAGGGTTCGAGGCGCCGGAGTGAGGCGCGCCCGGGCGGCGACCGCGCCGCTCAGCGCGGCGGCAGCAGCTGCGTCGCGACAGTGATCGTGCTCAGCAGGGTCCCGGCCTCGTCGTGGACGTCCACCAGATAGCTCGCGACCTGACGACCGAGATGGCGCGCGGTGCACGTCGCGGTGACCCAGCCCTCGCGCGCCGAGCGATGGTGCAGGGCGGAGACCGAGGTGCCCACGGCCTGCGCCCCCTCGCCGTGCACCTCGCGGGCGCGCAGCAGCGCCGCGACCGAGGCGATCGATTCGGCCAGCGCGATCGTCGCCCCGCCGTGCAGCAGCCCGGCCGGCTGGGTGCTGCCCGCGACCGGCATCCGCATCGTGCCGCCGCTCGGGGAGAGGGTCAGCACCTCCATGCCCAGCCGCTCCACGAGCGTCCCGGCGAAGGACGCCTCGAGCTGGGCGGCGAGCCGCGCGTCCAGGGGCGCCGGCGCCCCCTCGGTCGCGCCGACGGGGGCGGTGGCGGGGTCTGCGGGGCGGATGCGCTGATCGGACATGCCCCCGAGACTGCCACAGCCCGCCGGGTGAGCGGAGGCGATCGCGACATGGGAGACTGCTCCTCATGAGTGCGAGCGACACCGATGACCAGCGCCTCCTTCTGATCGACGGCCACGCGATGGCCTTCCGGGCCTTCTTCGCCCTGCCCGCAGACGGCTTCAGCGACGGCCGCGGCCAGGCCACCAACGCCGTCTACGGCTTCACCCGCATGATCATCAACGTCGTCGCCTCCGAGCGGCCCACCCATCTCGCGGTGGCCTTCGACCTGCCCGGCGGGACCTTCCGCGACCGCATCTACGACCAGTACAAGGGCGGCCGCGACGAGACCCCGCAGGCCTTCCACGGCCAGATCGGCCTGATCCAGCAGGTGCTGGACGCGCTCGGCGTGCGCTGGCTGACCTACGAGGACTACGAGGCCGACGACATCATCGCCACCCTCGCCACGCGCGCGGAGCGGCAGGGCCACGAGGCGCTGATCGTCTCGAGCGACCGCGACGCCATCCAGCTGGTGGGGGAGAAGGTCACCCTGCTCCAGCCCGTCAAGGGCGTCACCGAGATGCGGCGCATGACCCCCGCCGCCGTCGAGGAGAAGTACGGGATCCCCCCGGAGCGCTATCCGGACCTCGCCGCGCTCGTCGGCGAGGCGGCGGACAACCTCCCCGGCGTCCCCGGCGTCGGCCCGAAGACCGCCGCGAAGTGGATCGTGCAGTACGACGGGCTCGAGGGCGTGCTCGCGCACGCCGAGAAGATCAAGGGCAAGGCCGGCCAGTCCCTGCGCGACCACGTGGAGGACGTCGAGCGCAACCGGCTGATGAACGCCGCCTTCACCACCCTCGAGCTGCCCGAGGACCCCGGGCACTACGCCCTCGGCGGCGGGGACCGCACCCGCGTGCTCGAGGTGTTCGACGACCTCGCCTTCGGCGACACGATCCGCCGCGACCTCCCTACCGCGCTGCTGGGCGAGGACGTGGCCGAGGAGGCGGCCCCCGAGCCCGCGGCCGACGTGCTGCGCCTGCGCGATGCCGCCTCCCTCACCTCCCTGCTCGGCGAGGAGGACGCCCCGCTCTCCCTCGACCTCGTCGAGGACGTGCGCGGCGGGGCGCTGCTGGGCCTGGCGACCCCGGAGCAGGCCGGCGCCGCCGCGCTCGGCGCCCTGGACTCCGAGGCCTCCGAGCTGCTCGGCGCGGCCCTCGAGGGCTCCCGGGAGCTGCGGATCGCGGACGTCCCCGCCCTGCGCGAGCGCCTGGCGGAGAACGGCTACCGGCTCGGGGACGGGGTGCGCGACCTGGCGCTGGAGTCCTTCGTGCTCCGCCCCGGCGCCCGCAGCTACGACACCGAGGCCCTCGCCGCGGATCTCGCGGGCGCGAGCTTCGAGCCGAAGCCGCGCAAGCCCGCCGAGTCGACCCTGAAGAAGGAGGGCGCGGAGACCCGCGCCGAGCACATCGCCCGGGCCGAGGACCGCCTCGCGAGCGCCGTCTCCGCCCTGCACCCTGCCGCCGCGGAGCTCGCGGACCGGATCGAGGCCGCCCCCTGGGCGCGGAGCATCCTCGATGATCTCGAGCGCCCCCTCCAGCGGGTGCTCGAGACGATGCACTCCCGCGGCATCGCGATCGACCACGCCGCGCTGCAGTCCCTGCGCGACGAGTTCGAGGGCTTCGTCGCCCAGGCCAGGCGCGAGGCCGGCGAGATCGTGGGGGAGGAGGTCAACCTCGCCTCCCCGAAGCAGCTGCAGGTGGTGCTCTTCGAGACCCTCGCCCTGCCCACCACGCGCAAGATCTCCTCCGGCCACTCCACCGACGCCGAGTCCCTCACCGATCTGATGGAGTCGCTCGACCCGGACTCCGCCGGCCACCGCTTCCTCTCCTGGCTGCTGCGCTTCCGCGAGATGAGCAAGCTGACCGGCTATCTCGTGGGGCTGGACAAGGAGATGGACACCGGCTCCCGCGTCCACACCACCTTCCAGCAGACCGCCGCCGCGACGGGCCGGCTCGCCTCGACCGAGCCGAACCTGCAGAACATCCCCGTGCGCACCTCCGAGGGGCAGCGGATCCGCGACGTCTTCGTCGCGGGCGAGGGCTTCGAGTCGCTGATGACCGCGGACTACTCGCAGATCGAGATGCGCATCATGGCCCACCTCTCCGAGGACGAGGGGCTGATCGAGGCCTTCCGCTCCGGGGAGGACCTCCACAACTTCGTCGCCTCGCGCGTGTTCGGCGTGAGCCCCGACGCGGTCGATCCGGCCATGCGCTCCAAGACCAAGGCGGTCAGCTACGGCCTCGCCTACGGGCTCTCCGCCTTCGGCCTCTCCCGCCAGCTGCGGATCTCCCGCGCGGAGGCGACCGCGCTGCGCGACGGCTACTTCGAGCGCTTCGGCGGGGTGCGCGACTACCTCCACCGCAGCGTCGAGAAGGCCCGGGAGACCGGCTACACCGAGACGATCCTCGGCCGGCGCCGCTACCTCCCGGACCTCACCAGCGACAACCGGCAGCGCCGCGAGAACGCCGAGCGGGTCGCGCTGAACTCCCCGATCCAGGGCAGCGCCGCGGACCTCATCAAGCTCGCGATGCTCGCCGTCGAGGAGCGGATGCGCGAGGCGGGGCTGCGCTCGCGCATGCTGCTCCAGGTCCATGATGAGCTCGTGCTCGAGGTCGCCCCCGGCGAGGTCGAGCAGGTGCGGGAGATCGTCGAGGACGGCATGGACTCGGCCTACGAGCTCTCGGTCCCGCTCGAGGTCGGCATCGGCGTGGGACGCACCTGGCGCGAGGCGGCCCACTGAGCCCCTGGGCCTCCGCCTCCGCCCCGTCGCCGGACGGGGCGGACATCACACCGGCGCGCCGCGGAGCGGTCGCCGGCACCCTCGCGCGCCGGGGGCATCGCTGGTAGGCTGTCGAAGGCTTGTGCACCCCGGTGCACGAGCGAACCGCCCTCCCGGTCCGGACCCCTGGTCCCGCCGACGGGCGGAGCACGTCCCCCGACCCTACTCATTTCCTGTCCCGACGGAGTCCTTACCTACATGACCGACACCACGACCCCCCAGATCGCCATCAACGACATCGGTGACGCCGACGAGCTCATGGCCGCCATCGATGCCACCATCAAGTACTTCAACGATGGCGACATCGTCGAAGGCACCGTGGTGAAGGTCGATCACGACGAGGTCCTCCTGGACATCGGCTACAAGACCGAGGGCGTCATCCCCTCGCGCGAGCTGTCCATCAAGCACGACGTCGACCCGGCCGACGAGGTCGAGGTCGGCGACGAGATCGAGGCCCTCGTCCTCCAGAAGGAGGACAAGGAGGGTCGCCTGATCCTGTCCAAGAAGCGCGCCCAGTACGAGCGCGCCTGGGGCTCGATCGAGCAGATCAAGGAGGACGAGGGCGTCGTCACCGGTCGCGTCATCGAGGTCGTCAAGGGCGGCCTCATCGTCGACATCGGCCTGCGCGGCTTCCTCCCGGCCTCCCTCGTGGAGATGCGCCGCGTCCGCGACCTGCAGCCCTACGTCGGCCAGGAGATCGAGGCGAAGATCATCGAGCTGGACAAGAACCGCAACAACGTGGTCCTGTCCCGCCGCGCCTACCTGGAGGAGACCCAGTCCGCGGTCCGCTCCGACTTCCTGCAGACCCTCCAGAAGGGCCAGGTCCGCGAGGGCGCCGTGTCCTCGATCGTCAACTTCGGCGCGTTCGTCGACCTCGGCGGCGTCGACGGCCTGGTGCACGTCTCCGAGCTGTCCTGGAAGCACATCGACCACCCCTCCGAGGTCGTCGAGGTGGGCCAGAAGGTCAAGGTCGAGGTCCTGGACGTCGACATGGACCGCGAGCGCGTCTCGCTGTCGCTGAAGGCGACCCAGGAGGACCCCTGGCAGCTCTTCGCCCGCACCCACGCCATCGGCGAGGTCGTGCCCGGCAAGGTCACCAAGCTCGTCCCCTTCGGCGCGTTCGTCCGCGTCGAGGACGGCATCGAGGGCCTCGTGCACATCTCCGAGCTGGCCCAGCGCCACGTGGATCTGCCCGAGCAGGTCGTCACCGTCGACCAGGACGTCTTCGTCAAGGTCATCGACATCGATCTCGAGCGTCGCCGGATCTCCCTCTCCCTCAAGCAGGCGAACGAGGGCGTGGACCCCGAGGGCGACGACACCACCTTCGATCCCGCGCTCTACGGCATGGCCGCGGAGTACGACGCCAACGGCGAGTACAAGTACCCCGAGGGCTTCGACCCGGAGACCAACGAGTGGCTCGAGGGCTACGACGCCCAGCGCGAGGAGTGGGAGGCCCAGTACGCGGCCGCCTACGAGCGCTGGACCGCCCACAAGGCCCAGGTCGCCGAGGCGATCCGCGCCGACGAGGAGTCCGCGAACGCTCCGGCCGCCGCGTCGACCTCCTCCTCCTCCGAGTCCGCGCCCGTCGCGCAGTCCTCCTACCAGTCGAGCTCCTCGGACGAGGGCACCCTCGCCTCCGACGAGGCCCTGGCCGCGCTGCGCGCCAAGCTCACCGGCAACTGATCCTCGGATCACCGAACGGCCCGGTCCCCGCGACTCGCGGGGGTCGGGCCGTCCCCGTTCCCGACCTTCGGGCGTCCCCGATCCGGGAGCATCACGGCAGGGCACACTAGGGTCATGACCACTTCTCTCGAGTCCCACCCGATCCACACCTGGCTCACGGACATGGACGGCGTGCTCGTCCACGAGGAGTCCGCGCTGCCCGGCGCCCCCGAGTTCATCGCGGCACTGCAGCAGTACGGGCGGCCCTTCCTGGTGCTGACCAACAACTCGATCTTCACCCCGCGCGATCTCCGGGCGCGCCTGGCCCGCAGCGGCATCGACCTCCCCGAGGAGTCGATCTGGACCAGCGCCCTGGCCACCGCCCGCTTCCTCGCCGAGCAGCAGCCCGGCGCCTCCGCCTACGTGATCGGCGAGGCCGGGCTCACCACCGCCATCCACGACGAGGGCTTCATCCTGGCCGACAGCGACGTCGAGTTCGTGGTGCTCGGGGAGACCCGAACCTACTCCTTCGAGTCCATCGCCCGCGCCATCCGGCTGATCAAGGGCGGCGCGAAGTTCATCGCCACGAACCCCGACGTCACCGGGCCCAGCGCCGAGGGCCCGCTGCCGGCGACCGGCTCCGTCGCCGCGATGATCACGGCCGCGACCGGGATCCATCCGTACTACGTCGGCAAGCCGAACCCGCTGATGATGCGCACCGCCCTGAACCGCATCGGAGGCCACTCGGAGACCTCGGTGATGATCGGGGACCGGATGGACACGGACGTGAAGTCGGGGCTCGAGGCGGGCATGCGCTCGATCCTCGTCCTCACCGGCTCCACCGACGTCGACGAGATCGCGCAGTTCCCCTTCCGCCCCACCGCGGTGCTGGACGGCATCGCGGACGTCGTCCCCTTCGTCGAGCGGCTGACCCCGCACGAGGCCGTCGAGCTCGACGAGGACTGACATCACGGGGCCGGCATCGGTGCCCGGACCGGGCCGACCGCCGCGGTCCGGCCCGTGAGGACCCGACCTGTGAAGATCCGGTGATGCCGTCGTGCGGGGTCGGCGAGTCGCCCTTGACCCCGGGCGATCGAGCTGGAAAGGTCACGACCAGCTCGCCGGAGGGTCAAGGAACGGCAAAGACCCAGGGGTGGTGGAGGAGTCCACGACCCGACCGTCCGGAGGGCCCGCGGGGGACAGATGCTCTCCCGACGCACTCGGAAGGAGACGACGATGACTCGTCGGCACCAGGTCAGGACCCTCGCCGCGCTCGGCCTCGGCGCCCCGCTGCTCGTGGGGCTCGGCATCGGAGGATTCTCGCAGGCGGTCGCGACCACCGCCGCGCCGCCCGCCCAGGGCGCGCCCGCCGCGGTCGCCGCACCCGCCGAGCGGACGAGCTCGCAGGCGGACGCCGCGGGGGAGGACGGCACCGCCGAGGAGGAGACCGCCGCCCCGAGCGACGTCTTCACCACGGGCTCCCAGGAGTTCCCCCGCGTCGACCGGAGCACGATCACGGCGGAGGACGTCGCCTCGCAGCTGTACGGCTACGCCGCGGACCCGAGCCTGAGCGACGAGGCCACCTGCACCGACGGCCTCGCCCTCGACCAGCCCGGCGCGGTCACCCGCTGCACCGTGACCGGCTGGAGCGGCGAGCAGGAGACCTACTACGGCTACATGGCGCCGGCCGGCGTCGCCGAGGCCGACTACTGGCTCTACTTCAGCAAGGACGCCCCGCTGCCCGAGGAGGCCGCCGCGACGCTCAACGACGGGCTGAACGGCACCGGCGCCTACCCCGTCTGGGGAGAGGAGCAGGAACAGTCCACCACGCTCTCGCGGGACGTCGCCGTGGAGCGCGCGAACTTCGTGCTCGACGGCTTCGGCCGCGAGGACCTCACGGTCACCTCCGTCGAGGGGGAGGTGGATCTCACCTCGACCACCCCGGTGCGTGGCACCGCCGTGGAGGACGGCTCCGGCCGCACCGTCGGGGTGACCCTGCTGCCGATCCCCACCGACGGCGAGGCGCCGGCGATGATGATCAGCATCGACGGCCCCTGATCCCCGCTCCGCTCCCCGCCGGTCAGCCGCCCGCGGGGCACCCCTGAGCACCCCGGGCGGGCGTCCGCACAGCGCGGACGCCCGCCCGGACGTCGTCCCGCTCATGAGATGATCGACGACATGCTGCGCTGGCTCACCGCCGGGGAATCCCACGGCCCCTCCCTCCTCTCCCTGCTCGACGGCGTCCCCGCCGGGATCGAGCTGACCAGTGACGATCTGAAGGACGCGCTCGCGCGCCGCCGCCTCGGCCACGGCCGCGGCAGCCGCCAGAAGTTCGAGCAGGACGTGCTGACTATCCACGGCGGGCTCCGCCACGGCCTCACCCTCGGCTCCCCGCTCGCGATCGAGATCGCGAACTCCGAATGGCCGAAGTGGGAGAAGGTCATGAGCGCGGACCCCGTCCCGCGCGAGGACCTGCTGATCGACGCCGGCACCGGCGACGAGCGCGAGATCGCCCGCAACCGCCCCCTCTCGCGCCCCCGCCCCGGCCACGCCGACCTCTCCGGGATGCTGAAGTACGGCTTCGACGAGGCCCGGCCCGTGCTCGAGCGCGCCAGCGCCCGCGAGACCGCGGCCCGCGTCGTCGCCGGCCGCGTCGCCGCGGCGCTGCTCGAGCAGGCCGCCGGCATCCGGCTGGTCTCCCACACCCTCTCCGTCGGCTCCGTGTCCGTGCCCGAGGACGCACCGCTGCCCACCCCCGACCACCTCGAGCAGCTCGACGCCGATCCGCTGCGCTGCTTCCACGAGGGCACCTCCGCCGCGATGGTCGACGAGGTCGACGCCGCGAAGTCCGACGGCGACACCCTCGGCGGCGTCGTCGAGGTCCTCGCCTACGGTCTTCCCGTCGGCCTCGGCTCCCACACCCAGTGGGATCGCAAGCTCGATGCGCGCCTCGCCCAGGCCGTCATGTCGATCCAGGCCATGAAGGGCGTCGAGATCGGCGACGGCTTCGCCACCGCCGCCCGCCGTGGCTCCGTCGCCCACGACGAGATCCTCGTCGCGCCCTCCCCGCGCGGCGAGCGCTCCGCCTTCCCCCGCGCCACCAACCGCGCCGGCGGCCTCGAGGGCGGGATGACCAACGGCGAGGTGCTGCGCGTGCGCGGGGCGCTCAAGCCGATCTCCACCGTCCCCCGCGCGCTGCGCACTGTCGACGTCTCCACCGGCGAGCAGACCACCGCCAACCATCAGCGCTCCGACACCTGCGCGGTCGCGCCGGCCGCCGTGATCGCCGAGGCCGTGGTCGCCCTGACCCTGGCCGACGCGCTGCTGGAGAAGGCCGGCGGGGACAGCATCGACGAGATCCGCGCCCACCTCGAGGGCACGCTCGACCTCCAGGCCGGGCTCGCCCGCCGCGGGGAGGACTCCGCCTCGTGACCGGTCCCGTGGCCGTCCTGATCGGTCCGATGGCCGCCGGGAAGACCAGCGTGGGACGCGCCCTGGCCGCACGCCTCGGCGTCCCCTTCGCCGATCTCGACGCGCTCATCGTCCAGGAGGCCGGACGCACGATCCCGGACATCTTCGCGGACGAGGGGGAGCCCGCCTTCCGGGAACGGGAGGCCCGCTCGCTCGTCCGCGCCGTCGCGCACCAGCGGGGCGTGCTCTCCCTCGGCGGCGGCGCCCCGATGCACGCCGGCGCCGCCTCGACGCTGCGCGACCTGCCCGTGGTGCTGCTCGAGATCGACGAGGAGACGGTCGCGCGCCGGCTCGCCCACGGCGTCGGCCGCCCGATGCTGTCCGGCGAGGACCCCATGGCCCGTTGGCGCGAGCTCGCCGCCGCCCGGGCGGAGACCTATCGTGGACTGGCGACCCATCGCATCGACGCCGCCCTCGGCAGCCCGGACCGGGTGGCCCTCGCCATCATCGACGCCCTGCAGCTTCAGAGGCCCGCGCGCCCCCAGGAGGAGACCGAATGAGCACCACCGTCATCCCCGTCACCACGCCCACCGGCGGCTACGACGTGCACGTGGGACGGGGCCTGCTCGAGCAGATCCCCGCCCTGGTGCCCGAGCGCGCCCGGCGAGTGGTGATCGTGCACCAGCCGAGCCTGCGCGACGTCGCCGAGCAGGTCCGCGCCGGCATCGAGGAGACGGGGCGGCAGTCCTTCGTCGCCGAGGTCCCCGACGGCGAGGAGGCCAAGACCGCGCAGGTCGCCGGGTTCCTGTGGGGCGTGTGCGGCCAGGCCGAGATCGGCCGCCAGGACCTCGTGATCGGGCTCGGCGGCGGCGCGGCGACGGATCTCGCCGGCTTCGTCGCGGCCTCCTGGCTGCGCGGCGTCGACGTGCTCCAGGTCCCCACCACCGTCGCCGCGATGGTCGATGCGGCCGTGGGCGGCAAGACCGGCATCAACACGGCCGAGGGGAAGAACCTCGTCGGCGCCTTCCACCCGCCGATCGCCGTGGTCGCCGACCTCGACGTGCTGGGAGGGCTCGGTCACAACGACGTCGCCGCCGGACTCGCCGAGGCGGTCAAGGCCGGCTTCATCGAGGACACCGCGATCCTCGACATCGTCGAGCAGGACCCCGCCGCGGTGCTCGACGTCTCCACCGACGCCTTCCGCGAGGTGATCGAGCGGGCCATCCGGGTCAAGGCCCGCGTGGTCTCCGCGGACCTGCGCGAGAGCGGGGAGCGGGAGATCCTCAACTACGGCCACACCCTCGCCCACGCGATCGAGCGCAACGAGCGCTACCAGTGGCGCCACGGTGCCGCCGTGAGCATCGGGATGATGTTCGTCGCCGAGCTGTCCCACCTCTCCGGCAAGCTCTCCGAGGCCGAGGTGGACCGCCACCGGAGCATCCTCACCTCGCTCGGCCTGCCCGTCACCTACCGCGACCGTCAGTGGCCGAAGCTCGAGGACGCGATGAAGCGGGACAAGAAGACCCGCGCCGGCCTGCTGCGCTTCGTGGTCCTGGACCGGATCGGCTCGGTCTCCCGGATCGAGGGGCCCGACCCCGCGCTCCTGCTGAGCGCCTACGCCGCGATCACCGACGACTGAGCACGCCCGAGCAAGGAGGAGCAGCATGACCGAGCATCCCGGCACCGCCGCGCAGGACGACCCCGCGGACCGGCCCGGCACCGCGGACCGGCCCCGCCCCGCCGTGCAGGAGGGGATGGTCGATGTGCGCCGCCGCACCGCGACCGTGCGCGGCGTCGAGTTCGGCCGCGGACGCCCCGAGATCATCGTGCCGCTGGTGGGCGACGACCTCGACGCCCTGCTCACGCAGGCCGAGGCGGCGACCGCGACCCCGGCCCGCGTGGTCGAGTGGCGCCTGGACCGTTTCCGTCCCGACCTCGAGGACGCCGAGCACCACCGCGAGGCGGTCCTCGCCGCGCTCGGCCCGCTGCGCGCCGCCCTCGGCGCCGACCGCGCCCTGCTGGTCACCTTCCGCACCACCGCCGAGGGCGGACAGAGGCCCTACGGCCCCCGCGCGCTCGTCTCGCTGCTGGAGGCGCTGATCACGGGTCGCCGGGTGGGGACGCAGTCCGCCGTCGACCTCGTCGACATCGAGACCTCGCACGACTCCGCGGTGGTCGCCTCGGTCATCGACTCCGCCCGTCGTCACGGCATCGCCGTGGTCGGCTCCTTCCACGACACGGAGGGCACGCCCGACGAGGAGACGATCGCGGGGATCCTGCGCGAGCAGCGACGCCTCGGCGCGGACATCCCGAAGGTCGCCGTCACCCCGCGCACCTCCCGCGACGTGCTCACCCTGCTCTCGGCGAGCCTCACCGTCGCCGAGGAGCAGACAGGGCCGCACATCGCGATCTCCATGGGCACCCTCGGGGCGAGCAGCCGCGTGGCCGCCGAGGCGTTCGGCAGCTCCGCGACCTTCGCGACCGCAGGGGAGGGGTCCGCGCCCGGCCAGCTCGGCGCGGACGACGTCGCCCGGATGATCGAGCTCCTGCGGCCCTGACCCGGCCCGGGCCGGCGCCTCGGCGCTCCGGCCGGACCGCGGAGGGGCCGGCGCGCCGACGTCCGGCAGCACAGCCGCCTCAGCGCGGCGAGGCGGTCCCGGGGTCCTGCTCCTCGCGCCGCTCGTTCTCGGCGGTGCCGGGCAGCTCCGCCGGATCCGGGAAGATCCGTTCCTCGTAGTCGCTCGCGTCGAGGTCCTCGGCCGTGGCGTCCTCGGCGAGGTCGTCGTGGTCGACGTCGACGGCGGGGATCGCCCCGGTCTCCTGCGCGACCCGCTCCCGCTCGTCCTTGCGGGTGCGGCGCACCAGCTGCTTCAGCTGGGTCGCGGACATCGTCACCTGCCACTCCCGATGGGCGGGCAGCGACCAGCGACGCCACGCCGCGACCCCGGCGAGCAGCGCGCCGACGGCGACCGCGACCAGCACCATCGGGGAGGGGAGCCCGAGAGCGAGCACCAGCCAGGTCAGCACCGCGGTGACGAGCGCGCCGGTCGCGTACAGCGGGCCGCCCCCGAAGACCTGGGGGATCCTGCCCACCAGCACGTCGCGGATCACGCCGCCGCCCACCGCGCTGGTGACCCCGAGCAGGATCGCCGGCAGCATGTCCAGGCCGTAGCCGACGGACTTCGCCGTGCCGGTCGCGGCCCACAGCCCCATCGCCGCGATGTCCAGCACCGTCACCAGGCGGCGCCACCAGGGGCCGTCCGCATGGATGACGAAGGTGAACATGGCTCCGCCGAGGGCGCAGGCGAGATACCAGGGCCCGTCGAAGGCCGCCGGGGTGCCGTAGTCGAGGATCAGATCGCGCACGAGGCCGCCGCCGAGACCGGCGACGATGCCGATCACCGCGAAGCCGACGGCGTCGAAGTTCAGGCGGGAGGCGATGGCTCCGGCCGCCACGCCCATCACGAACACACCCACGAGGTCCAGCACGCGGAGGAAGTCGTTGGTCACGAGCAGCTCAAGAGGGTCCACCCCAGCACCGTAGTCCGCGCAGGCAGGAGCGTGAACGGGTCCGTGACCCGGCCGACCCGCCCTACCATCGGAGCATGCCCGGCAGCGTTCCTCCCCCTCGTCCTGACCGCCCCCTGCGGATCGGCCTCACCGGCGGCATCGGCGCTGGCAAGTCGACCGTCGCCGCGCTCTGGCGGGAGCGCGGCCTGCGCGTGATCGATCTGGATGCCCACTCCCGGGCCGTCCTGGACGTTCCCGGCGACGGGGTCGAGGAGGCGATCGTCCGCTTCGGCGAGGGAGTGCGGAACCCGGCCGGCACGATCGACCGCGCCGCCATGGCCCGGATCGTCTTCGCCGATGCCGCGGCCCGCGCGGACCTCGAGCAGATCGTGCTCTCCCGCGTGGACCGGGCGGTCGCGGAGGAGGAGGCCGAGGCGGCCGTGTCGGGGGAGCGAGTCATCGTCCACGACAGCCCGCTGCTGCTGGAGAAGCACAGCGAGTCCGACTACGACGCGGTCGTCGCGGTGCTCGCCCGGCGAGAGGACCGCATCGAGCGGGTGGTCCGGGACCGGGGCAGGGACCGCGGCTATGTCGAGTCGGTCATGGCGGCGCAGGTCACCGATCTCGAACGGATCCGCCGTGCGGACCGCCTGGTGCTGAACACGGCCGATCGACCCGCTCTGCTCGCGCGCTCCGGCCGTGCCCTCGAGGCGGTCCTCGAGGAGCACGACCTCCGCACCTGATCGCGTCGGACCCCGGCCGACCCGGCGCAGGGCGTCGCCTGTGCGCTGCCCCACCCGGCACCGCGGGGCCGTCGGCCCTGAGCGGACAGAGGCCCCGCACCGTGTCGTCCGTCGGCCCCGGGTCGTAGGCTCGTCCTCATGCGTCCCGTCACCGATCTGGTCCGCGCCGAGCACCCCTTCGAGGTCGTCTCCGAGTACTCGCCCTCGGGCGATCAGCCGCAGGCGATCAAGGAGCTCACCAAGAGGATCAACGACGGCGAGCAGGACGTGGTCCTGCTCGGCGCGACCGGCACCGGCAAGTCCGCGACGACGGCCTGGCTGATCGAGCAGGTGCAGCGTCCCACCCTGGTCATGGCGCACAACAAGACCCTCGCCGCGCAGCTCGCCAGCGAGTTCCGGGAGCTGCTGCCGCACAACGCGGTGGAGTACTTCGTCTCCTACTACGACTACTACCAGCCCGAGGCGTACGTCCCGCAGTCGGACACCTACATCGAGAAGGACTCCTCGATCAACGCCGAGGTGGAGCGGCTGCGGCACAGCGCCACCAACTCGCTGCTGACCCGTCGGGACGTGGTCGTGGTCTCCTCCGTCTCCTGCATCTACGGCCTGGGCACCCCGCAGGAGTACGTGGACCGGATGGTGCAGCTGAGCGTCGGCGACCAGCTGGACCGCGACGAGCTGCTGACCCGCTTCGTGGACATGCAGTACGACCGCAACGACATCGCCTTCGAGCGCGGCACCTTCCGGGTGCGCGGGGACACGGTCGAGATCATCCCGATGTACGAGGAGCTCGCGATCCGCATCGAGTTCTTCGGCGACGAGATCGATGCGCTCTACACCCTCCATCCGATGACCGGCGAGGTCATCCGGCAGGAGGACCACATCCACATCTTCCCCGCCTCCCACTACGTCGCCGGTCCCGAGCGGCTCTCCCGCGCGATCGGCACGATCGAGGAGGAGCTCGCCGAGCGGCTCGAGGAGCTCGAGGGGCAGAACAAGCTGCTCGAGGCGCAGCGCCTGCGCATGCGCACCACCCACGACCTCGAGATGCTGCGGCAGATGGGCTCGACCAACGGGGTCGAGAACTACTCCCGCCATCTCGACGGCCGCGCGCCGGGCACCGCCCCGAACACCCTCATGGACTACTTCCCCGAGGACTTCCTGCTGGTCATCGACGAGTCCCATGTGACCGTCCCGCAGATCGGCGCGATGTACGAGGGGGACCGCTCCCGCAAGCGCACCCTGGTCGACTTCGGCTTCCGCCTCCCCTCGGCGCTGGACAACCGGCCGCTGACGTTCTCCGAGTTCACCGAGCGCACCGGTCAGACCGTCTACCTCTCCGCCACCCCCGCCGAGTACGAGCTGAACCGCGCCCACGGCGTGGTCGAGCAGATCATCCGGCCGACGGGCCTGGTGGATCCCGAGGTGATCGTCAAGCCCGTCAAGGGACAGATCGACGATCTGCGCGAGGAGATCGACAAGCGCGTCAAGCGGGACGAGCGCGTGCTCGTCACCACGCTGACCAAGCGCATGGCCGAGGACCTCACCGACTTCCTGCTCGAGAACGGGGTGCGGGTCCAGTACCTCCACTCCGACGTGGACACCCTGCGCCGCATCGAGCTGCTGCGCTCCCTGCGCAAGGGCGAGTACGACGTGCTGGTCGGCATCAACCTGCTGCGCGAGGGCCTGGACCTGCCCGAGGTGTCCCTGGTCGCGATCCTGGACGCGGACAAGGAGGGCTTCCTCCGCTCCCGCACCTCGCTGATCCAGACGATCGGCCGTGCGGCCCGCAACGTCTCCGGCCAGGTGCACATGTACGCGGACACGATCACCGACTCGATGCAGGACGCGATCGACGAGACCAACCGTCGCCGCGAGAAGCAGATCGCGTACAACACCGAGCACGGCATCGACCCGACCCCGCTGCGCAAGCGGATCGCGGACGTCACGGACATGCTGGCTCGTGAGGACATCGACACCGACACCCTCCTGGCCACCGACTACCGCTCCGGGAAGGAGAAGGTGGCCCAGGACCGGGCGCGCGCGAACGCCGTCGACTCGATGCAGGGTCGCCAGATCGACCTCGGCGATGATCCCGTCGGCGCGCTGACCGGCATGATCGACGAGATGACCGCGCAGATGCACCAGGCCGCGGAGTCGCTGAACTTCGAGGTCGCGGCCCGGCTGCGCGACGAGGTGCAGGAGCTGAAGAAGGAGCTCCGCGCCGTCCAGCGCTCCTGAGCCGATGACGACGAGGCGCGGTCGGGCGCTGGGCGCGATCCTGACCGCCGGGCACCGGCTGCGCCGGATCTGGTGGCGGCTGCGCCGGCCGCGCACCTTCGGCGTGAAGGTGCTGCTGCGCCATCCGGAGCAGCCCGAGCTGATCCTCGCCGTGCGCCACTCCTACGTGGACCAGGACCGGTGGGCGCTGCCCGGCGGACGCTACCGGCCTACCCGGGAGACCCCCTCCGACGCGGCGCGCCGCGAGGTGCGCGAGGAGCTCGGCCTCCGCATCCGGGACGATCTCGCGGAGCTGAGGACCCTCGAGGCGAGGACCGAGGGCAAGCGCGACACCCTCACGCTCCTGTCGGGCAGCGCCGACGGGGTCGAGGCGCGCACCTCCCTCGAGCTGCGCGAGGTCCGCTGGCTGCGCACCGACCTCGCCGACGTGCCGGCCGGGGACCCCGTCTCGCGCTGGCTCCGACTCGCGATCGAGGGCTGCACCGACCGGGCCGACGACGGGACACCGGGACCGGACTGAGCCTCACCCCTCCAGCTGCGCGCGACGGGGTCGACATGTCGCAGCGGCGGGCCCAGGCGGGGCGCCGCCTCGTCAGCGCTGCGGATCCTCGGCGCGCTCCCAGCTCTCGACCGGCCCGGGGACCACCTCGAACAGCGGATGCGCCGTCGGCCCCGCGAGCGAGTTCGCGCGCTCCCAGCGCTCCGGACTGCGCTCCTCGAGCTTGTGGAGCAGATGCCGCCACTCGAGGTCGAGCTGCCCGCTGGTGACCGGGATCCTCGGCACCTCGACCCTGCTGACGACCGCGCCGGCAGAGGCGCCGTGGGCCGCCTCTCCGCTGGCTGCTCCGTCCTTGACCGACCGGGCGGGCCGACGGTCGATGCGGGAGCGGTCGAAGCGGTACCCGCGCGTCGCCGCCTCCTCGGCGAGCACTTCGAGATACTCCCCGATCGAGTCGAGTGGATCGGCCTGCGCGCGGAAGCGCTCGAGCTGAGGATGCGACCGGTACCCGCGGGTGCGCCCGGCCAGCACCGCCTGGGCCAGCAGCGTCTCCCGCCAGCAGCCCGTGAGGCCCTGGCGGTCGAGGTGACGGGGGTGCAGGGACCACAGGCGCATCGGGCCATCCTCCCTCATCCGCCGAGGCAGGCGAAGGTCGCGCCGCGCACCGACGATCGTCGTCGGTCACGCTCAGGCTCTCCCGATAGCGTCATGAGCACGCCACGCCCCGCGGTGCGCGACCCGTCCCGCCGCGAGAGAAGGAGGACCCCGTGCCCCAGTCCCAGCGCTCCCGGATCCTGTCATTGGCCGTCGGCACCGCCGCCGCGTCGGGCCTCGGGATGATCCCCGTGCACCGTCTCCCGCGCCCCGTGCGCGCCGGCTACGTCGCGCTTCCCGCGGTGCTTACCACCGGCGTCAGCCTCCTGGCGCAGCAGGGGCGCCCGGACCCGTCGGCCGACGACGACCCGAGTGCTCACGGCCTGCGGCCGCCGACGGTCCCCGAGACCGCGATCTCGCTCGCCCTCGGCGGCCTGATGGTCGGGGCGGGCGTCGCGGGCCTGCGCCTGGACGGCGGGGCGGAGAACTTCCTGCGGCGCCGCGGCGTGCCCGCACCTCGGCTCTGGCTCGGACTCGCCACCGGTGCGGTGACCCTGGCCTCGGCCCTCTTCGACGAACGCACCGCCGAGCCCGGCGGCACGTCGACGCAGGAGCAGGTCCTCGCGCTCCTGACCCGCGAAGACCCGATGGCCCTCGCCCCGGGCAGGGATGGTGTGCCCGAGGACGAGTACGCCCCGGAGGCGGAGGCGATCGCAGAACTGCTGGGCACCGGCGCCGCGCCCACTGCCGCCCAGCTCGACGAGGTCTGGGAGCAGTGGTTCTCCCAGCCGCTCAGCCCGCTCCTCGGCGCCGGCCGCATGGACTCGCTGCTCGAGGCGCTCTCCGCACTGGCCCCGGAGGATCCCGGCGCGTAGTGCCCGCGGAGAACAGCGGAGGTCTGCCAGGATCGAGTGATGACGACTCCCCGCAGCGCGCCGCCGTTCGTCGTCCTGCGCGGCAACTCCGCCTCCGGGAAGTCGACGGTCGCTCGCCGGGTCCAGCGCGCCCTTCCGCGCGGCGAGGTCGCGGTGATCGGGCAGGACCATGTGCGCCGAGAGCTGCTGTGGGAGCAAGACAGCGGCCAGGGCGACACGATCGGCCTGCTCGAGTCGATGGTCCGGCACTGCCTCGGGATCGGGCGCATCACGCTCCTCGAGGGTATCTTCGGCGCCGAGCGGTACCACGGCATGTTCGCGCGGATGCTGCGTGATGCCCCTGGTCCGACCCTGGTGTACTACCTCGACGTGAGCCTGCCGGAGACCCTGCGGCGCCACGCCGGCAAGCCGATCGCGGGGCATGTGGCCCCTGAAGAGGTCGCGTCCTGGTACCGGCCCCACGACGTGCTCGGCGTCCCCGGGGAGCAGGTCCTCGCCGAGGCGCTCGACGAGGACCAGATGGTCGCGCGGGTCCTCGGGGACCTCTCGATGCTCCGCACCGGCCCCGGAGAGCGTGGGGGCCCGGCGCCGTCCGCTCCTGAGGAGTTCACTTCTCCGCGGAGCGCTCCGTGATCGTCAGGTCCAGCGGGAAGTCGATCGGGCTGCCGGGAAAGAGCAGCCGCCCGGCGGCGTCGGCGCTCTCGCGGATCGCGGCGGCCGCGGCCTCCGCCTGGTCGGCCGGGGCGTGGACGATCACCTCGTCGTGAAGGAAGAACGCCAGATGCGCGCGGCGGGAGAACACCGGTCCCGAGGCGTCGGCCCGCTCGTCGGGGGCGACCTCCGGGAGCTGCGCGAGCCGAAGGCGTAGCGCCGCCATCCAGGACAGCGCCCATTCCGCCGCGGTGCCCTGCACCACGAAGTTGCGGGTGAACCGGCCGCGGTCGCGGGCCGAGCGACGGGCCCGCTCCTGCTCGCCGCTGGCCGCCTCGGGGCCGTTCGCCGAGCGCTGCGCCTGCACCCAGCCGGGCTCGGGAGCGGGGGAGGAGCGGCCGAGCCAGGTCGTGACCGTCCCGCCGCGCTCCCCGGTCGCAGCCGCGCCGTCCACGAGCGCCATCGCCTCGGGGAAGGTGCGGCGAAGCCGGGGCACGACGCGCCCGCTGTCCCCGGTCGTCCCGCCGTACAGGGCGCCGAGCACCCCGATCTTCGCCTCCTGCCGGCTCGCGACCACGCCCGCCTCGACGATGCCGGAATAGAGGTCCTTCCCGGCCCCTGCCGCGATCATCTCCCCGTCGTGCGACATCGCCGCGAGCACTCGCGGCTCGAGCTGGGAGACGTCGGCGCTGACCAGCCGCCAGCCAGGATCGGCGCGCAGTGCGGGCCGCAGCCGGCGCGGGATCTGCAACGCCCCGCCGCCGCTGGAGGCCCAGCGCCCGGTGACCACTCCGCCTGGCACGTAGACGGGCCGGTACCGTCCCTCGCTCACCCACTCGTCCATCCATGCCCAGCCGTTGGCGGTCAGCAGGCGGGACATCTTCTTGTACCGCAGCAGGGGCTCGATCGCCGGATGCTCGTGCTCCTGCAGCTCCCACTGGGAGGTGGAGGAGACGTCGATGCCGGCGCGGTGCAGGGCGCGCAGCAGCTTCGGCGGCGAGTCCAGCGACACGGTCGGGTCCCCGAGCGCGGTGCGCACCTCGGCGGCGACCTGCACCATCTGCGCGGGGAGCGTCCCGGGGGAGGGGCGCGGCCCCAGGGCCTCGGTGAGGATCCGGTCGTGCTCGGCCACGTCCCAGGGGATGCCCGCCGTCTGCAGCTCGGCCGCGATCAGCGCGCCGGCGGACTCCGCCGCCAGCAGCAGGCGCAGCCGCGTCGGGTCCTCGGCGCCCGCGATCGCCGAGAGCTGTCGCTCGAGCTCCGCACAGGTCTCCTCGATCCCGTCGGGCACGCCGTGGGCGGCAGACGGCCGGGCATCGAGGTCGAAGAGGGTCGCGCCGAGGTCGCGTCGCGGCTCCTCCGGCTCGAGCGGGGTGTCCCATCCCGTCGCCTCGCGCAGAGGACCGGGCTCCGTCACCAGGTCGGAATGGCGCAGGATCCGGTGCACCAGGCGCAGGTCGTGGCAGCGCTCGAGGGTCACCCCGGCCGCGAGCAGACGCGGGTACCAGGCGGCGGCGTCGCTCCAGACCCAGCGCGGCCGGTGCGCGGCCTCGAGCTCGGCGACGAGGGAGGGAAGCTCCTGGACGGCACGGGTCCGCTCCTCGAGGACGGAGCCGTCGGCCGCGAGCTCGCGCAGCACGACCGCTCCGCCCGCCCCGCGACCGAGCACGCACCTCGCCGGGACGGGCGCGGCGGTGCCCGGCGGGGGAGAGGTCACCAGCCCCGCTCGCGCCAGGCCGGCAGGGAGGCCCGCTCGGCCCCGAGCGTGGTGTCGTCGCCGTGGCCCGGGTACACCCAGGTCGCATCGTCCAGCCGGTCGAAGATCCGCTGCTCGACGTCGTCGATCAGCTGCGCGAAGCGCTGCGGGTCCCGGTCGGTGTTGCCCACCCCGCCGGGGAAGAGGGAGTCGCCGGTGAAGAGGTGGTCGCCCTCCTCGCCGCCGCGCCACAGCACCGCGACGGAGCCGGGGGTGTGGCCGCGCAGGTGGATGATCTCCACCCGCTGCTCGCCGAACTCGATCACGTCGCCGTGGGCGAGGGGGAGGTCGATCTTCTCCGCGATCTCCTTCGCGTCCTCCGCCCCGGCGGCGGTGCGGGCGCCGGTCGCCGCGATCATCTCCGCCAGCGCGCCCACGTGGTCGTGGTGGCTGTGGGTGGTGAGGATGACGTCCAGCCAGTTGTGCTCGGCGCCCGACGCGATCATCCGGCGCAGGGCGTCCGGCTCCGCCGCCGCGTCGATCAGCAGCTGGGCGCCGGTCGACCGACAGGTCAGCAGGTAGGCGTTGTTGTCCATCGTCCCGACGGACAGCTTGCGGATCTGCAGGTGCTCGAGGTCTCGCACGGCGGGCTCGCCGCCCGGCTCGACATGTCCGGTGTACTCGTGATCAGCCATGGGGACAGTATGTCGTCCTTATCTCCCCCGAACAACTGTTCGAAGGTTGGTGTGCGCCCCTAGAATGCCGGGGTGACTGATTCCCTGGTCGTCCGTGGTGCGCGCGAGCACAACCTCAAGAACATCGACATCGACATCCCCCGCGACAAGCTGGTGGTGTTCTCCGGCCTGTCGGGCTCCGGCAAGAGCTCCCTGGCCTTCGACACCATCTTCGCCGAGGGGCAGCGGCGCTACGTCGAGTCGCTCTCCAGCTATGCGAGGCAGTTCCTCGGGCAGATGGACAAGCCCAGCGTCGACCTCATCGAGGGGCTCTCCCCGGCGGTCTCGATCGATCAGAAGTCCACCAACCGCAACCCGCGCTCCACCGTCGGCACGATCACCGAGATCTACGACTACCTGCGCCTGCTGTTCTCCCGCACCGGCGAGCAGCACTGCCCCGTCTGCGGCGAGCTGGTCACCTCCTCCTCGGCCGAGCAGATCGTGGACACCCTCCTCGAGGAGGAGGCCGGCACCCGCTTCCAGCTGCTGGCACCCGTGGTGCAGGGGCGCAAGGGGGAGCACCAGGACCTGCTCAGCTCCCTGCGCTCCCAGGGCTACGCCCGCGCGCGCATCGACGGGGACAACCGCCGCCTGGACGAGGAGATCAGCCTCGACAAGCGCTACAAGCACACCATCGAGGTGGTCGTCGACCGCCTCGCGGCGAAGCCCGACGCGCGCCGTCGCCTCACCGACTCGGTCGAGACCGCGCTGCGGCTGGCCGAGGGGATCCTGCTTGTCGACTACGTGGATCTCGACGCGGAGGACCCGCAGCGCACTCGCCGCTTCTCCGAGAAGCGCGCCTGCCCCAACGACCACCCCCTCGCGATCGACGACATCGAGCCGCGCACCTTCTCCTTCAACGCCCCCTACGGCGCCTGCCCAGAGTGCACGGGTCTGGGCCAGCGGCTCGAGGTCGATCCCGAGCTCGTGATCCCCGACGAGGACCTCTCCCTCGCGGACGGAGCGATCGCCCCGTGGACCATGGGCTCCTCCGACCACCACCAGGAGGTCATGTCCGGCCTCGCCGAGGAGCTCGCCTTCTCGATGGACACCCCCTGGCGCGCGCTGCCTGAGCGCGCGAAGGAGGCGCTGCTGCACGGCAAGGACTTCAAGGTCCACGTGAAGTACCGCAACCGCTTCGGCCGCGAGCGCACCTACTCCACGGGCTTCGAGGGCGTCATGCACTTCCTCGAGCGTCGCCACAGCGACACCGAGTCCGACTGGGCCAAGGAGCGCTACGAGCAGTTCATGCGCGAGGTGCCCTGCCCCGCGTGCCAGGGCGCGCGCCTGCGCCCCGAGGTGCTCGCCGTGACCGTCGGCGGGAAGTCCATCGCCGAGGTCTGCGAGATGTCGATCGGCGACGCGCTCGCCTTCCACCAGGGCCTCGAGCTCGGGGTGCGGGAGGCCGCGATCGCCGACGAGGTGCTGCGGGAGATCCGCTCCCGCCTGGGCTTCCTGCTCGACGTGGGCCTGGACTACCTCTCCCTCGCCCGCGCGGCCGGCACCCTCTCCGGCGGCGAGGCGCAGCGCATCCGCCTGGCCACCCAGATCGGCTCGGGACTCGTGGGCGTGCTCTACGTCCTCGACGAGCCCTCCATCGGCCTGCACCAGCGCGACAACGAGCGCCTCATCGCGACCCTCGAGCGCCTGCGCGACCTCGGCAACACCCTCATCGTCGTCGAGCACGACGAGGACACGCTCAACTCGGCCGACTGGGTCGTGGACATCGGCCCGCTCGCCGGCGAGCACGGCGGGAAGGTGGTCCACTCCGGCCCCGTCGAGGGCCTGAAGCAGAACCCCGACTCCCTCACCGGCCGCTATCTCTCCGGAGAGCTGGAGATCCCCGTGCCCGCGGTGCGCCGCCCCGTGGACAAGGAGCGGATGCTGAAGGTGGTCGCGCCGCGCGCGAACAACCTCACCGGGCAGGACGTCTCCTTCCCGCTCGGCGTGCTCACCGCCGTCACCGGCGTCTCCGGCTCGGGCAAGTCCTCCCTGGTCAACGACATCCTGTACTCGGTCCTGGCCAAGGAGCTCAACCGCTCCCGCGTCGTGCCCGGGCGGCACAAGCGCGTCACCGGCCTCGAGCACCTCGACAAGGTCGTGCACGTGGACCAGTCGCCGATCGGCCGCACCCCGCGCTCGAACCCCGCCACCTACACCGGGGTGTGGGACCGAGTGCGCACCCTGTTCGCCCAGACCAACGAGGCGAAGATCCGCGGCTACACGGCTGGGCGCTTCTCCTTCAACGTCAAGGGCGGGCGCTGCGAGGCATGCTCCGGCGACGGCACGCTGAAGATCGAGATGAACTTCCTGCCCGACGTGTACGTGCAGTGCGAGGTCTGCAAGGGCCAGCGCTACAACCGCGAGACGCTCGAGGTGAAGTTCAAGGACAAGAACGTCGCCGAGGTGCTGGGCATGTCCATCGCCGAGGCGCTCGAGTTCTTCGACGCCGTCCCCGCGATCCGCCGCCAGATGCAGACCCTGGTCGACGTGGGCCTCGGCTACGTGAAGCTCGGCCAGTCCGCGACCACCCTCTCGGGCGGCGAGGCGCAGCGCGTGAAGCTCTCCTCCGAGCTGCACAAGCGCTCCAACGGCCGCACGATCTACGTGCTCGACGAGCCGACGACAGGCCTCCACTTCGAGGACGTGCGCAAGCTCCTCGAGGTGCTGCAGGGCCTCGTCGACAAGGGCAACTCCGTGATCGTCATCGAGCACAACCTCGACGTCATCAAGACCGCCGACCACGTGATCGACCTCGGCCCCGAGGGCGGCGCCGGCGGCGGGAGGATCGTCGCCACCGGCACCCCGGAGAAGGTGGCGAAGGTCGAGGGCTCCTACACCGGTCGCTTCCTCGCCCCGATGCTCGAGGGCGGACGAGCGGGCGCGGCCGCGGCCCGCTGAGCAGGCGCAGCCATGGCTGATCCGGCGACCTACCGCCCCGCGACCGGCACGATCCCCACGAGGCCGGGGGTCTATCGGTTCCGGGACGAGCACGGCCGCGTCATCTACGTCGGCAAGGCGAAGAACCTCCGTCAGCGCCTGGTGAACTACTTCCAGGACCTCGCCGTCCTGCACGAGCGCACCCGGCGCATGGTCACCACCGCCGCGAGCGTCGAGTGGACCGTGGTGGGCACCGAGGTCGAGGCGCTCACCCTCGAGTACACGTGGATCAAGGAGTTCGATCCGCGGTTCAACGTCAAGTTCCGCGACGACAAGTCCTATCCCTATCTCGTGATCACGATGGGGGAGAAGGTGCCGCGGGTGCACATCACCCGTCGGCCGCGCGCCAAGGGTGACCGCACCTTCGGGCCCTACCCGCAGGTCGGCGCGATCCGCGAGACCCTCGACCTGATGCTGCGGGTCTTCCCGATCCGCTCCTGCACCGCCGGGGTGTACCGGCGGGCCGAGCGGTCCGGCCGGCCCTGCCTGCTCGGCTTCATCGGCAAGTGCTCCGCACCCTGCACGGGCGAGATCAGCGAGGACGAGCACCGCCGGCTCGCCGAGCAGTTCGCGGACTTCATGGCCGGGAACACCTCGAAGTACACCCGTCGCATCGAGCAGCGGATGAGGGCCGCGGCCGCGGCGATGGACTACGAGACCGCCGCGAGCCTCCGCGACGACCTCCAGGCGCTCGAGAAGGTGATGGAGAAGAACTCCGTGGTCCTCTCCGACGCGACCGACGCCGACCTGATCGGCCTCGCCCAGGACGAGCTCGAGGCCTCCGTGCAGGTCTTCCACGTGCGCGGCGGGCGGATCCGCGGCCAGCGCGGCTGGACCGCGGAGATCCTCGACGAGTCGACCGCGCCGGACCTCGTCGAGCGTGCCCTGACCACCCTGTACACCGAGGGGAGCGCCCCGAAGGAGGTGCTCGTCCCGATCCTGCCCACCAACCTCGGCCAGGTGCGCGAGCTGATGGGCCGCACCGTCGACCTGCGCGTCCCGCAGCGCGGCGAGAAGAAGGACCTGCTGATCACCGTCGGCGAGAACGCGACCGAGGCGCTGCGCCTGCATCGTCTCAAGCGCACCGGCGACCTCACCGCGCGCACCAAGGCGCTCGAGGACCTGGGGGAGGCGCTCGACCTCGCCGAGCCGCCGCTGCGGATCGAGTGCTTCGACATCTCCCACTCCCAGGGCACCAACGTCGTCGGCTCGCAGGTGGTGTTCGAGGACGGCCTGCCGAAGAAGAGCGAGTACCGCCGCTACTCGGTCAACGGCGCCGCCGCTCGCGACGACACCGCCTCCATGCACGACGTGATCACACGCCGGCTGAAGCACCACCTCGACCCGCCCGAGCCGACGGAGGACGAGGAGACCGGCCGTTTCAAGCGCTTCGCGTACCCGCCCTCGCTGATCCTCGTCGACGGCGGCCCGCCCCAGGTCGCCGCCGCCCAGCGCGCCTTCGACGAGCTCGGCATCACCGACATCGCCCTGGCCGGGATCGCCAAGCGGCTCGAGGAGATCTGGCTGCCGGGCGAGGAGTACCCCGTCATCCTGCCCCGCACCTCCGAGGCTCTGTTCCTGGTGCAGCGCCTGCGCGACGAGGCGCACCGCTTCGCCATCACCTACCACCGCTCCAAGCGGGGCCGGGCCATGCAGGCCAGCGCCCTGGACGGCATCCCGGGCCTCGGCCCGGCCCGGCGTCGCGCGCTGCTGGACCGGTTCGTGACGGTCTCGGCGATCCGCGAGGCGAGCGAGGAACAGCTCACGGAGGTCGACGGGATCGGGCCCGCGTTGGCCGCGCAGATCACCGCCGCGCTAACATCCGAGCAGGGAACCGCCTCGGACGCCGACAGCGCGGACGACGCCCTCGGCGTCACCGTCGACATGGCGACCGGTGAGATCCTCGAGGGCTGAGCGCGAGGCCCGTCCACCCCGATCCGGAAGGAGCACCCGTGACCGAGGAGTCCATCCCGAGCCCGACCACGGACACCCGCGGCGACGTGGTCATCATCACCGGGCTCGCCGGGGCCGGACGGGAGACCGCCGCCCACGCCCTGGAGGACATGGGCTGGTACGTGGTCTACAACATCGCCCCGCAGCTGATCGGCACGCTCTACGAGCTGCAGGCCTCCGCCGTCGGCCGCGAGAACCGCTTCGCGGTCGTGGTCGACCCGCGCTCCGGCCCCTTCTTCACCGAGCTCGGCGAGGTCGTCGACGAGCTGCGCAAGGCCGATCTGCGCCTGCGTCTGCTCTTCCTCACGGCCGACGAGTCCACCCTCGTGCGGCGCTTCGACTCGGTGCGTCGCCCTCACCCGCTGCAGGGCGAGGAGGGCGTGCTCGAGGGCATCCGCCGCGAGCGCGAGATGCTCGCCCGCTACCGCCGCACCGCCGACCTCGTCATCGACACCTCGCCGCTGAACGTGCACGAGCTGACGATGAAGATGCGCTCGCTGTTCGGCACCGGCGAGGAGCAGCGCCTGACCGTGACGATGCTGTCCTTCGGCTTCAAGTACGGGATCCCGCTGGAGGCCGACCACGTCAGCGACGTGCGCTTCATCCCCAACCCGTACTGGGTGCCGGAGCTGCGTCCCAAGCGGGGCACCGATGCCGAGATCGCCGAGTTCGTGCTCGGCGACGCGAACGCCGCCGAGTTCGTCGAGCGGTACATCGAGATGATCACCCCGGTGCTGCGCGGCTACAGCACCGAGAACAAGCACTTCACCACCCTCGCGATCGGCTGCACGGGCGGCAAGCACCGCTCCGTCGCGGTCTCGGAGCGGATCGGCGACGAGCTGCGCACCGCCGGGCACGCGGTGCGGATCCGCCACCGGGATCTGGGGCGGGAATGAGCATCGCCTCCCGCAGCCGGCGCCTCCGGCTCCGCGGCGCCGACCGCTCCGCGAGCGCCCAGCGGGGCGGTCGCGGCGCCCCGCAGCGGCCCGTGCGCGTGGTCGCCCTCGGCGGCGGCCACGGCCTCGCCGCGAACCTCCGCGCCCTGCGCCTGCTCACCGACGACATCACCGCCGTGGTCACCGTCGCCGACAACGGCGGCTCCTCGGGCCGGCTCCGCACCGAGATGCCCGTGCTGCCCCCTGGGGACCTCCGGATGGCGCTCGCGGCCCTCTGCGAGGACTCCGAATGGGGTTCCATCTGGGGCGACGTGATCCAGCACCGCTTCGCCACCGACGGCGAGCTCGACGGCCACGCGCTCGGGAACCTGATGATCGTCGCGCTGTGGCAGATCCTCGAGGACCCCATCGAGGGCCTCGACCAGATGGCCGAGCTGCTCGGCGCGCGCGGACGCGTGCTGCCGATGGCGCTGGACCCGCTGGACATCGAGGCGCGAGTGGTCGGCGCCGACGGCAGCACCCGCACCGTCTCGGGCCAGTACCAGGTCGCGACCGCGGAGGGCCGCGTCGAGGACGTGCGCCTGATCCCGCCGCGGCCCCGCGTCCCCGTCGACGTGCTCGAGGCGATCGGACGCGCGGACTGGATCATCCTCGGCCCCGGCTCCTGGTACACCTCGGTGCTGCCGCATCTGATGATCCCCGAGATCGCCGAGGCGATCGCGGCGAGCCCGGCGCGGAAGGGGATCATCACTAACCTCTCCGTCGGCGCGCAGGAGGCCGAGGGGATGACGAGCCTGGACATGCTGGACGTGCTGCTCGCCCGAGCGGGGGACTGCCGCTTCGACGCCCTCGTCGCCGACCCGACCACTCTGGAGGACGTCCTCGAGCTCGCCGAGGCGGCGCAGCAGAGAGGGCTGCGCACCCTGCTGCGCCAGGTCAGCGTCGGCGACGGGACGCCGCGGCACGACCCGGTGCGCCTGGCCGCCGCGTACCGTGATCTGTTCGACGACGCCTACGGGGATGTGGAGCGCGGCGACGACCGCTCCGCGTCGCGCCGGAAGCGACCCCACCGCACCACGAGGGGCACGGACCCCCGCACCGAGGAGGACACGCATGGCGCTGACGGGTGACGCGAAGGAGGAGCTCAGCCACCTCGAGGTGACCCGGCCCTCCGCCCGCAAGGCCGAGGCGGCTGCGATGCTGCGCTTCGCCGGGGGCCTGCACCTGGTCGCGGGGCGCGTCGTGGTCGAGGCGGAGCTGGACTCGGCGGCGGTCGCGCGGCGTCTGCACGGCATCATCGCCGACATGTACGGCCACCGCGCCGAGCTCGCGGTGCTGGCCCCCTCCGGGATCCGCCGCACCACCCGCTATCTGGTGCGGGTGGAGCGCGAGGGCGGGATGCTGGCCCGCCAGGCCGGGCTCCTAGACGCGCGCGGCCGTCCCGTGCGCGGTATGCCGCCCTTCGTCGTCGGCGGGGCCCTGGTGGACGCGGAGGCCGCGTGGCGCGGGGCGTTCCTCGCCCGCGGCACCCTCACCGAGCCGGGCCGCTCCTCGGCCCTGGAGCTGTCCTGCCCCGGCCCCGAGGTGGCGCTGGCGATGGTCGGCGCGGCCCGGCGCCTCGGCGTCGCCTCGAAGGCCCGGGAGGCGCGGGGCGCGGACCGGGTGGTGCTGCGTGACGGCGACGCGATCTCCGCCCTGCTGTCCCGGATGGGCGCCCACGAGACGGTGCGCACCTGGGAGCAGCGCCGCACCACCCGCGAGGTGAAGGCGACCGCGCACCGGCTCGCGAACTTCGACGACGCGAACCTGCGCCGCTCCGCGCGGGCCGCAGTCGCCGCGGGCCAGCGCGTCCAGCGCGCGCTGGAGATCCTCGGCGAGGACGTGCCCGAGCACCTGCAGGCCGCCGGTCGCCTCCGTCTGGAGCACCGCCAGGCGAGCCTCGAGGAGCTCGGCCGACTCGCCGATCCGCCGCTCACGAAGGACGCCGTGGCCGGTCGGATCCGACGCCTGCTCGCCACCGCGGACAAGCGCGCGGAGGAGCTCGGCATCCCCGGGACCGACCACGGAGGGGACGAGGACCATCTTCCTTCGTCCCCTGATGCCGGTCGTTGATAGGATCGTCACGGTCGTCGGTCACACGCCGGCGTCGCCCGAGCGTACGAGGGCGTGCGCGCCATGTCAGTACTCGAACGTCGCGGACTCACCGCGACACTAGGAGGAACTCTTGACCGTCAAGGTTGGTATCAACGGATTCGGCCGCATCGGCCGAAACTTCCTGCGCGCCGCTCTCGAGCAGCAGGCGGACATCCAGATCGTCGGTGTGAACGACCTCACCGACAACGCCACGCTCGCGAACCTCATCAAGTACGACTCGATCGGCGGGGTGCTTCCCTACGACGTCTCGCACGACGAGGACTCGATCACCGTCGGCGACAACACCTTCAAGGCGTACGCCGAGCGCGATCCGAAGAACATCCCGTGGGGGGAGATCGGCGCGGACGTCGTCATCGAGTCCACCGGCATCTTCACCGACGCCGAGAAGGCCAAGGCACACATCGAGGCCGGCGCCAAGAAGGTCATCATCTCCGCTCCGGCGAAGAACGAGGACGCGACCTTCGTCATCGGTGTGAACGAGGGCGACTACGACCCCGCGAAGCACGACATCATCTCCAACGCCTCCTGCACCACCAACAGCCTCGCGCCGGTGGCGAAGGTGCTGAACGACGAGTTCGGCATCGTCAAGGGCCTGATGACCACGATCCACGCCTACACCTCGGACCAGGTGCTGCAGGACGGCCCGCACAAGGACCCGCGCCGTGCACGCGCCGCCGCCCTGAACATCGTCCCGACCACCACCGGTGCGGCCAAGGCCGTGGCGCTGGTGCTCCCCGAGCTCAAGGGCAAGCTCGACGGCTACTCGCTGCGCGTGCCGGTCCCCACCGGCTCGATCACCGACCTCACCTTCGAGGCCTCCCGCGAGGTCACGATCGAGGAGATCAACGCTGCGATCAAGAAGGCCGCCGAGGGCCCGCTCAAGGGCGTCCTGCGCTACACCGAGGACCCGATCGTCTCCAAGGACATCGAGGGCGACCCGCACTCCTCGATCTTCGACGCGCAGCTCACCAAGGTGAACGGCAACCAGGTCAAGATCTTCTCCTGGTACGACAACGAGTGGGGCTTCTCCAACCGCCTCGTCGAGCTCTCGCAGCTGGTCGGCAAGTCCCTCTGATCCTCACGTCGTCCCGCTGACGACCAGGACAGCCCCGGAGCCCGCCGGTCGCCACCCCGAGGGGTCGGCGTCCGGCGGGCTCCGCTCGTCCCCCGTCCCGACGGGCCGCTCCGGCGTCCCGCGGTCGAACCCCTGAAGGAGCACCACAGTGCTGAAGACCATCGATTCGCTCGGAGAGCTGCGCGGCAAGCGCGTGCTCGTCCGCGCCGATCTCAACGTGCCGCTGGACGGCACCACGATCACCGACGACGGCCGCATCCGCGCCGCGCTGCCCACCCTCATCCGGCTCGTCGAGGCCGGTGCCCGGGTCGCGGTGATCTCCCACCTCGGCCGCCCCAAGGGCGAGCCCGAGGAGAAGTACTCCCTCCGCCCGGTCGTGGGCCGCCTCGGCGAGCTGCTCGGCCAGGAGGTCGCCTTCGCGACCGACACCGTCGGCTCCTCCGCCCAGGAGACCGTCGCCGCGCTCGGCGACGGCCAGGTCGCCGTGCTCGAGAACCTGCGCTTCAACACGGGCGAGACCGCGAAGACCGACGAGGAGCGGCTCGCCTTCGCCCGCGAGCTCGCCGCCCTCGGCGACGCCTTCGTCTCCGACGGCTTCGGCGTCGTCCACCGCAAGCAGGCCTCCGTGTACGAGCTCGCCACCCTGCTCCCCGCCGCCGCGGGCGAGCTGGTGCTGCGCGAGGTCGACTCGCTGCGCAAGGTGACCGACGAGCCCGAGCGCCCCTTCGTGGTCGTCCTCGGCGGCGCGAAGATCGCCGACAAGCTCGGCGTGATCGACGCGCTGCTGGGCAGGGCCGACCGCATCCTCATCGGCGGCGGCATGGCCTACACCTTCCAGAAGGCGCTCGGCCACGAGGTCGGGCTGTCGCTGCTGGACGAGTCGAAGATCGACGTGGTGCGCGAGTACATGGAGCGCGCGAAGGCGAACGGCGTCGAGCTGGTCCTGCCCGTCGACACCGTCGTGGCGCCGGAGTTCTCCGCCGACGCGCCCGCCACCGTGGTGGGCGTCGACGGGATCCCCGCGGACCAGGAGGGCATGGACATCGGCCCCGAGACCGCGAAGCTCTTCGGCGAGAAGATCGCCGATGCGGCGACCGTGTTCTGGAACGGCCCGATGGGCGTGTTCGAGTTCCCGGCCTTCGCCGAGGGCACGAAGGCCGTTGCCGAGAAGCTCGGCGCGGCCTCCGGCTACACCGTGGTCGGCGGCGGAGACTCCGCCGCGGCGGTGCGCAACCTGGGCTTCGACGAGACGCTCTTCTCCCACATCTCCACCGGCGGCGGTGCCAGCCTCGAGCTCATCGAGGGCAAGGACCTGCCCGGAATCTCCATCCTCGAGGGGGACCAGAAGTGACCACCCGCACCCCGCTCATGGCGGGCAACTGGAAGATGAACCTCGACTGGAAGCAGGGCCTCGCCCTGGTCGAGGAGCTCGGCGAGCAGCTCAAGGAGGTCGACACCACCAAGGTCGAGACCGTCGTGCTGCCTCCCTTCGTGGACCTGCGCACCGTGCAGGTCGCGGTCGACGCCGGCAAGCTCCCGATCGCCTACGGCTCCCAGGACATCTCCGCGCACGAGTCCGGCGCATACACCGGCGAGGTCTCCGGCGCGATGCTCTCGGCGCTGGGCTGCACCTACGCCGCGGTCGGCCACTCCGAGCGCCGCCAGTACCACGGCGAGACCGAGGAGGTCACCAACGCGAAGGTGAAGGCTGCCTTTGCCGCGGGCCTCGTGCCGATCCTCTGCGTCGGCGAGCCGCTCGAGGAGCGCAAGGCCGGCAAGCACGTCGAGTACACCCTCGCGCAGCTCGAGGGCGGCATCGAGGGCATCACCGCCGAGCAGGCCGCGAAGATCGTCATCGCCTACGAGCCCGTCTGGGCGATCGGCACCGGCGAGGTCGCGACCCCGGACGACGCGCAGGAGGTGTGCTCCGCGATCCGCGAGGCGCTGCGCGCGATGCACGGCGACACGGTCGCCGACGCGGTCCGCGTCCTGTACGGCGGCAGCGTGAAGTCCTCGAACGTGGGCGAGCTCATGCAGCGCGCCGACGTCGACGGCGCCCTCGTCGGCGGTGCCTCGCTGAAGGCCGAGGAGTTCGCCAAGATCGCCGGTTTCCAGGGCTGAGCCGAGCGGAGGGCTGAAGGTAAGCCTCCCCACGCGGGCCGGGTCCTCGACGGACCCGGCCCGTGCCGTATGCTGGATCGGTCCGTCCGTCTCCGTGGAAGGGTGACCCCCTCGTGGACCTGTCCCTGCTGAAGCTCGTCCTCCAGATCCTCCTGGCGGTGTTCGGGCTGCTGACGATCCTGCTGGTGCTCCTGCACAAGGGGCGCGGCGGCGGCCTGTCGGACATGTTCGGCGGCGGCGTCTCCTCCTCCGCGAGCGCCTCGGGCGTCGCCGAGCGGAACCTGAACCGCCTCACGGTGACCGTCGCCGTCCTCTGGGGCGCGAGCGCCGTCGGCCTCGGCATCATCGAGACGATGCTCTGACACCCTCGTGCGGCGACCGCCGCACCTCTGCTCTGCGAACGGGCCGTCCCCTCGGGGACGGCCCGTTCTGCGTCGCCGGACCTCGGGGCCCCGACAGCCCGAAGGGCCGGTCACCTCGCGGTGACCAGCCCTTCGGGCGTCCTGCGTGCTCCCGGACGAGCCGGGGCTCAGCGGGCGCTGCGCCCGGCGGCCGCCTCGTCGAGCACCCAGGTGGTGGACTCGAGGCCGCGCACCGCCGAGGCGGGCACCTCCCACGGGTCCACGCCGTCGTGCGCGGCGCGCACCGCCTCGGCCTTCTCCGCACCGGCCACGAGCAGCGCCACGTGGCGGGCCGAGTTCAGCACCGGCCAGGTCAGCGAGATCCGCTGCGAGGGCGGCTTCGGAGAGCCGGTCACCGCGACGGCGCTGCCGAGCACCTTCTCCTGGGCGGGGTGCTGCGGGAACAGCGAGGCGATGTGACCGTCGGGGCCGACCCCGAGCAGCAGCACGTCGAAGAACGCCTGCCCGCGGGTGCGGAAGGGCTCGTCGCCGCCCGTCTGGTCCAGCTGCTGCCCGTACCAGGCGGCGGCGTCCTCGAGGGACATGCCGTCGGCGGGGGAGGGCATGACATGGACGTTGCGGGCAGGGAGCCCGTGCTCCTCGCGCAGCACGTCCAGCAGCGAGGCACGCACGCCCACCTCGTTGCGCTCCTCGGAGTCCGGCTCGACGAAGCGCTCGTCGCCCCACCACAGGTGTAGGCGGGCGACGTCCACGCCGGCCTCCACCAGCGCGGCCGGCAGGGCCGCGGCGGTGAGGGTGCCGACGGTGCCGCCGGTGAGCACCAGGTGCGCGACGGGGCGCTTCTCGAGCGCGGCGGCGAGCTGCTCCGCGGTGGCCGTGGCGGCGGCCTGCGCGACCGCCTCCGCATCGGCGACCACGACGTCCTGCGGGGCGGGCTTGCCGCTGGCGAAGGTCGCCGTGTCGGAGATGCCGGAGAAGGCGGCGCCGAGCACCTCGCCGTAGACCTCGTCGGGATCCAGGCGGCGCAGCTCCTCGGTGACGAGCTCCGCGAGGGTGCGGCGGGGCATCGTCACGTGCTGGCCGGAGTCGTCGCCCGGCAGCTTCATGACGATCGAGTCGTCGCTGACGCGGGTGAGCTCGATCGTGCCGTCCTCGCGCACCAGACGCACGCCGTGCACCCCGGCGAAGTCGGGATCGTCCGAGGGCGGCGGGAGGATCGACGCCTCGACGCCGAGGGTGTGCTGCAGCCAGCTCGCCATTAGCAGCACCGAGGGGTTGCCCTCGGTGCCGAGGACCTCGACGGAGCTGGGCACGGAGACCGGCGGCACCTCGTAGGCGCTCGCGACCAGGCCGCGCCAGCGGGTCAGCCGCGCCCAGGCGAAGTCCGAGTCGCCGCTCGCGTAGCCGCGGCGCAGGCGCTTCAGCGTCCCCAGCGGGTCCGCGCAGGCGGCGGAGTCGGTGATGCGGCGCTGCGACATGGAGCCGAGCACGTCGTGGACGGGGGAGGACGGAGCGTTCTCCGGCCACCAGGTCACGATCGGCGCATCCGGCAGCAGCAGCGCCATCACCAGCGTGTCCAGCGACCACAGCACGTCGCCGCGGGCGTGGAGGATCACGATCTCGCCGGCGCCGGCGTCACGGCCCACGCGGATCTCGGCGTCGAGCCCGGAGGTCTCCGCCTCGGGATCGGCGTCGACCACGAGCACCCGAGCGGGATGCTCGTGGCTCGCGGCGATCGCCGCCTCGAGCGGCTCCTCGATGTCGCCGGTGGCGATGATGATGAGCGTGAGGACCCGGCCGATGGTGTTCTCGCCGAAGGTCTCCCGCATCTCGGTCATGGTCTTGTCGACCGCCGACGCGGTGGTGTCGGTCAGGGTGGTGATCACGGTCGCCTCCAGGTGCGCCCGTCACGGGCGAGCATGTCGTGTGCGGTGTCGGGGCCCCAGGAGCCCGGCCGGTAGGGCGCGGGGTCGAGGTTCTCGGCCCAGAACTCGGTGATGGGGTCGAGGATCTTCCAGGAGAGCTCGACCTCCTTCTGCCGCGGGAACAGCGGCGGGTCGCCGAGCAGCATGTCCAGGATCAGCCGCTCGTACGCCTCGGGGGACTCCTCGGTGAAGTTCATGCCGTAGGCGAAGTCCATCGTCACGTCCCGCACCTCCATCTGGGTGCCGGGGACCTTCGAGCCGAAGCGCATGGTCACGCCCTCGTCCGGCTGGACGCGGATGACGATCGCGTTCTGGCCCAGGTCCGCGGTGTCCGTGGAGTGGAAGGGCAGGAAGGGCGCACGCTTGAACACGACCGCGATCTCGGTGACGCGGCGTCCCAGGCGCTTGCCGGCGCGCAGGTAGAAGGGCACCCCGGCCCAGCGGCGGGTCGCGATGTCCAGGCGCATCGCGGCGAAGGTCTCGGTGGTGGAGTCGGCGGGGATGCCGTCCTCCTCGAGATAGGGGCGCACCTCCTCGCCGCCCTGCCAGCCGCCGACGTACTGGCCGCGCGCGGTGTGCGCGGCCAGGTCCTCCGGCAGCTCGACGGCGGCGAGGACCTTCTCCTTCTCCGCGCGCAGGTCGCTGGCGCGGAAGGTGACCGGCTCTTCCATCGCGGTGAGCGCGAGGAGCTGCAGGAGGTGGTTCTGGATGACGTCGCGGGCGGTGCCGATGCCGTCGTAGTAGCCGGCGCGCGAGCCGATGCCGATGTCCTCGGCCATCGTGATCTGCACGTGGTCGACGTAGCCGGAGTTCCAGATCGGCTCGAACATCTGGTTCGCGAAGCGCAGCGCGAGGATGTTCTGGACCGTCTCCTTGCCCAGGTAGTGGTCGATGCGGAAGACGTCCTCGGGACGGAACGCCTTCTCCACCACGTCGTTGAGCTCGCGCGCGGAGGCGAGGTCGTGGCCGAAGGGCTTCTCGATGACGACGCGGCGCCAGGAGCCGTCCTGCGGGGTGTTCAGGCCCGACTCGGCCAGCTGCCCGCACACCTGCGGGAAGGCGTCCGGGGGGATCGAGAGGTAGAAGGCGTGGTTGCCGCCGGTGCCGCGCGTGCGGTCCAGCTCGCCGACGACCTCGGTGAGGCGCTCGAAGGCGGCCTTGTCGTCGAAGGTGCCGGTGACGAAGCGGAGGCCGCCGCGCAGCTGCTCGAAGACGCTCTCGTCGAAGCCGGTGCGGGAGTGCTCGGAGACGGACTTCTTCACGTACTCGGCGAAGTCGTCGTCGGACCACTCGCGGCGGCCGTAGCCGACCAGGCCGAAGCTCGGCGGGAGGAGACCGCGGTGGGTGAGGTCGTAGATCGCCGGCAGCAGCTTCTTGCGGGCGAGGTCGCCGGTGACGCCGAACATCACCATGGAGCTGGGCCCGGCGATCAGCGGCAGCCGTCGGTCACGGGGATCGCGCAGCGGGTTCGGCGCACCGGCTGCTGCGGAGGGAGCGGGGGAGTCGGTCACGATGGTCCTTTCTCGGACACGGACGGCGGGAGCACGGGCCCGCACCGCGGCGGACCCGTGCTCACCGGGAGGGATCAGGCGCGGGCGGCCTTGACGGACGCCGAGACGGTCTCGAGCAGCTCGTTCCAGGCCTTCTCGAACTTCTCCACGCCCTCGCGCTCGAGCACCGCGAACACGTCGGCCAGATCCACCCCGGCCTCGGCCACGCGCTCGAGTGCGGCCTCGCCGGCGGCGGCGGTCTCGGCGGACAGCGCGGCCTTGGGCTCGGAGTGGTCGGCGGCGGCCTCGAGGGTCTTCTCCGGCATCGTGTTCACGGTCGGGTCGGCGACCAGGTTGTCCACGTAGAGGGTGTCGGAGTAGTCGGGGTTCTTCACGCCGGTCGACGCCCACAGGGCGCGCTGCACGTTCGCGCCCTTGTCGGCGAGGGCCGTGAAGCGCTCGGAGCCGAAGGCGGTGAGGTACACGCCGAAGGCGGCCTGGGCGTTGGCGACGCCGGCCTGGCCCTTGAGGGAGACGGCGTCGCCGCCGAGGGCGTCCAGGCGCGCGTCGATCTCGGTGTCCACGCGGGAGACGAAGAAGGAGGCGACCGAGTGGATGGTCGAGAGGTCCTTGCCGGCCTCCGCGGCCTTCTCCAGGCCGGCGAGGTAGGCGTCGATGACGGCCTCGTAGCGCTCGACGGAGAAGATCAGGGTGACGTTGACGCTGATGCCGGCGGCGATCACGGCGGTGATCGCGGGCAGGCCCGCCTCGGTCGCGGGGATCTTGATCATCACGTTCTCGCGGCCGACGACCTCGAAGAGGTGCTCGGCCTGCGCGATGGTCTTCTCGGTCTCGTGCGCGAGGCGGGGGTCCACCTCGATGCTGACGCGGCCGTCGAAGCCCTTGGAGGAGGCGTAGGTGTCGGCGAGCAGATCGGCGGCGTTCCGGACGTCATCGGTGGTGAGCACTTCGATGACCTGGTCGACGTCCTTGCCCTCGCCGGCGAGGCGGGCGATGTCGGCGTCGTACTCGTCGGAGCCGGAGATCGCGGCCTGGAAGATCGAGGGGTTCGTGGTCACGCCCACGACGTTGCGGGTGGCGAGCAGCTCTGCGAGGTTGCCCGTCTGCAGGCGCTTGCGCGAGAGGTCGTCGAGCCAGATGGAGACTCCGGCATCGGAGAGGGCCTGGGTGGAGGGGTTCTGGGTCATGACGTTCCTTCCGGGCGCGACGCGCCCTGGGTCGACGCTGGTGTCATCGGGTGCAACGGGGACCGGCGGGCGCGGATTCCAGGAGGTGTCCGACGGAACATCGCAGGTCCCAGGGGTGGCAGGGGGGAGAGGCGCGGGGGCGGGACCCTGGGGTCCCGCCCCCGCGGCGGATCAGGCGCCGGCGGCGGCCAGGGACTCCTCGGCGGCCTCGACGACGGCCTCCGGGGTGAAGCCGTACTCGCGGAACAGCGTCTTCGCATCGGCGGAGGCGCCGTAGTGCTCGAGCGACACGGCCCGGCCGTGCGCGCCGAGGAAGCGGTACCAGGGCATGGCGATGCCGGCCTCGACCGTGACGCGGGCGGTCACGGAGGAGGGGAGCACCGACTCCTTGTACTCCTCGTCCTGCTCGTCGAACCACTCGACCGACGGCATGGAGACCAGGCGGGTCGGGGTGCCCGCGGCCTCGAGGCGCTTCTGCGCCTCGGCCGCGTACTGCACCTCGGAGCCGGTCGCGATGAGGATCACCTTCGGCTCGCCGGTGGAGGCGTCCTTCATGACGTACCCGCCCTTGGCGACGTTCTCCGCACCGGCGTACTCGCTGCGGTCGAAGGTGGGCAGCGCCTGGCGGGACAGGAGCAGGCCGACGGGGCCGTTGTCCCGCTCCAGCAGCACCTTCCACGCCTGCGCGGTCTCGTTCGCATCCGCCGGGCGGACGATCGAGAGGTTCGGGATCGCGCGGTAGGCGGCGAAGTGCTCGACCGGCTGGTGGGTCGGGCCGTCCTCGCCCAGGCCGATGGAGTCGTGGGTCCACACGTAGGTGACCGGGGTCTTCATCAGCGAGGCCAGGCGCACGGAGCCGCGCATGTAGTCCGCGAACTGGAAGAAGGTGCCGCCGTAGGGGCGGGTCAGTCCGTGCAGGGAGATCCCGGAGAGGATCGCGCCCATGCCGTGCTCGCGGATGCCGAAGTGGAGCGTGCGGCCGTACTGGTCGCCCGCGAACTCGGAGGAGCTGAGCTCGGCGGGGAGGAAGGACGGCTCGCCCTTCATGGTGGTGTTGTTCGAGCCGGCGAGGTCGGCGGAGCCGCCCCACAGCTCGGGCATGACCTCGGCGAGCTCGCCGAGGACCTTGCCGGAGGCGGCGCGGGTGGCGACGCCCTTCTCGTCGGCCTCGAAGGTCGGGATCGCCTCGGCGAAGCCGCCCGGCAGCTCGCGCGCGAGGAGGCGGTCCAGCAGCGCGGCCTTCTCCGCGTTCGCGGAGCGCCAGGCCTGGTAGCCCTTGTCCCACTCGGCCTTCTTCTCCGCGGCGCGGTCCGCGAGGCTGCGGGTGTGGGCCAGCACGTCCTCGTCGACCTGGAAGGTCTGCTCGGGATCGAAGCCGACGGCCTCCTTGAGACCCTTCACGCCCTCGGCGCCGAGCTTCGCGCCGTGCACGGAGTGCGAGCCGGCCAGCTCCGGGATCGGCCAGCCGATGACGGTGCGCAGGCGGATGAAGGTGGGCTTGTCGGTGACCTTCTGGCCCTCGAGGATCGCGTCCTTGAGCGCGGCGACGTCCTCGCCGTACTCCGTCCCCCCGTGGGTCCAGTCCACGGTGCGCACGTCCCAGCCGTAGGCCTCGTAGCGCGCGGCGGTGTCCTCGGTGAAGGCGATGGAGGTGTCGCCCTCGATGGAGATCTCGTTGTCGTCCCAGAGCACCATCAGGTTGCCGAGCTGCTGGGTGCCCGCGAGGGAGCTGGCCTCGGAGGAGACGCCCTCCTGCAGGTCGCCGTCGGAGGCGATGACGTAGGTGAAGTGGTCGAAGGGGCTGGTGCCGGGCGCCGCCTCGGGATCCAGCAGGCCGCGCTCGCGGCGCTGGGCCATGGCCATGCCGACGGCGGAGGAGATGCCCTGGCCCAGCGGACCGGTGGTGATCTCCACGCCCTCGGTGTGGAAGTTCTCGGGGTGGCCGGGGGTCTTCGAGCCCCAGGTGCGCAGCTCCTCGATGTCCTTCTTCTCGAGGCCGAAGCCGCCGAGGAAGAGCTGGATGTACTGGGTCAGGCTCGAGTGGCCCGCCGAGAGCACGAAGCGGTCGCGGCCGAGCCACGCGTGGTCGGTCGGATCGTGGCGCATCACGTCCTGGTAGAGCAGGTACGCGGCCGGGGCGAGGCTGACGGCGGTGCCGGGGTGGCCGTTGCCGACCTTCTCGACCGCGTCGGCGGCCAGCACGCGGACGGTGTCGACCGCCCGCTTGTCGAGCTCGGTCCAGCCCTCGGGGGCCGTGAAGTTCTCCGTCATGTCGTGGACATCCTTTCGCCGGGATGCGGCCTGGACGGCCGCTCGGAAAGACGGGCCTCTCCGCGCGACGCCGGATGACCGGCTGCGACGTGCGCGTTCCGCACGGGAGGCAACAGGGTCCACCTTAGTCCGGGCCGTGCGACGAGGTCATGTGCGTCCAGGCTGTTGCCGTGGCGGACGGTGCCCACTCTCACCCCGCGCCTCGCCCCGCCGCCGCGAGCGAACGCCTAGACTGAGGTGGTTCGTCGGCCGCGTGCCGTGACCAGGAGGAAGGACGGTGGGCGGTGACCGCCACCCAGGGAGCTCAGCTGCGGGGCGCAGGCCAGGACGGCGGGCGCGGTCCGCGGACCGTCGGCTCCACCCTCCGCGCCTACGTCGCGCTGACCAAGCCGCGGATCATCGAGCTGCTGCTCATCACGACGATCCCCACGATGTTCCTCGCCGCCGGCGGGTTCCCCTCGCTGTGGCTGATCATCGCCACCATGGTCGGCGGCTATCTCGCCGCGGGCGGCGCGAACGCGCTGAACATGTACCTCGAGCGCGACATCGACGCGAAGATGAAGCGGACCCGGAAGCGTCCGATCCCCTCCGGCGCCGTCACCCCGCGCGCCGCGCTGATCTTCGGCCTGACCATCTCCGCGGTCTCCGCGCTGTGGCTGGGCCTGCTGGTGAACTGGGTCTCCGCTGCGCTCGCGGTCGGCGCGATCCTGCTGTACGTCGTCTTCTACACGATGATCCTCAAGCGCCGCACCAGCCAGAACATCGTCTGGGGCGGCATCGCCGGCTGCATGCCGGTGCTGATCGGCTGGTCGGCGGTCACCGGCACCGTCTCCTGGACCGCGGTGCTGCTGTTCCTGGTGATCTTCTTCTGGACGCCGCCGCACTACTGGCCGCTGGCCGAGAAGTTCCAGGACGACTACGCCAACGCGGGCGTGCCGATGCTGCCGGTGGTGTCCTCGCGCTCGAACGTCGCCCGCCAGATGCTGCTGCACACCGCGCTGATGATCGCCTCGAGCCTCGCGATCATCCCGCTGGGCGAGACCGGCTGGGTGTACGGCGTCGCCGCCGCCGCCTCCGGCGCCTGGTTCGGCTTCCTCGTGGTGCGCTACGCGCTGCGGGTCCGCCAGGGGCTCTCCGGGAAGGCCCTCGCCCCGATGAAGGTCTTCCACGGCTCGATCACCTACCTCACGGTGCTCTTCGTCGCCCTCGCGATCGACCCCTTCGTCACCCTCTGACCCCATGAGCTCCGGGGAGGCCCCGCGCCCGACGGGCGAGGAGGACCCCCTGCGCCCGGGCGACCGGCGGATCCTCGAGCAGTACCTCGGCCACCTGCGCATCGAGCGGGGCCTGTCCGAGAACACCCTGGCGGCCTACCGGCGTGATCTGCGCCGCTACCTCGTCGACCTCGCGCGCCGCGAGGTCGACCCCGCCGCGGTGGACCCCGAGCAGCTGGGGGAGTGGCTGCAGTCCCTGCGCACCGGGGCCGACGGGGGGACCCCGCTCTCCGCCGCCTCGGCCGCCCGCTCCCTCGCCGCGGTGCGCGGGCTGCACTCCTTCCTCGACGCCGAGCGAGTCTCCACCACCGGGGACCCCTCCCGCCTGGTCCCGACCCCGACCCTGCCGCGACGCCTCCCGCACCCGCTGACCCTCGACCAGGTCGAGGCGCTGCTCGAGGCCGCCGGACGCCCCGGCACCGGGCGCGACGCGACCGAGCGCGCCCTGCGCGACCGCGCCCTGCTCGAGCTGCTCTACGGCATCGGCGCACGGATCTCCGAGGTCACCGGCCTGGACCTCGACGACGTGGACCTGCCGGGGCGCTCCGCCGTGCTGCGCGGCAAGGGGGACAAGCACCGGGTGGTGCCCGTCGGCCGTTTCGCCGCCGAGGCGCTCGGGGCATATCTCACGCGGGGCCGCCCGGCCCTCGCCGCGCGCGGCCGCGGCACCCCGGCGATCTTCCTCGGCGCCCGCGGCACCCGCCTGACCCGCCAGGCCGCCTGGCAGGTGGTGCAGCGCTGCGCCCGCGATGCCGAGCTGGAGGACCTCCCCGAGCCGATCAGCCCGCACACGCTGCGCCACTCCTATGCCACCCACCTGCTGCACGGCGGGGCCGACGTGCGTTCCGTGCAGGAGCTGCTGGGCCACGCCTCGGTCACCACGACCCAGCTCTACACGCAGGTGACGGTCGACTCCCTCCGCGAGACGCACGCCGGCGCCCACCCCCGCGCCCGGCGGGGGGCTTAGACTTGGGCGGCACGACGCCCCCGACCGGCCCCGGCCGCCGGGGGCTCGCCGCGGGTGGCGCGGGGACCGACGCGCAGCCGTCCCTCCCCGGGCTGGGACCGGAGCACCTCCGGAGCCCGCTCGCCCCGCGGCGTGCACGCACCAGACCACGACGCCGACGACAGGACAACGACGTGAGCCCGACCTCCCCCCAGCAGCTGGACATCGATCTCGGCCCGACCGGCCGGCCGATGCCGGAGCTCCCGGAGCCGGCCGCGCTCGACTCCCACGGGCCGGCCCGGATCATCTCGATGGTCAACCAGAAGGGCGGGGTCGGGAAGACCACGAGCGTCATCAACCTCGGCGCGGCCCTCGCGGAGCTCGGCCGCAAGGTGCTGCTGGTGGACCTCGACCCCCAGGGCGCGCTCAGCGCCGGCCTGGGCGTGAACCCCTACGACCTCGACGTGACCGTCTACAACCTGCTCATGGAGCGGGGCCACGACGTGCGCACGGTCATCCAGGAGACCGACACCGAGGATCTCGACGTGCTCCCGGCGAACATCGACCTCTCCGCCGCCGAGGTCACCCTCGTCAACGAGGTCGCCCGCGAGATGGCGCTGGCCCGCGTGCTGCGCCCCGTGGCCGACGACTACGACGTGATCATCATCGACTGCCAGCCCTCGCTGGGCCTGCTCACCGTCAACGCCCTCGCCGCGAGCCACGGCGTGATCATCCCGCTGGAGGCCGAGTACTTCGCGCTGCGCGGCGTGGCGCTGCTGGTGGAGACGATCGAGAAGGTGCAGGACCGCATCAACCCCCGCCTCGAGCTCGACGGCATCCTGATCACGATGTTCGACCCGCGCACGCTGCACGCCCGCGAGGTGTGCCAGCGCGTGGTCGAGGCGTTCCCCGACAAGGTCTTCCACACCACCATCAACCGCACCGTGAAGTTCCCCGACGCCTCCGTCGCCGCGGAGCCGATCATCTCCTTCGCCACCTCGAACAAGGGCGCCGCCGCCTACCGGCAGCTCGCACGCGAGCTGATCTCGCGCGGCGCCGCGGCCTGATGGCCGGGCAGCGGCCGCGCCGCGGCAGCGGCGGAGGAGCGGGACGCGGCGGCGCGGGGAAGCCGGCCCGCCGGCGCAGCGCCTTCACCCCGCCCAAACAGGTCCGGCTGCGCGACGACGAGGGCACGCGCCTGCCCGCGGCGGACGGCGAGGAGCCCGAGGTCCACCGCGAGGACGGCGAGCGTCTGCAGAAGGTGCTCGCCCGCGCCGGCTTCGGCTCCCGCCGCGCCTGCGAGGCGCTGATCTCGTCCGGACGGGTCCGCGTGGACGGCGCCGTCGTCCACGAGCAGGGCGTGCGCATCGACCCCGCGTCCCAGGTGGTCCACGTCGACGGGCGCCGGCTCCAGCTCGACGACGCGAAGCTCACCGTCGTGCTGAACAAGCCCCGCCGCGTCGTCTCCGCGATGAGCGACCCCGAGGGCCGTCGCGACCTCACCGAGTTCACCGCCGCCTACTCCCAGCGTCTCTACCACGTGGGCCGCCTGGACTACGAGACCGAGGGGCTGCTGCTGCTGACAAACGACGGCGAGCTCGCCCATCGGCTGACCCACCCCAGCTTCGAGGTCGACAAGACCTACGTGTGCCGCTTCGACGCGCCGGGCGGCCCGCCGCGCGGGCTCGTGAAGGCGCTGCGGGAGGGCGTCGAGCTCGAGGACGGCCCGGCCCGCGCCGACCGCGCCCGGGTGCTCGCCCAGGACGGCCGCGAGGCCGTGGTCGAGGTGACCCTGCACGAGGGGCGCAACCGGATCGTGCGCCGCATGTTCGCCTCCCAGGGCTTCGAGCTCACCGCGCTGGTCCGCACGCGGATCGGTCCCGTGCTGCTCGGCGAGCTCGCCCCGGGCGAGACCCGCGAGCTCACCGATCGCGAGCTCGGCACCCTGATGGCGGAGGTCGGGCTGTGAGGACCCTCGTCCCCTCGCCCGTGCGGATCATCGGCACCGGGCTGATCGGTGGCTCCCTCGGCATGGCGCTGCGCCGCGCCGGGGTGCAGGTCCAGGTCGAGGACGTCTCCCCGGGCACCGCCGCCCTCGCGGTCGAGCTCGGCGTGGGGGAGCTGCCCGCCGCCGGGGACCGCCACCCGGAGCTCGTGCTCGTCGCCGCACCTCCCGACGTCGCCGCGTCCCTCGTCGACGGGGCGCTGCGCCGCTGGCCGGACGCGCTGGTCGCCGATGTCGCGAGTGTGAAGACCACCGTCCTCGAGGGACTGCGCCGCCTCGCCCGGCCCGAGGACCTGCCGCGCTACATCGGCGCCCACCCGATGGCGGGCCGCGAGGTCTCCGGCGTGATCGCCGCCCGCGCCGACCTGTTCCAGGGCCGGCCCTTCGTCGTCGTCCCCCACGAGGAGACGCTCCCCGACGCGGTCAGCGTGCTGAAGGGCCTGGCGACGGAGATCGGCTCCGTGCCGATCGTGCTGGACGCCGCGGCGCACGACACCGCCGTCGCGCACGTCTCCCATGTGCCGCAGGTGATCTCGAGCCTGCTGGCCACGACCCTGCTGGAGCCCTCCGAGCAGGCGCTGGGCCTGGCCGGGCAGGGGCTGCGGGACACGACCCGGATCGCGGACTCCGATCCGCGGCTCTGGGTCGAGATCCTCGGCGCGAACGCCGGCGCCGTCGGCGAGGTGCTCTCCTCCGTCGCCGACCGCCTGGAGGCGGTGCGCGGGGCGCTCGCGACCCTCGAGGGGGACCCCGACCCCGGCACCGGGTCCCGACGCGCCCTGGCCGACCTGATCGCCGAGGGCAATCGCGGCGTGCGCCGCATCCCGGGCAAGCACGGCGGGGCGACCGACGCCTTCACGACCCTCGTGGTGCTGGTGCCGGACAGGCCCGGCGAGCTCGCGCGCCTGCTCACCGAGATCGGGCAGATCGGCGTGAACCTCGAGGACCTCCGCCTCGAGCACGAGCTGGGACGCGAGGTCGGCCTCGCCCACGTCGCGATCGACGCCGCCCGTGAGGACCTGCTCACGCGGGAGCTCACGGTGCGCGGCTGGAGGGTCGCAGGGGCCTGAGCGCCCCGTATCCTTCTGGAATGCACACCAGCGCGCCGCACGACCCCGCCGAGGGCATCACCATCGCGATCGACGGCCCGGCCGGCTCCGGGAAGTCGACCGTCTCCCGCCTCGTCGCCGAGGCGCTGGACGGAGGCTTCCTCGACACCGGCGCGATGTACCGGGCGATCGCCTGGGCCTGCCTCGAGGACGGCGTCGACCTCACCGACCGCGAGGCCGTCGCCCGCGTCGCCGAGGGGATCGACCTCGACCTCGGCACCGACCCGGCCGGGGCCACCGTGGTCGTCGCCGGCACCGACATCACCGCCGCGATCCGCGAGCAGCGCATCTCCCAGCAGGTCTCGGCCGTCGCGACCAACACCCTGGTGCGCCCGATCCTCCAGCGCCGCCAGCGCGAGGTGCTCTTCTCCACCGCCGCCGAGCGCGGCTTCTGCGTCGCCGAGGGCCGTGACACCACCACCGTCGTCGCCCCCGACGCCCGGGTGCGGGTGCTGCTGACCGCCTCGGACGAGGAGCGGATGCGCCGCCGCGCCGCGGAGCTCGGCCTCGAGGACACCGAGGAGACGCGCGAGCGCATGGCCGACCAGGTGCTGCGCCGCGACCGCGACGACTCCTCCGTCTCCGAGTTCCTCACCGCCGCCGAGGGCGTCGAGCAGATCGACACCACCGGCCTCGGCATCGAGGACGTCGTCGAGAAGGTGCTGATGCTGGTCGCGGCCGCGGAGGCCGCCGACGAGACCGCCGAGCACGGCCCGGCCGAACCCGCCCCCGTCGTGGTCGAGGCAGGGGCCGACGGCCCGAGCGACGAGGACATCGAGGCGGCGCTGCGCGCGGGCCTGTCCGACTACGAGCTCGACGAGGAGGACCTCGCCCTGCTCGGCGGCGGCGAGGAGGCGCAGCTGCAGCCCGAGGCGCGGCGGAACCTGCCCGTCGTCGCCGTGGTCGGCCGCCCCAACGTCGGCAAATCCACACTGGTCAACCGCATCCTCGGCCGCCGAGAGGCCGTCGTCGAGGACCGTCCCGGCGTGACCCGCGACCGCGTCTTCTACGAGGCGGAGTGGTCCGGCAAGGACTTCTGGCTCGTGGACACCGGCGGCTGGGAGGACAGGGTCCAGGGCATCGCCTATCGCGTCGCGGAGCAGGCCGAGGTCGCCGTCTCCCTCGCGGACGTGGTCATGTTCGTCGTCGATGCGAACGTCGGCATCACCACCACCGACGAGCAGCTGCTGAAAGTGCTGCGCAAGGCGCGGGTGCCGCTGGTGCTGGTCGCCAACAAGGTCGACGACCAGCGCGGCGAGCTCGAGGCCGCGGCGCTGTGGAACCTCGGCCTCGGCGAGCCCTACCCGGTCTCCGCCCTGCACGGCCGCGGCTCCGGCGACCTGCTGGACGCGGTCGTCGCCGCCATGCCGGAGGAGGGCCGGGGAGCGCCGGTCGACCACGGCCCGCGGCGCGTGGCCCTCGTCGGCCGCCCCAACGTCGGCAAGTCCTCGCTGCTGAACCGGCTCGCGAAGGAGCAGCGCGTCGTCGTCGACGACCTCGCCGGCACCACCCGCGACCCCGTGGACGAGAAGATCGTCCTCGGCGGCAAGGAGTGGACCTTCGTGGACACCGCGGGGATCCGCCGCCGCATCGCGCAGTCCCAGGGCGCGGACTACTACGCCTCGCTGCGCACGCACGCGGCGCTGGACCGCGCCGAGGTCGCCGTCGTGCTGCTGGAGGCCAACGAGCCGATCTCCACCCAGGACCTCAAGATCATCGACATGGTCCTGGAGTCCGGGCGCGCCCTCGTGCTCGCCTTCAACAAGTGGGACCTGCTGGACGAGGAGCGGCACAAGGCGCTGGAGCGGGAGATCGAGCGGGACCTCGGCCACGTCGCCTGGGCACCTCGCGTGAACATCTCCGCAGCCACCGGCCGCCACTCCGAGAAGCTCGTGCCGGCGCTCGAGAAGGCGCTCGAGTCCTGGGACCGCCGCATCCCGACGGGCCGGCTCAACGCCTTCCTGGGCCAGCTCGTCGCCGCGCACCCCCATCCACTGCGCGGAGGGAAGCAGTCCCGGATCCTCTTCGCGACGCAGGCCCGCACCCGTCCGCCGCGGTTCGTGGTCTTCGCCAGCGGCTTCCTCGAGCACGGCTACCGCCGCTTCATCGAGCGACGGCTGCGGGAGGACTTCGAGTTCACCGGCTCCCCGATCGTCATCGGCGTGCGGATCCGCGAGAAGCGCCGCCGCTGAGCGGCCCCGTCGAGCGGCGCCGTCGACGCCCCGTTCCCGCTGCGGCGGGGACGGGGCGCTGTCGTCGAGGGGGTCTGCGCCGAGTGCCCCGGGGGCCCAGCGCGCCGAGATGCAGGGCACCGCCGGCGGCACGTATCGTGGCGCCCATGAGCAACACCGGTGACGACGGCTCCTGGACCCCGCAGCACGACCCCTTCGCCCCGCAGGACCCCTCCGGGCAGCAGGCGCCCGGCGCAGGCCAGGACCCCTACGCCGCGCCGAGCGGCGGCCAGGATCCGTGGGCGCAGCCCCCGGCGGAGCAGCCCGCGCCGGCACAGGGCGCGCAGGACCCCTTCGCCGCCCCCGCGGGGCAGGACTCGTTCGGGCAGGCCGCCGCACAGGAGGCCCACGGCCAGCAGGATCCGTACGGCCAGCCGGGCGGCTCCGGCGACGCCTCGCCCTACGGCCAGGCCTCGCCCTACGGCCAGGCCTCGCCCTACGGCCAGGCCTCCCCGTACGGCCAGGCCTCGCCCTACGGCCAGCCGTCGCCCTACGGCCCCGCCTCCGGGGCGTCGGCCTCCGATCCCCACGCCGACGCCTCCGGCGAGGAGCGGTGGTCGCCCGCGACGGGATCCGCCGCCGATCCCTACGGCCAGGCGCCCGGCTCCGACCCCTACGGCCAGGCCTCCCCGTACGGACCGGGCACTCCCTATGGCGCCCCCGCGGGCGCCCAGGGCTTCCCTCAGGACGGCGCGCAGGGCGCCGCCCACGCCGCCCAGCCGGGTGCGGCGCCCGTGCAGGGCGAGGCGCAGAGCCGCGTGCTCGTCGGGGTCCTGGGGATCTTCTTCGGCGCCTTCGGCGTGCACCGCTTCCTCATGGGGTACACCGCCATCGGCCTGGTGCAGGTCCTGGTCACCGTGCTCAGCTGCTTCACGCTGTCCCCGATCACGACCATCTGGGGTCTCGTCGAGGGCATCATGGTCCTCGCCAAGTCCCCCTCCTTCGAGCGGGACGCCCATGGCCGCCCGCTGAGGGACTGATCCCACCCGTCCCGGAAGGACGCCCATGACGCTCCCGCCCGCTCCCGATCGCGGCTCGATCCAGACCAGTGCGATCCTGCTGATCGTGCTCGGCTTCCTGTGCGGAGGGTGGATCCCCACGATCTTCGGGATCATCGCCCTGGTGCAGATGGAGTCCGACCCCCGCTCCGCGCGCACCATGAACAAGGTGGGCTGGATCGTCTTCTGCGTGATCGTGGGGCTCGTGATCCTCGGGATCCTCGCCTACTTCGTGTTCGGCATCGCGATCCTGGGGATCTTCGGGATCGCCGCGAGCACCGGCTGAACCCGGGAACCGTCCCCGCCGTCGTCGTCCGCCGCGCCGCGGCCGCACCCCGCCGACCCCTTCCAGGAGGAGCATCATCGCCACCCCGGACTTCGTCCTCTCGCTGCGCGAGAGGATCGGCAACGAGCTGCTGTGGATGCCGGGCGTCACGGCCGTCGTCCTGAACCCCGCACGCACCCGCCTGCTCGTGGTGCGCCGCGCCGACGACGGCCGCTGGACCCCGGTCACCGGGATCGTCGACCCGGGGGAGGAGCCCGCCCGCGCCGCCGAGCGCGAGGTCGCCGAGGAGGCGGGCATCGCGTGCACCGCCCTGCGCCTGCTGGACATGCGCGCCCTGCCGGAGATCACCTACCCCAACGGGGACCGCGCCCAGTACCTCGACATCTGCTTCCTGTGCGAGGCCGACGACTCCCAGCGGCCCTTCCCGGCCGACGGGGAGAACACCGAGGCGCTCTGGTGCCCCGTCGAGGACCTGCCGCCGATGAACGACCGCTTCCGCGAGCAGCTCGCCCTCGCCCTCGAGGACCGGGCCGAGGCGAGGTTCCGCCGATGAGCACGGGCAACCCCCTCCCCGGCACGCGCGTGCGTATCCCGCTGACCGACCGGCCGGGAGACCACGCCGTGGTGCGGGTGATCGCCGCACCGCGCCGGGACCTCGCCCGCGCTGGACGGCTCAGCGAGGCGCTGCGCCCCTTCGCCGAGGCGCTGCTGGTCGACGTCCACGTGGGCGAGAAGCTCCTGCTGCCCGGCGCCTGGGTGCAGCACGAGGTGCTGCGGCGGGGCGAGCCCCTCGCGCCCGTCCCGGTCGCCGCCGCGGACCTGCGCCCGCCGGCCGTCATCGCCGGCACCCCCGAGCGGGCGGAGCTGCACTGGGGCGAGACGGTGTGGCCGCTCGACCTCGGCGGAGCGGTCGCGATCCCCGAGGCGGCCCGCGCCGACCCCCATCCGCTCTCCCGCCTGCGACGGCTGCTGCTGGTCGCCGCCGGACGCCGCGCGGAGATCGCGCTGACCCTCTGGCAGGCGCCCGACTTCGAGATCCCCTGGCAGGACGTGCGCCTCCTCCCGCGCGCCGCGTCCTGGTTCGAGCTCGCACAGGTCCCGGCCGGGATGCGCTACGCCGACGCGGAGCGCGCGCAGGGCGTCGGCCGCGCCCGCGGCTGAGGGCACCGCCGGGGAGGACGGGACAGGGGAGGGGAGGACGCAGGACGTGCGACGCGCCGGGGCGCACCGTCTTCCCGGCGTGACGGGTCTCACCCGCTACTCTCAGGGCCTGAGAGACGTCGACGAGGAGGTCTTCGTGGCCCCGACCCCTTCCCCACGGACAGGCACCGACCGCCGGTCCTTCCTGCGCTTCACCGCGGGTGCCGCCGCCCTGCTGCCGCTGGCCTCGCTGGCCGGCTGCTCCGGAGGAGGGCGTGACGCGGGCACCCTGCGCATCGCCTTCCAGCAGTTCGGCTCCAACACGATCAAGCAGGAGTGGATCGAGCGCGCCGCGGAGACGTTCTCCGCGCAGAACCCGGAGCTGGTGATCGACCTGGTGCCGATCGTCGCCTCGGAGAACGACTACTTCACCAAGAACGAGCTGCTGATGAGCTCCCCGAGGACCAGCCCGGACCTCGTCTACGAGGACTCCTTCATCCTCCTGTCCGACGTCGGGGCCGGATACCTCCAGCCCATGACCGACCTGGTCGAGGGCTGGGACCACTGGGACGACATCGCCGAGGCGTCCAAGCTGGCCGTCACCGGCGAGGACGGGGAGGTCTACGGGGTGCCGATCACCACCGACACCCGTGCGATCTGGTTCCACCGCGAGGTGTTCGAGCAGGCGGGCCTGCCCGCCGACTGGCAGCCCACCTCCTGGGAGGACATCCTCGAGGCGGCCCGCGCGATCAAGGACTCGGGCTCCGAGGCGATCCCGTTCTTCATGTTCGCCGGCACCCCGCAGGGCGAGAAGGCCTCGATGCAGGGCTTCGAGATGCTGCTGTACGGCACGGGCGACGGCACCGGCCTGTACGACGAGGACACGAAGAAGTGGGTGCTGGGCTCGCAGGGGTTCATCGACTCCCTCGCCTTCCTCAAGACCGTCGTGGACGAGGAGCTGACCGCCTCCCTCGGCCAGCTGCTGGACCCCAACATCTCCGAGCAGATCTACACCTCCCTGCTGCCCGACGCGAAGCTCGGCATGCTGATCGACGGCTCCTGGATCTCGCAGAACTGGACCGAGACCGCCGGCCGGCCCTGGCCCGAATGGCCCGAGGTGGTGGGGCTCGCGGACATGCCCACCCAGGACGGCGGCGGCACCGGCACCGTCACCCTCGCCGGCGGCTGGGGCCTGTCCATCCCGCAGTACGTCACCGACCGCGAGACGGCCTTCCGCTTCCTCGAGACGCTGGTCTCCACCGAGACCCTCGTGGACTACGCGATCGCGGACAACCACATCACCGTCCGCAACGACGTCGCCGAGGTGGAGGAGTACCTCAGCTACTCCCCGGCGGTCGAGTACTTCACGAACCTGTTGGACACCGCTTACTACCGGCCGGCGCTGCCCGCCTATCCGGAGGTCTCCTCCGCGCTCCAGGAAGCGATGGAGGCCGTGCTCACCGGGAGCGATCCCGAGGCGGCGGCCGCCGCCTACGACGCGACGGTGCGCGACATCGTCGGCCCCGAGAACGTGCAGGAGGCCCAGGGATGACCGCGACCGACACCACCACCCGCCCCGCCGCAGGGGCCGGCGCCCCGCGCCGCGGGGGCCGACGCACCCGGCTCGGGGACGGGCTCTCGCCGATGCGCGCCGTGCCGATGCTCCCGGCCGCGCTGCTGCTGCTCGGCTTCATGCTCGGCCCGATCCTGTACTCGCTCTACCTCGCCTTCACCGACAGCGCGATCCGCGGCGACGGCGCCTCCGACACGAGCTTCGTCGGCGTCCAGAACTTCACCGACGCCTTCGCCGACGGCGACTTCTGGAACTCGGTCGTCCTCACGCTGGTGTTCACGCTGGTCTCCGCGGTGCTGGGCCAGAACCTGCTCGGCATGGGCCTGGCCCTGCTGATGGAGCGCTCGCACCGCCTGGTCACCTTCGCGGTCACCTCGATCGTGATCGCCGCCTGGATCCTGCCCGAGGTGGTCGCCGGCTACCTGCTCTACACCTTCTTCGCCGACGCCGGCAGCCTCAACGCCATGCTCACCGCGATCGGTCTGCCCGGGCAGGACCTGCTGTTCAGCGCCCCGATCATCGCGGTCTCCTTCGCGAACATCTGGCGCGGCGCGGCGTTCTCGATGCTGGTCTACTCCGCGGCGCTGAGCTCCGTGCCCGGGGACGTGTACGAGTCCGCGGCGCTGGACGGCGCCGGGCCCGTGCGCCGCTTCGTCTCGGTGACCGTGCCGCTGCTGCGGCCCGCGATCGCGACGAACCTGATGCTGACCACCCTGCAGACCCTGTCCGTCTTCGGACTGATCTTCATCATGACCGGCGGCGGCCCCGCCCGGCAGAGCCAGACCCTGCCGCTGTACATGTACGAGCAGGCGTTCTCCTACGGGCAGCTCGGCTACGGCACCGCCGTCGCGCTGCTGCTCCTGCTGATCGGGGCGCTGGCCTCGATCGCCTACCTGCGCCTGCTGCCCGAGGAGGACAAGCGATGACCGCCGCTCCCACGACCACGACGGCCCCGGCGGACGGCGCGTCGGCCGCTCGTCCCGCCCCCCGGAAGGGACGCTCCCGCGCCGCCGGCACGAAGCTCGCCAGCAACCTCGTCATGGCCGCGATCGGCATCGCGTTCCTGGTGCCGCTGCTGTGGGTGGTGCTGGCCTCCTTCGACACCGAGGCCTCGCTGTCGGTGGCCTGGCCGCAGCGCTGGAGCCTGGACAACTACGCGGCGATCTGGAACGAGGAGACGACCTTCCGGCCGCTGGGGAACTCGCTGATCCTGTGCGGCGGCGCGACGATCCTCACCATGGTCTCCGCGGTGCTGTGCGCCTATCCGCTCTCCCGCTACCGCTTCCGTGCCAAGCGGCCGCTGCTGCTGACGATCATCTTCTCGACCGGGCTGCCGATCACCGCGATCATGATCCCGGTCTACTCGATGTTCGTGCAGGTCAACCTCATCGACTCGATGGGCGGGGCGATCCTGTTCCTCGGGGCGAGCTCCCTGCCCTACGCCATCTTCCTCACCAAGGGGTTCATGGACGGGGTGCCGCTGGAGATCGAGGAGTCCGCGTGGACCGAGGGGGCGGGGGTGCTGCGCACCCTGTGGTCGGTGGTGCTGCCGCTGATGCGCTCGGGACTGTCGGTGGCGACGATCTTCACCTTCGTCTCGATGTGGGGGAACTTCTTCGTCCCCTTCATGCTGCTGCTGAGCCCGGACAAGCTCCCCGCCGCGGTGACGCTGTACACCTTCTCCTCCCAGTACGGGCAGGTCGCCTACGGCCAGCTCGCCGCGTTCTCGATCTTCTACTCGTTGCCGGTGGTGGTGCTGTACCTGTTCCTGGGCCGCAACCTCGGCCAGGGCTTCGCCGCCGCGGGCGGTGTGAAGGGCTGAACCGGCCCGGTCCGGGACCGACCGGGCGTTCGGTCCTCGGCGGACCGGGCCGGTGGTGGGTAGCGTGGACGTCCCGCATTCGTCCCACCGACCCAGGAGGCTCCCGTGACCGATCAGGACCCGCGCCATGACCGCGTGCACTCCCGAGTGGCTGAGCGCGCCGAGCAGCTCTCGACCTCCGGAGGCGAGCCGGCCTTCTCCCCGCAGGACCAGGAGCCGCCCGGACTGACAGGGCCGATGAGCCCCGTGCCCGATCACGGCGAGCGCAGCTACGTCGGACACGCACGACTCGAGGGGATGGCCGCCCTGATCACCGGGGGTGATTCGGGCATCGGCCGGGCCGTCGCGATCGCCTACGCCCGCGAGGGCGCCGACGTGGCGATCGCTTACCTCCCCGAGGAGCAGGAGGACGCGGAGGAGACCCGGCGGTGGATCGAGGACGCCGGACGCCGTGCCCTGCTGCTGCCCGGCGATCTCCGCGACGAGGAGCATGCGCGCTCCATCGTTCGTCGAACTGTCGAGGAGCTCGGCCGTCTCGACGTGCTCGTGAACAACGCGGCCTTCCAGTGGGGCCGGGCCGAGCCGAAGGGCCTGGAGGGGATTGCCTCCGAACGGCTGCACCGCACCCTCACCACGAACCTCGAGGTGCTGTTCTGGCTCACCCAGGAGGCGGCCCCGCACCTCCGACCCGGAGCGAGCGTCATCAACTCCTCCTCGATCCAGAGCTACGACCCCTCCGTGCCGCTCATGGACTACGCCGCGACCAAGGCCGCGATCAACAACCTGACCGTCAACCTCGCTGCGGATCTCGGCCCCCGCGGCATCCGCGTCAACGCCGTGGCACCGGGCCCGATCTGGACCCCGCTGAACGTCGCGACGCGCGTGCCGGACGACTACGTCGCCTTCGGGGCGAACACGCCCCTGGGCCGTGCAGGGCAGCCCGCCGAGTGCGCAGGGGCGTACGTGTTCCTGGCCAGCCCCGAGGAGGCGAGCTACGTCTCCGGCACCGTGCTCGGGGTCACCGGAGGCCGCCCCGTGTTCTGAGCGGCGCGCCGCGCTTGACGGGGAGCCTCTATGCCTGTGAGGGTCATCACACCGGGCCGCACAGGACATGAGAGGCGATCTCAGCTCTCGCCCGGGCACGGAGATCGGATCGCCTCCTGGGCAGGAAGAGGTCTCCCATGGACACCGCCGTATTCGAGAACCACGAATCCGAGATCCGCGGCTACTGCCGCAACTACCCGACAGTCTTCGCCTCCGCCTCCGGCGCGCGCCAGGTCGACGAGGAAGGCCGCAGCTACATCGACTTCTTCGCCGGGGCCGGGGTGCTGAACTTCGGCCACAACCATCCCGCGATGAAGAAGGCGCTGATCGAGTTCCTCGAGGCCGACGGGGTCGCGCACTCGCTCGACACCTACACCACCACCAAGCGCGACTTCGTCGAGCGCTTCCACGAGGTGGTCCTCGCGCCCCGCGGCATGGACCACCGCCTGCAGTTCATGGGGCCGACGGGCTCGAACGCCGTGGAGGCCGCGATGAAGCTCGCCCGCGCCGCCACCGGCCGGCGCGAGATCGTCGCCTTCAGCCACGGCTTCCACGGCATGACCCTGGGCTCCCTCGCCGCGACCGCGAACGACGCCTTCCGCCGCTGGGCCGGGGTGCCGCTGGAGAACATCCTGCGCCTGCCCTTCGAGACCGCGCCCGGCGGGGACATGGCGCTGGTCGAGTACGCCGCGGCGCTGAAGGACCCCTCGAGCGGACTGCTGCCGCCGGCCGCCTTCCTCGTCGAGGTCGTGCAGGCCGAGGGCGGGGTGAACGTCGCGAGCCGCGAATGGCTCCACCAGGTCCAGGACCTCGCGCGCGAGCACGGGGCGCTGCTGATCATCGACGACATCCAGGCGGGGATCGGCCGCACCGGCAGCTACTTCTCCTTCGACGGGATGGGGCTGGACCCCGACATCATCACGCTCGCCAAGGGCCTGGGCGGATTCGGCACCCCGATCGCGATGAACCTCAACAAGCCCGAGGTGGACCGTCACTGGAGCCCCGGCGCCCACACCGGCACCTTCCGCGGCCAGGGCCTCTCCTTCGTCGCCGGGACGGTGGCGCTGGACTTCTTCACCGACGACGCCTTCCTCGAGGGGGTCCTCGAGAAGGGCGAGCAGATGCGCGCCCGCCTCCACACGATCGCCGACGCCCATCCGGACCGCGGCTGGGAGGTGCGCGGACGCGGCATGATGCAGGCCCTGGACACCGGCGACGGGGCCCTGAACGCGCGCCTGCAGCGGGAGTGCTTCGACCGCGGTCTGCTGTTCGGCCCCTGCGGCAGCGGCGGCCGGGTGATCAAGCTGATCCCGCCGCTGATCATCGAGCCGGACGACCTCGCCGAGGGCCTGGACATCCTCGAGACGGCGATCGCCGCCGTGCTGGAGGAGGCGTGATGCGCCGCCGCGGGGACATGACCTTCGCCCCCGAGGAGTACGAGCGCAGGATCCGGGAGCTCCGGGAGCGGATGGCGACGCGGGAGCTGAACGCGGTGATCATCAGCGACCCCGAGAACCTGATGTACCTCACCGACCATCAGACCACCGGGTACTCCTTCTTCCAGGCCCTGATCGTGCCGCTGGAGGCGGAGCCGGTGATGATCACGCGCGCGCTCGAGGAGTCCAACGTCGTCTCCCGCACCTGGCTCGAGCACTCCCGCGCCTATCCCGACTCGGGCGACGCGATCCTCGAGCTGGTCTCCACTCTGCGGGACCTGCGCCTGGCGGACTCCCGGGTGGGCTACGAGCGCAACAGCTACTACTTCCCCGCCCACCAGCAGGACCGCTTCCACGACGCCTTCGGCGAGGGCCTCGTGGACTGCTTCGGGATCGTCGAGGAGGGGCGGATCCGCAAGTCCCCGGCAGAGATCGAGGTGATGCAGCTGGCCGCCTACGCGGGGGAGGCCGGCATGGCCGCCGGCCTGCACACCGCCATGTCGGGCGCGACCGAGAACGAGGTCGCCGCCGCGATCAGCTCGGCGATGTTCCGCGCGGGCGGGGAGTTCCCGGCGGTGATGCCCTATGTCGCCTCCGGCCCCCGCTCGATGATCGGCCACTCCACCTGGGAGGGGCGCATGATCCGCCCCGGGGAGCACGTCTTCCTCGAGGTGGGCGGCTGCTACCGCCGCTATCACGCCGCGATGATGCGCACCGTCGTCAACGGCGCGCTCTCGGACTCGATGCGCTCCGCGCAGGACCTCATGAAGCACACCCTGGCGGAGCTGCGCTCGCTGATGAGGCCGGGGGTGACGGTCTCCGAGGTGGACCGGTTGACCCGACGGATGATCGAGAGCAACGACGTCGGCGCGAGCCTCGCCACCCGCGCCGGCTACTCGATCGGCATCGCCTTCCCGCCTTCCTGGGACGAGGGGTACATCCTCTCCCTCCTCGAGGGCGACGAGCGGCCGCTCGAGGAGGGGATGACCTTCCACCTCATCCCCTGGATGTGGGGCGTCGACGGGGACAAGACCGTCGGGATCTCCGACACCGTCCGGATCACCGCCGACGGCTGCGCCTCCTTCCTCACGCTCCCGGAGGACTTCACCGTCCACGAGAGCTCCGCCCGATCCTTCCCGGCCGCGGCCGGCACGCCCCGCCCCTGAGAGGAGCAGCACCATGACCACGCAGAGCACACAGGCCTCGCCCCGGACGGCGCTCACCGCCGTCGACCCCTCGACCGGCGCCGTCGTCCGGGAGGTGCCCGCCGCCACGCCCGCACAGATCGACGCCGTCCTCGACCGCGCCCGCAGCTCCTTCCTCGCCTGGCGCGAGACCTCCTTCGAGGAGCGGGCCGCGCTACTGGAGGCCGTCGCCGCCCACCTGCGCGAGCACGTCGAGGAGCTCGCGCCGCTGATGACCGAGGAGATGGGCAAGCCGATCGGCGAGGCCCGCGGCGAGGTGGCCAAGGCGGCATGGGCGGCCGAGCACTACGCCGCCCACGGCGCCGACTATCTCGCCGACGAGCACATCGCCTCCGATGCGAGCTCCTCCTACGTCCAGCACCTGCCGCTGGGGACCGTGCTGGGGGTGCTGCCGTGGAACGCCCCGTTCTGGCTCGCCTTCCGCTTCGCCGCCCCGGCGATCATGGCCGGGAACACGGCGGTGATGAAGCATGATCCCCACGTCCCCGGCTGTGCGGCCGCGATCGAGGAGGCGTTCCGCGCCGTCGGCGCCCCGGAGGGAGTGTTCCAGACGCTCCACGCCGCGACCGCCGACGTCGAGCAGGTGATCCGCGACCCGCGCATCCAGGCGGTGTCCTTCACCGGCTCTGACCGGGCAGGCGCCGTCGTCGCCTCGATCGCGGCGAGCGAGATCAAGCCCGCCGTGCTCGAGCTCGGCGGCTCGGACCCTTGCCTCGTCCTGGCGGACGCGGACCTCGAGGAGGCCGCGCGGGTCGCCGCGCTCTCCCGCATCATCAACGCCGGCCAGTCCTGCATCGCCGCGAAGCGGGTCATCGTCGAGCGGCCCGTCCACGACCGCTTCGTCGAGCTGCTCGCCGCGCAGCTCGCGGCGCTCGTCGTCGGCGACCCGCGCGAGGAGACCACGCAGGTGGGTCCGATCGCCCGCGCCGAGCTGCGGGAGAACCTCCACCGCCAGGTCACCACCTCCGTCGAGGCGGGGGCGGAGCTCGTCCTGGGAGGCGAGATGCCGACGGGGGAGGGCTTCTACTATCCCGTCACGCTGCTGACCGGGGTCGAGGCCGGGATGAGCGCCTGCACCGAGGAGACCTTCGGCCCGGTCGCCTCCGTGATGGTCGCCGAGGACGCCGAGCACGCCCTCTCCCTCGCCAACGACACCCCGTACGGGCTCGGTGCGAGCATCTGGACCGAGTCCTCCCGCGGCGAGGCGATGGCGCGTCGGATCGAGGCGGGGCAGGTGAGCGTCAACGGGATCGTCAAGACCGATCCGCGCCTGCCCTCCGGCGGCATCAAGCGCTCCGGCTACGGGCGGGAGCTGGGCCCGCACGGGATCCGGGAGTTCGTCAACGCCCAGCAGGTCTGGGTGGGGCCGGCCCGCGCCTGAGGGACCGGGACCGCGAAGGGGCCGCACCGCTCGCGCGGTGCGGCCCCTTCGGGATGTCACGTGCGGCGGATCCCTTCGTGCTCTGCGGCGCGTCGGGGATCCGTGCCGCGCCGCTCAGCGGAAGACGATGGTGCGCGAGCCGTCCAGCAGGACCCGGCGCTGCGCGAAGAGCCCCACGGCCTCGCGCAGGGTGCGCACCTCGGTGTCCTGACCGATCGCCATGAGCTCCTGCGGGGAGCGGGTGTGGTCCACGCGGATGACCTCCTGCTCGATGATCGGGCCCTCGTCGAGGTCGTCGGTGACGAAGTGGGCGGTCGCCCCGATCTGCTTCACCCCGCGGGCGTAGGCCTGGCGGTACGGGTTCGCGCCCTTGAACCCGGGCAGGAAGGAGTGGTGGATGTTGATGCAGCGCCCGGAGAGCTCGGCGCTCAGCTCGGGGGAGAGGATCTGCATGTAGCGGGCCAGGACCACGAGCTCGATGTCGTGCTCGACGACCGCCTCGCGCACCCGGTCCTCGAAGGCCGCCTTCTCCTCGGCGGAGGTCACGGGACGGTGCTCGAAGGGGACGCCGTGGAACTCGGCGTACCGGGCCGGGGTGTCGTGGTTCGCGATCACGAGCGGCACCTCGATCGGGAGGTTCCCGATCGAGGTCTGGAACAGCAGGTCGTTCAGGCAGTGCGTCGACTTCGAGGTGAGAACGAGGGTGCGCACCGGGCGGCCCACCTCGTCGATCTCCGCCTCGATCCCGAAGCTCTCGATCGGTGCGGCGAGCGCGGCGCGCACCTCGTCCGGCGACGCGGAGGTCAGGACCTCGACACGCATGTAGAAGCGGTGGGAGTCGCCGCTCTCGAACTGGCGGCTCTCGACGATGTTGCCGCCGGCCTCGACGATCGCGCCGGTGATCGCGTGCACGATGCCGGGGCGGTCCTCGCACGCGAAGGTCATCACGTAGCGGCGGGCAGGGGAGGGGGAGGGGTGCGCTGAGGTCATGGCCCGAGTGTAGGAGAGCGCTGCGGGGAGTGCGGCGCACGGGTCCGCCACGGCGAGATACTGAAGTAGGTAGACTGGTCTACCTAATTGATGATCGAGGAGGGCGGAGATGGGGACAGCGCGGGAGCGACTGCTCGACGCCGCGTCGACGCGGTTCTACGAAGACGGCGTGAATGCGACCGGGATCGACGCGATCACCGCCGAGGCGGGAGTCGCCAAGAAGAGCCTCTACAACAACTTCCGCTCCAAGTCGGACCTGGTCAGCGCTTATATCGATGCCCGCCATGAGGAGTGGCTGGACCTGCACCGTGCGCGCGCGTCGAGCGCCGCCACGTCCGTCGAGCGCGTGCTCTCGGTGTTCGACGCCTATCTCGACCATGCCAACGCCGACCACGGCGGCGGCTTCCGGGGATGCGGGCTGCTCAACACGGCCGCTGAGTTCCCGGCGGGCGCTCCCGAACGCGACGCGGTGCGCCTCCACAAGGAGCAGGTCGAGCAGATCCTCGCCGAAGGCCTGGCTGAGCTGACCGACGCGGACGGAGCGCAGGAGCTGGCCGAGCACTTCAGCTACCTCCTCGAGGGTGCCGTCGCCCGGGCAGGACTGGAGGGAGACCCTGTGCGCCTGGAGCGTGCACGAGGGATCGCCGCTTCGATGCTGGGTGCCCGGTGACTCGAGGTTCCCTGGTCGGGGTCCTCGCCGTCCTGGTCACCGCCGTGCTGTGGGGCACCACCGGCACCGCGGCCACCTTCGCCCCGGAGGTCGGACCGCTCGCGATCGGCGCCGCGGCGCTCGGCATCGGCGGGATCCTGCAGGCGCTGATCGCCCTTCCCTCGCTGCGCCGCGAGCGCGCCGCCCTGGCCGCCCGCCGGGGCACGGTGGTCGCCGGAGCGCTGGGCGTGCTGATCTATCCGCTGGCGTTCTACAGCTCGATGCACCTGGCCGGCGTCGCCGTCGGCACGGTCGTCTCCCTCGGGTCGGCGCCGCTCGCCTCGGGCCTCCTGGAGCGGATCCTCGAGGGACGCCGGCTCGGCGCCTGGTGGATGCTCGCGGCGGGCTTGGGCATCGCGGGCAGCGCCGTGCTGTGCGCCGCGACGATGCACGACGCCGCCGCCGACACGCCGGGCGCGCTGGCGGGCGTCGGACTCGGCCTGGTCGCCGGAGCGACCTACGCGCTCTACTCCTGGAGCGCGCACCGCCTGATGGGCCGGGGTGTCGGTCGCGCCGCGGCGATGGGCTCCGTGTTCGGGCTCGGCGGACTGGCGCTCCTGCCCGTGCTCGCGCTCACCGGCGCCCCGCTGCTCGCCTCTCCGCAGGCGTTCGCCGTCGGCGCCTACATGGCGCTCGTGCCGATGTTCCTCGGCTACGTGCTGTTCGGACTCGGCCTGACCCGGATCTCCGCGAGCACCGCGACGACCCTCACCCTCGCCGAGCCGGCGGTCGCGGCCGTGCTGGCCGTGCTCGTCGTCGGGGAGAGGCTGCCGCTGCTCGGCTGGCTCGGGATCGCCGGGATCGGCCTCTCGCTGCTGATCCTCGCCCTCGCGCCCTCGGGACGGAAGGTCGAACCGCTGGCGGTGCCCGATGTCGCGGCGGCCCCGTGACACCCGGCGCCGCGGGGACGGACGAGAGCCGTACATGACGAAGGCCGCCGACCAGTGTTGTCACTGGTCGGCGGCCTTCTCTCGGTCGGGCTGACAGGATTTGAACCTGCGACCCCTTGACCCCCAGCCTCAGGCGTGACGTGACACGACGTACCCCGACGTGTCAACTACGCAGGCCAGAGCGCTGAGAGAGCATCCAGGAACGTCCAGATACACCCCGGGAATCAAGCCCGTTGCTACACCTACTGCTACACGGAAGGCCACACCATGAACGACCAGACCACCATCGCCACCAGCACCGACGGCACCACCGTCGTCACCCACACCGACCGCGTCCGCACCCAGCGCGCCGTCCTCACCATCCAGACCATGACCGACGGCCACGACATCGAGCAGAACGTCATCCTCGTCGTCGACGACGAAGAGCCCATGACCGCCCGCCAGGCCCGCGAGACCGCAGCCGCCCTCCTCGAGGCCGCCGACAAGATCGACGGCCGCGAATCCCAGGTGCTCAGCCTCCCCGGCCAGTAAGCACCCCGCCAGCGACGCCCCCGCGGACCACGGTTCTCGGGGGCGTCGCCATGCTCAGCGGAACTTGGGGAAGAGCCTGTTGGAGAACGCATCGCGGGCCGATTCCCATGCCTTCGCGTCGCGTTCGGCAGCCGAGATGAGAGCCAGAGCCGACTCGCCCAGCTTCTTGTTCCTCACCCCGATCCGAACAGCCAACGACCGGAGCGACGCGCGATGGTCGTCCCGCGCACGCCGCCACTCTGGCCGCTCCTCATTGGTGAACTTGCGCAATACCTCCGACATCTGCGCGTTCACCGGCACGTCACCGCTTGAGGCCCGCAAGCGCTCGCACCCTTCCAGCAGCTCACCCGCGAGGTCAGCGACTACTTCTCGCCTCGCCCCTCTGCGAGCGAGCCATTCCGCGACCAGTCGGAACACGCCAGGGATCGAGCCCCCGACTATGCCCGAGACAACCGCGACGGCCCCGGTCGCGAGGATTGTGTTCGTGTCCATGAGGGAAGTATGCCGACCGTCTCCGCGCGGCACCGCCGCGGCGGTATGACGCTACCGCGGGCTACGGATCTCGGGTCGTCGTGTCCTACAGCAACAGGCTCACAACCAGAGCCCGATGATGCTCGCAACGCTCCCGAGGGCCACACCCACACCGATCCACCCCAGGCCGGCGCGACGGCTCGCGCTCTCGGCCTGTGCCCGGTCGGCCTCGGATATGTACCGGGCCCCGCCCTCAGCCCATGAGCCCAACGTGCGCTGCCCCCCTTCGAATGGTGCGGCCAGTTCTACGCGTCGTGCCTCCCACGCGGCAGCCGCGGCTGCCTCATCGCCGACTCCCCGCGCATCAGCGGCTACCTGAGTTAGCTCTCGAAGACGAGCTTTCGCCCGTTCGCCCTTCTGCGCCCGCCGAGATGCACGGATCGACGGGCCGAAAGCGCCCCAGAGAGAACACGCCGCGGCGACGGCATATAAGACGGCGAGGAAGGTCAGCACCGCTCTATTCTGCCCGACCGTCTACCCGCAGAGGCCGTCGCACCTCACACGCGCCCGCGCGCGCGACCCCCGGAGCCCGGTCGGAGAGAGAGAAGGCTAACCGACACCACCCTCGGGTGCCCCGGCCCGCCAAGATGACGACGCCCCCTCCCGCTAGCGGGGAGAGAGCGCCGCCCGCGACGCGAGGCGGGGCCGGGATCGACCCGGTAGCACCGCAGTGGACCCGGGGCACCCCGCACCCGTTCTCGCCCGTCTAGGGGCCGCACAGCACCCCGGGCATGAGCACGGCCCCCGGGCGGAGCATCCCGGGGGCCGTGCGGGCCCCGCACCCGGAAGGGAGCGGCGGGGCCGAGGGGCGGGCTCGAGGGCCCGCCCGGTCAGGGCACCGGCGGTCAGCCGGCGTCGTCGGTCAGGGTCACGGCGCAGAACCCGCCGGGCCGGTAGAGGTCGAACCCGAACCGTCCCTCCGCGCGGATGCGGACCTGGTTCCGGATCGCGTCGTCGTTGATCGTCACGGCGCGGACGTCGAGCCCGTGCACGTGCGGGCGGATCGCGGCGGACCCGGCGGTGACGACGACGGCGGTGCCCTCCGGCAGCCCGCGGGTGAGCCGCACCCGGTGACCCCAGACGGTGCGGGCCGCAGCGTCGACAGCACCGCCGAGGTCGAACCCACCGTTCGCGTTCCGCTTCGTGGTGAGCGCGACCCAGTCCGTGGGGTGCATCGCGACACCGTCGACGGTGAACCCGTCGGACTCGAGCCGGGTCGCGGCGACCGCGATCGCGCCGAGGCCGTCACCGGTGAACTCCTGCTGGAGCACCCCGGTCGTGTTGAGGATGCCGCGGAAGTGCTGGCCCACGATCTTCCCGGGCTCGTCGGCCGCGGTGATGTCCGAGCCGGTGCCGGAGAACACCTCGTCCTCGAGCCGGAGCCGGATGTCGAGCAGGAGCTCGCCCTGGATGAACCGGACGAGTGCCGGGTAGTCCTGGAGGGTCTGCTCGCTGATCGGTCCGGCGACGGTCGCGATGACGCCGAGCTCGTTCCGGACGTCCTCGAACTGGATTGCGGCGGTCGGCTTCACCTCGCCGGTGCCGACGATCTGCGCGGCGAACTCCCGGCTGGTCGCTCGTCGGTACGTCCACGCCGGCGCGACCGTGGTCACCGCGGGGATGATGTCGAGGATGGTGTCGATCCGGCCGCCCTGCGAGACGGGGTCCGCGTCGATCACGACGGGCACGGTCTGCGCGGTCGTGGTCGGCAGCGCCTTCGCGCCACCGGGACCGGTCGCGGACATGAGCCGCCGGGCGACCATCTCCCCGCCGACCTTCGCCTGGAAGATCGTCGGCCGGGACTGGTCGAGGGCCGGCCACTCCGTGCCGTCGTCGGCCCAGCCGGCCAGCCCACCGTCCTTGCGCTCGTACGCGCCGGCCTCAGCGAACCGGTCGACGGCGTCCATCGACTTCGCGGCCCGCTCGAGCTGCTTGTCGAGCTCCTGGACTTCGGCGATCTTCTGGTCGATCACAGCGACCTCACCGTCGGTCAGGTCCCGGCCCGCGGCCTTCGCCCGAGCGGCGATCGCCTGTGCTTCGGCGAGCGCGTCGGCCCGCTGCTTCTTGAGATTCATCGTGTGCACCCTTCGTGCTGAGGGCCGCGCCGTGCGTTGCGAGCGCGACCGGAGTGAGTCGAGCACCACCACGTCCGGGAAGCCCCCAGGGGTGTGCTCAGGAACGCCGCCCCCATGGCGGTCGTCCTCGTGTTCCGTGTCCCGCGCTCCGCCTCTCGATTACGCCCAACCCGGGTCGCCTCTCGATTACGTGCACCGACAGGAACAGGCTACCGCTACTCGAACGGATGTTCGAGGAGGTTCCGGCCGGCACGGCGGGTATCCCAGTGATCCCGCGCACCTTCGGCCGGGACCGCCCACGCGACCGGCACCCGTCGGCCGAGCAGATCGACCTCGTACCGGATCGGCACCGCCCCGGGCGTGCCCTCCGGCACCTCACCCGGCCCCAGCCCGTGCCCGCTGTTCTCGGGGCGGACCTCAGCCCAGCCGCTCACGACCCGGCCCCGTCGATCGCGTCGAGACCGTCCTCGAGCATGGACCGGATGATCCCCACGAACCGGCCCGGCGGCGTGCCCTCAGGGGTGCGCAGCGCCGTCAGCGCGATCGACGCGAGCGCCTGCGCGATCGCCTCCCGCTCCCGCTCGTCCGCCGCGCCGTACAGCAGCCCCGCCCGGTCGCTGTCACCCGTCCACAGCGCCTCGAGGTACACCACCGCGTCACGCGCCGCGAACGCGATCTCGCGCCTGCTCAGCCGGCCGTCCTCGTTCGTCTCGTCGTGCTCGTTCATGCCGTCGCCCTCCGTGTCCGTCGTCGTGCTCGTCGTCGTTCCTTCTCGGTCCATCCGCCCCACACCCCCGACCGCTCGTCGGCCGTGGACGCATACGCGTCGCACAGCACCATCACCGGGCACTCGAGGCACGCCCGCGCCGCCGCGCCCTGCTCCGTCTCGCTCTCGCTGTGCCAGAGCGGCCGCCCGGCCCCGGCGCACGGCACCACGGTCGGCGCGGTCGCGACCCCGTCACGGAGCCGAGCCCACGCGGCCTCAGCCCCCGCCGCGATCATGTGCGAGAGGACGGGCCGCTCCACCTTCACCGCCGGGCCCGTTCGTAGCCGGCCCGCGGCCGTGGCGGTCCCGCCGCGTCGCCGCGCCGCCAGATCAGCCCGCAGTCCTGGCATCGGTGCACCCGGATCGCGCCCGCGCTCCGCTGCACCTCCGCGATGCCCCACCGTGGCTGCTTGCAGCCCGCCCGATGCTCGAGCCCGAACCCGTCCGTCTTGGCCGTCATCCCGTCCTCCTTTTCCGGCCCCGGCTCTTCGCCGGGAGCTTCGATCGATCGATCACCCAATGCGCCCGGCCCGTCACCGGATCGAGCCGCCGCACCAGGTGGGGCCGGCACACCGGGCACGGCTCCGACCGCCCCCACGCATCCCGCCCCACCCAGCCGTCCTCGCACTCATGCACACCGTCGCCGGGCACTGCGGCGGGCAGCCCGCGCGACGTCCGGTCGTCATCCGGCGGCGGCAACACCCGGGCGGTCACGACGACGGCCCGCGATCCCCGTCCGAACCGGTGTCCGAAGCGTCCGAGTGTCCGAGTCCGGGGGAGTGGAGCCCGTCTACTTCGGACGTTCGGACGCTTCGGACAGCCGCATACAGGCCTCGGCCTGCCTTCGCGATCCGATCTGCATCCGCCAGCCGCCGCAGGTATCGGCCCGCGTCGTCGTTGCTCATTCCCAGGCGAGTCCCGACCTCGACGGGCGTGATTCCGTCCGGGTGCTCGCCGACGAGCTTCAGAATCTCTGCGGATCGGTCGCCGAGACCATCCCGGTCCCGTCGGTCTGATGCGGCCTGAGCGGCAGCCGCGGCGCTCCCACCGTCGAGCACCCACCGGTTGCCGTCGAGACGCAGCGCGTACTCCGCCTCGGACACATCCCGCCCGGTGACCTGAAGCATCCCCGTGTCGTCGTGGCGCTTTCGGGAGAGCACCAGCGTGAAGTCCGCCGCGCCGTTCACCCCATTGGTGCCGTTGACCGAGTCCATGAAGTCGTCCGCGCCGAGCTTCCGGGTGTGGTGCACCAGGAGGACGGCGGTCCCCGGATAGTCGTCGGCCACGGCCTTGAGAGCCCCGACCACGGCGTAGTCCCGTTCGTACGCGCCCTCACCCGGACGCGTTGACCGCAGCACCTTCCCGAGCGTGTCCAGCACCACCAGCGGTCGTGCCGAGCCGTGGACCTCGAGCCACTCCCGCATCAAGAGCGGCACCTCGAAGGACTGCACCTTGGTGAGGTATGCGAACCGGGGAGGTATCGGCTCACCGTCACCGAGCAGCACTCGGGCCCGTGACTGCATCCGGCGGTCACCGTCCTCGAGAGCGAAGTACAGCACCGGGCGCGGCGGTCCAACCTCGACCGCACCGAGAGCACGCTCGCCCCGCGCCACGTCCAGCAGCACGCTGAGCGCGAGCCACGACTTCCCCGCCTTCGGCGGACCCGCGAGGATGCCGAGATCCTCAGGTATCACACCCGGCACCGCGTAGGACAGCGGGGGGAAGCTCTGCGCGTCGAGCCAATCGCCGGTCCGCAGCCGCCCCCACAGATCGTGATCCGTGATGGTCACGCGACCACCCCCGCGAGGTCGAGCTGGGCAGCCGCCTCGGTGAGGTCCTCGGCCGCTTCCCGTAGCCCAGCCGCGAGCAGATCGCCGTCGACCTGATCGTCGATCGCGTGCCGGAGCCGCTCGAGCGCGACCCCCGCAGCACGCCGCGCGGCATGGTCGACCAGCGCCGGCCACTGCGCGATGAGCTCCCCGGCACCTCTCGGCGCGGACGTCACGTCCGACAGGTCGACGAGCAGCGCCAGGAATCGACCGTGATCCGCGGGGCGGACCATCCCGCGCGCCGCCTCACCCACCGACGTCCACGACGGCCGCTCTCCGGCCCCCGAGACCCGCCACACGGCCCGCGCCACGACGGCCAGACGCTCGTCCGCGAGCGCACCACGGAACAGCGCGTCCGTCGCGTCCCGCGCGACGTCAGCCGACGCGCACAGCAGACCACCGGTCCACGCCCGCTCCACCGGGTCGAGCCGCGACACGTCCACCGGCGACGGGAGAGCCAGAACCGGCACCCCAGCGGTAGAATCGGAGGCGAGTTCATGTCCGGTGTCCTGCCGGGTGGAGGCCGTCCCGTTCGCCGCGGGGCGGCCTTCGTTCTTCCCCGTCTTCATCGTGCGCTTGCGACGAGGCCGTCGACGTACGTGCGCACGGACTCTGCCGTCACGAGCGCGCGCCGTCCGATCTTGACCCGCTCGAGGTCACCCGACTCGATCAGCCGGTAGACCGTCGACCGGCTCCCACCGATCGCGCGCGCGCCGCTTCCTCAATCGGAACCAACAGCGTCTCCATCATTACCTCCACAGTCTGGTGTATCTGGTGGTGCCAGCGTGTCTCGTGAGGTAATGTCTTTTCCACAGCACAGCCCGACGACTACATGAGGTAATGACGTGCCCCGCATCCCGCTACCGCTCCACACCACGACAGGGGGAGGTGTCGAGCTCGCGTTCTTCATCGACGCAGCTGAGTACAGGGACCTCGACCCCCAGGCATGGCCGACCACTGCGGGAATCCGAGCGCCCGCAGAGTTTGACGCTATGGCGTGGCACGAGGACGGACTCATCATCGAATACGTCATCCGCAAGGACCTCGGACGTGACGCATTTCAGGTGTACGGAGTCCACATCGACCGCGCTGTCGAGGACGGCCACGCACCGCTACCGATCTCCGGGGAAGACGCCAAGCGAGTCGGTGTGGACGAGGTGCTCCGGGAAGCGCTCGCCTACTTCGAGCGCGTGAGCCGCTTCGACCGCCTCGCAGTCGTTCCGAGTTCGGCCGCGCACGCACCCGCCCCGCTCTCGCGCGCCGCACTCCGCAAGCGCAAGAGCACCACCCACGACGAGCTCCAGCTCATCGCCGACGCCTACAACGCGAACCTCGAGGGCGCGCCGGCACTGGCCGTCAAGGCCTCGCTCGAGGAGGTCCGTGGCAGGGAGGTCAGCCGGTCCACAGTCGACCGCCTCATCCGCGAAGCCCGTGACGCCGGGCTCATCACCGCCACCGCCACCCGAGGAAGGAAGCCGAAGCCATGACCCGCACCAAGACCGCCGCCAACGGTGAGGGGTCGATCTACAAGCGCGCCGACGGCAAGTGGGCCGCCGCGCTCGTCGTCGAAGACCCCGAGACCGGCGAGCGCAAGCGCCGAGTCCTCTACGGCCGCACCCGCACCGAGGCCCGCCAGAAGCTCCGCGCCGCACAGGACCGCGCCGAGCAAGACCTCCCCATCACCGACACCCGCGCCACTCTCGGGGAGTGGACCGAGAAGTGGATCACCACCACCCTCGAGGCCAGCGACCGCAGGCAGTCCACCCGCGACCTCTACGCCACCATCGCCCGCCGCTACATCGGCGAGGACCCCATCGCACGCCGCACGCTGGACAAGCTCAAGCCGTCCGACATCGAGGCCTTCCTCCTGCGGATGCGGAACACGCCGAAGGACCCCGAGAGCGAGGACCCCGACCCCGCGCCGAAGTACAGCAGCTCCACCATCCGCACCACGTACACCGTGCTCCGCGCGATCCTCGACGGCGCGAAGCGCGACGGCCTCATCGCCCGCAACCCCGCCGAGGCCGTGAAGCGGCCCGCCGTCGAGCGCACCGAGGCCCGCTACCTCACGATCTCCGAAGCCCGCGCGCTCATGCACGCGTCCAAGGGCTCCCGCTACCACCACGCCGTCGTCCTCATCGCCCACACCGGGCTCCGCCGCGGCGAGGCGCTCGCCCTGCGGTGGGACGACGTTGACCTCGACGCCGAGAACCCCGCGATCCGCGTCCGTGGCACGCTCGCCCGATCTCGCGGTCGCCTCACCGTCACGACCCCGAAGACCGCGCAGTCGATCCGGACCGTGCCCCTGGCCCCCGACGCGGTCGACGCGCTGCGCGCCCAGCGAACCGCCCAGAAGCGCGACCGGCTCAAGGCCGCGAACGTCTGGACCGACACCGACTTCGTCTTCACCACCGCGAGCGGTGAGCCCGTCGACCCCCGGAACCTGTACCGCGTCGTGCAGGTTGCCGCGAGGGCGGTAGGGCTCGAGCATGTCGGCGTCCATGCTCTACGTCACACCGCCGCAACGCTCATGCTCGAGGGTGGCGTGAACATCAAGGCCGTCTCGTCTCTGCTCGGGCACTCGTCCGTCGCAATCACCGGCGACGTCTACGCCCACGTCACGGACCACACCGCACGCGCGGCCATGGCCACGCTGAGCGGCGCACTGGGGGAGCGGACCGCATGACGATCCTCGAGCGCGTTGCTACACGCGTTGCTACACGAGCACCCCCGGACAGCAGAACAGGCACCTCCCAGAATTTGGAAAGTGCCTGTCACCTGCAGGTTCCTCGGTCGGGCTGACAGGATTTGAACCTGCGACCCCTTGACCCCCAGTCAAGTGCGCTACCAAGCTGCGCCACAGCCCGAGACCCTCCGTCACCGGAGGACCGAGGAATACAGTACCCCGCTCCGAGCGCTGGAGCGAATCGAGAGGGGCGTGACCTGCGGCACCCGTGGCGGAGCGCGGATCCGCGGCGTCCATGGGATAGGCACGCCGGGCGGTGGTCGTCGGGCGCGTCGGCCCCGCCCAGCTCCTACACTCCAGGCATGGCTGAGCGACGGATGCGACGGGGGGAGGGGCGCGCGACTCCCCACGGCGAGACCCCGTACTCGCCGACCTCCCTCCTGCGCGCGCTCACCGCGGACCCCTACTCGGTCGACCCGCTGCGGGAGGACGAGCATCCGCTGGAGTCGGCCACGCCGCCCGACAACCGTCGGATGCGCGCCGTCACCCTGCTGCTGGCCGTGCTGCTCGGCTTCGCTGTCGCCGTCTCCGTGATCGACCTGCGGCAGGAGGCCGCCGGCGCCGACAGTCCCCGCGCGCTGCTCGAGGAGGAGGTGCGGGAGGTGCGCGCCGAGACCGACCTGCTCGAGGACCGTCGCACCCTCCTCGAGCAGCAGATCCTCGAGGCGCAGGAAGAGGTCCTCGACACCGCCGACGGCAGCTCCGCGGAGCGGATCGGCGAGTACGAGCGCGCGGGCTACGGCGTGTCGCTGACCGGCCCGGGCGTGCAGCTGACCCTCGACGACTCCGCCCCGCTGCCCTCCCGCCCCGGCGTGGGACCGGGCACCGTGAACCGGGTGACCGACGGCGACCTGCAGATCGCCGTGAACGGCCTCTGGGCCGCCGGTGCCGAGGCGATCTCCGTCAACGGCCAGCGCGTCACCGAGACCACCGCGATCCGCACCGCCGGCTCCGCGGTGCTCGTCGACTTCCGCCCGCTCTCCCCGCCCTACGAGATCACCGCGCTCGGCGATCCCGAGCAGCTGCGCGCCGGGGTCGAGGAGGCGGAGACGGGCGAGTACCTCTCCGAGATCTCGACCCGCTACGGCATCGGCCTGACCTGGACGGCGGGGGAGGAGCTCTCCACCCCCGCCCGTGCCCAGGGCACCCTGCGCGAGGCCTCCGTGCTCGAGGACCCCGCCGGGTCCGCGCCCGCGGACGTCCGCGACCCGACCCCCGACAGCGCCGCCGAGGGCGGCGAGGACCAGGAGGACACCCCGTGATCGCCATCCTCGGCCTGGTGGTGGGCATCGTGCTGGGCGTCGTCGTCCAGCCCGACGTCCCCGCCGGCCTGCAGCCCTATCTCCCGATCGCCGTGGTGGCGGCGCTGGACACCCTCGCGGGTGGTCTGCGCGCGAGCCTCGACGGCGCCTTCGACGCCCACGTGTTCATCACGTCGTTCCTGTTCAACGTGCTGATCGCCGCGTTCCTGGTGTTCCTCGGGGACCAGCTCGGGGTCGGCTCCCAGCTCTCCACCGCCGTGATCGTCGTGCTCGGCATCCGGATCTTCTCCAACGCGGCCGCGATCCGGCGGCTCCTGTTCCGGTCATGAGCGACGGCACCCGCACCCCGACCAGCCGCGACCAGCAGCGGATCGTGTGGCACCGGCTGAAGGACACCCTCCGGCCGCAGGCCACCGTCGCCCAGGTGATCGTGGGACTGCTGTGCCTCCTGCTCGGCGTGTCGATCGCCGCGCAGATGGGCCGCAACGACGAGTCCCTCGAGGGGGCCACGCAGCAGGAGCTGGTGCGACTGCTGGACGAGTCCGGCCGCCACGCCTCTGACCTCGAGCTCGAGAACGCCGAGCTCGAGCGCACCCTGGAGACCCTCCGCTCGGGACGCGAGGGCGACGTCGCCGCGCAGGACGCTGCCGAGCAGCGGCTCGCCGACCTCGAGATCCTGGCCGGCACCGCCCCCGCCCAGGGGCGCGGGATCGTCGTCTCGATCGCGGACCCGGAGCAGGGCGTGCGCGCCTCGACCCTGCTGGGCGTGCTGCAGGAGCTGCGCAACGCCGGCGCCGAGGTGGTGCAGATAGGCGACGTGCGCGTGGTCGCCTCCACCTCGATCACCACCGCGCCCGACGGGGGTCTGCTCGTGGACGGCCGGGCGATCCGTGCGCCCTACACGCTGAAGGCGATCGGCGATCCCGCCGTGATGGAGCCCGCGCTGCGGATCCCCGGCGGCGCGGCCGACTCGGTCTCGGGCGACGGCGGGACGCTCTCCGCGGCCGCCGAGGACGAGGTCCGGATCGAGGCGACCGTGGACCTCAGCGCCCCCGAGCACTCCCGGGTGGTCAAGTGATCGTCAAATCCTGACGTGCTGGAGGGAAGGAACCCCCGGTGGGCGCCATGGGCGTGCGAGAATGGATCAGCGGCGGCCTGCACCGCCACGACGCACGGTCGCAGCAGGCCAGGAAGGGGTGTGAGGTGTCAGGGAACACCGAGTGGAACGACGCCAATCTCGACCACACGTCGAAGCTGAGCGCGATCTCGCCCAGCGACCCCCTCGAGGACGCCGAGCCCGGCCTGTCCTCGCAGGATCGTCGGGCGATCGAGAACCTCCCCCCGCGCAGTGCGCTGCTGATCGTGCGGAAGGGCCCGAACCTCGGCGCCCGCTTCCTGCTGGACTCCGAGACCACGGTCGCGGGGCGCCACCCCAAGAGCGAGATCTTCCTCGACGACGTCACGGTCTCCCGCAAGCATGCTGCCTTCGTGCGTGACGGAGACGGCTTCCTGGTGCGCGACCTCGGCTCGCTCAACGGCACCTACGTGGGCAAGGAACGCGTCGACGAGGCGCGCCTCCACGCCGGCCAGGACGTGCAGATCGGCAAGTACCGCCTGACGTACCACCCGTTCCCCGGGACGGTCTGACCCGATGCCGGCCGCCGCCTCGCGCAGGCCGGGCTCCACCGCCGCCGCACGCATGAGCATCGGCCAGGTGCTCGAGATGCTGCGGGACGAGTTCCCCGACCTCGCCCACTCCAAGCTCCACTACCTGGAGTCCGAGGGCCTCCTCGCGCCCGCACGCACTCCGGCCGGCTATCGCAAGTACAGCCGCGAGGACGTGGACCGACTGCGCTTCGTGCTGCGCGCGCAGCGGGACCGGTTCTGGCCGCTGAAGGTCATCAAGGAGCATCTGCTCGAGCACGGCGTCGACTCCGAGGTCACCTCGATCGCCTCCCGGCCCGGCCCCAGCTCCACCCTCCAGCCGGTGCGGCTGGACCGGCGCGGCCTCGTCCGTGAGGCGGGGGTGGAGGAGGACTTCCTCGCCGAGCTGGAGCAGTACGGCTTCCTCACGGACGACGTGCTCTTCTACGGCACCACCGAGCTCGAGATCGTCACCGCCGCCCGCGACCTCGCCGACGAGGGCCTGCACCCGCGCCACCTGGTGATGCTGCGCACCGCCGCCGAGCGGGAGGCGCACATGATCCGCTCCGTGGCCCGGCCCCGCTCCCGGGCCGGGGACGCCGCGGCGCGCGGCGAGGCGGAGGACTTCGCCCGCGACCTCGGCGAGTCGATGATCACCCTGCACGGCGCGATGCTGCGCACGAAGCTGCGGGAGGTCTGAGCGCACCGGGCTCCCGGCACCTCACTCGTCACCTCTCCGTGACCTTCGCGCGGCGCGTTGGTACCGGAGAGGGGGCACTTCGCGCTACTCTGGGCGGGCGCTCTCATCCTTCCCCCTCTGAGAGCCGGAACCCGGAGGTAGACGTGAACGCCACCCGAGGCGATGATCGCACTGAGCAGTCCACCGTCCCCGCAGAGCCCGCCCAGGGCGTGCTCTTCGACGACGTGGTGGACACCCCTGGCGAGCTCGGCTATCGGGGACCCGCCGCGTGCAAGGCCGCCGGCATCACCTATCGCCAGCTGGACTACTGGGCCCGCACCGGCCTGGTCGAGCCCGGCGTGCGCGCGGCCCACGGCTCCGGCAGCCAGCGCCTCTACGGCTTCCGCGACATCCTCGTGCTCAAGGTGGTCAAGCGCCTGCTCGACACGGGCGTGTCCCTCCAGCAGATCCGCATCGCCGTCGCAGCTCTTCGTGAGCGCGGCATCGACGACCTCGCCGGCATCACCCTGATGAGCGACGGCGCCTCCGTCTACGAGTGCACCTCCGCCGAGGACGTCTTCGACCTGGTCCAGGGCGGCCAGGGCGTGTTCGGCATCGCCGTCGGCCGCGTGTGGCGCGAGGTCGAGAACGACCTCGCCGTGCTGCCCGGCGTCGACCCGGCCGACGACGCGGCGCTCGCCCTCCAGGACGAGCTCGCGGCGCGCCGCCGCTCCCGCCAGGCCGGCTGAACGCCGGCCCGCACCACCACCGACGAGAACGGCGGGACCCTCGGGGAAGGGGTCCCGCCGTTCTCTCGTGCGGTGATCGTGTCACTCGTGCGGTGATCGTGCTCGGGCTGCGCGGCGCCGAGCACACGGGCGGGCCCGAGGAGCCCGGCGAGGGCGACGAGCTCCGCAGCCGACTGGTCCCGCGCAGCCCCCAGGGCCTGCGCGGGGCAGGAGCGCTCAGGAGTTCTGGCGCGAGTCCATCACGGTGCGCAGCAGCGCGTCGAAGTCCTCGGTGAGACGTGCACCGGAGGCACCCTCGTAGCGGTGCAGCGGGACCGCGCCGCCCTGCGCCTGCTGCAGGCCCACCCGCTCCTCGATGACCGGGTCCAGGACCGAGTCCCCGAAGAGGTCGCGCAGCTCGGCCAGGCGGTACTGGTGCTCGACCGAGCGCGGACGGTAGCGGTTCACCACGAGGCCCAGGGGCTGCAGCCGCGGGGCGATGCCCTCCTCGTGCATCTCGGCGGCGAGCTTGAGCGCGCGGTCCGCGGCGGTGACCGCGAAGAAGCCCGGCTCGGCCACCACGAGGGAGCGATCGGAGGCGGCCAGCGCCATCTGCGTGAGCCCGTTGAGGGAGGGCGGGCAGTCGATGATGACCAGGTCGTACTGGTGGGTGCGCTTGTCCAGCGCCTGGTGCAGCCGGCCCACGTCCTTCTGGTTCAGCGCGGGGGAGTCCATCACCGCGGAACGGCTGGTGCCCGGGATGATGTCGAGGTGCGAGGCGGCGTCCTTCGACCACGGCGTGGGGATGATCGCGCGATCGATCGTCTCCGTGCGCGGGGAGGAGAGCACCTCGGCGATGTCGAGCGTGGAGGCCGGCTCCCCGAGCAGGCCCAGCGTCGAGTCGCCCTGGGGGTCGAGATCGATGACGAGCGCGTTCACCCCCTGGTGCAGGGCGGCAGAGGCCAGGCCCAGGGTCACGGACGTCTTGCCGACGCCGCCCTTCAGGGAACACACACTCACGATGAACACCCCCGCAGTCTACCGACCCGGGCAGGCTCCTCGGTGCCGCGACGAGCGGTAACCTGCCGTGGCCACCCGCAATCCGCCCCTGGAGGGACCCCGATGACGCAGCTGACCCACGACCTCGTGCTCGAGGTGCTCGAGGGATGCGCCGAGAGCGCCCTCGCCGAGGCTCGCGAGCTCGGCCCCGTGCGCACCGTCTCCGCGACGGAGCTGGCGCTGCGCACCGACGATCTCGACGCCGTCCGCTCCCTGCGCCGCGTCGTCGCCGGCTCGACCTCGCTCGCGGTCCCCGCGCGCCGACCCCGGGAGCTGATGGAGACCTCTGTGCAGCAGCGCCTCGCCGAGCTGCTCGAGGACCTGCGCCGGCAGCGGCCCCGTCAAGTGTTCCACGGGCTGCGCCTGGAGGCGGCGGGTGCCGGGACGCCGGAGATGCGACGCCTGGCCACCGCCCTCGCCGAGCTCGCCGATCTCCCGATCGACGACGCCGACGGGGACCTCGTCGCCCGGGTGCGCCGCGGCGCCTCGCCCGGGACCTGGCAGGTGCTGCTGCGCACCACGCCGCGTCCGCTCGCGACCCGGGCATGGCGCGAGGTCGACTACCCCGGCGCCGTCAACGCCACCATCGCCGCGACCGTCCTGGACCTCTTGGACGTCGGCGCGCAGGATTCCCTCCTGGACATGACCTGCGGCTCGGGCACCTTCCTCGTCGAGCAGCTGCACCGGGCGGCACCGTCCCGCGCCGTGGGCGTGGACCTCGATCCCGCGGCGCTGGACGCGGCGCGCCGGCACCAGCGCGCGGCCCGGCGCAGAGGCCGCATCGACTGGGTCGAGGGCGACGTGCTGACCGCGGAGCTCGAGGGAGGCTTCACACGCCTGGTCACCAACCCGCCCTGGGGCACCCTCCACGGCGAGCACGAGAGCAACGAGGGCCTCCTCGCGGCGCTGCTCGAGCGCGCCGCCGAGCTCGCCGCGCCCAGCGCCCGGCTCGGGGTGCTGACCCACGAGATCACCCGCATGCAGCGAGTCCTCGAGCAGCGCGCCGCGGGCTGGCGCCGAGTCGGGGAGCACCGCTTCTTCCAGAAGGGCCACCACCCGCGCCTGTTCCTGCTCGAGCGCTGAACAGGCCGACGGCGCCGGAAGCGCTCAGAGACCGCGGCGCCCCGCAGCGAGCGCTCGCCTGCCGCCGGAGTCCCCGTGGATCCGCACTCGCGCCACCTCGTCGCGGCCGGTCACCCACAGCAGCAGCTCGAGCGGCTCGCCGTGCACGCGCAGGCTCCCTTCGGCGCCGCGGGAGCGCAGTCGCCGCCCGCCCAACGGGGAGACGAGCGTGACGTCGGCCCGGACCCGCATCGCCAGCGGCGCCATCAGGCCCACGGCCCGCCACGCCGCCCGGTCCCGCTCCGCGTCCGGTCGGCGCGGCTGCCAGCCGCGCCGGCCCCGGCGCAGGTCCTCGTGGTGGATGAGCAGCTCGGCCTGGCCGCTTAGCCGGTCCATCCGTCCGGCGAAGGAGAGCGGGCCGGGGCCCCTCCGGAAGTCCTCGACCCGTTCCGTCCACGGGCGATCCCGCCGGCTCTCCCGCGCCTCGCGGGCTCGTCGGCCGAGCGACCCGGGCAGGCGCGGCCCGACGATCAGGTGCGGCGCGGACTCCCGCAGCACGAGATGCTCCAGGAGGTCCTCCGCGTCCCAGCCGGGCAGGATCGTCGGCGCCTCGGGGCCGAGCGCGGCGAAGCTCGCCGCGAGGGCCTCGCGCTCATCGCACTCGAGGTCTGCGCCGGCGCGGTCCCCGGCTCTGCGCACGCGGCTCATCCCTGGTTGCTGAAGGCCGCGTCGAAGGACTGCTCCGAGACCGGGTAGTCCAGGCTGCGCAGCAGCTCGAGCGCCTCCTTCGCGCCGTGCAGGCGGTCCATCCCGGCGTCCTCCCACTCGATGGAGATCGGGCCGTCGTAGCCGATCGAGCGCAGCGCCCGGAACGCCGCGTCCCACGGCACGTCCCCGCGGCCGAAGGAGACGAAGTCCCAGCCGCGCCGCGGATCGCCCCACGGCAGGTGCGAGCCGAGACGGGTGTTGCGCCCGGTGGTGCGCACCCTGATGTCCTTGCAGTCCACGTGGTAGATCCGGTCGGCGAAGTCGGTGATGAAGGAGACCGGGTCGATCTCCTGCCACATGAAGTGGGAGGGGTCCCAGTTCAGGCCGAAGGACTCCCGGTGCCCGATCGCCTCGAGGGTGCGCTTCGTGGTCCAGTAGTCATAGGCGATCTCGGAGGGATGGACCTCGTGCGCGAAGCGGACCCCGCACTCCTCGAAGACGTCGAGGATCGGGTTCCAGCGGTCGGCGAAGTCCTGGTAGCCGTCGTCGATGACGTCCTGGCCGACGGGCGGGAACATCGCTACGTACTTCCAGATCTTCGAGCCGGTGAAGCCGACGACCGTGTCCACGCCGAGCTTCTGCGCGAGGCGGGCGGTGTTCTTCATGTCCTCGGCGGCGCGCTGCCGCACGCCCTCCGGATCGCCGTCGCCCCACACGGCGGGGCCGACGATCGCCTGGTGGCGGAAGTCGATCGGGTCGTCGCAGATCGCCTGGCCCTTGAGGTGGTTGGAGATCGTCCAGACCTTCAGCCCGTGCTTCTCCAGGATCCCGAGCCGCTCGGCGATGTAGGCCTCGTCGTCCCAGCGGCTCGCGTCGAGGTGCTCGCCGGAGACGGCGATCTCGAGACCGTCATAGCCCCAGCCGGCCGCGAGCTCCGCGACCTCCTCGAGGGTGAGATCGGCCCACTGGCCGGTGAACAGGGTGTGGGGGTGCGCCATGGCGGCGTGGCTCCTTCTCGTCGGTGAGGGTGGCGTGCGAGGGGTCAGAGGCGGACGGTCGCGCCGTCGGCCCGGTGGGAGGCGATGACGGCGTCGAGGATCCGCTGGAGGGTGAGCCCGTCCTCGAAGTCGGGGGAGTAGGCGGCGGGGTCGCGGTCCCGGACGGCCAGCAGCAGGTCGCGGGCCTGGTTCGTGAAGGCGTTCTCCCAGCCCAGGATGTGGCCCTGCGGCCACCAGCCCTCGAGATAGGGGTGCTCGGGCTCGGTGACGAGCACCCGGGCGAAGCCCTGCTCGGCGACCGGTGCGGTGGCGTCGAGGAACCACAGCTCGTCGAGGCGCTCGAGGTCGAAGCGCAGCGCGCCCTTCGTGCCGTACACCTCCACGGACAGCTCGTTCTTCGCACCGGTGGCCATGCGGCTGGCCTCGACGGACGCGATGGCGCCGCCGTCGAGCTCGAGGGTGGCCCAGGCGGCGTCGTCGACGGTGACGGGCTCGGGGCCGTCGGGGCCCGGACGCTCGGGGACCATCGTCGCGAGCCGGCCGCGCACGGCGGTGACCTGCTGCCCGGTGATGAACTGGATCTGGTCGATCGCATGGGAGCCGATGTCGCCGAGCGCGCCGGAGCCCGCGGTCTCCTCGCGCAGCCGCCAGTTCATCCCGGCCTTTGCGTCGACGAGCCAGTCTTGCAGGTAGGACGCGCGGATCTGGCGGATCTCGCCGAGCCGGCCGGCGGCGACGAGGTCGTGGGCGTGGGCGAGGGCGGGCACGCGCCGGTAGGTGTGGCCGAGGGCCGCGACCTGTCCGCGCTCGCGCGCGGCGCGGGCGGCCTCGACCATGCGCTCCGCCTCGGCCGGGTCGTTCGCCAGCGGCTTCTCGCACAGCACGTGCTTGCCGACCTCGAGCGCGGCGATCGCGATCTCGGCGTGGAGGAAGCCGGGGGTGCAGATGTCGACGATGTCGACGTCGTCCCTCGTGATCGCCTCGCGCCAGTCGGTGGCGTGCTCCTCCCAGTCCAGGCGGCGGGCCGCCTCCGCGACGGCCTGCTCGTCCCGGCCCACGATCACGCGGCGTGCGATCGGCGGCACGTCGAAGGCGGCGCCGACGGTGCGCCAGGCCTGGGAGTGGGCGCGCCCCATGAAGGCGTAGCCGATCAGGGCGACGCCGAGCGGACGGGCGGGGGACTCGGGCACAGGGGCTCCTTCGGACGACGGGTCGTGGCCGGCGGGCAGGGGCCCGCGAGGGCGCGGTGTGCTCGGCGCGGCCGCCGGGCCCGGGTCGACCTCGCCCCGGCCGCGCGGCGCTCGGGCAACGATGACGCGCCGCTGACCACCCTATGCCGCTGATCACATCCGGGCAAAGGCGCCGGCCGCCCGCCGGACATCCGCTGATGCCGGAGACTGGGGGCATGGAACGTCATGTGCGCGCGTGGATGAGGGCCGAGGTCCAGGAGGGGACGGACGTCGCTCTGCTGGTCGCGGTCTCGGACGCCCCGGTGGCAGAGGAGACGCTGAGCGTGCGCGCGGGCGGGGCCGAGCATCCGGTGACGGAGACCCGGGACCGCTTCGGCAGCCGCCTCCACGTCCTGCACGGCCTGCCCGGCGGAGAGGTGGAGATCGTCTACGACGCGCGCGGCATCGGCGAGGCGCCCGCGCCGCGGGTGCTCGAGGCGGACTCGGTGCTGCACCTGCGCCCCTCCCGCTACTGCGAGGTCGACGAGTTCACCCGTAGCGCCCGGGAGATCGTGGGGGAGCGGGAGGGGATCGAGGCCCTCGACGCGGTCGTGGACTGGGTGCACGGCCACCTGGACTACGTGCCCGGGTCGAGCACGATCACCGACTCGGCCCGCAGCACCTTCGTCGCCCGGCGCGGAGTGTGCCGGGACTTCGCCCATCTCACCGCGACGCTGCTGCGCGCGGCGGGCATCCCGGCGCGCTGCGCCTCGGTGTACGCGCCGGGTCTGAGCCCGATGGACTTCCACCTCGTGGTCGAGGCGCTGGTCGAGGGGGAGTGGCTCGTGGTCGACGCGACGCATCTCGCGCCGCGCGCCTCCATGGTGCGCATCGCCACCGGTCAGGACGCCGCGGACACGGCCTTCATGACCACCCTCGCCGGGGACGTCGCGCTCACCGGCATCCAGGTCACCGCCGTGGTCGATCCGGAGCTGCCGCGCGAGCGGCCGGGGGAGCGGCGAGCGCTGCGCTGAGCGCTGCGCCTGCCGCCGGGCGCTCCGCTCAGGCCTGCGGCGTCCCCGGCCCGGAGGGGTCCTCGGGATCCGTCTCTCCGTCGATCCCCGTCGGCCCCTCGGAATCCGCGCTCCCCTCGGAGCCGGTCGAGCCCTCGTCGTCCGTCGGCCCGGCCGTGTCCTGCGGCGACTGCCCGGCGGAGCCCTCGGGTGCCTGCCCGCCCTCGGCCTCGAAGCTCGCAAGGTACTCCTCGACCTCGGCGGCGATGTCCTCGGCGCTCGGCACGACGGAGCCGGCCCCGGAGGTGATCATCCTGTCGTAGCGCTGCTCGAACCCGGCGACCATCTCCTGCAGCTGGGGCTGGGCCTCGATCTGCGCGGCGATCGCCTCGCGCACGGGGCGCGCCTGCGCCTCGAGCGCGTCGGCCCCGATCCGGGGCCCCCGCTCCTCGCCGATCGCGGTCAGCAGCGCGATCGCGGCATCGGGGAAGGACATCTCGTGGAGGTACTGGGGCACGTGCACGGTCAGGCCCACCGCGTCGTGCCCGCCCTCGTCCAGCCGCATCGTCAGCAGCGCCGTGAACGGGGCGCGGAGGCGGAAGGTGCCGGGCATGGTGCGGCGCACCGCGATCGACTCCGGGTCGCCGGCGAAGCGGGTCACGGGCAGCTCGCGGGTATGGGGGACCGGGGCGGGGAAGCCCTGGAGCAGCAGGGTCCGCTCGATGCCGAGCTGCTCGACCACGATCCGCAGCGCGCTCGCGACGCGCTCCCACTGGAAGGACGGCTCCGGACCGGTGAGCAGGAAGAAGGTCTGCCCCTGCTCGTCGGTCACCTCGTGCAGCAGGATCTCGGGCTTCTCGTAGTCGTCGAAGTGGTCCAGCTGCAGCGTGACCTCGGGGCGGCGCCCGGCGTAGTCGTGGACCTGGTCCATGTCCAGCCGTCCCACGACGCGGCTGGAGAGCGTGTTGAGCAGGTGGTCGTCCAGGAGGCGCTGCGCATCGCCCGCATCGGTGAAGGCGCCGAGGGTGACCAGCAGCGTGCTGCCGTGGAGGGCGCGCGAGTCGACATGGCGCTCGTAGCTGAACAGGGTCGTCGGATCCATCATGACCTCCAGGGCGACAGGACGGCCTCGGCGGGCCGCGGGTGGGTGACCTCCTGGTCAACGGCCCCTCCGTCGGAACTATTCCGCCCTCGGCGCAGACGGGCCGGAGTTGGTGCACCTCACAGCAGCATCAGGGCCGTGTCCACGGCGAGCCGCGCCGCGAGCGCCCCAGTCACCACCAGGAACACGATCCGCACGAAGCGCGATCCCAGGCGCAGCGCGAGCCTCGCGCCGAGGAAGCCGCCGCTGAGGTTCGCCAGCGCCAGCACGCCGCCCAGCAGCCACCACACCTGGCCCTGCAGCCCGAAGACCAGCAGCGCCCCGACGTTGGTGGTGAGGTTCGCGAGCTTCGCGTGGACGCTCGCCTCGAGGAAGCCGTAGCCCAGCAGGGAGACCATCAGGATGATGAAGAAGCTGCCGGTGCCGGGGCCGAGGATCCCGTCGTACACGCCGACGCCCGCCCCGATCCCGCCCGCGCGCAGCAGATGGGAGCGGCCCTGGTGGCGCGGGGCGTGCTCGAGCCCCATCGACGGCTTCAGCAGGGTGTACGCGCCGACGGCGAGCAGGGCGACCAGCACGATCGGGGTCAGCCACGGCTTGGGGATCAGGCTCGCCATCGCCGCTCCGGCCGCGCTCCCGCCCAGCGCGCACACCACCAGCGGCCCCGCGGTCGCGGCGACCGGGGTGATCCGTCGGACGTAGGTCCAGGAGGACACCGCCGTCCCCGCCGCGGAGGCGATCTTGTTCGTGCCGAGCACGGCGCCGCTGGAGGCGTCGGACGGCATGGCGGTCAGCAGCGCGGGCAGCTGGATCAGACCGCCGCCGCCGACGACCGCATCCACCCAGCCGGCCACGAAGGCGGCCCCGATGAGCAGGACGAGGGTCAGGGCGGAGAGCTGGGTGAGCTCGGCGAGCAGAGGCACCGCACCAGTGAACCACCGCCCCGGCCCGGCGTGCCGGGCTGACACACTGGGGCCATGCGCGCGCTCATCTGGGACCTCGGCGGCACGCTCGTGGACACCTATCCGGACGTCGACCGGGCGCTCGCCGAGGCGCTGCGCGCGGAGCCCGACCAGGAGCTGCTGCACGAGGTCGCGGTGCTGACCCGGCGCTCCAGCTCCGAGGCGATCACCGAGCTCGCCGCCCGCCATGAGGTGCCCGAGGCGCGCCTGCGCGCCGCCTACGAGGCGACGAAGGAGCAGTGGGCGCGCAGGCCGCCGGCGCTGAAGGACGGTGCCCGGGAGGTGCTGGCGGCCGTGCGCGAGCGCGGCGGTCCGAACCTCGTGGCCACCCATCGCGATCGCGAGAGCGCCGCCGCCCTGCTCGACTCGCTCGGTCTGGAGATCGACGACATGGTGTGCGCGCCCGACGGCCACCTCCGCAAGCCCGCCCCCGACATGGTGCTCGCCCTGCTGGCCCGGCACGAGCTGACGGCGGGGGAGTGCCTCGCGGTGGGGGACCGGCCGGCCGACGTCGAGGCCGCGCGGGCGGCCGGGGTCGAGGGCGTGCTGCTGGAGACCCCCGGGATCCCGCTCGAGGCGCCGGGGGCGCGTCGCATCCACTCGCTGCGCGACCTGATCCCGCTGCTCTGACCGCCGTCGACCCGGACGGCCCACGTGGTGCTGCTCGCCCGCACCGGCGCGGCACTCATGGCGCGCCTGGCCGGCGCGGAGCCCTCCGCTGCACCGCCGGATCGAGCCGGTAGTGGCCGCTCGCAGCATCGTGCTGGAAGAGGCTGATCAGCGCCGCCAGCGCGAGGGCGATCCCGCTCATCTCCAGCAGCTCCTCGATCATCGTGCCGTAGATGTAGCGGTTGTCCACGATCCAGTCCGATGCCGCCAGATGACGGCCGTTCAGGCTCTCCACCCCGACCGCGCCCACCAGGAACAGCGCCCCGCCCAGCAGGATCCCGATCAGCGCCCGGCGGGGGAGCGCGAGCACCAGGCGCAGCAGGAGCAGCCCGATCACCAGCGCGATCGGCGCGCCGACGAGGACCCAGGTGAACCCGACGTCGAACGGCAGCAGCGCCGCGAGCCGGTCGCCAGGCACGTCGAAGCGCTCGTGGATCTCGAGGTACTCGTCGACCGAGGCGAGCAGCGCCACCACCGCCAGCAGCCACCAGGAGCGACGGAAGGAGGGCCCGGCCAGGGCGATCATCGCCGCGAGCCCGCCCAGCAGCAGCCAGAGGCCGGAGTTGTACCAGGTCGCCATGTTGTACTCGCGCCCCACGTCGAAGTACCAGAACACGGTGTGGAAGTTCTGCGAGGTGACGCCGGTGGTGCGCTGATGGGCCAGCAGCGTCACGAGCGCGACGAGGATGATCACCACCGCCACGGCGATCAGGCGGGCGGCGATGCGGGGGAGCGAGAGCGGGCGGAAGTCGGCCTCGTCGGGAGAGACGGCGTCGGTGGCGCGTGCGTCTGCGGTGCGCACGGCGGCGGGGTCAGTCATATCGGACACCCTATGAAATCCCGATGAGATCTCGGTGAACCCCGGATGTGGACGCTCTCATGCGTGTCGCGGCACGTCGGGGGACTACGTTGGAGACATGGCGATCATCTACAAGGCAGAGCTCAGCCCGACGAAGCCCGAGGTGCTGCGAGAGCTGCTCACCTCCCGCCCCTGGGGCGAGGACGGGGAGCTCCAGGTGCTCGGCGCGTACCGCTTCGACGACCCGTCCGGCGAGGTCGGCGTCGAGTGCCACCTCGTGCGTGTGGGGGAGAGCATCTACCACCTGCCGCTGACCTACCGGGGCGCGCCGCTCGAGGACCCCGCGGCGCAGCTGGTGACCACGATGGACCACTCGGTGCTGGGCACCCGCTACGTCTACGACGGCCTCGAGGACGAGCTCGCGATCGAATGCTTCGCCCGGGCGCTCGCCGGCGAGCAGCAGCAGGCGGTGCAGGAGATCTTCGCGCCCGACGGCACGCCCGCCGGGACGCGTCCGCAGTCGGTGGAGCTGACGCTCGAGGTCGACGAGGGCGAGGTCGCGCCGACCCTCGAGGAGCTGCTCGACGGCGACGAGACGTTCACGATCGCGCGCACGGTCGACGGGCTCGACGGCGCAGTCCGTCTCGTCGCCGCCTGGGACGGCGGACGCGGGGTCGTCGCGGCCTGCTGAGGGCACGAGGCGACCGCTCCCGGTCCGGGCGACGGGGGAGCAGTGCCGCGGGCTCCCCGTGATCCCGCCGCACGGCAGCGCCCGCCGCTCTAATCGCCCTCCCCGGCGAGGTGGGTGGCGAGGATGTCCTGGGCGATCTCGCGCAGGAGCCTGATCGAGTCGCGGGGGAGCTGGGCCTCGGTGCTGCCGGCGCGCATCGCCGCGATGATCCGCCGGCTCGATCGCCCCGGGCCCGCCAGACGCACACGACGGACACCAGGGTTGTCCGCGAGGCTCACCAGGCGGGGGAGCAGGCCGACCCCCGCTCCTGCGCCGACGATGGCGATGGCCGTGCCCCACTCCGTGGCCTCGTGGACGATCCTCGGCGTGAGGCCTGCCGCCGTGAAAGCCGCCGTGAACAGCGCGCGATAGGCGGAGCCGGGGCGGTCGGTCACCCACGGGTCCGCGACGAGCTGGTCGAGCGACACGCGCTCCCGTGCGGCGAGGGGGTGATCCGCCGGCACCATGACGTCCAGCGGGTCGTCGAGCAGGGTGATCTTCTCGAACCGGGGGTCGGCCTCGAGCAGCACCTCGCCCTGCATCGAGACGACCACCGCCACGTCGATGCGCTCGGCCACCAGCAGGTCGAAGCAGCGTGCCGGGCTCGCCTCCATCACCTGGATCTCGACGGAGGGGTGCAGGTCGCGCAGGCGGGGCAGGAGAGGGGCGATGAGGTGCGAGGCCGCGGTCGAGAAGCCGCCGATGCCGAACTGCCCCGGGACCTGACCGTCCGCGCTCGCGCTCGCGGCCCGGATCTGCTCCCACTGCGCGAACAGCGCGTCGCTGCGGCGCACCAGCTCCTTCCCCGCGGCGGTCAGGCGCAGCCCACGGCCGTCACGCGTGAGCAGCGTCAGGCCCAGCGCCTGCTGCAGCTCTCTCAGCTGCGCCGACACCGCCGAGGGGGAGTACCCCATGAGCTCCGCGGTGGCCGCGACTGTCCCGCATCGAGCGAAGGTGCGCAGGGTGACGAGGCGAGGATCGATCATGCGGAGATTCTGCACTGCACTCGTCGGTATCTCGCGCTTATCGTGCATGATCCGCGGCGCTAGCCTTCTGCGTATCCGCTGTCATCCCCGACGATGAGGGAGAGCATGTCCACGATCGACGCACGACCCGCAGCGCCCTTCGCGACGGCCGCCATCGCGCCCGAGAAGCTCTCCGAGCTCCAGGCGCTCGTCGACTCCCGTCGGCCCGGCTTCTCGCTGACGGCCCCGTTCTACACCGACAGGCAGCTGTTCGACCTCGACATGCGCGCCGTCTTCGGACGGCATTGGCTGTTCGCGGGGAGCATCGCCGAGCTGCCCGAGCCGGGCGACTACATCACCGTCGACTTCGGCCCCTATGCGCTCATCCTGCTGCACCACGACGACGGCTCCGTCAGGGCCCTGCACAACGTGTGCCGCCACCGCGGCGCCCGGATCCTCACGGAGGACTCCGGCACGACGGGGAACCTCGTGTGCGGGTACCACTCGTGGACGTACGCCCCGGACGGTGCGCTGATCCACGCCTCCGCGCCCGGCGAGATCGACTTCGACGCCGGCTGCTTCGCGCTCAAGCGCGCGCACTGCAGGGTGGTGGGCGGCCTGATCTTCGTGTGCATCGCGGCGGAGCCGCCGGAGGACTTCGACGAGGTCGCCGAGATCTTCCGCCCGTACATCGAGCCGCACGAGCTCGGCGCGACGAAGGTCGCCTACCAGCAGGACATCGTGGAGCAGGGCAACTGGAAGCTCGTGATGGAGAACAACCGCGAGTGCTACCACTGCGACGGCCACCCCGAGCTGGCGTGCTCGCTGTTCCCCACCTGGGGCCTCACCGACGAGACGGTGCCGTCCCACCTCGCCGACGTGTGGAGCCGCAACCTCTCGGCGAGCGCCGCCCTCGAGCAGCGGTGCCGTCGGTACGGCCTGCCGTTCGAGGTGGTCGAGGAGCTCGACACCCGCGTGGCCGGCATCCGCATCTCGCGAGAGCCGCTCGACGGCGAGGGGGAGTCGTTCTCGGCCGACGGCCGTCGGCTGTCGAAGAAGCTGCTGGGGGACCTGCCCGACTTCCGGCTGGGCCGCTGCTCCATGCACCTGCAGCCCAACAGCTGGTTCCACCTCCTCGGCGATCACGTCATCACCTTCGCGGCGTTCCCCCTCGACGAGGAGCGCACGCTGGTGCGCACCACCTGGCTGGTCGCCGACGACGCCGTCGAGGGCGTCGACTACGACCTCGAGGCCCTGACCCACACCTGGAAGCAGACCAACCTGCAGGACAAGGCGTTCGTCGAGCTGTGCCAGCGCGGCGCCGCCAGCCCCGCCTACGAGCCGGGCCCCTACATGAAGAGCGAGTACCAGGTCGAAGCGTTCGTGAACTGGTACATCACCCGCCTGCGGGAGGTGCTGCAGTGAGCTTCGACGTCGACGTGGACAGGGGAGCGGTGTCGCTCGCCCTGCGCACCCGCGGCCTCGAGATGCCGTGGAACCGCGTGCTCGCGGCGGTGGCGGGGCCGGCGCACGCCGCGACGGCGCTCGGCCCCTGGTACCCGGAGGAGTTCCAGGCCGAGTGCGTCGAGACCATCCCCGAGTCCCAGGACTGCACGACCTTCGTGTTCCGACGGCTCGACGGCGCGCCGCTCGCGTTCCGTGCGGGCCAGTACCTCAACATCGACTTCCCCGTGGACGGGGAGGGCGCCGAGCCGGTCAGCCGCAGCTACTCGCTCTCCAGCGCCCCGACCTCTCCCTGGACCTTCGCCGTGACGGTGCGCCGCGACCCGGCGGGTCCGGTGTCGTCCTGGGCTCATGCCACCATGCGTCCGGGCATGGTCCTCGACATGCTGGGCCCGGTCGGCGCGTTCCACCTGCCCGACTACGACCGCCGGGCGCGCTACCTGTTCCTCGCCGCCGGATCGGGCATCACCCCCATCATGTCGATGATCCGCACGATCCACTCCCTGCCGGGACAGGCCGACGTCTGCCTGCTCTACCATGGCTCGTCCCCGGACCGCTTCGCCTTCGTCGACGAGCTCGACTTCCTCGAGAAGGCCGACTTCCGCATTCGCGTGGTCTACTCGCTCGGCGACCGCGAGCGGCCCGAGGGGTGGGGCGCCCGCGTGGGACGCATCTCGGCGGAGATGATCGACGCCGTCGCGCCCGACGCCAACGGTCGCCAGGTGTACGCCTGCGGCCCGCAGGGATACCTCGAGCAGGTCCTCGACTGCCTGCCCGCGGTCGGCGTGGACGACACCTCGGTGTTCGTCGAGAACTTCACCGGCGACTCCGCCACACGACGCGAGTACGCGTCCGAGCTCGCGGCCGCCACGGAGTTCGCCGAGGACCTGCAGGTCGCCGCCGAGGAGAGCGCGGAGCACCAGGGCGCGGTCCTGGACGTCTACGACCTCGCGGCAGACCTCCCCGAGCTCGCGCACGTGGAGCCCACCGTGGCGGTCGACGCCGAGGCGAGCGCGCCCGTTCCCCGCACCCCGGTCGCGCCGGAGGGGGAGCGCCAGGTGGTCGGTGCCGGCGCGCTCACCATGTCCTTCGTCCGCAGCGGGCTCGACGTGCGCATCGACCCCGAGCAGAACATCCTCCAAGCGGCACGGGCCTCCGGCGTGCGCATCGGCGCCAACTGCCAGGAGGGCATGTGCGGCTCCTGCAAGATCGTGAAGCTGGAGGGCGACGTCGAGATGCACCACCAGGGCGGCATCCGCGCACGCGAGATCGCCGCCGGGAAGTTCCTGCCCTGCTGCTCCACCGCACTGACCGATCTCGTCATCGACGCCTGACCCACGAGAGAGAGCTCCCATGAGCACCGCACCCCGCATCGTCATCATCGGCGCCGGCATCGTCGGCGCGAACCTCGCCGACGAGCTCGCCCAGCGCGGCGCCACGAACACGCTCGTGCTCGAGCAGGGCCCGCTCGAGACGCCGGGCGGCTCCACCTCGCACGCCCCCGGCCTCGTCTTCTCGACGAACCCCTCGAAGTCGATGACCGCGTTCGCGCGGCAGACCATCGAGAAGTACACGCACCTGAGGGGACCGGACGGCTCCGGATCCTTCCTGGCCGTCGGCGGGCTCGAGCTCGCGACCACCCCCGAGCGTCTGCAGGATCTGCATCGTCGTGCCGGCTGGAACCGGTCCTGGGGAGTCGAGGCGCAGGTGGTCGACACCGACGAGTGCCGGCGACTGTTCCCGATGGTCGATCCCGAGCCCGTCTTCGGCGGCCTCTGGACGGCCGGGGACGGCCTCGCGCTCGCGCTGAAGGGAACGCGCCTCGTCATCGAGCGCGCTCGGAGGGCCGGGGTCGAGTTCCGCGACCGCACCACCGTGACGGGGATCGACACCTCGGGCGGCCGCGTGCGCGCCGTGCTCGTGGGGGAGGAGCGCATCCCGGCCGACATCGTCGTCTCCTGCGCCGGATTCTGGGGCCCGAGGATCGGCGAGATGGCCGGGGTCGACGTGCCGCTGCTTCCGCTCGGCCACCAGTTCGCGATCACCTCGCCCGTGCCGAGCCTGCGGGGGAAGAACGAGCTGCCCAAGGGCGCCTCCGCCCCGATCCTGCGCCATCAGGACCGCGATCTCTACTTCCGCGAGTGGGGCGACCGGATCGGGATCGGCTCGTACGCGCACCGCCCCATGCCCGTCGCCCTCGACGACCTGCCGCAGTACCGCGCCGAGGAGATCAGCGACGAGGCGATGCCCTCGAGCCTCCCGTTCACGCCGGAGGACTTCGCGGCCGAGTGGGAGGAGTCGCAGAGTCTGCTGCCCGAGCTGCGGCAGACCTCGGTCGATCGTGCCTTCAACGGCGTCTTCTCCTTCACGCCGGACGGCGGATCGCTGGTGGGGGAGTCCGCCGGGGTCGACGGGTTCTTCATGGCCGAGGCCGTGTGGGTGACCCACTCGGTCGGCATCTCGCGAGCCCTCGCCGAGGTGATCACGACGGGATCCTCGGAGACCGACCTGTCGGGCCTCGACGTCAATCGGTTCGAGAAGATCCAGACCACGCGCGCCTACGTGGACGAGACGAGTCAGCAGAACTTCGTCGAGATCTACGACATCCTGCATCCCCGCCAGCCGCGGGTCTCGCCGCGCGACCTCCGGCTCAGCCCGTTCCACCGACGCCAGGTCGAGCTGGGCGCCTTCTTCCTGGAGGCGCACTCCTGGGAGCGGCCGCACTGGTACGAGGCCAACGTCCCTCTGCTGGACGAGATGCCTCCCGAGTGGGCGGCTCCGGCGCGCGACGACTGGTCGGCGCAGTTCCACTCGCCCGTCGCGGCGTGCGAGGCATGGAGGACGCGCACCGCCGTCGCGATGTACGACATGACGGCGCTGACGCGCTTCTCGGTGACGGGGCCCGGTGCCGCCGACCTGCTCGACCGTCTGACCACGTCGTCGATGCGGCGCAGGCCCGGCGCGGTCAGCTACACGCTCCTGCTCGACCGGGCAGGCGGCATCACGAGCGACATCACCGTCGCGATCCTCGGCGAGAACGACTACCAGGTGGGCGCCAACGGCAGCATCGATCTCGCCTATCTCGCCCGCGAGGCCAGGCACCAGTCGCAGGAGGACCCCACGAAGTGGGTCGAGGTGCGCGACATCACGCCCGGGACGTGCTGCATCGGGCTGTGGGGCCCGCTCGCCGGCGAGGTGGCGGCGCGGCTGACGGACGAGGACCTCGGCGCCGAGGAGCTCGGCTACTTCCGCACCCGGAGCGTCACGCTCGCGGGAGTCCCGGTGACGGCCATGCGGCTGTCGTACGTCGGCGAGTTCGGATGGGAGCTGTACACCTCAGCGGACCTGGGGGAGCGGCTGTGGGATGCGATCTTCGCGGCGGGGCAGGAGTACGGCATCGTCGCGGCGGGGCGCGAGGCGTTCGAGTCGCTGCGCCTGGAGAAGGGCTTCCGCTCCTTCGGGACGGACATGACCACGGAGCACGAGCCCGTCCAGGCCGGGATCGGCTTCGCGGTGAAGGCCTCGAAGTCGGCGGACTTCGTGGGCAAGGATGCGCTGGCCGCGCGTGCCGCCGCGGCGACGACGCGACTGACGTGCCTGACCTTCGACGAGCCGACATCGATCGCACTCGGCCTCGAGCCGGTGTTCCTGCCCGGGTCCGAGACCGCCGCCGGGTACGTCACCAGCGCCGCCTACGGCTACACGCTCGGTCGTGCGATCGCGTACGCCTGGCTGCCCGACGACCTGACGGTCGGTGACGGCGTCGAGGTCGAGTACCTCGGCACGCGCTTCGCGGCGACCGTGGCGGAGGAGCCGCTCTACGATCCCGCGATGGACAGGATCCGTCCCGAGAAGGCGGCACAGGTGCCCGCGGGCCGGTCGGTGTGAGCGCACCGGACCGGACCGGTGGTCGTCGACGCGCGGGGACGTCCACCTGAGTGCCCTGGATCCGCTGCCGGCGGGCGGGGACCTGTGCGCGGACGCCGTCCGATGCACAGCCGTCCGGGGGAGTCTCACACCGGCACAGCCCGTCGGCCCTCCCGTCGTACTTTACATAACGTGCATTATCGGCCCAGTGTTCAGAGGTGTTCAGAACCGAGTGGCGGGTATCAGTCGGTATTCCTTTCATGAAGCGATCGAAACATGCCACTCGATCACGACCGGTCAGGTCTCCGAGTGTCTACGACCGGTCATGACTCCGAGCGTCGTCTCACGCCGGCATCACCTCTCGTGTCGTCGCAGTGCCTAGTCTTCCGGGACCTTGTGGCAGCGAGATGTGGACGTGTTCTGCCTCCGGGCAGTCGCTGGGCGCTGTCGACGATGCGTAGGCGGTGCCCGGTGTGAAGACGGCATGGAGATGGCATGCGGTGCGTCAGGGCCGTCGACCTCAGCGGTCACCCTCGGCATCGTCCGGCGCTGCGAGGGTTATCCGACCGTTGTCCAGGAACTCATCCTTCGGGCCGGGAACGTCGAGTCCGGCGGCGTCCGCGTCGTGCGCGATCTCGATGGAGTCGACACCCTTCTCGCCCGGGTACAGCTCGGGCAGAGACGGTGTTCCGCCCGGGCTGAGCCGTCGTCGAATGCGTTGCCACGTCTCGTTCATGCTCACTCCGTCCGAAGCTCCGTCAGCACGATTGGTGTATCAATGCAGGTCAGGGGCACTGGAGCGCTTGCACCCATGCCCTGGGGCCGCTCCCCCTTAATCTCGCTGTGATGTGCGTCATGCGCAACGAGGCGAGGCCGGGGAGCATGCGCGCGGGATCAGGGGCGGGCAGAGCTCAGGCCTGGCCCGGCATCCTGCCGGTGTCGGCGCCGCTCCCCCGGCCCGCCATGATGAAGAAGGCGCCGGAGATCAGCACGCCGCACACCATCGCGATTGACATCGGCAGCGACGAGTGCGTGCCCGCGACGCCCACGAGCGGCGCCGCGATCGAGGCGGCGAAGGAGAAGCCGAGCCCCAGCATCGCCGAGCCCGTCCCGGCGAACTCGCGCGCCTGGTCCGAGGCGAGCGCGCCGCCGTTGCCGAAGATCATGCCCTGCGGTGCGACGGTGAAGAAGAACGCCGGCAGCACGATCCATGCCGGGGTGTCCAGGAACAGGCTCCCGATCAGCAGCGAGAAGCTCGCCAGGGACACCACGATCAGGCCGACGCGGATCAGCCTGCGCGGATGGATGGTGCGGGTCAGCCGCGCCGAGAGCAGCGACATCGCCATCATGCCCATCGAGTTGATCGCGAAGCTCACCGAGTACTCGCTCGAGGAGAAGCCCAGCATCTCCTGCACCACGAAGGACGAGGCGGAGACGTACGCCATCAGCGCGAAGGCCGAGAACGCGTTCACCAGCATGTACGCGACGAAGATCCGTCGGCCCAGCAGCGTGCGGCAGTTGCGCAGGAAGGTGCGGAAGCCGCCCGAGTGTCGCCGGGAGACCGGCAGCGACTCCGGGATCAGGAAGAGCACGCCGATCAGCGAGATCAGAGACATCACCGAGATGACCACGAAGATCTCGCGCCACTGGCCGAAGACCAGGATGATCCCGCCCAGCAGCGGGGCGACGATCGGGGCGACGCCGCCGACGCCCTGCATGATGTTCATGATCCGGAACAGCTCGGGGCCGTCGGTCATGTCGATCAGCACCGCGCGGCCCAGCACCATGCCGAAGCCGCCGCCGATCCCCTGCAGCACGCGCAGCACCAGCAGCACCTCGACCGACGGCGCCATCGCGCAGCCGATCGAGGCGAGCAGGCACAGGATGATCCCGATCAGCAGCGGGCCGCGCCGGCCCATGCGGTCCGAGAGCGGACCGGCGACGATCTGGCCGCTCGCGGTGCCGAGGAAGAACGCGGTGATCGTCAGCTGCATCCGCGAGGCGGTGGTGCCCAGCTCCCCCGCCACCTCCGGGAAGGCGGGGATGTACATGTCGGTGGCGAGCGGGCCGATCGCGCTCAGCGTGGTCAGCACGACGATCACCATCACGGTGACCTTGGCACGGGTGCGGCTCAGCTGCTCCTCGTCGGGCAGATGCGCGAGCTCGTGATCGGCGGGATCCTCGAGGACGGGGATCGCGCCGGTGATAGTGGGGATCGATCCGGTGACGGTGGGGACGGAACCGGTGGAGGTGGGGACCGGGCCGGTGGAGGTGGTCGGCTCGGAGCGAGGGTCCTGGGCGGGATCCTCACGGGGGATGTCGTCGGCGGCGGGGGCCACGGTGCTCCTTCTCAGGGGATCGGCAGACGACGAGCCGGGAGGAGATCACAGGGATCCCGCCCGACTCGATCGCACCATCCTAGGGACGCTGTGACCTCTCGTACAGCCACACCAGGCCGACGGCCACGAGGTCCACCACGATGAACACGAGCATGACCGGCCCGCCCATCCCCACACTGCGGTCGATGACGATGCCGCCGCCTCCGGCGAAGAGCGCACCGACGACCATCATGATCAGGTTGTTCATCACGTGGAAGGCGATCGGCGCCTCCAGCCCGCGGCTGATCACGGCCATCGCCGCCATGCACAGCCCGAAGACCGCGTAGTAGCTCAGCAGCCACGGATCCACCGACATGTGCACGAGGCCGAAGACGATGCTCGAGGCGATCATGCCGAGCACGAGCGCGGGCCTGACCGCTCGGACCCAGGAGGCGAGCAGCGGCATCATCGCCCCGCGGAACAGCAGCTCCTCCCCCGCCGCCTGCAGCGGGGTGGTCAGCAGCGCGACCAGGACCAGCCCGATCGTGGTCGAGGTAATGGCGAACTGCCCGATCCCCGCGGCCGACGGGTCGATCAGGGCGGTGAGCGCGAGCGCCACGCCGACGAGCGCCGAGAACGCTCCGGCGTACACCAGGCCGCGACACAGGCTCGCCCGCCGCGGCGAGGCGATCAGCCAGCGCCAGGGCACGCGCGCCACCAGCGCGGTGACCAGGATCGCCAGCGGTCCCATGGCGGCGAGGCCGAGGTTCATCACGGCCATCATCAGCGGGCTGATGGTCGCGTCCATCGGGTCGCGGCCGAAGGCGGCCATCTCCACGAGGACGACGATCAGCGTCAGCACGGTCTGGAGCACGACCATCGCCACGAGCAGGCCGGGGATGATCAGCAGCGGCTTCCACCAGGCCAGGCGCAGGTGTGCGCCGAAGGGCCGCTCCGGGTCGAGACCCGAGCGGGGTTCAGGGGCGGAACCGGGTGCAGCGGCGGGACGGGGTGCGGTATCAGCGGCGACGGGAGCGCCCGACGGCTCGGCGGCCGAAGGGGCCGCGGCGGACGGGACCCGGCCGACGGGATCGCGGGGCGGGGGCGAGGAGGTGTGCGTCGTGCTCATGGGACCACCCTCCCCGCCTCCGCGCCGCCGAGGAAGTGCCGCTTCGTCGGCGCCTCGGCCGACCATCGTCGAGCCCTCGGGCGCCGCCCGTGACCTTCGTCGGGCGGGACGAGGGCCGCGGGTCGTCCGGCCGATGTGCCTCTCGGCGAGGACCCGGCGAGCACGAGCCTCCGGGCGGGGCCGACGATCGCCGCGGTCCACCGGGCGGCGCGGGACGGTCGCTCAGGCCGCGCCCGTCCTCTGCTCCGCCAGTCGGCGCTGATAGGTGGGATCGGTGCGCTTCAGCCAGCGGATCACCGCGGAGGTCACCGGGATCATCGCGTACTGGACGAGCACCTTGTAGAGCACGCCGAGGACCGTGTACTCCACGTACTGCTCGAAGGTGGTGATGCCGATCGCGACCGAGGCGATGGCGCAGAAGATGATGGTGTCCACGAGCTCGCCCAGGCCGCTCGAGGTGAACAGGCGCGCGATCAGGCCCCGCTCCCCCATCCGGCGCTTCATGCGGGAGACGACCAGCGAGTTCAGGGTCTGCCCGGCGAGGAAACCGGCGAGACCGGCGAGCACGACGATCCAGACCGGCCCGAGCGCGAGCTCGAGGGCCTCCTGCTTGGCGAGGCCGTACTCGTCGGGGAAGGGCGGCAGCGCGATGATCACCTGGTAGCTGAGCGAGGCGAGGATGCTCACGGCGAAGGAGGTGAGGATGGCGCGGCGGGCGCTGCGGGGGCCGTACAGCTCGGTGATGATGTCGCCGAGCACGTAGGCGAGGGGGAAGAGGAAGAAGCCGCCGTCGGTGATGATCTCGAACCCGGTGCCGGGCACGTCGCCGAAGCTGACGCCCTTGGCGGCTCCGATGCCGGAGAGGATCACGACCGTGACCATGGCGGCCAGGAGGATGTCGAAGTGGGAGGAGCCCCGGTCGGCGTAGACGGCGCCGGCCGGGCGTCCAGACGGCGGGGCGGCGAGGGCGGTGCGGTTCTGTTCAGCAGTCACCGGGGAAGGGTACACATCACGGGGCCGCCCCGGCCGGTCATGGGACCGGCCGGGGCGGCGCGGGGGCCGACGGGGACTCGCCGGGAGGCGAGGACGTCGGCGGTGTCAGATGCCGGCGGCGTCGTAGTCCGCGTCGGCGACGAAGCTCTCGAACTGGCTCTCGCTGCCGTACCAGAGGTTGGAGTCGCCGGCGAAGGGGCCGGAGTCGGAGTACTGCCACAGCTCCCAGCCCCACCAGCGGCCCGGCAGGGTGCTGGGGCGGGAGGAGCTGTAGGAGGCGAGGAAGAGCGGCGAGTTCGTCGGGGTCCAGTCCCCGACCACGTCGTTCCACCAGTGCAGGTTGGTGTAGATCACCGGGCGGCGCCCGGCCTGGTCCCGGTAGCGGATCGAGAAGGCGGAGATCCAGTCCCGCATCTCCTGCTGGCCGAGCCCGTAGTTCCGCGGGAGCCCGGAGTAGGCCTCGAAGTCGACCATGCCCGGCAGCGTGATCCCGTCGCCGGTCCAGCCGCCGCCGTTGTTCAGGAAGAAGTCCACCTGCTCCTCGGGGCCACCGGAGTCGGGGCGGGCGAAGTGGTAGCCGCCGCGCACGAGCCCTGCGCCGCCGGCGCCGGTGTACTGGTGGGAGAAGGCGGGGCTGCGGTAGGAGCGGCCCTCGGTGGCCTTGACGTAGGCGAAGCGGGAGCCGGCCGCGGCCTGGGCGGCCCAGTCGACCTCCCCCTGCCAGCCGGAGACGTCCTGGCCGTAGATGCCGGCGGCCTGCGCGGCGGGTGCGGCGAGGGCGGCGGTGCCGGTGCCGAGCGCCATGGCGCCGAGGGCTCCGCCGCGCAGCACGCTGCGGCGGGACGCTCCCGAGGCGGGGCCGGCGGTCGGGGCCGGAGGGGCGAGATGGCGGGGACGGTAGGACGACATGGGGAAGCTCCTGGGGAAGGGGACAGCTGCACTGCGAGGAGGAGTGCGACGGGGATCACACCGCGTCCACCGTAGAGGCGTCCCCCAGGATCGCGCCACCGCCCGCCCCTGTTCCGGCGTGTCGCGGCGAAACGGGCGGAAGGTGCGCAGTGCTGCGAAGCGGTCAGTCCGTCTTCGGGGCGATGAAGGCCCGCAGGGTGCCCAGGATCGTGGTCGCCGCGAGCTGGGTGACGTCCCGTCCTTCCAGCTGCTCGCGCACGAGCAGGTCGATGAAGATGCCCATCAGCAGCTGGGCGAGGTCCTCGACGGGCAGCAGCGCCCGCTCCCCCGAGGCCTCCAGGCGTGTGGTCAGGAGCGCCCCGATCTGGTTCCGCATCCGCTCCCGCTGCTCGGCGAGCTCCGCACGGAGGGCCTCGTCGCGCAGGGAGCGGGCGATCGCGTCGGAGTACAGCAGGTACCACTGGCGGCCGAAGGGGCGGATCCCCTCGAACACCGCGAGCATCACCTGCGCGTCGTCGGCCTCGAGGATCGAGCAGCTCTCGTCGGCCTCGACGTCCGCGACCGCGCTCTCCACGGAGCTGTTCGCAATCGCCATGAGTTCGGCGGTGACCTCGTCGAACAGGGCGATGAACACCTCCTCCTTGCTCGAGAAGCTCGAGTAGAAGGCGCCGCGCGTGAATCCGGCCGCCTTCACCAGGTCGTCGACCGTCGCGCCGTCGATGCCCTTCTCGACGAAGACGTCCAGCGAGGCGCGCACGAGCTTGGCGCGGGTGTTCTCCTTGCGCCGCGTGCCCGCGGACTCGGGCAGCGGCTCGAACAGATCGGTCATGGCTCCTCGGATGCGCGACTGAGAGGCGTCTCACGCGATGACGCCGTTGGAAGGGGGTGCGGCGGGACCGATAGTATCCCATCGATACATCTTCGTATCGAATTCGCGGACGTCTCGAGCAGGGGTCCGTCGTCGCCCTCGTGCCGAGCTCGTCCTGGAGGCCGCGTGTCCTCGTCCCTGTACCGTCTGGGCCTTCTGATGGCCTCCCTGCGCTGGAAGATCGTCGGTGCCTGGGTCGCTCTGCTGGTGATCGTCGGCGGCCTCGCCGTCGGCCTCGGCGGCACCTTCACCGCCGACATCGAGATCCCCGGCACCGAGGGGCAGCGCGGCATCGACACCCTCGCCAACCGCTTCCCCGAGATGGGCGGCACCGCCGGGCAGGTCGTGCTGGTGACCGAGAACGGCTCGAGCGTCGATCAGCACCAGGACGAGATCGACGCCCTCATGGAGGACATCGCCGAGGTCGAGGGCGTCGCGGCCGCCCCCTCCCCCTTCGACGACCTCTCCCCCGGCACGCGCACCGACGACGACACCGCGATCATCGCCCAGTTCCAGATGGAGGGGCAGACCGGCGCCTTCCCCGAGAGCTCCGTCGAGGAGATCCGCTCGCTCGTGGAGGAGGCGGGCACGCCGAGCCTGGAGACGCACCTCGGCGGGCAGGTGCTGCAGAGCGCGGAGGTCCCCTTCGGCGCCGGCGAGGTCTTCGGCATCATCGCCGCCCTGATCATCCTCGCGATCGTCTTCCGCTCCCTGATCCCCGCCTTCATCCCGATCGTCACCGCGATCGTCGGCGTCGGCGTGTCGATGCTGGCGCTGGTCGCGCTCTCCGCCGGGGTGGACATCCCCTCGGTCACCACCGCGCTGGGCGCCATGCTCGGCCTCGCCGTCGGCATCGACTACGCCCTGTTCATCCTCTCCCGCCACCGCGACCAGCTCGCCCAGGGCGACGACGTGCACGAGTCGATCGGCAAGTCCCTGGCCACCTCCGGCAGCGCCGTCATCTTCGCCGGCCTCACCGTGATCATCGCGCTGGTGGGACTGTTCATCACCGGCATCCCCTTCCTCACCGTGATGGGCGTCGCCGCGGCCGCGACCGTGGCGCTGTCCGTCGTGGTGGCGCTGACCATGCTGCCGGCGCTGATGGGCATCCTCGGCGAGCGGCTGCGGCCCCGCAGGATCCGGCGCCTGATGGCCGAGAACGACGGCGCCCTGCCCGAGCCGGACCCCGCGCAGCGCCCCCGCCGCTCCTTCGGCCGCACCTGGGTGCGCCTGGTGACCAAGATGCCCGCGCTGACGATCCTGGCGGTCGTGATCGGCGTCGGCGCGCTCGCGATCCCGATCAAGGACCTCGAGCTGGCCCTGCCTGACCTGGGCACCGAGCCGGTCGGCACTGATGCGCGCGACACCTACGACCTCGTCTCCGAGGAGTTCGGCCCCGGCTACAACGGCCCGCTGCTGGTCACCGCCGACATCATCAACACCACCGATCCGCTCGGCGTCGTCGAGGAGCTCGAGAGCGACATCTCCGAGCTCGACCACGTCAAGGAGATCCAGCTGGCGACCCCCAATCAGGGCGCCGACATGGCCGTGGTGGTCGTGATCCCCGAGGGCGGTCCCACCGAGCAGTCCACCAAGGACCTCGTCGCCGATCTGCGCGACAGCGCCGAGGGCTGGGAGGAGGACCTCTCGATCTCCGACGTCACCGTCACCGGCGCGACCGCGATCGGGATCGACGTCACCGACAAGCTCTCCGCCGCGCTGCTGCCCTTCGCGCTGTTCGTCGTCGGCCTGTCCCTGATCCTGCTGACGCTCGTCTTCCGCTCCCTGTGGGTGCCGCTGAAGGCGTCGGTCGGCTATCTCTTCTCGGTCGCCGCGGCCTTCGGCGTCACCTCGATGGTGTTCGAGTACGGCTGGTTCAACGAGCCGCTGTTCGTGGACGTCAACGGGCCGGTCGTCTCCTTCATGCCGATCATGGTGATGGGCGTGCTCTTCGGGCTCGCGATGGACTACGAGGTCTTCCTCGTCTCCCGCATGCGCGAGGAGTTCGTGCACACCGGCGACGCGAGGCACTCGATCGAGCGCGGCTTCACCGCCAACGCCCCCGTCGTCACCGCCGCCGCGCTGATCATGGTCTCCGTGTTCGCGGGCTTCGTGACCTCGGGCTGGTTCATGCTGCAGCCGATCGCGGTGGCGCTCGCCGTGGGCGTGCTGGTGGACGCCTTCGTGGTGCGGATGACCTTCGTGCCCGCCGTGCTCGCGCTGCTGGGCCGGCACGCCTGGTGGCTGCCGCGCTGGCTCGACCGTCTCCTGCCCACCGTCGACGTCGAGGGCGAGGGCCTGGCCGGGGTCCTCGAGCACAGGCACTGGACCGAGGAGAACGGCCGGCACTCGCTGCGCCTCGAGGACACGGTCGCTCCCCTGCTCGGCGAGAAGGGGACCCTCGGCCCGCTCACCGGTGCGGTCGCCCCCGGCTCCCTGCTGGTGGTCCGCGCCCCTGACAGCGCCGCCCGCGCGACCTTCCTCGGCCTCGTCGCCGGCCGCGTCGCCCCGGTCTCCGGCGTCCTCGCCGTCCACGACCGGCTCTCGCCCGACGACATCGGGGCCGTGCAGGCCCAGGCCCACTGGATCGGCGCGGACGCCCCGGTGGCGCGCCGCCTCGAGCAGATCGACGGCCGGCGCGTCGGCCGCTCCGTGATCGTGATCGAGGAGCTCGAGGACCTCGCCCACGCCGCCGTGTCCGTCGACGACACGCTCGTCGAGCGCCTCGACGCGCTCCTCGCCCGCGGGGCCACGATCGTGGTCGGCTCCCGCGCCGAGCACGCCACCGACGCCGAGCGCCGCCTCCACGCGACCCTGCGGGACCCGCGCCGCATGCTCGCCCTCTCCGTCCAGCGCTCCACCGCCCAGACCCCCGAAGGAGCTCTCGCATGAAGCGCCTCGCCCACCCCCGCACGCTGATCGTCGTCCTGGTGCTGCCCCTGCTCGTGGCGGCGCTGGGCATGTGGGCGCTCAGCGGCCGCGTGGACCGGCTCGACGCCGTGCCCGCCGCTGTGGTCAACCTCGACGAGGGCGCGGAGGTGACCGACGCGGACGGAGAGACGCAGACCGTGCCCTTCGGCCGCCTGCTCGCCGGCTCCCTCACCCAGCCCGGCACCGTCGAGGGGCAGGACGCCCCGGAGACCACCGGCTTCGACTGGCAGCTGACCAGCCAGGAGGACGCCGAGGAGGGGCTGAAGGACGGCAGCTACTCGGCCGTCGTCGTCATCCCGAAGGACTTCTCGAAGCACCTCGCCACCCTCGGCACGCCCGAGGCGTCCCGGGCGATCCTCGAGGTCACCACCAACGACGCGAGCGGCCAGATCAACGCCCTGGTGGGCACCGCCGTCGCCGAGGCCTCGGCGAACACCATGGGCGGGCAGATGGCGGAGCAGTACCTCGACCAGCTCTACGTGGGCTTCAACGACCTCGGCGACGGCTTCTCCGATGCGGCCGACGGGGCCGAGGAGCTCGCCGGGGGCACCTCCGAGCTCGCCGACGGCACGGAGGAGCTCGCCGGCGGCACCCGCACCCTAGCGGACGGGACCACCGAGGCCGCCGAGGGCGCCCGAGAGTTCTCGGGCGGCGTGTGGACCTTCGCCGACGGCACCTGGCAGGCCGCCGACGGCAGCCGCACCCTCGCCGACGGGCTCGACGACCTCGCCACCGGCAGCGAGAAGCTCGCCGGCGGCATCGGGGAGCTGCAGACCGGGATGCGCGGCGCCGAGGGGCAGCCGGGCCTGCTCACCGGCGTCGAGCAGCTCGCCGCCGGGGTCGAGGGCGACGGCACCGCCGAGAACCCCGGCCTCGAGGCCGGCGCCGACCAGCTCGCCACGGGCCTCGAGCAGTTCGCCGGCGGCGTCGAGCAGACCGGCGCTGCGCTCGCGGGCGACGGCACGGAGCAGAACCCGGGCCTCGCCCCCACGGCCCGCCAGGTGGACCAGGGCGTGACCGAGCTCGGCCAGGGCGCCCAGCAGGCGGCCGACGGGCTCCGCGGCACCGAGGACCAGCCCGGCCTCGCCCAGGCCGCCGAGGGCGTGGTCGCCTACGCCGACGGCGTCGACCAGGCCGCGGGCGGGCTGGACACAGCTCTGGACGGCGACGGCACCGCGGAGAACCCGGGCATGACGGCTCTCGCCGTCGGCGACGGTTCCGCCGAGGCGCCCGCTCCTGGCTCGATGCAGGCGAACGCCTGCGATCTCGCCGAGCGCTATCCCGAGGACCCCCAGGCCGTGGCGCTGTGCCAGCAGGCGACGGGCATGTCCGGCTACGTCGCCGGCGTCGACCAGGCCCGCTCGGGCCTGTACACCGTCGTCGACGGCGACGGCACCGCGCAGAACCCGGGCCTCGCCGCGACCGCGCAGGGCGTCGGCGAGGGCGCGACCGCCGCGGCCGACGGCGTCCAGCAGATCGCCGACGGCATCAACGGCACCGACCAGCAGCCCGGCCTCGTCCAGGGCACCGGGGGCATGGTCACCTACGCCGAGGGGATCGAGACGGCCTTCGCCGGGGACGGCACCGCCCAGAACCCGGGCCTCACCGAGTCCGCGAACCAGCTCGCCACCGGCGCCCGCGCCAGCGCCGACGGCGCCGGCGAGCTCGTCACCGGCGTGACCGGTCTGCGCGACGGGCTCACCGAGTACGCGAACGGCGTCGACCAGCTCGCCGGCGGCGCGGACCAGCTCGCCGAGGGCACGCGCGGCGCCGCCGACGGGGCCTCCGACCTCGCCGACGGCAGCGAGGAGCTCGCGCTCGGCGCCGGTCAGCTCGGCACCGGCGCGGACCAGCTCGCCGGCGGCAACCAGCAGCTCGCGGACGGGGCCGGCGAGCTCGCCGACGGCACCGACGAGCTCGCCGAGGGCTCCGGGCAGCTCGCCGAGGGCAGCGAGGAGCTGGCCGGCGGTCTGCGCGAGGGCGCCGACGGCGTGCCCTCCTACAGCGAGGCCGAGCGCCAGCGCATGAGCGAGATGGCCGCCTCCCCCGTCGGCACCGACGCGCAGCGGCAGAACGAGGCGAACGGCGCGGACACCGCGACCTTCCCGTTCGTCACCTCGCTCGCGCTGTGGCTGGGCGCCTTCGGCACCTTCCTGCTGCTGCCGGGGCTCTCGCGTCGCCTGCTGGACCGGGCGATGCCGATGTGGAAGGTGGTGCTGCGCTCCCTCGCCCCGGCGCTGCTGATCGCGGTGGTGCAGACCGTCGCGGTGCTCGCCGTGCTCACGGCGATCGGGATCTCCCCCGTCTCGCCTCTGTCGGTGGGGGTGGTCGCCTTCGCGGGCGCGGTGATGTTCGCGGCGCTACACCAGGCGCTGCTGACGGTGCTCGGCGACCGGATCGGGCGGATCGCCTCGATCGTGCTGATGGTGCTGCAGGTGGTGACCCTGGTGGGGATCGTTCCCGTCGAGACGGCGCCCGAGCTGCTGCAGTCTGTGGGCTCGCTGATGCCGCTGTCGATCGTCACCCAGGGCCTGGTCCATGCGGCGCTCGGCGGCAGCCTGGTCAGCACCACCGGGACGCTGCTGGCGATCCTCGCCTGGGCGGCGGTGTCGCTGCTGGTGACCTTCGCGGCCTCGCGCAAGGCGAGGATCGCGCGACGCTCCTCGCACGTGAGCGTCGTCGGCGCGGTGCCCGCCGCGGCCTGACCCCGCCTACTGGAAGTCCCTGGACCGGCCCGCCGCGGCCAGGTCCAGGGGCTCCACCGCGTCGGCGACGAGGTTCACCGCGCCGGTGCGGTTCTCGACGATGCCGCGCAGCACGATCGCCCGCGCGGTGCGCAGCAGGGCCCGGTGCCGCACCCAGAACCCCTGGGAGCAGACCACGTTGAGGATCCCGGTCTCGTCCTCGAGGCTGAGGAAGGTGACGTTCCCGGCGGTCGCGGGGCGCTGGCGGTGCGTGATCACCCCGGCGACGTGGATCCGGGAGCCGTCCTCCGCCTCCCGGGTGCCGATGATCGAGAGCACCCCGTCGGCCGTCATCCGCTCCCGCACCAGCGCCATCGGATGGTCCGCGAGGGTGATCCCGGTGGCCCAGGCGTCGGCGGTGGCGAGCTCCGCATCGCTCATCCCCGGCAGCATCGGCGCCTCGGCGCCGACGGCGAGGTGCGGGAGCGTGTCCGGGGACTCCTGCGCGGCGGCGCCCGCCGCCCACAGCGCCTGCCGGCGCGAGCTCGCGAGGCGGTCCAGCGCCCCCGCGGTCGCGAGCGCCTCGAGCTGACGGGCGGTCAGGCGCACCCTCCGCGCCAGGTCCGGGACGGAGGCGAAGGGGCCGCCGCGCTCCCGCTCGGCGACGATCTGCTCGGCGGTCTCGGTGGAGATGCCGCGCACCTGGTCCAGGCCCAGCCGGATCGCGGGGCCGCTCGCGGCCCGCTCCCCCTGCACCTGCTCCCCCGGGGTCTCGAGCCGGTAGCCGACGTGCTCCTCGTCGGTCTCCAGGTCGGTGCGGGCGCGGGAGGCGAGCACGTCCGGGCCGTGGGTGAGCACGCCGTGCCGTCGGGCGTCGGCGATCAGGGACTGCGGGGAGTAGAAGCCCATCGGCTGGGAGCGCAGCAGCGCGGCGGTGAACGCGGCCGGGTAGTGGCACTTGAGATAGGAGCTCGCGTAGACGAGATACGCGAAGGAGTAGGCGTGCGACTCGGGGAAGCCGTAGTTGGCGAAGGCGAGGAGCTTGCGGTGGATCGCCTCGGCGTCCTCCCCGGTGATGCCGTGGCGGGCCATCCCCTCGAACAGCGCATCGGACAGCTCGAGCATCTTCTGGGTGGAGCGCTTGGAGCCCATGGCGCGGCGCAGCTGGTCCGCCTGGGCGGGGGTGAAGTCGGCGACGTCGACCACCATCTGCATCAGCTGCTCCTGGAACAGCGGGATCCCGAGCGTGCGGCCCAGGGACTTCTTCAGCTTCGGGTGCAGGTAGGTGACCTCCTCCTCGCCGGCGCGGCGGCGGATGTAGGGGTGGACGGACCCGCCCTGGATGGGGCCGGGCCGGATCAGCGCCACCTCGACGACGAGGTCGTAGAACACCCGCGGCCTCAGCCGCGGCAGGGTGGAGATCTGCGCGCGGGACTCGACCTGGAACACGCCCACGCTGTCCCCGGCGCAGAGCATGTCGTAGACGGCCGGGTCCTCCTGCGGCAGGGTGCGCAGCTCGAAGTGCTGGCCGTGGTGCTCGGCGACGATCTTCAGCGCATGGTCGAGCGCCGTGAGCATCCCGAGGCCCAGCAGGTCGAACTTCACCAGGCCCGCATCGGCGCAGTCGTCCTTGTCCCACTGCAGCACGGAGCGGTCCGCCATCGCCGCCCACTGCACCGGGCACACCTCGATCACGGGCCGGTCGGCGAGGACCATCCCGCCGGAGTGGATGCCGAGGTGGCGCGGTGCGTCCCGCAGCTGCTGGGCGAGGGCGATCACGTCCTCCGGCACGTCCGCGTCCTTCAGCGAGGAGAAGGAGCGCTCGATCCGCTTGGCGAAGGCGTCCTGCGCGCCGGGGTCGTAGCCGAGCGCCCTCGCCGCGTCGCGCACCGCGAGCTTCGCCCGGTAGGTGATGACGTTGGCGACCTGCGCGGCGTTCTCCCTCCCGTAGCGCTCGTAGACGTGCTGGATCACCTCCTCCCGGCGGTCCGAGGCGATGTCGATGTCGATGTCCGGCGGGCCGTCCCGCTCCGGGGCGAGGAACCGCTCGAACAGCAGCTCGTGGCCGACGGGCTCGACCGCCGTGATCCCCAGCGCGTAGCAGACCGCGCTGTTGGCGGCGGAGCCGCGGCCCTGGGCGAGGATCCCCTCCCCTGCGCAGAAGTCGACGAGCTCGTGGACGATCAGGAAGTAGCCGGGGAAGTGCAGGTCGGTGATGACCTTCAGCTCGTGGTCGATCTGCGCCCACGCCCCGGGGATCTTCTCGGGAAGGCCCGGTGCGGGCCGCGGCCCGTAGCGCTCGCGCCCCTCGATCTCCACCAGCTCCACCAACCAGCTCGCCTCGTCGTGCCCGGCGGGGACGGGGAAGGGCGGCAGATCTGGGGCGAGCAGGCGCAGGTCCAGGGCGCAGTCCCGGCCCAGCTGTGCGGCGTGCGCGATCGCGGCGGGATAGCGGGGCAGCAGCTGCGCCATCTCCTCCCCGCTGCGCAGGTGCGCGGGCCGGGAGGCGAGATGGGGGTCGGTGCTCTCCAGCGATCCCCCGGCGCGCAGGGCGGCGTGGGTGTCGGCCAGGCGCTTGTCCGAGGGGCGGGCGTAGTGCGCGTTCGTGCTCGCCACCAGCGGCAGCGAGATCGCATCCAGCCCGTGCGACTCGCGCACCAGGCGGGCGCCCTGGGCGAGCGCGTCGTGGAGCTCGTCGGCCTCTCCCCCGCCGCCGACGATCAGCTCGACGGCGACGTTCCCGGGACCGAACAGCTCCACCAGACGCGCGATCTGCTCCGCGGCGGCATGCGCGGCGCCTTCGAGGTCGCCCTCGGCCAGGCGCGCGCTCGCGGCCCGGGGCACGGCGCCCTTGCGGCAGCCGGTGAGGATCAGCCAGTGCCCCTCCCGGGCGATCCGCGACAGCTCGGCGAGACGGTAGCGGGGCGCGGCCTTCTGCCCGCTGCCCAGGTGGGCGCGGGCGATCGCGGCGGAGAGCCGGCGGTACCCGGCCTCGTCCCGCACCAGCACCAGCAGGTGCTCCCCCTCGGGGTCGGGCGTCCCGGTGCGGGGTGCGGAGATCACGGGGGTGCTGCTCGCGGTCTCGGCCCCGGGCTCGAGGCCGAGGGTCAGCTCGGCGCCGAACACGGTCGCGATCCCCGCCTCGGCCGCGGCCTTCGCCGCCTGCACCACCCCGGGCAGCCCGTCGTGGTCCACCAGCGCGATCGCGCCGAGTCCGAGCCGGGCCGCCTGGATGGCCATGTCCTCGGGGCTGGAGGCGCCGTCGAGGAAGCTGAAGTGGGAGTGGGCGTGCAGCTCCGCGTACTCGACGTGACGGGCAGGACGGTACGGATCCTCCACCTGCTTCCCGGTGTGCTCGACGACGATCGGCGGGGAGACCAGCTCGGCGGGACGGTCCGAGAGGACCGCCTCGAGATCCTTCCACGCGGGCGGACCCAGGAACCAGCGGGCCATCAGTCGGCACTCCCTCGCTGCGCTCCTGCCGCTCGTTGCTCGCAGCACGTCGCCTCAACGGTGCTTTCCGACTGCGCTCCTGCCGCTCGTTCCTCGCAGCACGTCGCGCTAGTCATAGAGCCCCTCCAGTGTCCACTCCCCTGCCCGGGACAGGGCGAGCACGGCGACCTCCTCGGCGCTCGCTCCGCGCACCACGAGCTGCAGGCGCGCGGCGCGCCTGCCGTCCCGCGCCCACCAGCGCTCGTCGAGCACGACGGGGGCGGCATGGGCGAGCACCTGGCAGCCGGAGCCGGCGCGCAGCCCTGCCCGCTGCAGCGCCGGCGCGCCCGAGGCGAGGACGAGCAGGCGGGCCGGCGCGCCGCTCAGCAGACCACGGGCGGTGACCACGACGGGACGGCCCGCGGCGTCCTCGAGCCGCACTGCGGGCGGGTCGCGGAACACGGTCGCGGGCACCGGGCGGGGCAGGGCGCCGGGCCAGGGGCCCTCGCGCCGTTCGGGCTTCTCGCTGCGCCAGGGCACCAGGGCGACCTCGTCGGCCAGCAGCCTCCCCCCGACGAGGGCCGGGACCTGCACCGCCTCCTCCCCCGCCAGGCCCTGCGCGCGGGCGAGCGCACGGGAGGCCCGCTGCGCCGCCTCCCCGGCGCTGCCCCACAGCGCGGGCGCGTTCTCCCCCGCCGGGGCCAGCTGCAGAGGGTGCAGCCCGATCCGGGTGATCGCCCCGGTCGCAGGACCGCCGAGTCGCGCCCGGGTGATCCAGCCGTCGCACTGCCAGCGGATGCGATCCACGACGTCGGCGACGGTCAGCGCCCCGTCGTGCCGCCAGGTGCGCTCCATCTCCTCGCCGCCCTCGGTGCGGGCCACGATCCGCAGCCTGGTGCACACCAGCCCTCGTTCGACCAGCATCGCGTGCAGCTGCTCGGCCAGCGGACGCGCGATGAAGGCCGCCTGGTCGGTGCGCACCAGCGGGGTCTCCAGCGTCGTCTCGGCCAGCAGCGGCTGGGTGGGATGGTGCGCGGCGGGCGGCGCGGGCTCCTGCCCGCGCGCGAGCAGGTGCAGCGTCGCGACGTCCGGGCCGAAGCGGTCGGCGACCGCGGCCGAGGGCAGTGCGGCGAGATCACCGAGGGTCGTGATCCCGAGCCGCTGCAGCAGATCGACCGTCTCGGCGAGGTCGAGGCGTCGTTCGGGGCGGGCGGCCGAGGGCTGACCGCGATGGCCCCAGCCGGGGCCGACGGGCGCGCTGCGCAGGGCCTGGATCGGGTGCGGGGCGAGGTAGTCGGCGCTGCGGCCCTCGTGCACGATCCGGCCCGGCCCGGAGGCGAGCAGTGCAGCGAAGGGACCGTCGGCGATCCCGACGGCGCAGTCCCAGCCGGTGAGGTCGGCGACCGCGTCGAGGATCCGCTCGGCGAGTCGCCCCTCCCCGCCCTGGTGGCGGGACGGCCCCCGGGCGGACATCAGCAGCACCCCGGGGCGCAGCACGTCCACCCCGGCCGCGATCGTGTCCACCGCGGCGGCGACCAGCTCGAACAGCGCGGTCTCCTGCTCGCGGTCGGCCTCCAGCACGAGCGCCTCGGGACAGGCGGCCCGGGCGGCGCGACGCGTCATCCCCGGGCGCACCCCGGCCTCGAGGGCGGCGGCGCCGGCATGGGTGACGCGGTGCTGGTCGAGAAGGATCACCGGGACGGCGGCGAGATCGAGCGGGACCGGCGCGGGGGCGTCCTCCTCCCCTGCGGCGGCCTCGAGGCGTCGCTGGTGGCGGTCCAGCGCGGCCAGCAGCGGCCAGTCCGGGACGGTCACCGCGACGGTGCGGGTCGCCCGGGCGGTGACGGCGTCGACAGCAGCGGGGCCGGCCGCGGCGGGGGCGTGGAGGTCGGCGGGGGCGTGCACGCTCATCACCCGGCCCTCCGCACGCTCGGCAGGAGCTGCATCGCCGGACGCCGCTCCGAGACCGCCGCCGGACGGGCCGCAGCCCCCGCCGACGCACCGGCGGGAACCGCTGCGAGCATCCCGTCCACCTGCGGCAGCAGCACCTCGGCCGACCGGTGACCGGCGATGCCGCGGCCCTCGGCGGTGATCTCGAGACGGCGCCGACGCAGTCGTCCCGAGCCCTGGCCGAGGCCGGACCATCCCCGAGCGGTGGAGCGCAGCGTGAGGTCGGCGCGGCCGGGCGGGGCGGCGGCGAGGACGAGGGTGTCGGCGGTGCGGGCCCGGCCCAGCAGGCTGCGCCAGAGCGCCGGGGCGAGGTCCAGGTCGGGGCCGAGCACGAGCACGCCCACCCCGTCGGCGAGAGCGGAGAGCACCTGGGGACGCTGCTCGCCGTCCGCCGCGGCGAGGGCGAGGCGGCAGGGATCCAGGCCCGCGTCCATCGCGGAGCGCAGCCCCAGATCGGGCATCCCGGCGATCGCGCACCAGGAGTCCTCCCCCGCCGCGGCGACCGCGAGGGACAGCAGCAGCGAGGTGCTCGCGGCGCCCTCGAGCGCCACGGAGCTGCCGGCGCGCAGGCTCCCGCGCGGGAACAGCGTCCGGAGCGGCCCCGGGACCGACAGGCGGGCGCCGAGCCCGTCGTCCTCGGCCTCGGAGACGGGGCGCGCTGAGGGCTGCAGCGCGGTGCGGTCGATCCGTCCGCCCCAGCGGGCGGCGGAGCGCTCGGCCGCCCCGAGCGCGGCCCGGGCCCGGGACAGCCGCTCCTCGCGGTCCTCGATCTGCAGGGCGGTGCCCATCGCGCTCCTCCTTCCGGCCCTCGCCGTTTCTTCGCATTCCTGTTCGAACAGGGGTTCGAACTGTACGCCTCGGCGGGGTGGCGCTCAAGGCGCCCAGGTCGTGACATCGAACGTGTATACGAAGCCTCGAGGAGGGGTGTGACAGACGAGGGGCGGGCGGAACGGGCGGGGTCCCGGGCTGGGTCTCGCGTGACACATTCCCGCCGCACTGGGCCCCGTCGTCGTGCTCGAGGTGCGCGACAGCACCCGGAGCGATGGGGGCGCCGAGGCGACGGGTGCGGGAACGGACGGGAGTGTCCGGCACGACGTGCGCGTACGTGATGGACATGATGTACGTGGAAAAACAAACACATGCACCTGTCCCTCGGGGGTGGCAGGACAGGACGGAGTGGGAGGCGCTCTGTCCGTCGTCGGACCTCCCCTCCTCCCCCGCCGCGTCTCTGCGATCATGAGACGGACCGCACATCGAAGGAGAGGACTGGGATGCGAGCGCTGGTGCTGCACGAGAAGAACCGGATGTCGATCGAGGAGGTCGAGGCGCCCGGCGCTCCCGGCCCCGGTCAGGTGAGGATCGCGATGCACACGGTCGGCATCTGCGCCTCGGACGTGCACTACTGGACCGACGGGAAGATCGGCCCGTTCGTCGTCGAGGCGCCGATGATCCTCGGTCACGAGGGCGCCGGCACCGTGCTCGAGGTGGGCGAGGGCGTCACGGACCTCGCCGTCGGCGACCGCGTGGTCATGGAGCCGGGCGTGCCGGACCCCACCTCCCGCGCGGTCAAGGAGGGCAACTACAACGTCGACCCGGGCGTCGAGTTCTGGGCGACCCCGCCCGTGCACGGCTGCCTGGCCGACGAGGTGCTCCACCCCGCCGCCTACACGTACAAACTCCCGGAGTCGATGAGCTTCGCCGAGGGCGCGCTGATCGAGCCCTTCGCCGTGGGCATGTTCGCCGCGACCAAGGCGGAGATCTCCCCCGGCGACGTCGCCGCAGTGGTCGGCGCCGGCACCATCGGGATCATGACCGCGCTCGCCGCGCTCGCCGGCGGTGCCAGCACCGTCTTCATCTCCGACGTCCTGCCGGAGAAGCTCGCGCTGCTCGACGGGATCGACGGCATCGTCACCGTCGACGCCACCCAGCAGGACCTCGGCGAGACGGTGCGCGACGCGACCGGCGGATGGGGCCCGCAGGTCGTCTTCGAGGCGACCGGCGCCGCCCCCGCGTACAAGGCCCTGTGGTCGCTGCCCGCGCCGGGCGGGCGGATCGTCCTGGTGGGCATGCCGGTGGATCCGGTGCCCTTCGACATCGCCACCGCCCAGAGCCGCGGCATCTCGCTCGAGACGGTGTTCCGCTACGCGAACGTGCACCAGAAGGCGATCGACCTCGCCGCGAGCGACGCCGTGGACCTCTCCCCCTTCGTCAGCGTGACCTTCGCCTTCGACGACTCGGTCGCCGCCTTCGAGCGGTTCCTCGAGGGCCGGCCGACGGATGTGAAGATCCAGATCGCGCTGTAAGGACGGGGCAGCTCCGGCGGCGTGCTCGTCAACGTCTCCTCCGGAGCGGCCACCACGGGAGCGCCCGGGGAGTACGTGCACTACGCAGCCGCGAAAGCGGGGGTGGAAGCCCTCACCAAGGGACTCGCGATCGAGGTCGCACCGCGCGGGATCAGGGTCATCGGGGTGGCGCCCGGGACCGTCGACACGCAGGTGCATGCCGACGCAGGAGAACCTGGAAGGCCCGAGAGGATCGCGCGCATGCATCCGATGGGCCGGGTAGGTCGGCCCGAGGAGATTGCCTCGGTCATCGCGTTCGCGCTCTCAGCGGACGCCGGCTACGTCGCGGGGACGACCAATCGCGCAGCCGGCGGGGTCTGAGTCCGGAGCCGGCACGATCGATCCCCGGACGCGGAGCGCGGTCGTCGGCGAGGAACCGGCCGCCGCCTGGGACGGTCGCCTGCCGAACACGATCAGCCTGCTCGCGCGCCGGTGCTGAGGGGTGCCCTGGCAGTTCCTCCCGGCGAGGACGGCGGCGGCATAGCGTGCCGGGAGCTCGACCTCCGAACGATGAAGGATCTCCATGCCCTCCGACGCCCCGCGGCGCCCTCTCGCCTCCCGCCTGCTCGTGCCGTCGGCGGCGCTGCTGTGGGGGCTGCACTCCTCGCTGCTGAGCCCCGCGCTCGCGCTGATCCTCGCCACGCTCTACGACGCCTCCACCGCGGACATCGGCTGGTCGCTGGCGATCTACAACGCCGGCGGCTTCATCGCCTCGATCGTGCTGCCCGCCTGGACGGACCGGCGCCGCACCTACCTGCCGATGCTGATGGCCGCCGCGGTGCTGACGATCGCGCTGGCCGCAGCGCTCGCCGCGGTGAGCACGCTGCCGCTCGCGACGGTGGCGCTGGTGGTCCTCGGCGGCCCGGCGGGGCTCGGCACCACGATGCTCTTCGCCCATCTGCGGGACGTCGGCGCGGCCACCTCCACGATCGTCGACACCCGCGCGATCATCTCCGCGGCGTGGATGGGCGGGCCGCCGCTCGCGACCGCGATCATCGGCTCGGCAGGGGCACGCGGCATCCTGCTGGCACTGGTGGTGATCGCGGTGGTGAACATCGTGACGACCGCAGTGATGATGCGGCAGCACCGCTCCACCGCCGCGGAGACGCCCGAGCCGGCCCGCTCCCCGCACGCCCTGCCGCCCGGCAGCCGGACAGCGACCGTCGTGATCATCGGCGCGTTCGTGCTGTTCCAGGCCACGAATGCGACGGCGATGACGTTCATGGCGCTGTACGTCACCGAGACGGTGGGCCTCGGCGTCATGTGGGCGGGGATCGTGCTCGGCGTCGCCGCCGCGCTCGAGGTGCCGGCGCTGATGATCATCGGGCGGCTCGGTGACCGCATCTCGCACCTCACCCTGGTCGCGGTCGGCGCCGTGCTCTCGGCCGTCTACTACGCCGGGCTGGTGCTGGTGACCGAGCCGGTGCTGCTGCTCGTGCTGCAGATCCCGAACGCGCTCGGCTTCGCCGCGATCTCCGGGATCGGGCTGACTCTCTTCCAGGACCTGATCCCGGGGGCGGGGATGTCCACGGGACTGTTCATGAACGCGAGGCGCGTCGGCGCGATCCTGTCCGGGCCGATCATCGCCGCCGGGGCGCTGCCGCTGCTGGGGCCGCGCGGCATCTTCGCGATCTGCGCGGTGCTGACCGTGATCGGGCTCGTCATGATCCCGCTGGCGAAGCGACTCGCGGCGCGGCCCGCGGAGACGGCGCGAGCCTGAGCACGGACGGCCGGTGCAGGGGGCGGGATCGCCGCGCGTCGGCTCCCCGCTCGACGGGCCCGCTCGGACGCCCCGGCCGTGCCGTCAGCCGGCCGCGGTGGAGCGCCCGTCGGCGGTCGAACGGGCCCCGTCGACCGACTCCTGCGCGAGGCTGCCCAGCAGCCGCAGCCGCTCCTCGCTGGGCGAGCCGGGCGCGGCGGTGTACCCGAACATGAACCAGTCGGGATGGGCGGGGAAGTCCATCGCCTCGTAGCCGAGCTCGAGGTCCCCCACCTCCGGGTGGTGGATGCGCTTGAGACCGGTGCGGTGGTGGCGCACGTCGTGCGCGGCCCAGCGCACCCGGAAGTCGTCGCTGCGGGTGGCGAGCTCGCCGATGAGGTCGCTGAGCCGCTTGTCGCGCGGGGACTGGCCCGCGTAGGTGCGCAGCGTCGCGACGATGCCGGTGGCGTTGTCCTCCCAGTCGGGGAAGAAGGTGCGCGCGGCGGGGCTGAAGAAGACGAACCTCGCCGTGTTCCCGCGAGCGGCGGGGTCCTCGAGCACCGGGGCGTACAGCGCACGGCCGAGGGGATTCGTCGCCACCACGTCCATGCGACGGTCCCGCACCCACACCGGCACGGAGACGGCGTCGACGAAGCGCTGCAGCGAGTCGGGGAAGGGCTGCTCGGCCGGACGAGGTCGCCGACGGGCCGGCGGCCCCGCGGCCTCGGCGAGGTCGTGGAGATGGTCTGTCTCCGCCTCGTCCAGCAGCAGGGTGCGGGCGAGCGCGTCCAGCACCTCCGTCGAGACGCCGCGCAGGTCACCGCGCTCGATCCGGGCGTAGTACTCGACGCTGATCCCCGTGGCCGCGGCGACCTCCTCGCGGCGCAGCCCGGGCACGCGGCGACGCGTGTCGCCGAGGATCCCCGCCTGGGAGGGCGTGATCCGGTCCCGGCGCGTGCGCAGGAAATCGCTCACCTCTGCTCGATGGTCCATGGTCACACCGTATTCCTCCCCGCTCACGCCTCCGGGATCTCGCGGCCGAAGGTCTCCAGTGTGATCGCATCGGGGTCGGGGCCGCCGCGCTCGCCGGTCTCCAGCGCGTCGATCCGGGCGACCTCCTCGTCGGAGAGCTCGACGCGGAACACGTCGAGGTTCTCGGCGATCCGCTCGGGGCGCACGGACTTCGGGATGACCGAGCGGCCCTGCTGGAGGCCCCAGCGCAGCATGACCTGCGCCGGCGTGAGGCCGTGCGCGGCGGCGATCTCGCCGATCACCGGGTCGGTCAGGGTGGAGCGCTCCACGTCGCCTCGGTAGTGGGTGATCCCGCCGATCGGGGACCAGGCCTGGGTGAGGATGCCGTGGCGGGCGTTCGCCTCCTGCACGTCGCGCTGCGCGAAGTAGGGGTGGGACTCGACCTGGTTCACAGCGGGGGTCACATCGGTCGCCTCGAGCAGGCGCTCGAGCACATCCGGCATGACGTTGCTGATGCCGATGGCGCGCACGCGCCCGTCGGCCAGCAGCGTCTCCAGCGCCTTGTAGGCGCCGATCGTCTTCTCGAACTCGCTGGTCAGCGGCTGGTGCAGCAGGAGCAGGTCGATCTGGTCGACGCCGAGCTTCGCGGCGGACTTCTCGAAGCCGTGCAGCGCCTGGTCGTAGCCGTAGTCGGTGATCCACAGCTTCGTCTCGAGGAACACCTCGGAGCGGTCCACGCCCGAGGCGCGCAGCCCCTCCCCCACCTCCCGCTCGTTGCCGTAGGCCGCGGCGGTGTCGATGTGGCGGTAGCCGATGCGCAGGGCCTCGGCGACCGCGGCGGAGGTCTCCTCCGGCGGGGTCTGGAAGACGCCGAGGCCGAGGGCCGGCATCGTCACGCCGTTGTTCAGGGTGAAGGAGGGATTCGTTGCGGTGAGATCGATCGTCATGCTGTCCACGCTAGGAGCAGGGGCGACGGGACGGGAGGAACTGGCAGTTCCCCCTTCGCGGCGGGGCTCAGGCCTGCGCGAGCATCGCCCGACGCTGCCAGAACACCACGGCGCTGGCCGCGGCGACGTTGAGGGAGTCCACTCCCCCGGCCATCGGGATCACCACGTGCTCGTCGACCGCACGGAGCGTCGCGGGCTTCAGGCCGTGGCCCTCCGCGCCGAGCACGAGGGCGACCTTCCGCTTCGGGCCGAGGTCCACTCCGTCCAGCGGCGCCGCCCCGTCGGTCAGCGCCAGGGCGAGCACGTCGAAGCCGGCCTCGTGCAGCCCCTCGATGCCCGCGGCGGGCCAGGAGGTCAGCCGGGTCCACGGCACCTGGAAGACGGTGCCCATCGAGACACGGATCGAGCGGCGGTACAGCGGGTCCGCGCACTGCGGGGTCACCAGCACCGCATCCACGCCCAGCGCCGCGGCGGAGCGGAACATCGCCCCGACGTTCGTGTGGTCCACGATGTCCTCGAGCACGGCGACGGTCCGCGCCCCCTCCAGCAGCTCGGCCACACCGGGCAGCTCGGGGCGCTGCATGGCCGCGAGCGCGCCGCGGTGGAGGTGGAAGCCGGTGAGCTGCTCGAGCAGCGCCTCCTCCCCCACGAACACGGGCACCTCGGGGAAGCGCTCGTACAGCGGCGCGAACTTCTGAAGCCATTTCTCGCTCATCAGGAACGAACGCGGTGCCATCCCGGCGTCCATGGCGCGGGAGATGACCTCGAAGCTCTCGGCCATGAACAGGCCCCGCTCCACCTCGACACGGGAGCGGAGCTTCACGTCCGTCATGCGCAGGTAGTCGTCGAGCGCCGGGTCCCCGAGCTCGGTGATCCGGCGCAGCTGCGCCTCGCTCATGCGCTCAGTCCAGGGAGAGGGAGCGGGCGGTGAAGCGCTCGCCGCGCTGCTCCACCACGAGCGGCAGCCCGAACGTCCTCGTCAGGTTCTGGGAGGTGAGGGTCTCGGCGATGGGGCCGGCGGCGACCAGGCCGCCGTCGCGCAGCAGCGCGACATGGGTGTAGCCCGGCGGGATCTCCTCGACGTGGTGGGTGACCAGCAGCGTCACCGGGGTCGCGGGGTCCTTCGCGAGCCGGCCCAGGGTGCGCACGAGCGCCTCGCGGCCGCCGAGGTCCAGGCCCGCCGCGGGCTCGTCCAGCAGCAGCAGCTCCGGGTCGGTCATCAGGGCGCGGGCGGCGAGGACGCGCTTGCGCTCGCCGGTGGAGAGGGTGCCGAAGTGACGGCCCGCGAGGTCGCCGACGCCGAAGGCGGCCAGCAGGGTGCGAGCGCGCTCGAGGTCGACTTCGTCGTAGCTCTCCCGCCACCGGCCGACGACGCCGTACCCGGCGGTGACCACGACGTTCTCGGCGGTCTCGTCGGCCGGGATCGTGTCGGCGAGCTCCTGGCTCGCCAGCCCCAGCAGGGGGCGCAGCTCGAAGATGTCCACGCGGCCCAGCTGCTCGCCGAGGATCTCGACGGTGCCGGAGGTGGGGTGCAGCCGTGCCGAGAGCAGACGCACGAGGGTGGACTTGCCGGCGCCGTTGGGGCCGAGCACCGCCCAGCGCTCCCCCTCCCCGATCCGGAGGGTCACCTCGTCGAGGATGGTCTTCCCGCTGCGGGTGACGGTGACATCGGTCAGGGAGGCTGCTGCGACGGACATGGCCCCGAGCCTATCGCCTGGGCGCCCCTGTCCGTGGTCGGCCCACCGGGCGCGTCGGCCCCTGCCTAGACTGGCCCGGTCCGACCCCGACCTGCTGGAGGTCCCTGTGGCGCACCGTCCCGTCTCCCTGCTCGCACCGCGCGGCTCGGTCGCCGCCGACGACCTCCGCGAGGGCATCGACGCGCTCCTGGCGGACCACGACGGCGACGTGCCGCTCGAGTTCCCCGCCGACGTGCTCGCCGCCGCCGAGGAGGCCGCGGGGCGTGACGCCGCGGCAGGCGGTGCGGACCGACGCGATCTCACCGACGTGCCCTTCGTGACCCTGGACCCGGCAAGCTCCACGGACCTCGACCAGGCGATGCACCTGGAGCGCACCACGGAGGGGTACCGGGTGCTGTACGCGATCGCGGACGTGCCCTTCTTCGTCGACCTCGACGGTGTGATCGACCACGAGGCTCGGCGGCGCGGGGAGACCCTCTACCTCCCGGACCGACGCATACCGCTGCATCCCGAGGTGCTCTCCGAGGGCGTCGCCTCCCTGCTGCCGGAGCAGACCGCGCCCGCCTTCGTGTGGGAGCTGACGCTGGACGAGCGCGGCGTGGTCGTCGGGATCGGGCTCGAGCGGGCGCTGGTCCGCTCCGTCGCGAAGCTCGCCTACGACCGGGTGCAGCAGGAGCTCGACGCCGGACACGGCCATCCGATGATGGTGCTGCTGCAGGAGATCGGCGACCTCCGCACCGCGCTCGAGGCCGAGCGCGGTGGGGCGAGCCTGAACGTGCCCGAGCAGGAGGTGGTGGCCGAGGAGGACCACGTGCGCCTGACCTGGCGGAGCATGAACCCGATCGAGGACGCGAACGCGCAGCTCTCGCTGATGACCGGCATGGCCGCGGCGAGCCTGATGCTCGAGCACGGCGCGGGGATCCTGCGCACCATGCCGCCGGCGGAGCAGCGCGCCGTGGACCGCTTCCGCCGCCAGAGCGAGGTGCTGGGAGTGCCCTGGCGCGAGGGCGTGGAGTACGGGGAGTTCCTGCGCTCCCTGCACTGGCGCGAGCCGACCCATCTCGCGCTGCTGAACCACGCCACCTCCCTGTTCCGCGGCGCCTCCTATGCGGCGTTCACCCGTCCCGAGGAGGTGCCCGAGGACCCGGTGCAGGCCGCGATCGCCGCGCCCTACGCCCACACCACCGCCCCGCTGCGCCGCCTCGTGGACCGCTTCGTGCTGCTGGTCTGCCTGGACCATGCACAGGGCCGCAGCCCCTCGCAGGAGCTGCTCGCCGCCCTCGGCGAGATCCCCGAGGCGATGCAGTCCACCGGCGCGCAGGCCGGGAACCTCGAGCGGGCCGCCCGCGAGCTGGTGGAGACCGCCGCGCTCGCCGCCTGGCAGGGCGAGACCTTCGACGCGACGGTGATCGAGCGGCGCGAGGCGAGCGAGGGCAACGGCAACGGCTCCGGCGCCCCGCTGCGCGTCGAGGTGCAGCTGACCGATCCGCCGGTGACCGCCTGGGTGCCGATGGATGCGGAGGTCGGCACCGTGGTGCGGGTGCGGCTGGAGACGGTGGACGTCCCCGCGCGGCGGGCGGTCTTCGTCGCGGCCGACGAGTCGAGCGCGGCCGACGACGGGGCGCCCGGCGGCGCGGACGGAGCCGGCTCGTGAGCGAGGCCGCTGCCGGGCGTGATCTCGTCGCCCTCCCCCGGGCGGCGGTGCTGATGCTGTGGACCGCCGCCTACCTGCGCGGCGATCTCGGGCCCGACGACGCCGCCCGGATGAGCCACGGCGTGGGCCGCTCCGGACCCTCCGGCGAGGGCACGGACCTGTTCGAGTGGATGACGGCGCTGCGCCGCCTGCCGCTCGCCCAGCTGCGTCTGGTGCTGCCCGGCCCCGGCCGGCTCGCGGGCCTCGTCGGCCCGCCTCCGGTGGTGCCGCTCGCCCTCGAGGCGGAGCAGGCGATCATCGTCACCGGCGCCGGGATCGCCGATCACACCCTCGTCCCGGTGCTGACCCCGGTCGAGGTCGAGGGACGCGAGGTCACCGCGGTGACCTGGGCGAAGGTCGAGGCGCCGCTCGGCGCGCAGGTCCCGCCCGCGGCGACCTCGGGCAGCGCCCGCGAGGAGCTGCTGCGCGCGCTGCGCCGCACGGCCGAGGGGAGCATCGACCTGGACCTGGTGCCCGAGGAGCCGGTCGAGGCCGCCCGCATCCCGCCCGGCTGGATCTCCACCGCCCTGCCCCGCCACGTCGACGGGGCGGCCGCGCACCTGCTGGTCCTCGCCTCTCGCACCCTGCTGCTGACCCGCTCCGAGATCGAGGAGGGCCACGGTCACACGATCGACCTCTCCGAGGCGCTCGCGCGGCGGGGCCTGCTCGACGAGCTGCACGAGGCGGCGCGCGCGGCGCTGGTCGAGGCGGTCGAGCGGATCGTGCTGGACGAGCTCGGCTGAGGCCGGCCGTCCCGGCGCACGCCGGGACGGCCGGGGCTCAGGCGGTCAACGCGACTGCTCGATGACGGTGCGGTAGACCTCCAGGGTGCGCTCCGCGATCGAGGTCCAGGAGAAGTGCTCGGCGGCGCGGCGGCGCGAGGCCTCGCCCATCTCCTTCGCCCGTGCCGGGTCCGAGACCATCCGCACCAGCGCGTCGCGGGTGTCGGCGATGAACCTCTCCGGGTCCACGGGGGTTCCGGTGCCGTCGCTGAGCTGCTCGAGCTGGACCAGGTAGCCGGTCTCCCCGTCGGCGACGACCTCGGGGATGCCGCCGGTCGCGGAGGCGACCACGGGGGTGCCGCAGGCCATGGCCTCGAGGTTCACGATGCCGAGCGGCTCGTAGATGCTCGGGCACGCGAAGGTGGTCGCGTGGGTGAGGATCTGGGTCAGCTCGTGTCGCGGCAGCATCTCGGTGATCAGGTGCACGTTGCCGCGGGTGGTGGACAGCTCCCTGACGAGCCCGTCGACCTCCTGGGCGATCTCCGGGGTGTCCGGGGCGCCGGCGCACAGCACCACTTGGTAGTCCTCGGGCAGCTCGCGCACCGCCCGCAGGAAGTAGGGCAGGCCCTTCTGGCGGGTGATCCGGCCGACGAACACGATCGTCGGCGCCTCGGGGTCGATGCCGCGGGAGGTCAGCGCCGAGGTGTCCTGGTTCGGGGCCCAGGAGTCGATGTCGATGCCGTTGTGGACCACGTGCACCTTCGCCGGGTCGACCGAGGGGTAGGCGCGCAGGATGTCCTCCCGCATCCCGGCGGAGACCGCGATGACCCCGGCGGCGCCCTCGTAGGCGGTGCGCTCGGCGAAGGAGGAGACGCGATAGCCGCCGCCGAGCTGCTCCGCCTTCCACGGGCGCAGCGGCTCGAGGGAGTGGGCCGAGAGCACGTGCGGGATCCCGTGCAGCAGCGAGGCGACGTGCCCGGCGAAGTTCGCGTACCAGGTGTGGGAATGGACCAGGTCCGCGCCGCCGCAGTCCGCGGCGATCAGCAGGTCGGTGCCGAGGGTGGACAGGGCGGCGTTGGCCCCCTCGAGCTCCGCGGGGGTGCTGTAGGAGCTGGTGCCCTCCTCCTGCCGCTCGGCGCCGAAGGCCCGCACCCGCACGTCGATGTGCGGGCGCAGCACCTTGGTGAGCTCGGCGACGTGCACCCCGGCACCGCCGTAGACCTCCGGGGGGTACTCCTTGGTGAGCAGATCGACGCGCATGGGGTTCCTTCTCCTTCGTGCCTCGGCGCGGGGCGCACGACGCGGACCGGTTTGCCCGTTCCGCCCGGTGCGTCCACGCTCTCGGGGATGTGCGTGACGAGTGCCACGATTGGACTATCCTCGCACCATGTCGTCCCAAAAGGTCCTCGCCATCGTCCTCGCCGGCGGCGAGGGGAAGCGGCTGATGCCGCTGACCCTCGATCGGGCAAAGCCCGCGGTGCCGTTCGGCGGCATCTACCGCCTCATCGACTTCGCCCTGTCGAACATCGTCAACTCCGGCTATCTCAAGATCGTCGTGCTCACCCAGTACAAGTCGCACTCGCTGGACAAGCACATCGCCCAGACGTGGCGGATGAGCTCGCTGCTGGGCAACTACGTCGCGCCGGTCCCCGCGCAGCAGCGGATGGGCAAGCACTGGTTCCGCGGCAGCGCCGACGCGATCGCCCAGTCGCTGAACCTGATCCACGACGAGAAGCCGGAGTACGTGGTCGTCGTCGGCGCCGACAACATCTACCGCATGGACTTCTCGCAGATGCTGGACGCGCACATCGAGTCCGGCCGCTCCTGCACGGTCGCCGCGATCCGTCAGCCGATCGAGCTGTCGGACCAGTTCGGCGTCATCGAGACCGATCCGTCGGACCCCACCGCCATCAAGGCCTTCGTCGAGAAGCCGAAGGAGACCGAGGGCCTGGCCGACGACCCCTCCTCGGTCCTCGCCTCGATGGGCAACTACATCTTCACCGCCGACGCGCTGGTCGAGGCCGTCACCCGCGACGCCGAGGACGACTCCTCCAAGCACGACATGGGCGGGGACATCGTCCCCTCGTTCGTGGAGAACGGCGACGCGACGGTCTACGACTTCATCCACAACGACGTGCCGGGCTCCACCGATCGCGACCGCGACTACTGGCGCGACGTCGGCACCCTGGACGCCTTCTACGACGCGCACATGGATCTGATCTCGATCCACCCCGTGTTCAACCTCTACAACGACAAGTGGCCCACCTTCACCGGGCACCGCAACGCGCCGCCGGCGAAGTTCGTCCACGCCGGCCCCGGCCGCGTCGGCTCCGCGGTGGACTCCGTCATCTCTCCCGGTGTGGTCGTCTCCGGCGCCTCGGTCTCCAGCTCCGTGCTCTCCCCCGGGGTGCGCGTGAACTCGTGGTCGACGGTCTCGGACTCCGTGCTGATGGACGGCGTCACGGTGGGTCGGCACTGCCAGATCCACCGCGCGATCATCGACAAGGACGTGGTCGTCCCCCCGCGCACCCAGATCGGCCTGGACGCCGAGAAGGACCGGGCCCGCGGCTGGGTCGTCACCGACTCCGGCATCACCGTGATCGGCAAGGGCACGGTCATCGAGCCGTGAGCGCCGCAGTTCCCGGGACCACGACGACCTCCCTCGCGACGGGGCTGCTCGTCTCCGACGTCGACTCGACCTTCCTCACGCAGGAGGTGATCGAGCTCGTCGCCGATCACGCCGGCGTGCGGGCCGAGGTCGAGGAGATCACCACCGCGGCGATGCGCGGCGAGCTCGACTTCGCCGCGTCGCTGCGGGCGCGGGTGGCGCTGCTGGAGGGGCTCGACGACTCGGTGCTCGCCGAGGTGCGCTCCTCGCTGGTGCCGACGCCCGGCGCGCTCGAGCTGGTGCGCCGCGCGAAGGCGGCCGGCTGGGCGACCGCGCTGGTCTCCGGCGGGTTCCACGAGGTGATCGATCCCCTCGCCGCCGAGGCGGGCATCGACCACGTGCGGGCGAACCGCTTCGAGATCGCGGGCGGCCGCCTCACCGGGAAGGTCTCCGGCCCGATCATCGACGGCGCCGCGAAGCGCGCCACCCTCGAGGAGCTCGCCGCGCGGCACGGCGTGCCGGTCGCGCGGATCGTGGCGATGGGCGACGGGGCGAACGACCGCGAGATGCTCGCCGCCGCCGGCACCGGCATCGCCTTCCGGGCGAAGCCCGCGCTGCGGGAGATGGCCGACGTGGTGCTGGACGGGGAGTCGCTGCTGGACGCCTGGCCGCACCTGGAGGCCGCGGCCTCCCGCTGAGCGGCTCCGCACAGCACAGCGCCCGCCCCACCGCGACGGTGGGGCGGGCGCTGTCGCGTCGGCCTCAGGGGCGGACGATGGTGTGCAGGGTGAGCGCGTCCTCGCCGAGCGCCTCCCAGTTCTCCAGGGAGCCGGAGAGCACGGACATGGAGCCGGTCGGCATGCCGATGCGGGCCTGCGCGGTCGCCCCGGCGTCGGAGTCGTCGTCCGCCAGCAGCGCGCTGAGCGAGGAGATGGTCGGCTCGTGCCCGATCACCAGGACCACCGCGTGCTCCGGGGCGACGCCCCGGACCAGCGAGAGCAGCTCCGAGGGGCCGCCGGAGTAGATCTCCTCGTGCGAGGTGACCTCTCCGTCGAAGTCCGTCATCTGCGAGCGGACGCCCTCCCAGGTCTGCGCGGTGCGGGTGGAGTCCGAGACGAGCACCCGGGAGACCTCCACGTTCTGCGCGGCGAGGTACTCCCCCACCAGTCGGGCCTGGGACTGTCCGCGCTCGGCCAGCGCACGCTCGTGGTCGGGCTGGCCGGAGCTGTTCTCCGCCTTGCCGTGGCGCATCAGGAGCAGCAGACGACTGGCGGGGGCGGAGGAGGACATCGGGGTGGGTTCACACCTTCACGGTCGGTCGGTTCGGGACGGGGATCAGTGTCCCATGCCCAGGCCGCCGTCGACGGGGATGACGGCGCCGGAGATGTACGCCGCATCGTCGCTCGCGACGAACGCCACGACGCGGGCCACCTCCTCCGGGTCCGCGAAGCGCCCGGCGGGGATCGCCTTGCGGTAGCTGTCCTGGAGATCCTCGGAGAGCTGCTGGGTCATCTCGGTGTCGATGTAGCCGGGCGCGACCACGTTCGCGGTGATGCCGCGGGACCCGAGCTCGCGGGTGAGTGCGCGGGCGATGCCGACCAGACCGGACTTCGAGGCCGCGTAGTTGACCTGTCCGGGCGAGCCGTACAGGCCCACCACCGAGCTGATCAGCACGATGCGGCCCTTCTTCCTGCGCACCATCGACTTGATCACGCGCTGCACCGTGCGGAAGGCGCCGGTGAGGTTGGTGTCGAGCACCGTCTCGAAGGACTCGTCGCTCATCCGCAGCAGGAGCTGGTCGTCGGTGATGCCGGCGTTCGCGACCATCACCTCGATCGGTCCGTTCTCGGCCTCGACCGCCTTGATCGCGGCGGTGAGGCTGTCGCCGTCGGTGACGTCGGCGGCGACGGTGAGCGCGCCCTCGGGGCCGCCGGTGCCGGAGCGGCTGGTGACCGCGACCTTGTCGCCGCGGCGGAGGAACTCCTCCGCGATCGACCGGCCGATGCCCCGGTTGCCTCCCGTGACCAGGACGCTGCGGGGCTCGGGGATGCTCTCGGTCATGCGGACTCCTTCGTGTCAGGGGCGGCGGGAGCGGCGTGGAACCGGTGTGTCGGCACGCGGCGGGGACGCCGCCCGGTAGGGGTGTGTGCTCTACGATACGGGGCGAGAGAGTGTCGGGACCCGAGGGGGGACCCGGCCCCGCCCACAGCTCCGGAAGGTGCCCCACGATGGCCTATCGCTTCAATCCTCCGCCGAACTGGCCGATCGACGATCCGCAGTGGAGCCCGCCTCCCGGCTGGCAGCCGGATCCGTCGTGGGGCCCCGCGCCCGAGGGCTGGAACTTCTGGGTCAGCGCCGAGGACGCCCCGGCGGCCGCGCCGGAGCAGGCTCCGGCCGAGCAGCCCGCTCCTGCGCAGGAGCCCGCGCCGGTCGAGGACGACGCGACGCGGCTGAGCGCCGGCGATGATGCGCAGACGCACGTGGCGCAGCAGCCTCAGCAGCCCGTGACCACCGCCTCAGAGCCCGCGGCGGATGCCCAGGACCCCTCCGCCGGTCAGGATGTTCCCGCAGGCCAGGACGCCGCCGGCCAGGACGCCCCTGCCTCGCAGGGCACCACCGGCCAGTACGGCGCGATCAACCCCTACGGCGCCGCTCCGAGCGGTGCCGACGCCGCGCAGGGCGCACCCGCCGGCGCGCACGCCGACGACACCCGTGGGCGGCATGCGGCGGATCCCGTCGACCAAGGGGCGCCCGCACCGGCGCCCGCCGGGGCCGACGCCGCGCAGCAGTCCGCGCCCGCCGAGGACGCGACGCACGTCGCGGGCACCGACCCCCGCACCGCCGGGACCGACCCCGAGGCCGACGGGACTTCCGGGGCCTCGGAGACCGCCGAGTACGCGGGACCCGACCTCGAGGCGGGCCTCGCCCAGCAGGCCCCGTACGAGACCGCCGAGCCGGCGCAGGCCCAGGACGCCTCCGCCCAGGACGCGGACGGCAGCGGTGCGGGCTGGGGCGCGGCCGCGGCCGGCGGCGCCGTGGCCGGTGGCGCCGCGGTCGGCGGCGCCGTGGCCGGTGGCGCCGCGGTCGGCGGCGCATACGCCGCCCAGGGCTCCTCCGACGCCGCCCAGGGCTCCGCCGACGACGGCGCCCCCTCCGCGCCCGTCTACGGCCAGGGACAGGGCCAGGGCGAGGCCGCGTCCGGCTACGGCCAGGAGCAGGGGTATGGCCAGGGCTCCGCCGACCAGGGCTACGGGCAGGCGCAGGCCGGCTACGGCCAGGCCTCCCCGGCCCAGGGCTACGGTCAGGCCTCGGCGGACCAGGGCTACGGTCAGGCCTCGGCGGACCAGGGCTACGGCCAGGCCTCGCCCGCCGACTACGGCGCCCAGGGCTACGGTCAGGGCTCGCCCTCGCAGGGCTACGGCCCCGGCTCCCCCTCGACCGACTCCGGGGCAGCATGGACCGCGTCGACCGGCGCCGAGCCGCCGAAGAAGGGCATCGTCCGGCGCTTCTGGTGGGTCGGCTGCATCCTCCTGATCATCATCGCGCTCGTCCTCGCGATCATCGGCGGCGTGTTCCTGCTGAACCGCGGCGGCGACGAGCCGACCGGCGGCGGCGACCCCACCACCTCCCAGGAGGAGACCACCGACGGCGGCGAGGAGACGACGCCCGAGGAGACCACTGACGACGAGGCGGAGGAGCCCGAGCCGACCCCGACCGACCTCGCCACCATCGACCCCTCCGCGAAGCCGGTGGAAATCGTGGGCACCGACGGCACCGGGACGCTCGCCGTGCACATGACCTACACCCCCGCCGACAAGCTCCCGAGCGAGTACGACGGCACCGTCGAGCCCGGCGAGCAGGGCGACTACCTCGTCCTCACCGCGAAGCTCAGCGTCACCGAGGGCACCTTCGACGGACTCAACCCGCAGCAGTTCACCGTGATCACCCCCTACGGCGGCGGCATCACGCCGTCGAGCGAGACCTACGGGCTCAAGGGCTCCGGGGCCGGCTTCTACCCCGAGGACGGCTTCACGGCCGGCGACGAGTACACGATGACGATGCTGTTCGACGTCAAGCGCGCCGGCGACCTCAAGCTGGAGTTCAACTCCTACTCGGACACCTACTCCTGGGACGTCCCTGCGTGACCTCCGCACAGCGCTTCAACCCGCCGCCGAACTGGCCCGAACCCCCGCATGACGAGTGGGTCCCGCCGGCGGACTTCCGGCCCGGCCCCTCCTGGGGGCCGGTACCGGCCGGGTGGAGGCTCTGGACGGACGACCGCTCCGCCCCGCAGGCCGCGGCGCCGCTGCAGGACTCCGAGGACGTCCCCGCCAGCGGCGCCCGCCCCCGGGCGCGGGTCGAGCAGTACCCGGTCTCCGTCCTCAACCCCGGGATGTGGACCGAGAACCACCTCCAGGACGAGGACTACGGCTTCCCGCCGGCACAGCCCCGCAGGGACCGGCCGCGGCTGCGCCTGGGGATGACCATCACGGTCACGGCCCTCGGCCTGCTGCTCACCGCCGCGACGGTGATCCTCTTCGTGCAGCTGGTGCAGTTCGGGATCGAGGACCTCACCGGCGTGCTCGGCGAGCAGGCGAGCCATCTGCACGGGGCCGGGCACGCGATGCCCGGTGATCACGGGACGGGCGCCGCGGCACCTGATCGCGGATGACCGACCGCTCCGCCCGTCGCCGCATCCTGCTCTCCCGCGACACCCTCCTCGGCCTCGTGGTCGTGCTCCTGCTCGCCGCCGTCTGCGTGTCGCTCGGGCTGTGGCAGTACGGCCGCTTCGAGGACAAGCGCGACCGTGCCGCGGTGATCGAGGAGAACTACGACGCCTCTGCCGTCCCCCTCGCCGAGGCGATGCCCGATCCTGCCGCTCCGCTCCCGGACGCGCAGGTGTGGACCCCGGTCGAGATGCAGGGCAGCTACTGCACCAATCCCGGCTGCGTGCTCTACGTCCGCAACCGCCAGCTCGGCGGCGAGGTCGGCTTCTGGCAGCTGGTCCCCTTCCGCGTCGAGGACGGCACCACGCTGATGGTCGTGCGCGGCTGGGTGCCCGAGGACGCCGACGCCAGCTCCCCCGCCGATCCGGCGCCCGTCCCGGAGGGCACCCTCACGGTGACCGCCCGTCTGCGGACGGCGGAGCCGGTGCTGGACCGGGTCCCGCCGGAGGGCCAGGCCCACTCCGTCAACCCCACCCAGATCGCCTCCCAGCTCGGCCTGGACACGGACGCCGCGGTGATCGGCGCCTTCGGCGAGCTCGCGCAGGAGGAGCCGGCCGCGGACCGGCCGCAGCCGCTCCCGGCACCGGAGACGGGCCTCGGACCGCATCTGTCCTACGCCTTCCAGTGGTGGATCTTCGCGCTGTTCTTCCCGGGCGCCCTGATCTTCCGCCTGCGCCGCCAGTTCCAGGACCTCGCCGCGGAGGAGGCCGAGGCCGCCGCGGGGGCATCGCCCGGCGCCGACGAGGACGGCGCGCCGGGCGCGATCGCCGCGTCGGACCCGCATGCCGCCGCCCCGGCGTCCCGGACCCCGGTGCGGTCCGGCGCACGGGACACCGCAGACCATCGCCCCCGACGCGCCGTCCGCGCGCGTCGACGGGGCCAGGACGAGGAGGAAGAGGATGCCCTCATCGACCAGCAGCAGCCCTGAGCGGCCCGGAGCGCCCGCCTCGCGCTTCCTGCCCGGCCCGCGGCCGCGCCGCATCGCCCACCGGGGCCTCGCGCTCGAGGCGCCGGAGAACACCCTCGAGGCTTTCCGCGCCGCCCTCGACGCCGGCGCGGACATGCTCGAGACCGACACCCGCGCGACCCGGGACGGGCTGGCCCTCGCCGTGCACGACGAGGACCTCGCCCGCATCGCGGGCGACCCCCGCCGCATCGACGAGCTCTCGGCGACGGACGCCGGCGCCGTGCGGCTGCCCGGCGACCGGCCGCTCGCGATGCTCGAGGACGTGCTGGACGCCTTCCCGGACGTCCCGCTGAACATCGACGTGAAGAGCCCCTCCGCGATCGGTCCCGCCGTCGCCGCGATCGCCCGGACCCGCAGCGCCGACCGGGTCTGCCTGGCCGGCTTCGACGGCGCCGTGGTGCGCCGTGCGGTCGCCACGCTCCGCGCCGCGACCGGGGTCACCGCCGTGCGCAGCCCCTCCCGCGGCGTGATCGGCCGCTTCCTCGCCGCCCGAGCGCTCGAGGCCCCGCTCGCCGTCACCGACCGGATGCTCGCCCCCTACGGCGCGCTGCAGGTGCCGAAGACCTACAAGGGGATCCCGGTGGTGACCCGGGACACCGTCGCCGCCGCGCACCATGCGGGCTGCGAGGTGCACGTGTGGACCGTGGACGACCCTGTGACCATGCAGGATCTGCTGGTCAAGGGCGTGGATGGTATCATCACCAATCGTGTCGACCTGCTCTCCGAGCTCCTCGACGACGCCTGACCCGCGAGGGCCGTGCAGCTCCCGGGAAGAGATCCGGCCCCGCAGGCGTTGACACCTCCGGGTGTCGCCGCGCACGACACCCCACAGACCTTCCGGACGGCACCCCGTCCGGCCCCGTACCCCGGCAGGAAGCGAGAACCGCATGAACAGCCGCAGCCTGCGAGGCACCCGACTGGGCTCCCTCTCCATGGAGACCGACGAGGGCGTCCTCGCCGCACCGCGCCAGGAGGCAATCTACGACTGCCCCAACGGCCACCACATCGTCCTCCCCTTCTCGGTCGAGGCCGACGTCCCGGCCGTGTGGGAGTGCCGCTGCGGCCAGACCGCGGTGCTGCGCGACCACGAGAAGCCCGAGGAGAAGCCGGGCAAGCCCGTGCGCACCCACTGGGACATGCTGCTCGAGCGCCGCAGCGAGGAGGACCTCCAGGTCCTGCTCGACCAGCGCCTCGAGCTGCTGCGCGCCGGCAAGCTCCACCAGCGCCGCAACCTCTGAGCCCCCCAGCCCACGGGAAGAGCCCCCGCCCCGCCGATCACGGCGGGGCGGGGGCTCTTCCCGTGGGCGGTCTCACAGCTCGGGTCACTCCGGGGAGGGCGGGTCCTGCACGATCATCGGCGGGACGGTGCCATCCCCCCGCCGTCCATCGGCCCCGCCGGAGGCACCGCCGGTGCGACGGTTCTCGACGATGATCTCGCCGTCGATCACGCCGCTGCCGGAGCGGCGGTAGAGCACGGTACGAGCCTGCTCCGAACCGCTGCCCAGCCCCATCGCGGAGACGGCGCGCTTCTGCACCGGGGTGAGCAGCAGCACGAGTGCGGCGAGGTCGGTGAGCAGTCCGGGGAAGAAGAACAGTAGCGCCGAGAGCATCGTGAAGGCGGGACGCGAGAGGTGGTCCTGCACGTCCCCGCTGCCGCGCACTGCACGGAACAGGGAGCGCACGCGCACGAAGGACTGCTGTCCGGCGGCGACCAGCAGCGCCACGCCGACGAGCCAGCCCACCACGACGATCAGCACGGACCACCACAGGCTCGTGTTCACGCCGATCAGCACCAGGATCGCGAGCTCGAGGAGTCCCACGACGACGATCGCGAGCGGGATCGCGCTCGCGCGGCGCGAGCGGCGGCGGTCGGCGGGGTCGGTCGGGCGCCCGGAGGCCCCCGGGGTGCTGTGGGGCGAGCTCGTCACGGCGGTTCCCTTCCTGTGCGAGGAGACGGCCAGGTTAGCGCAGGGCCTTGCGAAGGCCCTGGGCGCGACGTGCGAGTCCCCAGAGGGTCACCTTCACGAGCGCCTCGCGCACGATGTCGGAGGACATCTTGCTGGCCCCCTCGGTGCGCTCGTCGAAGTCGATCGGCACCTCGGCGATCACGGCGCCGAGGTCCCGTGCACGGCGGGTCATGTCGACCTGGAAGCAGTAGCCCTGCGAGGCGATGTCCTCCTCCATCAGGCGAGAGAGCAGCCCGGCGCGGAAGACGCGGAACCCCGCGGTGGCGTCGGCGACCCCCAGACCCATCAGCACCGTCACGTACACGTTCGCGCCGCGGGAGAGGAGCCGCCGACGGGCGGGCCAGTCGTGGACGGCGCCGCCGGGCACCCAGCGGGACCCGATCGCGAGGTCGGCGCCGCGCCGCACGGCCTCCAGCAGGCCCGGCAGCTGCTCGGGCCGGTGCGAGGCGTCGGCGTCCATCTCCACGAGCTGCTCGTAGCCGTGCTCGAGACCCCAGGCGAAGCCCGCGAGATACGCCGGGCCGAGGCCCTGCTTCCCCGCCCGGTGCAGCACGTGCACGGCCGCATCGCGTCGGGAGACCTCCTCGGCCCACTCCCCCGTGCCGTCCGGGGAGGAGTCGTCCACCACGAGCACGTGCGCCTCCGGCACCGCGCGGCGCAGCCGCTCGAGGGTGCCGGGCAGCGCCTCCCGCTCGTCATAGGTGGGGATCACCACGAGGGTCGGCGGCAGCGGGGCGGTGGACGGGCGGGTCATCGGTCTCCTCGGAGGATCGGACGGCGCGGGCGGGACGGCGGGGTGGCCCGGAGGATCAGCGACGGGCCGCAGGCCGGGCCAGGGCGCGACGACCGGAGGTCAGCGCCCCGAGCAGCCCGGCGACGCCGAGGGCGGAGATCCCGATCGCGATCCACGGCCCGGCCGCCACGGCCGGGGTGGTCCCGGTGCGCAGCGGCACGTCGGCGACCATCGTGCCCTGCTCCCAGTGGTCCACGAAATCGATCTGGCGACCCTCGGGGCTGTAGATCGCGGAATGGCCGACGGTCGAGACGTGCACGACGCTGCGCCCGGAGAGCACCGCCATCACCCGGGCCTGCGCGAGCTGCTGGATCGCCTCGTCCGAGTCGCCGAACAGCGCATTGTTCGACTGCACGACGATCACCTCGGCGCCGTCGTCGACCACGTCCTGCACGAGGCCCTCGTAGGCGATCTCGAAGCAGATCAGCAGCCCGGCGGTGCCCTCGCCCTGGCCGAGCTCGGCGAGGTCCATGGTGCCGATCTCCTCGCCGGCGATCATGTCCCGGGAGACGAGGTCGACCTTGTCGGAGAGCCGGCTGAACACGTCGCGCATCGGGATGTACTCGCCGAAGGGGACGGGGTGGCGCTTGGAGTAGGCGTAGGGGGTCTCGCCCTCCGGGGTGATCAGCACGGACTGGTTCAGCCGCTCCGACTCCCCCACGGGCACCTGGGTGCCGACCAGGACGGGGGCGTCCGCGTCCCGGGCGAGGGAGGTCAGCAGGGAGGAGAGGTAGGGGTCCTGGCGGGGGTCGTAGCCGGTGGCGTCCTCGGGCCAGACGACCAGGTCGAGGTCGGTGCCGTCGGCCGTGGCCTGGTCGACCGCGGTGCGGGAGGCGGTGAGGTGGTTGTCGAAGACGTCGTCCGGCATGGTGTAGCTGACGGGGTCGATCTCCCCCATCGAGCCCTGCACGGCGGCGACCGTCATGGAGGGCCGTTCGGCCGGGGCGCGGTTGAGGGGATGGGGCACGACGACGGTGGCGAGCACGGCGGCGACGGCGATCGCGAAGGGCCACACGCCGGAGAAGCCGGTCAGCCCGCGGTGGCGGCGGCCCAGGAGGGCGAGCGCGCCGAGCAGCAGCAGCTGGGCCAGCAGGGCGACGACGAGGGCGAGCCCGGCCATCCCGATCCACGGCGCGAGATGCACCAGCGGCGAGTCGGACAGCGCGAAGCCGCTCGCGCCCCAGGTCAGCCCGCCCCACGGGGCGCTGCCCCGCAGCGTCTCGACGCCCACCCAGAGCGCGGAGACCACCAGCGCGGAGGAGACGCAGAGGCCGCGGCGCACCATCACCGCACGGGCGGCGAGGCCGAACAGCACGATGTACAGCGCCTCGAAGGCGCCCAGCGCCAGCCAGGGCGCGCTGCCGGCATAGGTGCTGGCCCACTCGGTCAGCGGGATGAAGAAGGCGAGACCCCACAGCAGGGAGACGAGGCCGGCGAGCCAGGCCGATCGCACCAGCAGCCCGCCGCACAGCAGCGCGATCCCCACCGGCAGCAGCATCCACAGGTCGTAGGGCGGGAAGGCGAGCAGCGCGCAGATCCCGCCGAGGATCCCGCAGCCGATCGCGACCGCCCAGGGAGTCGCCTCGTATTCCTCGCGCGGACGGCGGCCCTGCGAGCGCGCGCGCGAGGCGGCGGTCCGTGCGGCGGTGCTCACTCGCCGTCCCCGCCGAGGTCGTCGTGGACGACGCGGCCGTCGACGACGGTGCGCAGGGCGCGCGGGCTGCCCTGGTCCAGGTCGGGCAGCAGCGGGGTGCGGGAGCGGGGGTCGGTGGACCAGGTGTCGACCCGCTCGGCGAGGGAGCGGACGGTGAGGTCCCACGGCTCCCACAGGACGAACGTGGCGGGCAGTCCGGTGCGCAGGGTGCCGGGATGGCGCCTCCCGGCGACCCGCTGGCCGCCGCGGCTCGCGGCGAGGAAGGCGGCGCGGTCGCTGAGGCGCTGCGCGGCGGTGGCGGTGCGGGCGGCGGCGCGGACCCAGGTCCACGGATCGGCGGCCTCGTCCCGGCCCGCGGAGCCGAAGGCGAGCGGGGTGCCGTCGCTGACGAGGTCGAGGAAGGCGGCGTCCTCGGTGACGGGGGCGATCACCTGCACGCCCTCGCGCGTGCCCGTCGGCCCGGGCAGGCGCAGCACGATCCCGTGCGCGGCCGCGGCGGCGTCGCCGGCCGGGTCGGGGTCGGTGCCGTCCGCGGTCGCGGCGGCGTCGACGAAGCCGGGGGTGACCAGGCAGCCGGTCGCATCCACGCGCTCGGCCTCCGGGTGGAGCACGAGGGCGCTGTCCTCCGGGCCGGTCCAGGCGATCAGCTCGTCGGCCACCAGCATCGCGGAGGCCTCCGGGTCGTCCGCGCTGTACAGCACGATGCCGGTGTAGAGGACGGGCGCCGTGGGCTGCGAGAGGGGCCGTGCAGGCTGGTTCTGGGCACTCACACGTCCCATCCTCCCCGCTCCCCCTGGGAGAACGCTCATCGGCCGATCTCCTGGGCGACCAGGCCGCGGCGCACGCCGTCGATCGCGGCGCGCGCGGTCCTGCCCAGGCGCTCGTCGGCGGTGAGCTGGTCGAGCAGGTCGATCACCTGGCGGCAGTGGCGCACGAAGTCGCCCGGCGGCAGGTCGTTGCCCTCGAGCGCGGCGGCCAGGTGCGCGCCGCGCGCCCAGCGGTGCACGATCGCCGCGATCGCGGGATCCGGCGGGAGGGTGGGGTCGATGCCGTGCCGCGCCTCGGCGGACTGCAGCTCGGCGGCGATCCGGCTCGAGGCCTCGAGCGCCGCGCCGACGGCAGGATCGGGGATCAGCTCCGGCGCACGGTCGTCGCGGCGGGTCTCGTGGACGGCGGCGGAGACCACGGCGGCGAGCCCCGCCGCGTCCAGACCGTCCCAGGCGCCGTGCTCGACGCATTCGGCGATCAGCAGGTCCCGGTCGCTGAACAGGCGTCGCAGCCGCATCCCGCTCGCCGTGGGCGCGAGCTCCTCCCCGTCCCCGCCCGCGTGCTCGAGATAGCCGAGCTCGAGCAGCAGGTCGGTGAGGCGGTCGAAGCGGCGGGCCAGCGAGCTGGTGCGACCGCTGATGCGGCGCTGGACGCCCTCGAGCTCCCCGCGGGACTTCCGCCACCGGCCCACCCAGCGCAGATGCGACTCGAGGTCGGGGCAGGCGGCGCAGGGGTGCTCGGCCAGCTGTGCGCGCAGCTCCTGCAGGCGGGGGTCCTGGGCGGCGGTGGAGGGGGTGCGGCCGGCGCGCCGGCGCACCTCGCGGCGGGCGTCGTCGTCCTGGCCCGCCAGGCGCTGTCGGAGCGCGGAGGCGGTGTCCTTGCGCACCTTGCCGCTGCCGAGCGCCTCCTGGCGCGGCAGGCGCAGGGTGTCGATGACCGCGGGCGGGGAGGGCACGTCCCCGGGGCGGAGGCTGCGGCGGCGTCCCTCGGTGTCCAGCAGGTCCACCTGGGGGCCGCCGAGGACGTGCCGGTCCACGTCGAGCACGACGGCGTAGCCGCGGCGCTTCCCGCCGGGCAGTGCGATGATCTCGCCGCGGCGCAGGTCGCCGAGGACGCTGCGGGTGCGGTCGCGTTCCGCGGCGGCCCGGGCCTGGGAGAGCTCCTTCTCCCGCGCGCTGATCGCCTCCTGGATCCCGGCGTACTCGAGCAGGTCGCCGCGCTCGCAGGTGACCGCCGCGCGGTAGTCCTCGACGGTGTCCTCGAGCTCGCGGGCGCGCCGGGCGAGCCCCACCACGGAGCGGTCCGCCTGGAACTGGGCGAAGCTGGTCTCGAGGGTCTCGCGGGCGCGGGAGAGGTCGAAGCGGTCCAGCAGGTTCACCGCCATGTTCGGGGTGGGGCGGAAGGCGGAGCGCAGCGGGTAGGTGCGGCGCGAGGCGAGGGAGGCGGCGGCCGGGGCGTCGAAGCGCGGCCCGCCGACGATCACGGCATGCCCCTCGGTGTCGATGCCGCGCCGTCCCGCACGTCCCGTGAGCTGGGTGTACTCCCCCGGTGTGAGGTCGGCGTGCTCGACGCCGTTGAACTTCACGAGCTTCTCGAGCACCACGGAGCGGGCCGGCATGTTGATGCCGAGGGCGAGGGTCTCGGTGGCGAACACGACCTTGAGCAGCCCGCGGGCGAAGAGCTCCTCGACGACGGTCTTCAGCAGCGGCAGCATCCCGGCGTGATGGGCGGCGTAGCCGTCCAGGACGGCGCGGCGGAAGGCGTGCAGGCCCAGCACCTCCTCGTCCTCGACGCCGATCTCGGCCAGGCGTTCGTCGAGGACGGCGCGGATCTCGCCCCGCTCGTGGTCGTCGGTCAGGCGCAGGCGGGCCCGGGCGCACTGCTGGACGGCGCCCTCGCAGCCGGCGCGGGAGAAGATGAACATGATCGCGGGCAGCAGCGCGGCGTCGTCGAGCAGCTCGACCACCTCGGGGCGGCGCAACGGACGGCCACCGGCTCCGCCGCGTCCGCCGCCCTGTCGACCGCCGTCGTGCCGCGAGCCGTCACGTCCCGAGCCCGGACCGTGGTGGCGCGTGCCCTCGTGCTCGCCGCGCCGGTCCCCGCCCCGCTCGCCGCGCGGCGAGCCGTGGCGTCCGGCGCCGCGGGGGCGGTGGCGGCCGCGGGTGCCCTTCCGGCCGCGATAGCCGCGGCCGCGCTGTCCCCCGCTGCGCTCGTCCACCGGCAGGGAGAAGGAGCTGATCCGCTCGATCTCGGGGTTGACCTGTCGATCGCTGCGGGCACCGGGGCCGTGGGAGACGACGGCCTCCCCGTCGGCGTCGACGAAGAGGTCCAGCAGCTCCTCGCCGACGATCACGTGCTGCCACAGCGGCACCGGCCGCGTCTCGGAGACGACGATCGAGGTCTCGCCCCGCACCTCCTGGAGCCAGGCCCCGAACTCCTCGGCGTTCGAGACCGTCGCCGAGAGCGCGACCAGCTGGACGGAGCGGTCCAGGTGGATGATGACCTCCTCCCACACGGGGCCGCGCAGGCGGTCGGCGAGGTAGTGCACCTCGTCCATCACCACGAAGCCCAGCCCGTCCAGCAGGTCGGAGTCCGCGTAAAGCATGTTGCGCAGCACCTCGGTGGTCATCACGACCACCTCCGCGGTGGGGCGGATCGAGGTGTCGCCCGTCAGCAGGCCGACGCGCTCCGCGCCCAGCCAGTCCGCCAGCTCGCCGAACTTCTGGTTCGACAGCGCCTTGATCGGCGCGGTGTAGAAGACCTTCCGGCCCTGCGCGAGCGCGAGATGCACCGCGAACTCGCCGACGACGGTCTTGCCGGCGCCGGTCGGGGCGGCCACCAGCACGGAGCGGCCGTCCTCGAGGGCGCGGCCGCCGGCGAGCTGGAAGTCGTCCAGCGCGAAGTCGTAGCGGGCGGTGAAGGCGGTGAGCTCGGAGTTCTCCCGCCGCTTCTCCTCGGCCCAGGCGGCGTACTTCTCGGAAGGAGAGGTCACCGCGCTCCCCCGTCGACCGCCCTCTCGCCGCGCAGCGCCGAGAGATCGGCGAGCAGGCGCACAGCGCCGGGCAGCACACGCGCGGTGAGGGGCAGCAGGGAGCGGGCCTCCCCGTCGGCGTAGGCGCGCAGCGAGCGGCCATGGCGCAGTCCCACGGTCACCTCGCGCACCGGGCGGATCCGCACGCCCTCGAGCTGGGTGTGGGTGCCCTTGAAGACGCGGGGGAAGAAGCGCAGGAGATCGCGCCTCCCCCGTCCCTCGACGCTCAGCAGCTCGAGCTGTCCGTCGTCGATGCGGGCGTTCGGGACCATCTGCATCCCGCCACCGTAGACCCCGGAGCTGCACAGGGACAGCAGCGGCGCGTCGATCTCGAACCGCTCGCCGCCGTCGATCTCGAGCCAGTACGGCAGCGGGGTGAAGGTGGGCAGCTCTCGCAGCACGGCGGTGGTGTAGCGCACGGTGCGGGAGGCCCGGGAGCTGTTGGCCCGCGCGTTGACGATCGCGTCGAAGCCGAGGTTGACGTTGCCGAGCGCGAGGGAGCGGTGGGGCAGCGCGTTCTCCCCCGCGGAGGTCACCTCGATCGCGTCGATGGTGACGACCGGGCGGGACAGCGCGTGCAGCAGCGCGCGGGTGGACTCCTCGGGATCGTTGACGCTGAGCCCCAGGGCGCGGGCGAAGTCGTTGCCGCTCCCGGCGGGCACGATCCCGAGCCGTACGGGGGTGCCCGCGACGATCTCGGCGCCGAGCGAGACGGTGCCGTCCCCGCCCACCACCACGAGTGCCGTCAGCGAGTCGCGGACCTCCTCCGCCCGGGCCCGGGCGACGTGCGCGCTGGGACCGGAGAGGTCCACGACCGAGATGCCCGCGAGATGGAGCAGATGCCCCACCTGCCGTCCCACGCGATGGGCGGTGCCCTGAGCGGCGGTGGGGTTCGCGAGCAGGCCGACGCGGAGTCTGCTCACCGGCCGCCCTCGTCGGGCTCGTCGAGCCGGGAGGGGCCGTCGATCTTCTCGACCTCGTCGTCGATGCGGCTGGCCTCGTCGTCGTCGAGGTCCTCGTCGCCGCTGCGCTTCGCCTGGCGCCGGTCGTGGAGCATCGAGATGACGATCGCTCCGAAGAAGAGGCTGGCGATCGCGGCGGACATCGCGATGAGGGTGATCGGCTCGGGCGTGGGCACCATGACCGCGGTGAAGGCGAAGCTCAGGAAGATGATCCAGCGCCAGGCCTTCAGCATCGCGCGGCCGCTGACCAGGCCCATGAAGTTCAGCAGCACCATGACCACCGGCACCACGAAGGCGACGCCGAAGGCGAGCATGGTCTTGACCAGGAGCGAGAGGTACTCGTCGTAGCGGATCAGCTGCTCGACCTGGTCCGTCTGGGGCGTGAACGTCAGCAGCACGGGGACGAGCTGGTTCACGGCCCAGTACCCGGCGAGGCAGCCGAGGAAGAACAGCGGGATCGCGGAGCCGAAGAAGCCGATCGCATACTTGCGCTCGTTCTTGTGCAGACCCGGCATCACGAACAGCCAGATCTGCAGCATGATCATCGGCGAGGAGAGGATCAGGCCCACGTAGGCCGACATCTGCAGGCGCACGTTCAGCCCGGTGCCGACGCCCTGGAAGTTCAGGTAGGCGTTCAGGCCCTGCTCGGAGGCGAGCTCGAAGGGTCGCTTGAGCGCCTCGAACACCCACGGGAAGACGATCCATCCGACGATCGCGAGCAGCAGCACCGTGACCGCGCTGATGACCAGGCGGTTGCGGAGCTCGGTGAGGTGCTCGCCGAGGGACATGCGTCCCTCGGGATCGCGTCCCCTCTTCGTCGCGGGCCCGCCCTGCGCCTGGTCGTGTCCCTGTGTATCACTCGCCACGGATCAGTTTCCTCCCAGCCCGGCAGGACGGGACGGGCTCACGGCCCTGCCCCGTCCCGGCGCGGAGCTCAGTCGCGGCGGTAGGGCTCGTCGTCCTCGCGCGGGGCGCGGACGGTCTCGCGGTCCTCGCGGAGATCGCGGTCGCGGGGGTCGTACTCACGGTCCTCACGGGCACGGTCGTCACGGGCGCGGTCCGAACGGGCGGGACGCCCGTCCTCCGTCTCGTCGTCCCCGCCCTTGTCGTCACCGCGCATCTCCTCGACCTCGCTCTTGAAGATGCGCATGGACTTGCCCATGTTGCGCGCGAGTCCCGGAAGCTTGTTGGCCCCGAACAGCAGGATCACGAGCACGATCAGCAGCACGATCGCCCAGGGGTTGCGGAAGAAGTTCATGGAAGTCCCTTTCAACAGCGCCATGACTCAGCGCAGGCGCGCCCATCATCCCACAGCGGACTGGGCGCCGGACGGGCCGCCACGGCGACGGCTCGGCCCACCGCTCGGCGGGTCGTCCCAGGGTAGCGCCTAGCGAGGGGTGTGACGTGCAGCGCCCGCGCGCGCCACAGTCACGATCGTGTCTCTGAGCGCGGGCGGGGACAGCACCTCGGCGGCGCCGGCGGACTCGAGCACCGCGTCCACCAGCGGTGCCCGCACCGGGCCCTCGAGACGCGCGTAGGTCGCACCGCCACCGGTGCCGGCGCCGTCCGTGCCGTCCTCGTCGGGGCCGCCCCTGCCGTCGCGCAGCTCGGTGGCGGCGAAGGACTCGGCGATCCAGTGCCCGGCGGGCTCCAGGCGCAGCCACACCTCGCCCTCGACGCGGCCGGAGAGGTCCGCGTCGACTCCGGGAGCAGGCCGGCTCATCGGGGTCCCGGCCGGCAGGATCTCCACGATCCGGTCCAGGCGGAAGCGGCGGTGACCGCCGGCGAGTTCGCAGTCGGCCACGAGATAGGAGCGCGCCCCGTCGGACTCGATCCGCTCGGGACGGATCCGGCGCACGCTCGTGCCCGAGCGGTCCGTCGAGGAGTAGCGGATGGTCAGCGTCGCCTCGTCGGAGCCCTGCTCGGCGCGCAGCGCCGTGCCCACCGCGGCGAGCACCGTCTCGGCGCGGTCGGCGGTGCGGGCGGCCCGCTCGTCGGCCGAGAGGGCCTCCGCGATCTCCTCGCGGCGCGGGACGGGCGGGGCGGGGGCACCCTCGGCCGGCGCCTCACCGGACATCGCAGCCAGCAGCTTCGCCCGGACGGAGTCGACGACCTGCTCCGCCTCGCCCGCGGCGGGCTCGAGGGCGGCGAGCCCGGCCAGCAGCGCCGTGATCTCGACGGCGCTGAGGCTGAGGGCGCGGCGCAGCGGCTCCGCATTGCGCACCCGCACGGTGCCGTGCTCCCACTCCGCTTCGATGAGGTCCTCCCAGCCGGCGCCCATGTCGCCGCAGACGAAGAGCACCTGCAGGTCGTCCACCAGCTGCGTCTCGCTGACGCCGAGCGCCTCGGCGAGCTCGGCCAGGTCCGCCTCGCCGCGGCTCATGACGAAGGACGCGGCGGAGATCAGGCGCGAGAGGTGGTCGCCGCTCTGCGGGCTGATCCGGATCCGGGGGGCGGGGCGCGGCGCGGCGGCCTCGAGGGCGTCGAGCGCGGCGGGGCCCTCGTGGCGCGCGGCGACCGCCTCCAGCACCTCGGCGATCTCGGCGCGCCAGGCGGCGGGCTCGAGCAGCTCGACCCAGCGCACGTCGGCGAGGACCAGGCGGCGGGTCGCCGGGCGGGGCAGCTCGGGCAGGCGCAGCTGCTCGGCCTCGAGCGGGGCGACGGCGCGGTCGCGCAGGGCGAGCGCCTTGTAGGGGGCGGCCCGCAGCAGCGCGGAGGCCCGGTCGTCGCTGTCGAGCATCCGCTCGAGAACGTCGGCGAGGTCGATGTCGTCGGGGCGGGGCGCCTTCGCGGAGGGGCCCTCGGCGGGGAAGGACTCGATCCTCGAGGCGCGGAAAACACGGGGCGCGTCGCGGTCGCGGTCATGGCCGTAGACGTACCAGTGCCCGTCGTGGACGCCGACGACCCACGGCTCGACATGGCGCTGCGCGGGGGCGCCGTGCGTGCCGCGATAGGTGAAGCGCACCGAGCGCCCGGTCACCACGGCGTCCAGCAGCGGGGAGAGCACGGGCAGGGACTCGACGGCGCCGCGCGGTGTGCGCCGCAGCAGGTCGGGGTCCGCGTCGTGGCCGAGGCTGAGCAGCTTCGCGCGCACGCGCCGGGCCGCTCCCCCGGCGGTCGCATCGTCCCAGGCGCGGCTCGCGGCGAGCAGCACGGTGTACTCCTCGGTCGTGAGATCGAGCACCGCCGTGGAGGGCGAGGCGTCGATCCGGTAGTGCACGGTGTTCTCGTCGAGCACGTCGCGCTCGGCGACGAGCGGGAGCCCGAGCTCGAGGATCGCGGCCTTGTCGCGCTCGAACATCCGCTCCGCGGCCTGCTCGGACGTCGCCTCGGCGTAGTCGGGGATGACGGAGAAGAGCTTCGCGCGGTCGATACGCCGTCGCGAGCCGATCGTCATGATGACGTTGAGCAGTCTCTCCACGTTCTTCGAAGCCACCCGCCCAGACTAGCCGGACGGGATCACGGGGATGCGGAGCTTCCGCCGCGCGCCTCTAGGCTGGGGCCATGCTGCGATGGGAACGGGGCACCGTGAGTGCCGTGACCAGCTCCTGGCCCGGAGTGGACCGACTCGAGATCGATCTGGACGACGGGGAGGGGACGCTCAGCGCGATCGCCTACGAGGAGCTCACCGGGCGTCCGCGCGCCGGCGAGCAGGTGCTGCTGAACACCAACGCCGTGCGGCGCGAGCTCGGCACCGGCGGCGACGCGATGGTCGTGGCCCGCACCGAGGTGCTCCCCGAGGCCGCCGAGGTGCGAGGCCACATGGTCAAGGCCCGCTACACGCCGATGCAGACCATGGTCGACGCGCTCGACGACCCGGACAGCGAGCACTACGAGACGGTCCGGGCGGCCACCGGCATCGACGGGATGCCCGTGGTGGTCGCGGACCTGCACTCCTCCCTCCCTGCGATCGTCGCCGGGATCCGGGCGCGGCGCCGCTCGGCCCGGATCGCCTACGTGCACACCGATGCCGCGGCGCTGCCCGCCGTCTACTCGAGGAGCGCGGCCCGACTGCGCGAGGCGAACCTGCTCACCGCAGTGATCAGCGCCGGGCAGTCCTTCGGCGGCGATCTCGAGGCGGTCACGGTCCACTCGGCGCTGCTGGGCGCCCGGCACGTGGTCGGCGCGGACGTCGCGATCGTGATCCAGGGCCCGGGCAATCTCGGCACCGGCACCGGCTGGGGCTTCTCCGGCATCCAGACGGCGGAGTCGCTCCACGCGACCTCGGTCCTCGGCGGCGTGCCGATCGCGACCCTGCGGGTCTCCGAGGCCGACGAGCGGGAGCGGCACCGCGGCCTGTCCCACCACTCCTCCACCGCCTACGGGCGGGCGCTGCTCGCCCCGGTGCACCTGCCGGTGCTCCCCCGGACTGACTCCCGGTACAACTCTTTTCATGAGTCAGTGCGGAAACAGGTCAAGAGCACGATCCTGAAGCCGGCGAAGAAGCGCGGCGTGCTGCACCACCTCACCGAGGTCGATGCCAAGGGGCTGCGCGATGCGCTCGAGGAGATGCCCGTGCGGATGACCACGATGGGACGGACCCTCGCCGAGGACTACGCCTCCTTCCAGTACGCGGCCCTCGCCGGGCGCTGCGCGGCCGAGCACGTCCGCGGCGCCGGCGGCGGCTCGGGCGGCGCGAAGGGCGAGTCCAAGGGGCCCACGGGAGGCGCGAAGCGCTAGAGGCCCCGGCGCCGGCACGGGCCCGACGGGGTTGCCGGGACAGGCGACCGACGGAGTTGCCGGGACAGGCGACCGACCGAGTTGATCGACGTGAGGTACCAGGAAAGTGGTACCCGACGTCGAACAACTGGCCGTCCTGCCCTGCGCCGCGGCCGGCGGGGCCGTCCCGTGAGGTTGATCGACGTGAAGTACCAGCAAAGCGGTACCTGAGGTCGAACAACTGCCCGGGCGGACCCGCGACGGTGCGAGCCGGGCCGCCCCGTGGGGTTCTTCGACGAGAGGTACCAGCAAAGCGGTACCTGAGGTCGAACAACTGGCCGGGCGGAACCGCGACGGTGCGAGCCGGGCTGCCCCGTGGGGTTCTTCGACGAGAGGTACCAGCAGCGGTACCTGAGGTCGAACAACTGCCCGTCCGGCCGACCGATCCATGTCGGCCGTCCGATCCGCGTCAGCCGCGTCAGCCGCGTCAGCCGCGCTGGGCGTCGCCCTCGCCGTGGGCCTCGCCGCGCTCCTGGACCAGGTGCAGCAGGCGGTGCGCGGCGGAGATCGCCCGCTCCCCGTCGTAGCGTTGGATCGCGTGCAGCGGATGGGTGCGCCCGTCCGCGAGGTCGAGATGGGCCCAGGGATCGCCCATCGGGAAGCTGATCCCGAGCACCTCGGGCCATTCGAAGGTACGGGTGCGCATGAGGTTGCGGACCTCGAGCCCGTCGGGACGGGCGACCACGCGCACCGAGGCCTCGAGATGGCAGAACAGCGCGATGAGCAGGCCGATCATGAGCAGGCCGAGCCGTCCGCCGAGCTGGAAGCTCGTGATCATGACCGCGCCGCCGATCATCCCGGCCATCACGATGACGGCGGTGATGTAGGCGGCCCAGCGCACCGCCCGCGGACGGAACACCTCGACGGCGCGTGCGTCGTCGCGGCCCGGGGTCCCTGCGGCACTGCTCATCGGGATCTCAGATGCGGCAGGCCTGGATCGCCGTGACCAGGATGGCGCGGGCGCCGGCCTCGTAGAGCTCGTCCATCATGCGGTGCGCGGAGCGGCTGTCGACCATGGCGCGCACGGCCGACCACTCCCCGCCGTGCAGCGGAGAGACGGTCGGGGACTGCAGGCCGGGGGTGATCTCGACCGCCCGCTCCAGCAGCGCGGAGGGGATGTCGTAGTCGAGCATGACGTACTCGCGGGCGACGAGCACGCCGCGGATGCGCCGCTCGAGCACCTCGAGCGCGTGCTGCGCCTCGTCGTCCAGCTCCATGCCGGGGCGGGAGAACAGCACGGCCTCGCTGGTCATGATCGCCTCGCCGAAGGGCTCCAGACCTGCCTCGCGCAGCGTGGTGCCGGTCTCGACGACGTCCGCGATCACGTCGGCGACGCCGAGGCGGATCGAGGACTCGACCGCGCCGTCGAGGTGGACCACCTCGGCGCTGATCCCCCGCTCGGCGAGGTAGTCCTCCACGAGGTTCTCGTAGCTGGTGGCGATGCGGGAGCCCTGCAGCTCCTCGACGGTGCTGTGCGTCCCGGCGGGCGCGGCGAAGCGGAAGGTGGAGCGGGCGAAGCCCAGCGAGAGGATCTCCTGGGCCGGGGTGCGGGAGTCCAGCAGCATGTCCTGGCCGGTGATGCCGACGTCGACCGTGCCGGAGCCGACGTACACCGCGATGTCCCGGGGACGCAGATGGAAGAGCTCCACCCCGTTGTCCTCGTCGACCACGACCAGCTCCTTGGAGTTGCCGCGGCGGCGGTAGCCGGCCTCCTGGAGCAGGTCGGCGGCGGGGTCGGACAGGGCGCCCTTGTTGGGCACGGCGATGCGGAGCACGGATCCTCCTCGGCCGATGCGGCGGCCTCGAGACGGGTGGGACGGGAAGTCGGGGGCGAGCGGCGCGGGGCCGGCTCAGAGATGTCGGTAGACGTCCTCGAGGGAGATGTCCTTGGCGATCATCATGACCTGGAGGTGGTAGAGCAGCTGGCTCATCTCCATGGCGGCGTCGTCGGTGGACTCGTGCTCGCAGGCCATCCACACCTCGGCGGCCTCCTCGACGATCTTCTTGCCGATCTGATGGACGCCGGCATCGAGCTCCGCGACGGTGCCCGATCCCTCGGGTCGGGTGCGTGCCTTCTGGGTCAGCTCGGCGAACAGTGCCTCGAAATCCTTCACGGGACCAGGGTACGCGTCCCGGCAGGTGCTCCGCGGTGCGGACCGCCTGCCGGGCACGCGCCCCGCCCGTGGCTCAGCCGCGGCGGACCGTCGGGTCCAGGTGCGCGGTCTCGACCGTGACCCGGTCGGTCTCCGCGTCGCGGCGACGGCGCACCCGCCACCAGACGAAGAAGCCGGTGAGGGTGAACGCGCCGTAGAAGAGGTACATGAACGCGCTCGCGTAGTAGCCGGCGCTCCACAGCAGCGGCACGCCGACGAGGTCGACCGCGACCCAGATCAGCCAGAACTCGACCCAGCCCTTGGCCATGCCGAAGGTCGCCAGCAGGCTGCCCATGAAGATCCAGGCGTCGGCCCAGACCGGCTCGTAGGAGCCCAGCGCCCGGAACAGCGGGGTGAGCGCCGCGGTGCCGCCGACGAGCACGACGAGCAGCAGGGCGCGGGTGCCCCAGGAGGCCCAGACGGGCTCGACGGCGGTGCCGTCCTCGTGCTTCGCCTGGCGCCAGCGCACCCAGCCGTAGACGCTGGTGGCGATGAACATGATCTGTCGGCCGGCCTGGCCGAGCAGGTCGACGGAGTTCGGGTTGCCGAAGACGCTGCCGAGGAAGACGGTCAGCAGCAGGGCGTTGCCCAGGATGCCGATGGGCCAGGCCCAGACCTTGCGGCGCATGCCGCCGAGCGCGCTGAGCAGTCCGAAGACGTTGCCGAGCACCTCGCGGAGCAGGAGGAACTGGCCTCCGCCGAATTCGATCTTGGCGTCGAAGAGCCACTGCAGGATATCCATGTCGGTCCTTTCACCTCGGATGCAGTGGCTCCGGGGGAAAAGGGTTGCCTGCGGGGCTCGGGGAGGCGTGCGCCGTCCCGGGACCTGCGGGACGTGCGCCTCTCATCCAGGCTGTACTGTCGGTGCCGGAATTCCACCGGCTCCACCGCAGGATGCGGGTCGCGGACTGTCACCGCCGGCTCGGACTTTCACCGACCCCGGAGCACGTCACAGGATGTGACGGAGCAAGGATAGGTCAGTGCGCGGCGTGGGCGCCCGCCAGTTCGCGCAGGGCGGAGATCTCCTCGGCGGCGTCCTGCGCCTTGTAGATCGCGGAGCCCGCGACGAAGACGTTCGCGCCCGCCTCGGCGCAGCGCTCGATCGTCTCGCGGCTGACGCCGCCGTCGACCTGGATCGAGACCTCGAGGTTCGCCTCGGAGATCGCGCGGCGGGCCCGACGGATCTTCGGGAGCATCGTCTCGAGGAAGCTCTGCCCGCCGAAGCCGGGCTCGACCGTCATGATCAGCAGCATGTCGAACTCGCCGATGATGTCGATCAGCGGCTCGACCGGTGTGGCGGGGCGGAGGGCGACGCCGACCTGGGCGTTCTTGCGGCGCAGGTCGCGGGCGAGCTTGACGGGGGCGCGGGCGGCCTCGAGGTGGAAGGTCACCGAGGAGGCGCCGGCCTCCGCGAAGACGGGGGCCTGGTTGTCGGCGTCCTCGATCATCAGGTGCGCGTCGATCGGGATGGGGCTGCGCTCGACGATCTGCTCGACCATGCTCGGCCCGAAGGTCAGGTTCGGCACGAAGTGGTTGTCCATGACGTCGACGTGGACGCTGTCGGCGCTGGAGATCTTGTCGAGCTCGGCGCCGATGGACATGAAGTCGGCGTTGAGGATGCTGGGGTGGATGAAGCTGGAGTCGGTGGAGTACGAGATGCTCACGAGCTCGGGGTTCCTTCCTCGGTGGGGACGGGGAGCCTGCGCAGCAGGCAGATGAACATGGCGTCGGTGCCGTGGACGTGGGGCCACAGCTGCACGTCGGGGCCCTCGCCCAGCTCGACCTCGTCCCGCACGGCGGGCAGCAGGCCGGCGCGGACGGCGGGGCGGGCGTCGAGGCGCTCGACGTCGTCGCGGCGCTTGAGGACGTCGGCGACGATCAGGCGGGTCTCGGCCAGGTGCGGCGAGCAGGTGACATAGGCGACGACGCCGCCGGGCGCGGTCGCGTCCAGCGCGGAGGTCAGCAGGTCGCGCTGGATCGCGCCGAGCTGGCCGACGTCCGCGGGGGTGCGGCGCCAGCGGGCCTCGGGCCGGCGGCGCAGCGCACCGAGCCCGGAGCAGGGGACGTCGGCGAGGACGCGGGAGAACTCCCCGGGCCGCTCGGCGCCGATGGTGGTGCCGTCCGCGGTGAGGGTGGTGATCTCGCAGCCGGCCTCGCGCAGGCTCGCCACCGCGCGGTCCACCAGCTCGGTGCGGTGCTCCTGCAGCTCGACGGCGAGGAGGTCGGCGTCGTGGTCGATGGTGAGCCCGCCGAGCAGGGCGGTCTTCCCGCCGGGGCCCGAGCAGAGGTCGAGCCAGTGGGCGTCGTCGGTGAGGACGAGGTCGTCGGCGCCGAGCGCGAGGGAGAGGGCCGCGAGCTGGGAGCCCTCGTCCTGGACGGCGACGCGACCCTGCTTGACCAGGTCCATGCCGCCGGGGTCGCCGGAGGGCCAGGCGGCGGCGAAGATGGAGAGCCGGCCCTGGCTCGCGCCGTGGTCGATCAGCTCGTCGAGGTCGGTCAGCCCCGGGCGCATCACGAGCGAGACCGCGGGGGCCTGGTTCTGCGCCTCGAGCAGCTGGTCGATCTCGTCGCGGGAGCGGCCGTTCCCGGCGAGGGCGTCGGACAGGGCCCGCACCACCCAGCGGGGGTGGGAGTGGACGACGGCGAGATGCCCGGTGGGGTCCTTCTCGCGGTCCGGGGCGACCTCCGCGATCCAGGTGGCGAGGTCCTTCTCCCCCACCCGGCGCAGCACGGCGTTGGCGAAGCTCGCACCTCCCGCGCCGACCTCGGCGCGGGCCAGGGCCACGGTCTCGGAGGTCGCGGCGTGCGGGGCGACGGTCATGTCCAGCAGCTGGTAGGCGCCGAGGCGGAGCATGTCCAGCAGCGCGGGCTCGACCTTCGCCAGCGGTCGGTCCACGCAGGCGGCGATGATCGCGTCGAGCCGGCCCTGGGCACGCAGCGAGCCGTAGAACAGCTCGGTGGTGAAGGCGGCGTCGCGGCCGGAGACGCGGTGGCTGCGCAGCAGGCGGGGCAGCACGAGGTTCGCGTAGGAGTCCTCCTCGCGCACCAGGCGCAGCCCTTCGAGGGCGACCTGGCGGGAGGGGGTGGAGGCGCGGGAGCGCTCGGAGGGGCGGGAGGAGGACCAGCCGCGGCGCGGGCCGCCCTGACCGCGGGAGCCGGAGCGCTCGCGGCCCTGCGCGTCGCGGGGTAGATCACTACGGTCGTCCCGCCGACCGCCCCGGTCGCCGCGATCGTCCCGTCGACTGCCGCGGTCGTCCCGGCCTCGGCGATCGTCGCGGCCTCCGCGGTCGTCCCGGCCTCGCCAGCTGTCGTCGTGGCGGCGCCCGCCGCGTCGGTCCTCGCTCATGCGCGTGCTCCGTCCTGCTGGTCGTCCTCGAAGCGGGCGTCGGGGCCGAGTCCCGCCCCGCGTGCCCAGTCCGCCGCGCGCATCGGGCGCTTCCCCGCCGGGGCGAGGGTCGCGATGGCGAGCGGGTCGGTGCCGGTGCCCACGAGCACCTGTCGCTTGGTGGCCGCGAGCGCGCCGGGGGCCGACGGGGCGCTCGCGCGCGAGGCCTCCTCGACGGCCTCGAGGCCGAGGATCTTGGTGCGGGCCCCGTCCAGGAGCGTCCACGCGCCGGGCTGCGGGCTCATGCCGCGGATGTGCGCGGAGACCTCGTCCGCCGAGCGGGTCCAGTCGATCCGGGCCTCGGCGGTGGTGAGCTTCGCGGCGTGGGTCGCGGCCGCGTGGTCCTGCGGGGTGAGGGTCGCGGTGCCGTCCTCGAGCGCGTCGAGGGCCGCGAGCAGCAGCGCGGCGCCGTCCTCGGCCATCCTCTCGAGCAGCTCTCCGGAGGTCTCGAACTCGCCGATGGCGGTGGGGGCGGCGGCGATCACGTCGCCGGTGTCCAGGCCCTTCTCGAGGCGGAACACGCTCATCCCGGTCTCGCGGCGGCCGGCGAGCACGGCCCGCTGGGCGGGAGCGGCGCCCCGCAGCTCGGGCAGGAGGGAGAAGTGGAGGTTCACCCATCCGTGGCGCGGGATCTCGAGAGCCGCGGGCGGCACGAGGTTGCCGTAGGCGACCACGGGCGCGGCGTCCGGGGCGAGATCGCGCAGCTGCTGCTGCACCTCCTCGTCCCGCAGCGTGGCGGGGGTGAGCACCGGCACCCCGGCCTCGAGGGCGAGGGACTTCACCGGGGACGGGGTGAGCCTGCGCCCGCGGCCGGAGGGGGCGTCGGCACGGGTGAGCACGCCGACCACCTCGTGGCGGGAGTCGAGCAGGGTGCGCAGGGAGGGGAGGGCGGCCTCGGGGGTGCCGGCGAAGATCAGACGCATGATGGCCCGAGTCTACGGTCCCACCGGCGGCTCCTGCCGGGCCGTGCCTACAGTGGAGGCCATGAGGCGAGCGCGGTGCGAGGGATGAGCGGGATCGACCCGATCCCGGGCCATGCGCTCGGCTCCCCCGCCTATCGACGGATGCAGCTGGCGCTGGTCTGCGCGGGCATCGCCTGCTTCGCCCAGCTGTACTCCCCGCAGGGGATCCTGCAGCTGATCTCCGCCGATCTCGGCATCGGGCCGGAGCAGGCGGCGCTGACGGTCTCCGCCGCGACCGCCGGGCTGGCGCTGGCGGTGATGCCGTGGTCCTTCGTCGGCGATCGCCTCGGTCGGCGTCCCGCCATGATCCTCGCCGTGATCGCGGCGACGGTGCTGGCCCTGGCGGCGGCCTGGTCGCCGAGCTTCCCGCTGCTGCTTGTGCTGCGCCTGCTGGAGGGGATGGCGCTCGGCGGGGTGCCGGCCCTGGCCATGGCGTATCTCTCCGAGGAGGTCGATGCGCGCTCGCGTGCGGTCGCGGCGGGCTGGTTCGTGGCGGGGACGACGCTGGGCGGCCTGTCGGGCCGGGTACTGGCCACCCCGGTCGCCGATGTGCTCGGATGGCGCGCGGGGATGACCGCGGTGGTGATGCTGGCGGTGCTCGCCGCGGCGGGATTCGTGGCCCTCGCCCCGCAGGAGCGGCGCTTCGTGCCGCGGCGGCGGGCATCGGGCGGGTCCGTCCCGGGTGGACGGGCGGGCCGGCTGCTCGCCCCGCTGCGTGATCCGGGCCTGCTGGCGCTGCTGGCCTGCGCGTTCCTGCTGATGGGCGGGTTCGTCGCGGTCTACAACTATCTCGCCTTCCACCTCAGCGGCCCGCCCTACCTGCTGCCCGCCTCGCTGATCGGGCTGATGTTCCTCGCATACCTGGGCGGCACCGCCTCCTCCCCGCTCGCGGGCCGGCTCGCGTCCCGGCACGGGCGCCTGCCCGTGATGCTGGGCGCGATGGCGGTGATGCTGATCGGCCTGCTGCTGACGCTCGCCGCTCCCCTGCCTGTGCTGATCCTGGGCCTGGTGCTGATGACGGCGGGCTTCTTCGGCGCGCACTCGGTCGCGAGCGGCTGGGCGGGCACGCGCGTGCCCGGTGCACGATCGCAGGCGACGGGGCTGTACAACCTCGCCTACTACGCGGGCTCGAGCGTGCTCGGCTGGGCGCTCGGCTTCGTGCTCGCCGGGGCCGGCTGGGGCGGGGTCGTCGCCACGGTGAGCGCGGCGGTGGTGCTCGCGGGCCTCGTCTCCGCGGCGCTGCTGCGCGACGTGGAGCGGCCCGCCGCGTCGGCCGGGAGCTCCTGAGCACCCGCACGCGGCGCCGTGGCCCTGCGGTCCGGGGTCAGGGCGCCGGCGTCACGGCCCCGGGCGCGCCCGTCCCGGCTCAGTACACGAGAGAGAACACCCACACGGCGAGGGTCATGGTCGTGGCGCAGATCAGCACGATGCCGATCAGGTTCAGCCACAGCCCGGCCGCCGCCATCTGCGGGATCCGCACGTAGCCGGAGCCGTAGGCGATGGCGTTCGGCGGCGTCGCGACCGGCAGCATGAACGCGCACGTCGCGGCGAGCGCCACGGGGATCGCCAGCAGCATCGGGTCCACGCCGATGCCGACGGCGACCGCGGTCGCGACCGGGAGGAAGGTCGCGGCGGTGGCGGTGTTCGAGGTGAGCTCGGTGAGGAAGAGGATCCCCGCGGCGACGATCGCGACGATCAGGACCACGGGCAGGCCGCCGATCCCGGCGGTGACCTCGCCGATCCACTCGGTCAGGCCCGAGGAGCTGAACTGGGCGCTGAGGGCGAGACCGCCGCCGAACAGCAGCAGCACGCCCCAGGGCAGCTTCACGGCCGCGTCCCAGTCCAGCAGGCGCACCCCGCGGGCGGCGCCGGCGGGCAGCACGAACAGCAGCAGCGCGACGACCATGGCGATGCCCGCATCGCCGATCGGCGGGTCGCCGGCCCCGGCGATCTGCCAGATCAGGGGGATGAACACCCAGCTCAGCGCCGCGAGCACGAACACGGACAGCACGCGCACCTCGCCGGAGGAGATCTTCCCGAGCCCGCGCCGCTCCTCGCGGATCAGCTCCGCACCGCCGGGGATCTCGGAGATCTCGGGCTTGAAGATGACCTTGGTCAGCAGCAGCCAGGCGATCAGCAGGAACACCACGGCGATCGGGGCGCCGACGACCATCCAGCGGCCGAAGCCGATCGTCACCCCGAACTCCTGGCTCATGTGCGCGGCGAGCAGGGCGTTGGGGGGCGTGCCGATGATGGTGGCGAGGGAGCCGATCGAGGCGGCGTAGGCGATGCCGAGCATCAGGGCGGTGCCGAACTTCGAGCGGACCGCTGAGCTCGCGGTGCCGGCCGAGCCCTCGGCCTCGAGCTCGGGGTCGACGCCCTCCCCCGGCTCCTCGCCCTTGCGGGCGGCGTCCTCGAGCCGCAGCCGGTTCACGAGCACCAGCACCGAGACGCCGATCGGCAGCATCATCACGGCGGTGGCGGTGTTCGAGACCCACATGGAGATGAACCCGGTGGCGATCATGAAGCCGAGGATCAGCAGGGAGGGGCTGGTGCCGATGGCGCCGACGATCGCCAGCGCGATGCGCTTGTGGAGGTTCCAGCGCTGCATGGCCAGGGCGAGCATGAACCCGCCCATGAACAGGAAGATGATGTTGTTGCCGTAGGAGGCGCCGACGTCGTCGAAGCCCACCTCGGGGTTCAGCACCGGGAAGACCACCAGCGGGACCAGCGCGGTCGCGGGGATCGGCAGCGCCTCGGTCATCCACCACACGGCCATCAGCACCGCGGTCGCGGCGGTCAGCTTCGCGGCGTGCGGGACGTCCGCGGGCATGACGAGGTAGACCAGGAGCGCGGCGACCAGGCCGACGGCGAGGCCGAGGCGGTGCACCAGCAGCGTCCGGTGGGTCTCGGCCGGGGCGCGCTCACCTTCGGAGACGTCCGAGCGTCCCTCCGGCGCGGTGCGGTCCTCGGGGTCGGCGGCGGGGTCCGGGGCGTGGTGGTCGGACGTCGGGGAGGCGTTCGAGGCCATGGTGGGGGTCCCTTCAGCGCATCGTCGCGGCGGCAGGCGGTGACCCAGAACACTAGCGGATCGTTCAGAACACGTCCGGCGGATCGAGGCGGACGCGCAGGGAGCCGCGGTCCTTGCGGGCGCTGCGGGCCGCGACGCCGGAGCGCAGCGCGGCGGCGAGCTCGCGGGAGCGGCGCGGCTCGATCCGCAGCACCGCACGAGCGCGTCCGGCCTGGTCGGGGCCCTCGAGTTCCACGGGGCCGAGCACCTCGGTCCCGTCCGGCAGCTCGGTCGTCTCGAGGAAGCCGCGGCAGGCCTCCCGCTCCCCCACCACCTCGGCGACACGCCGGAACGGGGGCAGGTCCAGCTCGCGCCGGTCCTCCAGCACCCGGTCCAGGAACAGCGCGGAGCGGTGGGCGACGAGGTCGCGGATGGCGGGGAGGGTCGAGGTGCCGACGACGAGCACCTCGCCGCCCTCCTCCGCGGTGCGGACCAGGGAGATGGCGCCGCGCCAGCGGCGGACGGCCTCGACGTCGGCGTCGAAGGCGGCGCGGCCCAGCATCGCGTCGGCGTCGAGCAGCAGGCAGGCGCTGTACCGGCCGGGCGGGGCGGGCTCGGCGCCGGGGGTCGCCACGACGATCCCGTGCTCGGGCACGGCCTCGTCCTCGAGCGGGCCGTGGGCGCCGCCGGCGACCTTCAGCGGCGCGTCGGGGAAGGCGCGGTGGAGCTCCTCGGCGGTGCGGGTGGAGCCGATGACCATGGCGCGCACGTGGGTGCGGTCGCACTCGGGGCAGCGGTAGCCGTCCTCCCGTCGGCCGCAGACGGTGCAGTGCAGGGGCCCGTTCCGGCCGCGCTGCGACAGGGGCGCCGCGCACTCGGGGCAGCGGGCGCGGGTGCCGCAGAAGGTGCAGGCGATCGCGGGGGCGTAGCCGGTGCGCGGCACCTGGACGAGCACGGACCCGGCCTGGAGGCCGTTGCGCAGCACGCGCATCGCCTCCTGCGGGAGGCGGGAGCGGCCGGAGGGCCCCTCGCGGTCGCGGAGGTACTGGTCCATGGCCACGATGCGGGGGCGGACCGCGGTGACGGGGGCGGGCACGGGATCGAGGCGGGCGAGATAGCCGGCATCGGTGAGGGCGCGCATCGTCACCGACTCGCTCGCGGCGAGGAAGAGGAGGGCGCAGCGCTCCTCGGCGGAGCGGCACTGGAGCACGGTGCGGGTGTGCGGGTAGGGGGCGCGGGGCTCCTCGAGCAGGTCGTCGGCCTCGTCCCAGCAGATCACGAGGGCGAGGTCCTGCACGGGGGCGAAGGCGGCGGAGCGGCTGCCGAGCACGACCCGGGTCGCGCCGCGCAGGATCCGGCGGAAGGTGCGATAGCGCTTCTCGGGTCCCTCGGTGCCGGCGAGGACCTCGTGGGCGATGCCCCGCTCCGTCAGGACGCGGGAGAGCCGGGCGACGTCGCGCTGGTCGGGGGCGATGACGAGGGCGCCGCGGTCGGGCCCGAGTGCGGCGATCGACTCGGCCGCGATCGCGGTCCACGGGTCCACGGGATCCAGCACGAGGGAGGCGCGGGGCACGGGGCCCTCCGCGCTCCCGGCGCGGGAGAGCAGGGCGGCGAGGCCCGGGTAGCGGTCGGCGTGGCGGGGCGCGACGGGCGCCTCGGCGGACGGATCGGCTGCGGGCACCGTCTGTTCGTCGTGCCCGGTCTCCGCGGCATCCGTGGTCGCCGCGGGCTCCGCATCGTCGGCGCTCTCCGTGCTCTCGAGATCCTCGGCGGCCTCGGCCTCGGCCTCGGCCTCAGCCGCTGCCGCCTCCTCCTTCTCGGCGGCGGCGCGGTCGGCCTTCTCGGCGCGGGCGTGACGGGGCGGGAGGGCGAGGCGCAGCACGTCGCCGACGGTGCCGGCGCTGCGCTCGGCGACGTCCTCGCACACCCGCATCATCGCGGGCGGGACGACGACGTCGTCGGAGACCAGGCGGTGCAGCGGGGCGAGGGCCCGGTCGGTGGTGGGCTCGGCGCGGCGCTCGAGCACGATCCCCTCGGTGTCCTTGCCGGAGAAGCGCACCCTCACCCGCATGCCCGGACCGGCCGCGGCGGTGTCGGGGGTGACCGCGTACTCGAAGGGACGGTCCAGGTGGGGCAGCACGCCGACGAGGCGCACGCTCGCGACCGGCAGCTCGCTCACGACCTCGAAGCCGGCGGTGGTGCGCAGGCCGGGACCCCGGACCGCATCGGGGCGGTCCGGGGAGGTGGTGGCGTTCTCCGCGGCGGCGGGGACGGAAGCGGCGGGGGCCGCGAAGAGGGGTGCCTGGCCGTCGGCCGGTCCCTCCTCGCGCTCCCCCGCCGCTCCGTGGGCGGTGCTGGTCAGCGCTTGTGCACCGCCACCAGGTCGCACACGAAGATCAGGGTCTCGCCGGGGGCGATGACCGGCGGGGCGCCGCGGTCGCCGTAGGCGAGGTGGGCGGGGATCTCGAGGCGGCGACGGCCGCCGACCTTCATGCCCTGCACGCCCTGGTCCCAGCCGGTGATGACCTGGCCGACGCCGAGCTGGAAGCGCAGCGGCTCGCCGCGGTCCCAGGAGGCGTCGAACTGCTCACCGGTGGAGTGGGAGACGCCGACGTAGTGGACGTCGACGACGTCGCCGCGGCCGGCCTCCTCGCCCTCGCCGAGGATCTCGTCGGTGCTGACGAGCTCGGTGGGTGCGGGGCCCTCGGGGGCGTCGATCTCGGGCTTGGTGCGATCGCTCATGCGATGTTCCTCCTGTGGTGGATGAGAGGGTGCAGGGGTCAGTCTGCCGTGTGGGCGGCGTCGAGGACGTCGACGACGAAGATCAGGGTCTCCCCGCCGAGCTCGTGCGCCTCGGCGTCCTCCCCGTAGGCCTCGGCGGCGGGGATCACGAGCATCACCTGGGAGCCGACCTTCAGGTCCAGCAGGTTCTCGTCCCAGCCCTGGATCACCATGCCCTGGCCCTGGACGAAGGAGAAGGGCGCATTGCGCTCCCAGGAGGAGTCGAACGCGGAGCCGTCGGACCACTTCCAGCCGGAGTACTGCATGGTGAGGTAGTCGCCGGCGCGGGTGGTGTCGCCGGTGCCCTGGATCAGCAGCTCGCGGACGGTCTTCGCGGGCGGCTCGCCCTCGCCGGGGCCGGCGATCGACGGCACGCCGTTCCCGTCGAGGGACACCTCGGGATAGGTGCCGGAGGGCGAGCCGGCCGTGCCCTCCGCGCGCAGCGGGGAGACGACCCGGTCCACGTCGGCGACCTGGAGCAGGGAGCGGGCCTGGCCGCTCGAGTCCTGCTGCCATCCGGCCATCACGAAGCGGGAGCCGACCGTCGTGGTGGTGAGCACGTCGAAGGCGGCCTGTCCGATCGTGTCGACCGTGACCTGCACGCCGCCCGCCGGTGCGCCCTGCCACCACGACTGCAGCACCTCGCCGGAGCTCGCGTCGACGTAGAGGTCGCGCCAGATCACGGTGTCGCCGTCGGCGATGGTCGCGCCGTCGCCGGGGACCACGACCTGGGCCTTCGCCTCGGAGATCTCGAGCGGGGCGGTGAACTCGACCGTCGGCTCGGCGCCGAGGTCCTCGCTGACGGTCACGCCGGACAGGGCGTCGCCCCCGCCGTCCGAGGCACCGCCCGCGTCGGAGGCGTCGGAGCTGCTCCCGTCGTCGGTGCAGGCGGCGAGGCCGATGGCGGCGGTCGCGGCGAGGGCGGTGGTCAGCAGCGTGCGGCGGCGGATCAATGGAGGACCTTTCGGATCGGCAGCCCGTGAGCGGGCACCGCACCAGGGTACGGGGCGCTCGGTGGGCGGAGCCTGGGGCAGGGAGTGGCTGTCGTCTCAGGCGGCATGCGCCCGACGGCGGTGCTCAGGCGAGCGGGGGCTCGGCGGGAGCGTCCTGCTCCCGGATCTCCGCCAGCAGGGCGTCGACGGCGGGCAGCTCGGTCGCGAAGGGGTCCATGACCTGCACCGGCATCGCGCCGCGGCGGGTGAGCCGCAGCGTGGTCCAGTCCACGACGTGGTCCACGCCGTGCTCCTGGGCGGCGGTGACCACCTGGCCGCGCAGGTGGGCGCGGGTGGTGGTCGGGGCGATGGTGCGGGCCCGCTCGATCCGCTCCTCGGGCAGGATCGCGGGGGCGAGGCCCCGCCGCTGCAGGGCGAAGAACACGCCGCGGGCGGGGTCGATGTCGTGATAGGCGAGGTCGAGCCGTTCGATCGCCGGGTCCTCGAGGTCGATGCCGCGACGCTCCATCACCTGGGCGAACAGCCGCTCCTTGATCGCCCAGTCGAGGTTCTGCCCCGCCCAGGTCCGGTCCCCCGTGCGCACCGCGTCCAGGGCCTTCTGCCAGGTCTCGAGCACCTCGGTCTCCTCCCCTTCGGCGAGGTCGGCGACATGGTCGAGCCAGCGCTGCTGCACCTCGAGCGCGGTGGTCGTGCCGCCGCCGGCGGTGGGCAGCGGTGCGGCGCCGGTGAGGTCCCGGGCCACGGCGCGGATCGCGGCGATGTCGTCGGCCAGGCCCAGCTCGGGCAGGGCCCTGCCCGATTCGATGGCGCGCAGCACCAGGTCGGTGGTCGCGAAGCGCAGGTGGGTGGAGACCTCGCTCATGGTCGAGTCGCCGACGATGACGTGGAGGCGGCGGTACAGGTTCGCGTCCCCGTGCGGCTCGTCGCGGGTGTTGATGATGGGGCGGGTGCGGGTGGTGGCGGAGGAGACCGCCTCCCACATGTGGTCGCTGCGTCGGGAGAAGACGAACTGCGCGCCCGCCCCTGCGCCCGCCTCGCCCGGGACGACGTGGGCGACGCCCCCGGCACCGGTGACGATCTGGCGGGTGACCAGGAAGGGCAGCAGGTAGCGGGGCAGGCGGGTGAACTCGCCGCGCCGGTCCACGAGGAAATTCTCGTGGGAGCCGAAGGCGTTGCCGGCGGAGTCGACGTTGTTCTTGAGCAGGTGGATGCGGGCGTCCTGGCCGGCCTCGGCCAGGCGCTCATCGGCCTGGGCGGTGAGCTCGGCGAAGATCCGCTCCCCCGCCCGGTCCTGGGCCACCAGGTCCCACCAGTCGTCGCACTCGGCGGTCGCGTACTCCGGGTGGGAGCCGACGTCGAGATAGAGCCGGGCGGCGTTGCGGAGGAACACGTTCGAGGAGCGGCCCATCGCGACGACCGGCCGGAACAGCTCCCTCGCGGCCTCCTCCGGCTCGAGGGCGCGGCTGCCGTCGGCGCGCACGCACACGAGCCCGAACTCGGTCTCCAGACCTCCCACTCGGCGCTTCATCGGGTCACTGGCCGCCCTTCTGCACGAAGGAGCGCACGAAGGTCTCGGCGTTGGACTCGAGGACGGAGTCGATCTCGTCGAGCAGGTCGTCGGTGCCCTGCACGGAGGCGAAGGTCTGGCCTCCGGTCAGCGTCTCGTCGTCGGGCGCGTTCTCGTCGGGGCCGCCGCCGGGGGCGTTCAGGGACTGCTGGGACATGGCGTCCTCCTTCAGGGGTGCGGGTGGGTCAGGATGCCGTGACGGCCCGGCGCAGCGCGTCGAGCACGGTGTCGAGATCGGAGTCGGGGTCGATGCCGTGGCGGGCGCACCACTCGGCGCTGCCCAGGCGCGGGTCCGCCAGGCGCAGCCGGTGTCCGCCCGCGGGGCCCGCGACGGTGATCGCGTCCCAGCCGGCGGAGGGGACGTGCGCGCCGTGCGCGGAGATCAGCCCGCCGCGCAGGTGGGCGCGGGTGCTGGTCGGGGCGGTGGTGATCGCGTCCTCGACCTCGTCGGCGCCCACGAGGGTGCCGACGGCGCCGGCGGCGCGGAGCCTGTCGAACAGGCCCTTGCCGGGGCGGAGGTCGGAGTACTGCAGGTCGACCATGGCCAGCCGCGGATCGGACCAGTCCAGGCCGTGCCGGGCCCGGTAGCGCTCGAGCAGGGAGAGCTTGGCGACCCATTCGACGCGGGAGGCGGCGCGCATCGGGTCCTCCGCGAGGAGGTCGAGGATCTCGCCCCAGGCGCGGAGCACCTGCGCGGTTTCCTCGTCGGCCGCTTCGGCCGCGGCGGAGAGCGCCTCGAGGTGGGCGCGCTGGATCTCGAGGGCGGTGAGCTCGCGGCCGTCCGCGAGCGGGACCGTCGCCCGCAGGCTCGGGTCGTGGCTGATCGTGCGCACGGCGGCGACCGGGTCGGCCAGCGCCAGGTCCGGCAGGATCCGCTGCCCGGTGCGATGCTCCGCCTCGAGCGCCGCGAGGACGAGGGAGGTGGTGCCGAGCTTGAGGAAGGTGGACTCCTCGAGCAGGTTCGCGTCCCCGATGATCACGTGGAGGCGGCGGAAGCGGCCGGGGTCCGAGTGCGGCTCGTCGCGGGTGTTGACGATCGGGCGGTTCAGGGTGGTCTCGAGCCCGACCTCCGCCTCCATGAAGTCCGCGCGGGAGGAGAGCTGGAAGCCGGGCTCCTGACCGCGGGTGCCGAGGCCGACGCGGCCCGCACCGACCAGCACCTGTCGGGTGGCGAAGAAGGGCAGCAGCGCCTCGACGATCCGCTCGAAGGGCACGTCCCGGTCCACGAGGTAGTTCTCGTGGGTGCCGTAGGAGGCGCCCTTGCCGTCGGTGTTGTTCTTGTACAGGGCGACCTCGGGGATCCCGTCGGCGCCGGCGAGGATGCCCATCGCCCGGCGGGCGATCTCCTCCCCTGCGCGGTCCACGACGACGGCCTCGCGGGCGCGCAGGACCTCCGGGGCGGAGTACTCGGGATGGGCGTGGTCGACGTACCAGCGGGCGCCGTTGCGCAGCACCGCGTTGCCGATGGACCGCTGCGAGGCCCAGGCGAGGACCTCGGCGTCATCGCCCTCGGGCGCGACCTCCGGGCCCGTCACGGGCGCGTCGAGCTCGACGCTCGGCACATGGGCGTCGCGCACCTCGTCCGTGAGCTGGGTGGGATGGGCGGCGGCGCGCTGCATCTCGAAGCCGCGCGCGTCCCGCAGCGGGGTCTCGTCGCCGTAGTCCCAGCGCACGCGCCGGCCGCGCTCCCCCTCGGCGGGGTCGAGCAGGGCGTAGGCGCCGACGACGAGATGGGACAGCAGGATCGAGCTGCCGGCCCCGGCGCGGGCGCGGTCCTCGACGTCGGCGTGCAGCACGCCGAACTCGGTCTCGATGCCCATCACCCGTTCGGTGGTGAGGGCGGGTCGGTTCTGCTCGGTCACGCGGAGACCTCCTCGGTGGCGGCGGCGTCCTCGGGCCGGCTGCGGTCCTGCAGCGGGACCACGGCCTCGACCCGGCGGCGGGAGCGGCCGGGCAGGCCGGTCACCCGCGCCCAGTCCTCGGCGTGGGCGGCCGAGGGCATGTCCTCGTTCTCCGCGAACTCGACCCGGATCGCCTCGGTCAGGTGCTCGGAGCCGACGCCGATCTCGCCCGTGGCGATCTGGTCCTTCACGGCGAGCTTCTTCGCCCGGTCCACGATGTTGCGCAGCGTCGCCCCGGAGACGAAGTCGCGGAAGTGGAGGGTGTCGTGGCCGCCGTCGGCGTACTCCACGCGCACGTAGGCGGTGGCGGGGCCGTCGGCGTAGATCTCGCGCACGGCGAGGTCCAGCAGCGCCCCGCGGTCCTCCCGCACGGGCACGTCGTCGCCGAGGTACAGGCCGAGGATCTCGCGGCCGGCGCGGGCGTTCGGGCGGCGCACCCGGATCTTCACGTCCAGGCGGCCGGGCCGCAGGATCGCCGGGTCGATCATGTCCTCGCGGTTCGAGGCGCCGATGACGATCACGTTGTCCAGGCCCTCGACGCCGTCGATCTCGGCGAGCAGCTGGGGCACGATCGTGGTCTCGACGTCGCTGGACGTGCCGGTGCCGCGGGTGCGGAACAGCGCCTCCATCTCGTCGAAGAAGATCACCACGGGGTGGTCGGCGGCGGCCTTCTCCCGCGCCCGCTCGAACACCAGGCGGATCGACCGCTCGGTCTCGCCGACGTACTTGTTCAGCAGCTCGGGGCCCTTGACGTTGAGGAAGGCGGAGTTCGCCAGCGCGTCGTCGGCGCTCACCCCGCGCACCTCGGCGCTGCGCAGCACGAGCTCGTGCGCGACGGCCTTCGCGATCATGGTCTTGCCGCAGCCGGGCGGGCCGTAGAGCAGCACGCCCTGCGGGGGCCGCAGCCCGTAGGTGCGGTAGAGGTCCTGCTGCAGGAAGGGCAGCTCGACCGCGTCGCGGATCGCCTCGATCTGCTCGCCGAGCCCGCCGATCTCGTCGAAGGACACCTCCGGCACCTGCTCGAGCACGAGGTCGGTGATCTCGGCGCGGTCGATCCGCTCGAGCACGAGCTGGCTGCGCAGGTCCACGAGCACGTGGTCACCGGGGTGGAGGGTCTCCTCGGCGAGGGCGCCCGCGCGGCGCAGCACGCGGGTGTCGTCGGGCGCGACCGCGACGAGGATGCGCGAGTCGGCGAGGGCCTCGACGACCGGCACGACGTTGCCGGAGTCGCCCTGCGGCACCGCCTCGACCGCGGCGAGGGCCTCGTTCAGGCGCAGCTCGGTGCCGGGGGTGAGGGCGTCGAGGTCGAGGCTCGCGGCGGTCGCGACGCGCAGTCGTCGGCCGTTGTGGAGCACGTCGATGGTGGTGCCCTCGCAGCGGCGCAGGAAGGTGGCATAGGAGTTCGGCGGGTCCCCCACCCGCTCGAGGTCGTTCTTGAGCTCGACGATCTGGGCGCGGGCGGAGCGCAGCCCGCTGACCAGTCGCTCGTTGTGGGCGGCGAGCTTCTCGAGCTCGGCGGTCATCTCCGCGTAGGTCTTCATCGTCGTCTCCTCCCCGTGGGGCGGGTTCCTCGGTGGTCTGTGATGGTGCGGCTCAGCGGTCCCGGCCCTGACGGATGTCGCGCAGGGCGCGCTTGAGCTTGCGGGGTGCGACGCCGCGCTCGCCGACGTCCTGGGCGGTCCACTCGCCCGAGCCGCCGCCGAAGCCCTCGTTGTCGGGGTGGTTCAGCTCCTCCTCGTCGCGGGAGCCGGGCGCGGGCCGGGTCGCGCGGCGCAGCGCCTCGGTGCCGTGCGCGGTGCGGCGGGCGGTGAGCAGGAAGCCTGTGTGCGCGTTCATGCGGTGCTCGGGGCGCACGGCGAGCCCCTCGAGGTGCCAGGGACGCACGAAGGACTCCCAGGCATGGGGCTCGGTGAACTCGCCGTGGTCGCGCAGCGCCTCCGCGGTGCGGGAGAGCTGTGTGACGGTGGCGACGTAGGTGAGGAACACGCCGCCGGAGACGAGCACGTCCGCGGCGGCCTCCACGCACTCCCAGGGGGCGAGCATGTCGAGGACCACCCGGTCCACCGCGGCGGTGCCGAGGGTGGGGGCGACGTCCTGGAAGTCGCCGACGGTGAGGTCCCAGCGCGGGTGCAGCGCCTCCTCCTCGAGCCCGAAGAAGGTGCCGACGTTCTCGCGGGCGACCTCGGCGAAGTCCTCGCGACGCTCGATGGAGTGGACGGAGCCCCCGGGGCCGACGGCGCGCAGCAGCGCGGTGGTCAGCCCTCCCGAGCCGACGCCGGCCTCGAGCACGCGCGCCCCGGGGAAGATGTCGCCCCACATGAGGATCTGCGCGGAGTCCTTGGGGTAGATGATCGCGGCGCCGCGCGGCATGGCGAGCATGTAGTCGGCGTACAGGGGCCGCAGCGCCTGGTAGCGGATGCCGTGGCTGTTCTCGACGACGGTGCCGTCCTCGGCGCCGATCAGCTGGTCGTGGTGGAGCACGCCGCGGTGGGAGTGGAACTGCCCGCCCGGCTTCAGGGTGATGGTGTGCAGGCGGTTCTTGGAGTCCGCGAGCTGGACCTTGTCGCCGAGGGCGAAGGGTCCGGTGCGGTCGAGGCCGCGACGGGGCGCGCGGGGCGCGGGGCCCGACGCCGTGTCGTCGGCGGCGGGCGGCGGCTGAGAAGTCATGCTCTCCAGCATAGGGCCGGACCAGCGCGGTGACCGGGCCTGTTCACCGTCCGCGCAGGAGCGTGTTCACGTCGGCGCTGAGGATCACGCCCTGGGGCCGCCCGTCGGGGTCGACCACGAGGTAGACCGGCGCGGGGCGCGCGAGCATCGCGGAGACCAGCTCCTCGCCGCCGAGGCCCGTGCGCAGCGCGACCACGTCCCCGACGGGCTCGGCGACGGCGGAGGCGGGGACCTGCTCGCGGTGCTCGGGCGGGACCGCGGCGACGGCCTCGGGCTGGAGGCGCAGCGCCCGGCCGACGGTGCCGGGGCGCGGGGAGGCGGGATCCAGCAGCAGCACCTGCTCCGCCCCCGGCCCGTCGGGCAGGGCGGCGAGCGGGGTGTGCGGGGCGAGCAGGCGCACCGGGCGGGCGAGCGCGGCGGCGTCGAGCGCCCCCACCCGCTCCTGGACGCGCGCCTCCTCCAGGGCGCGGCTCGCCCCCTGCCAGAGCAGGCCCGCGATGAGCAGCGCCCAGACAAGGGTGAGCAGGGAGAACCCGCCTGCTCCACCGAGGCGCACGATCCGCGACAGCGGCACCAGCACCACGCCCACAGCGATGGCGCGACCGATCCAGGCGGTGATCCGGGTGCCGAGCACCGGACGGCGCAGGACCGCGCCGAGCAGGGACTCCAGCGCCCGCCCGCCGTCCATCGGCAGGCCGGGGAGCAGGTTGAACAGGGCGAGGACCACGTTCAGCCAGGTCGCGAAGGAGGCGGCGACCGAGAGCACCGTGCCCTGTGCCGCGATCGCGGCCAGGGCGCCGGTCGCCGCGGCGAGCAGGCCGTTGCTCGCGGGACCGGCGAGGGAGACCAGCACGGACCCGATCGCGGGCATCCGCTCGGCCCGGTACTGCGTGTGCCCGCCCCACAGGGTCAGCGCGATGTGGTCGACCCTCGCCCCGAAGGCGCGGGCGCCGAGCGCATGGGCGAGCTCGTGGACCAGCACGGAGAGGATGAGGAACAGGCCCAGGCCGAGGGCGACGAGCGCGCTCCGCCCCACGGAGAGGCCCGGGCCCTGCAGGGAGGGGAACATCAGCACGGCCACCAGCAGCACCGTGACGAGGGTGGCCGGGCTGACCTGGAGCGGCGGCAGCGCGCCGATCCTCAGCATCGTCCGTGGCATGGGGCCTCCTCGATCGCGGGGCGGCTCCCCGGGGCAGGGCGAGGATAGTCCCTGCTCCTGCGTCCCGGCTCAGGACGGGCCGGCCCCGGCAGGAGGGGCCGACGAGCCTATGATGGAGTGATGAGTCGAATCGCCATCACGGCCTTCAGCGGGTGGAACGACGCCGGCGAGGCGGCCACCGGGGTGATCGAGCATCTCCTCGAGGTGTGGCCCTCGCGGCCCGTCGGCGCGGTCGACGCCGAGGAGTTCATCGACTTCCAGGTCAACCGGCCCGAGATCCGCACCACCGAGGAGGGGCTGCGGGTCGTGGACTGGCCCGACACCCGCCTGCACCTGATCACCCCGCCGCGGGGGCCGGAGATCGTCGCGGTGCTCGGACCGGAGCCGTCGCTGCGCTGGAAGAGGTTCTGCGACGAGGTGCTCGAGCAGCTGCAGGCGCTCGACGTCTCCTCGGTGGTGTCCCTCGGCGCGCTCCTCGCCGACTCCCCGCACAGCCGTCCCCTGCCGGTCTCCTCGCAGGTCGAGCCGGTGCCCGCGCAGCGGGTCGAGGACTCCGAGCAGTACTCGGGGCCCATCGGGGTGCCGACGATCCTCGCCCGCCGCACCGCGAGCGCCGGCCTGAGGACGACGAGCATCTGGGTGCAGGTCCCCCACTACGTCTCCCAGAACTCCTCCCCGAAGGCGGTGCTGGGACTCGTGCGCGAGGTGCAGGAGCTGATCAGCGCGCCGATCCCGGTCGGCGAGCTGGTGGAGGACGCCGAGGCGTGGGAGCGCGGGGTGGACGAGCTGGCCCGCACCGACGAGGACGTCGCCGAGTACGTGCGGCGCCTCGAGCAGGCGCAGGACGCGGCCGAGCTGCCCGAGGCGAGCGGTGACGCGATCGCGAAGGAGTTCGAGCAGTTCCTGCGGCGCCGCCGCGAGACTGACTGAGCCTCCCGCCCCGCCGGCTCAGCCGGCCAGCGTGATCCCGAACAGGGCGTCGACCGCGGCGGCCACATCGCCCGGGGCGTCCGCGGGCAGCTCGCGGCCCGCGGTCCCCGGGAGCTCGTCGCCCGCGGCCCAGGCATTGAGCGCAGTGAGCGACGCGGGGGTGTCGAGGTCGTCGCGCAGCGCGGCGCGGAGCGCCTCGACGACGTCGGGGCGGAGGTCGCGGCGGTGGGCGGCGGCGCGATAGGCCTCCAGGCGCTGCTGCGCGACCTCGAGCTCCGCGTCAGACCACTCCCAGTCGCTGCGGTAATGGTGCGCCATGAGCACCAGGCGTATCGCCATCGGGTCGACGCCGTCGCGGACGAGGCGGTGGACGAAGACGAGGTTGCCGAGCGACTTGCTCATCTTCTCGCCCTCGTGGGCGACCATCCCGGCATGCGCGTAGGAGGTCGCGAAGGGACGGCCGAGGCCGACCGCATGGGCGGCGCTCAGGTCGTGATGGGGGAAGACGAGGTCGCTGCCGCCGGCCTGGATGTCGAAGGGCAGGTCAAGGCCCTCCTCGGCGATGGAGACGCACTCCACGTGCCAGCCGGGGCGGCCCCGGCCGAGGGCGCCGCCGTCCCAGGCCGGCTCCCCCTCGCGCTCGGCGCGCCACAGCAGCGGGTCGAAGCGGCCCCGCTTGCCCTCGCGGTCGGGGTCCCCGCCCCGGTCGGCGAAGACCTCGAGCATCTGCTCCTCGGTCCAGCCGGAGACGTCTCCGAGGGCGCCGTCGAGGGAGAGGTCGTGGTACCAGTCGTCGCCCTCGGCATCGGGGGTCGGCACCTGGTAGGCGCGGCCCCGCTCGCGCAGGGTGTCGACGGTGGCGATGATCTCGTCCATCGCCTCGCTCACGGAGCGGTAGGTCTCCGGCGCGATGATGCGCAGCGCCGCCATGTCCTCGCTGAACAGCGCGACCTGGGACTCGGCCAGCTCGCGCCAGTCGACCCCGTCACGGTCGGCGCGCTCCAGCAGCGGGTCGTCGACGTCGGTGATGTTCTGGGCGGTGGTGACCCGGAGTCCGGAGTCCACGAGCGCACGACGCATGAGGTCGGCCGCGTGATAGGTCGCCGCATGGCCCAGGTGGGTCGAGTCGTACGGGGTGATCCCGCAGACGTAGAGGCGGGCGTGTCCCGGCACGAGCGGCGTCACGGGGGCGATGCGCCCGGTGCGTGTGTCGAACAGCCGCAGCGGCGTCGTGGAGGCGGGCAGCGGGGTCAGCTCAGGGGTGGTCCAGGATTGCACCACTCGATCATACGGTCGACGCCCTCGACGTGGGATCAGGCACCGCCCAGCGGGTCCACGGCCCCGAACCACAGCAGTGCGAGGAGCAGCAGACCCGCCACCACGCGGTAGACCACGAACATCATGTAGGAGTGGTTCTCGATGATCTTCATGAACCACACGATCACCGCGAAGCCCACGCCGAAGGCGACCACGGTCGCGACCAGGATCGCCAGCAGCGAGGGCTCCCCCGCCGCCGCGGCGGCGGCGCGCCCGTCGGCCGTGAAGAGCACCGGGACCTCCTTGGCGGCCTTGTAGAGGCCGGAGGCGAAGACCGCGGGCACGGCGAGCAGGAAGGCGTAGCGGGCCGCAGCCTTGCGGGTGTATCCCATCAGCAGACCGGCGGTGATGGTGCCGCCGGAGCGGGAGACTCCGGGGATGAGCGCGAGCGCCTGGGCGAGGCCGAACAGGATGCCGTCGCGCACGCTGAGCTCGGTCAGCTCCTTGCGCTGGGGAGCGAAGCGGTCCGCGAACCCCAGCAGGATGCCGAAGACGATCAGCATCGTCGCCGTGATGTAGAGATTGCGCAGGCTGTGATCGATCTGACTCTCGAAGAGGAGGCCGAGCACGCCGATCGGGATCGAGCCGAGGATCACCAGCCAGCCCATCCGCACGTCGGGATCCGAGTGCGGGACCTTGCCGGCCAGGGCCCGGAACCACTTCCCGATGATCCGGGTGATGTCATTCCAGAAGTAGATCAGGATGGCCGTCTCCGTGCCCAGCTGGATGATCGCGGTGAACGCGGCGCCCGGGTCCTCCCCCGGGTTCATCAGCTCCCCGACCACGCGCACGTGCGCGCTGGAGGAGATCGGGAGGAACTCGGTCAGACCCTGGACCAGGCCCAGGATCACCGCCTCGATGAAGGACATGGACTCTCCTCGATGGACTCGCGCTCGGGGGTCGCCGCGGACGGCGTCGCGGTCGCGGCAGCGCCGCGATCGACCCCGCACAGCGTACGCGGCGCCGGGCCGATGCCCGGCGCCGCGCGGCGCTGATGAGGTGAAGACTGCGTGGAGGTCCGGCGGACGAGCTGGGACCGCCCGCCGGGCGGTGCGCCCGGACCGGCCGGAGCCTCAGCCGAGCGCGACCTCAGCGGTCCTCGTCGTCGTCCTCGTAGTCCTCGTCGTCATCATCGTCGTAGTCGTCGTCGTCCTCGAAGTCGTCGAGATCGTCGAAGTCGTCGTCCTCATCGTCCTCGTCGTCATCGTCCCCGTCGAAGACGATCAGCGGGGTGGCGATGTCGTACGCGTCGAAGAGGGCGTCGTCGTAGGTGTCGAAGGCCGTGGAGAGCTGCTCGGTGGCGGCGTCCAGGGCCGGGTCGTCGTCACCGCGGGAGGCGGCGGCCGCCTCGTAGTGACGCTCGAGGGCGGCGATCAGCGCAGCGAGAGCGGAGCGAGGATCCGTGTTCATGGTTGGACCGTACATCGTCCGAGGGCACAATGGACAGGGGAGAACGGCGGGCCGTCCCCGTGAGCCCGGGCCGGGATGCGCAGGCGGCCCCCCGTACCGCAGCGACCGTGCCGCATCTCACGCCGCGACGGCCCCGTCGCAGGTCATCGCGCTCAGGAGGAACTGTTGATCCGACCCCGCACCCCGCTCACCGCCGAGGTCCAGCACGTGAGCGATCCCCGTGGACGTCGCGACCTGCCCGTGGAGCGCGGGCGCCGGCTCGAGGACTACGAGTACCAGATCATCACGGTCCCCCGCGGCAGCTCGATCGGACAGGTCCGCGCCGAGCTCGCCGAGCAGGCGGAGTACGGGCGCTGGGAGCATGCGCGCACCCGCCTGTACATGGGCGGCGGGAAGAAGGTCTGGATGCGGCGGCGGATCATCCGAGTGCAGTCCACGCTGTAGGGCAGTCTCCGGGCGGCGGCAGCCCGTCGTCCACATCCCTCGCGCCGGCCGGGCGCGGACCGTGCGGATCTGGTGGGATGGGCCCGTGCCCGACTCCTCCCCGCTCCTGCTCGCCGTGCTGCTGGTGGTCTACCTGCCGCCGGCGGCGGTGCTCGCCTGGCACGACGGCACCTCGCACCGTCTCCCGAACCGCTGGGTCGCCGGGCTCACCGGCGGGGTCGGCCTCGCCCTCGCCGTTCTCGCGCTGCTGGTCCCCGCGCTGCGTCCCGCCCTGTCCGCGGCGTCGGTCCTCGCCCTGGTGCTCGGGGCCGGGGCGATCCTCCTGGGGCTCCTCGCCCCGTCGCTGCTGGGGATGGGGGATGCGAAGACGGTGCCGGTGGTGGTGCTGATGTCGGCGGCGCTCGGCGGGGAGGTGCTCCTGGCGGGGCTGCTGGCAGGGATGCTCCTGGCGGGGGTGCTGGGCGGCATTGTCCTGCTCGCGACCCGCCGTGCGGGGGCGCGCTTCGCCGTCGGACCGGTGCTGCTGGCCGTCCCGTTCCTGGGGCTGCTGGGCGCTCCCCTGGTCGCCGCGGCGCTCGGCACCGCCTGAGCGGCAGCACCCGGACGGCAGCGCCTGGACGGTCGCGGGCGGGCCCGGGCTCAGCGGCCGCGCCGGCGCTGCCGGGCGACCTCGTAGAGGGCGAGGGACCCGGCCACGGAGGCGTTCAGCGACGAGGCGCTGCCGCTCATCGGGATCTCCGCGATCGCGTCGCAGGCCTCCCGCCACCCGGCGCTCATCCCCACGGTCTCGTTGCCGACGACCAGCAGCGTCGGACCGGTCAGGTCGACGTCCGCGACCTCGTGACCGCCTGCCTCGTCCAGCCCCAGCACCGTCCACGGCTCCCCCGCGGCCCGACGACCCTCCACCCACTCGAGCACCTCGCGGTGCGAGGGCACGCGCAGGACGGGCACGGCGAAGACCGAGCCGGTGCTCGCCCGGATCGCGGCGGGATCCCAGGGATCGGCGGCGTGGCCGGTGACCACGAGCCCCGCGCCGCCGAGCGCGTCGACGGAGCGGGCGAGGGAACCGATGTTCCCCGGCCCCGTCGGCCGGTCGAAGACGACCACGGTCGAGCGCGGCCCGGCCTCGAGGCGGGAGAGATCGTCCTCGGGCATCGCGGCGACGGCCAGCAGCTCGGGGGCCCCGTCCTCCTTCTCCCCCAGCTCGGCCATCAGCTCGGGGGCGAGGTGGACCACGGGCGCCGGCGAGGACTCGAGCAGCTCGCGCGCCCAGCGGGAGGGGTTCTCCCTCGAGTCGGTCAGCAGCGCGCGGATCTCGTGGCCGTGGTCGATCGCCTGGGTGATCGGGCGGACACCCTGGACCAGCATCTCCCCGGCCCGGCTGCGCTTGGTGCGGTTGGTCAGCAGGGCCTGCCACTGCTGGAACTGCGCGTTGCGGCGCTCGATGCGGCGCGCGGTGCGGTGCGGGGCGCGGCGGGGGTCGCGAGGGCTCATGCCCCGGCCCCGTCGTAGCCGAGCTGGCGCCAGGCCTCGTAGACGGCGATCGAGACCGAGTTGGCGAGGTTCAGGGAGCGGCGGGCCGGGAGCATCGGGATCCGCACCCGGGAGGTGATGCGCGGATGGGCCATGGCCTCCTCCGGAAGCCCGGTCGGCTCGGTGCCGAAGAGCAGCACGTCCTCCCGCCGGTACTGAACCTGTCCGAAGGCGGTCTCGGTGCGCGCGGTGAAGGCGAAGACCCGCGCGTCGGGCACCGCGGCGAGGGCGGTCTCGAGATCTGGGTGGATGCTCACCTCGGCGAGGTCGTGGTAGTCCAGTCCTGCTCGGCGCAGCTTCGCGTCCTCGAGGTCGAAGCCGAGCGGCTCGATGAGGTGGAGGCGGGCGCCGGTGACGGCCGCGAGACGGATCGCGTTGCCGGTGTTCCCGGCGATCGCCGGCTCGTGGAGGAAGACGTGGACCATGGGGAGGATTCTCCCACGCACCGTCCCCGTCCCCTCACCAGTGCGCCGCCTGCCGGATCCCGGCGTCGCGCAGCGCCTCCCACCACTGCCCGTCGCGCAGCAGCTGCGTCTCCCGCTCCCTCACCGCAGGGACCCCGGCGCCCGCTGCGGAGGGATGCATGACGAGCTCGGAGGTCCCCGGCGGGAGCAGTGCGAGCCCGCTCGTGAGCGACGTGCGCAGCGCGTCGACGGAGGGCGCGGTGCCGTGGTGGGAGAGCAGCGCGGCGGGCAGGGGCACGCCGAGGGCGTCGGCGAGGTGCACGGCGGCGGAGTGGACCCCGCGGGCCGCGACGGGGAGGGCGTCCGTGCCCGGGAAGGGGTCCATGCTCCGCGGCAGGCGGAAGCCGAGTCCGTGCCGGGCGCACCAGCGCAGCGTCGCCTCCAGCAGCGCGCCCTCCCGCAGGCCGTACAGCGCCGTGGTGTGGAAGTCCGCCGCGCCGGGCTCCAGGCCCCGCCCCCGCATCCAGGCGAGCTGGGCGTCGAACTCCTCGACCGCCTCGTCGAGGTCGAGCTCCCGGGCGAGGCGTCGCGGGTCCGTGGTCATCGCGCCGCCCCGCTCCCGCAGGCTCGCCCCGTCGGACAGCGGCCGCCACGGGGGCAGGTCCGCCTCGCCCATGAGGGCCAGGTGCAGACGGGGCGTGAGGCCCGCATCGCGCAGCCGTGCCGCGGCGCGCGGCGACTCCTCGGTCACGGTGAGCAGCGTCGCCGCGCTGATCAGCCCCTCCTGTCCGAGGGCGATGATCACCGCGGTGCCGGCGGGGTCGCGTCCGAGGTCGTCGGCGGTGACGACCAGGCGCCGCTCGTGCTCCTCGGCCCTCATGCACGCCGCCCGGTCCGCACGGCGACGTGCGCGGACGCCTCGGCGGCGCTCCGCTCCGGCGAGGGGACTCTGACCAGGTGCGCCGAGAGGGCGCCGAGGGCGCAGAGCAGGAAGGGATAGACGCAGAGATAGACGCGGAAGGCCTGGCCCGGGTCAGTGCCGGGGCTGTTCCCGGAGTGATACCCGAAGAAGGTGCCCAGAGAGGCGAGGGCGAGGCCGCTCACCGCGCCGCTGAGGCGTCCGAGGGCACCGGTCACCGAGAGGAACAGGCCCTCGCGGTGCAGGCCGTGCACCGCCGCGTCCCGGTCCACGACGCGGGCGACGACGAGGTCGTTGGTGGCGAGCAGCCCGGCCCAGCCGATCCCGAGCACCGCTCCGGCCAGCAGCGCGGTGGTGAGATCGCGGGCGAGGTACAGCAGGGCGAAGGAGCCGGTCAGGGCCCAGAAGGCGAGGCGCCAGGTGCGCAGCGCACCGAGCCTGCGCACTGCCGCGAGCCAGGCGAACAGCGCTGCCGCGCAGGTCAGCAGCACCACGCCCTGGACGAGGAAGGCGGTCGCGACGGGCAGGCCGAGGGTGTGGCGGACGTACAGCTGCACACCGGAGAGCACGATCGCGACCGCGCTGCCGTAGCAGAGGCTGGGCAGCGCCACCTTCCACAGCAGCGGGGTGCGGAGGATCTGGACGAGGGAGGGCAGCAGACGCGGCCGCTCCTCCTGCCGGCGAGCCGGCACCTCGTGCGCGCCGAGCGCCATCACCACGATCGCGGCCACGGCGATCACGGCGTACAGCGCCGCGGTGCGGGAGAAGCCGCCCACCTCCTCCTCGGAGCCGAGCAGCGAGGTGGTCAGGACCGGGGTGAGTGCGAGCGAGATGACCATCGCCACGAGCTGGAACCCCTGGCGCAGCACGTTCGCCAGCGCGCGGCTCCGCTCCTCGGGGAACAGCTCGGGCAGCAGGGCGCCGTAGTTGGCGTTCAGCATCGAGTCGAAGAGCTCCGACAGGATCGCGAAGAGCGCGAACCAGGCCACCAGCCCCGGCCCGTCCAGGGAGCCCGGCGGGCTGAACAGGGCGATCATCGAGGCGGCGAGCAGGGGCGCGCCGAGCAGGAGCCAGGGGCGGCGTCTGCCGAGCCGGGTGCGGGTGCGGTCCGAGAGGTGGCCGAGGACCGGGTTGTCGATCGCGTCGATCACGGCGTAGACCGCCATCACGGCCGCGTAGGCGCGCACGTCCATGCCGAGGATGTCGACATACAGCAGCACGATCGAGCCGCGGATCAGATTGATCGGGATCGAGGTGCCGAACATCCCCAGCGCGTAGCGCCAGGCGGGGGTGCGCACCGGGGCGGGCGCGGGGAGCGGGACGTTCGACGACGCTGCGGCCACGGCGGCCTCCTCGACCTCGGGGCGATGCTGCCCCACTCTAGACCGGCGCCCGCTCCCCCGCGCCCCGGCCCGCCTCCTGCTCAGAGGATCAGGAACAGGGCTCCGGCCATGACGAACCCGATCACGGACTCGAGGGTCTGCTGCACGGTCCAGGTGCGCAGCGTCGTGGCCACGTCCATGTTCAGCAGCCGGCCGACGAGCCAGAAGCCGGAGTCGTTCACGTGCGAGGCGAAGACGGAGCCCGCGGCGGTCGCGACGGTGATCGCGGCGATCTGTCCGGCCGAGTAGCCGGCCGCCTCCACCGCCGGCGCCATCAGGCCGGCGGCGGTGACCAGGGCGACGGTCGCCGAGCCCTGCGCCACGCGCATCACCACGGCGATCACGTAGGCCGCGAGGATCAGCGGAAGGCCCAGGTCGCTGAGCACGCCGGAGAGCGCGTCGCCGATGCCCGAGGAGCGCAGCACCCCGCCGAACATGCCGCCCGCGCCGGTGATCAGCACGACGGAGCAGATCGGGCCGAGGGAGGAGTCCACGATCTTCTCGAGCGCGGAGCCGTTCTCGCCGCGGCGGGAGCCGAGCACCACGAGGGCGACGAGCACGGAGATCAGCAGCGCGACCGCGGAGGAGCCGAGGGTGGTGAGCACGCCGTACCAGACGGCGTTCTCGTCCACCACACCGGCGGCGCGCAGGAAGTCGAGGCCGGTGTTGAGGAAGATCAGCGCCATCGGGAGCAGCAGCACCGCGATGACGGTGCCGACCTTCGGCGGGTTCACGACCGGCTCGCCGTCGCCGCCGCCGAAGATCCCGCCCATGGTCTCGAGGGTGAAGGGGAACTTCCTGGCGGTCACGCGGCCCCACAGCACGCCGGTGAGGTAGAAGGTGGGGATCACGCAGACCAGGCCGATCAGGAGCACGATGCCGAGGTTCGCGCCGTACAGCTCCGTCGCGGTGACGGGTCCGGGGTGCGGCGGGACGAAGACGTGCATGGCGGAGAAGGCGACGGCCGAGGGCATGGCGTAGAGCAGCACGGGGCCGCCGAGCCGTGCGGCGACCGCGAAGACGATCGGGAGCATGACCACGAGCCCGGCGTCGAAGAACATGGGGAAGCCCATGAGCAGGGAGGCGACGCCGAGGGCGAGCGGTGCCCGCTTCTCGCCGAACATGCGGATCATCGTCTCCGCCAGCACGGTCGCGCCGCCGGAGTGCTCGATGAGCTTGCCGAGCATCGCGCCGAGGCCGACGAGCAGGGCGACGCTGGCGAGGGTGCCGCCGAAGCCGTCCAGCATCACATCCACGACCGAACCGGAGGGGATGCCGGTCGCGAACGCCGTCAGCAGGCTGACCAGGACCAGCGTGAGGAAGGCGTGGAGCTTGAACCGGATGACGAGGACGAGGATGAGCGCGATGGCGCCGGCCGCGATCGCGAGCAGCGGCGCGGCCCCGAGCGTCTGGGACCAGCCTTCGATCTCCATGGGGATCTCCTTGGGGAAGGGACGGAGGGACGCCGCACGGCGCGGGGTCCTGGGAACGCGGTCGGGCTGCGGGCCGGCGCCGACGCCGGACGGGGCAGCCGCCGACAGCTCATCCTGTCAGACAGGTCGCCTCGCTGCCCGGGACCGGTCGTCCCCCGGGACGCAGGGCCCCGGACATGCGGAAGGCCCCGGCTCATCGAGTGAACCGGGGCCTTCCCTGTGGTGTCCGAGGGGGGACTTGAACCCCCACGCCCTAAAGCGGGCACTAGCACCTCAAGCTAGCGCGTCTACCAATTCCGCCACCCGGACAGGTGATCGTCGTGCTGACTTGAGAACAGTAGCACGGTCCGGACTTCGCTCCGCACCAGAAAGCGCCTCTGCCAGGGTGAACGTGAAGACAATCACGCTGTGGCGGCCACCCGGCCCCGATCCATCACGGCGTGCAGGACGGCCAGGACGAGCTCGATCCGCACCTCGAGGCCGGCCGGCGCCGGGACCGGCAGGCGATCGGCGAGGTCCTGGAGCGCAGCGGCGGCGAGCACGACCATGGTCGGATCGGGGTCGACGAGTTGCGACGCCTCCCAGCGCCCCATCTCCTCGAGGAGCGCGGCGAGCTGGGCGGCGGCCTCCTGCCGGCCGCGCGTGAGCAGATCGGCGCGGGCGCGGGCGGCAAGGGCGGTGCAGCGGCGCAGCGCGGCCGTCGAGAGCTCAGCGGGAATCGATGTCGCGGTCACGGCATCCGGGGAGGGGATCACCTGCCGTGCGGCCTCCGCCCCCTCGGCGCCCTGCGCCGTCGTGCCGCCGTTCAGGCCGTCCTTCGCCAGCTCCATGCCGCCCGTCCCCTCCCGCTCGTCCCGGGGCCCGGACAGGCCCCTGCGACGCACGTCACTTTACTCCGTCTTTACCTGAGCGGGCAAGAGCGGCCCGGAGGGCGTTCAGCGCCCGGCGCTCCCCCGGCGCCGTGCGAGCTCGTCCCGGGCGGCGACGAGCATCGTCGCGACCGGGGCGGCGGGGACGTGCAACATCGAGCGCACCTGCATGTCGGCCTGGTGGGCGAGCATCTCGAGGCCGTCGGCGACCTCTCCCCCGGCCTGCTGCACGACGGCGGCGACGGGGGCGGGCCACGGGTCGTAGAGCACGTCGAGCAGCACCCGCGGCGGCGTGATCCCGGCGTCGCCGCGGGCCTCCCAGGCGGCGGCGACGGCACCGGCGCCCTCGGCCGCGAGGGCGCTGACGACCGCGTCGGCCCGGAGCACCTCGTGGTGCGAGGACCAGGGGATCTCGACCGCCTCGGCGCCGGCCTCCTCGGCGAAGCGGTGCAGCGGCGCGAGCTTCTCGGCGCTGCGGGCGGTGAGCAGGACGGTGGTGGCGCCGAGGTCGAGCAGCGCCGCGAGCGCGCTGAGCGCGGTCGCCCCGGAGCCCAGCACGCCGCCGGTGGCCACGGACCGGGCACCGTGGTCGCGCAGGGTCGCGGCGATCCCGTGCACGTCGTGGTTCTCGGCCCGCCAGGTGCCGCCGGGGCGGCGCAGCAGGGTGTTGGCCACGCCGAGCCGCCGGGAGACCTCGTCGTGCTCGGCGGCGAGGGCGAAGGCCTCGGGCTTGCCGGGCATGGTGACCGAGAGGCCCTCGAGCTCGCGCCCGGGCCCGTCGGCGAGGAAGGCGGGCAGCTCCCCCGCCCCGACCTCGAAGCGCTCGTAGCGGGCGTCGTCCACGCCGAGCGCCCGGTATGCGGCGCCGTGCAGCACCGGGGAGAGCGAATGGCCGACGGGAGACCCGATCACCGCGAAGCGGCGCAGCGGGGCCGCGGAGGTCATCCCTTCGACGCCGCCCATGCCTGCCACTCCTTGACGTTCTCCTCGTGCTCGGCCCAGGTGGAGGCGAACTTGGTCTCGCCCGTGTCGGTGTTGACGGCCACGAAGTAGAGCCAGTCCCCCTCGGGCGGGTCCGCGGCCGCGTCGAGCGCCTGGGCGCCGGGCGCGGCGATCGGGCCGGGCGGCAGGCCGTCCTTGAGGTAGGTGTTGTACGGGCTGTCGGTGGCGCGCTCCGCATCGGTGGTGCCGACGCTCGCGGACTTCCCCGTCACGTAGTGCACGGTCGAGTCGAACTGGAGCTTCATCGGCGAGCCCTTCGCCTCGCCGGTGCCCTCGAGGCGGTTGTGGATGGTGCGCACGACCTTCCCGTAGTCCTCCGGGTTGCGCACCTCCATCTCCGCGAGGGAGGCGTAGGTCAGGGTGGTGTGCCACTGGTCCTTGGGGATCTCGCGCTCGGTGAGCTGCTCCTCCATCCGGCCCCACATCATCTCGATCACGTCCTCGGCGGTGTGCTCCTCGAGGATGTCGTATCGGCCGGGCCAGAGGTAGCCCTCGAGGGTGCCTGCCTTGTTCTTCGGGATGCCGTAGGAGGTGTAGTCCTTCGCGGCGGCCTCGAACTCCTCCACCGGGATGCCGGTCTCCTCGGAGAGCAGGGCCCAGATCTGGGTGAGGCGCAGCCCCTCGGGGACGATCACGCGGTGCCCGGCGAGGTTCTCCGGGTCCATCAGCATGGTCAGCGCATCGGCGGAGGTCATCTCCTGCTTCAGCCGGTACACGCCCGGCTCGATCTTCGAGGCGTCCTGGGTGGAGGAGAACAGCGTGACGAACGGCGCGGAGGACTTGATGACGCCCTCCTCGACGAGGGTCGCGGCGATGTCCGTGCCGGTGTCTCCCTCGCCGACCTCGACGAGCACCTCCCCGCTGCCGGGCCCCTCGAACTCGGGGGCCTCGTCCTCGACGCTGACGTTCGCGGTGACCCACCGGTACCCCTGGAATCCGCCGACGGCGAGGGCGCCGACCACGGCGAGGACGAGCAGCACGGGCAGCAGCGAGCGGAAGAATCCGCCGCGTCGGCGGCGCGGCTCGCCGCGGTGCCCGCCGCGGCGGGGACGAGGAGCGCCCGACCCGCCGTCCTCGGAGTTCTGCGCCTCGGCGAGGTCGTCGAAGGAGTGGTGCTCGTCCTTCATCAGCTGTCCTCCTCGGTCGGGTCCTGCGAGGTCGCGCCCGGCGGCTCCTCGACGAGCTCGCCGCCGCGCCGCCCGGTGGACCTCTCGAGGTCCAGGGCCTGCTGGAGGATCATCACGGCGGCGACCTGGTCCACGACCTGGCGATGGCGACGCCCCTTGCGGCCGGAGCTGTGCAGCGCCCTGTGCGCGGACACGGTGGTCAGTCGCTCGTCGATCAGACGGACCTCGGTCTGCCGTGAGGCCGCGACCAGCAGCGTCACGAGCTCCGCGGCGAACACACGCGCCTTCGTCGCGGCTGCGCCCTCGGTCCCGTCCAGGGACCTCGGGAGCCCGACCATGATGACATGGGCGTCGAGCTCGAGAGCCTCCTGGACGACCCGGCGCGCCGCCGTGTCGCGCTCGAGGGTCTCGACCGGTGTGGCGATGAGCCCGTCGAGATCGCTGCGGGCGAGCCCGACGCGGACGTCTCCGACGTCCACGCCGAGCCTCACCCCGCGCGGGAGGCCCGTCGGCGCCTCGGCGTCGACCGGGCCACTCATGCGGTCCGCGTCTCCTCGATCGCGCCGCGCACCGCGCCGAGCGCCTCGGCGATGCGGGCCGGCTCGCCTCCGCCGCCCTGGGCGAGGTCGGGCTTGCCGCCGCCGCGGCCGCCCATGGCCTCCGCGCCGGTGCGCAGCAGGGTCCCGGCCGCGAGGCCGAGGTCGCGGGCGCCGGCGCTGGTGGCGATCACGAGGGCGGCGCGACCGCCCTCGTGCCCGGCCACGGCGACGACGACGGGCGCGTCCTCGCCGAGGCGGGCGCGCAGGTCGGTGGCGAGGGTGCGCAGGTCGCCGGCGGCGACCCCCTCCCCTGCGTCGTGCAGCAGCACGCGCACGCCGGAGACGTCCTGGGCGGTCTCGACCAGGCGGCCCGCCTCGGCCTGCAGCTGCTGGCCGCGGAGCGTCGCGAGCTGCTTCTCCATGTCCTTCATCCGCTGGGTGAGGGAGCGGACGCGCTCGGGCAGCTCCTCGGCGGAGCCGACCTTCAGCATCTCGGAGAGCTGGGAGACCAGGGCGTGGGACTTGGCCTGGTGACGGTAGGCGGACAGGCCGACGAGCGCGTCGACGCGGCGCACGCCCGAGCCGATCGAGGCCTCGCCCATCAGCTGGACGGTGCCGATCGCGCCGGTGCTCGCGACGTGGGTGCCGCCGCAGAGCTCGCGGGACCAGTCCCCGCCGATGGAGACGACGCGCACGATGTCGCCGTACTTCTCGCCGAACAGCGCCTGGGCGCCGAGCGCCCTCGCCTCGTCGATCGGCATCTGCTGATCGGTGACGGAGAGCTCCTCCTGCAGGAGGGTGTTGACGCGTCCCTCGATCTGCTCGAGCACGGACTTCGGCACGGCCTGGCCGTAGCGGAAGTCGAAGCGCATCCGGCCGGGCGAGTTCTCGGAGCCGGCCTGGGTCGCGCCGTGGCCGAGCTCCTCGCGCAGGGACTCGTGGACCATGTGTGTGGCGGTGTGGGCGCGGGCGATCGCCCCGCGTCGGTCGCGGTCGATCGACGCGATGGCGGAGACGCCGGGGGCGAGCTCGCCCTCGACAAGGCGCCCGCGGTGGACGATCAGGCCCTTCACCGGCTTCTGCACGTCGTCGACCTCGACCAGGCCGCCGCCGGTCAGGGCGATGCTGCCCTGGTCGGCGAGCTGGCCGCCGGACTCGGCGTAGAACGGGGTCGAGGCGAGCACGACCTCGACCTGCGCGGGCGCCCGGACGGAGTCGACGAGCGCGCCGTCGACGAGCACGGACTCGACGGTGGTGGCGACGGTGTCCTCGGTGTAGCCGAGGAACGGGACCTCGCCGCCGCGCTCGGAGAGCAGGCGGTTGTACAGCCCGGTGTCGGTGTGGCCGGTCTTCTTCGCGGCGGCGTCGGCGCGGGCGCGCTCGCGCTGCTCCTGCATCGCGGAGCGGAAGGCGTCCTCGTCGACCTGGAGCCCGACCTCGGCGGCCATCTCCATGGTCAGGTCGATCGGGAAGCCGTAGGTGTCGTGGAGCTTGAACGCCTCGTCGCCGGGCAGCACGCGCCCGCCGTCGGCCGCGGCGCTCCTTGCGACCTGGTCGAAGATCGCGGTGCCGGTCTCGAGCGTGCGCCGGAAGGTCTCCTCCTCCGCGTAGACGATCTCGGCGATCCGCGGGAAGTCCGCCTCGAGCTCCGGGTAGGACTCGGCCATGAGGTCCTTGGAGATCGGCAGCAGGTGCGGCATCGACGGCTCGGCGTAGCCCAGCAGGCGCAGGGAGCGCACGGCGCGACGGATCAGGCGGCGCAGCACGTAGCCGCGGCCCTCGTTGCCGGGGCGCACGCCGTCGCCGACGAGCATCAGCGCGCTGCGCACGTGGTCGCCGATGATGCGCAGGTGGACATCGTCCTCCGCGTCCGCGCCGTAGCGGCGGCCGGAGAGCTCCTGCGCCTTCTCGATGACGGGGAAGATCTGGTCGATCTCGTACATGTTCTGCTTGCCCTGCAGCAGGTAGGCGAGACGCTCGACCCCGAGGCCGGTGTCGATCGCCTTCTGGTCGAGCTCGCCGAGCAGCTCGTAGTCCTTGCCCTTGCCCGGGCCGCGCAGGAACTGGTCGAAGACGAGGTTCCAGATCTCGAGATAGCGGTCCTCGGCGCGCTCGTCGCCGGGCCACAGGGGAAGGCGGCCGGTGGGGGCGTCGGGGCCGTACTCCGGGCCGCGGTCGTAGTACCACTCCCCGGTGGAGCCGGCGGGGCCGGGCTGGCCGGTGTCCCAGCAGCTCTCCTCCCAGGGCAGCTGCACGATCCGCGCGGGGTCCAGGCCGACGACCTGCACGAGGTGGTCATAGGACTCCTGGTCCTGCTCCCACAGGGTGATCCAGAGCCGCTCGGGCTCGAGGCCGAAGCCGCCGTCGTCGACGGAGGAGGTCAGCAGCTCCCAGGAGAAGTCGATCGCACCGGTCTTGAAGTAGTCGCCGAAGGAGAAGTTCCCGGCCATCTGGAAGAACGTGCCGTGTCGGGTGGTGCGCCCGACGTTCTCGATGTCGTTGGTGCGGATGCACTTCTGCACGCTCACCGCACGGTCGTAGGGCGCCTTCTCGGTGCCGACGATGTACGGGATGAACGGGACCATGCCGGCGATCGTGAAGAGGATCGAGGGGTCGTTCGAGACCAGCGAGGTGCTGGGCACGACCTCGTGCGCCTTCTTCTCGAAGTGGGCGAGGAACCGCCGGTGGATCTCGGAGGTGCGCATGGGTGCGGGATGTCCTTCCTGGAGCCGCGTCGGCGGCGCGGCGGGATGCTGTGGGGCGGACGGCCGTGGTGCGGCCGGCACTGCGGACACGAAGGCCCCGGTCAGGGTACCGGAGTACACCCGCCGGGGCCTGTCGCGCCGCGGAGAGGAGAGGTCAGCGCGCGTAGTACTCGACGACCATCTGGACGTCGACCGTGACGGGGACCTCGGCGCGCTTGGGGCGCGAGACGAGCTGGGCCTTCAGCTCGGGCAGCTCGACGGAGAGGTAGGAGGGGACCGAGGCGAGCACGTCGGAGTTCCCGCCCTCGGCGGCGATCTGGAAGGGCTCCATGGCCTGCGACTTCGGCTTGACCTGGATGGTCTGGCCGGGCGCCACGCGGAAGGAGGGGCGGTCCACCAGCTGGCCGTCGACCAGGATGTGGCGGTGCACGACGGCCTGGCGGGCCTGGAGGATGGTGCGGGCGAAGCCGGCGCGCAGGACGAGCGCGTCCAGGCGCATCTCCAGCAGCTCGACCATCGACTCGCCGGTCAGGCCCGGTTGCTTCTTGGCGTCCAGGTAGGCGCGGTGCATCTGCTTCTCGCGGAGGGCGTACTGCGCGCGCAGACGCTGCTTCTCCTTGAGGCGGACCGCGTAGTCGGACTCGGTGCGGCGACGGGCGCGGCCGTGCTCGCCCGGGGGGTACGGGCGCTTCTCGAAGTACTTGACCGACTTCGGGGTGAGCGGGAGCCCGAGGGCTCGGGACAGACGCGCCTGGCGGCGCGCACGGGTGACGTTGGTCACGAGGTATACCTCTTGTTCGCGTGTGGTGAATCCAGTCTTGCAGCCGCGGATTCAGCGACCGACTCTACCGCACGCCCCCGTCCGGGTCCATGTCCGACGGGGCTGGTCACACCGGGCTTCCTGTGGAGTGCCTCACGCGCCCGCGCCGGGCGGGGGCGGAGCCTGGTCCAGGATGCGGCGCAGCGCCTCGACCCGGCGGCTCGTGACCTCCTCGTGCCCGTGGCTCTTGGGGTGGTAGTAGCGGGTGCCGACGAGGTCGTCGGGCGCGTACTGCTGGGCGACCACGGCGTGCGGGGCGTCGTGGGCGTACTGGTACTCGACCCCGTGTCCGAGCTTCTTCGCTCCCGAGTAGTGGGCATCGCGCAGGTGGGCGGGGACGCCCTGGCCCTTCCCGGCGCGGACGTCCGCGATCGCGGCGTCCAGCGCCTTGTAGGAGGCGTTGGACTTCGGGGCGGTGGCGATGTGGACGACGGCCTGGGCGAGCGGGATGCGCCCCTCGGGCATGCCGAGCATCTGCACGGCCTGCATCGCCGAGACCGCGACCTGCAGCGCGGCGGGGTCGGCCATGCCCACCTCCTCGCTCGCGGCGATCACGACGCGTCGGGCGATGAAGCGGGGGTCCTCCCCCGCCTCGATCATGCGGGCGAGGTAGTGGAGGGAGGCGTCGACGTCGCTGCCGCGCATGGACTTGATGAAGGCGCTGGTGACGTCGTAGTGCTGGTCGCCGCCGCGGTCGTAGCGCAGCGCGGCCCGGTTCACGGCCTGGGAGAGGGTGGCCGCGTCGATCTGCTTGGACTCCTTCATCAGGGCCGCGGCGGCGGCCGCCTCGAGGGAGGTGAGGATCTTGCGGGCGTCCCCGCCGCCGAGCCGCAGCAGCGCCTCGCGGGCGTCGCCCGTGAGGGTGACGGCGCCGCCGAGCCCTCGCTCGTCGGTGAGCGCGCGGTCCACGAGGGTGTCGAGGTCCTCCCGGGCGAGCGGCTCGAGGGTGAGCACGATCGAGCGCGACAGCAGCGGGGAGATCACCGAGAAGTAGGGGTTCTCGGTGGTCGCGGCGACGAGGGTGACCCAGCGGTTCTCGACGCTCGGCAGCAGCGCGTCCTGCTGCGACTTCGAGAAGCGGTGGACCTCGTCCACGAAGAGGACGGTCTCGCGGCCGACGGTGCGCAGCCGGGAGCGGGCCTGGTCCACCACGTCGCGGATGTCCTTGACCCCGGCGAGCACGGCGGAGACCTCGACGAACTCGCGGTCGCCGGACTGCGCGACGACATAGGCGAGGGTGGTCTTGCCGGTGCCGGGCGGTCCCCACAGGATCACGGAGCTCGGCGCGGTGCGGGAGTCGTCGGTGGAGACCAGGCGGCGCAGGGGGCTGCCGGGCTCCAGCGCCGCGTGCTGGCCGACGATCTCCTCGAGGGTGCGGGGGCGCATCCGCACCGCGAGCGGGGCGCGGTGGTCGACGTTGCGGTCCGACAGTGTGCGCGGCGCGGGCGCATCACCACCCAGCGAGAAGAGGTCCTCGTCCATCCCTCCAGGGTAGGCCCGGCGCCCGGGCGGGGAGGGCCTCGCCCGCGGTGACTCCCGTGACGGCAGGGGTCAGCGGCGCAGGGCGCGCGCGATCCGGCCGGGCCAGGACGGGCCCTCGTAGATGAAGGCGGTGTAGCCCTGGACGAGGTCGGCGCCGGCGGCGAGGCGCTCGCGGACGTCCTCGGCGGTGGTCACGCCGCCGCAGCTGATGACCACGGCCTCCTCCCCCAGCTCGGCGCGGAGCAGTCGGAGGATCTCGAGGGAGCGGCGGGCCAGCAGCGGGCCGGAGAGCCCGCCGGCGCCGATCCGCGCGATCTCGGCGCGCTCGGCGCGCAGCTCCTCGGGCCGGGAGATGGTGGTGTTGGTCGCGATGACGCCGGCGAGCCCCACCTCGGCGGCGAGGCGGGCCACCGCTGTGACGTCGGCGTCGTGGAGGTCGGGGGCGATCTTCACGAGCACCGGCACCTCGCGGCGCAGGCGACGGGCGGCGCTGCGGCTCTCGTCGACGACGGCCTCGAGGATCGGGCGGAGCATCTCGACACTCTGCAGGTCGCGCAGCCCCGGGGTGTTGGGGCTGGAGACGTTGATGGCGAGATAGGAGGCGTAGGGCGCGAGCAGACCGGCGGAGAAGCGGTAGTCCTCGGCCGCGTCCTCGAGCGCCGTGATCTTCGACTTGCCGATGTTCACGCCGATCACCGCGCGCTGGCCGCGCTCGGTGCGTCGGGCCGCGGCGAGGCGGTGGGCGAGGGCCTGGGCGCCGTGGTTGTTGAATCCCATGCGGTTGATCAGAGAGCGGTCCCCCACCAGACGGAAGGAGCGCGGGCGCGGGTTGCCGGGCTGCGCCTTCGCGGTGACGGTGCCGACCTCGACGTGGCCGAAGCCGAGGTCGAGGAACGCGAGCGGGAGCTCCCCGTCCTTGTCGAGACCCGCCGCGAGTCCGAGCGGGGAGGAGTGCTCCGCGCCGAGCACGCGACGACCGGTGCCCGCGGGCCGCATCGGGTCCGGCGTGCCCGTCGCGCGGCGCAGGAGCCGCGGCGCGCCGGGGACCGCGTGCGCGAGCGACAGCGCCCGCAGGGTCAGCAGGTGCGCCTGCTCAGGGTCGAGACGGGCGAGCACGTGACGGAACAGGACGTCGTAGGGCCCGCGACGGGCGGCGGTGTCGGTGGTCACGGGCATACGGTACGCGGTCCGGGCCCCGCTCCCCGGGTCCTAGGGCTCTTCCGGACGCGCCGCAGGGGTGCTCCGGCCGGGCCGCAGGGGCCCGATGGTCAGGCCTCGGGGCGCTTCCGGGCCCCGAGGAGCATGTAGACCAGCGCGAGCACGGGCAGCGCGAGCGGCACGTAGCCGTAGCCCTGGCCGTACACGCTCCACACGGTCGCCTCGGGGAACAGCACGGGGTCGAGCACGGTCAGGGTGCCGACGGCGAGCACGCCGATCAGCTCGATCACGACGAGCACCCGGGCGACCCTCGAGCGCCGTCCGCCGCGCACGAGGGCGACGGTCACGGCGATGTAGGTCGCCGCCGCGAGCAGCGAGAGGGAGTAGGCCACCGGTGCGCGGTCGAAGTCCCGGAGCACCTGCACCAGGCTGCGCGCGGTCGCCGAGAGGGCGAAGATGCCGTAGACGGCGACCAGGACGATCTCGAAGCCGCGCCCGCCGCGGCTCCTGCCCGCCGCGGTACCGCGTCCGTCGCGGCCCGCAGGGCGGTCGTCGGTGCGCGGTGCGGTCATGCGAAGCCTCCGGGCCAGATCTGGTGGATGCGCATCAGGAGCACGAGGGTCACCGCGCAGGTCACGGCGATCACCACACTCCCCCAGCGCGTGCGCTCGAAGGCGCCGAGCCAGCCCCCGCCGACGACGAGCATCAGCCCGGTCAGCACGTACCCGTAGAGCGTCACCCGCTCGGGCGGCGGGCCTGCGGAGGTCGCATCGCGCACGCCGAGGGTGATGCCGAGCACGATCCAGCCGATCGCGGTCAGCGCCGCGGCGCCCAGCAGCACGAGGTCGGCGCTGAGATCCTTGGCGGCGTAGTAGATCGCGAGCGCGGCGGTCAGACCGCCCAGCACGGCGACCACGATGCTCAGCAGGCTCATCGGTGCGGCTCCCTCATCGTGCGGTCGGTCCTCCTCCACGGCCGCGGACGGTCGGTCGGGGCCGAGACCTACGATAGGCCCATGCCGATTCTGGAACTGACCGCTGAACCCTTCGTCGACGTCGCCGCCGACGTCCTCGTGCTCCCCCTGGTCGCCGGCGCGGGCGATGCCCCCGCCTCCGTCCCGGGATCCCCCGAGATCTCCGAGGCCGTCGCGGGCCTCGCCCCCTCCGCCGCGCGCGGGGACCTGCACCGTCTGCCCTCCACGGGCCTCGCCGCCGCGACCACCCTGCTCCTCGTCGGCGTGGGCGAGGAGGATCTCTCCGCCGTGTCCGCCGAGGACCTCCGCCTCGCCGTCGGCGCCGCGACCCGCTCGCTGACCGGCGTCGGCCGCGCCGCGCTCGCCCTGCCCACCGCCTCCGACGGGCAGCGCGCCGCCGCCCTCGAGGGCGCCGCGCTCGGCGCCTACGCCTTCACCGCCCACAAGTCCGGCACCGGTGAGAAGGCCCCCAAGGGCGCCCTGGCCGAGATCGTCCTGCTCGCCGGCGAGGCCGGGACCGAGGCCCTCGAGCCCGCGCTCGAGCGGGCCCGTGTGCTCTCCGGCTCCGTCGACCTCGTGCGCGATCTCGTGAACACCCCGCCGAACCTGCTGCCCCCGGCGGAGTTCGCCCGCCGCGCGGAGGAGCTCGTCGCCGACCTCCCGATCACGGTGACCGTGCTGGACGAGGCCGCCCTCGCCGAGGGCGGCTACGGCGGCATCGTCGGCGTCGGCCAGGGCTCGACGCGTCCGCCGCGCCTGGTCCGCCTCGAGTACGCGCCCGCCGGGGCGAGCCGCTCCGTCTCGCTGGTGGGCAAGGGCATCACCTTCGACACCGGCGGCATCTCCCTGAAGCCGGCGGCCGGCATGGAGGACATGACCTCGGACATGGCAGGCGCGGCGACCGTGCTCGGCGCGACCGTCGCCGCGGCCCGCCTCGGGCTGGACGTGAAGGTCACCAGCTTCCTCGCCCTCGCCGAGAACATGCCCGGCGGCGGCGCCCAGCGCCCCGGCGACGTGGTCACCATGCGCGACGGCACCACCGTCGAGGTGCTGAACACCGACGCCGAGGGCCGCATGGTCATGGCCGACGCGCTCGTCGACGCGGTCGCCGCGGAGCCGGACCTGGTGATGGACGTCGCGACCCTCACCGGCGCGGCCGTGGTCGCGCTCGGCAAGCGCACCGGCGGCGTGATGGGCACGGAGACCGGCCGGTCGGCCGTGGTCGCGGCCGCCGAGCGCTCCGGCGAGCCCTTCTGGCCGCTGCCCTTCCCGCAGGAGCTGCGCGCCGACCTCACCGGCCGCGTCGCGGACCTGCGCAACATCGGAGAGCGTCCCGGCGGGGCGCTCTCCGCGGGCATCTTCCTCAAGGAGTTCGTGGGGTCGACCGAGTGGGCGCACCTGGACATCGCCGGCCCCGCCTTCGCGAGCGCACCGCTGGGCTACATGGGCAAGGGGGCCACCGGGATGAGCGTCCGGACCGTCCTGCAGGTCCTCGAGGACCACGCCGGGGCCGCGGGGGCGTGATGCTCGCCGCATCGACACCCTGACCGTTGCGCGCAACAGGTCCGCCCGGCGCCGCCCGGTGCCCTAGCATGGGGCACGCAGGCGGCGCCGTCGGCCATCCGGGTCCGAGTGCGCTGCGGAACACCCAAGACACCGAGGAGCACACAGGTGGCGGACACAACCACTGACCAGTTCGACGTCGTGATCCTGGGCGGTGGCAGCGGCGGCTATGCGGCCGCGCTGCGCGGAGCCCAGCTCGGCCAGAAGATCGCCCTCGTGGAGAAGGACAAGCTCGGCGGCACCTGCCTGCACCGCGGCTGCGTCCCGACGAAGGCCCTGCTCCACGTCGGGGAGCTCGCCGACGCACCGTCCGAGGCCGCCGCGGCCGGTGTGGACCTCACCCTCAACGGCGTCGACGCCGCGAAGGTGCTCGGCTTCAAGGACAAGATCATCGGCCGCCTGTACAAGGGTCTCCAGGGCCTGGTGAAGTCCCGCAAGATCGACTACGTCGCGGGCTTCGGCAAGCTCACCGGCCCGAACACCGTCACGGTCGAGACCGAGTCCGGCACCCGTACCCTGACCGGCAAGAACGTCATCCTCGCCTCCGGCTCCTACTCGAAGACCCTCCCGGGCATCGACCTCGGCGGCCGCTTCCTCGACTCCGAGACGGCGCTGCAGCTGCCCGAGCTGCCGAAGAACCCGATCATCCTCGGCGGCGGCGTGATCGGCGTCGAGTTCGCCTCGGTGTGGAAGTCGCTCGGCGCGGAGTCCGTGACGATCGTGGAGGGTCTGCCCCACCTGGTCGCCAACGAGGACGAGGCGATCTCCAAGGCCCTCGAGCGGGCCTACAAGAAGCGCGGCATCGCCTTCTCCCTCGGCGTCTTCACCGAGAAGGCCGAGCAGACCGAGACCGGCGTCAAGGTCACCCTCGCCGACGGCAAGGTCTTCGAGGGCGACTACCTCCTGGTTGCCGTGGGCCGCGGCCCGAACACCTCCGGCATGGGCTACGAGGAGCAGGGCATCGAGATGGATCGCGGCTTCGTGCTCGCGAACAAGGAGACCCTCGAGACGAACGTCCCCGGCGTCTACGCCGTCGGCGACATCGTCCCCGGCCTGCAGCTCGCCCACCGCGGCTTCGCCCAGGGCATCTTCGTCGCCGAGCGGATCGCGGGCCTGAATCCCGCTCCGATCGTCGAGTCCGGCATCGAGCGCATCACCTACTGCGAGCCCGAGGTCGGGTCCGTCGGCGTCACCGAGAAGCAGGCCAAGGAGCAGCTGGGCGAGGACGGGGTCGAGGCCTACGAGTACAACCTCGGCGGCAACGGCAAGTCCCAGATCCTCGGCACCACCGGCTTCATCAAGCTGGTGCGCGAGAAGGACGGCCCGATCATCGGCGTCCACATGATCGGCTCGCGCACCTCGGAGCTGATGGGCGAGGCTCTGCTCATCGTCAACTGGGAGGCCTACCCCGAGGACGTCGCCTCCCTCATCCACGGCCACCCCTCGCAGCACGAGGCCATGGGCGAGGCGGCTCTCGCCCTCGCCGGCAAGCCGCTGCACGCCCACGCCTGAGTCTTCCCAGAGGAGAGAACCCCATGTCTGAAACCGTGAAGATGCCGGCACTCGGCGAGTCCGTCACCGAGGGCACCGTCACCCGCTGGCTCAAGGCCGTCGGCGACACCGTCGAGGTCGACGAGCCGCTGCTCGAGGTCTCGACCGACAAGGTCGACACCGAGATCCCCTCCCCTGTCGCGGGGACCATCGAGAAGATCCTGGTCGAGGAGGACGAGGACGCCGAGGTCGGCGCCGATCTCGTCGTCATCGGCGACGGCTCCGGCGCCGAGGGCTCCGGCTCCGACGACTCCGGTGCCGAGGCCCAGGCCGAGCAGGCTCCCGCCGAGGAGCAGGGCGAGGACCTCGCCTCCGACGAGACCGTCGCCCCCTCGACCGACGAGGAGACCCCTGCCGGGGAGTCCGAGAAGCCCGCGGACGCCTCCGGCGATGCCGGTTCCGGCGCCTCCGGCGGCGCGGCCGAGGGCGAGGAGGTGACGATGCCGGCGCTCGGCGAGTCCGTCACCGAGGGCACCGTCACCCGCTGGCTCAAGGCCGTCGGCGAGACCGTCGAGGTCGACGAGCCGCTGCTCGAGGTCTCGACCGACAAGGTCGACACCGAGATCCCCTCCCCCGTCGCGGGCACCGTGCTCGAGATCCGCGTCCAGGAGGACGAGGACGCCGAGGTCGGCTCCGTGCTGGCGATCGTCGGCTCCGGCGCCGCCGCGGCCCCGAAGGCCGAGGAGCCCGCCGCTCGCGCACCCGAGGAGAAGAAGGCCGAGGAGAAGCCCGCAGAGGCCCCGAAGGAGCAGGCTCCGAAGCAGGAGGCGCCGAAGGCCGAGGCCCCGAAGCAGGAGGCGCCCGCGGCGCCCGCCGCTCCCGCCCCGCAGGCCGCCGATGCGATCTCCGGCGCGGAGTCCTCCGGCTACGTCACCCCGCTGGTGCGGAAGATGGCGGCCGAGGCCGGCGTGGACCTCTCGAGCGTCAAGGGCTCCGGCCTCGGCGGTCGGATCCGCAAGCAGGACGTGCAGCAGGCGATCGACGCGCAGAAGGCCCAGGCCGCACCTGCCGCCGCTGCCGCGCCTGCCGCCGCGGCCGCCGCTCCCGCGACGCCGAAGGTCGAGGTCTCCTCGAAGCGCGGCACCGAGGAGAAGATGCCCCGCATCCGCAAGGTCATCGGCCAGCGGATGATGGAGTCCCTGCACGGCATGGCGCAGCTGACCACCGCGGTCGAGGTCGACGTGACCCGCATCGCGAAGCTGCGCGCGAGGGCGAAGGACGAGTTCGCCGCCCGTGAGGGCGCCAAGCTCACCTTCCTGCCGTTCCTCATGATGGCCGCGATCGAGGGTCTGAAGACCTACCCGCAGCTGAACTCCACCATCGACGACGACAAGATCGTCTACCACGGCTCGGAGAACATCGGCATGGCGGCGGACACCGAGCGCGGTCTCGTGGTCCCGGTCATCAAGAACGCGGGCGACCTGAACCTCGCGGGCCTCGCCCGGCAGATCGGCGACCTCGGCGGCCGGGCGAAGAGCAACAAGCTCGTCCCCGACGACCTCTCCGGCGCGACGTTCACGATCACGAACACCGGTTCGGGCGGTGCCCTCTGGGACACCCCGATCGTGCCCGCCCCGCAGGTCGGCATCCTCGGCACCGGCACCATCACGAAGCGTCCCGCCGTGGTGCAGAACGCCGAGGGCGACGACACCATCGCGATCCGCTCGATGATGTACCTGTTCCTCTCCTACGACCACCGCATGGTCGACGGCGGCGACGCCGCCCGCTTCCTCACCTACATGAAGAAGCGGCTCGAGGAGGGTGCGTTCGAGGGCGAGCTCGGCCTCTGATCCCGTCCCCGCGCGCAGCCATCGGCTGAGCATCGGCAGGGCCCCGGCACCGTCACGGTGTCGGGGCCCTGCCTCGTCCCGGCCCTCCTCGGGCGTCTCACGCGGTGCGCGTCTCGAGGATCCTCCAGCGGGCCCCGTCCCAGACCAGCACGAGATCGACCTGCGCCGCACCGCTGTTCGGAGTCTCCTGCACGAGGCCGGAGCCCTCGCGCACCTGGCCGGCCTCGGTCGAGACGAGCACGTGCAGCACGGCCCTGCCGTCCTCGTCGGGTCCCTCGATCAGATCGGCCTCGTGCACGACGGGGCCGCTGCCCTGCACCTCGTAGCCCTCGTAGGCCTCGCGGATGCGCTCGTCCTCCTCCTGCGCGGCACCGCCCTCGGCGGCGACGGGCACGTCGGAGGCGCCGGTGAGATAGGAGTGGCGGGAGCCCGCGAGCTCCGCCGCCAGCGCCCACGGGTCCTCGATCGCGGGCACCGGCCCCTCCTGAGAGCTGCCGGCGCCCGCAGGAGCTCCGCCGGCGACGACCGCGGGGGCCTGTCGCGCCGGCTCCGGACGGTCCGTGGTCAGCGTGATCGCCGCCGCCGCGCCGAGGCCGAGGGCGAGCACCACGGCCCCGCTGAGCAGGGCGGTGCGCCGGTGTCGCCGCTGCCCCAGCACCGCGGAGAGCGCACCGCCGGACCTGCGCCGACGTGATGAGCCGGCGTCCGCTCCGCCCGCGGCCCGCGCCTCCGTCCGCGCTCTGCGCAGCCGGGGCGCCGGAAGCGGCGCCACAGGTCCTGCGTCGGCCGCGTCGACCTCCTCCTCTGCCGCCTCCTCCTGTCCCGCGTCCGGCCGCTCCGGCTCCCCCTGGTCTCCCGGCAACCCCGGCGGATCCGCCGGACCCGCCCCCACGGGGGCGTCGAGGAGTCCGGGAAGGTCGAGCGAGGGCGCGCCCCCGCCAGGGAGGGCGTGGACCCGTCGGCGCAGCGTCCGCTCCTCGTCCTCGAGCACGGAGTCGATCCAGTGCAGATCCGCGCTGCGCACGGCGAGGGACTGCTCACGTCGCAGGCCGCTGAGGTCGAGCACCAGCACGCTTCCGTCGGCCCGGACCCCGAGCCCGCGGCCCCGCGGTGCCCCGAGCACCCAGCCGCGCTCGTGGAGCGCCGCGACGAGGGCCTCCAGGTCCTCCCGAGCCCGGGCCTGCGCCACCCGCTCCCCCGTCGCGGGGGCACCGCCGTCGGCGGCGCGTCGTCCGCGGCGTCGCGCGAGCGGCGGGGCGGTCTCGCGGATGTACCCGTCCTCCTCCATGCCGATCACGTCCGGCGCTGCGCTGATCCCGGCCACCTCGAGCGCGGCGAGCAGCTGCATCTCCGCGGTGACGGACTCCCTCCCTTCCGGCCCCCGCCACCGCACCCTCAGCGCGTCCTCCCGCCCCGGCGCACCGAGGCTCTCCTCCTCGCGCCCGGTCCGGTCCCCGGCGGCACCGTCCAGGCCGGCGCCGGCGGGTCCCGGGCCCTCCCGGCCCGGACCGTCGCGGCCCGGACCGTCGGCCGTCGGCCCCAGGACGAACCTGTGGCGCCCTCCGCTCCTTGCGTGCTCCCCCTCGTCCATGGCCACAGTGAACCCCACCGCGACGCGCACCCCTGCTGGTCATCCACAACGCGCAGGTCGCGGCAGGAGTAGCCTGGAGCGATGCTCGACGTGATCCGTCTCGGCCTCAGCGAGCCGCTCCTCCACGAGGACCGGCACGCACAGTTCGACCTGCCCCCGGGGCCGGTGGACTACCGCGCCGCCTGGGACCTGCAGCGCCGGATCCACGCCGAGGTGGTCGCGGGCGAGCGGCCGGACACGCTGCTCCTGCTGGAGCACCAGCCGGTCTACACCGCGGGCAAGCTCACCCAGGACCACGAGCGCCCCCGCGACGGCGCCGAGGTGGTGGACATCGACCGGGGCGGGAAGATCACCTGGCACGGGCCGCAGCAGCTCGTCGGCTACCCGATCGTGAAGCTCCCGATCCCGATCGACGTGGTCGGATTCGTGCGCGCCCTCGAGCAGGCGATCATCGGCGTCTGCGCCGGGCTCGGCCTCGAGACCGTCCCGATCGAGGGGCGCAGCGGGGTGTGGGTGGCTCCCGAGGGCGAGGAGGAGCGCAAGGTGTGCGCGATCGGGATGCGCGTCTCGAAGCGCGCCACGATGCACGGCTTCGCCCTGAACTGCGCCAACGACCTCTCCTGGGCCCAGAATGTCATCCCGTGCGGGATCGACGACGCCGGGGTGACCAGTCTCAGCCGGGAGCTGGGCCGCAGGGTGCCGGTCGCCGAGCTGCTCGACCCGGTCGCCGAGGCGATGATCGACCTCGTGGCGCACCGCACCTCCGCACGGGCGCTGTGAGCGCCGCGCGAGCAGACGGGATCGATAGACTCCAGGGACGTCGAGACGAGGAGGCATCACGGTGACGATCGCTGCCGAGGGCCGTCGCATGCTGCGCGTCGAAGCGCGCAACGCCGAGGTCCCCATCGAGCGCAAGCCCGAATGGATCAAGACCAGGGCCGTGATGGGCCCCGAGTACACGGCCATGAAGCAGCGCGTGCACGGCCAGGGCCTGCACACGGTCTGCGAGGAGGCCGGCTGCCCGAACATCTTCGAGTGCTGGGAGGATCGGGAGGCGACCTTCCTGATCGGCGGGGACACCTGCACCCGGCGCTGCGACTTCTGCAACATCGCCACCGGCAAGCCGATGGCGGTGGACCCGATGGAGCCGTTCAAGGTCGCGCAGTCGGTCAAGGAGATGGGCCTGCGCTACTCGACGATCACGGGCGTGGCCCGCGACGACCTCGAGGACGGCGCGGCGGGGCTGTTCGCCCGCACCTGCCAGCAGATCCACGCGATGAACCCCGGCACGGGCGTCGAGCTGCTGATCGACGACATCAAGGGCCGCGGCGAGCACCTCCAGCAGGTGTTCGAGGCGAAGCCGGAGGTGTTCGCGCACAACCTGGAGACGGTGCCGCGGATCTTCAAGCAGATCCGTCCCGCCTTCCGCTACGACCGGTCGCTGGACGTCATCTCGATGGGCAAGGACGCCGGGATGATCACCAAGTCCAACCTCATCCTCGGGATGGGCGAGACGGACGAAGAGATCCTGGAGTCGATGCAGGCCCTGGTCGACGCCGGCTGCGACATCCTCACCATCACCCAGTACATGCGGCCCTCGAAGCTGCACCACCCGATCGACCGCTGGGTGAAGCCCCAGCAGTTCGTCGAGCTGTCCGAGGCCGCGAGGGAGATGGGCTTCCTCGCGGTGATGGCCGGTCCGATGGTCCGCTCCTCGTACCGTGCCGGGAAGCTCTGGGCGCAGGCGATGCGCGAGCTCGGCCGCGAGATCCCGGAGAACCTCCGCCACCTCGACTCCGATCAGCCCGCCCGTCAGGAAGCTGCGAGCGTCGTCGCCCGCACCCAGCAGGCCGCCGCGAGCTGACGCTCCGCCGGCCCCGAGAGGACACATCCCCCATGGCTCGCACGTCCGAGACCACGTCCGCCAAGGACGACACGAAGAAGCGCGGCAAGCGCAACGCCGACGGCACGAAGAAGCCCGGTCGCCTCAAGCAGATGCTCGAGGTCTTCAAGTACACGCAGGAGGTCGACCGGTCGACCCTGCCGCTGATGATCCTCGCGGTCGTCGGCGCGATCGCCGTCGGCGTGCTGCTGACCGTGCTGATCTTCGACAGCCCCTGGTACGGCATCTTCATGGGCCTCGCCGTCGGCGTGCTGATCGCGATGATCATCCTGGCGCGCAAGGCGGAGCGAGCGGCCTTCGACCGCATCAAGGGCCAGACCGGCGCGGCGCTCGCCGCGATGCAGTCGATCCGCCGCGGCTGGAACGTCGAGGACGAGCCGGTGCAGATCGATCCCCGCAGCCAGAAGATGCTCTTCCGCGCCTCGGGACGGGCGGGCATCGCGGTCGTGGCCGAGGACTCCACGGGCATCTCGATGAAGCTGCTGGAGAAGGAGCGGCGCAGCATCCGGCGCGTGCTCCAGCACGACAACGTGCCGGTCCATCAGATCGTCGTCGGCGACGGCGAGGGCGAGGTGCCGCTGCACAAGCTCCCCACCTACATGCAGCGCATGAAGAAGCAGCTGACCAAGCAGGAGTCCGCACAGGTGACCAAGCGCCTGAACGCGCTGCACCGCTCACTGCGCCAGCAGGTGCCCAAGGGCGTGGACCCGATGCGCGCCCGTCCGAACCGCAAGGCGATGCGCGGCCGCTGACCCGGCACCCGCCCTCTCGGCGACGCCCCCTCCCGCTGCGGCGGGAGGGGGCGTCGTGCTGTGCGCGGAAGGGCTGCCCGTGGGGCCGGGAGGCGGCCGTGACCTTCTCGTTATCTGCGTGACCTTTTCGTGACATTCGGCATCGACGCAGGTCAGCGGGATGAAGTGGGGAGGCGTCCTGCGGGTCGACAGGGCGCGTCCAGGGGTGCTGGAGTGCTTTTTCCCGCCGCGCAGGCGAGGCGGCGGACCCCGTCAGAGGGTGACGACCGCGGTGCCCGCGACGACGTCGTGCAGTGGCTGGGTGTCGCGGTTCCAGACCACTGCCGGGAGCACCAGCAGCATCAGCGCGGTGCGCACCACCGCGCGCAGCAGCATCGGGCTGCGGCCGCTGACGGGGACGACCCGCACCCGCAGCAGGAACTGGCCCGGGGTCACGCCGAAAAGCGTCAGGAACAGCATGTTCACCGCTGCGAAGAGGATCAGGTTCGCCAGCGGGTCGCCGCCGAGCAGCAGGGCCGAGATGCCCACGCACAGTCCCCAGTCGACGATCAGCGAGAGGGGTCGGCGCCAGAACGGCGCGACGGCGCCGCGGCCCGTGGCCGGCAGTCCGAGAGCGGAGCCCTTGACGTAGCCGGCCTCCCCGGGCGGGCCGTCCATCCAGGAGCCGAGGTCCTTGCGATCGATCACGGGCGGAGCCTACGCGGCCGTGCTGGGAATCGCCGGGCTCCCCGGGCGCGGGGCACCACTGCCCCTAAGCTTGGTCTCACCCGAGTCCGGGCCCGACGCGGTTCCTCGGCACTCGACAGGTTCGGCCCCTCGGGGTGAGACAGCACTACACGCGCCGCCCGGCGCGGATGGAGGAGACGTGTTCAACAATCCCAGCGAGGTCACGAAGTACATCGAGGAGGAGGGCGTCGAGTTCATCGACATCCGCTTCTGCGATCTCCCCGGCGTCATGCAGCACTTCAACGTGCCGGCGAGCACCTTCGACGAGGAGGCCATCGCGACCGGCCAGCTCTTCGACGGCTCCTCGATCCGCGGGTTCCAGGCCATCCACGAGTCGGACATGAAGCTCGTGCCGGACCTGGAGACCGCGTACCTGGATCCGTTCCGCGAGCGGAAGACCCTGATCGTCAACTTCTCGATCGTGGATCCGTTCACCGACGAGCCCTACTCCCGCGACCCGCGCACCGTCGCCTCGAAGGCCGAGGAGTACCTGAAGTCCACCGGTATCGCGGACACCGCGTTCTTCGCGGCCGAGGCCGAGTTCTACATCTTCGACGACGTCCGCTTCAAGACGTCGGTCAACTCCGGCTTCTACTCGATCGACTCCGACGAGGCGGTGTGGAACACCGACCGCGACGAGTCCGAGTTCGGCGGCAACCAGGGCTACAAGACCCGTCTCAAGGGCGGGTACTTCCCCGTCCCGCCGAACGACCAGATGGCGGATCTCCGCGACGAGATCGTCTCCGTGCTCGAGGACACCGGCCTGCAGGTCGAGCGTGCCCACCACGAGGTCGGCACCGCGGGCCAGCAGGAGATCAACTACCGCTTCAACACGCTGCTGCAGGCGGCCGACGACGTCATGAAGTTCAAGTACGTCGTGAAGAACACCGTGTGGGACGCCGGCAAGACCGCGACCTTCATGCCCAAGCCCCTGTTCGGCGACAACGGCTCGGGCATGCACACCCACCAGTCGCTGTGGAAGGACGGCGAGCCGCTGTTCTTCGACGAGCGCGGCTACGGCGGCCTCTCTGACATCGCCCGCTGGTACATCGGCGGCATCATCGCCCACTCCCCCTCGCTGACCGCGTTCACCAACCCCACGGTGAACTCCTTCAAGCGCCTGGTGCCGGGCTTCGAGGCGCCGGTGAACATGGTCTACTCGGCCCGTAACCGCTCCGCCGCCATTCGCATCCCCGTCACGGGCTCCTCCCCGAAGGCCAAGCGCGTCGAGTTCCGCGCCCCGGACCCCTCGGCGAACCCGTACCTGTCCTTCGCCGCGCAGCTCATGGCCGGCATCGACGGCATCCGCAACCGGATCGAGCCGCCCGAGCCGATCGACAAGGACCTCTACGAGCTCCCGCCGGAGGAGCACGCGCAGATCCAGCAGCTGCCCGACTCGCTGGGTGCGGCGCTGGACGCCCTCGAGGCCGACCACGACTACCTCACCGAGGGCGACGTGTTCCCCGAGGACCTCATCTCCACCTGGATCGAGCTCAAGCGCACCACGGAGATCGATCCGTTCCGCTTCCGCCCGCACCCGCACGAGTTCGAGCTGTACTACGACATCTGAGCGGAACTGATCCGCGAATGCTGATGTGACCTGCGTACTCTCGGGGAGTTGTCTGTACTGTAGACGCTCCGTGCACTAAGATCAAGTGCAACCGAGTAGTACGGAGCAAGTGCACGTAGGTGCACGGTCGGCAGGAGCGGCACAGTGGCACGGAAAGCACGGAGGACCCGACGGTCCTTCGGGAAGCTGCGCAAGCTCCCCAGCGGGCGATACCAGGCGAGCTACCTGGACCCCGCTGGGGAGCGGCGCAACGCCCCCACCACGTTCGAGGCGAAGATCGACGCCGAGGCATGGCTCTCGGCACAGCACGCCGCGATCACGAGCGGCGCATGGCGGGGCCGGGACGACCGGATCACCGTCGGCGAGTACGCCGAGGCATGGCTCAAGACGCACCAGGTGCGCGAGCGGACCCGCTACCACTACCAGGTCCAGCTCGACCGTTGGATCACGCCGACGTTCGGCACCACGCCCATGTCCAAGGTGACGCCCGTGATGGTGCGGCGCTGGCTCGGGATCTTCCCCAGCGACAAGCCGGCAGCGCGAGCGAACGCGTACCGGGTCCTCGCCCAGGTGTTCCGCGCCGCGGTCGACGAGGGAGTCATCTCCGAGTCGCCGGCGAAGGTCCGCGGTGCTGGGCAGTACGAGCGGAAGCGGGAGGGGCGCGCCCTCACCGTCGCTGAGGTGACCGCTCTCGCCGAGCAGGTCCCGGAGGATCGCCGGCTCGCGATCCAGCTCGCCGCCTACTGCGCGCTCCGCCCCGGCGAGGTGCTGGGGCTGCGCCGGCGCGACGTGGACACGCGCTCGCACGCGCTGAACATTCGAGAGACGGCCTCTGCGGTGCACGCCAACTCGGGCCGCGTCGGGCCGGTGAAGACCGCCTCGAGCGCACGCACAGTACACTACCCCGACGAGCTGCACGCCGACGTGCTCGAGCAGCTCCGGGACCACGCCGCGGACGGGCCGGGCGGGCACCTGTTCCCCTCCCCCAGGAACGCGGGCGAACCGCTGTCCTACACGGGGTTCCTGTACATGGTGCGGACCGCTGCGGAGCGGGCGAAGCTCGGGGACGTGAAGCCTCACGACCTCCGACACACCGGCGCGACGCTCGCCGCGGGCACGGGCGCGACCACGCGTGAGCTCATGTCGCGGCTCGGGCACACCTCCCCCACCATCGCGATGGGGTACCAGCACGCGGTGCGGGAGCGTGATCGGTCCATCGCCGACGCACTGGGCGCCGTGATCGCAGCAGCACAGGAAACGAGCGACGATGCGTGACCTCGAGGGTAGGGACCTGCGCCCCACTGAAGGGCCGACGATCGCGATCACGTGCACGGGGAAGGGGCACGGTCGCGCTGTGCTCGCGCGGCTTGTGCGCATGCCGCGCTGGGACGGGGCAGGCTACTACTGGGGACGCCTGACCGACATGACGGACCGCGAGGCGCGGGCATGGCAGGCCATGGAGCCTGGGGATGGAGCGCAGACCCCGCGGGACTACCGGTCTCCCTCCGGTGACGGGTTCTACTGGCTCCGTGGCACGGAACCCGTCACGGATCCCCGCGAAGCACGGATCATCTCGAACGCCTACCACCACGGGCGTGGAGAGCACAGGCAGGGCCCACCCGTGCCGAGGGTGCTCGATGGCGTTGTGCGGAAGTTCGGGTTGGCTCGCTGCAGGTGCGGAAGAGGCGGGGAGATCCGAGCAGCCGCCGCCCCGGTGGAGGCCGTGCTCGAGCTTGCACACGAGTCCGGCGCGGCCGACTTGGATGTTGCGCTGTTCCGTAAGGCGATCTGGGACGCCTCTAAGTGGAACTGAGCATCATGTAGTAGAATGGACCGCAGGAAGGTAGCCAACCCTTCCCCCTCCGGTGGAGTAGACCGGGTCCACGCCTCGCGCGTCGACGACAACGCCCCTTAGATCCGGGCAACCTCGTCACGCCCGGAGGCGTTTTTCATGTCCCACCCCGGACTCACAGCTGCCACAGGAGCAGCCCAGCACACCAGCACCCCCCGCTACATTCCCCTCTCAGAGGGCGCGGAGTACCTGTCCCTCACGACCGCTGGCCTGCGGAAGTACATCGCCGAGGGTCGCATCACCGGCTACAGGCTCGGGAAGCGCGCGATCCGCGTCGACGTCCGAGAGCTCGACGCACTGCTGACCCCGATCCCGGCCGCGAAGTCGGGTGGTGCCCGATGAGCGCACCGGACAGAAGAAACCGCCCCCGGAAGGCGGCGGGGGCGGTCTCCAAGAGCGTTGTGGCGACGCACCCTCAGGATACCGGGACTACCCGGTTCTCGCACCTGCGCGACCACACCACCCCCGCGCCCGTCGACGGCGGGATCGGGATGCTGCACGGCCCGCTCATGGACCCGGACAGTGACCCCGCGATCTGGCGCGAGTACGGGCGTCCCCCGGCCCCGCCGTGGGGGTCCTACCTCGACGAGACCCCGCTACCGATGCACCCCGACCGGCGCGGACCGGTCGCCGTCGCGATGGACACCCTGCTGGGGGTGACCCGATGAGCCGCGACTACCTCCCCGCCGAGCTGGACCTCGAGCTGCGCCAGGTGACCGACCGCTACACGCAGCCCCCCGCCCCCGACGGTTCCGACGGCTCAGACAGTCTCGACGGTTCACCGGAGAGGGGTACAGAAACCGTCGTCGACACCGTGCGAGCCCACCTCGGCAAGTACCTTTCGCCGGCGTCCGATGACGACCTCGACCTGCTCGCGCTGTGGGCCGTGCACACTCACCTAGCCGCCGAGTCCTACACGACCCCGCGGCTGATCCTTACGTCGCCGATGCCCGGCAGTGGGAAGACGACCGTCCTCGAGCACCTCGAGCGGCTCGTCCCCAACCCCGTGCAGATGTCCTCCGTGTCGTCGTCCGCACTCATTCCGCGGATCCTCGCCGCGCAGTCGTCCGTGCTGCTGATCGACGAGGCAGAGAAGGCGCTCAGCCCCAACAAGCCCGGGATCGAAGACGTGCTCGGCGTGCTCAACAGCGGGTACAAGGTCGGCGGGATGCGGCCCGTGCTCGTGCCGTCGAAGGACAACGGCTGGGAGGCGAAGAACCTGCCGACGTTCGCTCCGGTCGCCATGGCCGGCAACGCGCCGGATCTTCCCGAGGACACCATGCAACGGTCCATCGTCGTGACGATGTTCCCCGCCGCCGAGGGTGACGTGGAGGAGACCGACTGGGAGGTGCTCGAGCCCGATGCACGAGACCTCGGCGAGCAGATCGCCGTGTGGGCGGACTCGATCCGCGACGAGGTGAGGCGGACCCGCCCCGAGGTGCCGAAGGGCTGCGTCGGGCGGTTGAAGGAACGATGGTTGCCGCTGAAGCGCGTCGCCGTGTTCGCGGGCGGTGACTGGGCCGAACGGGTCGATCGGATGATCGAAGCGAACCTCGAAGAGATCGCGAGGGATCGCGAGGAGGGGCTGTCGACGATGCCCATTCACGTGCACCTGATCCGGGACGTTCACGACCTCTTCTCCCAGGAGGAAACCCCTTTCCTCCCTACTAGAGAGATCCTCTCCCACCTCATCGTGACCCATCCCGAACGATGGTCTATGTCGTCGCCGTTCGGTAGCGACCTCACCTCTCAGCGCATGGGCAGGATGCTCGTCAAGCACTTCTCGATCCGGTCAGCGAAGGACGCGACCGACCGGCGCGGCTACTTCCGGGCCGCGTTCGTCCGTGCATGGCGAGCTGTGGGGCTGGACGACGGTTCCCGACGGTCTGCAGACCCCCTCCCAATCGAACCGTCGAAACCGTCCGAGCCGTCGGAACCGTCGGGGATCCTCTGCCCGTCCTGCAACGAACCGGGCTGCTCCGGTGACTGCTGGGAGGTGGACGCATGAGCCCCGCACCCGCCGCCCTCGGAGTCCCCGTCTGGGCCCTCAACGAATGGCGATCCCTCACCACAGCACTCGACGACACGACCGCCCCCATCCCATGCCAGGGCACCCGGTCTGCCGAATGGCACGGCAGCAGTGGGAGGGAGCTCGAGTTCGCGACCCGCGCCTGTCTCGACTGTCCCGTGATGGTCGCGTGCGCCCGGTACGGGATCACCGCCGGAGAGGACACCGGCGTGTGGGGCGGACTCACACCGAGGGAACGCAGCGCCCGCAAGGGAGGCGCCCGATGATCGACCCGAAGCGATGCACGGCCACCAACCGCGCCGGCGAACAGTGCGGACGCCCACCGATGCGAGGCGGGAAGGTCTGCGCCTCCCACGGGGGGAAGTCCCCCCGAGTCCTCGCCGCCTCGCGGCGGCGTCTCGCCGAGCAGGAAGCGACCCGAGAGGTCGCCCGACTCTCCGGCGCCCGCGACCCGCTCACCCTCACCGACGTGTACCGGGAGATGCTGAACACCGCGGGGCTCGCCGTCGCATGGCGGGACGTGCTCGAGCAGCGCGTCTCCGCCCTCGACGAGTACGCGGGCATGAACGGCATCGGGTCCGAGCAGGTTCGCGCTGACGTGGCCCTGTTCGAGCGGGCGATGGACCGGACCGCGAAGGTGCTCGAGCTGATCGCCCGACTCGACCTTGACACGCGCATGACTCAGATCAGCGCACAGCAGGGCGAACAGGTCGCCCGGGCGCTCCGGGCCGGTATGGACGCTGCGGGGCTGTCTACGGGCCAGCGGGAGGCCGCAGAGGCGGCGATGGTGGCAGAGCTGCGCCGGATCGGCGGTGCGCGGTGAGAGCGATGCACGGAGGGCTCACCCTCGACACGGAGGCGTGCCGGCTGCTGTTCGAGCTCGCCGTCCGTGGCGCTGACGTAATCCGGGCCCGAGACGGGTACGCACCGGTTCCGGTCAGTACCTCGAGCCTGCTCAACATGCTCGCCACCGCGGGAGGGCTGACCAGGACCGCGACGGCTGAGGGTTCCGTCTGGGACGCCGCGGCGGTACTCGGGACACGCTCACCCCATGCCGACACGTACACGGTCACCGAGGCTGCGACGCGATGGGGCTGCTCCCCGTCCTACGTCCGCCGCCTCTGCCGTGAGGACCGCGTGCCAGCAGCGAAGAGCGGGGACGGATGGTCCATCCCCGGTGACTACGTGCGACAGCACACCCGGCCCCCGAGGCCGGAGACAGGAGACGGCAATGCCGAGGAATGACGACCACGGAACCGACGCGATCGCCGACGGGATCGACCGCAACCCCGGATGGGACTCGAGCCGAGGACCCCGCCCCGACTTCCAGCAGTCCATCGACAACCTCGCGACGACCCGCCCCCAGGCCGGTTCGTTCGCCGAAGCACTCGAGCAGGACGAGGGCAGAAAGGTGCACGTCACTCGCCACGGCGACGAGCCCGCCGAGGAGACGCACCCGGCCGACGTGTACGGCAACCGGCTCACCGGAAAGATGCTGCTCGCCGAAGCCCTCGAGCAGAGCTCCCGCAAGCGGGAGGATCAGAACCGATGAGCAGCGCAGACCAGATCCTCGCCCAGGCCGAGCAGCTGTCCAAGACCACCACCGCCAAGGGCTACGCGATCGCCGGCGACGAGGACCTCACCCCCGACGCGCGACAGCGCGGGATCGACGACCTGTGGACCCAGGCCGAGCAGGAGATGCACCAGCTCCGCCAGCAGCACGACGACGCCGTGAAGGCATCGGAGCGTGACGCAGAGCGGAAGCTCGTGCGACCCCCGTCCAACGATCCGGCCCGCATGGCGTCCTACCGGTCCGCGCTCGACCGGGCATCGTCCGCGCTCAGCGATGGGCGACTCGAGGCTGTACTCGAGGAAGCCGAGATGATCGGCGACGAGGACCAGGCCCTCGCCGCGTTCACCGTCGGGATCCGCAACGGCGTCCAGAGCGTCGTGCAGGCATTCCTCGCCGACCGCCCCTCCCGCCTCGCCGCGTACCAGGCCTACGCCGCAAAGACGGACAGCAGGGGCCGGCTCAGCAGGTCGATGGAGACGGGGATGCGTCTGTCGATGCCGTACAAGCCCCGCCCCGGCGACAAGCCGATGTTCTGAGGAGGAAGGATCGAGAGATGGCCGAGCAGACGCACGAGCAGGAACAGGACGACGAGCAGCCCCGCCGGGCGTTCATCTTCGAAGGCGGCGACGCCCTCGCCAACAATGATGGGCACAACGCCGGAGGCGGCTGGTGAGCGAGGAGACCCCGGACATGCGGCACCTGTCCGAAGAGGACTGGCTCGAGTTCTGGCGCGAGACGCTGTCCGCGCTCGAGCTGACCCGGGCCGCGCTGCTCGACTCCGAGGTGAACCTGACCGACACTCAGGCCGCGAAGCTCGAAGGCCACGCGGAGATGCTTCGGCAGATCCTCGAGTCCCGAGGCGTCGACCTCGAGGGGTAGACGCAATGCGGCTGGACGCCGCGCACTGACTGGCCCGTCCCCGTGTTCCTTTCCGCGGGGGCGGGCCGCTTTCATGCCCGGATGGCGTGAGTCCAACTCACAGCATGGGTGCGGACTTTCTCCGCACCCTGTTTGATGTCTAGGGCGGTCTGACCTGCAACTCCCCCGATTGGGGGAGCGATCAACGTGCGCGCCTTGGACGGGGGTGTGAGTCTGACTCACACCGTCCGTATACAAAAGGGGTTCCCCTTTAGTATTCTCCCGCCATGAGCACCCCGCCTCGCGCACTCGGCTACATCCGCGTCTCCACCACCGAACAGGCAGACTCCGGCCTCGGCCTCGAGGCACAGCTGCTCGCGATCCGCACCACCGCCGAGCTGCGCGGCTGGCACCTGGTCGACATCGTGACCGACGCCGGCATCTCCGGCACCCGAGCGAAGCGCCCCGGCCTCGACACCGCGAAAGCCCGCATGAAGGCAGGCGAGGCAGACCTGCTCGTCGTCGCGAAGCTCGACCGCCTCTCCCGCTCCCTGCTCGACGGGGCCGACCTCATGGCGACCGCGAAAGCGCAGGGCTGGGCGCTGGTCGATATCTCGTCGTCCCTCGACATGTCCACACCGCAGGGCCGCATGGTCGCCGGAATGCTGCTGTCCGCGGCGCAGTACGAGTCCGAGATGAACGGGGCACGGACCCGGGAAGCCATGGCGAACCTGTCCGAGGAGGTGCGGGACCGGATGCGCAATGGTGGCCGTCCACGCGCCCTCGCGGCGGAGACTGAGGCGAGGATCCGTGCCCTGCGCGCCGAGGGACTGTCTCTGCGGAAGATCGCCGAGACCCTGACTGCCGAGGGAGTGTCGACGGCGGCGGGTGGGAGGTGGTGGCCTGCGACCGTTCGGCAGGTGCTCGAGCGGGAGCCGGCCGCGGCCTGAGCCTCGCGCGTGGGGCCGCTTCGTACCGTACGGAGCCGCCCGCTCTCTCGCGCGTGTGAGAGGTTCGAACCGTTCGAAGTGGCCCACTCTCGCGCGCGTGGAGGCGGTGGGCAATGTTGCCGGCGGGGATCAGCGTCGACAGTCGATCCCTGTTGTTCCATGGGCTCGACCCCTCTGGGTTGAGTTCCAGGGGGTGCTCGTCATGGCGTGGTGGGGTCGGCATCGTCGGGGAGGTCGGTGACGCCGAGTCGGTGCCTGGCGAAGTCGAGCTCGAGGTCGGTGACCGCTCGGAGGATCGCTGACGTGTGCGCGGTGATCAGGTCGACGAGGAGGGGCTGGAGCTGGGCTCCGACGACGTCGGGGCCGATGTTCTCGACGGAGCCGAGGAACTGCGAGAACGCTGCCTGCACCTCGAAGCTGAGCTGTTCGGACCGTGGCGCGTACCGCTTGAGATTCGCGTGGGGATCGTTCGGGATCTGGCCATCATCGGTGTTCATGGTGCTCCTGACCTGGGCGGTTGTTGCAGGGTGGACGCTTCTCAGTATAATGGAAAGTTTGCTCTAAACCGGTAGGATGGGGGTGGTATCCGAGAGTTTTTCAAGGGAGCGGAAGGTGTAGGGAATGGCGACTCAGACAGTGCGGACGATCTATGAGGCGGACGTCGCGCGGGCACAGCAGCGGCTCCGTGATCTGGCGCGGGAGCTTGAGAAGACGGGCGGGTCGGCGGACAAGCTGACCAAGTTTCTCGACGAGGCTGGTGACGCGCAGATCAAGCCGCAGATCGATGTGGACATCGAGTCTGCGGAGGATGAGGTGCGGCGCCTGCAGCGGGAGCTCGAGACGCTCGAGGCGTTCAACGCTGAGCCGGTCGTGGTCATGGACATCGACCAGGCTGAGGCGCAGGCGAAGGCGGTCGAACAGCGACTCGAGGATCTGTCGGGCATGGAGGCGTCGCCGGAGGTGGACGCCGAGACTGCGCGGGCAGAGGGACAGCTCGAGGGTCTCCGGAACCGGATCAGCGACATGGAGGGCCTGCGGTCTGAGGTGACCGTTCAGGCGGACATCGATCAGGCGCGCTCGGACCTGGACCAGGCGGAGGCGAAGCTCGATGCCCTGCGTGGTGAGAAGGCCGAGATGCAGGTCGTCGTCGATGCTGATGCGGCGGAGGAGTCCCTCGAGGGGCTCGGCGACGCCGCCGAAGACGCTGGGGATGATGCCGGCGCCCGCGCCGGCCGGTCCCTCCTCGCCGGCCTGAACTCCACCCCCGTGGTGGGCGCGATCTCCGGGCTCGTCGCCGCTGTCGGCGGGTACGTCGCCTCCGGCGTGGTCGGTGCGGTGCTCGAGTCCGTGCGGCAGCAGGACGTGTTCGGCGCCCGCACCGGGCTCGACGAGGGCACGGCACGGAAGTTCGGTGCCGCCGCCGGTCTCGCCTACACCAACGCGTGGGGCGACAGCATCGAGGCGAACATGGGCACGGCCACGGCCGCGCTCGAGAACGCGCTGATCCTCCCCGATTCGACGGGCCGCGACATCCAGGCCGTGATCGAGCAGCTGACCGCCGTGTCCGAGATCCTCGACGTCGACGTCACCGAGGCCGCCGAAGCCGCCGGCAACATGATCAAGAACGGTCTCGCCGCGAACGCGGAGGAAGCGTTCGACGTCATCATCACTGGCCAGCAGCAGGGGTTGAACAGGTCGGAGGATCTCCTCGACACGCTGAGGGAGTACTCGAGCCAGTTTGACGTGCTCGGCCTCGACGGCGCGGAGTCCCTCGGTCTCATCTCCCAGGCCATGGAGGAAGGCGCACGGAACTCGGATGTCGCCGCGGATGCGCTGAAGGAGTTCGGGATCCGGGCGCAGGACGGTTCGAAGTCGACTGCGGAGGCGTTCGAGGCGATCGGGCTCGGTGGCGAGGACATGGGGGCGAAGATCGCTGCGGGTGGGGACTCTGCCCGGGAGGGACTCGACACGGTCCTCGACGCGCTGCGGGCGATGGAGGACCCCGCGGCTCAGACGCTCGCGGGGGTGGCTCTGTTCGGGCCGATGTGGGAGGACATGGGAGACGGTGCCGGCGTCCTCGCGATGGACCTCGACAACCTCGGGGACTCGTGGGTCAACGTCGGCGACACGACCGAAGACGCGATGAAGCGCATGTCGGACAACTCCGCGACCGCGCTCGAGTCCGCGAAGCGGACCGTCACCAACGCGGCGCAGAACCTCCTCGGAGGTCTCGCCGTCGCGCTCGAGGAACCCATCGCGAACGCATCCGCGTACATCTCCGAGCACTCCGCGGACATCGTCGGGTTCCTCATCGACATCGGTGAGGCGTTCTTCGACATCGCCCGCGCCGCGGTCGAGTTCGGCGCCCAGACCATCGAGGTGCTCGGCGACCTCGCTGGTGGCGTGAACGAGATCATCGGCGGGATCGGGTTCGGTGTGGAGGCGATCGGTCTCGCGACCGGTGACCTCGAGCTCGCCGCCCTCGGGCAGGACATCCAGGACACCGCCGACGACATGCAGACGTTCGCTGACAACTCCGACGACATGGCCAACACGATCCGCGACAACGCTCTCCCCGCGATCGACGAGGCAGAACAGAAGTTCCTCAACTTCGCCGGCCCCGTCGAGATGCAGGCACAGCTGAACGACGCGATCAACGCAATGGTCCAGGACCTCGACGGTTTCGTTGCGGCGGTCGACGACATGCCTGGCGCTGAGATCAGCATCAACGGCGACACGACCGGCGGCGAAGAGGCCATGAACAGCCTGATCGAGCTGGTCGCCGAGTCGAACGGGTTCCTGACCATCAACGGCATCACGGTGCCCGCCGAGGAAGCTGCTTCGGAGGTGAAGCGGCAGATCAGCGAAGGTGTGACCGAGTTCGACGTCACCGCGAACACGGGCCCCGCCCAGGCGGAGATGACCCGCTTCTGGGAGGAGCAGGGCTACCATCCGCCCGAGATGCCGGTCGGTGCTGACACCACCCCTGCGGAGGGTGATGTGCAGGAGTTCCGTGGCGTCGTCGGTGACAAGCCCGCGGACGTCCCGGTCGGGGCGGACACTTCCGCTGCTGAGGAAGAGGTCCACGTATTCGGGTCGCAGGTCGGTGATGTGCCGGCGACAGTGATCGTCGACGCGAACACGTACTACGGCAACGAGCAGTTGCGGCAGTTCCAGTCTGCGATCAATGAGTCTGGTGGCTCTGTCACCGTCAACGGCGAGACGATGAACGGCCAGCAGGCGCTGGATGCGCTGGTGGCTGAGATCAACGAGGGTGGCGGGTACGTCGACATCAACGGCACTCCCGTGAACGCGGAGGCGGCGCTGTTGCAGCTGACCGACCACATCAACAACAGTGGTGGCATCGTCGACATCGACGGGAACAAGGTCCCCGCCCAGCTCAAGACCGGCGAGGTCAAGCGGCAGATCGACGGGACGACGGGCACGATCGGCGTCGACGCGAACACCTCGAGCGCGAACTCCGACATCAACCACACGGCCCGGAACCGGTCCTCGCGGATCACCGCTGATGCGGCGACGTGGTCGGCAGAGAACCAGCTGAACTGGCTCGCGAGGAACCGCACCAGCACGATCACGGTGCGCACGAACGGTCCGGGCGGTGGCACCCGGGCGCAGCTCGCCTACGCGAACGGTGGCCGGATCGCTTCCGGCCTCGCCTCTGGCGGGACCGTCGGCGACGGCTACGGGATGGTCCCCGCCCCCTACCCGGGGCCGGGGATCGACAACGTCCTGTGGCCCCTCAAGGGCGCTGCGACCGGCAGGTGGCTAGACCAGCCCCTCGCCGGCGGGGAATGGGTCATCAACCCGATCTCCTCCGCGCAGCACAACGCGACGCTCGCGGCGATCAACGCGGGCGCCACGCGCGCCGAGATCGCCGCATCCCTGGGAGGCCAGGCGGGCGGCGGTGGCCTTCGGTCCGTTGAGATCAACGCTGTTGGCCTGAACGCCTACCAGGTCGCGCAGGAGTCCCGCGCCGTGATGCGGCACGAGATCCGTGACTCCGTCCCCACCCTTGCCCGATGAGGAGGAGCCTGTGAGCATCTGCGGCTCGGGACCTCCCCGCGTAGTCGGTGGTCGTGACCGGAACGCCCCCTCGGTCGGTGATGTTCTACCCTCACGGCATGGCTGATGACGAGGTGGGGCCCGAGGATGCTGGGGATGGCGACTGGGCCCTGGGCGAAATGACGATGGAGGAGTACCGGCGGATGGCTGAGCGGATCAAGGCGGAGGGGCGTGAGGCGTTCAGTGCCGATGAGCTCGCACGGTTCGATGCCGCTCACCAGGTGAACGTGAGCGTGTCGGCGGATGCCCAGCGCGCCGCGGCACGGCTGATGCCTGACCTTTCGGAGGCTGTGCGGAAGGTCCGAGAGACGGCGCTCGAGTCGATGACGTCGCAGTGGCGACAGGATGCTGAGGATTCGCTGCGTGAGCGCATGTCGACGTCTCTCATCGAGCCGCCGCAGGTCGATGAGGAGCTATGGGACTCGCTCGCGGAGGCGAAGGAGGAAGAGCGGGCCCAGCGGGAGGCGGAAGTGAGGGCGCTCGAGTCCATCGCTGGTCACATGGCGGAGATGAAGGCTGAGCAGAAGGCTACGAGCAAGGCGGCGCAGGCTACGACCGCTGAGGTGGGGAACCTGCGCGCCGATGGGCAGAAGACCGGACGCTGGACGATCGGGCTCGGTGTGGTGAGCGCGGTCGCCGCATCGGTGGCTGCGGTGTTCGCGGTGCTGGTCTTCCTCTTCCCGCCGGGATGATCGTCTTCTGGCTCGCGGGGCCCCGGGGCTACGCATAGCGGGGGGCCTGCGGCCCCCAGAAGCTTGGTCCCCACCCCGGAAATCTCCCACGGCCCCCGCTCCGTCTACCGCTGGTGACACGACGAGTAGCGCCCTACCGGATCGGTAGACCGCTTCGCCGCCCCTCGTGCCCATGGTCCGCGTGGGCTACGCCGCCCCGGCTCCGGGCGGTTCTGGTGGATTGTTCTCTAGCCGTGCTTGCCTGTTCTGCCCCGGATGCATCGGGGCCGCGTGGGAAGCCGTGAAGGCACGCGGGAGGGCCTGAGCCGCCCTAGACCGTCCACAGGGGTACCCGGACTGCGGGTAGCCTCTGCGGGCGGCGTAGAGCTCTCAGGCGCGGACGAGGACCCGCTGCCCGGTCGCGACCCGGTGCGCGTACAGGGCGGGGCCCACGGCCTGAGCGAGGTCGCGGCGCCCGTGCCGGTGTGCGGCGCGCTGCGCGGCGGCGGGAGTCCAGCCGATTCGGGCGAGCGCGTTCGTGGGGTCCTCGCCGGTGCGGATCAGGAAGTCCAGATCCTCAAGGCGTGCCGCGGTGCGGGCGAGGTTCGCGGCGCGTGCCGCCTCGGTCGCGCGGGGGCTGTGGGCGACGCTCATCGGGTCACCTCGTCGGTGGTGACGATGCCCTGTGCGACCTGCGCGGCGATGTGCAGCTCGAGGCGGGTCGCGAACGCCGCGGCGAGGGTGAGGTCGTCGGCGACCTTGCCCGCCTGGCCGACGTACAGGATCGTCTCGCCGTCCATCTGCTGCGAGCCCTCGGGGTGGGCGAGGGTGACCTCGCAGCGTCCGACCCATCGCTCGCCGTCGTCGTGGAGTTCCTGCGGGAGGTAGACGGTGACGGTGCCGAAGCGGCGGGTGTGGAGTGCCTGCCAGGTGGTGCCGGGGTGGGTCCAGTGGTCGGGCTGGTCTCGGTCCTCGCACCAGGAGGGGCACGGGCCGCGGCGCTCAGCGCGCTCGGCGGGGACCGTGGCGCCTGCCTCGGCGGTGATCCCGGCGCGCAGCGCGGTCGCGAGGGCGGTCGCCTGCTCGGGGGTGAGGTCGCCGAAGCCGCGGAAGTCGCCTGCCTCGAGGCGTTCAGCGGTGTTGTCGGTGGAGATGGGGTCTCCGCCGAGGGTGTAGGTGCCGCCGTTGCGGGTGGGCATGTCGATGTCGATCATGCCGGCCTCGCGGATCCACACGTCGGCGGTGCCGCGTGCTCCGAGGTCGATGGTGGCGACGTGGTGTGCGGTGGTGGGGGCGGTAGCCTGTGTCATGGCGGGTGCCTGTCTCTCAGAGGTGTCCGTCTGCCCATCCGGTGGTGGTTCACCGGGTGGGCTTTCTTCGTCCCCTAGAGCACGGTAGGTGCACGCCGCATCATCCTTGCTGGTCAGAGTGCCTATCAGCTGCACTACGACATCTGAGCCGACAGCGCTTCCACTCCACGAGACCCCCGTCCCGCCAACCGGCGAGTCGGGGGTCTCCGCATGGGAGCCCGGCGCGGCCTCAACGGCCGGAGCGGTACTGGTACGAGACGACGGCGCCGTTGCCGGGGGCGCCGTCCTCGTCGAACACACCGGTGGTGGCGTAGACCGTGCCCCGTTCGAACTCCACGTCGGCCGGGGCGTCGACCTCGAAGAGGGTGCGGGCCTTCGTGCGGCCGGGCGAGATCGTGGAGATTTCGTCGCCGAACATCTCGGCGACGAGGATGTCGCCGTTCGGGGCGACGGCGAGGCCCGTCGTCCCCTGCATGCCGCGGTCGGCGACCGTCCGGGTGTGTCCGGAGCGGGGGCTGACCTTGTAGACGGTGCTGAGCGGGAAGGCCTCGCCGAGTGCTCCCTGCAGCGTGGAGACGTAGAGCCTGCCGTCCTTCCCGACCTCGACATCGGTCGGGACGGGCTCGGGCGTGTACGACGCGCCGACCACGCAGTCCGGCAGCGTGGCGCCGCCGAGCATGCCGTCGACGTGCGCCTTGTGCTCCTCGGTGAAGGTCACGGCGCTGCCGGGGATGACGGCGAGAGTGGAGATCTCGCCGCTGCGCAGGTCGACGGCGAGGATCACGTTGGCCGCCGCATCGGCGACATAGGCGGTGCCGTGGTCGACGGTGAGCTGATAGGCGTTGGACTCGATGATGCCGGGGTACTCGTTCAGCAGGATCGGGCCGCCCTCGGGTCCGGGCGGGATCGACTGCTCGAGCGCTGCGACCTCGGCGACGCACTGGTCGTCCAGTCCCGAGAAGCCGTAGGTCTGCGCTTCGTCGGGGTTGTCCTCCTTCTCGTGTGCCCAGAGGTCGTCGCTGACGACGGTGCGGGTGCCGTCGCGGTCCGCGCGGATCACGTGGCTCTCGGGGCCGGTCGGCCCGACGGCGGACTCGAGGTGGTAGGTGGCGCCGTGACGGCCGTCGGCGGCGCCGGAGATCCCTCCGCCGGCAGGATCGGGGACCTGGTAGCGGAGGGTCTGCTCGCCCCGTCGGTCGACCTGGGTCACGGCCCCGGCGAACGCCTGGGTGACGGTGATCGTGCCGCTGTGGCCGACGGCGAGGGAGCGCGGGCCGTCACTTGTCGTCTACCTGCACTTCTGCTCATGACGGTTTTCGGCGGCCGGGCCCGCTCCCCCGGCTCAGCTCTCCGGGTCGTCCCCGAAGACCCGCACCTCCTGGGCGCAGCGGCACGCGACGGCGATCCGGCGTGCCCATTCCAGGGCCTCCTCACGGGTGGCGACGTCGAGCACGGAGTACCCGCCCTCGATGCGGCGGGTCTGCTCGTAGGTGGTCTCCAGCACACTGCCGCTGCCGGTGACCATCACCGGGGGCACGGACTCGTCGATCCCGCCGCCGAAGACCCACACCCCGGCGGCCTTCGCCTCGCGGACCACGGCATGGGAGTCCTCGGACGCGGCGGCGAGCTCCTCGTCGGACAGGTTCATCGCGCTGCTGGGGAAGGAGATCAGGTACTTCGCCATGGTCGGCTCCTCTCGTCGGCCTCCGCGCCGTCGCGGGGCTCACCCCCGAGTCTCCTCGCCCGGAGCAGGCGCCGCCACCCCGACGACCACCCGCCCTCAGCCGGCGGCGAGGTCCCGGCGGCGCAGCAGAGCGAGCCCGAGCAGGGCCAGCGCCGCGGCGGTGACGCCCATCACGACGAGCGGCATCACCTCGAGATCCTCGGAGGGCACGAGGGCCATGTGCTGCAGGAGCGAGAGGTCCATGGCCCAGTCCGGCAGGCCCAGCATCTGACCGAGGAAGGTGACCAGCGCGGTGTACACCACGAGCAGCCAGGGGAGAGGGGCGAGGCGGGACCCGAGCCCGTAGAGGGCGAGCGCGATCGCCGCATACAGCGCGACGGCGGGGAGATAGGTGAGCGCCGCGAGGGTCATCTCGCCGATCCAGGCCGTGTCCTCGGTCGCGCTCCATACGCCGATCCCGACGCCGAGGCCGAGCAGCACCTGCATCGCGGCGGTGCCCAGGAGCACGACCAGGAACCACTGTCCGGCCAGGCGCGCCCGGGAGGTGCCGGCGACGAGCACGCCGGCGAGGCGTCCCGCGGTCTCCTCGGTGCGCATCCGGAGCATCCCGGAGACGGCGAGGGCGACCGGGCCGATCGCGAGCATCATCAGCACGAAGGCGGAGAACGAGCCGGTGAGGTCGTCGAGCCGGATCGGGGCCATGCCGGCCAGGTCCGGGAGGTTCTCCGCGAAGTCGTTGAGCGAGCTGGCGAGGGAGCCGAAGGCGAGCGCGAAGAGGAACAGTCCGATGCCCCAGGCCAGATGGGTCCCGCCGACCAGCCGCCGGGTGAGGCCGCCCGGGGCGAGCAGCGCGGCCGAAGCGGCGGCGCGTCCGGCGGCGGCAGGGCGGAGACCGGCCCCCAGGTCGCGGCGGTGCGAGAGCCGGCCGGCGATCACCAGCAGCACGGTGACGGCGGCGAGGGAGACGAGCAGGGGCCACCAGCGCAGGTCCACGAAAGCGCGCATCTGCTGCGCCCAGGCGAGCGGCGAGAACCAGGACAGCCACGAGCCGTCACGTTCGATCACGTCGCCGATGCCGCGCACCATGAAGGAGAGCGCCAGGATCCCCAGCGCCGTGCCGGAGGCGGTGCTGGCGTGCTCGGTGAGCTGGGCGGTGACCGCGGTGACCGCGCCGAAGACCAGTCCTGTCAGGGCGGTCGCGAGCCCGAGCGCCAGCGAGTCCGCCGTCCCTCTCCCGCCGATCAGCATCCCAGAGGCCACCGCGGCGCCGAGGGCGAGGTTCGCCAGCGCCACCACCAGCAGGGCGGAGACCGACGGGGCGAGGCGGCCGGTGGGCAGGGAGCGCAGCAGCTCGAGCCGTCCGGACTCCTCCTCGCCGCGGGTGAGGCGGGCGGTGAGCAGGATCGACATGATCGCGGCCGGGACGAGCAGGTAGAGCAGCAGCTCGTTGGCGACCATGGCCCAGAAGGTGTAGTGGTCGGCGGCGAAGAACGGGCCGGTCATCATCACGGCCGAGGGGTTGTCCAGCAGCGTCGCGCGGGCGTCGAGCGCGGCCTGATCGGGGTAGACGTCCTCCATCGCGTAGATCGAGGCGGGCACGAGCACGAGCACGGCCAGGGTCCAGATCAGGATGCCTCGCCGGGCGAGGCGGAGGTGGAGGCGGAGCAGGGAGCGCAGCCCGGTGAGCGGGCCGACCGCGCGGCGCTGCCCGCGATGGGTGGGGGCGGCGGTCGCGGCGGTCATGACGCGTCCTCGGTCACAGGCTCGAGCTCGTCGCCGTAGTGGCGCAGGAAGAGGTCCTCGAGGGAGGGCGGGGTGATCGTGAGCCCGGTGACGCCGAGGGCCGTGAGCACGGGGAGCACGTCGTGCAGCGCCCGGTCGTCGACGTCGAAGCGGAGCCGCCCGTTCTCGGCGACGAGGTCGTGGACCCCGTCGAGCCGGGTGAGCGGCGCAGGATCGGCGTCGGTCGTCGCGGCGACGGTGGAGCGGGTGAGGTGGCGCAGCTCGGCGAGGGTGCCGGACTCCACCGCCTTCCCGGCGCGGATGATGGTGACGGTGTCGCAGAGCTTCTCGACCTCGGCGAGGATGTGGCTGGAGAGCAGCACCGTGCGGCCGTCGGCGCGCAGGCGGGCGACCTCGTCGGTGAAGATCGCCTCCATCAGCGGATCGAGGCCGGAGGTCGGCTCGTCCATGATGTAGAGGTCCACGTCGCGGGAGAGCGCGGCGACGAGCGCGACCTTCTGGCGGTTGCCCTTGGAGTAGGTGCGGGCGCGCTTGGTGGGGTCGAGCTCGAAGCGCTCGATCAGCTCCTCGCGTCGGCGGCGGTGGCGCTCCCCGCTCTCGCCGCGGGTGAGCACGTCGATCGCCTCCCCGCCGGTCAGGCCGGGCCAGAGGTTCGTGTCGCCGGGGACGTAGGCGAGGCGGTGGTGGATCGCGACGGCGTCCCTCCAGGGGTCCTTGCCGAGGACGCGGGCCGTCCCGGAGCTCGCCCTCAGCAGGCCCAGCAGCACGCGGATGGTGGTGGACTTGCCCGCGCCGTTGGGGCCGAGGAAGCCGGTCACCTCGCCGTGGGGCACGGTGAGGTCGAAGCCGTCCAGCGCCCTCGTGGCGCCGAAGGTCTTGGTGAGGTCGCGGACGTGGACTGCCGCGTCGTCGGAGGTCATGCGGTGCTCCTGTCGGTATGCGGATCGGTGTCGTCGGAGCCGCCGGGTGAGACGTCCTCCGAGCAGGACGAGCCGGGGCTGCCGGGCCCGGCGGAGGCCTCGGCCGCGCCGTCGGCGTCCCCCGCCTCGTGCCCGGCGAGATAGGTGTCCAGCAGGGTCGAATCGGTCAGCAGCGGTGTCGTGTAGAGCTCCAGCAGGGGGAGCATCAGGGAGTCGGTGTACTCGCGGATCCAGCTCGGCAGCTCCTCGAGGTCCATCGGCGCGTGCTGTCCGGGCAGCTGGAGGACGAGCGAGCCCAGCGCCATGTGCACGAGCGCTCGCGCCCGGGCCTCCGGGAAGCGGCTGGGGCTGATCACCCCGGCCTCGACGCCCTCCTCGACGTAGCCGGCCGCACTGCGGACGAACTCCTCGATCAGCCGCTCGGCGAGCGGGCCTCCGGCCTGGAGCCGTCGCAGCACGTAGCCCGCCGCAGGCGCGAACTCCTCGACGGCGGCCATCTGGGCGAGCATCGCCCCGGCCCCGCCGAAGAGCGCGGTGCGCTTCTGCTCCACCGTCACCTCGAGCACGCGCCGGTCGCAGGCCTCGAGGAGCTTCTCGCGCGAGCCGAAGTGGTGGATGATCAGGCCCGCGCTGACCCCGGCGTCCTGTGCGACGGCGCGCAGCGGGGCGCCCAGGCCGTCGACGGCGAAGCGTCGCATCGCGGCCTGGAGGATTCGCTCGTCGGCGGGGGCGGACTCTGCCATGCGGCTCTCCTCGGGCATCAGGCCCGCTCCGCGGGAGCGCGCAGGCCCTGCATTGAACTGACGTTCAACACGCTATACGTGTGTTCAATGCGGGGCAAGGGGCTCTTCGCCCGGAGATGCGAACGCGCCGGCCCCGAAGGGACCGGCGCGCGGAGTCGGAGGGCGTGAAGTGCTCAGCCCAGGGCGTCGAGCCCGCCCTTGGTGCGCAGCAGCGAGAGCACGAGGCCCTTGGGGTCGGCGGCGGGCTCGAGCGCGCACTCGTCGGGCTCGAACGACCATGCCGCGCGCAGCGCCCGGAACACCTCGAACTCCTCCTCCCCCGTCCTCAGCGGCACGGCCTGGTAGCCGCCCGCCTCGGGGAGGTGGATGATGAACGCTCCGGTCAGCTCCGGCATCTCGCGGGTGGAGCCGTCGTCGTCGAGCAGCAGCTCGGCACGGCACACGGCCACCCCCTGCAGCGCGTAGTCGCCGCGCACCTTCTTCGAGGTCTTGATGTCGGCGCTGAGCAGCGTGTTCCCGATCCTCACGATCGCATCGGTGGTGCCGGCGTAGCCGACGGAGTGGTTCACGACCGTCTGCTCGACCTCCACGAACTCGGGCTGGAAGTCGTCGAGGAAGCGGGCGTAGCCGTCCAGTCGCACCTCGGCGCGGGCGACGAGGCCGCGGAGGTCCTTCTCCGTCGCGAAGGCGCCGGAGCCGGTGCGCATCCGCTCGATGATCCCGCCGATGTGGTCGGCGTCGGGCCGTGTGCCGCTGGTGCCCCAGTCCTCGCAGGCGGAGTGGACCAGGGTGCCGAAGTCCGAGGCGGCGGCGGTGTACTCCGGTGCGGCCGCGGCGATCTTCTTCTGGGTGCCCCAGCGGTCGCGGGTGACGCGGGAGATCTCCGACGCGGCGCGATCCGGGTTCCGCTCGAGCCAGGCGTACATGTCCAGCGCCCGCTTCGAGGCCATGGTCGCGTACCAGCCCTGCAGGAAGTCCTTGGCGCGCATCCCCGCCACGGTGGTGATCGAGGGGTACATCAGCGGGCCCTCGGGCTCGAGGCGGTACATGCGGCCGCGCGGGGTGTCTGCGCTCAGGGAGGGGGTGGTCATCGGTCCTCGGAGGGGTGCGGGGGTCGCGCGGGGCGACGCGGGCGGACAGCCTCCCACGGTACGCGCTCGGCCGCCCCAGGCCTGTCCGGGGAGGGGCCGACGCGCCGGGGGCGGGCGCGTCTCACGTCGGCGGGTCGGCTCAGCCGTCCTCGCCGAAGATGATCTGCTCGGCGAGGGTGCGGGAGCGGCGGGTGACCTTGAGATAGCGGTCCTCGAGCTCCGCCGCGGTCGCGTCCTCGCCGTCGATGAGCAGGGCCAGGGCCCGCAGGTCGTTCCGGTCGCTGGGGAGCACCTCCCCCTCGCGCCCCTTCCACAGGAACAGCCCGCGCCGCAGCTGCCAGGCGAGCGTCCAGGCGGCCCGCAGCTCCTCGGCCTCGCGCCCCTCGAGCAGCTCGGCGGCGACCGCGGCCTCGAGCTGGGCGAGTGTCGAGGTGGTGCGCAGGCCCTCGACCGCGTGGCCGTGCTCGAGGGCGAGAAGCTGTGTGCACCATTCGACGTCGGTCATCCCGCCGCGTCCGAGCTTGAGATGCCGGGCGGGGTCGGCGTTGCGGGGAAGGCGCTCGGACTCCACCCGCGCCTTCATGCGCGTGATCGCCCGACGGCCCTGCTCCTCCAGACCGCCGTCGGGATAGCGGTGGCGGTCCATCTCCTCGGTCAGCCGCTCGCCGAGGGCCTCGGAGGAGACGACCACGCGGGCCCGCAGCAGCGCCTGCTTCTCCCAGGTCTCGGCGTCCCGGCGGAGGTAGTCGATCCAGGACTCGGCGGTGCGGGTGAGCGGGCCGACCTTGCCCTCGGGGCGCAGGTCGGCGCTGACCTTCATGTCGGAGCGGGCGACGGGGGCGTTGAGGATCTTCTGGATCTGGGTCGCGACGGCGTTCGTGATCTCGACGGTGTCGTCGCCGGCGCCGCGGTCCACGGCGATGAACTGCACGTCCGCGTCGGAGGAGTAGCCCATCTCCCGGGCACCGAAGCTGCCCTGGGCGATGATCGCCAGCTCCACGCCGAGTGCCCGCGCGGGATCCGAGCGTCGCTCGCGCAGCTCCTGCGCGGTGGTCTCGTCGACCTCGTCGACGCCGTCCAGCGGCTCGGCCTCCTCGCCGACCACCTTCCGCTCGCGGGCCACGACGTGATAGGCGACCAGCAGCCCGGCCTCGAGCACCGCCTCGGCGAGGTCGGTGAGGGCATGGGCGACCTCCGCGGCGGAGGCGACGTCCGTGAGATGGGCGAGCGCGATCCGCAGCAGCTCACGGCTGCGGGTTCGACGCAGCACGTCCCGTGCCTCCTCGACGGTGTCCACGCGGGTGATCACGGCGAGGAACTCCCGGCCCAGCACGTCGCGGGTCAGGGGGCGCAGCTGCTCGTCGCGGGCGAGCCAGCGCACCGCCTCCGGGATCCGCTCGAGCTCCTCGCCGACGTACCTGCTCGCGGCCAGCACCTTCGTCAGCCGCTTGGCGGCGAGACCGGAGTCGCGCAGCAGCCCCATGTACCAGTGGGCGGAGCCGATCTCGTCGGAGAGGCGGCGGAAGGCGAGCAGTCCCAGGTCCGGGTCGATCCCGTCGGCGAACCATTCGAGCATCGCCGGGAGCAGCTGGCGCTGGATCCTGGCGCGACGGGAGATCCCCTCGGTGAGGGAGGAGATGTGCGCGAGCGCCCGGCCGGGGTCGCGATAGCCGATCGCGGCCAGGCGCGCCTGGGCGTCCTCGGCGCTCAGCGCGATCTCCCCGTCGGACAGCTGCGAGGCGGTCAGCAGCAGCGGTCGGTAGAAGATCTCCTCGTGCAGCTGGCGGACGCGTCGCCGGGTGCGCTGGTAGCGCTTCGCGAACTCGTCGGGGCCGAGGCCCAGACTGCGGGAGAGGCGGCGCAGGTCCGAGGCGGCGGTGGGCAGCACCTGGGTGCGGCGCAGGCGGTGCAGCTGGAGGCGGTGCTCGACGCAGCGCAGGAAGCGGTAGGCCTCGTCCATCTCGGCGACGTGGGTGCGGGAGATGTAGCCGCCCTCGCCGAGCCGGGCGAGGGAGTCGAGGGTGGAGCGGCCCTGGAGCTGCTCGTCGGCGCGGCCGTGCACCATCTGCAGCAGCTGGACGGTGAACTCGACGTCCCGCAGTCCGCCGGGGCCGAGCTTGATGTTGCGGTCCACCTCGGCGCGAGGGATGTGGGCGACGACGCGGCGGCGCATCGCCCGGGTGTCCTCGACGAAGCCCTCGCGGGTCGAGGCCTGCCACACCCACGGCTCGACCATCTCCTCGTAGGCGGCGCCGAGGTCACGGTCGCCGGCGGCGGCGCGGGCCTTCAGCAGCGCCTGGAACTCCCAGGACTTCGCCCATTCGGTGTAGTAGCGGCGGTAGGAGTCCAGGGTGCGCACCAGCGGGCCGTCCTTGCCCTCGGGGCGCAGGTTCGCGTCCACCTGCCACAGCGAGCCCTCGGCGGTGCGCTCGGAGCAGGCGCGGGCGAGCTCCCTCGCCAGCGCGGCCCCGATCGTGATCACGTCCTCCTCGTCGCAGTCCTCGTGCGCGGGGGCGACGACGTGCATGACGTCGACGTCGGAGATGTAGTTGAGCTCCCGCGCGCCGGTCTTGCCCATCGCGATGACGGACCAGCGCACCTGCTCGTGCCCCTCGACGGTGGCACGGGCGATCGTGGAGGCCGCCTCGAGGGCGGCATCGGCGAGGTCGCTGATCGCGGCGGAGACGCGGGGCTGGAGGGCGGCGGGGTCGGCGGCGACGGCGTCGGCCGCGGCGATCTGGGCCAGGCGCAGGTGGTAGGCGGCACGCAGCGCGTCGCGCTCCTCGCGGCCGCCGGAGCCCGCCACGGGCACCTCGGCCGCCGGATCGGCGCCGACGGCCTCCAGCAGCGCCTCGCGCACGGCGGCGGCGGGGACCGCGAGCTCGTCGTCCCCCTCGCGCAGGAGCTCGAGCCGCTCGGGGTGGCGGGCGAGCACGTCGCCGAGCGCGACCGAGACGCCGAGCAGGCGGATCAGCCGGTGCCCCGGGGTGCCGGCGGTGCCCACCCCGGCGAGGAACTCCTCGAGCAGGGCGTCCTGTCCGGCCTCCCGGGCGGACTCCGCCAGGCGCAGCAGGCCGAGGACGGCGTCGTCCCCGTCGGCCGTCGCGCCGAGGGCCTCCGCGGCCCCATCGCCGAGACCTCGCAGCGCCGGTTCGGAGAGGAAGCGGCTGACGCGGTCGGTGCGGCTGAAGCCGAGGCGGGCGAGGGCGCCGGTGGTGGTCGCCGGCTCCTCGCTCGCACCGGACTGCTCGGGCGGTGCGGGCTCGGACGACGGCGCAGTCGGTGCGGTCGGTGCTTCCTGCTCCGGGGAGCCGTGCTCCTCGGGCGGTGTCGCGGCGTTCACGGCGTCCCCGTCAGACCCGGCTGAAGGTCGAGCGCAGCTCGTGGTCGGTCACCTGCTCGCGATAGCGCTGCCACTCCTCGCGCTTGTCGCGGAGGAAGTACTCGAAGACCTGCTCGCCGAGCGTGTCCGCCATCAGCTCGGAGCCCTCGAAGACCTCCAGGGCGCGGAACAGGTCGGTGGGCAGCGGCTCGATGCCCATGGCGCGGCGCTCCCGCTCGGTGAGCTCCCAGACCGCGTCCTCCGCGCCCTCGGGCAGCTCGTAGCCGCCCTCGACCCCGGCCATCCCGGCCGCGAGCAGCACCGCGAAGGCGAGATAGGGGTTCGCCGAGGAGTCCAGTCCCCGGAACTCGACCCGGGAGGAGGTGGTCTTGGTGGGCTTGTGGAAGGGGACGCGCACCAGCGCGGAGCGGTTGTTGTGCCCCCAGCAGATGTAGCTCGGCGCCTCCTGCGCGCCCCACAGACGCTTGTAGGAGTTCACCCACTGGTTCGTCACCGCCACGTACTCCGGGGCGTGGCGCAGCAGCCCGGCGATGAACTGGCGGCCGGTGCGGGAGAGGCCGTACTCGGCGCCCGGCTCGTGGAAGGCGTTCTTCCCGCCCTGGAAGAGTGAGAGGTGGGTGTGCATGCCGGAGCCGGGCTGGTCGATCATCGGCTTGGGCATGAAGGAGGCGACCTGCCCCAGCGACAGCGCGACCTCCTTGACCACGGTGCGGAGGGTGACGATGTTGTCAGCCGTGGTGAGGGCGTCGGCGTAGCGCAGGTCGATCTCGTTCTGGCCCGGACCGTTCTCGTGGTGGGAGAACTCGACCTGGATGTTCATCGCCTCCAGGTGCTGGATGGCGGAGCGGCGGAAGTCCTGGCCCTGGCCGCGGTGGACGTGGTCGAAGTAGCCGGCCTGGTCCACCGGCCGCAGCGGGGAGCCCTCCTCGTAGGGCTGCTCGAAGAGGTAGAACTCGATCTCGGGGTGTGTGTAGAACTCCAGGCCCTTCTCCTCCGCGCGGGCGAGGGCGTCCTTCAGCACGCGGCGCGGGTCGGAGGCCGCCGGTTCGCCGTCGGGGGTGAGGACGTCGCACATCATGCGGCCGGTCGCGTTGGTCTCGCCGCGCCAGGCCAGCAGCTCGAAGGTCGCGGGGTCCGGGCGCAGGATCATGTCGGACTCGTAGCTGCGGGTGAGGCCCTCGATCGTGGAGCCGTCGATGCCGATGCCCTCGGTGAAGGCGATCTCGAGGTCCGCCGGCGAGATTGCGATCGACTTCAGCGTCCCCGCGATGTCGCTGAACCACAGCCGGATGAACCGCACGTCCTTGTCGGAGACGGTGCGGATGACGTCGTCATGGAGATGTCCCATGGGGCCAGTCTGCCTCAGGTCCCCGGCCCGGCGCGGGCTCTGCGCGCCCTCGGACGGCATGCGCCCCGGCCTCCTGCGGGAGGCCGGGGCGCATGACGGGTGCGTCGCTGGACGCGGATCCGAACTGCTCAGATCAGCCCGGCGGAGTCGACGCACCACTTGCCGTCCTCGCCCTGCACCATCGCGAACCCGGCGTCCACGCCCCCGAGGCTGACGGCCGCCGTGCCGTCGCCGTTGTCGCTGGTCTCCACCATCGAGCGGTCGAGGGCATCGGCGACCGACGGATCGAACTCCGTGCCCGCCTCCTCTGCGCTCTCCTCGAAGCCCGCGACGCAGGACTCCAGGTTCGAACCGGACATGCCGCTTCCGGTGGTGGGGTCCATGGCCAGCGAGCACGCGGTCTCGGCGTCCCCGGTGGCGGCGGCCTTGACGAACTCGAAGGCCTGGTCCCCCGCGGCGGTGAGGTCCTCCTCGGAGACGGGCTCGCCCTCGGCGCCGCCGGGGGCGTCATCGCCCTCGGTCGACTCGGACTCACCCTCGGAGCCCTCGCTCTCGGAACCCTCGGCGCCCTCGCTCCCGGCGCCCTCGGCATCCTCGCCCTCGGACTCGCTGCCCTCGGACTCCCCGCCCTCGGACTCCTCGCCCTCCTCGGCGGGCTTCTCGGCCGAGGGGTCGTCGCCTCCCTCGCCTCCGCCTGCGAGATCACCGATCGCGCCGCAGGCCGACGCCCCTGCGATGAGCGCGAGGGCGCCCAGCCCGGTGGCCGTTCCCCTGACGGTCTTGCGCATGATCGAGTTCATGGTCCTGTCCCCCCTCAATGTCGGGGCCGTTCCCCTGACCAGAGAAGAGTGACACGGGAAGGGCGCCGCTGTCGCTGGGGAGAACTCCCCATTCCCGTGACCGCAGCCAGCGAGGCAGGGATCAGAACGGGATCGAGAGGTACCACTGCCCGTCGTCGCCGCGGGTCATCGGGACCTCCACGGGCTGCTCGAGCAGGCTCAGCGAGATGGTGCCGTCGTCGGCGGGCTCGGCCTGGACCATCGAGGCGTCCAGCTGGTCGAACACGCCCGGCTCCAGCATCTCCTCGTAGTCCGCCATGGCGCCCCGCGCCCCGTCGGCGCACTGCTGCAGGCGCTCACCCTCGGGGGCGGCGCCGGTGCCCGGGTCGAGCACGTAGCCGCACGCGGCCTCCCAGTCCTGATCGTCGATCACACCGAGGAAGCCGAGGAAGCGGTCGGTCGCCGCGGCGAGGTCCGCCTCGGTGACCGCGCCGCCGTCGCTCGCCTCCGGGGCGGCGTCGGCCGAGAAGCTCGGCGACGCGCTGGGGGTCTCCGGGGCGGGCTGCTCGTCGTCCCCGCCGGTGCAGGCGGCGGCGCCGAGCACGAGAGCGAGGGCGGAGGCACAGGCGGCGATCCGACGGACGGGGCCGCGCAGGGGATGCGGTTCCATGGTGACCTCTTCTCGGCGACGTCTGCGCACGACGCTCCAAGGGTGGCACATGCCGGGCCCGCACCGCACCTGACCGGCGGGAACCGGTTGCCCCGGGGCGACGCGGACGGCGCTAGGCTGGAGCGCCGGATCCCCGTCCCCGTCCAGGAGCCCGCTGTGAGCACTGAGTCCCCCGCCGCCGTCCCTGCCGCTCCGGCGAAGATCCGGCTGCGCCACCTCCAGCAGGCCAAGGAGCAGGGCCGCCCCTTCGCGATGCTGACCGCCTACGACCAGTTCTCCGCCCGCGTCTTCGAGGAGGCCGGGATCGAGACCCTGCTGATCGGCGACTCCGTGGGCACCACCGTGCTCGGCCACTCCTCGACCACCTCGACCACGCATGCCGACATGCTCGTGTTCACCGCGGCCGTCGCCCGCAGCGTCACCCGCCCGCTGATCGTCGCCGACCTCGCCTTCGGCACCTACGAGACCGGGCCGCGGGATGCGGTGCTGCACGGCATCGAGCTGGTGCGCGCGGGCGCCGAGGCGGTCAAGCTCGAGGGCGGCGCCGAGGTCGTCCCCCAGATCGAGGCGCTCGTCGCCGCGGGCATCCCCGTGATCGGGCACCTCGGCTTCACGCCCCAGTCCGTCAACGCCCACTCCGGGCACCGGGTCCAGGGCCGCGACGAGCAGGCGGCGAAGAAGATGCTCGCCGACGCGCTCGCGATCCAGGAGGCCGGGGTCAGCGCGATGGTGCTCGAGCTCGTGCCGGCCCGCGTCGCCGCCGAGGTCACCGCCGCGCTGCGGGTGCCCACGATCGGGATCGGCGCCGGGGCCGGCTGCGACGGCCAGGTGCTCGTGTGGCAGGACATGGCGGGCCTGTCCGGCTTCCGGGGGAAGTTCGTCAAGGCCTTCGCGGACCTGCGCGGCGAGCTGCTCGGCGCCGCGACCGCCTATCGCACCGAGGTCGAGGAGCGCAGCTACCCGGGTGCCGAGCACTCCTTCGACTGACGGGACCGATGGGCCGGCCGCCCGCGCGGGAACGGCCGGCCCTCACGCGGCTGCGGTCAGCCCGCGTGGACGAGGGCTCAGCCCTCCTCCCACTGCTTGTCGTCCTGCTCCCACTCCTCGTTGCGCTTCGCGGCGGTGCTCAGCGCGCGCTCGGCCTCCTCGCGCGTGGCGTAGGGGCCCATCCGCTCGGTGGCCGGGGACTGCGCCCCCTCCTCGACCGCGCCAGTGCTCAGGTTGTAGTAGTACTGCGTGCCCTCGGTCACGTCGGTCTCCTTCGCTGTCGGTGAGAGACTGGTGGACATGACTGTAGAGCAGGATTGGATCCGTCCCGAGGGGCGCGCGCTGCTGGTGCCCGGAACCCTCAGCCCCCGTCGGCCCGTGCCCGCGAGCATCGAGCGCCCCGAGTACGTGGGCAAGGACGAGGCGGTCTCGGACACGGGTCCGTTCGTGCAGAGCGCCGACGTGATCGCCCGCGTGCGCGAGGCGTCCCGCGTCGCGGCGCTCGCCCTCCAGGCCGCCGGCGAGGCCGCGCAGCCCGGCGTCACCACCGACCACATCGACGCGGTGGTCCACGACGTGCTGCTCGAGAACGGCGCCTACCCCTCCACGCTCGGCTATCTCGGCTTCGAGAAGTCCTGCTGCACGAGCCTGAACGAGGTCATCTGCCACGGCATCCCCGACTCGACCGTGATGCAGTCCGGGGACATCCTCAACGTCGACGTCACCGCCTTCCTGCACGGCGTCCACGGCGACTGCAACGCGACCTTCCTCGTCGGCGACGTCGCCCCGCGCGCCCAGGAGCTGGTCGAGGTCGCCCACGACGCGATGCTGCGCGGGATCAAGGCGGCTCGACCCGGCCGCGAGGTCAACGTGATCGGCCGCGTCATCGAGAAGTTCGTCTCCCGCCACGGCATGGAGTCGGTGCGCGACTACACCGGCCACGGCGTCGCCGAGGGCTTCCACAACGGGCTGGTCATCCCCCACTACGACTCCGCGCCGATGTTCGACGACGTCATCGAGGAGAACATGACCTTCACCATCGAGCCGATGGTGACGCTCGGCTCGCAGGCCTGGGACCAGTGGGACGACGGCTGGACGGTCGTCACCCGCGACGGCTCCTACTCGGCCCAGTTCGAGCACACCATGCTCATCACCGACGCGGGCCCCGAGCTCCTCACCGTCGTCTGAGACCGGTCCGTTCCCGGACCCCGCGGACCGCTCCCTGCGACCACCGCGGGGCCGGCGGCGGCGCGGGGCCGTCCCCGGACGTCCCCGTCGCGTGCCTGCGCAGCCCGGGTATCGTGGGCGCCCGAGAGAGGGCGCCGAGGACGGTGCCCCGGCACCGGGCGGGGCCTTCCCGCATCGCACGACCAGGGAGAGATGATGAGCAAGAAGGCCTTCGGGATCGACATCGGCGGCAGCGGCATCAAGGGAGCGCCCGTCCACCTCGGCAAGGGCGAGCTCGCCGCCGACCGGGTGCGGATCCCGACCCCGCAGCCCTCGACCCCCGAGGCCGTGGCGGACACCGTCGCCGAGCTCATCGGCTCCTTCGACGTCGCCGAGGACATGCCCGTCGGCGTCACCTTCCCGGCCGTGATCCAGGAGGGCGTGGCGAAGACCGCCGCGAACGTGGACAGGTCCTGGATCGGCACCGACGTGGACGCCCTGTTCACCGAGCGCACCGGCCACGACGTGTTCGTGGTCAACGACGCCGACGCCGCCGGCATCGCCGAGATGGAGTTCGGCGCCGGCCGGAAGAGCTCCGGCGTGGTGCAGGTGTTCACCCTCGGCACCGGCGTGGGCAGCGCGACCTTCGTCGACGGCCGCCTGGTGCCCAACACCGAGCTCGGCCACGTGCTCCTGCACGGGGACAGCGCGGAGAAGTACATGGCCTCCTCCGCCAAGGAGCGCGAGGACCTGGACTGGGAGACCTGGGCAGGCCGGCTCCAGGAGTACTTCTCCCACATCGAGTTCCTCTTCAGCCCCACCCGCATCATCGTCGGCGGCGGCGTCTCGAAGAAGCACCAGAAGTTCCTGCCGCTGCTGGACCTCGAGGCCGAGATCCTCCCCGCCGAGCTCCGCAACGAGGCCGGGATCATCGGGGCGGCGGTGCTCGCCCACCGCGAGGTGAAGGCGCTGAAGAAGGGCAAGAAGAAGGACGACAAGCACCACGCCGGCAGCTGAGCCCGTCGGCCGGGGCCGTCCCGCGGCCGGAGTGCACCGTCGACCGGAGTGCCGCGTCGGCCGGGGGATTCCGTCGCGAGCGCTCCCCTCGGGCGCCGCGCCCGTCGAGCGCGACCCGCGCGGGGTTGCCCCGCGGGGCGGACCAGCCGGCCTGTAAGCCGGGTTCTGTGATCGGCAGCCATCCCTCTCGGGTCGCCGTTGCCGACGACCTCCAGCGGTCTACCCGGGAACTCGGGCCGGCGCCCTCATGCGTTCCCTGTCTGACCTTGCTCCCGGTGGGGTTTACCGTGCCGGTCTCGTCACCGAGACCGCGGTGGTCTCTTACACCACCCTTTCACCCTTACCGCCCCGCCCGAGGGCGCGGCGGCGGTCTGCTCTCTGTGGCACTGTCCCGCGGATCACTCCGGGTGGGCGTTACCCACCACCGTGCCGGATGGAGCCCGGACTTTCCTCGGCCCCGCGGCGCAAGCCGCGGGGACGCGGCTGCCCGGCCGACTGGTCCGCCCGGCAGTCTACGCTCCCACCTGCACCTCCCCCTCCCCCGTGGGCAGGCTCCCGCGCCGACGTGCCGAAGCTCTCGCGGCGCCCTCCCTCGACCCTGCCCTGCCACCTCGGAGAATGGTCTGATGCTGATCCTGCTCCCGCCCTCGGAGACGAAGACCCGGCCCGCAGAGGTGGGGCATCGTCCGCTCGACCTCGACGAGCTCGCGCTGCCGGCGCTGCGGGAGGCGCGCGGGACGATGCTGCGGGCCGCGCACCGCACCGCCGCGGGGTCCGACGCCGCCTCCCGACTGGGGGTCCCGGCCTCCTCCCCCGAGCTCGTCGGGCGCATGCTGCACCTCGAGCAGGAGCCCGCCGCCGCGCCGCTCGGCGTGTACTCGGGGGTGCTCTATGACCAGCTCGAACCGGGCGCGGAGATCCCCGGCGACCGTCGCGTGCTGGTCCAGAGCGCGCTGCTGGGCCTGGTCGACGCCGGGTGCGACCGGATCCCCGCCTACCGCCTCTCCGCCTCCTCGCAGCTCTCGCGGCTGGGGAAGGCGGGGTCCTGGTGGGCGCCGCGGCTGAAGCCGGTCGCCGCACAGCTGCGAGAGGAGGAGGCCGCGGGGCCCTCACCGCTGGTGGTCGACTGCCGCTCGGGCTCCTACCGCTCGATGATGGCGATGCGCAGCGGGGACGGGGTGCGGGTGCTGGAGGTCGCGCCGGTGCAGGAGAGCGGCGGGGTCCGCAAGGTCATCTCCCATGACGCGAAGCGCTACCGGGGCCTGGTGACCCGTGTGCTGCTGGCGGCGCAGGCCGCGCCCGCCACGGCGGAGGAGCTGGTCGACGTGGTCGGCGAGGGCCTCGCCGGGAGCGCGGGGCGCGGCAGCTCCCGGCTCGGCGTCGAGCTGGACGGGGACAGGCTCGTCGTGGTCGACCGGGTCGACTGACTCCGCCACGACGGGCGTGGGCCGCCCGGCCGCGTCCCGCGGGTCCGGCCGAGCGCCGCGGCCCCGGCTCTCGGGCGGCCCCGTCGCGTTCGGCCTGCCCGACCGGGTTCGGCCGGCCCGACCGGGTTCAGCCGGCCCGGCCGCCCCACGGGTCGGTGACCTGCGCGGTGATCTGCACGTCGAGGCCCGGCAGCGCTTCCGTGAGCAGCTCGCGGGCGAGCGGGAGCCACAGCGCCTCGCTCGCGGCGTGCGGCACGTCGATCAGCGCCGGCACGGCGTCGGGGTCCGCCGCGGACTCGAGGTGCTCGAGCGCCGGGTGGTGGCGCAGGTCGGAGGTGATGTACACGTCGGCGCCGCTGCGCGTGGCGGCCTCCAGGAAGGAGTCGCCCGCCCCGGGGCAGACGGCGACGGTGCGCACAGGGCGCTCCGCCTCGCCGGTGTGGAGGATCCCGCGCGCGGTCGCGGGGACCAGGGCCGCGATCTGCTCGGCAAGGGCGCCGACGGTGGTGGGCGTCGCCGGCTCGCCGACGGCGCCGAGGCCGAAGCGGGTGGAGCCGTGGCCGGCCGCCTCCCCCTCGTCACCGGGCAGCAGCGGGCGGGGGTCCTGCAGCGCGAGCGCCCGCAGCCAGGCGCCGACGGTGCCTCGCGTGGAGCGGTCCACGTTCGTGTGCCCGCACCACAGCGCCGTCCCGGCGCGCAGCAGGTCGGTGACCACCGCGCCCTTCCCGTCGTCGGCAGGCAGGAAGCTCGCCCCGCGCAGCAGCAGCGGATGGTGGGTGATCAGCAGCTCGGCGCCGGAGGCGACCGCCTCGCGGGCGACCGCGAGCGTCGGGTCCACGGCCAGCAGCACGCGGGAGACCGGCGCCTCCCGCTCCCCGAGGACGAGGCCAGCGCGGTCCCAGTCCTCCGCCCAGGCGAGCGGATAGGCGGCCTCGAGCACGCCGACGACGTCGCCGACGGTCACGGTGGTCTCGGTGGTCGCCGGGGTCCGGGCGCTCAGGGCGCTCATCCGCGCAGCGCCCGCGTCTCGACGAGCGCCGCCTGGTAGGCCTTCCACGGCATGAGCACGCACTTGACCCGTGCGGGGAACTTCGCCGCGCCCATCAGCGCGACGCCGTCGCCGATCAGCTCCTCGTCGCCCTCGATCCGGCCGCGGGAGCCGATCGCCTGCTCGAAGTGGGTGCGCACCGGCTCCACCTCCTCGACGCCGTGGCCGATCAGGAGATCGGCCATGATCGAGGCGGAGGCGCGGCTCATCGCACAGCCGACCGCGTCGTAGGAGACGTCCTCGATCCGCTCGGCGCCGTCCTCGGACAGGTGCAGGCGCAGCGTGATCTCGTCGCCGCAGGTGGGGTTCACGTGGTGGACCTCGGCCTCGAACGGCTCGCGCAGCCCGGCGTGGAGGGGCCGCTTGTCGTGCTCGATCACGAGCTCGGTGTAGAGCGCGGAGAGATGGGTGCTCATGAGAGGGCTCCGAAGAACTCGACGGTGCGGGCGACGCCGTCGACGAGCGCGTCGACCTCGGCGTCGGTGGTGTGGACGGAGAAGGACGCGCGGGTGGTGCCGTGGAGCCCGAAGCGGCGGTGCAGGGGCCAGGCGCAGTGGTGGCCCACCCGCACCTCGATGCCGTAGGAGTCCAGCACCTGGCCGACGTCGTGCGGGTGGCGGCCGGCGACGTCGAAGGCGACTGCTCCGGTGCGCTGCGGGGAGGCGGCCGGGCCGATGATCCGCACCCCGTCGATCCCGGAGAGCCCGTCGATCGCGCGCAGGGTGAGAGCCTGCTCGTGCGCGGCGATCTGCTCCATGCCGAGCGCATCGAGATAGTCGCAGGCGGCGGCGAGGCCGACGGCCTGGGAGATCGGCGGGGTGCCGGCCTCGAAGCGGGCGGGCGGCTCGGCGAAGGTGCTGGCCTCCATCGTCACCGTCTCGATCATCGATCCGCCGGTGAGGAAGGGCGGCATCGCCTCGAGCAGCTCGTAGCGGCCCCAGAGCGCGCCGATGCCGGTGGGGCCGAGCATCTTGTGCCCGGACAGGGCCGCGAAGTCGACTCCCAGCGCGGCGAGGTCGAAGGGCATGTGCGGCGCGGACTGGGCGGCGTCCAGCACCGTCAGCGCGCCGACCGCGCGCGCCGCCTCGACGAGCCGGCCGACGGGGTTGACCGTGCCGAGAACGTTGGACTGGTGCGTGAACGCGAGGACCTTCGTGCGCTCGGTGAGCAGCGAGTCGAGGTCCGTGAGGTCGAGGGTGAAGTCCTCGGCCATGGGGATCCAGCGCAGGACGGCGCCGGTGCGGCGGGCCAGCTCCTGCCACGGGACGAGGTTCGCGTGGTGCTCCATCTCGGTCACGAGGATCTCGTCGCCCTCGCGCACCCGCAGGCGCTCGGGGGTGGAGGTGTCGCCGTCGCCGAGGGAGCGGGCGACGAGGTTCAGCGCCTCGGTCGCGTTCTTCGTGAAGACGATCTCCTGCGCGGAGGGGGCGCCGAGGAAGGCGGCGAGCCGCTCCCGGGAGTCCTCGTAGGCGTCGGTCGCAGCCCCCGCCATGCGATGCGCGCCCCGCTTGACCGCGGCGTGGTCATGGGTGAGATAGGCGACCTCCGCATCGATGACCTGCTGGGGGCGCTGCGAGGTGGCGCCGCCGTCGAGGTAGATCATCGGGGTCTCGGGGTCGAGCATCCGCTGCAGGATCGGGAAGTCGGCCCTGATCGAGTCCACGTCGAAGGGTCTGGTCGCTGCGCTCACCTGCGGGGCCTCCTGTGGTCGATGGCGGTCCGGCCAGTATAGGAACGCCCAGGTTCCGGAGGCGGGGCCGTGAGACCCTGTGCACAGTCCGCTCGACCCGCGACCCCGGAGGTGCCCGTGGAGACCCTGATCCTCGCCGCGATCGGTGTGTCCATCGCGGTCTCCCTCATCGTCATCATCGGCCGCATGCTGGTGCGCCGGCGCGAGGAGCGCGAGAAGTGGGAGCGGGACGGCCGTCCCGAGCCGCGCGAACGAACCCCCGAGGAGAAGGAGCGCGACCGTCGCAGCGCCATCACCTGGGGCTGCCTCGTCGTGGCCGTGCCCGTGGTGCTGGTGCTGGCGTACTGGGTCAGCCGCTGAGGCTGCGGCCCTTCGCGCGCCGGCCGCCCGCGTCGGCCCCGCGATGGAGGCGGACGCAGACCGAGTGGCGTGTTTCGACCGGTATTGCTGAGGAATACCGGTCGGAATACGCCACTCGGTGCAGGGACGGCCGGGCGGCGACGACGGGGCGTGTGCGCCGGGGCTCAGCACGGCCACAAGGGTCGCGGGAGTCGTGCTCGGACTGTGCTCCACTCCGTGAGAAAGCCCCCGACCCAGCACTGTCAGTGCAGGTCAGGGGCCTCTCTTTGGGTGGGTCGTGAGGGGCTCGAACCCCCGACCTTCTGGGTGTAAACCAGACGCTCTGACCAGCTGAGCTAACGACCCGGAACGGGGTCTCCCCCGTCGACGCGGAGCGACCCCGCCGGAACGGGGACTGCCCCGTCAGCGCGGGGTGTCCCCGCCGTGACGGGGTGCCCCGTCGGTGGTGGCGGTCAGTTGGTGCGGCTGGCCAGGCGGGTGCCGGTCCAGTCGGCGGCCAGCGACAGCGAGCTCATCACACGCAGGCCCGCGATCTCGGCGCTCTCCTGCACCTCGCCCGGGGCGACATGCCCGGGCCGGCCGGCCTTCGGTGTGAGGAGCCACACAGGGGCGCCCGCCTCGATGTTGCGCAGCGTGTCGACGAGGGCGTCGGTGAGGTCGCCGTCGTCGTGGCGCCACCACAGCACCACGGCGTCGACGATCTCCTGGGTGTCCTCGTCCTCCATCTCCTCACCGATCAGGTCCTCGATCGCGTCGCGGAGGTCGTGGTCCACGTCGTCGTCGTAGCCGATCTCCTGCACGATCTGACCCGTGGTGAGGTTCAGCGCCTCGGCGATGGCGCTGGGCGTGGGGGCGTCGGCCGACGGTGACAAGAAAGAACTCCTCAGGACGTGGTGTCAGTGCGAGCGCAGCATTCCGATCGACCCGCACGGGCCCACCGCGAGTGCTGCGCGCGCCGATTCTATGCCACGGCGCACTCTCCTGCATTCCCGGCGCAGGACGTCGGTCCCGGTGCAGGCGGCAATGTCCCGAGCGTCACAGATGAGGAGGGTCTGTGAAGGTCCTCGGCGCGTCGCACGACGGTAGTCTGGACGGAACCGAGGCCGACAGGAGCCGGGCCCACCGGCGTTCTTCAGCTCCCGCGGCCGGTCCATCGACTCCGGTAGAGAGAAGGACAGTGTGACTTCGCACGAGACCCCTCGTCCCATCGGCATCAACCTGCCGAGCCACGCGCAGGATCCGGACCCGGAGGAGACCCGGGAGTGGCTCGACTCGTTCGACGGACTCGTCGAGCACCGCGGTGTCGACCGCGCCACCGAGGTGATGCAGAGTCTCATCCAGCATGCTCGCGACGAGGACCTGCACCTGCCGGACTCGCTCACCACGGACTACGTGAACACGATCCCCGCGGATCAGCAGCCCGAGTACCCCGGTGACGTCGAGCTCGAGAAGGAGCTGCGCAACATCAACCGCTGGAACGCGGCGATGGTCGTCCATCGCGCCCAGCGCCCCGGCGTCTCCGTCGGCGGGCACCTCTCCTCCTACGCCTCCATCGCCACGATGTACGAGGTGGGCTTCAACCACTTCTTCCGCGGGCGCAGCCACCCCGGCGGCGGCGACCACGTCTTCTTCCAGGGACATGCCTCCCCCGGCATCTACGCCCGCGCCTTCGCGATGGGCCGCCTCGGCCAGGAGGACCTCGACGGCTTCCGCCAGGAGGTCTCCTCCGAGCACGGCATGCCCTCCTACCCGCACCCGCGGGCGATGCAGGACTTCTGGGAGTTCCCGACGGTCTCCATGGGCATCGGCCCGGTCAACGCGATCGAGCAGGCCTCCTTCGACCGCTACCTGCACAACCGCGGCCTCAAGGACACCTCCGAGCAGCACACCTGGGCGTTCCTCGGCGACGGCGAGATGGACGAGGTCGAGTCCCGCGGCGCGCTCCACATCGCCGCGAAGGAGCACCTGGACAACCTCACCTTCGTCATCAACTGCAACCTGCAGCGCCTGGACGGCCCGGTCCGCGGCAACGGCAAGATCATCCAGGAGCTCGAGAGCCAGTTCCGCGGTGCGGGCTGGAACGTCGTCAAGGTGATCTGGGGCTCGGGCTGGGACCCGCTGCTCCAGGAGTCCACCGACGGCGCGCTCATCGACCTGATGAACGCGACCCCGGACGGCGACTACCAGACCTACCGCGCGGAGAACGGCGCGTTCATCCGCGACAACTTCTTCGGCCGCGACCCGCGCACGAAGGCGCTCGTCGAGGACCTCTCCGACGACGACATCTGGTGGAAGCTCAACCGCGGCGGCCACGACGCCAAGAAGATCTACGCCGCCTTCCAGCAGGCGATGACGCTGAAGAACGGCAAGCCGACCGTCATCCTCGCCCACACCATCAAGGGCTACCGCCTGGGCTCGAACTTCGCCGGTCGCAACGCGACCCACCAGATGAAGAAGTTCACGATCGAGGACCTCAAGGCGCTGCGCGACACCCTGCGCATCCCGATCTCCGACGAGCAGCTCGAGTCCGGCAGCGTCTACGACGCGCCGTTCTACCTGCCGGGCGACGACTCCCCGGTCATGCAGTACCTCAAGCAGCACCGCGAGGCGCTCGGCGGCCCGGTCCCCTCCCGCAGCACCGAGCACAAGGCGCTCGAGCTGCCGGGCGACAAGGCCTACGAGGTCGTCCGGCGCGGCTCCGGCAAGCAGGAGATCGCCTCGACGATGGCGCTCGTGCGCCTGCTCAAGGACCTCATGCGCGACAAGGAGACCGGCAAGCGCTGGGTCCCGATCGTGCCCGACGAGGCCCGCACCTTCGGCATGGACTCGCTGTTCCCGACGGCGAAGATCTACAACCCCGACGGGCAGAACTACCTCTCGGTGGACCGTGACCTGCTGCTGGCCTACAAGGAGTCGACCTCCGGCCAGATCAAGCACATGGGCATCAACGAGATCTCCTCGACCGCGGCCTTCACCGCGGCGGGCACCTCGTACGCCACGCACGACTACCCGATGATCCCGTTCTACATCTTCTACTCGATGTTCGGGTTCCAGCGCACCGGCGACTTCTTCTGGGCGGCCGGCGACCAGATGGCCAAGGGCTTCGTCATCGGCGCGACCGCCGGCAAGACGACGCTCGCGGGCGAGGGCCTCCAGCACATGGACGGCCACTCCCCCGTCCTCGCCTCGACCAACCCCGGCGCGGTGATCTACGACCCGACCTACGGCTACGAGCTCGGGCACATCATCCGCGACGGTCTGAAGCGCATGTACGGCGAGGACGACCGCCTGCAGGAGGTCTTCTACTACATCACCGTCTACAACGAGCCGATGGTGCAGCCGGCCGAGCCCGAGGACCTGGACGTGGAGGGCCTGCTCAAGGGCATGTATCTCCTCGACCAGGCGCCCGAGGGCGACGGCCCGGTCTCGCAGCTGCTCGCCTCCGGCGTCGGCGTCCCGTGGGCCAAGCACGCCCGCGAGCTGCTCGAGCAGGACTGGGGCGTGCGCGCCAGCGTGTGGTCGGTGACCTCGTGGACGGAGCTGCGCAAGGAGGCCCAGGAGGCCGAGAAGCACAACCTCCTGAACCCCGAGTCCCCGCGCACCCCGTGGATCTCCCAGCGCCTCGAGGGCGTCGAGGGCCCGTTCGTGGCCACCTCGGACTACGACTTCATGGTCCCGGACATGATCCGCGAGTGGATCCCGGGCCGCTACGGCGTGCTCGGCGCCGACGGCTGGGGCTTCTCCGACACCCGCCCGGCCGCCCGCCGTCATCTGAAGATCGACGCCCACTCGATGGTCGTCAAGACGCTGCAGATGCTCGCCCGCGACGGCAAGGTCGACCCCTCGGTCGTCCGCCAGGCCATCGACAAGTACGACCTGACGAACGTGAACGCCGGCGAGTCCGGCTCGTTCGGCGGCGAGTCCTGATCACCCCCGTCGGGCCGCTCCTCCGTGCGAGGGGCGGCCCGACGGCCGCTCTCCCCCTCTCCGCGGCCCGTCTCGTCCCACGAGCGGGCCGTCCCTCACTCCCCTGGAGGTACCTGTGCTTGCGATCGTCTGCCCCGGCCAAGGGGCGCAGAAGCCCGGCTTCCTGACCCCCTGGCGCGAGCTGCCGGGCGTCGAGGAGCTGCTGGGCTCGCTCTCCGAGCCGGCCGGCATCGACCTGCTGCGCCACGGCACCGAGTCCGACGCCGACACGATCCGCGACACCGCGGTCGCCCAGCCGCTGCTGGTCGCCGCGGGCATCGTCGCCGCGTCCCAGCTGCGCTCCGAGGAGGACCTCCCCGCGGCCGACGTGCTCGCCGGCCACAGCGTCGGCGAGCTGACCGCCGCGGCGCTCGGCGGGGTGCTCTCCGACGAGGACGCGATGCGCCTGGTCGCGGTGCGCTCGCGCGCCATGGCCACCGCCGCCGCGGCCGAGCCCACCTCGATGGCGGCCGTCGTCGGCGGCACCCGCGAAGACGTGCTCGCCGCGATCGAGCGCCACGGACTCCACCCTGCGAACATCAACTCCGCCGCCCAGGTCGTCGCCGCCGGCAGCGCCGAGAAGATCGCCGCGCTCGGAGAGGACGGCCCGGCGAAGGCCCGCGTCATCCCGCTGCAGGTCGCCGGGGCCTTCCACACGCCGTACATGGCCGCCGCCCGCGAGGAGCTCGCCGCCTTCGCGCCGACGCTCTCCCCCGCCGACCCGACCCTCCCGCTGGTCTCCAACGCCGGCGGTGAGGTCGTCACCTCGGGCGCGCAGTACCTCGACGCGATCGTCACCCAGGTCGCCTCGCCCGTGGACTGGGAGGCCTGCATGGCGACCTTCCGCGACCGCGGCGTGACCGCGATGATCGAGGTCGCCCCCGCGGGCACGCTCACCGGGCTCGCGAAGCGCGAGCTGAAGGGGATCGCGCTGGCGAACCTCAACGCACCCGACGATCTCGAGGCCGCCCGCGCCCTGGTGCGCGAGCACGCCGGGCTCGCCCCCTCGGACCAGGAGGCCTGACATGGCGATCACCCTCTCCGCCCCGAGGACGGTCCCCGGCTCGCAGGTCCTCGCCTACGGCGCGGCCCGCGGCGACCTGGTCGTCCCCAATGACGACCTCGTCGGCCCGATCGACTCCTCCGACGAGTGGATCCGCCAGCGCACCGGCATCGTCACCCGCACTCGTGCGAGTGCCGAGGTCGGCGTCAAGGACCTCTCCCTCACCGCGGCGAAGGAGGCGATCGAGCGCTCCGGCATCGCGCTGGAGACCCTCGACGCGATCATCGTCTCGACGATCTCCTTCCCCTATCCGACCCCGTCGCTCGCGACGCTGCTGGCGGGCGAGCTGGGCCGGCCCGACGTCATCGCCTACGACATCTCCGCGGCCTGCGCCGGCTTCGCCTACGGCATCGGGCAGGCCGACTCCCTGATCCGCTCGGGCGCCGCCCGGAACGTGCTGGTGATCGGTGCGGAGAAGCTCTCCGACTTCGTCTCCCCCACCGACCGCTCGATCTCGTTCCTGCTCGGGGACGGGGCCGGCGCCGCGGTCGTCGGCCCGTCCGACGCCCCGCGCATCGGCCCGACGGTCTGGGGCAGCGACGGCGAGAACTGGGACACGATCCGCATGACCGGCTCGTCGATCGACTTCCGTGACGGGAAGGCCGAATGGCCCACCCTCGAGCAGGACGGCCGCACGGTGTTCCGCTGGGCCGTCTGGCACACCGCGAAGAAGATCCGCGAGATGCTCGAGCTCTCCGGCATCGGCATCGAGGACGTGGACGTGTTCGTCCCCCACCAGGCGAACATGCGCATCATCGACGAGCTCGCCAAGCAGCTGAAGCTGCCGGAGGACGTGGTGATCGGCCGCGACATCGCCGAGACGGGCAACACCTCCGCCGCGTCGATCCCGCTGGCCACCCACCGCCTGCTCGAGGAGGGCGCTGCGAAGAGCGGCGACGTGCTGGTGCAGTTCGGCTTCGGCGCCGGGCTCGCCTACGCCGGTCAGGTGCTGGTCCTGCCCTGAGCCCCGCCCGGGCCGCCGGGCACCGCCCGGACGACTGTCACCCGCATCACGACCGGGAAGTAACATCGTTCGGCCTGACCGGAACAGCACAGCGTCCCGGGTAGTCTGTCCCCGCCACACAATCCGAACATCCCTAAGGAGCACCCATGGCACACACCGAGAACGAGATCCTCGAGGGCCTCGCCGAGATCGTCAACGAGGAGACCGGTGTCGCCACCGAGGACGTGAAGCTCGAGAAGTCCTTCACCGACGACCTCGACATCGACTCCATCTCGATGATGACCATCGTCGTGAACGCGGAGGAGAAGTTCGACGTGCGCATCCCCGACGAAGAGGTCAAGAACCTCGCCACCGTCGGCGACGCCGTCAAGTACATCGCGGGCGCCCAGAACTGAGCCCCGCCTGACGCCCGGGACGGGTTCGTCCCGGGCGTCGCCGTTCCCCGTCTGCCCCGACCCGGAGGTCCGCATGTCCGCTTCCCGTTCCCGAGTCGCCGTCACCGGCCTCGGCACCGTCAACCCGCTGGGCGCGGATGTCGCCTCGACGTGGGAGGCGGCCCTGGCCGGGACCTCCGCGGCCCGCACCCTCGAGAACGACTGGAAGGAGTCCTACGGGCTCTCCGTGGACTTCGCCTGCCGTCTGGTGCCCGGGGCGCTGGACTCCCTGAGCCGTCCCGAGTCGAAGAAGCTCGACCCCTCCGGCCAGTACGCGATGGTCGCCGCCCGCGAGGCATGGGCCGATGCGGGCGCCCCCGACGTCGACCCGACCCGCCTCGGCGTGGTCGTCGGCACGGGCATCGGCGGCATCTGGACGACGCTGGACCAGTGGGACGTCGTGCGTGAGCGCGGCGCCCGCCGCGTCAATCCCTTCACCGTGCCGATGCTCATGGCGAACTCCTCCGCCGCGAACATCTCCATGGAGCTCGGCGCCCGCGCCGGCGCCCACACCCCCGTCTCCGCCTGCGCCTCCGGCTCGGAGGCCGTGGCGCTGGGCATGGGCATGATCCGCGACGGCCGGGCCGACGTGGTCGTCGTCGGCGGCACGGAGGCGTCCATCCACCCGATGACCATCGCGGCCTTCGCGAACATCCGGGCCCTGTCCACGCGCGTGGCCGATCCCGAGCACGCCTCGCGCCCCTACGACGTGGACCGCGACGGCTTCGTGCTCGGCGAGGGCGCGGCGATCCTGGTGCTGGAGAGCGAGGAGCACGCGAAGGCCCGCGGCGCCCGCGTCTACGGCTACGCCGCCGGCCGCGGCATGGCCTCCGACGCCCACCACATCTCCGCCCCGAACCCCGAGGGGCAGGCCGCCGCGGTGCGCGAGGCGGTCGAGGACGCCGATCTCGCCGCTGCGGACATCAAGCACCTCAACGCCCACGGCACCTCGACGCCGCTCGGGGACATCGGCGAGCTGAAGGCCGTCTCGGACGCGCTGGGCGGCGAGACCGATCAGATCGTCGTCACCTCGACGAAGTCGATGACCGGCCACCTGCTCGGCGGCGCCGGCGCGCTCGAGACCGTGTTCTCGGTCCTCGCCGCGCACCATCGCACCGTCCCGCCGACGATCAACATCGAGAACCTCGACCCCGAGACCCCGATGGCGATCGCGAACGGCGCCCCGGCGCAGCTCCCCGAGGGGGATCTCGCCGTGCTCAACAACGCCTTCGGCTTCGGCGGCCACGACATCGCGCTGGTGGTCACCGCGGCCTGACCGGCACCGCTGCCGCAGCGCTCGCGATGGGCGCCCGCTCCCCTCGGGGAACGGGCGCCCTTCGCGCATCGGAGCATCGTGCGGCCGCGGCCGCCGCGCGCTCAGCTCACGCGGTGCAGCCAGCGCATCGGCACGCCCTCGCCGGCGTGGCGGTAGATCTCCAGCTCCTCGTCCCACGGCTCGCCGAGGGCGATGCCGAGCTCGCGCGGGAGTGCGCGGGGATCGGAGCCGGCACGCTCCATGCAGCCGCGCACGTGGTCCTCGGTGAGCACGATGTTGCCGGCGTGGTCGGTCGCGGCGTGGTGGATGCCGAGCTCGGGGGTGCAGCTCCAACGGGCGCCGTCGACGGCGGCGGTCGCCTCCTGGGTGACTTCGAATCGCACCTCGTGCATGCCGCGCAGTGCGCTGACCAGGCGTGCGCCGGTGTCCTCACGGCCGCGCCAGGTCATCTCGGCCCGCTGCAGGCCACGGCCGACGGGCTGGTCCTCCCAGCGGATGCGTGCGGGCATGCCGAGGACCCCGCTGGCCGCCCACTCGATGTGGGGCGTGAGGGCGCGCGGGGCCGAGTGGATGTACAGAACGCCCTGGGTCATCTCGTTCCTTCCGGTGTCCGATGCGTCTTCCCCAACGAATCGGAACCGTGGACGGAGCTGATGGCAGCGCGTGCTGGTCCGTGACGAGCTTAGAGGGTCTCCCTGATCTGGCGCAACGCGCGCTTCTTCACGGAGCGCTCGAGGCCGTCGATGTAGAGCTCCCCGTCGAGGTGGCCGACCTCGTGCTGGATGAGGCGGGCGATGATCCCCTCGCCGGCCAGCTCGATCTCCTCTCCCTCGAGGTTCGTGCCCACGCAGCGGGCAAAGGCGGAGCGGGTGCGCGGGAAGAAGAGACCCGGCACGGAGAGGCAGCCCTCGTCGTCGTGCTGCAGCTCCTCGGAGAGCTCGACGATGACGGGGTTGAGGATGTACCCGAGCTCACCGGTCTCCACGAGGTGCCAGGAGAAGGCGCGCTGGCCGATGCCGATCTGGTTCGCGGCCACGCCCGCGCGGGCGGGGTCGTCCACGGTGTCGAGCAGGTCCCGCACGAGGGTGCGGGTGCCGTCGGTGACCGTGCGGATCGGGTCGCAGGGGGTGCGCAGGACGGGGTCGCCGACGACCCGGATGGGACGGACGGTCACGCCTGCTCCTCCCCCGGCTCCGCGCCGAGCACCCGGTGGGTGACCTCGACGCCGGGGACGACGCTGCGCTCGACGGTGCAGCCCGCCGCGACCGCACGGCCGAACACCTTCACGACCGTGGCGATCTCCTGCTCGGTGAGCCCCTCGAGGGGGAGCTGCACCTCCTCGGCGATCGACAGGTAGCGGTTCTCGGCCTCGTCGGAGGTGCCGTGGGCCCACAGCCGCGCCTCGAAGTCCTCGCCGAGGCGGCGGGCGAGGTTCACGTCGCTGCTCATCCCGGCGCAGCCGATCAGGGCGAGCTTGAGCAGCTCGCCGGGGCTCACCTCGCCCTCGCCGTGGCCGATCGGGATCTCGACGCCGCGCTGGGTGCGGCCGACGAGGGTGCGGTGGCCGGTGCGGTCCGCCCACACGCTGCCGGGGCCGAAGTCCTCCGGGAGCGGGAAGCGGTCATCGGGCAGGGAGGGCATCGGCGTGCTCCTTCAGGGGACCGGAGGAAGAAATGACTCAGCCCCGGGCGAGGCCGGGGCTGAGTCGCAGGGGCTCCCGCAGTTGGATTCGAACCAACAACCCTTCGATTAACAGTCGAATGCTCTGCCGTTGAGCTATGCGGGATCGACCTGGACGACTGTAGCAGGATCGGGGCGGGGCTCGCATCCCGGAACCCCCTCACGACCGGCCACTATGACGAAGGTTACGCGCCCACGCCGGGTCCCGTCGTGGATGCTGACGCGTCATCGCCCGGACCGCCGCTCCCGGATCGAGGAGGTCGTCATTCCTCCGGAGCATCTCGAGGAGGCGGGTGGCGCCGCGGCGACCGGACAGCCCGTCTGAGGCGCAGCACTCGCGGAGCGTGGGGCGCTGCGTCGTGCCAGGTCATGCGGACGTGCGTGGTAGATTCGTCCGGGCCCTCTCGAGGGGCCACGGCCCAGTAGCTCAGCCGGTCAGAGCAGCGGACTCATAATCCGTCGGTCGCGGGTTCAAGCCCCGCCTGGGCTACTCCTCCCCCTCGGCGGGCATCTGCCGCAGCAGGTGCCTCAGCGCGTGCTCGAGCTCGGGGTGAGCAGGCTCGAAGCCGCTCCTGTGCAGCCGGTCGTCCGAGACGTCCTGGTCGGTGCGAATCAGCTCGTCGGCCCCGGCGCGGCCGAGCAGGAGCGCAGGTCCGGCGGCGGGGACAGGCAGCAGGGCGGGCCGGTGCAGCACCCGCCCGAGGGTCCTGGCGAACTCGCCGGCGGTGACCGTTCTCGGCGCGACCGCGTTCAGCGGCCCGTCCGCCGTGCTCGAGAGGATCACGTGGGCGTAGGCCCGGACCATGTCGTCCAGCGAGATCCAGGAGACGGCCGCGTCCCGAGCGGTGAGCCGCCCGCCCACGCCCCCGAGGAACAGCGGCAGCTGCGGCAGCAGCGATCCGCCGCCGTCGCTGAGCACCAGGCCCGTGCGGAGCAGCGCCACCCGCAGTCCGGCCTCGCGCGCCGGTGTCGTCGCGGCCTCCCAGTCGCGCACCACCTCGGCGAGGAACCCCTCCCCCGGGCCGGAGTCCTCGACCAGCTTCTCCCCCGGCCGGCGCGGCCCGTAGTACCCGATGGCGGAGGCCTGCACGAGGGCCGTCGGCCCGTCGGCCATGCCGGCGAGGGTGCGGGCGAGGAGCGCGGTCCCCGCGAGGCGGGAGGCGCGGATCTCCGCCCGTGCCGAGGCGGTCCATCGCGTCGCGATAGAGCGGCCCCCGAGGTTGACCACGACGTCCACGCCCTCGAGGTCCGCGGGGTCGAGCCGCCCTCCCTGCGGGTCCCAGGAGATCTCGCCCGGCGCCGTCGCGGCGCGCCGCACCAGCGGCCGGACCGTGTGACCGCCGGTGCGGAGCAGCGCCGCCAGCTGGCTGCCGATGAGCCCCGAGGACCCGGCGATCGCCACGGTGAGCGGGCGCCGGTCCGCCCGCGCCGCGTGGAAGGCGAGGTCCTCGCGCAGCTGGCGGGCGCGGAAGTGCATCACGCCGTGCACCAGCTGCTCGACACGGGGCTCCCACCGCTCGAGGCGCCGCGGCAGCTCGACCTCGAGGCGGTCGTGCACCGCGGCGCCGGAGCCGCTCTCCTCGACCGCGTGCTCGTGCCGCCAGGTGCGCCACGGGCCGCGCACCTGCTGGTCGGCGAAGTCGAAGGGCGACTCCGCTGGGGCGTGGCGCAGCAGCCAGCGGGGGCGCAGCGGCTGCGGAAGCAGCGCCGGGCCGAGGCGCACACCGACGAGGCGGCCCTGCCCGGTGCCGCCCGCGGCGGGGTCCTCGGCCGTGGCCAGGCCCGGCGGGGTGAGCCGGGTGAGCGCTCCGGGCCGTTCCAGCCAGGCGCTCACCTCGTCGCGGGGGTGCTCGAGGTGGTGGCGGGTTTCGATCCTCACGGCGACTCCTCGACTCCGGAGCGGGCGGCGGGCCACCCGTTCACATCGGCTTCCCGCACACTACATCGCCAAGCTAACGACGTGTGAGAGACTCCCGAGGCACGGTGCACGCTCGAAGGGACGCCATGTCGCGCAGCACCCCGTCGGCCCCCGCGGCTGCCCCCACCCATCGTCGTCCCCCTCGGCGGGGCGCCCGCGTGCTGCGCAGCCTGCTCCCGGCGCTGGTGATCCTCGGCTGGCTCGCCGGCATGGCGCTCGGCGGCCCCTACTTCGGCCGCGTCGGCGAGGTCTCCTCCGACGACCGCACCGCCTATCTGCCCGAGACCGCTGAGGCGACCGAGGTCTCCCGGCTCGCCCCGGAGTTCACGGGCTCCGACGAGATCCCGGCGATCGTCGTGATCCCCTCCGAGGAGCAGATCGACGCCGCCACCGCCGAGCACATCGCCGCGAGCATCGAGGCGCTCACGGAGCTCGAGGCGGTGGGCGAGGAGATCTCCCCGCCGATCCCCTCCGAGGACTCCCTCGCGGTGCAGGCCTTCGTCCCACTCGATCCCGACGCGGACCTGGGCGCGGCGACCCATGCGATCGAGGACTCCCTCGCCCAGGACCTGTCCGCCGGCCTCGACGCCCATGTCACCGGCCACGCCGGCTTCTCGGCGGATCTGGGCGACGCCTTCGCCGGGATCGACGGGCTCCTGCTCGCCGCCGCGCTCGCCGCGGTGCTGGTGATCCTGGTGCTCGTCTACCGCTCGCCGCTGCTGCCGCTGATCGTGCTGTCCACCTCCGTCTCCGCGCTCTGCGTCGCGCTGCTGATCATCTGGCACCTCGCCGATGCGGGAGCGCTGCTGCTGTCCGGGCAGACCCAGGGCATCCTGTTCATCCTCGTGATCGGGGCGGCGACCGACTACTCGCTGCTGTACGTGGCCCGCTATCGCGACGAGCTGCGACGTCTGCGCGGCCGGGCGGAGGCGACGCGGGCGGCGCTGCGCGGCACTCTCGAGCCGGTGCTCGCCTCCGGGGGCACGGTGATCGCCGGCCTGCTGTGCCTGCTGCTGTCGGACCTGAAGTCCAACAGCGCCCTCGGCCCCGTCGCCGCGATCGGCATCGCCGTCGCGATGGCGGCGGCGCTGACCTTCCTGCCCGCCGTGCTGCTGCTGTGCGGGCGGGCGGCGTTCTGGCCGCGACGGCCCCGCCACGAACCCGACGCCGACGAGTCCGCGGAGCTCGCCGGGCACGGCGGCTGGGGCCGTGTCGCCGCGGCGGTGCGACGCCGCCCGCGCCCGCTGTGGATCCTCACCGCGGTGCTCCTGGGCCTGGCCTGCCTGGGCGTCACCCAGCTGCAGGCCTCCGGCGTCGCGCAGTTCGAGCTCGTGCTCACCGAGTCCTCCGCCCGTGACGGCCAGGTCGCGCTCGGCGAGCACTTCCCCGCCGGCGCCGGCTCGCCCGTGCAGGTGATCACCGCGCAGGAGGACCTCGAGGAGACGGCCGAGCAGCTGCTCGCCCAGGACGGCATCGACGCGGTCACGGTCGCCTCCGCCGACTCCCCCAGCGGCTCGGCCGAGGTCACCGTTGAGGGGATCCGTCCGGCCGGCCCGCCCGGTGCGCCGGTGCCCGAGCCCACCGCGGTCGACGGGCAGGTGCTGCTCCAGGGCACCCTGACGGAGGCCCCGGACTCCGCCGCGGCGGAGGAGACCGTCCGGGCGCTGCGCGCCGATCTCGCGGCCGACGGGCCCGCGGCGCTGGTCGGCGGGGTGACCGCCACGGCGATCGACACGAACGACGCCTCCGTCCACGACCGCGCGCTCATCATCCCGATCGTGCTCGCGGTGATCCTGGTGATCCTCATGCTGCTGCGCGCGATCCTCGCTCCGGTCCTGCTGATCGCGACGACCGTGCTGTCCTTCGGCACGGCGATGGGGATCTCCGCCCTGCTCTTCGACCACGTGCTCGGCTTCCCGGGCGCCGATCCCGCGGTGCCGCTGTTCGGCTTCGTGTTCCTGGTCGCCCTCGGCATCGACTACAACATCTTCCTCATGACGCGGGTGCGGGAGGAGGCGCTGCGGCACGGCACGGCCGACGGGGTGGTCCGCGGCCTGGCCGTCACCGGCGGGGTGATCACCTCCGCGGGGCTGGTGCTCGCCGCGACCTTCGCGGCGCTCGGCGTGATCCCGATCCTGTTCCTCGCCCAGCTCGCCGTGATCGTCGCGCTCGGCGTGCTGCTGGACACCTTCGTGGTGCGCACGCTGCTGGTGCCGGCGCTGGTGCTGGACCTGGGGAAGGTCGTGTGGTGGCCCTCGCGCCTGTGGCGCGAGGGCGCCCGCTGACCCGCGGCGAGCCTCCGCGATCGACGTCCAGGGGCTCGACGTCCAGGGGCCCGAGGTCCGGGGCGCGACGTCCGGAGTCGCGGGGCCGGCGCCTGGTCAGCCGCGGCGAGGAGACGGCCGCTGCGGGGCCGGTGACCGCGTCACCGGGGAGAGCGGCGAGTCGGAGGTGATCTCCGCGTCGAGCACCCCCGCGATGCGGCGGAGGAAGGCGGCGACCTCGCCGCGGGCCTCCTCGGGCACCTGCTCCGCCGCCTCCTGCATCCGCGCGTGCAGGCCGTCCAGGCGCTCCCGGACCTCCGTGTGCCCGTGCTCGGTCGCGACGACGACGCTCGAGCGGCGATCGTGCGGGTTCGGGACCCGCTGCAGATGCCCCGAGGCGGTCAGACGGTCCAGCAGCTTCGAGCTGGAGGCGCCGGAGATCCTGAGCAGCCGCGCCAGGCCCAGCGGGGTCAGCGGCTCCCCGTGCCGCTCGTGCGCGATGACATAGCGCAGCGCGGCCAGGTCGGTCGTGTTCATGTCCATCCCGGCGCTCATCCGTCGACGCATGTCGCCGTGTGCGGCCTGGTAGGTGCGCAGCGCCGTGAGCACGTCGATCGCGGAGTCGTGCTCGGGGTACCAGTAGCCGACGGGGTGCTCGCCCCCCGCCTCTGCCGTCGCCTCGCCCGACGCGTCGGCGCCGCGTGCCCTGTCCGCTGCGCCGGCCGCGTCCCGACGCGCGGTCCCGTCCTGTCGCGACTCCTGCCCGCCGCCCGCTTGGCCCATCCCAGGATCGTAGCGTCCTGCGGGCGGGGGACGTCCGCGCGCTCATCGCGGCCGACCGACCGGATGCAGGGCATGACCTTCCGCCCTTCGTGGACGATACTGGCAGGACGGATCCGTCAACGAGGAGGAGGCCGTCATGGTCGCTCTCACACCCGTCATCACCCGATCCATCGATCAGGCGCGGAGCAGCGGCGCAGGATTCCATGCCGAGCCGGTGGTCCGCCGGGGCGCGCTCCAGCAGACGATCCTCGCGCTGACCGAGGGCACCCGGCTCACCGAGCACGAGGACGAGGTGCCCGCCTCCCTCTACCTGATGCACGGCGCGATCCGGGTCGAGGCGCCCGAGCCCTTCGTGATCCAGCAGGGCGAGCTGCACGAGCTGCCCGACCGCCGCCGCGCCGTCGTCGCCGTCGAGGACACGGTGATGCTGCTGACCGCCGCGGCCGAGGGCGGGACCGCGCTGCACGAGTACGTGCTCGCCCCGGGATGAGCGACGGGGACGGGTCGCTCGCCGTCTACGTCGGCGAGCACTCCTGTCGGGCGCTGGACGGGATCTCCCGGATCGGCGCCGAGCTGCCCGTGGAGATCGTGCACGGCACGCGCACCTCCCTGCGACGGCTGCGTGCCGCCGTGCGCACCGTCCCCGGCGCAGTGCCGGACGCCGCCGCGGCCGATGCGGCGCTGCAGGCGCTCGCCCTTCCTCTCGGCGTGGTGCGGGACGCGGACGTCCTGGCGGCGCTCCTCGCCTCCGAGGCGGAGGATCTCGAGCCCGCTCCCGCGCGGTCGGCGGCGCAGGCTCTGCTCGAGGACGAGCTGCGCTCCCGACGGCGCGACGCGCTGGCCGCGCTGGAGGCGGCCGCGGGCACGGGGGCGTGGCGCGAGGGCGCGGCCCTGCTGGAGGCCTGGTGCCGCACCCCGCCCTCGCCGCCCGTCCCGGCGGCCGAGGAGGTCCTGGACCGCGCGGAGCGCAAGGTCGTGCGACGGCTCGAGACCTCGGGCGGGGAGCCCTCCCGCCTCCATGCGGCGCGCAAGGCCGCCAAGCGCTGGCGCTACGCCGCCGAGCTGCTGGCCGCCGCCCCCGACGACGCGCCGAGCCACGAGCACATCGAGGCGGCGCGCGTGCGGGCGGAGGCGATGCAGGAGCTGCTCGGCGGGGTGCAGGACCTCGAGATCGCCCACGGCCTGCTGACGGAGCTCGTCACCGCGGCCGACGCCGGATCGCCGGCGAGGACCGGCCTCGAGCAGCTGCGCACGCGCCTGTCGGCCCGCCAGCGGGAGCTCATCGCCCGCGCCGTCGCCTCGAGCTGAGCACCGCCGGGAGCAGCGCGCGGGTCACGTCGAGTCGCGCGGCACGGAGCTCTAGGACTCCAGGTAGCGCAGCACCGCGAGGACCCTGCGGCTGCTCTGCTCCTCCCCGGCGAGGTCGAGCTTGTCGAAGATCGCGCTGCCGGCCTTCTCCACCGTGCTCACGGAGAGGAAGAGACGCTCGGCGATGCCCCGGTTCGACAGTCCCTCGGCCATCGCCTCGAGCACCTCCAGCTCCCGTGGGCTCAGCCTCCCCACGGCGCGCCGCTGATCGGGCGCGCGCAGCAGCGCCCGCACCACCGCGGGGTCGATGACCGTGCCGCCGCCTGAGACCCGACGCACCGCGTCCAGGAAGCCGTCGATCTCGGTGATGCGGTCCTTGAGCAGGTAGCCGATCCCCGTCGTCTCGGAGCCCAGCAGCTCGGTGGCGTACTCGCGGGCGACGTGCTGGGAGAGCATCAGCACCCCCACCTCGGGCATCTCGCGCTTGATGGCGAGCGCCGCGACGAGCCCCTCGTCGGTGTGGGTGGGCGGCATCCGCACGTCGACGATCGCCAGACCGGGACGGTGCCGACGCACCGCCTCGAGCAGCTGCGCGCCATCGCCGACGGAGGCGAGGACCTCCATCCCCTCGTCCTCGAGCAGGCTGCGCACCCCTTCACGCAGCAGCACCGCATCATCGGCCAGGACGATCCCGGGCGAGGTCGGGGTCGGAGGGATCGGCTCAGTCACAGGGCAGCTCCGCGGAGATGACGGTGGGCCCGCCGCGCGGGCTGCGGACCTCGAGCGTACCGTCGAGCGCCGCCGCTCTCCGGGCCAGGCCCTGCAGTCCCCCGCCCTCGGGATCCGCACCCCCGACCCCGTCGTCCCGCACCGTCAGGCGCAGGAGCGCGCTCCCCTGCCTCTCGGCGGTGCCCACCTCGACGAGCACCTCGGAGGCCGCCGCGTGCTTGACCACGTTCGTCACCGCCTCCCGGACGACGAAGTACGCGGCGGACTCGACCGCCGGCGGCAGGGAGTGCTCGATGCCGGTCGCGAGCCGCACCGGAAGAGGACTCGAGGCCGCCACGCCCTCGAGCGCGGAGACGAGCCCGTGCTCGTCGAGGGCTGTGGGGTAGACCCTCCAGGCGACCTGGCGCACCTCCTCGATCAGCGCCTGCGACTGGCCGTGCGCCTGCTCGAGCAGCGCCGCGGAGCGCTGCGGATCGTCGGCGCGCCGGGCGCGGGCGAGGACGAGCGAGAGGGAGACGACGTTCTGCTGCACGCCGTCGTGGAGATCCCGCTCGATCCGTCGTCGCTCGTCGTCGATCGCGAGGAGCACGCCGCGCCGGGTGGTCAGCAGCTGGTGCAGGCGCGGCTCGAGCGCGTCCTCCCGTGTCACCTCGGTCCATCGACCCAGGAGCGCCGCGAGCGCCCAGGCGACGCCCTCGGCGCACAGCGCGGTCATCAGCACACCGCCCGGACCGAACACCAGCGCGACCAGCAGAGCGGGGCGGCTGAGCACCCACAGGTCGAAGCCGAGGGTGACCGACGAGCCGTACAGGGACTGGCTGAGACTGCCGAGGACCACCGCGATCACGAGCATCAGGACCTCGAGCATGAGCCAGCCGGCGGCGGTGGTCGCGAGGGCCCACAACGGGATGCGCGCGCCGCGCAGGAACTCGCCGCGCGACTCCCCCGGTCGCAGCCGGTAGGCGCGGAGCAGCCTCCACTGCTCCCACCCGCGGAACCGCTCCAGCGGCCCGCGCCAGCGCAGCAGGGCCGCGATCCATGCCAGGAGCAGCAGCGGGCCGAGGAGCAGGCCGCCGAGCGTCCCCAGCACCTGGCGGCACGCCCGACGCACGAGGCGCACGGGGCCCCGCCGCGCCAGGGACCCGGGGAGTGCGGGCAGGGACATCGGGGGCCTCCGGGATCAGGGCGGGCGGGGAGCGGCCCGCCGGAGCGGGCCGTGGGCATCGGCTCGGGCTCGGCCCGGGTTCGGGTTCGGACCGGGGTCGGCGGGGTCCGAACCTACCAAGCCGCACCGGCGGCCCCCAGGGGGATTCCTGCAGGATCCTGGCGCAGTTCCCCGCGCCGATCCGCAGGGTCAGCCGGGCGGTGCCGCGTCCCCTGCTCCGCCTAGCGTCGAGGCCATCGACCGACCGCCCCCGAGCACGTCCGGAGACCTTCGCATGGACAGCGTCCTGCAGCTCGCCGAGAGCCTCATGGCCTCGCCGTGGCTGCTGCTCCTCGTCATCGCCCTCGCCGTCGGCGACTCCCTGGTCCCGATGGTGCCGGCGGAGACCGTCGTGCTGACCGCCGGCACCTTCGCCGTCACCGGAAGCCCTTCGGCGGCCCTGCTGGTCGTCGCCGCCTGGGCGGGGGCGCTGCTCGGCGACGTCCTGGCCCATCACGTCGGCCGCGGGGCCGGTCCGCTGACGCGGAGGCTGCGCCGGCGGCGGTATGCGGGAGCGGTGGTCGGCGCGGCGGATACGGCGCTGCGCTCCCGCGGTGGGGTGATCATCCTCGGGGCCCGGTTCGTGCCCGGCGCGCGCACCGCCGTGAACATCACCTCGGGGGCGATCCGCTTCCCGCGCCCGGCCTTCGTGCTGTACTCCTCGCTGGCGGCGCTGATCTGGGCCCTGTACTACGTCGGCATCGGGATGCTCGGCGGGCTCGCCTTCGGCAGCAACCCGCTGCTCGGCGTCGCCGTCGGGATCGCGCTCGCGCTGCTGGTCGGCGGCGGGATCGAGCTGGTGCGCAGGCTCCGGGCCGGACGCGCCGCCTCGACCGGCGCCGTCAGTCGGAAGGTGCCCGCAGCGACCGACGCTTGATCTGCACCTCGGTCAGACGCGCCATGATCTGCTGGTAGCGCTCCGCGTCGGAGGGATCGGTGCGCTGGAGACGCTGCTTGAGCACGGAGTACTCGCGCGTGATCGACAGCTCGCTGAGACGGTCCAGGAGCGAGACGCCGAGCCGTCCCAGCGCCTCCTCGCTGCGGGCCGGCAGGTCGAGGTTCGCGATCTCCACGATGAGCGGCCGCACCGTCTCGCCGGCGATCTCGAGGACCTGCTCCAGATAGCGCGCGGCGGGCAGCTGCCCGCCCACGGCGTCCAGGAGGGTGCCCGCGGCGAGCATCACGTCCCACACCCCCTGCAGGGCAGGGACGTGGAAGGAGTCGTCCGGCAGGGCGGCCACCCGCTCCGTGTCCAGCAGATGCGGGGCCTGCAGCATCACGGCCAGCGACTGGGTCTCGACCTGGCCCACCGGGTCGCGGGGGCTGACCACGTCGGCCAGGCGCGGCATCGGCAGGACGCCGCCGTCGTCCTCGATCGCCGGGGCGCCGGGCCGCTCCCCCGCCCGCTCGGGCGGCGCCTCGTGGGCGCGGTGCCCGCCGCCGCCCTCGGTGCGGGCGGCGTCGTGCACGGCGCGCAGCACGGTCCGCTCCTCCATCCCGAGCCAGCCGGCGAGCCGGCGCGCGTACTCGGGCCGCATCGCACGGTCCCGGATCCTCGCCACGACCGGCGCGGCCATCCGCAGCGCGGTGACCTGGCCCTCGACGGTGTCGAGGTCGACCTGGGAGATGGCGGTGCGGATCGCGAACTCGAACAGCGGCCGACGGGTCTCGATCAGCTCCCGCACCGCCTCGTCGCCGCGCTGGATCCTGAGATCGCAGGGGTCCAGGCCGTTCGGCTCGACCGCGACGTAGGTCTGGGCGACGAAGCGCTGGTCCTCCTCGAAGGCGCGCAGCGCCGCCTTCTGCCCGGCGGCGTCACCGTCGAAGGTGAAGACGACCTCCCCGGCCAGGCCCTTCCCGTCGGTGTTCAGCCGCAGCCCGGCCGACGGGTTCGAGTCACCCATCACGCGGCGGACGATCTTCACGTGCTCGGCGCCGAAGGCCGTGCCGCAGGAGGCGACGGCGGTGGTGACCCCGGCCAGGTGTGCGGCCATCACGTCGGTGTAACCCTCGACGACCACCACGCGGTGCTGGGAGGCGATCTCCTTCCGGGCGAGGTCGAGGCCGTAGAGCACGGAGGACTTGTGGTAGATCGCGGTCTCGGGGGTGTTGAGGTACTTGGGGCCCTGGTCGGACTCGAGCAGGCGCCGCGCCCCGAAGCCGATGGTCTTGCCGGTGATGTCGCGGATCGGCCACACGAGGCGCCCGCGGAAGCGGTCGTAGACGCCGCGCTGGCCCTGGGAGACGAGCCCGCTGGCGGTGAGCTCCTCCTCGGTGAAGCCCCGTCCGCGCAGCACCGAGGTCAGCGAGTCCCAGCCCTCGGGCGCGAAGCCGACGCCGAAGTGCTCGGCGGCGGCCTGGTCGAAGCCGCGCTCGGTGAGGAAGCGCCGCCCGATCTCGCCGATCGGGGCGGAGAGCTGCTCGCGGTAGAACTCCTCCGCGATCGAGTGGGCGTCCAGGAGGCGGCGCCGGGTCCCGAAGTCGGGCCGGTCCCCGCCCTTGCCGTCGCCCTCCTCGTAGTGCAGCTGGACGCCGTAGCGCCCGGCGAGCATCTCGACCGCCTCGACGAAGCTGAGGTGGTTGATCTTCTGGACGAAGGAGATCACGTCCCCGCCCTCGCCGCAGCCGAAGCAGTGCCAGTGGCCGAGCTGGGGGCGGATGTTGAACGAGGGCGTCTTCTCGTCGTGGAAGGGGCACAGCCCCTTCATCGAGCCGATCCCGGCGGTGCGCAGCGTGACGTGCTCGGAGACGACCTCGTCCAGGCGGGAGCGCTCGCGCACGAGGTCCACGTCGGCGCGGCGGATCAGTCCCTGTGCCACCCGCTCAGAGCTCCGATCCGAGGCCGGGCAGGGGCATGTCCGCGGCGGTGACGTGCGTGAGGGTGCGGTCGTAGAGCACCTCGTGCAGGCGCCTCGCGGTGACGTCGGTGTAGGAGGCGATCTGGTCGACGATCACACGTCGGCGGGCGTCGTCGTCCTCGGCCTGCTGCCACAGCTCCGCGAACAGGGGGCTGAGGTGCTGGGTGCCGGTGTGCCACAGCCGGGAGTAGAGGTCGCGGATGATCTCCTCCTGCGCCTCGTAGACGGGCTGCTGGGAGGCGGAGGACATCACGTACGCGGCGGCCAGGCCCTTCAGCACCGCGATCTCGACGTGGGTCCCCTCCGGCACGATCACGTCGCCGCCGTAGCGGGACAGGGGCGCGGGCCCGTGCTCGGCGCGGGTGGCGGTGATCGCGGAGCGGGTGAAGCGGCCGATGAGCTGGCTGGCCATGTCCTTCAGCGCCGCGGCCGAGCGCATCGACCCGTCGAAGGCGGACATCCAGGAGGGCTCGGCCTCGAGGCGGGACAGTGCCGCGTCCAGCGCGTCGAGGCTCTCGTGGGGCATGTACCAGTCCTGGACGACGTACAGCGCGGCGGAGCGCTCCATCGGGTCGCGCAGGCGGCCGAGGTCGAGGGTGCGTCCGGTGATCGCGTCCTCGATGTCGTGGACGGAATAGGCGATGTCGTCGGCGAGGTCCATGACCTGCGCCTCGAAGCACTTCCGTCCCTCCACGGCGCCCTCGCGCGCCCAGGAGTAGACGTCGTGGTCGTCGGCGTAGGTGCCGAACTTCGGGGAGTCCGGGTCCGGGCCCTCGCCGCGCGACCAGGGGTACTTGATCGCGGCGTCGACGCAGGCGCGGGTGAGGTTCAGCCCGTGGGGGCGCTCCGGTCCGATCACCTTGGGCTCGAGGCGGGTGAGCAGGCGCAGGGTCTGGGCGTTGCCCTCGAAGCCGCCGAAGTCCTTCGCGAGGTCGTCGAGGACCTTCTCGCCGTTGTGGCCGAAGGGCGGGTGGCCGAGGTCGTGGGAGAGGCAGGCGGCGTCGACCACGTCGGGGTCGCAGCCGAGCTCGGCGCCGATGTCGCGTCCCACCTGCGCGACCTCGAGGGAGTGGGTGAGGCGGGTGCGGACGAAGTCGTTCGCGCCCGCGCCGAGCACCTGGGTCTTCGCACCGAGACGGCGCAGCGCGGAGGAGTGCAGCACCCGGGCCCGGTCCCGCTGGAAGGGCGTGCGGGCCTGGGACTTCGGCGGCTCGGGCACCCAGCGCTCGAGGTCGTGGGCGGAGTAGCCGACGGGCGGGACGGCCGCGGCGGGGCCGGGAGGGGCGGTGGTCGTCATGGCTCAGCCGCCCGAGATGTCGAGCTCGGCCTCGTGGAGGCGGGCCCGGTGCTCGTCGGACAGCTCGCGGGTGTCCATCCAGCCGGCGGGGACGGTGGCGTTGCGGGGGTGGCCGGTGCGGCCGCGCGGCCCCTCGACGTCGGCGCCCGGGTAGGGGGCGGTGAGGTCGAGCTCGGAGAGCTTCTCGTCGAGGTCCACGAGGGACTCCATGGTCGCGAGCCGGCGCCGCATGTCGCCGCCGACGGGATAGCCCTTGAAGTACCAGGCCACGTGCTTGCGCAGGTCCTTCACGCCCCGGTCCTCGCTCTCGTAGAACTCGGTGAGCAGCTCGGCGTGTCGGCGCAGGATCCGCGCGACGTCGCCGAGGCCGGGCCGGACCCGTTCGGCGCTGCCGGAGAACCCGGCGGCGAGGTCGGCGAACAGCCAGGGCCGTCCCTGGCAGCCGCGGCCGACGACGACGCCGTCGGCGCCCGTCTCGTCCATCATCCGCAGCGCGTCCTCCGCGGACCACACGTCGCCGTTGCCGAGCACGGGGATGTCGGTGACCGTCTGCTTGAGGTCCGCGATGGAGGTCCAGTCCGCGGTGCCGGAGTACTGCTCCTTCACGGTGCGGCCGTGGAGGGTGATCGCGGCGGCGCCGACCTCCTGGGCGATCAGGCCCGCGTCGCGGTAGGTGAGGTGGCCGTCGTCCACGCCCTTGCGGGTCTTGAGCGTCACCGGCACGTCCCCGGCGGCCTCGACCGCGGCGCGCAGGATGCGGGTGAACAGCTCGTCCTTCCAGGGCAGCACGCCGCCGCCGCCGCGACGCGTCACCTTGGGGACGGGGCAGCCGAAGTTCAGGTCGATGTGGTCGGCGCCGTCGCGCTCGAGGATCATCTCCACCGAGCGGGCGACGACCGCGGGGTCCACGCCGTACAGCTGGACGGAGCGGGGCCGCTCCCGATCGGCCATGCGCAGCAGGCGCCAGGACTCGCGGTGGTCCTCGATCAGCGCGCGCGTGGTGACCATCTCGGTGGGGAACAGACCGCCGTCGTCCTCGCTGTGCAGGGCGCCGAACTCGCGGCACAGCACGCGGAAGGCCATGTTGGTGACCCCGGCCATGGGCGCGAGCATCACCGGGGTGTCCACGGTGAGCCTCCCGATCGTGAGAGGTCGCCGAATGCGCTCCCGTCCTGGGGCCGACGGGGCGTCGGCGGGGGCGGGAGCGGCGGTCACGGCGGTCACGGTGTCGGTCAGAAGGGTCATCGTCCCTGGATTGTCCCATCCTGGGCGGACGTTCGGGAGGATCCGTGAGGTGATGTGCATCGGGTCCGCCCGGGGAGGAACCGTCGGAGGCAGGGGCGCGGAGGGCCCTCGGTCCCCCGCCGGGCCCTCCCCGCGGGGGAGAATCAGGTGACGGCACCACTCCCCGGCGCCGGGCGACCGTGCTGCCGAGGACCCCGCTCGAAGGAGGCGTGCGATGAGCACATCCGCAGCAGACCGATCCCCGGCCCGCACCGCATCGACGACCGGCACCGCACCCGCGCACGACGGCGCACCCGCGACCGGTGCCGCGACGGGCCGCCCCGCGCCCCGCATCGGCTTCGTCGCCCAGGTGGACCACTCCGCCCTGGACGAGGGTCGCGCGCTGTTCCGCAGCGCGGAGGAGCTCGGCTACGACGCGGGCTACGTGCGGGTGCGGCACCTGCAGGACGCGCTGCCCTCGCCGCTGCTGTTCCTCTCCGCCCTCGCCCAGCACACCGAGCGCATCGAGCTGGGCACCGCGGTGATCCCCCTGCGCTTCGAGAACGCGGGCCGGCTCGCGGAGGACCTCGCCACCGCCCACCTGCTCACCGGCGGCAGGCTCCGCGCCGGCCTCGCACCGGGCTACTCCGCGCACGATGCGATCTACGCCCGCGCCTTCGGGGCCCTGCAGGGAGACCATCGCGACCACGTGGACCGGATCCTGCACGACCTGCTCTCCTTCCTGGACGGGGAGATCGTCGCGGGGGCGGACGCGCACATCGAGGAGGTCGAGCCCGGCACGCCGCTGCGCCTGCAGCCCCGCGCGCCCGGGCTGCGGGAGCGCCTGGCCTACGGGGCGGCGAGCCCGGAGCGGGCGGCGTTGGCGGGCCGGCTCGGCCTCGGCCTGCAGCTGGCGACGATGGCCCCGGACGACGGCTCGGGCCGCTCCTTCGCGCAGCTCCAGCTCGAGGCGCTGCGCGCCTATCGCGAGGCGTCGCTCGGGGCCGGGCACGGGGAGGGCCGGGTCATGGTCAGCCGGCAGATGCTCCCGGTGCTCGACGAGGCGGAGCTCGAGCGCTTCACCACCCTGATCCCGCGCGAGCGCTCCGCGGAGGCGGGGGTGCTCGCCGAGCACCGCCGCACCGAGCTCGGCGGACGCGAGGCGGTCTACGGTCCGGTCGTGCTCGACGAGCCGGTCGCCGTCGCGCAGGCGCTGCTGGCGGACCCGGTGGTGCTGGAGGCCGACGAGATCGCGCTGGTGCTGCCGCCCGGCGCACCGCTCGAGGACAGCACCCGCACCCTGGGCACCTTCGCCCAGCACGTGCTGCCGCATCTGCTGGCCGCCCTGCCCTGAACGGCCCCGGCACGCCCCACGTGCACCGAGGACCGACCGCGCGCTTCCGCCCACAGCGGAGAACTCCCCCGCCGGCGCGGGGCGACCGTAGTCTCACCGCATGGAGACGCACCTCGAGCCGCTCTGGCGGGAGCTGATGGGGGCGGAGCTGCGGGCCGAGAGGCACCGTCAGCACCGCACCCTCGCCGAGGTCGCGAGCGCGGCCGGGGTGTCGATGCAACACCTCTCCGATGTCGAGCGCGGCCGCAAGGACCCCTCCTCGGAGCTGCTCGCCGCGATCCTCGGCGCGCTCGACGTCGACCTCCCGCTGCTCCTGCTGCGCACCGCCGACAGTGCGCTCGCCGCCGCCCCGTCGACCGGGCGCATCGCGCCGGTCCTCGAGCTGCGCTCCTCCCCCGGAGGACGAAGCTCCTCCGCCGAGGGAGATCGCCGCTCCTTCGCCGGCCCGGCCTCCGAGCCCCGCGACGGCTCGGGCGTCACTCTGCTCGCGGCCGCCTGAGCAGCACCTCGTCGGCGAGGCCGTAGGCGACGGTCGCCTCCGCATCCAGCACCTGCTCCCGCTCGAGGTCCCGCCGCACCCGCTGCAGGTCCTGTCCGGAGTGCTCGGCGAGCAGGGCCTCGAGGCTTCCGCGCAGTCGCTGGACCTCCTCGGTCGCGAGGATCAGGTCCGGCACCGCGCCGCGTCCCTGCGCCTCGAGCGGGTGGAGGACGACGCGGGTGTGGGGCAGCACCCAGCGCAGCCCGGGCGTGCCCGCCGCGAGCAGCACCACCGGCGCCGCGACCACCTGGCCGATGCAGGTGACCGCCACCCGGCTGCGCACGAAGGCGAGCGTGTCGTAGATGGCGAGCACCGCCTGCACGTCCCCGCCGGAGGAGTTGAGGTAGAGGTGGATCGGTGCGTCGGCAGACTCGTTCTCCAGGTGCAGGATCTGGGCGATGACGGTGTTCGCGACGCCGTCGTCGATCGGGGTGCCGACGTAGACGATCCGGTCGCTGAGCAGGCGGGAGAACACGTCGGCGCTGCGCTCGGCGCCGGTGTGGGTGCGCTCGATGACGGAGGGGATGGTGTAGCTGCTCATCGTGCGCCCCCGATCCCCGCGGCGCGGCCGCGGGCTCCGGACGGACCGAGCGGGAGGATCTCGGCGAGGTCCGCGGCGACGTGGTCGGCGAAGCCGTAGTCCACGGCGCCCTCGGCGTCCCAGATGCGGTCGCGCTCGGAGTCACGGGCGATCCGCTCCTCGCTCTGCCCGGTCCGCTCCGCGGTGAGGCGGATCAGCAGGTCGCGGTTGCGGCGCAGGTCCTCGGCCTGCAGCTCGATGTCGGCGGCGCTGCCGCCGAACCCGGCCGAGCCCTGGTGCATGAGCACCTGGCCGTGCGGGAGCACGTACCTCTTGCCGGGTGTGCCCTGGGTGAGGAGGTACTGCCCGGCGCTGTAGGCCATGCCGAGCGCGACTGTGCGCACGTCGCAGGGGACCAGGTCCATCAGGTCGCCGATCGCGAGCATCGCCGGGACCAGCCCGCCGGGCGAGTTGATCAGCAGGGTGATGTCGGCGGCGGGGTCCTCGGCCGCGAGCAGGAGCAGCTGGGCGGCCAGCGACGATCCGTTGTCCTGCTCGAGCTCTCGGTCCAGCAGCAGCACGCGCTGATGCAGCAGCCGGGTCGCGGTGAGGGCGGCGAGGGGCTGCGGGGCGGTGGGGTCGGAGGTGTCGAGTCGGGGCGGTGGGGCGGTGTGCGTGGTCATGGCCCCAGCCTGCGCCGCCGCGGTCCCGTCCGGGTCGTTCTCCGCCGCGTGCTGATCAGCCCGCGACTGATCAGCGCAGGACTGTTCAGCGCAGGACGGAGAAGCCGGGGTGCCCCGCGGAGGAGGGTGCGGGCGGAGCGGGGCAGCGGGTGCTCACCCGCCGACCAGCCGCCTGCGCAGCACGGGGTCGACGAGCACGCTCACGTGGTCGCTGATCTGCTCGGCGGTGCCGATGCCGGGGCGCAGCGCGCGCACCGCAGGGTCGGTGATCTCCTCGACCAGCAGCTCCGGGAGCCCGCGCAGCCCCACATGGGGGCGGTCGAAGAAGGGCTCGGTCGCGGGGTCCAGGGTGGGCAGGCCGACCTGTCCCTGCAGCGCGGCGATCTGCTCGACCAGCGCGGCGAGGGCGCCCTGCCGGGTGCGCCAGTCCTGTGCCCGCAGCACCGCGAGCACGGAGCGGCGCAGGGCATCGCCGTCCGGCAGCGCGGCCGCCGAGCGGGCGAGCCACTTCCCGTAGGGCACCCAGCGCCGGTGCAGCAGGTGGGCGAGATGGAGCAGGGTGCGCACGTGTCGCGCGGCGATCACGGCGGAGCCGTCCTCGTCGCCGCGCAGCCCGGCCCGGCCCACGTCGGCGAGCTCCTGGCCGATGCGGGTCCAGTCCGCGCCGATCGCGTACCTGCGCACGTCCTCCGGGTACGTGCGCAGCCGCTCCCGGATCGCGGTGATCGCCCCGGTGCCGTCGTGGAACACGGGCCCGGCGGTCACCTCGAGCGCCGCCTGCCCGGTCAGCTGCAGCCAGTCCACCAGGTCGAGCGGCGCGGCGCCGTCGAGGCGCTGCGGGGCGATCCCCACCCGTGAGGCGGCGAAGTCCGCGGCCGAGGCGACCTCAACGCGCTGGCGTACCACCGGCTCCCAGGTCGTCGCGAAGCGCACGGGATGGCCGCGCCACTGCGTCGGCAGCTCCCGCTCGAGGAGCGCGTCGACCTCACCCGCGGCGCCGTCCTCGACGAGCAGCGTGAGCCGGAGACCCCAGTCGTGGTCGCGCGACTGCGCGTCGTCGAACCCGAGCACGTCCGATCCCGAGCCCAGCCGCGCCGCGGCGTACGGGAGACCGGACAGCCGGCGCTCCAGCAGCGGCGCCACCACCTCCCGGTGGTAGGCGGCGGACAGCTCGAGGCCGGAGGTGCTGCTCATGCGGAGCACTCTGCCATCCCCGCGGCGCGACGTGTCACGGACGGGCGCGAGGCGGCACGACATGGCGATACAGCCATCTCATGTCGCCACGCGCCCGTCGGCGACGCTCCGCGGCCTCGGACCCGCCCGGCCCCGGACACCCGCGGTCATGGACACCCGCGGTCCCGGACACCCGCCGGCTCGCCGGGACGAGGACGGGGCCGACGGGGAGATCCCCGTCGGCCCCGTCGGCCGTGCTGTGCGGCTCAGCCGCCGATCAGGCGCGCGGCGAGGTAGGACTCGACCTGGTCGAGCGCCACGCGCTCCTGGGTCATGGTGTCGCGCTCGCGGATCGTGACGGCCTGGTCCTCGGCGGTCTCGAAGTCGACGGTGATGCAGAACGGGGTGCCGATCTCGTCCTGGCGGCGGTAGCGGCGGCCGATCGCCTGGGTCACGTCCATCTCGACGTTCCAGTGCCTGCGCAGCGTCTCGGCGAGCTTCTCGGCGCGCGGCACCAGGTCCTCGCTCTTGGACAGCGGCAGCACCGCGGCCTTGACCGGGGCGAGGCGCGGGTCCAGGCCGAGCACGGTGCGCTTGTCGACCCCGCCCTTGGCGTTGGGGGCCTCGTCCTCGCGATAGGCGTCGACGAGGAAGGCCATCATCGAGCGGGTCAGGCCGAAGCTCGGCTCGATGACGTAGGGCGTGTAGCGCTCGTTCGCGGCCTGGTCGAAGTACTGCATCTTCGTGCCGGAGGCCTCGGTGTGGCTGCTGAGGTCGAAGTCGGTGCGGTTGGCGACGCCCATCAGCTCGCCCCACTCGCTGCCCTGGAAGCCGAAGCGGTACTCGAAGTCGATGGTGCCGGCCGAGTAGTGGGCGCGCTCGTCCTCGGGCACGTCGAAGCGGCGGAGGTTCTCCTCCTTGATGCCGAGGTCCACGAACCAGTTCCAGCACGCCTCCACCCAGGCCGAGAAGTGCTCGTCGGCCTCGGCCGGCGGGGTGAAGTACTCGATCTCCATCTGCTCGAACTCGCGGGTGCGGAAGATGAAGTTGCCGGGGGTGATCTCGTTGCGGAACGCCTTGCCGATCTGGCCGATGCCGAAGGGCGGCTTCTGCCGGGTGGCGGTGACGACGTTGAGGAAGTTGACGAAGATGCCCTGCGCGGTCTCGGGGCGCAGGAAGTGCAGGCCCGCCTCGGTGGAGACGGGGCCGAGGTAGGTCTTCACCAGGCCGGAGAACTGCTGCGGCTCGGTGAACTCGCCGCGCGTGCCGCAGTTGGGGCAGGCGATCTCCGCCATGCCGCCCTCGGGTACGCGGCCCTTCTTGGCCTCGAAGGCCTCGATCAGGTGGTCCTCGCGGAAGCGGTTGTGGCAGCTGCGGCACTCCACCAGCGGGTCGACGAAGGTCGCCACGTGACCGGAGGCCTCCCACACCCGCTTGGGGAGGATGATCGAGGAGTCCAGGCCCACCATGTCCCCGCGGGACTGGACGAAGGTCCGCCACCACTGGCGCTTGATGTTCTCCTTGAGCTCCACGCCCAGGGGGCCGTAGTCCCAGGCGGAGCGGGAGCCTCCGTAGATCTCACCGGCCTGGAACACGAAGCCGCGCTTCTTGGCGAGAGCGATGACGTTGTCCAGCGTGCTGGCGGGGGCCTTGGCCACGGGGAGACTCCTGGTGACGGTGCGATCGGATCGCTCCCAGCATAGTCGTCGGCCCAGGACGCCGCTCACGTGTGAGCGTCCCCACGAGCACCGGCTCCGCACGGCCTCCCGACTTGCACCCCGGCACACCCATTGGTGAGAATGATTGTCATGTCGCATGCCTCTCCCCTTCGCCGCCGCACCCTCCTGTCCGCCCTCGGCCTCGGCGCCGGTGCGGCGCTCCTGGCCGCCTGCGGGGAGGGCACGGCCGCCGACGGAGACGGCCTGTCGGTCGTCACCTCGGCCTACGCGCTGAGCTTCCTGGTCACACGGATCGGCGGCGAGCACGTCGCCCTCACGGACCTCACCACACCGGGGGCCGACGCCCACGGCCTCGAGCTGTCCGTGAAGCAGACCATGCTCGTCGAAGAGGCCGACCTGGTGCTGCAGATCCCCGGCTTCCAGACCGCGCTCGACGACGCCATCGCCTCCCAGGACGGCGACAACGTGCTCGACGTCTCCTCCGTGATCACGCTCCTGCCCGCCGATGCCGGCAGCGCAAAGGAGGGGCACGCCGGGGAGAGCGAGGAGGAGCACGCCGAGCACGCCGAGGAGGGCGACTCCCACGAGGGCCACGACCACGGCCCGAACGACCCCCACTTCTGGCACGACCCGCTGCGGATGGCGGATCTGGGCGACGCGATCGCCGCGCGCCTGGGCGAGCTCTCCCCCGAGCACGCCGAGGAGTTCACCTCCGCCGCGGCCACGGTGCGCGAGGAGCTCGAGCAGCTCGACGCCGAGCTGACCTCCGCCTTCGAGGAGGTGACCGACGAGCGACGCACCTTCATCACCAGCCACGCCGCCTACACCTATCTCGCCGACCGCTACGACCTGCACCAGGTGGGGATCTCCGGGATCGACCCGGAGACCGAGCCGTCCCCGCAGCGGCTGCTCGCCCTCGAGACCGTGGTCCGCGACGAGGAGGTCACCACGATCTTCTTCGAGGCGACCGCCTCGCCGAAGGTCGCCCAGACCCTCGCCGACAACCTCGGCATCGACAGCGCCGAGCTGGACAACCTCGAGACCCAGCAGTCCCCGGAGGCGGACTACCCTGCCGTCATGAGAAGCAACTGCACCGCCCTCGCGGAGAGCTGGGCGTGAGCGCCGGGGACGGAGCCGGGGACGGACCGGTCGTCGAGATCGTCGGCGCGAGCGTCTCCCGCGCCGGCCAGCGGGTCCTGCACGACATCGACCTGAGCATCGAGCGCGGCGAGCTCGTCGCGCTGCTCGGCGCGAACGGCTCGGGCAAGTCGACCCTGCTGCGCGCCGCGGTCGGGGTGCTGCCGCTCGAGAGCGGCACGGCGCACCTGCTGGGCCGCCCGGTCTCCCAGGGCCGCGCCCACGACGGCCTCGGCTACGTCCCCCAGGAGTCGGCCGAGACCGGCTCGATCCCGGCCACCGCGCGGGAGACCGTCGCCAGCGGCCTGCTCAGCGCCCGCCGCTGGTGGCCGAGCGCCCGCGACCCCCGGGTCGACGCCGCGCTCGAGGCGGTCGGGATGGCGGACCTCGCCGGCCGGCCGATCACCCGCATGTCCGGCGGGCAGCGCCGACGCGTGATGATCGCCCGGGCCCTGGTGCGCGATCCCGAGCTGCTCGTGCTCGACGAGCCGTTCTCCGGGGTGGACGTCCCCACCCAGCAGCTGATCGCCGAGCTCTTCCGGGAGCTCTCCGCCCGCGGCACCACCCTGCTCGTGGTCCTGCACGAGACCGGTCCGCTGACCGACGACATCAGCCGCGCCGTGGTCCTGGACCACGGCCGCATGGTCCACGACGGCCCCGTGAGCGAGCGCCCGCACCTGGACCCCGGGCACGGACACCCCGAGGACGCCGCCCCGCTCGACGAATGCCTGGGACAGGAGATCCACCCCGCATGATCTCGATGCTGGACATCCTCACCTCCGACCTGCTGCGCTACCCGCTGATCATCGCAGTGCTCATCGGGCTCACCGCCCCGGTGGTCGGCACCTATCTGGTGCAGAAGCGGCTCTCCCTGCTCGGCGACGGCCTCGGGCACGTCGCGCTGACGGGCGTGGCCGTCGGCTGGCTGGTCGGCGCCTGGCTCGCCGCGACCCCCGCGGACCTGCTCGCGATCCCGGGGGCGCTGGCCGCCTCCGTGATCGGCGCCGTGCTGATCGAGTACGTGCGCGAGATCAGCCACACCAGCCGCGACGTGGCGCTGGCGATCCTCTTCTACGGCGGCATCGCCGGCGGCGTGGTCATCATCCAGCTCGCCGGCGGCACCTCCCAGAACCTGATGGGCTATCTCTTCGGCTCCCTCTCGACCGTGACCCGGCTGGACACCGTGATCGCGCTCGTGCTCGCCGTGGTCGTGCTCGCGATCGGGGTGGGGCTCTCCGGTCTGCTCGCGGCCGTCACGGCCGACGACGAGTTCGCCCGCGCCGCGGGGCTGCCGGTGCGGACCGTCAACGTCCTCATCGCCGTGATGGCGGCGCTGACGGTGACGCTGTCGATGCGGATCGTGGGCGCCCTGATGGTCTCGGCGCTGATGATCGTGCCGGTCGCGGCCGCGCAGCATCTGGTGGTCGGCTTCGCCCGCACGATGCGCACCGCCATGGTCATCGCGGTGCTGTGCGCCGTCGGCGGCCTGGTGATCACGGTCTACGTCGACCTCCCGCCGGGCGGCGTGATCGTGCTGCTGACGATCGCGGTGTACGTGGCCGCGCTCGTCGTCCGCTCGCTGCTCGCGGCACGCCGCAGCCGGCCGGCCGGCGGCCCCGGGCCCACGGCCGCGGACGCCGCCCCGGTGGCGGCGCGTGGTCCCTCTCAGCGGTGATGGTGGTCCCTCCCACCAGAGATGGAGGTCCCGCACCAGGTGGGGGACAATGAGGGCATGCAGAGGAACACCCGCCAGCGCGCCGCGATCCTGGAGACGCTCTCCCGGCAGGTGGACTTCCGCAGCGCCCAGCAGATCCACGAGCAGATGCGGGCCGACGGCGAGACCGTCGGCCTCGCCACCGTGTACCGCAACCTGCAGGCGCTCTCCCGCGCCGGGCGGCTGGACGTGCTCGTGGCGGGGGACGGGGAGTCCCTCTACCGGCAGTGCGAGGACACCGGCCACCACCATCACCTGGTGTGCCGGGAGTGCGGCCGCACCGTCGAGTTCCTCGCCCCGAGGCTCGAGGCGTCCATGACGGCGATCGCCCGCGAGCACGGCTTCACCGAGGTGGACCACACCCTCGAGGTCTTCGGGCTGTGCGAGGAGCACTCGAGCACCGCCGAGCCCTCGGAGCACGAGGACGATCCCGAGGAGCCGGAGGACGAGGCGGCCGCGCGATGATGGACTGGGTCCAGTCGCTGCCGCTACTGCCGGCGATCGCGTTCCTGTACGTGGTCATCTGGGCGCGCGCCGGCGGCACCTATCTCGTCGGCCGCGGGGCGCGGAAGGCCGCGAACCGCGGCCGGGTGAAGAAGCTGCTGGAGTCGACCTCCGTGCAGCGCGCGACCGAGCTCGTCAACCGCTGGGGTGCCTGGGTCGTGGCGCTGAGCTTCCTGACCGTCGGCTTCCAGACCGCCGCGAACGCCGCCGCGGGCCTGACCGCCATGCCTGCCCGCCGCTACCTGCCCGCCCTCGCCGTCGGCGGCCTGGCCTGGGCGATCATCTACGCGACCGTCGGCCTGGTGGCCGTGGCGGGCTGGTTCGAGCTGTTCCTCGTCTCCCCCGCCGGCGCCGTCGCCGTGCTCGCCCTGCTGGTGCTGCTGGTGGCCCTCGTGCTGCACCACCGTCGCCGCACGGGCGCCCGGGCCGCCCTGCTCGCGACCCTCGCCGAGAGCGAGGTCGGGACCGAGGCCTCGCCCGAGGCCGAGGGCGACCGGCCGACTGCGACGGAGCCGGTCTCCGCTCCGGCTCGGCCCGCGAAGACCGCCGCGGCCGAGCGGGTCGCTCAGAGCCCTGCGGACTGAGCCTCCGACGCATCGGGGGCGTCGACCGCTCCCCCGTAGCGCCGATCGCGCCGCGCGTACTCCGTGATCGCCCGCCACAGCACGCGGCGGTCCACGTCGGGCCACAGCTCGGGGACGAACACGAGCTCGGCGTAGGCGGCCTGCCAGAGCAGGAAGTTGGAGGTGCGCTGCTCGCCGCTGGTGCGCAGGAACAGGTCCACCTCGGGCATGTCGGGGTCGACGAGATGGCGCTGGATCGTCTTCTCGCTGATCCCGGAGCCCTTGAGCCGCCCTGCCCGCGCCTCCTCGGCGATCTCGCGCACCGCGTCGACGATCTCGGCGCGACCGCCGTAGTTCACGCACATGTACAGCGTCATGCGGGTGTTGTCGCGGGTACGCTCCTCGGCCTCCTTGAGCTCCCGGATCACCGAGCCCCAGAGGCGCTGCTCACGGCCGATCCACACGATCCGCACGCCCCAGGAGTCCAGGGTGTCGCGCTGGCGGCGCAGCACGGAGCGGGAGAAGCCCATCAGGAAGCGCACCTCCTCCGGGGACCGCTTCCAGTTCTCGGTGGAGAAGGCGTAGGCGCTCAGGTGCGTCACGCCGATCTGGAGGGCGCCGGCGACGACGTCCAGCAGCGCCGCCTCCCCGGCCTCGTGCCCTGCCGTGCGGGGCAGGCCCTGACGGTTCGCCCAGCGGCCGTTGCCGTCCATCACCACCGCGACATGGCGAGGGATCGTGGGGGCCGGCAGCTGCGGGGGCAGTGCGCCGCTGGGATGGGCGAACGGCTCCTGGTACCCGTGACGGGATGCACCGGGCATTCGGGGTCCTCCTGGATCGTGCGGGATCGTGCGGGCCGTGGACCCGCCCGGGATGGGGATCAGCGTTCGACGTAGTGCAGGGAGCGGACCGAGCGCTCGAGATGCCAGGTCACCGTGTCCGCGATGAGGCGACCCGCCTCCTGCTGCACGGTCTCCTCCGCATCGGTCACATTCTCCCAGTCCCCGGCGAGCAGGAAGATCATGTGCTCGATCGTGGACTGGCGCACCGCGATGGCGCCCGGCCGACGGCAGGGTGTGCAGACCAGGCCACCCGCACGCACGTCGAAGGCGTGGTGGGGGCCGTCGGCCCCGCAGGAGGCGCACACGCGCAGCTCGGGCGCCCAGCCGGAGACGGCCAGGGTGCGCAGCAGGAAGGAGTCGAGCACGAGCGGCGGGGCGATGCGGCCCTCGGCCATGGCGCGCAGCGCGCCGACGAGCATGAGGAATCCGCGCTGGTTGGGATCGACCATCTCGTCGGTGAGGCGGTCGGTGGTCTCGAGCATGGCGCTGGCGGCGGCGAAGCGGGAGTAGTCCGCGGTGATGCCGACGGCGAAGGCCTCGATCGTGACGACCTGGGTGACGGTGTGGAGGTTCCGCCCGGCGTGCAGCTGCACGTCGACCAGCGTGAACGGCTCCAGCCGCGCGCCGAAGCGGCTGCCGGTGCGGCGCACGCCCTTGGCGACGGCGCGGACCTTGCCGTGCCGCCGCGTGAGCAGCGTGATGATGCGGTCCGCCTCGCCCAGCGGGTGGGTGCGCAGGACGATCGCATCGTCACGGTAGAGCTTGCTGGCCATGGTGCTCCGAGACTACGCCGCGGGCACGACGCATTCGCGGAGGCGACGGCCGAGGCGGACGGGACCTCGCTCACGCCGGGCCGCGCGGAGCTCTCACCGGACGGCGCCGCGCTCTCGCCGGGCGGGGCCACCCCGTGGCCCGCGCCCGTCGGACTCCCCCACCATGTGGTCCGCCGGCACGCCCGGGCAGTCGCGGCACGGCATGATGGGCCTCGTGCCGCACCCGCCGCGGGCGCGGCACCGACCGCCGGACACCGACGACCAGGAGGACGCCCATGGGGATCTTCGGCATGCTGCGCCGCGACGACACCGCGAAGAGCACCGCCCGCGACGCGATGCGCGAGGCCCGCACCGAGAAGGCGGAGGCGAGCCCGAACGGCGCCGTGCAGCGCATGATCGACACCGTCCGCGACATCGGGCTGGACGGGAAGCTCGCCTATTCCTCCGCCGCCGACGTCGCGAGGAAGGCGCAGCGCGGCCGGGCCCGGAAGCGGCCGGAGAAGGCGGTGCGCCGGATCGTCCGCAGGCACCGCCGGGGCGTCACCGCCGGCGGCTTCCTCACCGGGCTCGGGGGCGTGGTGACCCTGCCGGTCCTGCTGCCCACCAACGTGATGGAGTTCTACATCCAGGCCACCCGCATGGTCGGCGCGATCGCCGTCGTGCGCGGCTACGACCTGGACGACGAGGAGGTGCGCGTGCGGGTGCTCGCGACGCTGCTCGGCGAGGAGTCCGGGGACGTGCTGAGGAACATCGGCCTGAGCCCTGTCGCCGGCGCTGCCGCCCGCGGGGTGGCGGGGAGGCTCCCCGCGTCCCCGCACTCGGCCGTGGTCTCCGCGGTCGGCGGTCGGCTCATCCGGCGCTTCGGCCTGCGCTCGGCGCGCCTGTTCGGCAAGGCGATCCCGGGCCTCGGCGGCGTGCTCGGCGCGCTCTCGGACCGCAAGCAGCTGAACCGGATCGCTGAGGCCGCGAGGAAGGGCTTCCCGCAGGTCGGCTGAGCCGAGTCGTGGCCGCGCGCCGGCGGGGTCGCGGCCGCGACGGCCGGCCGCTCGGTGCGCCCGCTCGTCTGCCGCCGCTCAGCCCCGGCGGCCGACGGCGAAGACGCGGCGGAAGGGCAGCACCACGCCGCGTCCGTCGTCCGGATACGCGCGGCGCAGCCGGGCCTTGAACTCCTCCTCGAAGCGCGGCCGGAGGTCCTCGGGCAGCGCCTGCAGGGTGGGGCGCGCGCCGGTGCCGGCGACCCAGTCGAAGACGGGGTCCGGGCCGTGGAGGACATGGAGGTAGGTGGTCTCCCAGGCGTCGACCTCGAGGCCCGCGTGCTGCAGTGCCCGCAGGTAGGTCGCGGCGTCGTGCGAGGAGGGTGAGGCGATGCCCTGCACGTGCGGCGCGAAGGGCTCCTCGGCGGCGAGCTCGCGTCGGATCGTGTGGCTGGGCTCCTCGAAGTTGCCCGGCACCTGCATCGCCAGCCGGCCGCCCGGTGCGAGCATCCCCGCCAGGCGCGGCAGCAGCTCCAGGTGCCCGTCTACCCACTGCAGCGCGGCGTTGCTGACCAGCACGTCGACCTCGCCGGGCGGCTTCCAGGTGCGCAGGTCCGCGTGCACGGCGGTGAGGCCCGGGATCTCGGCGGCGCGGGCGATCATCTCGGGGCTCGAGTCGACGGCGAGCACCTCCGCCTCCGGCCAGCGCTCGGCGAGCAGTCGCGTCAGCGTGCCCGGGCCGGCGCCGAGGTCGACCACTCGCCGCGGCGACCCGGCGCCGAGGCGGGCGGTGAGGTCGAGGAAGGGCCGGGCGCGCTCGTCGCCGTAGCGGAGGTACTGCTCGGGGCTCCAGGTGTGGGCCATCGGGATCCTTCCCTCGACATATATCTTGACGTCAAGATATCAGCTCAGGGGGTGACGGTCCGCGAGATCTCCACTCTCGGCTGCACCAGGGAGACACCGGGCCCCGGCGTCACCCAGCCGTCGGCCAGTGCCGGCGAGTAGACGGTCTCGACCACCTCCACGCTCGCTCCGTCGGGCACCTCGGCCTCGATCACGACCTCGTGGCCCGCGGGGACCCCGACGATCCGGAGGGTGCGCAGGCCCTGCGCGCCCGCGGAGCCGTCGTCGCTCAGCGGCTCCCCGTCGACGGTGACCCCGGAGAACTCTCCCTCCGCGAGCTCCATGCGGAACTCGGCTCCGGGCCGCGCCGAGGTCAGACGGATCCGTGTGCTGGTCGTCCCCTCCCCTGCGGGCTCCACCTCGACCTGCGGCCCCTCGACCACCGAGGTGCCCTCGGTGCCGTCGAGGGACCGGCCCCACTCGGTCACGCCGTCGCTCTCCCAGCGCGTGTGCCCGGTCTCCGCGTCGACGGCGGCGACCACCCGCTCCTGCACGGGCTCGCCCGCGGCGCGGGTGAGCGCGATGCCGCCGATCGCGAGGCCGATGGCGAGGACCGCCGGCAGCACGGGGATCAGGAGCCGGTGCGGCCGCCGCGCGGTGCCCGAGGCCTCCCCCTGCGGCGCGATCAGCAGCGGCGCGGCGGCGGCGAGGGCCAGCGCGGTGGTCGCGGCGAGCGCTCCGACCGAGGAGGCGATCCCGAACTCGCCGAGGGCATGGACCTGGGTGCCCACGAGCCATCCCGTCGGCAGCAGGGCGGCCGCCCTCACCACGAGCGAGGGGACCGGGGGAAGCAGCGTGCCGAGCAGGATGCCGATGCCCGCCGCAGCGGCCGGGAGCACCATGGAGCTCGCGAAGGCCGGCCAGAGCACGGCGACCGCCGCGATCAGCAGCAGCGCGAGCATCCCCGTCCCGGCCAGCAGCGCGTCCCGACCTATCAGGAGGCGACCGAGCAGCCAGGCCGCCGCCATCACCGTGGCGCCGGCGAGCAGCTCCGCGCCGAGGAAGGGCAGCGCCACCACCGGCTCCTTCATCGTCTGCGAGAGGATGTCGGGGCTCGCGGCCGCGGTGGCGCTCCACAGTCCGTATCCGGCGGCGCCCGCGAGGGCGATCGCGAGCAGGGCGAGGAGCGCGCCGAAGGAGGTGCCGAGCAGGGTGAGCCGTCCGCGTCGGCGCAGCACGGCCGCCGTCGCCGCGAGGGCGAGCGGAGCGGCGAGGCCGAGGCCCTGCACGAGCCAGGGCGGCATCACGAGGATCCCCCACGGCATGGTCGTCTGCACCGGGCGGTCCTCGCCCGCGTCCTCGAGCGCGGCGAGGTCCTGCGCGCCGAGCTCCCTCGTGAGGGAGAGGGTCAGCTCGCCGAAGTGCTGGAGCGAGCCGGGATCGAGGTGCTCGGCGTCGTCCTGAGGGCTGTGATACGCCCACGCCTCGCCGATCAGGGCGACGTCCAGTCCCCACCAGCCTCCCTCGTCGCGGTAGACCGTGAAGTCGGTGTCGTTGGGGATGACCCCGAACAGCGCATCGGTGAACGATTCGTACTCGGGACGGGGCATCACCGGGAGCGTCCCGTGCATGGGACCGGCGGTGCGGGCCACGAGGGGCCTGCCGGAGATGCCGCGCGCCTCGTGGTTGACGACGACCACCGGCTCCCTCAGCTCCTCACCGGCCCCGTCGACGTACGCCTGCGCGCCGAGCAGGCCGGTCTCCTCCCCGTCGACCAGCAGGATCACCAGGTCGTTGCGCAGCGCCTCGGGACCGAGCGCCCGCACCGTCTCGAGGATCACCGCGAGTCCGACCCCCGCGTCCGCGGCGCCGGGCGCGTGGGGGACGGAGTCGATGTGCGTGGCCAGCACGAGGGTGCCCGTCGGGTCGCTGCCGGGGCGGGTCGCGACGAGGTTGCGCACGTATCCCGCCGAGCCGGTGCCCTCCGCTGCGCGTCGGCCGATCCCCTCCGAGGAGGTGACCTCGAAGCCCGCCCCGGCGAGCTGCTCGGCGAGGTGGTCGTGGGCGGCGGCGTTGGCCTCCGTCCCCACCGGGCGCGGCTCCTGCACCAGCGGAGCGGCGGCCGCGGCGGCGCGCTCGGCGCTGAACACCTCGTCCGGGGCGGTCGCCGGCTGCGGTGCGCTGGTGCCGCGGGAGAGGAGGCCGCCGACGACCGCCAGCAGCAGCACGAGCAGCAGGATCGGCCCCGCCGATCGGGGGCCGCTCCCGCGGCCGGGCGGGGAAGGATCTGGGGTGACGTCGTCGTCCAGGGTGCTCGACATGGGTCCTGTCTACGCGGCCGAGGACGATGACGGAAGTCGTTCAGGTTTGTATCCGCCGAAGGGAGGAGCGGCGGGGCGACGGTGCGGCGAGCAGCGTGCCTCCCGCCCGACGCTCAGGACCCGAGACGCTCCAGTCCGGGGAGGTCGCCGAGCGCGTCGGCCGCCTCGAGCAGCGCGGCCCGGAAGGCGAGCAGGGAGGGATGCTCGCGCGCCCCCGCGCGCGCCGCGGTGTAGAGGCCCCGGTGGGGGTCGCCGGGCAGCCGCAGCACCCGGGTACCGCCGAGGTGCTCGGCGGCGATCAGACCGGGCACGAAAGCCGCGGCATGGCCGGAGCGGACCAGGTGCACCTGCAGGAGCGGATCGGGGGTGTCGAAGCGGACCCACGGCTCGATCCCCGCCGAGCGGAGGTAGGTGCGCTCCCACGCCCCGGTGCGGGTGTCCTCCGGGTCGAGCGCCCAGGGCATCTCGGCGAGGTCCTGCAGGCGTCGCGCCCCGGAGGCGGGACCGTGGTCGGGCAGCACCAGCAGCAGCGGGTCCTGCAGGAGGTCCTCCCGGTCGGTGCCGCGACGGACGACCTGCTGGCCGCCGGGATAGTCCTCGCCGAGGATCACCTCGAACCGGTGCGCGAGCAGCCCCTCGTAGGCCTCCTCGACCTCGCGCTGGGCGATCTCGATCCGCAGGTCGGGGTGACGCTGCTCCAGCACGCTCACCGCCACGGGCGCGAGCGCGATCAGCGGCGTCTGGAAGGAGGCGACCCGGAGCACTCCCCCAGCCTCGCCCTGGGCGCTGACGAGCTCGGCCTCCGCCGTCTCCATCAGTCCCAGCATCTCCTCGGCCCGACGGGCCAGCCGGGCGCCGGCGTCTGTGAGGACGACGCGGCGTCCGGCCTGCTCGAACAGGGTGACCTTGGACTCCCTCTCCAGCTGGGACAGCTGCTGCGAGACGGCCGACGGCGACATCGAATGCTCCCGTGCGATCGCCGACATCGTCTCCAGCCTGCGCAGTTCCCGCAGGAGGAAGAGCCGGTGCAGGTTCAGCATGAGCATCCTTCCCGATCGGCCATGTCTGCTTCACGGTACACGTCGAGAACATTCGCTGGACCCGACAGGACAGCGGGGGCAGAGTGGAGTCGTGACCACCTCTTCCACCTCCTCGACCACGGCGACCGCAGGCGTCGGCGGCGGCGCCCACTCCGGCGGCGTGCCGATGACGCCGATCCTGTTCATCCTCGGCTCGTGCATCTCGCTCCAGTTCGGAGCGGCCCTGGCCACGCAGCTCTTCCCGGCGATCGGCTCCTGGGGCACGACGGCGCTGCGCCTGGGCCTCGCCGCGGCCGTGCTGATCGTGATCGTGCGCCCGAAGATCCATCGCTTCACGCGGCAGCAGTGGCTGGGGGTGGCCGCCTTCGGCGTGGCGGTCGGCGGCATGAACGGAGCCTTCTACGCCTCGATCGACAGGATCCCGCTGGGCACGGCGGTGGCGATCGAGTTCCTCGGACCGCTCGTGCTCTCCGCGCTGCTGTCCACGCGCCGCACCGATCTGCTGTGGGTGCTGCTCGCGCTGGGAGGCGTGAGCCTGTTCGGGTTCGAGTCCCTCACCGGTGCGGCCTCCCTGGACGTGCTCGGCGTCGTCTTCGCTTTGGTCGCGGCGGTGTTCTGGGCGCTCTACGTGCTCGCCAGCGCGCATGTGGGACGCATCGTGCCCGGACAGGACGGCCTCGCCGTCGCCATGCTGATCGGGGCCCTGGCCGTGCTGCCGCTCGGCGCGCCGGGCGCCGTGGCCGGCATCGCCGAGCCGCGCCTGCTGCTGATCGCGCTGGGCACCGCGCTGCTCGCCTCCGTGCTGCCGTACACGCTTGAGCTCTCCGCGCTGCGCCGCCTGCCCCGTCACGTCTTCGGCATCATGCTGAGCCTCGAGCCGGTGGTCGCGCTGTTCGCGGGCGTGCTCCTGCTGAGCCAGGAGATCACTCCGCTCCGCGTCGCGGCGGCGGTGTTGGTGGTCGTCGCGAGCGCCGGCGTCACCCTCACCGCGCGCTCCCGCCCCGCCGGGGAGCCGCAGCCGATCGACGAGGCACCGGGCTGGGAGCTGCCCACGCCCACCCATGCGACGCTGACCGGCGAGATGCCGATCCTCACCGAGGACGACCTGCGCGAGGACGGCGACGCGTCGACGCGCTGAGCGGCAGCGCTGCTGACCTCACTGGTTGATCGACGATCCGTACCACTCCCCCGGAGTTGATCGACGGGAGGTACCACCGAAGTGGTACCTCCCGTCGATCTCGTCGGCCGCATCGGGGATCCATCCCGCCCGGTTGTGCGGGTCGCGTCCCCGATGCCGCGGCGCAGGGCGCATCCGCCCCCTGCACCGGACCGCTCAGGCCCGGGAGCGGGCGTTGCGGTTCAGCGCGGAGGTGATCGCCTCGAGGGAGGCGCGGGTGATCGAGCCGTCGATGCCGACGCCCCAGAAGATGCGGTCGTCGATCTCGCACTCGATGTAGGAGGCGGCGAGGGAGTCGTCGCCCTCGGTCAGGGCGTGCTCGGCGTAGTCGAGGATCCGCACGTCGATCTTCCGCTCGGCCAGCGCCTTGACGAAGCCGTCCAGCGGGCCGTTGCCGATGCCGGTGATCTCGTGCTCCTCGCCGTCGACGACGAGGGTGACGGTGATGCGGTCGGCGCCGTCGCCCGCGGACTCCTGGCGCACGTCGCGGAAGCTGTAGCGGCCCCAGCGACGCGAGTCGTCCTTCGCCGGCAGGTACTCGTCGGAGAACACGTCCCACAGCGCCTCGGCGCTGACCTCGCCGCCGTCGGAGTCGGTCCTCTGCTGGACGATGCCGGAGAACTCGATCTGCAGGCGGCGCGGGAGGTCCAGCCCGTGCTCGGTGCGCAGCAGGTAGGCCATGCCGCCCTTGCCGGACTGCGAGTTCACGCGGATGACGGCCTCGTAGGAGCGGCCGAGGTCCTTGGGGTCCACGGGCAGGTAGGGCACGCGCCAGACCATGTCGTCGACGGCCTTGCCGGCCTTCTCGGCGTCGGCCTCCATGCGCTCCAGGCCCTTCTTGATGGCGTCCTGGTGGGAGCCCGAGAAGGCGGTGAACACGAGGTCGCCGCCGTAGGGGCTGCGCTCGGGGACGGGCATCTGGTTGCAGTGCTCGACGGTGCGGCGCACCTCGTCGAGGTCGGAGAAGTCGATCTGCGGGTCGACTCCCTGACTGAACAGGTTCAGCCCCAGCGTCACGAGGTCGACGTTGCCGGTGCGCTCGCCGTTGCCGAACAGGCAGCCCTCGATGCGGTCGGCGCCGGCCATGTAGCCGAGCTCGGCGGCGGCCACGCCGGTGCCGCGGTCGTTGTGGGGGTGCAGGGACAGGACGATCGAGTCGCGGCGATCGAGGTGGCGGTGCATCCACTCGATGGAGTCGGCGTAGACGTTCGGGGTGGCCATCTCGACGGTCGCCGGCAGGTTGATGATCATCTTGTTCTGCGGCGTGGGCTTGATGACGTCGATGACGGAGTTGCACACACGCAGGGCGTACTCGAGCTCGGTGCCGGTGTAGGACTCCGGGGAGTACTGGTAGGTGACGGCCGTGTCCGGGATCGTCTCCTCGTACTTCTTGCACAGCAGCGCGCCCTGCACGGCGATGTCGAGCACGGCGTCCTCGTCGGCGCGGAAGACGACGTCGCGCTGCACGACCGAGGTGGAGTTGTAGAGGTGGACGACGGCGCGCTTGGCGCCCGAGATCGCCTGGTAGGTGCGCTCGATGAGGTGCTCACGGGACTGGGTGAGGACCTGGATCGACACGTCCTCCGGGATGCGGTCCTCCTCGATGAGGGTGCGCACGAAGTCGTAGTCCGTCTTGGAGGCCGACGGGAAGCCGACCTCGATCTCCTTGTAGCCCATCTTCACCAGGAGCTCGAACATGCGCAGCTTGCGCTCGGAGTTCATGGGATCGATGAGGGCCTGGTTGCCGTCGCGCAGGTCGACCGCGCACCAGCGGGGGGCGCGGGTGATGCGGCGGGTGGGCCAGGTGCGGTCGGGGAGCTCGACCTGGATCTGCTCGTGGAAGGGCAGGTACTTGTGGGTCGGCATGCCCGAGGGCTGCTGGGGCGCGTCGCCCGTGGTGCCGACGACGGGGGTCGCAGGGTCGGCCTCGGCGGCGACGGTCGCGATGTTTGCGGTGCTCGTGGAGTCAGTCATCTTCAGGTCCTTCTCGCTGGGTTTGCCGGTCGCCGGACAGCACGTCAGCCGCGACAGGTTCCCGGCGGTTCAGGACCCGTCGCGGCGTCTAAGCAGGAGCAGCGATCCACGCACGATGGTCACGTTAGCACCGTCACGCAGGCCGCTCGGGGCGGCTCACGATGCGAACATGCGCGAGGTCGGCGCCCCTTTGCCGACGACTACCTCGCTCGTCCGCTTCGACGAACGCCCCGCTCTAGTCAGCGACCACCACGCGCGAGCCCCTCGCGGCCTCAGATCTCGCGATGGCGCGCGTCAGGATCCTTGGGACCTTCGGTCTCCGGAGAGCGCTCGGGCACCCACGGATCCTCGTCCTCGTCAGCGGGCACATCACCATTCACAAGTCGGGACTCGAGGGACTTCGAATAGATCGGGATCGACTCGGAGGCCACCTCGATCGTGCCGTCGATGTCCTGCCACTCCCCGCCATCCACCGAGAACTGGCCGGCGAAGGTCGTCGTCAGCGTGACGTCGTACCAGCCCTCCCCCGAGTACTTCGCCGACACCTCCTCCGACGGGTACGGCTTGCCCGGCTTGCTCGTGGTGATCGTGTTCCCGTCCCCGAGATCCCAGTGATATGAGGTCGGAATGGCGCGCACCGCCACCGGCGTGCCGAGCAGCTCCGTCTGAAGCGTCTGCACCTCGTGCTCCGCATGGAGCACATTTACCATCCCCACCGGCAACCAGCCGCGCTCCGGTCCTACAGTAGCTACCAAAGGCTTAACTGGAAGCTTTGCAAAATCGCTCTCAGTAACAATGATAACGATTGGTTCTGGTGCTGGCGCACCCGCGGGGGTCGAACTCGCCGCAGCTGCTCGAGGAGCTGACGCTGATGGAACTCGGCAGGAATAACCGCTGGACGTCTCCACACCCGACCTTGTGTCCTGCGTGATGGACTTGAACGTAACAGACCCTTTCTCGCGCCCACCCGACGACCGCGGAGTCGCATAAGCAACATCTCCGTCGTAACTATAGTCTGGAGCCGCCCTGCACGACCCTCGCGGCGCCCTACATACAGCGCCGTTACAGTTCATTTCATCCCCCGCATCCTGGACGCGGAACATACGAGTGATGAAATCTGGCACCGGCGCAGGCGGCGGATCCCCCTGGGACCCCTCATTAGGCCCAAAAGGCTTCTCCACAGGCTCAACGTCTTGCGAGTCTTCCGTCGGCGGACCATGAATATCCTTGTACGCCTTCGTATTTGACACCGCTGGACCTTCATCTTCAATCGAAGGATTGAGGGCAAAGGCTCCATCCCCACCTACCCAGTACGGCAAAAATAGCAGGCTCACGATCAGCGCAGTGCGGGACACAACAGGTCCTGATGTTTGACGTAGCACCCTACTCACCCTCGCGCGTCAAGTTAATTGCAACGACTTTCCAACGGTCGCCCTGCCAGTCCATGACGCTCACGGCAGTGTATTCAGCCCTTGGCTCTTCGCGCATTTCAGCACCCTCCCCGCTAGGCTCAGAATGCGCACCCAAAAAGAATACGTAGCCAACCTCATAGTCGTAGTCCTTGGAGTCATAGTATTTCGTGCCGACATCTTCGATTTGGGTGCGACTCCAATAAAGCCCCAACGATGCGTTAGAGGCAATTTCGGCACTATTGTCAGCACAGGTATTACAACTCTCTGCGGCACGAGATTCCAATTCCTCTACGTCCCCCGTCTGATATCCCCAGATCATCAGAGCCATGTAGTACCGGAACGCCTGCTCCGCCCCCTCGGGCGTGTTCTCATCCATCCCCGGATAGTCCGCAGGATCCGGCGCGGGCACGTCCGGCGCGGCGCTCGGTGAGGCCTCGTCGCCTCCACCATCGCTCGCGGCGCCGTCGTCCCCACCCCCATCACTCGATCCGGAGATGTCGATGCTGGGCGGCGGCGTGGTCACGGGACCGTCTCCGCCCTCACCGCATGCGGCGAGTCCGAGGAGGAGAGTGCAGGCTGCGGCGGCGCTGAGGAGGCGTCGAGGCATGGGTGGTGCCTTCCGGGGAGTGGGACGGATCACCGTTACCGTACTCAGCAGTCACCCAGGTCCGCCATCGATCCCCGGAAATGTGGACAACCTGCCGTCAGAAACCGAGGCGGCCCAGCTGCTTCGGATCCCGCTGCCATTCCTTCGCGACCTTGACCCGCAGGTCCAGGTGCACCTTCCGGCCCAGCAGCGCGTTGATCTCGCTGCGCGCCCGGGAGCCGACCTCCTTCAGTCGCGAGCCGCCGCGACCGATGATGATGCCCTTCTGGCTGTCGCGCTCCACGAACAGGGTCGCCCGCACCACGAGCCGCCCGGTGCCGGGCTCGACCGGGGTGAACGCATCGCCGTCGGGGTCGACCTCGACGACCTCCTCGACGACCACGGCGATCGAGTGCGGCAGCTCGTCGCGCACGCCCTCCAGCGCCGCCTCGCGGATCAGCTCGGAGATGCGGTCGTCGCGGGTCTCCTCGGTGAGCTGGTCGTCTGGGTAGAGCTGCGGGCCCTCGGGCAGCTGCCGGGTGACGACGTCCATGAGCACGTCGATCTGCTCGCCCTTCACGGCGGAGATCGGCACGATCTCGTCGAAGTCCATCAGCTGGTCGACGTTCATCAGGTGCTCGGCCAGTACGTCGCGCCCCACCAGGTCGATCTTGGTGACGATCGCGACCACGCGGGGTCCCCGTCGGCCGGTGCGCATCTCCACCAGGTCCTCAGCGATGAACCGGTCGCCGGGGCCGATCTTCTGGTCGGCGGGCAGGCAGAATCCCACCACGTCGACCTCGCCGAGGGTCTCGCGCACCAGGTCGTTCAGCCGCTCCCCGAGGAGCGTGCGGGGGCGGTGCACGCCCGGGGTGTCCACGAGGATGATCTGGGAGTCCTCACGGGTGACGATGCCGCGGATCGCACGCCGCGTGGTCTGCGGCTTGGTCGAGGTGATCGCGACCTTCTCCCCCACCAGCGCGTTGGTGAGGGTGGACTTGCCGACGTTGGGCCGGCCGACGAGGGCGACGAATCCCGCCCGGTGCTCACCGCCGCTCTCCGCTCCGGTGCCGTCGGCGGTGCCGGGCACCTGCTGCTCATCGCTCATGGTGATCCTCCTGGTCTCGGTCCTCGTCCTCGTCGTCGGCCGCCTTGCTCACCAGCACCGTGGAGAGCCGTTTACGTCGGCCGGCCGTGCGCTCCGCCTCGAGGTCGAGGCCGAGGGCGGTGGCGGTGCTGCCGGGGATCGGCACCCGCCCGGTGGTCTTGGCGAGCAGCCCGCCGACGGAGTCGATGTCGTCGTCGTCGATGTCGAGGTCGAACAGCTCCCCCACCTCGGACAGGCTCGCGCGGGCGGGCACCCGGTAGCGGCCGCCGCCCAGGTCCTCGATCTCGGGCTCGCGCCGATCGTGCTCGTCGGCGATCTCGCCGACGATCTCCTCGAGGACGTCCTCGATGGTGACGATGCCGGCCACTCCCCCGTACTCGTCCACCAGCACGGTGATGTGCACATGGCTGGTCTGCATCTGGCGCAGCACCTCGTCGGCCGGGACGAACTCGGGCGCGAACCGGGCCGGGCGCATCACCTCGCTCACGGGCCGCTGCGGGCGCGGGTCCCAGGGTGAGTGGATCGCGCGCATCACGTCCTTGACGTAGAGCATGCCGCGCAGGTCGTCGACGTTCTCGCCGATCACGGGGATCCGGGAGAAGCCTGAGCGAACGAACAGCCGCATCGCCTTCTCGGCGCTGGAATCGGCGGTGATGGTGACCATGTCGGGGCGGGGCACCATCAGCTCTCGCACCATCGTGCCGCGCAGGTCGAAGACGCCCTGGATCATGTCGCGCTCGCCGTCGCGGACGTGCTCGTCCTCGAGGGCGCGGTCGACGTTGCGGCGAGCCTTCTCGGCGCGCTCCTCGGGATCCTCCTGACTGCCGGCGCGGGCGGCGAGGGACGCGCCGAGGTTCGCGAGCGCGCTCGCGGGCACCCACAGCACCCACCGCATCACGGCGACGAGGCCGCGGGAGGAGATGAGCACCGATTCGGCGCGGCGTCGGCCGATGGTGCGCGGGGAGATCGCGAGCATCAGCAGCGCCATCAGCCCGGCGATGAGCAGCGTGGCCAGCAGGGGCAGCACCCATCCCTCACCGGGTCGCAGCTCGGCATGGGCGGAGAAGCAGATCGCGGCGATCGCCGTGACCATGACGGTCTCGCCGAGCACGCGGCCCAGGGAGACGGAGGCGAGGGTGCGGCCGGAGTCCGCGTGCTGGTGGAGGACCCGCTCACGGGTGGCGGCGGGCTGGTCCGCGACCGCCTTCTCGAGCGTGCCGCGGCTGACGGCGAGCTGGGCGGCGTCGACCGCGGTGAGCACCGCCGAGACGATCCCGCCGACGAGCGCGAGCGGGACGAGCACGAGCAGGGCGAGGCTGAGCGCGCTCACGGGCGCCCTCCTCGGGTCGACGGACGCGGGACGAGGGCCGCACCGCGCGGGTCCGACCGGGTGGTGTTCGGAGCGGCGCGGTGCCCGGGAGGTTGATCAGGCTGGGACATCGCGGCTCAGGCGCTCGGCCGCGAGGCGAGGAAGGTGAGCAGGAGCTTGCGCTGGAGATCGAACATCACCGTGCGCTCGTCCTCCTCCATGTGGTCGTAGCCCAGCAGGTGGAGGATCGAGTGGACGGTCAGCAGCAGCATCTCCTCGGCGGCGCTGTGCCCGGACTCGGCGGCCTGCTTCGCGGCGACGCTCGGGCACAGCACCACATCGCCCAGCAGTCCCTCCGGGGCGGGGTGCTCGGGGGTGCCGGGGGTGAGCTCGTCCATCGGGAAGCTCATCACGTCGGTGGGGCCGGGCAGGTCCAGCCACTGCACGTGCAGCTTCTCCATCGCCTCCTCGTCCACGAAGATGATCGACATCTCGGTGGCGGGGTGGAGGTGCATCGCCTCGAAGACGAAGCGGCTCAGCTCCACGAACTCGCGCTCGTCGACGACGGCGGTGGTCTCGTTGCGGATCTCGATGGTCATGCTCAGTTCCCCTTGCTGCTGCGGTGGCGGGAGTCGCGGGTGCCGCCGGGTCGGATCTCCCAGCGCCCGTACGCCTCGACGATGTCGCTGACCAGCCGGTGGCGCACCACGTCCCGGGAGGAGAGGCGACAGAAGGAGATGTCGTCGATGCCGGAGAGGACGTTCTCGACCACGCGCAGGCCGCTCTGGTGCCCGCCGGGGAGGTCGACCTGGGTGACGTCGCCGGTGACGACCATGGTGGAGTTGAAGCCGAGGCGGGTGAGGAACATCTTCATCTGCTCGGGCGTCGTGTTCTGCGCCTCGTCGAGGATGATGAAGGCGTCGTTGAGGGTGCGGCCGCGCATGTACGCCAGGGGCGCGACCTCGATGGTGCCGGCGCCCATCAGGCGCGGGATCGACTCGGGGTCGAGCATGTCGTGCAGCGCGTCGTAGAGCGGGCGCAGGTAGGGGTCGATCTTCTCGTTCAGCGAGCCGGGAAGGAAGCCGAGCCGCTCTCCGGCCTCGACCGCGGGGCGGGTGAGGATGATGCGGTTGATCTGCTTGGAGAGCAGCTTCTGCACCGCCATCGCGACGGCGAGATAGGTCTTGCCGGTGCCGGCCGGGCCGATCCCGAAGGTGATCGTGGAGCTCTCGATCGCCTCGATGTAGCTCTTCTGCCCCATGGTCTTGGGGCGGATGGTGCGGCCTCGCGACGAGAGGATCGTGCGGGAGAGCACCTCCTCGAGCTTCCTGCCGCTCGCCCGGTCGTCGCCGAAGAGGTTCGCGGCGCGCTGCACGGCCTCGGCGGTGACGGGCTGGCCGGTGCCGGCCAGCTCGATGAGGGAGCGCATGATGTGCTCGCCGCGGCGCAGTGCGTCGTCGGTGCCGCGCAGGGTCACCTGGTGTCCGCGCACGTGCACGTCGGTGTCGGGGACGGCGTCCTCGAGGGCGGCCAGCGCCTGGTCGTTCTCCCCGAGCACCTGGAAGGGGCTGAGATGGTCGGGGATCGCCAGCTTCCGCTCGCGCACCTCGGGGGCGCGTCCGGGAGCCGGGCTGAGGGGGTCTGTCACAGTTCTCCTTCTGCGAGCGTCCCGCCCGCGAGGACGTGCGCGTGCACGTGGAAGACGGTCTGTCCGGCGCTCGCGCCGGTGTTGAAGACGAGGCGGAAGTCGCCGTCGGCCTGCTCGGCGGCGACCTTCGCGGCGACGGTGGCGGTGTGGGCGAGGAGCGCGGGGTCCTCGGCGAGCTCGGTCACGTCGCGGCGGTGCTCGCGCGGGACCACCAGGACGTGGACGGGCGCCTGCGGATGGAGGTCCTTGAAGGCGATGACCTTCTCGTCCTCGTGGACACGATCCGAGGGGATCTCCCCGGCGAGGATCCGGCAGAAGATGCAGTCGGGATCGTGACGCAGTGTGTCGTTGCGGTTGACGCTCGTACCCATGGTCGCGAGTCTACGGGAGCGACGAACACCACCCCTCCTTGGGGAAGCCCCCGGAAGTATGAGAAGTTTAAAGGACTATGACGAAGCTCGGAATCCTCCTCAGCAGTGCCCGCCCCAACCGCGTCGGCGAGAAGGTGGCCCAGTGGGTCAGCGCCTCGGCCGACGGCCGCTTCGAGATCGACCTCATCGACCTGCGCGAGGTCGCTCTGCCCTCCTTCGACGAGCCCTCCTCGCCGAAGTCCGGCGCCGAGAAGACCACCGACCACGGCCGTTCCTGGGCCGAGCGCATCGCCGCGCTCGACGCGATCGTGATCCTCACCCCGCAGTACAACGGCGCCTACCCGGGCGGCCTGAAGAACGCGATCGACTTCCTGTTCCACGAGTGGGAGAACCTGCCCACGATCCTGGTCGGCTACGGCTGGGGCGCCGCGAACGAGGTGCTGCCCCTGCTGGAGACCCTGATGGGCCGCGTGGGCGCCGACGTCGTCGGCTCCGTGGGCCTCGGCTTCCGCGAGGACCTCTCCGTCGAGGGCGAGCTGTTCGTCACCGAGGAGAAGGCCGCAGCGCTGGAGACCGCACTGGCCACGCTCGAGACGAAGGTGCTCTCCCCGGTCGGCTGATAACCGCTCCCTCACGTCGCAGGACCCCGCCGGCGCCGAGCGTCTGCGGGGTCCTGTCGTCGGCGGGGTCCGCCGGTGGGCTCAGCCCCAGCGGCCGACGAGTGCGCTGAGCACCGCGAGGGCTGCGGGGCCGGCGGTGGAGGAGCGAAGAACCTCAGGGCCCAGCAGCACGGTCCGGGCACCGGCCTCGCGCAGGGCGGCCAGCTCGGACTCGTCGATCCCGCCCTCGGGGCCGACGACCACGACGATCTCCTCGACCCCGGCCTCGCTCGCTCCGCGCAGCTCCTCGGCGAGGCTCATCACGCCGACGGACTCCTGCTCGTGCAGCACCAGCACGAGCGTCCCGTCGGCCGCGCGGGCGCGCAGGTCCTCGACGAGCGCGCTCGTGGTCAGCGGGGCGTCGACGGCGGGAATGCCGGGCCGACGGCACTGCTTGACGGCGGCGCGGGCGGTGCCCTCCCACTTCGCGCGGCCCTTGGCGAGCTTCTCCCCCCGCCACACGGAGACGGAGCGCTTCGCGATCCACGGGACGATGCGGTCGACGCCGAGCTCGGTCGCGGACTCGACGGCCTGCTCGTCGCGACCGCCGGTGGCGAGGGCCTGCACCAGCGCGAGACGGGGCAGACGCTGCACGGCCGGGGACGGGTCCGCAAGAAGGCGCAGGTCGAGCGCCTCCTTGCGGGCGCCGGTGACCTCGGCGAGGACCTGTCGGCCGGGGGCGTCGGTGAGGAGCAGCTGCTCCCCTACCCCGATCCGGGCGACCTTGGCCGCGTGGCGACCCTCGTCGCCGGCGAGCTCGAGCTGGTCTCCCTCACGGGCGGCGGCGAGGGCCTCGTCGAGGATCAGGAAGCCGGGCGGGGTGGTGGGCACTGGCTCTCCCGTCTCAGAGGTTCAGGCGCTCGCGGAGCTTCGCGAACGGTCCGCCGTGGTTCTTCGGGCGGGTGGCCTCGTCGCCGCGGAGGGCGGCGAAGCGCTCGAGCAGCTCGCGCTCCTCGTCGGTGAGCGCGCTGGGCACGTCCACGTCCAGGACCACGCGGATGTCGCCGCGGCGCTCGCGGCGCAGCGGGGTCACGCCGAGGCCCTTGAGGAGGATCTCCTCGCCGGGCTGAGCGCCGGGGCGGATGTCGAGCTCCTGCTCCCCGTCGAAGGTCTCCAGCGGGATCGTCGCGCCGAGCGCGGCGGTGGTCATCGGCACGGAGATCGTGGTGACCAGGTCGTCGCCGGAGCGGTCGAACATCTCGTGGTCCTTGACGGACAGCTCCACGAAGAGGTCGCCGGAGGGGCCGCCGGCCTCGCCGGTCTCACCCTCGCCGCGCAGCTGGATGCGGGTGCCGTTCTCGACGCCGGAGGGGATGCGCACGGTGACGGTGCGCTCGGTGGCGGTGCGTCCGTGGCCGGAGCAGCCGGTGCAGGGGCTCTCGATCACGTCGCCGTGGCCCTCGCAGGTGGGGCAGGGCGCCATGGTGACCATCTGGCCCAGCAGCGACTGCTGGACGCGCTGGACGTGGCCGGAGCCGTTGCAGGCGGTGCAGCGGGTGGGGCTGGTGCCCGGCTCGGCGCAGGAGCCGGAGCAGCGCTCGCACAGCACGGCGGTGCGGAAGGTGACCTCCTGCTCGGTGCCGAAGACGACGTCGCGCAGCTCGATCTTCACCCGGCGCAGCACGTCGCCTCCGCGGCGCTGGCGCGGGACGGGCCCCTGGTTGCGCCCGCGCATCCCGGAGGCCCCGGCGAACATGTCGAAGATGTCGTTGAAGTCGAAGCCGGCGCCGCCGCCGCCGGGGAAGCCGCCCATGCCCGGGCCGCCGCCCATGTCGTACTGGCGGCGCTTGTCCGCATGGGAGAGGGTCTCGTACGCCTGGGAGACCTTCTTGAACTTCTCCGCCGCCTCCGGGTCCGGGTTGACGTCCGGGTGGAGGGTGCGGGCGAGCTTGCGGTACGCCTTCTTGATCTCCTCGGTCGAGGCGTCGCGGGAGACGCCGAGCAGCTCGTAGTAGTCGTCGTTCACAGGCGTGGGTCCTTCACAGGGGTCGGAGGTCGGTGACGGCCGGCGACGGGCGCGGGGCCCGCCGGCGCGGTCATTCGAGGAATCGGGAGACGTAGCGGGCGATCGCCTGGACGGTCGAGATCCCGGCCGCGTAGTCCATGCGGCTGGGGCCGAGGATCGCGAGGTGGGAGCCGGCGCCGTAGCCCGCGCCGACGAGCGCGGCCTGGTGCAGCGCCCGGTCGTGGAGCTCGGTGCCGATCCGCACCTGCACGTCCCCCGGGGAGACGTGCATCTCGGTGAACAGGCGCAGCAGCACCAGCTGCTCCTCGAGGACGTCCAGCAGCGGCTCGACGTCGCGGGCGAAGTCCTCGGCGGAGCGGGCGATGTTCGCGGTGCCCGCCATCATGATGCGGTCCTCGGCGCGGGTCGCGGCCAGCGCGGTGAGCGCCTCGGCCACCTCCGCGGCGGCGGGCCGCTCGGGGACGGGCAGGGACTCGAGGTAGTCCGTCAGCGGCGCGGCGAGGTCGGTGACCTCCCGGCCGGCGACGGCGCGGTTGAGCTGGTCGCGCAGCGCCGCGTAGTACTCGGCGGGGCGGCCGGCGATGACGGGGACGGTGCGCTGGTCCACCCGCCCCGACTCGGTGATCAGCACGACCAGCAGCAGCGAGTCCGCGACCTTCACGAGCTCGACGTGGCGGATGCGGGCCTGGCGCCGGGCCGGGTACTGCACCATCGCGACCTGCTGGGTGAGCTGGGCGAGGAGGCGCACGGTGCGGGCCAGGAGCTCCTCGACGTCCCCCGCGTCCTCGAGCAGGGTGCGGATCGCCCGCTTCTCGGCGGCGGAGAGGGGCTTGACCATCGCGACGTGGTCGACGAAGGCGCGATATCCCTTGTCGGTGGGGACGCGGCCAGCGGAGGTGTGGGGCTGGTGGATCAGCCCCTCCTCCTCGAGGACGGACATGTCGTTGCGGACGGTCGCCGCGGAGACGCCGAGCTCGTGCCGCTCCAGCAGCGACTTCGAGCCGACGGGCTCGCGCGTGGAGACGTAGTCCTCGACGATGGCGCCGAGGATCTGGAGCTTGCGGTCGTCCATGTCGTGCACCTCCTGCCGCGCGGTCCGGCACCGGGGCGTCCCGGTGCCCGGGTCTCCCTGGACATTGGCACTCTCCCATGCCAAGTGCCAATCGTACGCGTCTGCGGCGTGCTTCGCAGGGAGGCGTTCGCCACGGGGCTACAGTGTCCGCCGTGTCCACCCCGCCTGCTCGCTTCCCCGACCGGTACGGCGCCGATGTGCTCTCCTCCGGTCCGCCCGCCCATCACCGCCGCCGCCCCGTCGGCCGCGAGGTCCCCGCGCAGCGCGACCTCGTCGTCGAGGAGGCCTCGACCGGCTTCACCGGCGCGATCACGCGCGTGGAGAAGACGGCCGGGGAGCTGATCGTCGAGCTGGAGGACGGCCGCGGCCGACGCCGCACCTTCCCGCTCGGGCCGGGCTTCATGATCGACGGCCAGCCCGTCGTCCTCACCCGCCCGCAGGCGGCGCAGAAGGCGCCTGTCCGCAAGCGCTCCGCCTCCGGCTCGGTGTACGTCGAGGGGGCGAAGGCCCGCACCGCGCGTGCGTCGCGGATCTGGGTCGAGGGCACCCATGACGCGGAGCTGGTGCAGAAGGTGTGGGGCCACGACCTGCGGATCGAGGGCATCGTCGTCGAGCAGCTCGAGGGCGCCGACAACCTCGCCGAGCGCGTGCGCGAGTTCGGCCCCTCCCCCGGCCGCCGGCTCGGGATCCTGGTGGACCACCTGGTGAAGGGGTCGAAGGAGTCCCGCATCGCGGCCGAGGTGATGGCCCTGCCGGGCGCTCGTGGGAACGTCACCGTGCTCGGCCACCCCTACGTCGACGTATGGCAGGCCGTGAAGCCCGCGCGCGTGGGACTGAAGGAGTGGCCGCGCATCCCCAGGGGGACGGACATCAAGGTCGGCTCCCTCGCCGCGCTCGGCTGGCCCCACGAGGACAAGGCCGACATCGGCCTGGGCTGGAAGCGGATCCTCTCCACGGTCCGCTCCTACGCCGATGTCGAGCCGACGCTCTCGGGGCGCATCGAGGAGCTCATCGACTTCGTCACCGTCGACCAGGGGTGACTCCGCCGCGGCACGGGACGTCGTCGCGGGCCGTCGACGCCGCCCGACGGTGCGGGCACGCGGTCCGGGTCGGCGGCCCTCGGGAGCCCACCAGGGGGATATCCCCCAGCGGATGCGGCGGACCGCCGCGCTGACCGCGGGGTCCCCGGCTCGTTAGGGTGAACCCGTCACCCGAGACGACGGCCCCCGCGCCGACCGAGACGAAGAAGGATCCCATGAGCCAGACTCCGCATCCGCACGACCCGTACGGCACCGAGCCCGGCACCCCCGCCTCCGACTCGCTGCCCGAGCAGCCTGCCGAGCGCCCGGCCTCGGACCACCTCGACATCGACGCCCCTGCCGCCCCCGCGCCGCAGGAGCAGGGCAGCGCGACCTCGGACCCGGCAGAGCATCCCTACGATCCGTTTGCGCAGTCCGCTCCCAGCGCGCAGCCGGCCCCCGCCGCGCAGCATGATCCGTTCGCGCAGCAGGACCCCTACGCGCAGCCGGGCTCCGCTCAGCAGGCGGATCCCTACGGGCAGTCCGCGAGCTCGGCCGCTCCGGCCGCGGCGCCGGCCTCCCCCTACGGGGCGCCCTCGCCGTCCCAGCCCTCCGCGCAGCCGGCCCATGCCCAGCAGCCGTACGGGCAGCAGCAGGCTCCGCATGCCCAGCAGCACGCTCCCTACGCCGCCCACGGACAGACCTCAGCCGGAGGAACCATGAACCCCGACCAGGCCCCCGCCCACGTCAAGGGCGTCTTCGACGGCCCGCTGATCGGTCAGCCCACCACCGAGTCCGACACGAAGCTGTGGGCGATGTTCGCGCAGCTCTCGGCGATCGTCGGCTATGTGATCGGCGCCGGCTTCCTCGGCTGGCTCGGCCCGCTGATCATCTTCCTGGTCTACAAGGACCGCAACCGCTTCGTCCGCTACAACGCGGCGGAGGCGCTGAACGCGGCGATCGCGACCCTGATCGTGGAGATCGCGCTCGCCATCGTCTTCACGATCATCACGGTCATCACCCTCGGCTTCGGCTCGGTGCTCTTCGCCCTCATCGGCGTCCCGGCGCTGGTCCACGTCGTCTTCGCCATCATCGGCGCGGTGAAGGCCTACCAGGGCGAGTGGTGGAACTACCCCGTCAACATCCGCCTCGTGAAGTGATCCGCGTCCGCAGCAGCTGAGTCACGGCCGACGGCCGGACGCAGGAGCCCCCGGGAGTCGCTCCCGGGGGCTCCTGCATGTCGGTGCGCGGGCGGCCGATGCCGCGCGCCGGAACCGGATGCCGCGCGCCCGGGCCGGACGCGGTGGGCCAGGACTCGACACCGCGCGCAGGGTCCTGCCGCACGGCGCCGCGGCCCGTCACATCCAGTTCACGCCGTCCTGCTCGAACTCGGTGAGGCGGTGGCGCGCCATGCGCCGCAGCAGGTCCTTCGGCATCGGCGTGTCGTAGGGGAGCTTCACGCTGCCCTTGCCGGTCTCGAGCCCCTCGAGCTCGTCGGCGAAGGCCTCCTTCGCGCTCGGGGTGACGGTGAAGTTCGCGTGCGCCTTGTGGGCGCTGACGACGAGCAGGATCGTGCCGCGGGAGTGGACGAAGGCGGGGCTGCCCCATTTGATCGCCTCGGTCGCCTCGGGCAGCTCCTCGCGCACCAGGTTCCGCAGCTCGGCGAGCCGGGTGCGGGCCGGGTCCTCGAGGGCGGCGAGGTACTCGTCGATCGTCGCCGGGCGGGATCCTGTCGGTGGCGTCATGCGGACAGTGTGCACCTCGGTGATCCGTGGGACCAGTGGATCGACGACGAGAGAGCACGGCTGCCGGGGCAGAGAGCAGGAGGAGGTTCGGGCTCGGTCGTCGAGATCGTTCCGCGGCCGACGGGTCTCAGGGCACGAGGTCGCGGATCACCGCGTCGGCGAGCAGACGCCCTTCCCTGGTGAGGACCGCGCGGCCTGCGGCGAGGGCGTCGGGATCGAGGTGGCCCCGATCGCGGTGCACCTCGAGCATCGAGCGGTTCTGCTCGGGCACGACGTCGACGGCGAGGCCGTCGGCGATCCGCAGCTCGAGCATGATGCGCTCGACGAGCCGGTCCTCGGCGGCGACCTGCTCGCTGTCCGCGACGGGCAGTTCGCCGGAGGCGAGCATGCGCGCGTAGCGGCTGGGATGCTTCACGTTCCAGGAGCGCAGTCCGTCGCGGTGGCGGTGGACGCCGGGTCCGATCCCCCACCAGTCCCCGCCCTTCCAGTAGGCGAGGTTGTGGCGGGAGCGGTGCTCGGGGGTGCGGGCGAAGTTGGAGACCTCGTACCAGGTCAGGCCCGCCTCGCACGTGAGGTCGTCGACGAGCTCGTACTTGTCGGCCATGTCGTCGGGGTCGGGCGCCTCGATCTCGCCGCGGCGCAGCTGCCGGGCCATGGCGGTGTTGCCCTCGATGATCAGCGAGTAGGCGGAGAGGTGGTCGACCTCGCAGGCCAGGGCCGCGCGCACGGAGGTCTCGACGTCGGCGACGGTCTCCCCCGGCGTGCCGTAGATGAGGTCCAGGCTCACCTGCAGCCCGGCGTCCTTCGCCCACTGGACCACCTGCGGCACCCGGTCGGGGTCATGGGTGCGGTCCAGGGTCGCGAGCACCGACGGGATCGCGGACTGCATGCCGATCGAGACGCGGGTGATCCCGCCGTCGGCCAGGCGCGAGAGCGAGGCGCGGGTGACCGAGTCGGGGTTCGCCTCGGTGGTGACCTCGGCGTCGTCCGCGAGCGGGATCAGGGAGCGCAGGTGGTCGAGCATCCGCACGAGGTCGTCGGCGGGCAGGAGGGTGGGGGTCCCGCCGCCGAAGAAGACGGTGGAGATCTCCTCGTACTCGTACCCGGCCGCGCGGTCCGCCGCGAGGGTCAGGTCCATCTCGGCCATCGCGTTGTCCGCGTACTCGGCCTGGGACCCGCCGCCGCCCAGCTCGGCGTTCGTGTAGGTGTTGAAGTCGCAGTACCCGCAGCGCACGGCGCAGAACGGAACGTGGATGTAGGCGGAGAGGTCCTTCACGACCGTCACAGCCCGAGACCGAGACCGAGGCCCCGTCCGGTGGAGCGCAGCCGCTCCGGGAAGTCCTCGCGCTCGCCCGCTCTGGCGAGCGTCTTCTGCGCGGCGCCGACGAGGGTCTCGTACAGCACGGTGCCGCTCGCCTCCGCCCAGTCGAGCAGGGCGCGGGCCTGCGCGGCGTCCAGTCCCCGGAAGGCGTCGGCGATCGTCACGCCGTGGTCCGGCCGCTCGAGCACCTCGATCGCGTCGCCGGCGCGCACCTCGCCCTCGACGAGCACGCGGAAATAGGCGCCGGCCCGGCCCTGGTCGGTGAAGGCGCGGCCCCAGCGGCGGTCCCCCATCCAGGCGGCGAAGGTGCCGCAGGGGTTGCGGGGGCAGGTCGCCTCGAGCTCTGCGCCGCCGATCCGCCAGCGCTCCCCGATCACCGTGTGGTCGGTGTCCTGGCCGACGGTGGCGAGGTTCTCGCCGAAGAACCCGTCGGGCAGCTCGTGGCCGAGCGCGGAGGCGTAGGCCTCGCGCACCTCCCGGGAGTAGGCGTAGACGGCCTTGAAGATCCCGCCGTGGTGCTCACGGTCGCCCTGCACGTCGCCGAGCACGCCGTGGGTGAGGAGCGTGACGGGCCCGTCGGCCGGGCGCTTGTCGATCCCGCTCATGAGGGAGCGCTCGCGCACCTCGAAGAGCTGGGCGACCGTGCACACCGCGCCGAGCCGGCCGCCGCCGGGTTCGAAGGCGACCTCGAGCGGGTCGAGGCGGCGCGGGGCGGTCTCGGGCAGCGGGCCGGGCGCGGTGCTCACTTCTTCTTCTTCTTCTCGTCCTTCGAGGGCTCGGAGGCGTCGGAGGAGAGCGCGGCGATGAAGGCCTCCTGCGGCACCTCGACGGAGCCGATGTTCTTCATGCGCTTCTTGCCCTCCTTCTGCTTCTCCAGCAGCTTGCGCTTGCGGGAGATGTCGCCGCCGTAGCACTTGGACAGCACGTCCTTGCGCATGGCGCGGATGTTCTCGCGGGCGATGATGCGCGAGCCGATCGCGGCCTGGATCGGGACCTCGAACTGCTGGCGGGGGATGAGGTTCTTGAGCTTGCCGGACATGTCCACGCCGTAGGAGTAGGCCTTGTCGCGGTGCACGATCGCGCTGAACGCGTCGACCGGCTCGCCCTGCAGGAGGATGTCGACCTTGACCAGGTCCGCGGTCTGCTCGCCGGAGACGTCGTAGTCCAGCGAGGCGTAGCCGCGGGTCTTGGACTTCAGCTGGTCGAAGAAGTCGAAGACGATCTCGGCCAGCGGCAGGGTGTAGCGCAGCTCGACGCGGTCCTCGCTGAGGTAGTCCATGCCGCCGAGGGTGCCGCGCTTGGACTGGCACAGTTCCATGACCGCGCCGATGAACTCGCTGGGCACGAGGATCGTCGCCGAGGCGACGGGCTCGCTGATCTGGTTCACCTTCCCCTCGGGGAAGTCGGAGGGGTTCAGCACCTCGATCTCGGTGCCGTCCTCCATCACGACCTGGTAGACCACGGAGGGGGCGGTGGAGATGAGGTCGAGGTCGAACTCGCGCTCGAGTCGCTCGCGGATGATCTCCAGGTGCAGCAGGCCCAGGAAGCCGACGCGGAAGCCGAAGCCGAGGGCGGTGGAGGTCTCCGGCTCGTAGACGAGCGCGGCGTCGTTGAGCTTGAGCTTGTCCAGCGCATCGCGCAGCACGGGATAGTCGGAGCCGTCGATCGGGAACAGGCCCGAGTAGACCATCGGCTTGGGATCGGCGTAGCCGGCCAGCGGATCGGTCGCGCCGCGCACCGAGGTGGTGATCGTGTCGCCCACCTTGGACTGGCGCACGTCCTTCACGCCGGTGATGAGATAGCCGACCTCGCCGGCGCCGATGCCCTGGGTGGGGTGCGGCTCCGGGGAGCTCACGCCGATCTCGAGCAGCTCGTGGTGGGCGCCGGTGGACATCATGTCGATCCGGTCGCGGGCCTTGAGGAAGCCGTCGACGACGCGCACGTAGGTGACGACGCCGCGGTAGGTGTCGTAGACGGAGTCGAAGATCATCGCGCGGCAGGGGGCGTCGACCTGTCCCTCGGGGGCGGGCAGGGTGCGCACCACGTGGTCGAGCAGCTCGGGCACGCCCACGCCGGTCTTCCCGGACACGCGCAGCACCTCCTCGGGGTCCACGCCGACGAGCTGGCCGATCTCGGCCGCGTACTTCTCGGGCTCGGCGCCGGGCAGGTCGATCTTGTTGAGCACCGGGATGATGGTCAGGTCGTGCTCCATCGCGAGGTACAGGTTCGCGAGCGTCTGCGCCTCGATGCCCTGCGCGGCGTCGACCAGCAGGATCGCCCCCTCGCAGGCGGCGAGGGAGCGGGAGACCTCGTAGGTGAAGTCCACGTGCCCGGGGGTGTCGATCATGTTCAGGGCGTAGTTGACGCCCTCGACCTGCCAAGGCATGCGCACGGCCTGGCTCTTCACGGTGATGCCGCGCTCGCGCTCGATGTCCATCCGGTCGAGGTACTGGGCGCGCATGGCGCGCTCCTCGACGATCCCGGTGATCTGCAGCATCCGGTCGGCCAGCGTCGACTTGCCGTGGTCGATGTGGGCGATGATGCAGAAGTTGCGGAGCCGCTCCTGGGGCGTCGACGCGGGAGCGATGTCCCGTGCCTCATCGGCAGCGATCCTCGGGGTCACCGGCATTCGTCCTCTCGTCGATGGTGTGCCGGGCGCGCATGCGCCGGGCATCGGTCCATGGTCTCATGTGCCGCACGCGCCGCGGCGTCCCGCGGGCGGCCGACGGGCCGACGTCACAGCGAGGCCGACGGGATCACCGGGCCGGGCGCCCGTCCCGGAGGAGGGCACCGGGCCGGGACGATCACCGCCCGTCGGCCTCCCCCGCGCCCGCCAGGCGCCGCCCGGCCCGCGGCACACCACCGGGGAAGGTGAGGGGCAGCGCCGCGGCCGTGCCGGGGTCGCGGCCGTCCATCGCCTGCACGTGCACGTGCGGCTCCATGCTGTTGCCGGAGTTCCCGCACCGGGCGAGCACCTCCCCCGCCGCGACCCGCTGTCCGATGCCCACGGCGATGCTGCCCTGCTGCAGATGGCACAGGACCACGAACGCCGCCCGGCCGCCGCGGGCGACCTCGAGGACGACGTGGTTCCCGGCGAGTCCCTGCCAGCCCCGGCGCAGTCGACGCCGCTGCGTGAGCGCGTAGAGCACCGACGGCAGACCGCGATGGGCGCGATGGTCGGCTTCCCCGTCGTGGACGTGCCGGACGGTCCCGTCGGCCGGGGCCAGCACCTCCAGGCCGAAGCCGGCGAAGTGCTCCGGCGGCTCGGGCAGCAGGAACGACATCGGCGTGAACGGCGCCGTCCGGCCCCGGTCGTCGAGGGGCACCAGGTCGATCGCGCACGTCGAGGCGCCCAGCGTCGTCCCGTGGCTCGGGACGCGGTCCGCCGGGCTGTTGCGCACCAGCGCCGCCCCGCGCAGCGGGCTCACGAGCCCCAGCGGGCCCCTCTCCCCTCTCGCCGCGCTCACCCCTGCTCCCCGGCGGGCTCAGGCGGCGGGGTGGAAGTAGGTGGTGCCCAGCGATCTCGTGACGGCGCCGGTGACGCGCTGGAGCTGCTCCATCTCGTCCTCGAAGTCCTCGGTGATGTCCTCGAGCTGGCGGAAGCGCAGGCTCGCGAGCGCGCGGCCGACGATCCTGCGGCCCGGCTCGGCGGTGCCGAGGCGGTCGAAGCTGTTGCCGTGGAGCTTGGCGAGGGTCTCGAGCGCCTCGTCGATCTCGCTGAGGCAGTACGCGGCCGAGCGCGGGAAGATCGAGTCCAGCAGCAGGAACTCGATCGCGCCGGAGACGCGCACGCGGCCGCGATAGGAGCGGATGTACGCCTCGTGCGCGCTGCAGGAGCGCAGCAGCAGCACGGTCGCCGCGTCGGAGGTGTCGGAGAGGTCGTGGGCCTGGAGGTTGCGGGCGAGCATGTCGACCCGCTCCAGCAGCTGGCCCACGCGCAGGAACAGCCATGCCTCGTCACGGGTCATCGACGCGTCCAGCAGGCCGTTGACCATGGCGCAGCGGTCCTTGGCGAACTGGAAGGCGCCGTGCATGCGGGAGGGCCGCACGCCGCGCGGCATGCCGAGGGTGGCGGTGTTCAGCGACTCCCACACCTCCGTGGACAGCGCCTCGCGCACGCCGCGGGCGTTCTCCCGCGCGGCCTGGAGGGCGCCGGCGACGGAGGAGGGGTTCGCCCGGTCGGTGACCAGGCGCTCCAGCACCCGCTGCACCGTCAGGTCCTCGGCCGGCACGTCGGTGGCGCCGAAGATCCCGTACACGCCCGCGCAGGAATCGACGGGGTCGAGGGAGGCGTCCTCGGTGATCGACTGGAGCGACACGCCGAGGATGCGCGCGGTCTGGTCGGCCCGCTCCACGTAGCGGCCGATCCAGAACATCGCGTCGGCGATCCTACTGAGCATCATGGCGGTCCTCCTCCTCGTCGTCGGCCTCGATGATCGGGATGGCGGAGGTGACCGGGTCCGGCTCGACCTCCCGCTCCTCGCCGTGCTCCTCGCGGGGGTCGTCGAACTGGTCGCGCTTGTCGTCGGTCGGGTCCTCGATCCCCTCCTCGTCCTGGTCGGCGAGACCCGAGGCGGCGGCGCCGGGACGGCCGGCGGCGAGCACCCAGGTGTCCTTCGAGCCGCCGCCGCGGGAGGAGTTCACGATCATCTCCCCGCGCGGCAGGGCGACGCGGGTGAGCCCGCCGGGCAGCACCCATACGTCGTCGCCGCTGTTCAGGGCGAAGGGGCGCAGGTCCACGTGGCGGGGCTCCGGGCCCTCCTCCACGAGGGTGGGGATGGTGGAGAGCTGGACGACGGGCTGGGCGATCCAGCCGCGCGGATCGGCGCGCAGCCGCTTCCGCAGCGCGTCGAGCTCCTCGCGCGCGGCGGTGGGGCCGATGACGATGCCCTTGCCGCCGGAGCCGTCCACCGGCTTGACCACGAGCTCCTCGAGCCGGTCGAGCACCTCGACGAGGGAGTCGGGCTCCTCGAGCCGCCAGGTGTCGACGTTGGGGAGGATCGGCTCCTCGGAGAGGTAGTAGCGGATCAGGTCCGGGACGTAGGTGTAGGTCAGCTTGTCGTCGGCGATGCCGTTGCCGATGGCGTTGGCGACCACGACGTTGCCGGCGAGGACGGAGCGGACCAGGCCCGGCACGCCCAGCATCGAGTCGGGGCGGAACACCTCGGGGTCGAGGAAGTCGTCGTCGGTGCGCTTGTAGATGACGTCCACGCGGCGCAGTCCCGCGGTGGTGCGCATGTAGATGCGATCGCCCCGCTCGACGAGGTCCGAGGCCTCCACGAGGTCGACGCCCATCGTGCGGGCGACCAGCGAGTGCTCGAAGTAGGCGCTGTTGTAGCGGCCGGGGGTCAGCACCACCACGGTCGCCTCCTCGCCGGCGGTGTCCGGGGCGGCGGCCTGCAGCGCGGCCAGCAGCCGGCCGGGGTACTCGCCGACGCGGCGCACGGGCCGGTCCGCGAACAGCTCGGGGAAGCCCTGGGCCATGGCGCGGCGGTTCGAGAGCACATAGCTGACGCCGCTGGGGGTGCGGACGTTGTCCTCGAGCACCCGGAAGCCGCCGTCCCCGTCGCGGACCAGGTCGATGCCGGAGACGTGGATGCGCACCCCGTTCGCCGGCCGGTAGCCGCGCACCGCGTCGACCACGTAGGTCGAGGAGGTGACGAGCTCCTCGGGGATCACGCCGTCGGCGATGGCGCTGCGGTCGCAGTAGAGGTCGTCGAGGAAGGCCTCCAGGGCGCGGACGCGCTGGGAGACCCCGGAGGAGACCCGGGCCCATTCGTCGGCGTCGATCACCCGCGGGATCGCGTCGATCGGGAAGGGTCGCTCCTCCCCCGCGTAGTCGAAGGTGACGCCCTGGTCGAGATAGCTGCGGGCGAGGGACTCGGAGCGGGAGCGGAACTCCTCCGGTCCCAGCCCGGCCAGCGCGTCATGCAGCGCCCGATAGGTGGGGTGCAGGGTGCCGTCGGCGGCGAACATCTCGTCACCGTCCGCTCCGGTGCGGGCGCTGCGGAACAGCGAGGTGTCTGACATGCCTACCATTCTCACACCGACCTCCATCCCCTCGTGGGCGCTCCGCCCAGGAAGCGAGAACCATGTCGCTGCTCTCCCGGCTCGGCTCCGTCGCCCGCTCCCTCGCCCGCAATCCCTCGGTGCGCCGCGGCGCACGGGACCTCGGGCGCGCCGCGATCCGTTCCGTGCAGGAGCAGCGCGGCGGGTCCAGGCAGGGCTCCGGGCAGCACGACGGTGCTCGTCCCGAGCCCGACGGTCGCGGGCAGGCGGCGGACGGCGTGCTCGCCGACCGCCGCCACGGCGCGCCGCTCGAGCTGGTCTACGCCCCGCGGGGCGACGACCGTCCCGATCCGGGCGAGGTCGCGTGGGCGTGGGTCCACTACGAGGAGGACCTCTCCCAGGGCAAGGACCGTCCGGTCCTCGTGATCGCCGAGGAGGACGCCTCCGCCGGCGGCGCCGACGGGACGGGGACCGTGCTGGTGGCCCTGATGCTCACCTCCCGCGACCGCACCGAGCCCGGCGCGACCCGCACCGATGAGCACGGGGCCACCTGGGTGGACATCGGCGCCGGGGACTGGGACCGGCAGGGCCGCCCCTCGGAGGTCCGGGCGGACCGCCTGCTGCGCCTGGCCCCGGGGTCGGTGCGACGCGAGGGTGGGCGGCTGGACCGCGAGCGCTACGACCGGGTCGCGGAGGCGGTGCGCGCCGTCGCGCTGTGAGCGGCCGCCTCGCCGCCGGAGGTCGCGCGGGCTCTGCCCTCCGGGTGCGCGCCCTGTGCGGGCGCCGAGGAGCAGGTGGGGCGCGCATCGCGGATCGGGAGACACGGCGCACATGAGCACCGGTCCGGTGACTGTCCTCTGTTAGGATCGCTCCTTGTATGTGTGACATACCGTTCGGTGTGCGCAGGGGTGTCCTCCCGAAGTGTCTCAGGGGACGGGCGGTTCGTGCGACCCGGGCGAGTACCCGTGGCAGCGACTCCGGTACCGACGTCTCCAGGCGAATCCCCACCGCCGTCCCCGTCGGCTCCGTTCCTCGGCAGTCCGGGATGATCCACCTCAGCAACACTGGAGAAGAGTCTTCGTGGCAAACATCAAGTCCCAGATCAAGCGCAACAAGACGAACGAGAAGGCTCGTCTGCGCAACCGCGCCGTCAAGTCGGAGCTCAAGACCTACACCCGCAAGGTGAAGGCCGCTGTCTCGACCGGCGATGCCGACGTCGCGACCGAGGCGCTGAAGTCCGCTTCGCGCAAGCTCGACAAGGCCGTCTCCAAGGGCGTCATCCACAAGAACCAGGCCGCGAACCGCAAGTCCGGTCTCGCCAAGCTGGTCGCCGGCGTCGCCAAGTGATCGTCGGTCCCTGACGGACCCCGCCCCTCCGGGGCATGAGGAGCCCGGTGCGCAGCGATGCGCACCGGGCTCCTTCATGTCCGGGGCGAGTGCTGCGGGAGCGGGTGCCTGCATCGGTCGTGGAGGCCGGGGCCGACGGTCGCGAGCGGCGGGGCCGACGGGGACGGGCGGCGAGGCCCGGCAGTCGCTCTCAGCGGGCGCGGCGCGCCCGGCAGATCTCCATCACCATGCGCTGCACCGACCACTGCGGGTCGCGGCCGGCGCCCTTGACCTCGTGGTCCGCGCGGGCCACGGCCTCGATCGCCCGGGCCAGGGAGCGGTCGTTCCAGCTCTTCGCCTCCCGGGAGAGGTTGCGCAGCATCCAGTCGGGCATGCCGAGGCTGCGCGGGGTCGCGTTCGGTGCGGACACCTTCGCCAGCGAGCGGACCTTCGAGGCGATCGCGGCGACGATCGGGACGGGGTCGGCGCCGGCGAGCTGAGCCTGCTGGAGCAGCTGCAGCGCGTCCTGCTCCTTGCCCGCGATCGCGGCGTCGGCGACGGCGAAGGCGGTGGACTCCACACGGCCGGAGGTCAGCGCGTGCACCTCGGCGACGGTCACCTGGGCGGGCTGCTCGCCCGGGTCGGGGGTGGTGTCCTCGATCAGCTGGCGACTGATCGCCGCGAGCTCGGCGAGGTCGGTGCCGAAGGCGTCGACGAGGGCGACCAGCGCGTCGGGCTGGATGCGACGGCGGGCACGGGCGAACTCCGCGGCGACGAAGGCCTGCTTGTCGGCGGCGCGCTTGACGGGGCTCGCGTCCACGCGCGGCACTCCCGCCTTCTTCAGGGCGTCCAGGAGCTTCTTGCCGCGGTTGCCGCCGCGGTGGACGAGCACGAGGGTGACGTCCTGCTCGGGGGTCTTCACGTAGTCGAGCAGCTCGAGCACGAGGGAGTCCGGGGCGGACTGCAGCTCGGGGACGACCACGAGGCGCGGCTCGCCGAACAGGGAGGGGCTCGCGACCTGCGCCAGGGCGCCGGGGCCGAGGGCCTCGCCGGAGAGGTCGTGGACCTCCACGGAGGGGTCGGCCTCCTTGGCCAGTGCGCGCAGGCGCTGCACGGCCCGGTCGGCGATCAGGCCCTCCGTGCCGTGGACGAGCACGATCGGTGCGAGGGCGACGCTGTGCCACTCGACATCGCTCACGGGAGCTCCTCACTGCTCAGGGGACTGCACGATCCTAGCGGTCCGGGCCGACGCCCCGGTGCCGCTACCGCGCTGGCGCGACGCTCCGCGGCGCGGCGTCCTCGCCCGTGGGGAGCACGACGGTGCCGTGGACGTCGGTGCGCAGCACCTGGGCACCGGTGCCGCGGACGAGGTCCAGCAGCTCGTCGGTGGGATGACCGAAGGTGTTCTCCCGCCCCACCGGGACCAGCGCCAGGTCGGGGTCGAGCTGCTCGTAGAGCGGAGCGTGCTGGAAGCGGGAGCCGTGGTGGGCGACCTTGACTATGTCCGCCGGGCCCGGCTCGGTCGCGGCGAGCTGCTCCTGCGCGGCGGGTTCGAGGTCGCCGAGGGTGACCAGGCGCGTCCCGTCGGCCCAGCGCGCCTCGAGCGCGATCGAGCAGTCGTTCGCGGCGTCCCCCTCCCCGGATCCCCGCTCGGCGGCGCTGGCCCGTTCGGCGGCCTCGGCCGAGTCGGGCCACAGCACCGTCAGGGCGAGTCCGTCCTGCTCCCAGCCGGTGCCGGTGGTCGCGACCTCGACGGGCACTCCCGGGACGATGTCGGCCGCGGCGGCCGGCAGCGGGCAGACCCATTGCTGCGCCGGGGTGCGCGCCCCGGTCAGGGCGTCCCTCCCGCCGGTGTGGTCGGCGTGCGGGTGGGTGAGCACCAGCAGGTCGATATCCTGCACCTGCAGCAGGTCGAGGCAGGCGCTCAGCGCTGCCGGGTCGGGGCCGGTGTCCACCAGGACCGTCGGCCCGTCCCGGGCCGCGCCGGCGGGGCGCAGCAGCAGCGCATCGCCCTGGCCGACCGCGCACAGGGCGAGGCTCCAGCCGGGGGTGCTGCGCACCGGCAGCATCCGCCCGATGCCGGGGGCGAGCGCGATGACGAGAACCACTGCGGTGGCCCAGCGGACGGCGGGACGGCGCCTCCCCGCGACGGCGAGGCCCGCGAGGAGGAGCACGGCGATCGCGCCGAGCACGCCCGTGGTCCCGTCGGGCACGGCGATGCGGGAGCCGGGCAGGTCGTCGGCGGTGCGGGCGATGAGGAGCACCAGATGGGCCCCTCCTGCGGCGATCCCGTACAGCACCGCGGCCCCGCCGGGCCAGAGCACCCCGAGCACCAGCGCGACGAGGCCCAGCACGGTCGAGGGGCCGACGAGCGGCCCGACGAGCATGTTCACGGGCACGGCCCAGACGGAGACCTCGGGGGTCAGCAGGATCAGCACAGGCGTGCAGGCGGCCTGGGCGACGAGCGGCACGGCGAGCACGAGCGCAGCCGTCCGGCCGAGCCGTCCGCCGCTCATCTGCTCGAGCGCGCGGGCGAGCGGCGGTGCCGCGAGCAGGATCGCCGCGGTCGCGAGGGCGGAGAGTAGGAAGCCGATCGAGGCGGCGGTGACGGGGTCGAGCACGGACCACAGCGCGACGGTGAGGGCGAGCGCGGCGACCGGGGAGGCGCGCACGCCGGCGAACCGTGCGGCCAGCAGTGGTGCGGCCATGGTCGCGGCGCGCTGCACGCTCGGCTCGTCGCCGACCAGCCACACGTACCCCGCGACCACGCCGGCCGCGATCAGCAGGCGGGGACGGCGGCGCACACCGGCGAGCAGCAGCGGGCCCAGCACGGCGGCGAGGACGAGGGCGATGTTCGCTCCGCTGACGGCCACCAGATGCGAGATCCCGGCGCGGCGCATGATCTCCTCGGTCTGCTCCCCCATGCCGCTGGTGTCCCCGGTGGTCATCCCGCGAACGAGCGCGGCCTCGTCCGGAGGGAGATGAGCGGTGGCGTCGCGGGCGATCTGCCGCAGGCGGTGCCGGGTCTCCTGGCCCGGCCCGACACCGCCCGACGCCTCCTGCGCGGGACCGACCTCCGTGGCGCGCAGGACCAGCAGCGAGGCATCGCCCGAGACCCGCCCCCGCGCATGGACGGGCTCCCCGTCGCGGATCCGGGCGAGTCCCTCCGCAGCCTCGCCGTCGGCGCGCACGAGCACGGGCACGGCGGCGGTGAGCTGCTCCTGCGTCCGTCCGATCCGTGCCGGACCCGGCTCGGTGCGGGCCATCATCTGCAGACCGGTGCGGGACCATTCCGGGCCGCCGCTCGGCGGTGCGGGGTCGCCTCCCGCGATCACGGTGAGCTCGACGACGAGCCCGTCGGCGGCGGCCTCGCCGAGCACCTCGGCGGTGCCGTCGTGGCGGTGGAGCGCAGGGACCAGGAGCAGTCCGGCCAGGAGCACCAGTGCGAGGTGGGCGAGGATGGTGCGCGCGCCGCGTGCGGGCCCGAGCAGGGTCAGGGCGGTCAGGGCGAGGGAGACCAGCACGGCCCCGGCGGCGATCGCAGCGGCGCCGCCTGCGGTCACTCCGAGCACCGCGAGCGCCCAGACGCAGGTCGCGCCGGGCAGCAGGCGCAGGTCCGCGCGGGTCATGTCCGCTCCTCGCTCCGGGGAGGCGTGCTCACACCGTCGCCCTGTCGCGCATCTTCTCGAGGGTCGCAGGGCCGATCCCGGAGACCTCCTCGAGCTGGTCGACGCTCTCGAAGCGCCCGTTCTGCTCGCGGTGGTCCACGATGCGCTGCGCGATCGCGGGGCCGACGCCGGGCAGCTCGTCGAGCTCGGCGACGCTCGCGGTGTTCAGGTCGATCAGTCCGCCGTCCGCTCCCCCACCGCCCGCCGCCCCGTCACCGGCACCGGCGTCGCCCGCGGGCGGAGCGTCCGCGGCGGGCGCCGGGGCGGCGACGGCCGGCGGCTCCTCCCCGGGGACGGGCACGTGGATCTGCTCGCCGTCGACGACGGGGCGGGCGAGGTTCACGGCGGCGAGCTCCGCCTCACCGGTCGCGCCGCCGGCGGCGTGCAGCGCGTCGTCGACCCGGGCGCCGGGCGGGAGGCGGACCACGCCGGGAGAGGTGACGGCGCCGGAGACGTGGACGACGAGCTCGGTCGGGGCGGAGGAGGCGGGGGCGGCGGGGTCCCCCGAGGACTCGGCTCCGCCCCCGGTCGTCCCGTCGCCTCCCTCGAGGTCGCCGTCATCGTCGGCGCCCTCGGCCCCGTCCGACCCCGCGCCGTCGGCGCCGCCCTCCGGGCCGGCCGCCTCGCCCTCCGCGACCGTCACTCCGGCAGGCTCCTCCTGCGGGATCGCCGAGCCGGTGCCGGAGAGGTGGATGACCCCGGCGCCGATCAGCACCAGCACCGCGATGCCGATCAGCGCGGAGGCCGGCGGGGCGGGGAAGGGCAGGCGGCGTCGCGGCCGCTCGGCGGCGTGGTCGCGTCGGCGGATCAGCGGCTGCCCGGTGCGGCGATGCCGCGCCGCAGTGCCGCGCTCCTCGGTCCCAGGTGGTGCTCCCATGCCCGCGAACCTAGGCGCGCGAGGCAGGCGCCGTTGGAGCCCGCTGCCGCCCTGGGGACGGCGGGGCGCTGTGGAGGAACGGTCAGGTCCCCCGGTCCGGGATCAGTCGAGGCCGAGCACGACCAGCCACTGCCGCCAGAACGCGGCGGCGATCACGACGACGACCAGCAGATACCACAGCACGGTCAGCAGCACCCAGCGGCGCAGCAGTCCTGCGAGCGGGGCGGGCGGCTTCAGATCGCCGTGCTCGATCGTGCGGGCCAGGGTCGCGAAGAACATCGGCGCGGTGACGGTCCAGATCACCATGCACCAGGGGCACAGCGCACGGATCACGAAGATCGCGGAGATCGCGAGGAAGTGGATGTAGCCGAAGGCGAACGTCATCCCGCCGAGCCTCGCCCAGCGGAACCAGGTGGGCAGCTGCGTGCCGGAGACCATCAGCGCACCGGCCGCGGCCATGATCGCGAATCCGGCGAGTCCGATCGCCATGTTCGGGATGCCCAGCGCCGAGGACTGCCAGGTCATCATCACGTTGCCGCAGGAGATGAAGGGGTTCACGTCGCAGCCGAGGCTCGCCCCGGGGTTCGCGAGCAGGAACTCCTTGCCGACCTGCAGCTCGAGGGAGGCGATCCAGCCGATGATCCCGCCCAGCAGCAGCACCAGGCCGGCCAGGCGGCTGCTCGCCCGCGGGCGGGAGGCCCGTTCGGCCGCGAGCTCGGCGTCGATCTCGGCGCGCAGCGCGGCGTCGTCGGCAGGGGCAGGCTCCGGCGTGGAGGCCGCCCCGATGGCGGACGTGTCGGTGTTCTTCTCGCTCATGGGCTCGGCTTCCGTGCGATGTGACGGGCTGGAGGATTCAGACGACGGGATGCTCGCGGAACCACTCCGCGAGGCGGGCGTTGCCCTCGTCCATGCTCACACGCGGCGTCCACTGCAGCATCTCGCGCGTGCGGCGCTGGTCGAACCAGTGCGCGGTGGACATCTGCTCGGCGAGGAACTCGGTCATCGGCGGCTCGTCGTGGCCCGGGCGCTTCTCCCACACCCGCTCGATGAGCCGCCCGGCGAGGCGGGCCACGCTGCCGGGGACGCGCAGGGTCGGGGCGGGCACGCCCGCGGCCTCGCACCAGCCGGCGAAGACGTCGCGGACGGTCCGCGGCTCGCCGTTGGAGATCACGAAGCTCTGCCCGTGCACGTCCGCGATCCGGTCGTGCGCGGCGACGATCGCGTCGGCGGCGTTGGTGACGTAGGTGGTGTCGATCAGGGCCATGCCCTCGTCCAGCAGCGGCAGGCGGCCGCTCGCGGCGCGGTCGACGATCCGCCCGACGAGCTGGGTGTCCCCCGGCCCCCACACGATGTGGGGGCGGATCGAGGTCACGGAGATCCCGTCGTCCCCGTCGGCGTCCATCGCGAGCAGCTCGGCGGCCGCCTTGGTGCGGGCGTAGGGGCCGCGGGCCCGTTCCGGATCGGCGGGGGTCGCGTCCAGGCCCACGATCGCGCGGCCCAGGTGCGCGGCCGACGGGGTGGAGACGTTCACGAGGGTGCCGCCGCCGTTCGCGCGCAGCGCGTCGAGCACGTTCTCGGTGCCGCCGATGTTGATCGCCCGGTACTCGCTCTCGGGACCGGAGATCGACACCTTCGCCGCGAGGTGGACGACCGCGTCCGCGCCCTGCACGGCGCGGCGCACCTCGTCGGCCTCGGTCAGGGAGCCGCAGACGTCCTCGACGCCGTCGATCCCGGCGGGACGGCGCTGGAAGGCGCGGACCGTGGCGCCGCGGTCGCGCAGGGCGGTCGCGACCGCGCCGCCGAGCATGCCCGAGGCGCCGGTGACCAGAACGGTCGGGGCGCTCACAGAGCCTCCGCCCGCTCGCCCCGCAGGGTCTGCTCGGACCAGCGCGACAGCGCCGCGCGGTCGATCTTCGAGTTGTGGCGGATGTCGGTGGGCAGCGCCCGGGTCTCGAACACGGCCACGACCTCGACGCCGGCGCGCTCGCGCACGGCACGGCGCACGGCCTCGGAGAGGGAGGGGGCGGCGGGCTTCGGGCGCGCCGCCTTCCCGGGCCGGTGGCCGTCCTCGGTCTCGAGGATCACGACGACCTGCTGGGTGCCGCGGGGGCCGACGACGGCCGCGCCGGCACGGCGCACGGTCGGCACCGCCTCGGCGGCCTCCTCGACCTGGACGGGGGTGAACAGCCCGTCGGCCGTGGCCAGGACGTGCGCGGCACGGCCCTCGACCCACAGCCGTCCGGCCGTGTCGAGGTGGCCGACGTCGCCGGTGGCATGCCAGCCCTCGAAGCGCATGGAGGTGTGCGTGGTGCCCCAGAGCATGAGGTAGCGGTCGCGCACGTGCGGGGCGCGCACGAGGATCTCGCCGGTCACGCCGGCCTCCTCGGTGATCTCGCCGGTCGTGCGGCCCTCCTCGTCCATCACCGCGACCGCGATCTGCACGCGCGGGACGGGGGTGCCGACGCAGACGCCGGAGCCGGGGCCCGCCGCTTCGATGCCCTCGAGGTCGATCGCGGCGACGGCCAGGCACTCGGTCATGCCGTAGGGGGTCAGCGCCTTCGCCTCCGGCATGATCTCCGCCAGCCCCTGCAGCAGGTGCGAGGGGATCGGGGCGCCGGCGGAGAAGAAGCTCGCGGCGCCGGCCATCGCGGCGCGACCGGCCTCGTCGAGCTCTCCCGCGGTGTCCAGGATGTTCCGCAGCGCGGCGGGGGCGGTGAACACGGCGGGGCGGCCGAGCGCGCCGATCGCGGCGGCCAGCGCCGGGGCGGTGAGCTCTCCGGGACGGGTGATGTCCATGTCCGGCACCACCGTCGGAGCGCCGAGGGCGGGGCCCAGCAGCGCGAAGGTCGCGAAGCCGGCGACCAGACCCCGCTCGGGAGCGAGGTCGAGGGTGTCGCCGACGGCGGCGAACATGGCGCTGAGCTGGCGATGCGTCATGACCGCGCCCTTGGCGGGGCCGGTCGAGCCGGAGGTGAACAGCACCGCCGCGTCGGAGTCGGGGTCCGGGTGGGCCACGTCCAGCGGGGCGCCGAGCTCGCGCTGGAGGGCGCCGGAGCGGGCGAGCTCCGCGATCGACGTCTCGACGCCGAGGGCGGCGCGGTCCACGGTGGGCAGCTGCTCGACGCTGATCCGTCGGCCGGGCCAGCCCATCGCGCGGGCGCCGACGAGAGCCTTCGGGATGCCGATCAGCCAGTCGATGTGGGAGCCGATCACGGCGCGGGTCAGGCCCTGGGTGCCGAGGCCCGCGTCGGCGACCACGGCCACCGCACCGATCCGGAAGCAGGCGTAGAGCACGCCGGTGAGGTCGGCGCCGGGGGTGATCAGCAGGCTGACCCGGTCGCCGGGGCGGACCCCGTGGCCGAGCAGGCCCGCGGCGATGTCCTCGACGCGGCGGTGCAGCAGCGACCAGGAGATCTCCCGCGTGCCGCCGTCCTCCTCGGCGCCTAGCTCGACCACGGCCGGCCGATGGGCGTGCACCGGGTCCGCGGCCAGGCGCGCGACCGGCTCGCCGATCGGGGCGGCGGGCACCTGCTCGGCGGCGTAGGAGGAGACGGGGCGCCGGGCCGGGGCCTCGGTGCGGGGCGTGCCTGCGGCGGAGAAGGTCGCCTCGAGCCACTGGGCGACGAGCCCGGCGACGTCCGCGTCCTCCCACACCAGGTGGGAGGCGCCCTCGAAGCGGTGCACGTCCGCGTGCGGGACGCGCTGGATCAGATCGCGCAGGAAGCGGTCCGAGAAGGTGATGTCGCGCGGGCCCCAGGCGAAGAGCGTGGGGACCTGGAGGTGGGTGAGCCCCTCGGCGACACGGTCGAGGGTGGCGCGGGAGGGGTGGTCCGCGGCGGCGGGGATGTCGGCGACGAACTGGTCGATGCCGCGGCGGCGCGAGCGGGAGCGGTAGGGCGCGAGATAGGCGTCCTGGATCTCCGTGGGCAGCGACGGCTTCGACAGCGACAGGGTGGTGCGCAGGAAGGCGTCGGTCAGCGAGGTCGAGGCGGTGCGGAAGCCGGGGGTGGTCGCGAGCTGCAGCGCCTTCGGCAGCGCCTCCTCGATCCGCTGGTGCACGCCGGTGTTGGTGAGGATCATGCCGACCACGTCGTGGCGGTTGTCCAGCGCCCAGCCGGTCGAGATCAGCCCGCCCCAGTCGTGGCCGACGGTGACGACCGGCCCGTGCAGCGACAGCGCGTCGGTCAGCAGGGAGAGGTCGGTGATGCGGTCCTGGTAGCGGCGGGTCACGCCGGTGCGCTCGGAATACCCCATCTCGAGCTGGTCCACGGCGATGAGCCGCCAGGGGATGTCCTCGCGCACCAGGGAGCGGAACAGGAAGGACCAGGTGGGGTTGCCGTGGACGGCCAGCAGGGTGCCGTGCGGGGTGATGCCGCGCTCGGCGAGCCAGGGGCCGGAGTCCAACAGATGCCACCGGCGCAGCTCGCCGGTGTGGTCGCGGACCTGCTCGGTGCGGTGCAGCACCGGGTCCAGGCCCGGCACGTCGGGGATCTCGGGGGTGCTCTTCACCACTGGACCTCCATCATCGCCGTGTTCAGTCCGGAGCCGACGCCCATCAGCAGCACCCGCTGGCCGCGTTCGATGTCGTCCTGGATGTGCGCGAGGGTCATCGGGACCGCCTCCGCGGCGATGTTCCCCCAGTCCGGGAAGGTGACGGGGATGCGCTCCATCCCCACCCCGGTGATCTTCGAGAAGTTGCGGGTGTAGACCATCGAGACCTGGTGCGGGATGACGTAGTCGACGCCCTTGAAGTCGAGCCCGGAGGCGTTGGCGGCCTTCCAGGTGTCCACGATCAGGTTGATGCCGTTCTCGAGCAGGCCGTTGGAGTCCGTCCGCATGTCCTCCATGTTCGCCACGCACAGCTCGTGGTGCTCGGTGCCCGAGCGCGCCTGGGTGACCTTCAGCCGGTGACCCTCGGGGTGCTCGTCGGCCGGGCCCAGCACGGCGGCCGCGGCGCCGGAGCCGAGGGTGAGCGAGGCGAACTGGTTGTTGAAATCGGCGCGGGTCGAGCCCTTGGTGTTCAGGCGCTCGATCGTGCCGCGCTGGACGTCCTCGACGTCCTCCGCGCCGACGATCAGCGCATACTTCACCTGGCCGGAGTCGATCATGCCGGCGGCCATGGTCATGGCGTTGACGAAGCCGAGGCAGGCGTTGGTGATGTCGAAGTTCATGCAGGCCGCCGGCAGGCCGAGCGAGTGATGGATGCCCGTGGAGACCGCGGGCTCGAGGTGACGGCGGGAGACGGAGGCGTTGATCAGCAGGCCCACCTGGTCGCGCATGATCCCGGCCTTGGCCATCGCGCGCTCGGCGGCGAGCACGACGCCCTGCTTCCAGCCGTTCTCGCGGTCGCGCCACCACTTGCGCTCGTAGACGCCGGCGACGCGCTGCAGCACGCCCTTGGGCAGGCGCAGCCGCTTGCGGGCCGGGGCCAGCATCTCGTCGATCTCGTCCGAGGTCACCGTCACCTGCGGCAGAGTCCCCTCGACCGCCAGCAGGCTCGTGTTCGAGTGGACGATCCCTGTGTTGCCGTTCCCCATCTGCCTGCGCTACCTCGTCGTTCGATCAGTTCGTGTGCTTGTCGTCGATGCATGGCGGCCGCGCGGAGCCCGGCACATGCCTCTGCCATCCTCCCACCGGAGCCTGGGGAGTCCCTCAGGGGGTGGCGGATCCCACGTCCCCGTCCTCGAGGTGGTGACCGAGGTGGTGGCGGGCGAAGGCGAGGGACTGACGCAGCGTGCGCTCGCGCGCGACGGGGTCGCGGCTGGTGGTGACCTCCAGCAGCACCGAGCCTTCCCAGCCGCGGTTGGCGAGGCGCCGCAGCACCTCCGCACAGGGCTGGTTGCCCTCGCCGGGCGGCAGGTGCTCGTCCTTGGTCGTGTTGCCGGACCCGTCGGCGAGGTGGAGGTGGGTGAGCCTGTCGCCGAGCCGCTCGATCATCTCCAGCGCGTCGTCCCCGGCGGTCGCGGCGTGGGAGAGGTCGACGGTGACATGGGCGTAGTCCTCGTCGGTCGGGTCGTGGTCGGGGAGGTAGTTCAGCACCTCGCGCACCCCGAGCCGCCAGGGGTACATGTTCTCGACCGCGATCGCGATGCCGTGCTCGTCCTCGAGGCGGGCGACGCCCTCGACGAAGCCGCGCGCGTACTTGCCCTGCCACCGGAACGGCGGATGGGCGACGATCGTCGGGACGTCCAGCGCCTTCGCGATCTCGATCGTGCGCTCGATCTTCACCCAGGCGTCACGACCCCACAGCCCCTGCAGGAAGAACAGCGTCGGGGCGTGGAGGGAGAGGATCGGCAGGCCGTAGCGGCGGGAGTACTCCGCCAGCAGGTCCGGGTCCTGGCTGTCGCGCGGATAGGAGACCATCACCTCCATGCCGTCGTAGCCGATCTCGGCGGCGAGGCGGAACGCCTCCTCCACCCCCGAGGGGAACACGGAGGAGGTGGACAGGCCCACGGGGATGCGGCGGCGCGGCGACTGCTCGCTGCGCGGATCCCCGGCGGACAGACGACGGGACAGCGCCTCGCGCGCCCCGCGCTGCGCGCTGTTGGGGCGGGTGAACGGCTTGCGGCCCCCGTTCGTGGACGGGTTCTCCGACTCGCTGTCGCGGCGTGGACTCACGGCACCTCCTGGGCTGTCTCGCGAGGCAAGTATGCACCGTCGCGCGCCCCTAGACTCGTCCGCATGCCGGTCCGAGTACTCACCCCGACGGACGCCCTCGCCTACAGGCTGCTCACCTCCAGCGCCTTCGGCGGGTCCGTCGATCCCGATGACCCCGCCGCCTCCGCGCCCCTCTCCCCCGGTCAGACCGCGCTCGGGATCGACTCGGCGGCGCTGCCCGGCGGAGCCGAGGGGGTGCTCGCCGCGGCCGCGCGGATCCGGCACGACGAGATCTCCCTCGGCGGCGGCCGGGTGCGCTGCGGCGGCATCGCCGGGCTCGCGGTCCATCCCGCGCATCGCGGCGACGGGCTGTTCGCCGAGCTGCTCGCTGCGGTGCTCGCCCGCTGCGACGAGGAGTCCCTGCCGGTCTCGATGCTCTATCCCTCGAACCCCGAGATCTACCGCCGCCACGGCTATCAGGTGGTCGCGCGCGTCGAGACGCTCGAGGTGCCGCTGGTGGACCTGCAGCGCCTGCGGTCCGTGCCCGGCCGGCGCACCGTCCCGGTCACCGCTGCGAGCATGCCGCGCGTGCGCGCCCTGTACGAGGAGCTCACGGCCGGGGACAACGCCATGCTGCGTCGCCAGGGGCCGCTGTTCCCGGACGGGCTCCCTGGCCACGGCTGGGAGGCCGTGCTGCTCGTCGGCGCGGACGGCCTGGATCGCGGCTACGCCTCCTGGACCCGGCGCAGGGGCGAGGGTCCCGGTCTCGAGGTCCACGAGGTGCTGGGGCGGGACCGGGAGGACCTCCGCGCCCTGCTGCGCGTAATCGGCTCCTGGTCGACGGTGACCGAGTCGGTGCGGCTGCGCGTGCGGACGGAGGATCCCGTGCTGGACGTGCTGCCCGGAGGCGGCGCCCGGCCCGCCGGCGGGCCGGTGCCGATCGTGATGATGAGGGTGGTCGACACCGCGGCCCTGCTCGAGGCGCGGCAGGCACCGGCCGGGCTCTCCGGCGCGCTGCGGCTCGAGATCACGGACGACACGGTCGCCGCAGGCACCTGCCGTGCCGCGGGACTCTTCGACGTGCACGTGGCCGACGGGCGCGTCCGCGCCGTCCCGGTCCCGGAGCGCGGGGCGGCATCGGCGGAGTCGTCGGCCGGGCCATCGGCCGCCCATTCACCCGAGGCGACCGCGGGAGCGGTCCTGCTCGACGTCCACGCGGCCTCGCTGCTGCTCGCCGGCGGCCGCTCCCTCGCCGACGCCCGTCGGACGGGACTACGCGCCGAGGCCGACGCGCCCGCCGAGGCGCTGCTCGACGCGCTGCTGGCCGGCCCCCGGCCGAGCGTGCTCGACGCGTTCTGAGCCCGCGCATCCCGCCCCTCCGCGCCTGACCCTGCGCCCCCTTCCCCGACCCACCGCGACCCCGGAGCACCCCACCCATGGCCAAGCTGCACTTCAAGTACGGAGCGATGAACTCCGGGAAGTCCGACACCCTGATCAAGACCGCCTACAACTACGACGAACGAGGGCTGGCGACCCTGACGGTCAAGCCCGCCCTGGACACCAAGGGCGAGGACCGGGTGGTGGCCCGCGGCGGGGCGAGCCGGCGCGTGGACGTGCTCGCCCATCCGGGCGAGGACCTGCGGGAGCGGGTCTCCCGGGCCGCCGACGAACGGGGCCTGCGGCCGCTGCACTGCGTCCTCGTGGACGAGTCCCAGTTCCTCGAGCCACTGCAGATCGACCAGCTCTTCCGCATCGCGAAACAGGACGCGATCTCGGTGATCTGCTACGGGCTGCGCACCGACTTCCGCACCACGACCTTCCCCGGGGCGCAGCGGCTGTTCGAGCTCGCGGACAACGTCGAGAAGCTGCCGACGATGTGCCGCTGCGGCGCGCAGGCCGAGTTCAACTGCCGGCGCATCGGCGAGCGGTTCGTGTTCGAGGGCGACCAGGTCGCGATCGACGACGGTGACCACGGCGTCGTCACCTATATGTCGCTGTGCGGGAACTGCTTCATGGACGAGCAGCGGCGCGCCGGCATCACCGTGCTGGGGTGAGGCCGGCGCGCCGCTGCGCGTCGGGGCGGTCCCGTCGGACCCGGGGCGCGCTCAGGAGCTGAGGGGCTTGTCCTCGCCCACCTCGGCGTCGCCGCCGGCGGCCGCGCTGCCGGCTGCGAGGTCCGTGTCGGCGGAGGCGTCCGCGACCTTCGCCGCGTCCTCGTCGAGGGTCGCGTCGGAGCTGTTCGAGAGGCGCTCCTTCGCGGCGCCGGCCGCGCCGACCACCGCTCCCTGGGCGGCGGAGGCGACCTCGGGGGCCTTGTCCTTGACGGTCCCGGCGGTGTCCTGCGCGACGCGGGTCGCGGTGTCCTTGGCCTGCGTCGCGCGGCGCTGGACCTCGGGATCGTCGGCGACCTGGCGGGCAGTGCGCTCGAGGGACTCGTAGGGGCCGCGGCCCGCACGGGACCCGATCACGAAGCCGATGCCGAGACCGGCCAGGAAAATGAACTTCTTCATCGATGCCTCCAGTGGCGTCCGGGTGGTGTGTGGTGCGGTGTGCTCCCGCATCGTGTCACAGTCGCCGGGGCGCTCGGAGGCGGATGCTGACCGGACGGTCCGCGCGGAGTCGTCCCGGAACCGTCCCGATCCGGTCACAGGATCTCCACGCCTGCGCGCCGCGCGGGCCCGCCGCGGGCCCGCCGAGGACCTACGATCGGGGTGACGGGCGATGGTGCCCGCGCCGTCGCCCCCGAGGGTCCGGCGAGATCCGTGATCGAGGAGAAGACCCGCGTTGTCCCCCGTGCCCCAGCCCTCCGACCGCGACGCCCTGCGCACGACCGCCCTCACCGCCGAGGACGTCGCCGCCCAGGTGCGCACCTGGGTGCAGGACGCCGCCGGACGCGAGGTCCCGGCCGCCGCCGGACTCCTCTCCGACCTGCTGCGCGATCCGAAGGGGCTCGACTTCACCCTGGCCTTCGTGGACCGGGTGATCCGCCCCGAGGACCCCCGCGCCGCGGCGGTCGAGCTGCGTCGCCTCGCCCAGGACCCGCCGGCCTTCCTCCCCGCCCCGCTGCGCCGCGTCGTCGGCCTCGGCGGCGCCGCCTCGCGCCTGGCGCCCTCGGTCGTGGTGCCCACCGCCCGCGCCGCCATGCGCAGGATGGTCTCCCATCTGATCCTCGACGCCCGCCCCGGGCCGCTGACCGCCTCCCTCTCCCGGCTCACGGCCGACGGGACGACGCTGAACATCAACCTGCTCGGCGAGGCCGTGCTCGGCGCGCAGGAGGCGGCGAGGCGCCTCGCGGGCGTGCACGAGATCGTCTCCCGGCCCGACGTCGACTACGTCTCGATCAAGGTGTCCTCGATCGTGGAGCACCTGCCGCTGTGGGGCGCGGCCGAGACCGTCGACCACGTGGTCGAGACGCTGCTGCCGATCTATCTCGACGCCGCCCGCACCGACTCCCCCACGTTCCTGAACCTCGACATGGAGGAGTACCGGGACCTCGAGCTGACCCTGGAGGTGTTCGAGACGCTCCTGGACCGTCCCGAGCTCGCCCAGCTCCACGCCGGGATCGTGCTGCAGGCCTATCTCCCCGATGCGCCGAGGGCGATGGCGCGGGTGCGCCGCTTCGCCGAGCGCCGGGTCGCGGACGGCGGCGCGCCGGTCAAGGTGCGGCTGGTCAAGGGGGCGAACCTCGCGATGGAGAAGGTCGACGCCTCGGTGCACGGCTGGCCGCAGGCCCCGCTGCCCTCGAAGCTGGAGACCGACGCGCAGTACAAGCGGATGCTGCTCGAGGCGATGGACCCGGGCCGGCTCGAGGCGGTGCACCTCGGCGTCGCCGGTCACAACCTCTTCGACGTCGCCTTCGCCCACCTGCTCATGGCCGAGCGCGGGATCCCCACCGGTCCCGGGCACGGCGTCGAGTTCGAGATGCTCGCGGGCATGGCCCCGGGGCAGCAGGCCGTGGTGCGGGAGGCGACCGGGACGATGCGCCTGTACGTCCCGATCGTCCACCCCCGCCACTTCGACGTGGCGGTCTCCTACCTGGTGCGTCGTCTGGAGGAGAACGCCTCCTCGGAGAACTTCCTCTCCGCGGCCTTCGACCTCGACTCCTCCGAGGAGCTGTTCGCCCGCGAGCAGGACCGTTTCACCCGTGCCCTCGACCTCGCCCGGAGCGAGGACGCCCCGGACACGCACCGGGTCCAGGACCGTGCGGCGGAGACCGGAGCGCGGCTCGAGCTGGGCAGCCTCGCGCTGCCCGCGGTGCCCGGCGCCTTCCACGGCACCCCGGACACCGATCTGTCCACAGCCGCGAACCAGGAGTGGGCAGCCGGCATCACCCATCGCATCCGCGGCTCGGAGCTCGGCGTCGAGGAGTCCCGTGCCGCGCGTCTGACCACCACGGACGAGGTCGAGACCACGGTGCAGGCGGCGCTCGCGGCGCAGCCGGCCTGGGCCGCGATGCCGGTCGAGAAGCGTGCCCTGGTGCTCCGCCGAGTCGCCGGCACCCTGGCCGCGCACCGCGCCGACCTGCTGGAGGTGATGGCCTCCGAGACCGGGAAGACCTTCGAGCAGGGCGATCCCGAGGTCAGCGAGGCGATCGACTTCGCGCTCTTCTACGCCGAGCAGGCCGAGCGCCTCGCCGCGCGCCGCGACCTCGCGCTGACCCCGCGCACCCTGACGCTGGTCACCCCGCCGTGGAACTTCCCCGTCGCGATCCCGACCGGCGGGGCCCTCGCCGCGCTGGTGACCGGCAGCGCCGTGATCATGAAGCCGGCCCCGCAGGCGCGACGCTGCGGCGCACTGCTGGGACGTCTCTTCCTCGAGGCCGGGGTGCCGGAGGGCGTGTTCACGCTCGTGGACGTGCCCGAGGACGAGGTGGGTCGCTCCCTCATCGCCCATCCCCGGCTCGACCAGCTGATCCTCACCGGCGCCTACGACACCGCCGCCCTGTTCGCGTCCTGGCGCCCCGATCTGCGGATCCTCGCCGAGACCAGCGGCAAGAACGCGATCGTCGTGACCCCGCAGGCGGATCTCGACCTCGCCGCCCGGGACGTGGCGCTGTCGGCCTTCGGCCATGCCGGGCAGAAGTGCTCCGCGGCGAGCCTCGTGATCACCGTCGGCTCCGTCTCCCGCTCCCGCCGCTTCAACGCGCAGCTCGCCGACGCGGTGCTGTCCCTCGAGGTCGGCGAGCCCGTCGACCCGACGGTGCGGATGGGGCCGATCATCGAGCCGCCCGGCGATAAGCTCGCCGCGGGCCTCACCGAGCTCGGGGAGGGCGAGACCTGGCTCGCCGAGCCGCGCCGGCTCGACGAGGAGGGACGGCTGTGGACGCCGGGCGTGCGGATCGGCGTGCGCGAGGGCTCCGCCTTCCACCGCACCGAGTACTTCGGGCCGGTCCTCGGCATCATGCACGCCGACACCCTCGAGGACGCCGTGCGGATGCAGAACGGCACCGATTACGGGCTCACCGCGGGGCTGCACTCCCTCGAGCCCTCCGAGATCGCCTGGTGGACCGAGCACGTCGAGGCCGGGAACCTCTACGTCAACCGGGGCATCACCGGCGCGATCGTGCAGCGACAGCCCTTCGGCGGCTGGAAGCGCTCCGCGATCGGACAGACCGCGAAGGCGGGCGGCCCGCACTACCTGCTGCACCTGCAGGACCTCGCCGACTCCGCCTCCGTGCCCTCCCGCGCCGAGGACCCGCAGGCCTGGCTCGAGGCGGCGCGCGCCTCCGACCGCGAGGAGATCGACGGGTTCTTCGCCCCGCGCGACGAGCAGGAGGTCCACGGCGAGATCAACCTGCTGCGCCACCTGCCGCTTCCGGTCATGGTGCGCGCGGCCGACGGGACGACGCCGGTGGAGCTCGAGCGGGTGCTGCACGCCGCCCGCATCGCCGGCGCCGAGGTCGAGGTCTCGGTCGCCGACGAGGCGCTGCTCCCGACCGCGCAGGCCGCGGGCGCCGGCGCCACGGCCCCCGCTGACGGGGGCCCCGGTGCCGAGGGCTCCGGTGACGGGGGCTCCGACTCCGAGGACTCCGGCACCGCCTCCTCGCGCAGGGCGAAGCCCGCTGCCACCGCCGCCGGCACGTCGACGTCGGTGCCCGTCACGGTCGTCCATGAGGACGCGGCGACCTTCGCCGCCCGTCTCGGCAGGCTCGCCCAGCGCCGCGTGCGCGTGATCGGCGAGGTCGACGACGCACTGCGGGCCGCGCACGCCCAGCGCGTGGAGGTCGCCCTGTTCACCGGTCCCGTGCTCGCCTCGGGTCGCGTCGAGCTGCTGACCTTCCTGCAGGAGCAGGCGATCAGCGCGACGAACCACCGCTACGGCAACCCGCTGCCGCACCCCCTGGACCTCACCGGCGGCAAGGGCTGGGCCCGCGGCCCCCGCTGACCCCACAGGCCCAGCCCCGTCCCGTCGGCCGGCCTGCCCCCGCCGGCCCGGCCGCCGCCCGGACGCCGGCACATCGAGTGGCAGGTTTCGATCGGTATCACTGAGGCCGCCTCAACGGGTGAGTGCGACTCCTGAGGAGGGAGTTGCTGATGTTGCCTGCGTCGTTTCGAGCGGAGGTCATCGAGGCAGTCATAGCCG
>NZ_SNXV01000002.1:0-620278 GCF_004362645.1 Brachybacterium sp. AG952 | reverse complement strand
GAACGCGCTGTTCGACGCGCACCGTGACGATCCCGAGTTCGGCTACCGGTTCCTCGCCGGCGAAGCCGCTGAAGCGGGCGAAGTGATGTGCTAGCTGTATGAGGTCATGACGTTGTCGACACGTTCGTGGACTCGGGTGGCCGGGGGCTGATCGGCGCAGGCGGTGTGCGGCCGATGATAGTTGTAATGGTGGACCCAGACGTTGATCGCTTCGCGCCACTCGTTCTCGGAATAGAAGGCGTGGGCGTAGAGGCATTCCTCAGAGAGGATCCGCTGGTAACGCTCGACTTTCCCGTTGTGCCTGGGCGTGTAGGGCCGGGTCCGCTGATGCCGCGACGCATGCGCGGTCATGGTGCGGACGAAGGTCTTCGCGCGGTAGTTGGAGCCGTTGTCTGTGACCACCCGGACCAGACGGGTGATGCCGTGCGCAGCGAAGAACGCCCTCGCCCGGCTGAAGAAGGCGATGGTGGTTGCTGCGGTCTCGTTCTCCAGAGCCTCGGTGTAGGCGAGGCGGGAGTAGCCGTCGATCGCGGAGTGCAGGTAGGTGTAGCCCACGCGCTTCTGACGCGCCCGTTTGCTGCCACGGCCGTGGAGTCGCCAGCCGCCACCGGCGGGGATCTGTCCGACCTTCTTCACGTCCAGGTGGAGCATGTGGCCAGGGAAGCGGGCGATGATCTTTCCCGGCTCGCGATTGTTCTCCCCGGTCGGGTCGAGGTCACGGCGGCGAGAGATCCCCAGCCGCTGCAGCCAGCGCCCGATGGTCCGGACGCAGTAGTGGTGACCGCGAGAGGCGAGCTCGAGGGTGATGCGACGGGCCGACTATTTGCGGTCTCGCCCCCAGGTGTCGATGAGCTCGAGGACCTCGATCGGCAGTCGCGAGGGTCGCCGCGCTGGGGCGCTGGCGCGGTCTTCCAAGGCTTCGGCACCGTCGTCGCGGTAGCGGTGGATCCACTTCGTCAGAGTCGAGCGGGCGATGCCAGCTTCGGCGGCGACGTGGGCGATGGGTCGGCCATCATCTTCGACACGTTGGACCAGGCGGAGTCTTCCTGCAGGAGTCAGCGGCGAATTACGGTGGGTCATGGAACGGGTCTCTTCCAGCAGATGGACGGCTTCAGCACCACCCATCGTGCCGGTCAGGGACCCGTTCCTTCATCCCGACCCCGTGACTACAACGTCATGACCCGCAACAATTAGAGCTGATCCAGAGGGCGCATGCGCTCGAACCGCGGTGCGCTGACGACGAGACGTATCAGCTCGGCGTCGTCCTCGCCGAGCTGGACGGGAGGGCGCCGTGATGGCAGTTGCGGCAGTAGCGCCACCGAACTGGGGAGATGCACCGGGAAGAAAGTCGCGAATCACGGTCGAATGTCCGCCCCTACCGGCATACTTCGAGACACCATCGCAGAACGAAGAAACAGAGGTGTGGAGATGGACGGGCTCGGCAGGATCCTCGCGAGCGAGACCAACGTCAGCGATCTGCTTGCCTACTTCACGGAGGAAGACCCGTCGCCCTGGGTTGAGCTCATTGGGAAGGCTCCTGCCCGGGTCATCCGAGAAGGTCGCGCCAGTACGGCGAAGCGGGCCGATCTCCTCCTGCAGGACGAGTCGGGCGCGACCGTCGGGGCGGTGGAAGTCAAGCTCGGCCACCACCTCAGCCAGGAGCAGTCCGACTGGTACACCACGACGTTCGAAGCGGACGTCCCGCTGCTGCTCGCATCGCTCGACCCAGTGGACGAGCGTGTCGAGCTCCCGGACCCGCGATGGTCCGCGCTCCTCCTTTCCGACCTCATGGGCCGGTGGACGGGCTCTTCGGTGCACGAGGTGGCAGTGCTTGCTGCTTCCGTGACAGCAATACTCACTGCCTGGTCGACTCAAGTCGCCGCGGTGAGCACGGGGATGGGGGGACGCGCGGAGGAACCGCTCGCAACGATCTCTGATCCCTTCCTAGGGCGCGTGCTGACCCGAGCTCTGGTGCCTGGCGTCCGCTCAGAGGGAGCCGAGGCGGTCTACACGGGCGTCACCTCAGGAGGAGGTAACCCCCTGCTCGCCGCGTGGCGCACCTTCCGGAACAGGCCCTCGGAGCATTGCGTCATCGCCGAAGTGCGCTGGCAACCCGAGCATCAGAACATGGTTCTCCGGTTCGGCGTCGACGTCGACGGCACGGGGCGTGAGGCCCGGGAAGCTGCCTGGCAGCTCGCGACCACCCTCGATTCGGCGATTCGCGCCGACGAGTTCGCCGCTCACCTCCATGAGATCGATCCGGAGCGCGCGGAACTGCTCGTCCTCGCAAAGCGGTCTGGGCGTCCGACGGCGAAGGGTGATTGGGGCGAGATTGTTCAAAAGGGGTTCGAGCGCGGTGACGGATCGCGCTACAACCCGGGCTTCCATCGCGACGGTGACACGCGCTTCGAAGCATCTCTGCGGATCGACACCACACGTGCTACCGGTCCCGACGTCGTGGCACTGCTCGGCCATGCGCTGGCGTACCTCAGGGAGAGGGAGGAACGGGCTTAGTGCACGGTGGCGCGGCCGGCCCATTGGGGTGGAGCCTCGTCGGCGGCCGGTACGGGCGCGGGCAGTGTGCCCGCATCACGTCAATTTCACCCTGCTCAGGGGGCAGGGACTCGCACTTCGACAGTCGGACTATGCAGTGCGGCGCCGAACGTCGGCCCCAGGTGCAACACTGGGTGCATGGCGAAACTTGCGAGGCCGGATGCGAAGTCGTTGGTGAAGTCGGTCTTCTCCGCAGCTGTGGATAAGCAGTACCCGGCAGCTGCTGCGAACGTCGCCCGCCTGCGTCGTGTACACCCGGACAAGTCTCCGTCCGAGCTGATCGCCCACTTGGACAAGTACTATCTGGGCGCCGTCACCACGACCGGGGCTGGTGCCGGCGCTGCCGCGATCGTCCCCAACGGTTGGGTGCAGTTTCCAGTTGCGGCTGCAGAACTCGTCACTTTCCTCGAAGCTTCCGTTCTGTACACACTGTCTGTCGCGGAGATCCATGATGTCCACGCGGAGGACGTAGAGCGGCGACGCCTGCTCGTGATGTCAGTGCTTCTAGGTGATGCGGCCGTGAAGAAGGCCGTGGAGCCGATCATCGGGCGCAGCGTTCCGTACTGGGGCCGTGCGATCGTGAATGTCATTCCGATGAGCGCCATTACGCGAGCGAACAAGGTGCTGGGCCCTCGCTTCATCACGAAGTACGGGACGAAGCAGGGCGTGCTCGTGCTGGGAAAGCAGATGCCCATGATGCTGGGCGTCGGCATCGGTGCTGCGGGGAACGGAGCATTCGGCTGGTTCGTCATCCGCTCTGCCCGAAAGATCCTCGGACCGCCGCCAGAGGAATGGCGACACGACGCCGGCGCGAGCGAAGATCTGGGCCCTGAGGAGCCCGTTGTGGGCGAGAGAGACAGCCTGATCGATGAGCCCCGTCAGACCGGGGAGAAGTAGGGAGACCAATGAGCGTGATGTGGGGAATCCACAACGACAGAATCCCGGCCGATGCACTGGTCGCCGGCAAGTTCATCTCCATCGGATGGGACGAGGTCGGTGACGCCCGCGAGATCGGAAACGAGGGCTGTTAAGGTAGGCTTGACTCTAGTGCAGTTGTACAACCAGAGAAATGTCGCCTTCTTTGATTCGAAAAAGAAGGCGCCTGGATCGGATGTGTGGGCCGCCGCGTTGGGTGCGTTTGTCGAAGCTGCGCGAGCCGACCTGCGGCTGAAGTCTATTGACGGTAGCTTATCTCGATAATTGTCGGAGACGTCGTGCATTCTTGAGAATTTCATGATGTCTCTGACCAAAAGGGCGTGCTGGCTATCGATCGCTTGCCAGGACCACTCACCTGGTCGGATTTAGGGGTGATGGAGGGTGATGCCGGCACCTCCGTCGGGTGGAAGACTACTGAGCGGGGGACGCGACGGTGCCTGGGTGAGGATCGGAAAGCTTGAACTGAAGATTGGCTGACGCGTTGACGAGGCCGCGAGAACGGGGGCGCTCTCCTTGACAGCTGGCCCGGCCGAGGAGTGTGGCGTCGTGCCGCTTGCCAGGGGTGCTGCCATTCAATCGTCCAGCAGTTCCACCCCGGAAGCTTCGATGCTCTCGTCGAGCGGAGGGATCGTCTCCGCTTGCGTCGCACTGGCGTGCGGTGCCTTCTCTGGCGGCTCGCTGAGACCGAATGCGCGCAGAATCCGCGTACGCAACAGACTGCGTCGCGTCTCGTAGAACATGAGGTAGTCCGCCGGGTCGTAGATCAGCTCAGGAAGGGCATTGCGGTCGAGATAGGCCGAGTATGCCTCTGGCGAGGTGTAGACCTCCTGAGCCCAGTCGAGCGGCATCTTCGCGCTTTTCGAGACGTTCTCCGACCCCTCGAGGAGTTCGAGGTTCGACAGGCCGTCGCGCTTCGCGAGGATCTCCTCGATCGTCCCGTCGTCAACGCCCGCGGTGCGCAGGGAGGCGCGGTTGAGACGGGCGCGGGGCACGATGTGATCGACGTGATGGATGTTCCGGGTGTTGACATGCGGGAACATGATCGCGAGGACGCCGAATGTCTCGCCGTCGCCGAACTCATAGTCCAGGATGGTCTCGATCAGCTCATCGGTGACGGTCAGCGACTTGCCCCGCCCAGCCATCATCGTGTCGATCTCGTCCACCGGGAATCCTGCATCGCCGTGTTCGAGGATCGTATTCCGCAAGGACTGGAGCAGCTGATCGAGACCGGATCCCCAGATGCCGGGGACGATCAGTGCACGAAGCACCCAGTTCTTCAACGCGGCGCGGTCTCCGGCGGCTGAGGCCGCTTCGCGATAGCTCTGGTCGAGACCGCGATGATGAACGTACTGCGCCAGGGGGATGACGATGCTGCTCGCCGTGAGCGATGTTCCGGAGAGGCCGAAGTCGCTCAGCAGCCCTACGGTGAGCCGGAGCGAGGCCGCGATCTCGTCCCACATCGCGTCGAGACGTGCCATGTTCGCGGCCGTGAAGTTCTTGACCTTGAATGCCACGTCCGGGACCCCGCTGAGCACGAGTCCGGTCTTGAGGATGAGGTCCTTGGAGAAGCGGAAGCCGATGCCGGTGGCATTCAGCTCATCCACCAGCCCATGGACCTCCTTGCGGGCATCACGGTTCTTCCACTGTGCAGTCGCGATGCTGAGCAGGAGGTCGCTGTAGGAGAGGACAGTCCCTCCGGAGTTCACTCGGATGAAGATGTCCAGCACACGCTCGATGTCCTGGTCGGCCTCCTCGAAGAAGTGCACCGAGTGCTCGGAGTGGACCTTCTCCGCCAGCAAGGACGCGATTTCCATCGCGTCGGTATCGTTCCCGAGGTCGCGCTCTGCGAGGACGCGCCACAGTCCCATGCCAGGTCCGGCTGAGAGCACGGCAGGCACCGGGAGCCAGTAGCGCGCTTCCTCCGGGTCGAGCGCAGCGAGTTGTGCCTCTGAGAGGAAGCGGAGGTCGTACAGCAGGCCTGCGGCATTCCCCGGGGCATGGCCATGAAGACTGACGTGGAGTGTCCGTGCTGGGTAGTTCTCGGGTATCCCGCTCCAGGCGTATTTCTTCTTCATGGCGTAGGTCCCGCGCAAGCCGATGTTGAGCGAAGTGAGGCGTTGCTGCCCGTCGAGCACGGCCACCACAGGCTGGTTCGGAGGCACCGCCCGCTCGGGATTGTGCCGCATGTCCAACTCGTTGTAGCTGTTGAGGAAGTCGTAGAAGCGGAACTCCTGTGCCGTGGCCTGCTCCACTCGCCACGAGAGGAAGCTGCCGATCGGATACCCCCGCATGATGCTGTCGAACAGGGCGACGACCTGCTGAGGCTTCCAGACATATTCGCGTTGGATCGCGGGCAGGATGAGATCCTTCCGCTCGATCTGAGCGAGGATCGCAGCGATCGTGGTTGCGGGCAAGTACGGCATCGGGCCTCCACGGGAGTTGGAATGCCCTCAGGCTATGGGGAGCAGAGCCACAAGGGGGCATCAAGAGAAGGATCCATTGCTTTCAGCATTTCATCGGTCCCGTCTGTCACACCCCGCCGACACACTCGTGGTACCACCTCGTGCAGTGCCACCGGAAGGGGATCCGATGTCCATCGACGCGCATGACGTTCCGCTCGCTCCTGCGAGCGCCGTTCCGCATCCGCAGCTCACTGAGATGGAAGTGCACCGGGCACTGGACCTCGCTCAGCAGGGCTTCGTCCCCAGCGAGATCGGGGAGATCCTCGATGTATACCCCGATTCGGTGGAGACCGCGATCGAGGAAGCCGTGCCGGGCGGGACTGCCGCGATTGCCGCCGCACTGAGGCGTCGGCTTCGGGCCTGGCGGCGTGAGCACGAGGACAGCGCCTGGTGGGAGGCCGAGGCCGTGTTCGGCATCCCGCATGCACACGTACTGCGGCTGGTGCGGGTGCCACGGGATCAGGAGCTCGGGATCGTCGCGCCGGGGGAGCCGGGCTATCTCGACACTGTCCTCGCAGGTATCGGGTGCAAAGACCTTCGTGCGATCCGCAGTGCTCGTCTCTACGCCTTCGGCGCGACCCTTCAGGAGATCGGAGACCTCTTCGGCGTCACCCGGGAGCGGATCCGCCAGATCCTCTCCCGGGACACGCCCTGGTCCAGCACAGACCTCAGTGCCGCCGCGAAGGTCCTCGCGCGAGCCCGGCGCGCCGAGCACGAGTCCGTCGCGGAGCTGTGGTCCCTGTCGAATCCTGTTGCGCCGCTCGACGAGGCGCCGGCAGCCCTTGGTCTCTCCGTGGAGCAGATGCGACAGCTCCTTGGTCGCCGGCGCTCCCGGCACGAGCCTGCCTTCGGTGCGCCCTGTGAAGCGACGCGGCGTACCGAGGAGGAGATCATCGAGGACCTCCGTGCCTTCCATGCCGAGACCGGCCGCACGACCTGCCAGGCGTTCACCGACTGGGCGCGAGAGCACGACGTCCCCGGTCACCAGACCGCCGCGATCCGCTTCGGCACCTGGAACGAAGCCCTGAAAGCCGCGGGGCTCAGCACCGACAAGGGGGCTCCGCGCAGTTCCTTCCGCGACGAGGACCTCTGGGCGGCGGTGATCACCGCCGTCCAGGCGCCCGATGGAGGGACCACTTTCCGAGCCGTCGAGGAGTGGCTGGCTCGGCACCCTGCAGCACCGTCGGGGGCGCTGGTACGGCAGCGGCTGTGCGGTCACGAGGGAGGCAGCTGGACCGAGACCGTCGCCACCGCCCTCGCCGTGCTCCACACGCCCAAGGGCTTCGACCCCGCCTGGGTCGAGGAGATCACCGCGCCCCGCGACTGGGAGACCCCGACCGACGACCCCGACCCCCTCGACCACGTGCGCGCGGCGATCGATGCCCTCGGCCCGAGGATCACCACCTCTCGGTATAGAGCCTGGGCCCGAGCAGAGGGCCGCCCCACCTTCATGACTCTGCAGCGACGCTCCGGGAAGCTGTGGAGCGAGCTCCTCGCTGAGGCGGGCGGCGAGCCCAACGCACCGAAGGTCAAGAACCGCAGCCGCGCCGAGGTGGGGGAGTACATGACCCGCTTCCTGGCCGAGTACCCCGAGGGCAGCTCAACCGACTATGGCACCTGGTCACGGGCGAACGCGGCCCCCTCTCGCTCCACCGTCGTCGACCGATTCGGGACCTGGAACTTGGCGGTCGAGTCCTGCCGGGCGCGCTGACTGAACCCGTCCTCTCTAGGATCACCCCATGCCATCCACCGAGGACACCGAGGACGACATCCTCGCCCGCTTCCGCGAGATGACCGCAGGCCTGAACCACGAGGTGTTCGGCGACGCGACGACACCCGTCGACCGCCGCCGCCCGCAACCGTCCACGGGCAAGGTCCTCACGGTCCGCGTCGACCTCCACCGCTCCTCTCCGCCGATCTGGCGGCGCCTCGAGCTGCGCAGCGACCTCTCCCTCGAGGACGTGCACACCGTACTCCAGACCGCCTTCGACTGGGCGGGCTACCACTCGTGGCGCTTCGCGGCCGGCGGCGCCCCGTTCGACGACGGGGCTCAGCAGTTCCTGTGCGAGTTCGACGTCGAGGACGGTGAGGACCCGGATGGGATCCCCGCCGGCGAGGGCCGCTCGGCGAGCTGCTCCAAGCCGCAGGCGACACCCTGGAGTACCTCTACGACTACGGCGACGGCTGGGATCTCGGGATCGTCGTCGAGTCCGTGCGAGAGGCGGGGGAGGGCGACGCCCCGGCCCGGGCCACGGGCGGGAGCCGCGCAGCACCGCCCGAGGACTGCGGCGGCCTGCGGGACGAGGAGGACCTGAAGACCCTCCTGGAGGACCCGGCGTTCTTCGACGTCGCGGCCCTGGACCTGGAGCTCTGGTCGGGCACGACGATGCTGACCGTCCCGGAAGACGACGTCGTGCCCGCGCTCCTCGTCGAGCCGTTGACGTTGGTCGGCCGCGCCCGCGCCGGCCAGGACCTGATGGACCGAGCTCTGCTGCTCGGCGCCCCGCTCGCCCTGCTCCCGGACAGCGCAGTCGAGTCGGCCTTGCGTGCCCTGACCTGGTTCCTCGATCGGGCCGGCGCCGAGGGCGGCCTCCCGCTGACCGGCGCCGGCTATCTCCGTCCTGCCGACGTCGAGGCCGCGAGCGCGGTCCTGCCGCAGATGGCGGACTGGATCGGCATGAACGACCGCGAGGTCCACGCCGTTCCGCTGCAGATGTTCCGGACCTCCCTGCAGCGCGCCGGGATCCTGCGGAAGCACAAGGGCGCCCTCCTGCTCCCCCGACGCGCCAGGGCGTACTACCGGGCCGGCAATGTGCGAGAGCTCTTCCTGGGCTCCCTCGTCCCGAGTAGGTACGAGACCGAGGAGCTCGCCCAGGTGGTGCTCCTGACCTACGTCGCGACGATGAAACCGGGACTGCCGCTGCCGATGGTCGAGATCGCGCGCGTCCTCACCGCGATCATCGGACCGAGCGAGTCCGGCCCCGTCACGGCCGGCGAGATCCTCGACCTGCCTGCCTGGCATCTGCTCGCCAACACCGGCACCGTGACCTCGCGGCTCAGCGAGCGGGGCTTCTGCTTCTCCCCGGAGGCGACTTCCCTTGCCCGTGAGGCGCTGACCCGCTGAGCCGCGGTGTCGGGTCAGGGGGCCGGCGAAGCGGATCGTGTAGATGCAGGTCAACGGCCAGAACGCGGTCGCCCTGCGAGAGGGCGAAGCGGTGGCGGCCTCAGCGACCCAGCAGCCGGGCGAAGAAGCCCTTCTCCGGGGCCGCCTCGGCGTGGCCGGGGCAGCGGTCGGCGGGGCGGACGTCCTTCATGACCTGGTCGACGTGCTGGCCGCAGCCGGCCCAGGTGGTCTTGCCGCAGGTGTTGCAGGTGGTGGCTCGGCACATGGCGTGCTCCTTCGGTGAGAGGGGTGTGAGCGGGGTGCGGGGCACGGTCCGGCGCGCCCCGCGGAGGGGGAGGCCGCCCGGCACCGGAGCGGCGGGCTCCGGCGCTGGGCGGGTGACCTCGGCGGGTGGCCTCAGCGCGCCGCGACGACGCCGGGCACCAGGGCGGTCTCGACGGTGGGGGAGTCGGCCGTGCGGTTCCACGGCATCCTGGCGAGCACCGCGGCCATGGCGCAGGTGTCGCTGAGCGCCGAGTAGGTGAGCCCTGCGCCGATCGCGCCCGCGACCAGGCCCAGGCGCCGGTGGACCAGCTGCCCGGCGAGGGTGCCGGCGAGCACCAGGGTGCCTGCCGTCATCCGCACCTGGCGGTCCATCGCCCAGCGGCCGCCGCTGCGGTTCACGCCGCCCACGGCGTCCTGGTAGGCGGCGATGCCGCCGTCGAGCACGTCGATGCCCTCCAGGCCGGACTGCTGCAGCGCCTCACAGGCCTTCCCGGCGCGGGCGCCGGAGCGGCACACCAGCACCACGTGCTCGCCCATGCGGCCGGCGAGCGTGTCGGTGTGGGCGGTGAGCAGATCCAGCGGCACGTTGTGGGAGCCGGGGATGTGGACGGTCTCGAACTCGCCGGGGGTGCGCACGTCGATCACCATCAGCTCGGGGTCCGTGCTGAGGCGGTGGGCGAGCTCGGCAGGGGTCACGGTGCGCGTGGTGGGGGTGGCGGTCATCGGGCGTCCTCTCCGGCGGTCCCCAGGTCGTTCTGTGCGGCGGCCCAGCGGGACCAGCCGGCGTAGCTGCCCTCCAGCTCCACCACGTCGTAGCCGGCGCGGCGCAGAGCGGCCGCGGCCACGGAGTTGCGCAGCCCGGACTGGCAGAAGGTGATCAGGCGCCCGGCGTCCTTCGCGGGCAGGTCGCCGGGGTGGAAGAGCACCTTGCCGGCGGAGAGCTGGTCGGCGTCGTCCACCGTGCCGGCGGCGTGCTCGGTGCGCGTGCGCACGTCCAGCAGGTGCGCATCCGGCTCCTGCGCGCGCAGCGCGGCGAGGTCCGCCGGGGCCACGGTGGCGGGGGCGGACAGCTCCAGTCCGTCCAGGGAAGGGATGTAGCCGGTGAGCGCGTCCACGCCCACCCGCACGAAGTGGTCGCCGTAGGCGGCGGCGGTGGCCGCGTCGGGCGCGAGCACCACCAGCTGGGCGTCGTCGGCCTCGGGGTCGAAGGCCCAGCCGATGTGGGTGGCGGCCTTGCCGAGGGAGGGGATCGACAGCGCGCCGGGCACCGTGCCCGCATGCACCTCCGCCACGGGACGGGTGTCCACCAGGGCGAGGGAGCCGTCGGCGAGGCCGCCGGAGAGCTCCTCGGTCGCCACCTCGCGCGGGGCGGGGCGCTCGCCCAGCAGGGCGGGGCCGTCGGTGTTCTGCCGCTTCATGCGGGCGAAGTAGGCGTGGGCGTCGGGCTGGCCGTCCAGCAGCTCGTCGATGAAGCCCTGCTCGTCGTCGTTCTCCAGGAACGGACCCCACCAGGCGAACCTCCGCTCGTAGCCCACCGTGGTGGAGGGCAGCGCGCCCAGCGCCTTCCCGCAGGCGGAGCCGGCGCCGTGGCCGGGGAACACCTGCACGTGATCGGGGAGGGTGAGGAACGCGCTCTTCAGGGAGGCGAACAACTGCTTCGCGCCGGCGAAGCGGGTGTCCTCCATCCCCACGGCCTCGTCCAGCAGGTCCGGGCGGCCCAGGTCCCCGGAGAACACGAAGTCGCCGGTGAGGAAGTAGCCGGGCTCGTCGGCGAAGGCGCCGTCGGTGACCAGGTAGCTGAGGTGCTCGGGGGTGTGCCCCGGGGTGTGGCGGGCAGTGACGGTGATGTTGCCCAGCCGGATCGACTCGCCGTCGTGCAGGCGCTCGGCCTCGAAGCCGTACTGCCAGTCCTCGCCGCCCTCGCCGGAGACGTACGCGGTGGCGTCGGTGGCGGCGGCGAGCTCGCGGGTGCCGGAGAGGAAGTCGGCGTGGATGTGGGTCTCGGCCACGGCCGTGATCGTCATGCCGTGGTGGGCGGCGAGATCGAGGTAGACCTGGATGTCGCGCCGCGGATCGACCACCAGCGCTTCCTTCTGCGCCTGACAGCCGATGAAGTAGCCAGCCTGGGACAGGTCCTCGTCATAGATCCGTTCGAGAAGCATCGTTCCTCCAGTGGGTGTGCGGGATGGACAGCGGATGGGATACCCCCGAGGGTATCAGGTACCCCGGGGGGTATGCGAGGCGGGTCGGGCGGTGCGCAGCGGACAGGACGACACCGGCATCCAGCATCCGGCGGCGAGCAGGGCGAGAAGCGCCACGACTCCGCCGACGACGGCGCCGGCGGCGCCCGGGAGCTCCTGCACGAGGACGAGAGCCCCCATCGCGAGCACGAACACCCCGAAGCCCGTGCGCAGCGCCCGCTCGGGGAGATGGCCTGCCGCTCGCGCGCCGAGCAGGGAGCCGAGCACGGCCGCCAGCGTCACCCCGCCCACCAGGGCCCAGTCCAGCGAGACGGAGGTGAGATAGCCGGCGAGTCCTGCGAACGACTTCATCGCGATGACCACCAGCGACGTGCCCACGGCGACCGGCATCGGCAGTCCGGCCAGCAGCGCCAGCGCGGGCACCACCAGGAAGCCGCCGCCCGCGCCGACGAGCCCGGTGGCCAGGCCCACCGCGAGCCCCTCGAGCACGATCCTGCCCGCGGACGGCTCCCGGCTCGGCCCCTCCTCCGCGGGCGCGCCCCGCCGGCCCCGGAGCATCGCGACCGACGTCGCGATCATCATCAGTGCGAACGCGACCATCAGCACCGTGCTCGGGATGTGTCCGCCGAGGAGCCCGCCCAGGAAGGCCCCGGCCGTCCCGGCGGCCCCGAAGCTCACCCCGGTGCGCCACCGCACCCGGCCGGCGCGGGCGTGACTGACGGCGCCGACGGCCGAGGTCACGCCGACCACGACGAGCGAGGCGGCGATCGCCTCCTTGGCCGGAAGCCCCGCCACGTAGGCGAGGATCGGCACCGTCAGGATCGAGCCCCCGCCGCCGAGCAGCCCCAGGGAGACTCCGATGAGCACGGCCAGCAGCAGGGTGAGCGCGAGGGTGGGTGTCACGAGGGGCCTTTCGGGAGGTGGGTCGGAGGCTCGCGGCGCGACCGCCTCCGTCGCCGAGACTGCCATATACCCCGGGGGGGGTATGCAAGACACCCCTGGGGGTATAATCTGGGGTGTGTGGACCGACCCGAGGAGAGCGCCATGGACCTGAACCCCGATGACATGACACCTGTGATCAACCGCCTCAAGCGCGCCCAGGGGCAGCTCGCGGCCGTCACCCGGATGATCGAGGAGGGCAAGGACTGCAAGGCCGTCGTCACGCAGCTCTCCGCCGTCTCCAAGGCGCTGGACCGCGCCGGCTTCGCGATCATCGCCAGCGGCATGGAGCAGTGCATGACCAGCCCGGAGAAGGACCTGGACCGCAAGGAGCTCGAGAAGCTGTTCCTCACGCTCGCATGAGAGGCGGGGCGCGGCGCGCAGTCGCCCGGTGCCCCGCAACGCCCCATCGGCAGCCGCTCCGGGATCGCCTCGCCGTCCTCCCGCTGTGCCGGATGCCGACATCGCCTCGGAGCGCCGCGTCGGGGAGCGGCGGCCGACGTGCTCTCCCCGGGATCAGCCCTCCCTCACTCCTCCTCGTCCTCGTCGCTCTCCACGTTCCACCAGGCGCCGCAGTCCTCGCACGCCCGGTCGCTGAAGACCAGGACGCACCCCTGCCAGTGGACCCACGGCGGATCCTCCTCGGCGAGGCGCGGGTCCGGACCGCCGAGCGGATGGTGGGTCACCTGGCCCGACCCGCACACGGGGCAGGTGCCGCGCGGCTGGTCGTACGGCTCCGGCGGCTCGTCGCCGAGGATCGTGATCATGGGGTGAGAGTAGGGCGGGGATCCGACAGATCATCGTCCCCCACCCGACCGGCGCACTTCCCGACGAGAACGGGAACACGGCGAACCACACCGCGGCCCGCACGATTCCGGACGAGGGTTGCATATCCGCCAACCAAGAGGCGTAGATTGCAACGGGCGATCGACTCCCGGCGCCCCGCAGTGCAGCGGCCCGCCGGGGCCGGCATCCCTGTCATCTCCTCGTGATCGGCTAGGCCCCATGACGACCGGCTCCACGGAGACCGCCGCGGAGGATACGTTCCCCGTCCCCACCGGCGCGCCGCCCGCCCCCGCGGAGGTGCGCGAGCCCGCCGAGAGGCCCCTCGGCCGCGCAGCCCTGCTGCTGCACGGCGTCGGACTGATCCTGATCGGGCTGAACCTGCGCATCGGCGTCGCCGCGATCGGACCGGTGATCGGCGAGATCCGTGCCTCGCTGGGCCTGTCGGCGACCGTCGTGAGCCTGCTGACCACGATCCCCGTGTTCGTGTTCGGGGCGTTCGCGTTCCTCACCCCGGGCCTGACCCGGCGGCTCGGCATGCACCGACTGCTCGGGCTCGTGCTGCTGGTCCTCGCGACGGGGAACCTGCTGCGGCACGAGCCGAGCATGACCGCCCTGTTCGCCGGCACCGTGCTCGTCGGCTCCGCGATCGCGGTGGGGAACGTCGTGATGCCCGCGGCGATCAAGCAGGACTTCGCCCACCGCGCCGGGCTGATGATGGGCCTGTACACGATGTCGCTGTTCGTCGGCGCGGCCTTCGCCTCCGGGCTGACCGCGCCGCTGCTGCCGGTCCTCGGCGGCAGCTGGCGCGCTGCGCTGGCGATCTGGGCGCTCCCGGCCGGACTGGCCCTTCTCGTGTGGCTGCCGCAGCTGCTCCGCTCGCCCGGACGCCTGCGCTCCGGCAGCGCGGTCGCCGACGCCCCGGTCGACCACGGCCGCTCGCCGCTGCGAGCGCTCCTCACCGACCCCACCGCCATCGCCGTCACCGGGTTCATGGGGCTGCAGAGCGTCAGCTACTACACGACGGTGACCTGGGTGCCGACCATCCTGCAGGACGCCGGGATGGACGTCACCGCCGCCGGCGGCATGATCGCCTTCTCCGCGTTCCCGGCAGCGCTCGCCGCCCTGCTCGCGCCGACCCTCGCGGCGCGGATGCGGCCGACGTGGCTGCCGCCCGTCGTGGCCGTGCTGCTCCTCGCCGCCGCCTATCTCGGGCTGATCATCGCACCCGCGAGCGGAGCCGTGGCGTGGATGACGGTGCTGGGCCTCGGGCTCGGCGCCTCGATCAGCCTCTCGCTGACGTACATCGTGTGGCGCTCGCCGACCACGCACCTCACCGGCCAGCTCTCGACGGTGTCGCAGGGCTTCGGGTATCTGGTCGCCGGGTTCGGCCCGCTCGGCATCGGCGCGCTCCACGGCGCGACCGACAGCTGGACCCTGCCGCTGATCGTGCTGTGCGTGGTGCTGGTCGGGCAGCTCGTCGCCGGGGTCGTCGCCAGCCGGCCCGTGCACATCAGCCCTGCTTGAACTCCAGCACTCGCTCCTGACCCTCGCCGTTGGTCGCCCAGGAGGGATCGCCGGGCATGACCGCGAGCGGATCCCGTTCCCGGGGGCTGCGGCTCACGTCCGGTGCGGCCAGGCTGCGGCGCAGGGCCTCGTCGATCGTCACCCGCGTCGCATGGCCGTCCGGCAGCAGCTCGGAAAGCCATCGCTCGTCCCGCGCGACCATGTCTTCGCGCAGGCTCTCCATCAGCGCGGTGACCGTGGGGGCGGGGATGTCGGAGAGCCACGATCCCACCGCCGTGACCAGGGCCTGGGGCATCACCGGTACCGAGAACCCGGGCCGTTCCTGGTCCGTGAGCTCGAGGACCTTCTGGACGAGCTGCGGATAGGCGATGACCTCGCCCCCGCCGATGTCGTACACGCCGTGGGCGCTCTCGGTGGTCACGGCCGCCCGGATCGCGGCGACGGCGTCGACTACGGCGATCGGCTCGACCAGATGGTCCATCCAGTCCGGGAACACGGTCACCGGGAGGCGGTGGGCCAGCTGGGTCATCAGCTCGAAGCTGGTCGAGGCCGCGCCGAGCACCACTGCGGCCCGCAGGCCCACGAAGCGGCACCGCGCCGCGGAGAGCTCCTCCTCGACCTCGAGACGGGAGGCCAGGTGCTCGGAGAGCTCCTCGCGGGGGATGTCCGGGATGATGCCCGAGAGGTAGACCAGGGCCTTCACCTCGGACGCGTCGACGGCGGCGCGCACGCGCCGGGCGGCGGCGCGATCCACCTTCCGGAAGTCGTCTCCTCCCATGCCGTGGACCAGGTAGACCACTGCCTCCAGCGCCGGGTCCGCGGCGATCGCGGCACGCACGGAGTCGTCCTCGGTCGCATCCAGCTCGACCCTGTCAACGGCGTCGCCCCACCAGAAGGCGTCGAGCTTGTGCAGATCCCGGGCCCCGGCGACCACCTGGTGTCCGTCCTCCAGCAGTGCGGGGATCAGCCGGCTCCCCACATACCCCCCGGCTCCGATGACGAGAACGCGCATGATCTACCTCCGTGTCCGTGCTCCCGTGCCGCGAGCCGTGCCTCAGGTGTATACGAGCCGGCGCCCTCGAGCAAGACCCGCCTCGCCCCGGCGCGGCGAGCGGCCTCGTACGCTAGGCGCATGAGCCCCGATCGTCCCGCCTCCCGTCCCGGCGCGTGGTGGGTGGCCGGCCTCGCCGTCGTGGTGGCTGCGCCGCTCCTGGCCGCGTCGCTGCGCGCCGAGGGCGGGGGGCCGGGGACCGTCGCCGGCTGGGCACTGGGAATCGCCCTGACCTGGACCGTCGGCGGGCTGCTGATCATGCGCCTGGCACCTTCGGATCTCGCCGGCCGGGCCCCGGGGCGCGCACCGAGGGTCGCGGTGGCCGCCGCGGGCGTCGGCCTGGCCGCGGCCTCGCTGGCGGGCGGTCTGGTCCTGGCCGGTATCCCGGCCACTGCCCCGTCGGTGGCCGGCCCCGTCGCCGCAGCGGCCGACGGACGCTGGGGTGTGCTCGCGGTCGCGCTGGTGGCGGGCGCCGCCGAAGAGGTGTTCTTCCGCGGCGCGCTGCCTCGGCTGCTCACCGGCTCGGCCCGCTGGGTGGTCCCGACCGCGGTGTACGCCCTCGTCACGCTGTGCACCGGCAGCCCTGCTCTCGCGGTGATGGCCCTTCTGCTGGGACCGGTGGCGATGTGGGCCCGCGAGACCTCCGGCTCACTCGCCGGGGCGCTCTTCGTCCACGCCCTCTGGACGCTCACCATGGTGGGACTGTTCCCCGCCGTCGTCGTCCGTGTCGGCATCGCGGGCTGAGGCGTCCAGCCGCTCGAGGCGAGCGAGTCGGTCCGCGGCCTGACGGCGGCGCTCGTCCTCGGGGCGCTCCCACCATGCGGGGCCGCGCTCTCCGAGGCCTTCCTTCGCGAGCTGGACGCGGTCTCGAGCTGAGCGGACGCTCGCCGGGTCGTCGTCGTGGCCGGCGCGCCCGATCTGGGAGCGGGCTCTGCCCAGATGGCTCTTCAGCGCCCGGACCACGTCGGCGTCCAGCGCCGGGTCCGTGCGTCGCCATCTCCGTCCCCGGATGACCAGGTAACGGTCGTCGTCCTCCGTATCGTCCACGTCAGGCCTCGCCTCGTCGCTGCGGTTCATCCCACCCACTCCAGGAACTCCTCCGCCGTGATCACCGGCTTCTCCCACCTCGCCGCGTTCTTCGCCTTGCTCGACTGCGAGCCGGCCTCGGCGACGACCAGCACGTCCGTCCGGGTCTTGGTGAGGGTCGGGACGGCCCGGAGCCCGCGCGCCTCGGCCATGGCGTGCAGCTGCTCCTTCTCCAGCCAGCCGTGCCGGGGCGAGTGGACGGTGCCGGAGAAGCACACCCGCGCCCCCGGCACGAGCACGTCGGCCGCAATGGTCGGGCCTGTCGCCTCGAAGCCCTCGGGCAGCACCCGCACCCCGAAATGCTCCTCGACCCCGCGCAGGCGCTCGAGGACCTCCTGATCGGGGGAGAGGACCCGCTGCCAGGTCCCCTCGAGCAGGTGGGCGAGCACCTCGGCGGCGTCGTCCTGCGCGCCGAGGTTCCCGCCGACGACGAAGCCCGTCGGGGCGCTGGTCCCCGTCGGCCCCGTCGTGCGGGCGAGCAGATAGCCGTGCCCCGCCACGACCTGCCGGAACGCCATCCCGTTGCCGGGCAGCTCCTGTCCCGCGGCCCGCACGCGCCGCACCGCGTCGCGCACCGCCCGGGCCCGCTCGAGCGCTGTCGGCGCGTTCAACCGGGCGCGCTCGCCGGCGCCGAGCAGACTGCCCGGGACCTCGAGCCCGAGCGGCACCGGCTCGACGATCCCGTTGCGCTTGAGCTCGAAGTCGACGTGGGCGAGCTGACGGTCGATGTGCACGCCGACGGGCACCCGCCCGGCCAGCAGCGCCGACAGCGCCGGCCACGCCTCCGTCAGCAGCGGCGCGAGCTGCACGTCCCGCGTGGTGATCCCGAACTCGTCCCGTGCGGAGAACAGGTCGGAGGTGGGGTTCACGACGGTGGAGACCTCGTCGCCGTCGTCGGTGACCACCGCGATCTCCACCGGCCGTGGCCGCCAGCGGTCCCCGGTCGTGCCGACCGTCAGCACCGACAGGTACGCCTCGCCGAGCGTCTCGGTCCCGGACGTGCCGCTCGCGAGATAGCGCCGCACGCGCTGATCGGTCTTCAGGTCCCGCGGGAGCACCTCGCGCTTCAGCACCAGCCCCTCGAGGCTCGTGCACCGCGACAGCGCCACGTACAGCTGGCCGTTGGCGAAGGTGCCGCCGGTGAGGTCCACGACCACCCGGTCCAGGGTCTGTCCCTGCGACTTGTGGATCGTGATCGCCCAGGCCAGCTTCATCGGCAGCTGCGTGAACGTGCCGATCACCTGATGCACCAGCGCACCGCCCTCGACGCTGGGGCGCGTGATCTCCCAGGTGTGCTCGCGCACCTGCTCGGTGCGGCCGTCGCGCAGCAGCACGGTGACCACGGTCCCGTCGGAGTCGGCGCCGATCGCGGTGATCCGGCCGAGCGTCCCGTTGACCCAGCGATCGAGAGGGTCGTTGTTCAGCAGCATCACCTGCGCGCCCACCGCGATCCGCAGCGTCTCCTCGGTGGGCTTCTCGAATCCGTCGGTGTCCCCGCTGGTCTGCGCGGTGAAGGTCTGCACCGGGGCGGGCAGGCGCTCGAGCATCTGCCGGTTCCGCGCGCCGACGATCCGGTTGGTGGTGGCGAGGGTCAGCCAGAACTCGTCCAGCCCGGGCTCGAAATCGGGATGCGTCCGACGGTTCAGCTCGCCCCGCGCCTCCTCCAGCAGCGTCCCTTCCCGCACCGCGTTCAGCAGGTCCACGAGCTGGTCATCGCCCTGCTGGCGGAACACGGTCGACAGCTCCACCACTGGGAAGGTGTCCTCGTCGAAGGAGTGGGCGGAGAAGAAGAACGGGGTGCCGTAGCGCTCCTCGATCCAGCCCGCTTCGTGATCGGTCACCACCGGCGGCAGCTGGTACAGGTCGCCGACGAGCACCAGCTGCACCCCGCCGAAGGGCGTGCCGGGCCGGGGTCCGTACAGCTCGAGCGCCGCGGTGAGCGCATCGAAGAGGTCCGCCCGCACCATCGACGCCTCGTCGATGATCAGCGTGTCCAGCTCCTTCAGCGCCTTCGCGAAGCGTCCCGGGTAGTAGGAGCCGCCGCGCACCTGCTCCTCGGTGACCCCGAGCGGGAAGGAGAACAGGCGGTGGATCGTGTACCCGTCCACGTTCAGCGCCGCGATGCCGGTGGGTGCGACGGTGATCGTGGAGCGGTCGGTCTGCTCGAGATAGTGCCTGATCAGCGTCGACTTGCCGGTGCCGGCCTTGCCGGTGAGGAACAGGTGATGGCCGGCGTGCAGATGCTCGAGCGCGGCGGCGAACTCGTCGGTGATCACCAGCGGGGGCGACGACGTCTCGGCGGATGCGGAGGCTGCCGACGGGGTAGCGGGCGCGGGCTGCGCCGGCGGCTCAGTGATCATGGGAGGGGCCGGTGCCGCGGAGGGCGCGGGCCGGGCCGACGAAGCGCAGGGTGCCGCCGATGCCTCGGCCTCCAGCCCCATCGCCGCTCGGTACTGCGCCACGAGCTCGGCCTTCAACCGCCCACGGTCGCCGACGGGGATGCCCTGCTCGCGCGCCCACGCCCGGATCGCGGTGGGGGATAGGTCCACCTCCGGGGCAGCCGGCACCGCTCGGCGCGGCATCGCCGCAGACGATGACGTGGGCCTGAGCGCACTGCTGGGCGAGGACGGGACCGGCGGGGAGGCCTGCGCTGCGGGAGCCGGGCGCGCAGACTGCGGCATCGCAGTCCCCGTCGGCCCCTGCGGAGGAGCCGGCGCCGGGGGCGTCCGGCCCGCCACTCCACCCCGCAACGCCCGCGAGGCGGTCAGCGGGGCGTCGTACCCCGTCTGCCGGTCCATCGCGAGATACCGCTCGAGCAGCCCGGCCGCCGCATAGGCGTCACCGAGCGCGGAGTGCGCCTGCTGATGCGTCACCCCGAGCGCCGCGCAGCACTCGGCGAGCGTGCGCCGCCGCAGGTGGGGAAGGTAGACGGTGCTGCCCTGCAGCGTGCAGTAGGTGGACACCTGCGGCATCGGCAGCGAGGCCCGGGCGAACTCCGCCTGGAGGAAGGCGAGGTCGAACTCGGCGTTGTGCGCGACGAGCACCAGTCCCTGCAGTGCGGTGCCGATCTGGACGGCGAGGTCCGCGAAGCGCGGGGCGCCGGCGACGTCCGCGTCGGTGATGCCGTGGATGTGCGTGGCGCGCACCGGCCCGCCCGGGTGGAAGCGCGTCACCCACTGGTCGATCGGCCGGCCCTGCTCGTCGGCGCGCAGGATCGCGAGCTCCAGGACTCGCTCACGCTCCGGATCCAGTCCCGTCGTCTCCACGTCGATCACCGCGAAACGAGGAGCCCCCGACGGGGTGGGAGGCGGCGTCGCGGACGACGCCGAGGCGCGGCCGCGGAAGCGATCGAGCAGTCCCACGAGGATCCTCTCCGGGCAGGGATGGTGATCGCTCGATCATCTCAGGGACCAGGGACAGAGGAGGCGCTGTCCGTGTGGGGACCATCGATGATTCGTCCGTCCCCACCTGGCGCTATCTTCGATCTCGTCACCGCGGCGCACCGGCGCCGCCGGGGGAGATGAGGAGAAGAAGTTGGACGCATCGGTATCGGCGATCACGTCGTGGACCTTCGTCGAGGAGTGCCCGATCCCGCAGGACGTCACCGCCCTGCTCGTGCCCGAGGAGCGGGCGATCGCGGCGTACAAGACGTTCCGCGACTCGGCCGTGTTCACCACGAAGCGGCTGATCGTGCGCGACGCCCAGGGGATCCGAGGCAAGAAGGTCGAGATCTACTCGCTGCCCTACTCCGCGATCAACATGTGGTCCTCGGAGAACGCCGGCACCCTCGACCTCAACGCCGAGATCGAGCTGTGGACCCGCGCGGGCCGGATCAAGATCGCCGTCGGCAAGCACATCGACGTGCGCCGACTCGACCTGCTGATCGCGAACGCGGTGCTGCGCTCGTCCTGAGCGCGGCGGGACGGTCGGTGGGTCGAGGCCCGGCTCGCCGCCCGTCGAAGGGAACGCCGTCGCTGGCGCGAGAGCTGCTGGGAGTGGTCGAGGTCGAGCGCACCAGGGGTTCCGGGGAGACGTACACCGTCATCGAGTACTCGGCGCAGGTGCAGGAGCTTCTTCTGGCGCTGTACCGGGACGGGAACCTCTGACCCCCCGCGTGGCCTCGTCCACATAGCGATTGGGATAATCCCAATCGGGGCGTACGGTAGAGGCATGACGACGATCGGCGGCCGTGTCGGTGCGGCGATGCACGGCGCAGGGATGCAGCAGAAGGAGCTCGCCCAGCGCGTCGGGATGACTCCCGACGCGCTCTCCCGTGCGCTCCGCGACCAGCGAGGCTTCGCTGCTGTCGAGCTCGCCGCCATCGCAGAGGTGCTGGATGCGGACGTGCACGAGCTGATCACCGGGGCGCCGGATCCTCATCGCCTTGTGCTCGCCGCGCGCCATTCCTTCGACCACGACACGGGGGCGCGCAGCGTCGCCGGCCTCGACGAGGACCACTCCCTGCTCGCCGACGTGCGGCTCGCCTACGCGCAGATCTCGCCGGTGCGAGCGCCTCTCGAGCTCCCGTCGGACGTCGAGGGGATCCGGCGCCTTCTCCATCCCGATTTCGTGCGGCCGTTCGTCGATCGTCTGGCGGAGATCGAGGTCGACGTGGTCCGGATCGATGGCCCCAGTACCGCCTATTCGTTCCTCGTCGAGGAGCGGGCGGTCATTCTGCTGCCCGAGAGCGGCAACTGGTTCCACGAGAACTGGTCGCTCGCCCATGAGCTGGGACATCTCGCGCTCAGGCACGAGGGCGTCGTCCCGGGCACCGCGCTCGCCGATGTGAAGGAGCGTGAGGCGAACGCCTTCGCCGCCGAGCTGCTGCTGCCTGCCGTCACACTGCAGCAGATCGACTGGGCAGAGATCCGTCCTGCAGAGGTCGCCGAGCTCGTCTGGACCTGGGGCATCTCCACCGGTGCTCTGTCACGGAGGCTGAAGAAGCTGGAGCTCACCCCGTCGGCCGAGGTCGCCGAGGTCCTGACGTGGAGCACGCAGAAGCTGCTGCGCCGACATTGGACCGGGGCGAAGGTCGGCGATCCCATCACCCGGCGCATGCGGGACGCGGGGGAGCGACACTTCCCGACCTGGCTCCAGGAGGCGCACCTCGAGCAGATCGCGGAGGGTGCTGTCGGCAAGGGGACGCTCGCGTGGATGCTCGGCGTCCCCGTGACGTCCCTCGAGGTGGACGAACCGGCGGCCGCCGAGGAGCTCTCCGACGACGCGCTCGCCGCGCTGATCGGCTGATCACCGGTGACCGACGCGCCCCTGCTGTTCTTCCACGACACGTCGGTCCTCGTGAACTTCCATCGCCCAGGGCTGATCCCTGTGCTCGGACCGCTCCTGCGCGAGAACGTCCGCTGGACGGGGTCGATTCGCACCGAGTGTGCGAGGAAGGAGCAACAGCTGGAGCTGCCCGGACTGGTCGACGCTGCGGATCGCCTCCTGGGAGAGCCGCTCCTGCCTGAACCCTCCGAGCACCTCTCGATCCGACAGCTCCGCCGCCAGATGGCATCGCCGGGAGACCACCCCCAAGAGCATCTGGGCGAGGCCGAGTCGATCACGCTCATCCAGAAACGGAGGCTCCGCGCGGTATTCGTGACGGACGACCGCGCGGCCATGTCCTGGGCGAAGCCGATCGAGTGCGTCGGAACATGGCGTCTGCTCCGTCTGGCTCGCAGGAGGGGCCTCGTCACGATGGAAGAGGCGAAGGCGCTCTGGCAGGAGTTCGTCGGCGCGGGCGGGACGCCACCGTCGACGATCCGTACGCTGAGTCAGTTCGTCGCCACGTACGAGTGACCACGAGCGATGCGCGGCGTTTGTACAGCCCGTCGCCGGCCTCCCGGATCCCGTCGGTCCCACGCCGTATCGTGACGCTGTACTCGACGAGGGGAGCAGCGATGGCGGCGAAGAAGAGCGCACAGGTGGAGACCAAGGGCGGCGGGCTGAAGAAGGCGATCTCCTTCCTCGGCATGGCCACGCCGTTCGTGATCCGGCTGGTTCAGATACTGAGGGACAACCCCGAGGTCTGGGACTACGTGAAGGAGCAGCTCGAGAAGCTGAGGCGCCACGACAAGGCCACGCCCGAGGCGATGCTCGCGACGCTCGATGCCCTCCGCGAGCAGGTCACGCTGCTGACCGAGTCGGCCGATGACGAGCAGGAGGCCGCGAAGGCGGCCGCTTGGTCCGCGAAGCTCGACTCCGCCTCGCGCGCTGCGCAGCTCCTGGCCGCTCCGGGCTCGACCGCCAAGCAGCGCAAGACCCTGAAGAAGCAGATCGACTCGCTGCGCCAGGACATCTTCGCCGCCTACGTCACCGAACTCGACGAGGACGCCAAGTCCGCGAAGAAGTGACGGCCCCCGGGCCGGAGACGCAGCCGTCTCGAGAGGCAGCAGCGTCCCGGTCTCCTCGTGCACCGAATTCCCGCACAGGAACGGGAAGTTCAGGGTGCGCTGATAGTCCTTGAGCTGCTCGAACTCGCCGCGGAGGAACAGGTCGCCGCCGTCGAGGACGAGCACGTTCTCCTCCTCGGCCCGGGACTGGTCGGTGAGCGTCGAGTACGTCGCGACGTTGTTCTCGTGACGACGGCCGTCGGCGGGGCATGCGCACCCCTAGCATGGCCGGCGATGACCTCCGACTCCGCCCGCCTCTCCCAGCTCCTCGCCTCGCTCGACGGCCGCGGCTACGGCTCCTACAAGCAGCTGCGCGGCAGCTACGATCTGGGATCGTGCCGGCTCGTGATCGACCACGTGCAGGCCGACCCCTTCGCGCCGCCCTCGCTGATGCGCCTGGTCGTGGACCGGGCCGCGGCAGGCTTCCCGGAGGACCTCCTCGCCGACCGGCACGGACGCGTCGCGACCTCTGACTTCCTGGCGCGGGCGCTCGCCGAGGCCGCCTCGCACAGCGGCGAGCGGGTCAGCGTCGGCGCCCCGGGGCAGGAGGTGCTCGAGCGCACCACCATCGCCTTCACCGAGGACGGGATCGAGGCGCGCCTCGCGGCCGAGCTGCCCGCCTCCGGTCGCCGCATCCAGGGCCGACGCGCCGCGCGCCTGCTGACCGAGGACCTGCCCCGGGTCGCCGAGGCCGTCCTGTTCCACGCCCGCCACGACGCGGAGGCGCTGCGCGCCCATGTCGCCCTCCACCGCGACCAGGAGGCGCTGCGCGACCGGCTCGCCGCACGGGGGCTCGTCGCCTTCGTCGGCGACGGCGCGATCCTGCCCCGCCGTGCCGGGGACTCCGACCTGCCGCTCACCGAGGGCGCGATCCCCTTCGAGAGTCCGGCCTCGCTGCGCGTCGAGATCGACCTGCCCAGCGGCCGACGGGTCAGCGGGATGGGCATCCCCGAGGGGGTCACCGTCATCGTCGGCGGCGGTTTCCACGGCAAGTCCACGCTGCTGCGCGCCCTCGAGCGCGGCATCCACCCGCACGTGGCGGGCGACGGCCGCGAGTGGGTGATCACCCGGGCCGATGCCGCGGCGATCCGCGCCGAGGATGGCCGCGCCGTGACCGGCGTCGACATCTCTCCGTTCATCAGCGGGCTGCCCTCGGGGACCGACACCCGCTCTTTCACCACCTCGAACGCCTCGGGCTCCACCTCGCAGGCCGCGTCCCTCGTCGAAGCGGCCGACGCCGGCGCGTCGGCGCTGCTGATCGACGAGGACACCTCCGCCACGAACTTCATGCTCCGCGACGCGAGGATGCGCGCGCTGATCCCCGCCGAGCGCGAGCCGATCACCCCGTTCGTGGACCGCGTCCGGCCCCTGCGCACCGAGCGCGGGGTCTCCACCGTGCTCGTCGCGGGCGGCTCCGGCGCCTTCTTCGACGTCGCCGACCACGTGATCGCGATGGACTCCTACGTCCCCCGCAACGTCACCGCCGAGGCCCGCGCCCTCGCCGAGGAGGCACCGCGCGCGACCGGTCCGGTGTTCACCGCGCCGCGGCCCCGGATCCCGGACCCGGCCTCCCTCCGCCCGGCGGGCGCCCGCAGGCCCGCCTCCGCTCGCGGCCGCGACACGATCCGGCTCGGCCGCGAGCACCTCGACCTCTCCGCCGTCTCCCAGCTGCTCGCTCCCGCGCAGACCCAGGCCGTCGCCCACGCTCTGGACCGCCTTGCGGACCTGCTCGCCGAGGACGGCCCGCTCCCGCTCGAGGACGCGGTCCAGGTGCTCGTCGACCGGATCGAGCACGGCGGCCTCGAGACCCTCTCGCCCCACCGGGGCCACCCCGGACATCTCGCCCGGCCCCGCGCGCTCGAGATCCACGCCGCAGTGAACCGGTGGCGGCAGCTGCGGCTGGCCTGACCGCTACGGCGCCACGTTGAGGGTGCGGCGGAACATGTTCCCCGGGTCGTAGACCTGCTTGACCCGCTGCAGGCGCCGGTAGGTCTCCGCCCCGTACGCCTCGCGGGTCACCTCGGGCACGGGCCGGGTCCGCTCGATGGAGCGGAAGTTGACGTACTCGCCGCGCTCCCGCAGCCGGGCGAGCTCGGCCGCGGCCCGCTCGGCGAAGGCGCGGAAGCGGGCGTCCTCCCCGGGGTCCTGCCAGGCGAGATGGATCGAGACCATGAGGCGCCCGCCGCGGTGCGGGAAGGCGGTCGCCCCCTCCGGCACGCGGGCGAACGCCCCGCCGAGCAGATGCAGTTCCAGGCTTGCGCCCGGCCCGGGCAGCGCCTCGGCGACGGCGGCGAGAGCGTCGAGCACCTCCTCGTCCAGGCGGCGGAAGCTCGCGTTGCGCCACAGCCCGCGCGCCCCCGTCGGCACCGCCTCGCTGCGCGCACCCTGCCAGGCCTCCCAGCTGACAGGCCCGCTGAGCTCGCGGTCCGGCGGCAGCGCGCGGCGCAGCGCACCGATCAGCGTCTCGCCGCGGGCGTGGTCCTCGTCGATCCAGACGCTGTGGATCGCGAGCCACGGGTCGTCCCCGAGCCCGTCCTCGGGCGGAGGCGACGCGATCGAGACCACCGCGGCGAGCTCGTCGGGCAGGTCGCGGCTCCAGCGCTCGAAGGCGCCGAGCGCGCGCCGCCACTGCGCCCGTCGGTAGTACAGGCTCGCTCCGAGCACCGTCTCCGGCGTCGGCACGGCCCGGTAGGTGAACGCGGTGACCACGCCGAAGTTCCCGCCCCCGCCGCGCAGGGCCCAGAACAGGTCCCGGTGCTCCTCCTCGCTCGCGCGCACTCGTCGGCCGTCGGCGAGGAGCACGTCGGCGGCCTCGAGCCGGTCCAGGCTGAGCCCGGCCTTCCGCGACAGCCAGCCCACCCCGCCGCCGAGGGTCATCCCGGCGATGCCGGGGGAGGGGACGGTGCCCAGCGGCACCGCGAGCCGGTGCGGCGCGGTCGCGGCGTCTACGTCCCCGACCCGCGCCCCGGGCGCGGCCGTGACCAGGTGCGTCGCGGGGTCGATGGCGACCTCCCGCAGCGCGCCGAGATCCAGCACGATCCCATCGTCGACGGTGCCGAGCCCCGCGACGGAGTGCCCGCCGCCGCGCACTGCGAGCGGCAGCCCCGTCTCCCGCACGGCCTCCAGCACGGGCAGGGCGTCGTCGATCGTCGCGGCGCGCACCACCAGATAGGGGAAGCGCTCCTCGCGTCCGTTCCACACCGCCCGCGCCGCGTCGTAGTCCGGATGGCCGGGCACCACCACCTCGCCCGCGACCCGGTCGCGCAGCCGGTCCAGGGCCGCGCGCGATTCCGGGATCGGATCCTCGCCCGTCTTCCATGTCATGGCTTGGCGACCTCCTGGAATGGTGGGCGAACAGGCCGCCCACGACCAAGGAAGGGTGCCGGGACGCATCGCCCGGGCACCCTCCGTGGACTGTGCCTGACCAGCGGGCGTGCCGCCCGTCGGCAGGCGGGTGGAGCTGATCTCGACGGTACTGCGCGGCGAGGAGTAGGGCAACGGGCCTCCCGCTCGTGGTGCCTGGGCACGTCGACGCCTATGACCGCGCCGACGCGGCCGATGCTCATCCCGGCCGCGCGAGGTGGCAGGCTGGGCACACCCGCCCCACCCCGGACGAAGGAGCACCATGTCCGTCCCCCATCTGCTCGACCACATCGTCATCGCCGGCCCCGACCTCGCCGAGACCGTCGAGTGGTTCCGCGAGCTCACCGGCGTCACCCCCGCACCCGGCGGCAGTCACCCCACCGGCACCGCGAACGCCCTGGTCGCCCTCACCGTCGGCGGCGAGCGACGCCCGCACTACATCGAGCTGATCGGCCCCGACCCGGAGCGCGAGGGGGAGGAGCTGCCGAAGACCTTCAGCATCAACCGGCTGAAGCACCCCACCCTGATCACCTACGCCGTGCACCCCGAGGGCATCGACCAGGTCGCCGAGCGCTCCCGCGCCGCCGGCGTCGATCCCGGCCCCGTGGAGGACCTCTCTCGCACCACCGCCGACGGCGAGCTCCTGCAGTGGCGGCTCACGCAGGCCCGCGCCCCGCGCAACTACGGCGTGCCCTTCCTCATCGACTGGGGCACCACCGAGCAGTCCGGCCTCACCGACCTGCCCACGATCGAGCTGGTCTCCTTCGAGCGCATCGAGGTGAGGCCCGAGCCGCTGCAGAAGGCGCTGGCCGCGCTCGACCTCGGCGACGGCGTCGCTCCGGTCCACGAGGGTCCCGGCTCCCGCTTCGTGCTGCAGCTGCGCACCGAGGACGGGCGCGAGATCGAGATCTGAGACGGTCGACGGCCGCCCCGGCATCGTCCCGCCGCGGGTACGTGCCGCATCTGGTCAGGTGATGGCGTATGGCGTACCGCTACGCCTATATAGGCGTACTGGTACGCCACACGCCAGTACTCGACCATGGCTCGAGGACCAGGGCGCGAGGAACGGGGCTCGAGGCCCAGGGTGCGAGGACCGGGGCTCGAGGCCCAGGGTGCGAGGCGCCGGGCTCGCAGCTGCGGCCACGAGCCGAGGCGCGCGCGGCACCGGAAGCACAGGCACGCGGCTCGGAAGCAGTGGGCCGGGCCTGCACGGCACTGCCCCCCCCGCCCGATCAGGACGCGCCGTCATTCCTGCCGTGCCGGATCTCGGCCCTCCTGCGGCGCCCGCCGGCGGGCGCCACCTCGACCGCTCGGCCCGGAATCTTGCCGTCCCCGGTGCCTCTGATTAGCGTGCCGAGCAGTGACCGCGGTCCGCGGACCTCGCGGATCGCACAGGTCATCGACAAGGAGGACCTCTCATGAACGACACCGTCACCGTCCCCGATCCGGCCGGATCCACGCGCACCGGGCGCGAGAACGCCGAGCAGGGCTTCCTCGCCCCCGCCGCACTCACCAAGAATCTCCAGGCCGTCCTGGTGGACCTCACGGCCCTGCACCTGGTGGGCAAGCAGGCGCACTGGAACATCGTGGGCCCGAACTTCCGTGACCTGCACCTGAACCTCGACGAGGTGGTCGCCATCGCCCGCACGAGCGCCGACGACGTCGCCGAGCGCATGCGCGCCCTCCACGCCGCGCCCGATGCCCGCCCGGCGGTGGTCGCCGAGCAGAGCACGCTGCCCGAGTTCCCCCAGGGCGAGGTGCTCACGCACGATGCGATCGACCTGATGACTGCGTCCATCGAGGGGACCGTGGGCACGATGCGCTCGGTCCACGACGAGGTGGACGAGGCGGATCCCACCTCCGCGGACATCCTGCACGGGATCATCGAGAAGCTCGAGCAGCAGGCCTGGTTCCTCAGCGCGGAGACCCGCACCCCGAAGGAGCGCTGACCCTCACGTAGTCGGCGATCGCCACCGGCACGGCGCGCCGTCATCATGGACGTCATGAGGGAGACGCACAGCTCGCGAGACGACCACCCGGTTCCCGACGACCTGTCGGTCGTCTTCTCCGCCGCCCCGGCACCGGAGGCCGAGGACGCCGCGCCCGCCGACGCCGCCGCGCTCACCGGCTGGCCGTGGTTCCTCCCCCAGGACGGGCTGCGGCACGAGGACCTGGTCCATGCGGTCGACGAGGACCCGCGGGACGCGGCCGAGTCGCTCGCACGGATCCCGCTGGTGCGCAGGGCTGTGACCCTGCTCGAGCACATCGGCTCCGGCCGTCCGCTCACCTCGGAGGGCGAGCTCGACCCGGCCGACGTGCGCGCCCTCGCCGTGGCCATGGACCTCGACCTCGACGAGCAGGAGCCGGTCTCGATGCGCGAGATCGGGGCGATCGTCGGCCCCTGGAACTCTCTGATCGCCGGGAAGTGGCTGAGCGTCAGCGGCGGCGAGGTCGTGCCGGGAGAGGGGATGGTGCCCGCGGCGGCACGGTCCGAGGACCCGGCGGCCTTCGTCCGCTTCGCCCGCGCCGTGATCGTGCTGCTGGTCCTGGAGAGCCTCGGCCAGGGCGGCGAGGAGGGTGGGCTGTTCGGCGGCTCGGACACGTTCACCGCCCTGCTGCACACGGTCGCGCCCGACGGGCTCCTGCTCCCGGCCACGATCCGCATCGCCCTAGATCAGGGCCTGGTGCCGGCCGATCCCGCCGGCGACCCGGACATGGACGAGATCAACCGGTACTGGCAGGCGGAGCGCGACCTCGGCACGCTCGCCGCCTACGGGCTGCTGCACCGGGAGCCGCTCCCGGACTGGCAGGCGGTCCGGTATCTCGGCACCGTCGAGGTCCTGGTCGAGGCGTACGGCGCGCTGGAGATGTTCGAGGAACTCGACTGAGCGTCGACGTGGCCGTGCGCCCCGTCCCCGGTCGGCGTCGGCGGGCATGGGGACCTCTCCCCATCGCCAACTCGCTCGGCGCTCCCTAGCATCGACCCTGATCGCGCTCGGAACTGCGCGACCATGACGGAGCAGGGGAGAGGAACGCGGCGATGAACGCCTTCTGGGGTGCGGACACCGATCAGCTGGAGCAGCACGCGACGGCGATGCACACCGCCGCGCAGCGGCTCGTGGAGCTCCAGGAGCAGCTCTCCTCCCTGGTGATGGACGAGGCGATCTGGCGCGGCAGCGACGCGGACTCCTTCCGTGAGCGCTGGCAGTCCGACGCGCTGCAGGCCTCCGAGCGGGTAGCGGGGGACATCGACACGAAGGCGGACGAGGTCCAAGGGCACGCCTCCGAGCAGGACGGCGCCTCCGGCGAGGGAGGCATCGGTGGTGCTGTCGGCGCAGCCGGTGGTGCGGTCGGTGGCGGATTCGGTGGTGCTGTCGGTGGTGTGGCCGGCGGCGCGGTCGGCGGTGGCATCGGTGCCGGTCTCGGCAGTGCGCTCGGCGGCGCTGCGGGGGAAGCCGTCGTCGGCCTCGGGGGCGGCGGCATCGGCGAGATCCTCGGCGGCCCGGCCGGAGGCCTCGAGGGCGGCCCCGCGTTCCCGCCCATCGGCGGTCCGATCTCCGCCCCGCTCCCGGAGGGCGGCCTGAGCGGCGGTCCCGCCTGGGGGCCGGTCGACGGCGGCTTCCTCGAGGGTCTGGGGGATCCGCTGGCGGGGGGTCCGGCATTCGGTCCGATCTCGGCTCCGCTTCCCGACGGTGACTCCATCGAGGTTCCGGAGATCCCGCTGCCGGATGGTCCGGTGTTCGGTCCGATCTCGGCTCCGCTTCCCGACGGTGACTCCATCGAGGTTCCGGAGATCCCGCTGCCGGATGGTCCGGCATTCGGTCCGATCTCCGCCCCGCTCACGGGCGGACCCATCGGCGACGCGATCGGGTACCCCCAGGACTGACGCCGACGGCGTGACGACGCGGGGCGCCGTCACCGCCGCCAGAGGAAGCAGTGCTCGACGCCGCTCGGCGCCATGACCTTCTCCAGGTGGAAGCGGTCCTCGAGCTCCTCGGGTCGCTCCCACAGACGCAGCCCGTGCCCGTACTCGACCGGCGCGATCGAGACGTGCAGCTCGTCGATCAGGTCCGCGTCGAGGAACTCCCGCACGGTGGTGACCCCGCCGCCGATCCGCACGTCGAGCCCGCCCGCGAGCTCCTTCGCCCGCGCGAGGGCCTCCGCAGGCGAGGCGTTCACGAAGTGGAAGGTCGTCTCGCCGACCACCAGCGGCTCCCGCTCGTAGTGGGTGAGCACCACGACAGGGGTGTGGAACGGCGGCTCCTCGCCCCACCAGCCGATCCACCCGTCGTCGGTCCAGGGGCCGCGCTGGTGGCCGAACTTGTGCCGTCCCATGATCTCGACCCCGATCCCGTGGTCGAAGTCCCGGGTCAAGCGGTCCTCGAAGCCGCGGGTGCCGACGCCGGGCTCATGGGAGGGGAAGCTGGCGGTGGCGAAGCCCCAGCCCAGCAGCGCCATGGGGTCGACGTGCCCGAAGGGCTGCTCGAAGGTCTGGTCCTCGCCGGCGCCGATGCCGTCGCGGGAGATGCCGAAGTTCTGCACACGCACACTCTGGGTCATGGGGGAGTCCTCTCGGAGGCGGTCTCCATGGTGCGCCTCGCAGCGCCGCCTGTCACCGGTCCCGGCCCGTCGATCCTCACGAGCCTGCGAAGAAGGTTCCGTCCCCGCCCTGGCCCCTGCCGCCCTGTCGGCGGAGACTCGACCTCCACCATCCCGCCTCGAGAGGACCGATGATGAGACTGACCGTGAACACCTTCCTCACCCTCGACGGGGTGATGCAGGCGTCGGGAGCCGCCGACGAGGACCCCTCGGACGGGTTCACCGCCGGCGGCTGGCAGGTGCCGTACACCGCCGACGCCGACTTCGGCGAGATCGTCACCTCCTGGCTCGAGACCCCGCACACGGCGCTGCTGGGCCGGACCACCTTCGAGATGTTCCGTGCCTTCTGGCCGCAGGTCGACGACAGCGACCCCGTGGCACGGGCCATCAACCACACGCGGCGCTATGTGGTCGCCCATGCCGGCTACGAGCCGGACTGGGGCGAGACCACCGTGATCGACAGCGCCGACCCGCTGCCCGCGATCGCCCGGCTGAAGGCGGAGGGGGAGGGGGAGCTGAAGATCAGCGGCAGCGCGCAGCTCGCCGCTGCCCTCCACGAGGCCGGGATGATCGACGAGTACCACCTGATCGTCTTCCCGGTCGTGGTCGGCGGCGGCAAGCGCCTCTTCGCCGACGGGTCACCGCCGCGCGGCTTCGCGGTGCGCAGCACCCGCACCACCGCGAGCGGCGCCGTCCATCTCGTGCTCACCCCCGAGCCGTTCCGGACCGGCGAGTACGCGGTCGAGGACGGGCAGGAGGTCACCCGGCTGGAATGATGCGCCCGCGGCGTCGACGCCGGAGCGCACGACGAGGGCGGCCCCACCAGGTGGGGCCGCCCTCGGTGACTGCCGCGCGTCGGGCCGCGGCCCGGCGCCGATCAGTCCTTCTTGTCCTGGCCGCGCAGGCCGTCGAGCGCGCCCTTGGCGGTGTCGCGGGCGTCCTGGAGCTTGTCCTTGGCGTCGGCCTTGCCCTGCTGGGCCTGGCCCTCGGCCTCGGTCTCCTTGTCGCCGGTCAGCTTGCCGAGGCCCTCCTTGGCCTGGCCGCCCAGCTTGTCCTTGCTGTTCTCGAACTTCTCGTCGGTGCTCATCGCGGACCTCCTCGGTCGAGTGGACGCACGGCTCCCGTGCGATGCCTCGAGCCTACGCGCCGACCCTGCGCGCCGTCCGACCCTCCGGTCGATCGGCCCGGCCCGGCCTCACAGGTCCTGCGCGGTCAGCGGGATCCGCCCTCCGGCGAGCACCATGTCCACCTGCCGCGGCGAGAGCCGGTGGTGCAGCCCTACGTCCTTCCCGCCGATCCGTGCGGTGAGCGCGGTGCCGGCCCGCAGCGCCGCATGGATCCCCTCGAGCACCACCTCGGCACCGACCTCGATCCCGTCGTGGTCGGCGGGGTCGTCGAACTCGAGGGCGAGGATCCCGAAGTTCGCGAGGTTCTGCCAGTGGATGCGGGCGAAGGACGTCGCGATCACCGCGCGCAGCCCCAGGTGGCGGGGCGCGATCACGGCGTGCTCGCGGGAGGAGCGCTGTCCGTAGTTCTCCCCGGCGATCACTACGTGCCCTGCCTCCGCCTCCTTCGCCCGCTGCGGATAGGTCTCGTCGATCCGGGTGAAGGAGAACTCGGCGATCCTCGGGATGTTGCTGCGGAAGGGCAGCACTCGGGATCCGGCCGGCATGATCTCGTCGGTCGAGACGTCATCGCCCATCACCAGCAGCGCCGGCACCCGCAGATCGTCCTCGATCGGCGTGAACTCCGGCAGCGTGGAGATGTTCGGGCCCTTGACGAGCGCGACCTGCGCGGCCTCCTCGGGCGGCAGCGGCGCCTGCAGCATGTCGTCGATCCGCGCGAAGCGCTCCGGCATCGCCGGGCGCGGAGACGTGATGCCGTGGCTGTCCTCGAGGGTGCGCGGATCGGTGATCACGCCGGTCAGCGCCGCGGCGGCCGCGGTCTCGGGCGAGCACAGCCACACGGAGTCCTCCTCGGTGCCGGAGCGCCCGGGGAAGTTCCGCGGCATGGTGCGCAGGGAGTTGCGGCCGGTCGCGGGGGCCTGCCCCATCCCGATGCAGCCCATGCAGCCGGACTGGTGGATGCGGGCCCCGGCGGTGACCAGCGAGGTGAGCCAGCCGCCGGTGATCAGATCCGCGAGCACCTCGCGGGAGGTGGGGTTGATGTCGAGGGACATCCCGGGCGCGGCCTGCCGCCCCTCGAGGATCTCGGCCACCACGGCGACGTCCCGCAGCCCCGGGTTCGCCGAGGAGCCGACGACGACCTGCGAGACCTCCTCCCCGGCCACCGACGCGACGGGCACGACGTTCCCGGGGGAGGAGGGCCGGGCGATCAGCGGCTCGAGGGCGGAGAGGTCGATGTGCTCGGTGCGGTCGTAGCCCGCGCCGTCGTCGGCCTCGATCCGCGTGAACTCGCCGCCGCGGCCGACGGAGTCGAGATAGTCGCGCGCCGCGTCGTCGGCCGGGAACACGGTCGCGGTCGCGCCGAGCTCCGCTCCCATGTTCGCGATGACGTGGCGGTCCATCGCGGTCAGCTGCGCGAGCCCCTCGCCGTGGTACTCGATGATGCGGCCCACCCCGCCCTTCACGCCGTGACGGCGCAGCATCTCCAGGACCACGTCCTTGGCGCTGACCCAGGCGGGCAGCTCGCCGGTGAGCTCCACGCCCCAGATCTCCGGCATGGTCACGTACAGCGGCTGGCCGGCCATCGCCATCGCGATCTCCAGACCGCCCACGCCGATCGCGAGCATCCCCAGCGCCCCGGCCGCGCAGGTGTGCGAGTCCGAGCCGATCAGGACCGCTCCGGGGCGGCCGAAGTGCGCCTGGTGCACGGGATGGGAGACACCGTTGCCGGCCTTCGAGAACCACAGCCCGAACCGCCGGGCCGCCGACTCGAGGAAGAGGTGGTCGTCGGGGTTCTTCCAGTCCGTCTGCAGCAGGTTGTGGTCCACGTACTGCACGGACAGCTCGGTGCGGATCCGGTCCAGGCCCATCGCCTCGAGCTCGAGCATCACCATGGTGCCGGTCGCGTCCTGGGTGAGGGTCTGGTCCACCCGCAGCCCGATCTCCTGCCCGGGATCGGCGCCGCCCTCGACGAGATGGTCGGCGATCAGCTTCTGGGCGACGTTGCGCGGCATGGATCCGTCCTCCTCACGGGTCGGACCGCCGGCGAGGCCCGTCGGCGGACCTGCCCCCACCGTACGCGGGACCCGCGCTGCTGTCCGCTCCTCGACTCCCGGGATGGCGCGGGCGCCGGAGACGTGTATGGTCCCTCCCATGCAGAAGCGTTGGCAGTTCTATGCGAAGTCGGCTCCGGAGGGGCCGGCCGCCGTATAGCGCCACCGACCCTCTCCAGAGCCGACAAGGGCAGAGCATCCGCTCTGCCCTTCGCCATTCCCGGCGGGCTCTGCAGCAGCGGGTCCGCCCCCACCCGGAGGACAGGACCCATGACCCTTCTCGCCACCACCCCCGCCCCTGCCGACACCGACGTCGCCCCCGACCGCCACGTCGCGGGCTTCACCGCGCTCCCCACCCCCGCCGAGCTCCGCGCCGAGATGCCGCTGACCGGCGTCTCCGCCGCCCAGGTCGCCGCGCACCGCGAGCAGATCCGCGACGTGCTCACCGGCGCCGACGACCGCCTGCTGGCCGTCGTCGGCCCCTGCTCGATCCACGACCCGGAGGCGGGGCTCGACTACGCGCGACGCCTCGCGGACCTGCGCGCCGAGATGCAGGACGACCTGCTGCTGGTGATGCGCACCTACTTCGAGAAGCCGCGCACCACCGTCGGCTGGAAGGGCCTGATCAACGACCCGCACCTGGACGGCTCCCACGACATCGCCGCGGGCCTGCGCACCGCCCGCGCCTTTCTCCGCGACGTCACCGCGCTCGGCCTGCCCGCCGCGACCGAGTTCCTCGAGCCGATCAGCCCCCAGTACATCGCCGACCTCGTCAGCTGGGGCGCGATCGGGGCTCGCACCACCGAGTCGCAGATCCACCGCCAGCTCGCCTCGGGACTGTCGATGCCGATCGGGTTCAAGAACGGCACCGACGGCGGGATCCAGGTCGCGCTCGACGCGCTCAGCGCGGCGTCCGCGCCGCAGTCCTTCCTCGGCATCGACGCCGACGGGAAGGCGGCGCTGGTCGCGACGACCGGGAACCCCGACCTCTCCCTCATCCTGCGCGGCGGGTCGGGCGGGCCGAACTTCGCCCCCGCCCAGGTTGCGGAGGCCGCGGGTCGGCTGGAGGCGGCGGGACTGCCGCAGCGCCTGATCATCGACGCCTCCCACGCCAACAGCGGCAAGGACCACGTGCGTCAGCGGGAGGTGGCAGAGCTGCTGGCCGAGCAGGTCGCGGCAGGCGGTGCCGCGATCGCCGGGATCATGCTCGAGAGCAACCTGCTCGGCGGTGCGCAGAAGCTCGATCCCGAGGTCGGCCCCGTCGGGCTCGTCCGCGGCCGCTCGGTGACCGACGCCTGCATGGGCTGGGACGCGACCGAGGAGGCGCTGCGCGAGCTCGCCGCCGGGGCGCGCCGCCGACGGGGCTGAGCGCCTCGGCCTCCCGGCCCCTCAGCCGCGGCGGTCCTCCGAGCCCAGCCACTGCGCGAACGTCATCTCGCCGACCCTCGCGGTCGCGGGATCGCCGCGCAGCGCCCCGGAGGCCAGTCCGCGCCAGTAGGTGCCGGGCAGGCGCAGCTCGAGCACGCGCCGGGAGATCCTGTCGTGCGCGTACTGGCGGCGGATCATGCCGGTGAGGGTCTCCTCCTCGGGGCCGATCAGGTCCGGGGCGCGCCGGGAGGGGCCGTCCTCCGCGAGATCCACCAGGTGGTGCCCGACCTCGCGGGCGGCGACCGGCCGGGAGAGCATCCGCGGGGCGAGGGTCAGCGGGCCGAGCGTGGTCTGCGCGATGATCTGGCCGGCGAACTCGTGGAACTGGGCGGCGCGGGCGATGGTGTGCGGCAGCGCGGAGGCCTCGACCAGCCGCTCCTGGGCGAGCTTGCCCGCGTAGTAGGCGGCATCGGCCGCCTCGAGTCCCACGATCGAGAGCACGATGTGGTGGCGGGTGCCGGAGCGATCCTCGGCCTCGAGCAGGTTCCTGCTGGTGGCGGTGAAGAACTCGGTCGCCTTCCGTGCGTTCTGGGTGCCGATGTTGAGGGCGTCGATGACGACGTCGGACCCCTCGAGCGCGGCGTCCAGCCCCTTCCCTGTGAGCACGTCGACGCCCTCGCGGCGGCTCAGCACCGCCGTGTCATGGCCGCGCTCGTGGGCGGCTTCGGTGATGCGTCGTCCGACCATGCCGGTGCCCCCGGCGATCGCGATCCTCATCCTGACCCTCTCCTCGGTCCCGGCGCTGCCGCCCACTCTTCCCTACCCGGCCCCGCCCGTCGAGGGGACCGAACCCCCGCGCGCACACTTCGGCGTCCTGTGCGTGACCTCAGACCGCCAGAGGCGCTGAGGTCACGCAGGGAGCGCAGAAGTGTGCACCGCCTCCCGCCGACCACTGCCCGGCAGCATCGCGGCGGGGAACATTCCCGTCAACGCCCGCGTTGTCCCTGGCCCGTCTCATCCCGCCCGCCGCGTCCTCCGAGGAGCTCCCATCACCGCCTCCACAGCCCTGCCTACCCTCGCCGCCCAGGCCGAGCGCCTGATCGACCTGGGCCTCCACACCCTCGCAGGGCTCCCTGCCGAGGCCCTGACCGATGCCGCGACCCGCGCCGGCGCCGACCGCACCGACGCGCTGCTCGCGATCGACCCCGCCCTCGCCCCGCCCTCGTCCCTCGCCCCGCTCATGCAGCGCGGCGAAAAGCTGGGCTTCGTCGTCGAGGACATGACCGACGTCGACGCCTTCGCCCCGACCGGCTTCGACCTGCCCGACGCACCGCTCTATCTCGTCCAGGCCCCGGACCGCGGCGACGAGTTCGAGAACGTCTCCCCGGCCGAGGCGCTCGACTCGATCACCGCCGCCGGCCGCAGCCCGCTGCTGCTCACCGAGGGGCTGCTCTGGGTGCTGCAGGTCCCCGAGGTCCTCGAGCGGAACCACTGCTTCATGACGATCGGCTCCCGGATCCGCACGGCGAGCGGCCGGCTCGACTCGCGCACCCCCGCGCTGTGGATCAGCAACGGCACCGGCCGTGACGGGAAGGAGCGGAAGGATGCGCCGAAGCTCGGCTGGTGCTGGTGGAACAACCGCCACACCTGGCTCGGCATCGCCTCGGCGGGTGGACGCACGGCCGGCTGAAAGACCTGGAGCCCGCCAGGCGCCGCGAGTAGCCTCCGCATCATGGACGACGACGAGACGCCCACCTGGTGGCAGGAGCATCACGCCTTCCTGCAGCAATGCGCCGAGGAGGGCGAGGTCGATGCCGGCCCGCCCTTCTCCCCGCAGCTGCTCGACCTGCTCGCCGACGTGGAGCGCACCTTCGCCGTGACCGGCGCCGACACCCCGCCCTGGCCCGACCCGCATCTCGGGCCCGACGGGCAGGACCTCCCCGTGCGCGAGGAGGAGTACAGCCGTTGCCTCGACCCCGGCAAGCACAGGATCCTCGCCGCGCGCGCCGAGGCCTGGGCCCAGGTGCTCGTCGCGAAGGGCTGGGCCGAGCGCGAGGAGATCGCGGACAGCGCTGCCCTGACCTGGCTGACCGACCCGCTGGTCACCACTCACCGAGCGACGGTTCTGCGCCCGCACCGACCGGGCGCGCAGCCCCTGCTGCTGGTCCGCACCGCGCCCGAGGAGGCGCCGGGGAGCGTCGACCTCACCTCCGGCGACGCGGTGCTGCACAGCGTCGTCGTCGGCCTAGGCGATCCGCCGCTGGCGGTGGAGACCGTTCCGGACTGCGGCTGCGACGCCTGCGACACCGGCTCCCGCGACCTTCTCCAGCAGCTCGACCAGTCGATCCTCTCGATCGTCGACGGCTCCTACGAGGTCGAGATCTCCCCGCGCGGACGCAGCGACCGCTCCTCCTTCGGCGCCTCGGCCGGCGCCGGCGTCGACCAGCCCGAGGCGAACGCCGTCCTCAGCGCCGACCCCTGGGCCGAGGGGTGGTTGCCGCGACCGATGGATCCGATGCTGGACCCGGAGGACGCCGCATGGGCGGAGGAGATGCTCCGCGAACCCTGGCCCTCCCGTCTGCTGGACGCGGTGATCTGGGCGCTCCCTATCCCGCTCGCCCGGCGGCTCGACGCGCTCCGCCCGGGCCGCGCGGGGACCGTCACCTCCCGCGCGTACATCGCCCTCGCGGAGGAGCCCGTCACCGTCCCCCTCGACGCTCTGGAGAACCCGCCGCCGGGGTTCCGCCGCCTGCACCGCAGCACCGTGCTCGTCGGCGCGGACCTCGAGGACGCGCGGGCGCGACTCTTCCGCTGGGACCTGCACCGACGCGCCGGGCTCGGGGTCTCCGCGTCGCACACCCCGCTGCGCGAGGGCGCCGAGGTGCATCTCCGGATCGGGGCGGGACCGCTGCAGGTCACGGCACCGTGCCGCGTGCTGCGGGTGATCGACGAGCCGGACCGCGCCGGCTTCGCCTACGGCACCCTGCCCGGCCATCCCGAGGCCGGCATCGAGCAGTTCCTGCTGACCCGCAGCCCGACGGGCCTGGTGCGCCTCCATCTCGACGCGGTCTCGCGTCCTGCCGCCTGGTACGCGCGTCTCGGCGCCCCCGCGGCCCGACTCGTCCAGGCCCTCGTCACGACGCGGTACCTGCGCGCGCTGACCTGATCGCCGCTCGAGCTCCACCCGTTGGACGGGCCCCTGCCCTAAAGTGGACCCACGCGCTCGACGAGGACGCGGAGGAGCCGGGGACGAGGCCGCCCCCGTCCCCGCACCACGGCGGACGCGCTTCCCCGCCCCCCGCCCCGAAGGACGACTCCTCGTGAACTCCCTGGTACTCGCCATCGTGGGAGTCGGCATGATGATCGCCGGCTACCTGCTGTACTCGCGCTATCTCTCCAAGAAGGTGTATCGGCTCGACGCCGGCTTCCGCACCCCCGCCCATGAGCTGCAGGACGGGGTCGACTACGTCCCCACCAACAAGTTCGTGCTGTGGGGCCACCACTTCACCTCCGTCGCCGGCGCCTCGCCGATCGTCGGCCCCGCCGTCGCCGTGATCTGGGGCTGGGGCCCCGCCTTCCTCTGGGTCACCCTCGGCACCGTGTTCTTCGCGGGCATGCACGACCTCGGCGCCCTGTGGGCCTCGACCCGCAACCGCGGCCAGTCCATCGGCACGCTCGCCGCGAAGTACATCGGCCGCCGCGGCAGCCGGCTGTTCCTCGTGGTGATCTTCCTGCTGCTGCTCATGGTCAACACGGTCTTCGCCGTGGTGATCTCGGGGCTGCTCGTCTCCACCCCGTCGGCCGTGATCCCCACCTGGGGCGCGCTCGTGGTCGCGGTGCTGGTGGGGCAGGCGATCTACCGCCTGAAGTGGAACCTGCCGATCGTGTCCGTGGTGGGCGTGGTCGCCCTGTACAGCCTGATCCTGCTCGGCGACCGGTTCCCCGTCGCGCTGCCGGAGGGCTTCCTCGGCATCGGCGCGGAGCCGTTCTGGATCCTGGTGCTGTTCCTCTACGCGGGCATCGCCTCGATGCTGCCGGTGTGGGTGCTGCTGCAGCCGCGCGACTACATCAACGGCCTGCAGCTGTTCGTCGGCCTGTTCCTGCTGTACGGCGCGGTGCTGATCTTCCGCCCCGAGGTCGTCGCCCCCATGCTCAACCAGGCCGTGCCCGAGGGGACCCCGGGCATGATGCCGCTGCTGTTCGTCACCGTCGCCTGCGGCGCGATCTCCGGATTCCACGGCATCGTCTCCTCCGGCACCTCCTCCAAGCAGCTGGACAAGGAGACCGACGCGCGGTTCGTGGGCTACTTCGGCGCGGTGGGCGAGGGCCTGCTGGCGCTCGGCGCGATCATCGCGACCACCGCCGGCTTCCGCACCCTCGCCGACTGGGAGGCGGTCTACTCCGCGTTCAACGAGGGCGGGGTCGAGGCGTTCGTCGCCGGCGGCGGCTCCATCCTGAACGCGGGCTTGGGCATCCCGACCTCCCTGTCCGCGACGATCCTCGCCACCATGGCGGTGCTCTTCGCCGCCACCACCATGGACACCGGCGTGCGCCTGCAGCGCTTCGTGGTCCAGGAGATCGGGCAGATCCTGGGCCTGCGGCTCGGCACCTTGGTCGCGACCGCGATCGTGCTCGTGGTGTGCCTGGCGCTCGCCTTCGGCGCCGGTTCCGGGGGCACCGGTGGCATGGTGATCTGGCCGCTGTTCGGCACCACGAACCAGATCCTCGCGGCGCTGACCCTGGCGATCCTCGCCGTGATGCTCACCCGCAAGCGTCGCCCGGTGCTGCCGGTCCTGCTGCCGCTGCTGTTCGTGCTCTTCGTGAGCGTGTTCGCGCTGCTGGTGCAGGTGGGGCAGTACGCGGCCGAGGGCAGCTGGCTGCTGCTGGTGCTCGACGTCATCATCCTCATCGCCGCGGTGTGGGTGATCGTCGAGTCCGCGATCGCGCTGACCCGCGCCCGGACGGAGCCGCCCGAGGTCGAGGGCGCCGACGAGGAGCCGCTCGAGGACTCCTCGGTCCGATGACGGCCTCGTCCCGCCTGCGCGCCCTGGCCGAGGGGCTGCACGAGTTCTACGTCGGCCCCTACCGGCGCACCTTCGCCCGCGCGCAGCGGGACGAGGACGACCTGTTCCGCATGCTCGTGATGAGCGAGATGCTCGGCGTCCCGAACCCCGCGTCCTATTACACGGCCGAGCTGCTCCCGGTCCTCTACGACGGCTTCCACGACTGGCACCGCAGGATGGGGATGGAGCGCTCGCCGCTGGAGGAGTACCGATGCTGCTGAGCCTCGCGCAGTCCCGCCGCGTGCTGTTCCTCGGCGGGAAGGGCGGGGTCGGCAAGACGACCATCGCCTCGGCGGTCGCCCTCGACGCCGCCCGGTCCGGCAGGCGCGTCCTGGTCGTCTCCACCGACCCCGCCCACAACCTGGGCCATCTGTGGGAGCGGCGCATCGGCGACCGGGTCACGCCGCTGGCCGACGGGGCGGGCGGCGGAGCGGTCCACGGCATCGAGATCGACCCCGACGCGACCACCGACCAGCACCTGCGAGACGTCGCCACGACCCTCAAGCGGCTGATGCCTCGCACCCTCCACGGCGAGGTCGACAAGCACATGGACCTCTCCCGCCGCTCCCCGGGCACCCACGAGGCGGCGGTGCTCGAGCGGATGACCGAGCTGGTCGAGCGGGGGCGGGAGGAGTTCGACCTGGTCGTCCTCGACACCGCCCCGAGCGGCCACACCGCCCGCCTGATGGCGCTGCCGGAGGTGATGACCGCCTGGACCGACGGGCTGCTCGCCCGGCGGGAGAAGTCCGCCCGGCTGGGCGCGGCACGGCGTGGACTGGAGCGGCGCGGACCCGGCCGACGAGGGGAGGGCGACCTCGGCGCCTCCGTGCTCGGCTCCACCGCGCCGCGGGACCCGCTCGAGGAGCGGGACGAGGAGATCCGTGCGATCCTGCTGCGCCGCCGCGACCGGCTCGCAGCGCTGCGCGAGACCCTCACCGACCCCTCCACGACCTCCTTCGCCATCGTGCTGGCCGCCGAGCGGCTGCCGGTGCTCGAGACGATCGAGCTGCACGAGGAGCTCACCCGGACCGGCGTCCACGTCGGCGCGCTCGTGGTGAACAAGCGCTCGCCCTCGGACCGCGGGGACTTCCTCGCCCGCCGCCGCGCGGTGGAGGGGGAGCATCTCGCCACCCTCCACTCCGCGCTGCCCGAGGTGCCGTGCCAGGAGGTCCCGCTGGGGGAGGAGGACGTCGTCGGCCCCGCGGCACTCGCCCGCTTCGCCGGGCTGCTCGCCCCCGCGACCGCCGACGGCCCCGGGCCGCGCCGCGGCTAGACTCGCGGGACCCGCGCCGGACGGCGCGAGGAGACGTGCCGAGGAGGACCGCCGCATGACCAGTGACGACGGCGGTCGGCCGCCGCGCGGCCCCGTGACCCTCGCGGACGTCGCCCGCGAGGCCGGCGTCTCGATCGCGACCGCGTCCTTCGTGCTCTCGGGCCGCGGCGGACTGCGCTCGGCGGGCTCCGCCGAGACGAAGGCGAAGGTGCGCGCCGCCGCGGAGCAGCTCGGCTACGTCCCCAACCGGCACGCGCAGGCCATGCGCACCGGCCGCGGCGGCGGGATCGTGCTGGCGCTGGGCACTCTGGAGGACCCCTGGGGCGTGCAGCTCGCCACCCGGGTCCGCGACCGGGCCCTGGCGCACGAGCTGTCCACCCTGGTCCTCGCCGACGAGCGCTGGTACGAGTACCTCCTCGGTGCCTCCGCCGACGCCGCCCTCGTCACCAGCATCGACTTCGTCCCCGAGGGGCCCGAGCAGATGCGGCGCCTGGCCGGCTCGACCCAGACGGGGCTGGTGGCGTTCAGCGCACAGATGGAGCCCGAGGGCTTCGACGTGGTCTCCTCCTCGCCGCTGCCGGCCATCGCCCGCGCCTACGCGCGGCTGCGCTCACGGCACGAGCGGGTGCACCTGCTCGCCCCGGAGGTCGACCGGCCCGGCGGCGTCCTCGCCCATCAGCGCACCCGCGCCTTCCTCGAGGCGGCCCGCGCCCACGGCGACGACGCCGAGGCGCTCGTGCACGTCGTGCCCGAGGGCAGCCACGACACCTACCGCGCGGCGCTCGACTGGCTCGCGGACCCGGACCGGCCGGGCGCGGTCGTCTGCTTCACCGGCTACCAGGCGGTGGCGCTGCAGCTCGCGGCCGAGCGGGCGGGCCTGTCGGTCCCGGACGACCTCGAGTTCGTCGCGATCGGCGACATCCCCGCCGGCTCGGAGTTCTTCGGCCCGATCAGCGTCTACGGCGTCGAGGACGTCTTCTCGCGGCTGGCCGGGATCCTGGTGGACCGGGCGGTGGACCGCACCGACCGGCCCGGGACCAAGCACGTCTTCGACTGGCGCTTCTTCCCCGGCACCACCACGGCCGACGACGCCTGAGCGGTCAGGCGGCCTGCGGCCGCCGCAGCGTCGTCGCGAGCAGCGCCGCGATCGAGCACATCACGCCGCCGGCGACGAAGGCCCAGGTCGCGCCCGAGGCCTGGGCGAGCTCGGCGCCCGCCCCGGACTCCGCCGCGACCGCCGCGCCGAGGGTCAGCAGCGCGATGAACACCGCGGTGCCGAGCGCCCCGGCGAGCTGCTGCAGGGTGTTGAGGATCGCGGACCCGTGGCCGTACAGCTCCTTCGGCAGCGCACCGAGGGACAGCGCCATCAGCGGCGTCATCACCATGGACATGCCGATCCCGAGCGGCACGTTCAGCGCGATGACCAGCCCCTGTGTGGCGTCGCCGTCCAGCAGCAGCATCGACGCCCAGCTCACCAGCGCCATCAGCGCCGCGCCGGGCAGCACCAGCGGCAGCGGGCCGACCCGGTCGTAGAGCGCGCCGACCAACGGCCCGAGCAGCCCCGACGCCGCCGCGCCGGGCAGCATCGTCAGCCCCACGGCGAGGGTCGACATGCCGAGCGCCCCGGTCATGTACAGCGGCAGCGCCACGACGGTGCCGAGCATCGTGGCGAAGCACAGCAGGATCACCAGCAGGGAGACCAGGTAGGTGCGCACGGTCAGCGGGCGCAGGTCCAGCAGCGGCTCCTGGCCCCGCGCGCGCATCCGCACCTGCCGCGCGGCGAACACCGCGAGAGAGAGCAGGCCCGCGGCGGCGGCGAGCAGCGGCACCAGGCGCGCATGCCCGTCGACGATCGCGCTGATCGAGGCGAGGGCGTAGATCACGCCGCCGAAGCCGATCGCGGAGAGCACCACGGAGAGCACGTCCAGGCGCACCGCGCGCGGCTCGGTGTAGTTGCGGATGAACAGCAGCCCGATCACCAGTGCGACCACGATGATCGGCAGCATCATCACGAACAGGTGGTGCCAGGTGCCGTGGGCGAGGATGGCGCCGGAGATCGTCGGCCCGAGCGCGGGCGCCGCTGAGATCACCACGCCCACCAGACCCATCACGAGGCCGCGGGAGCGCAGCGGGACGAGCGCGAGGACGGTGGTCATCAGCAGCGGCAGCACCATCGCGGTGCCCGCCGCCTGGATCACGCGCGCCCCGAGCAGCACGGGGAAGCTCGGCGCGAGGACGGCCAGCGCCGTCCCGGCGAGGAACAGCGCCATCGCCAGGAGGAACACCGAGCGCACCGACAGGCGCGTCATGAGGAAGCCGGTGGTCGGGATGACCACGGCCATGGTGAGCATGAAGCCGGTGGAGAGCCACTGCGCGGTCACGGCGGTGATCGACAGATCCTCCATCAGCACCGGCAGCGCGACCGAGAGCAGCGTCTCGTTGAGGATCATGACGAAGGCGGAGACCACGAGCACGGCGATGATCGGCGTGACCCGAGTCGTCGCGGCGGGCTCGGGGGCGGAGGTCGAGGGGCCGGCGTCCACGGCGGGCAGCTCACCGGTCGGGGTGGGGGAGGGGGCGTGCATGGCTGGCGCGCTTTCGTCGAGTGCGGTCCGACGGGCCGGGACCGGAGGCCACCCGTCGGAGGGGCGGCGGACGAGGTCCGGGCCCGCATAGATCGTCCCATGCGGCCCTGCTTCTCGTCACCGTGATATCAGGGACAGGGAGGCGGCTCGCCGGGGCGGACCAGACCCGACTCGTAGGCGAGGACCACCAGGCGGGAGCGGTCCCTCGCGGCGAGCTTCGCCAGCAGGCGGCTGACGTAGGTGCGGGCGGTGGCGGGGGAGAGGAACAGGGCCTGCCCGATCTCGTCGTTGCTCATCCCGCGACCCACCAGCGCGAGCACCTCCCGCTCCCGCGGCGTGAGGCCGTCGAGCAGCCCCGGCGAGACCCGGGAGGCGAGGCGCTCGCCGAGCTGGGCGAGCACGGTGGTGGTCACGGCGGGGGAGAGGAGGGAGTCCCCGCCCGCGACCACCCGGATCGCCTCGCGCAGCGCCGAGGGGGCGACGTCCTTGAGCAGGTACCCGGCAGCGCCCGCCCGGATCGCGGCCAGCACGTCCTCGTCCTCGTCGAAGGTGGTCAGCACCACCACCCGCACCGCGTCCAGCGTCGGGTCGGCGGTGATCCGCGCGGTCGCGGCGATGCCGTCGAGCTGCGGCATGCGCAGGTCCATGAGCACCACGTCGGGTCGCAGCTCCCGCACCCGGGACAGCCCCGAGCGCCCGTCGGACGCCTCGCCCACCACCTCGATGTCGCCGTCGCGCTCGGCGAGGGCACGCAGTCCGGTGCGCACCAGCTCCTGGTCGTCGACCAGCACGATCCGGATCATCGCTCCTCCTCCAGACGTGCGGGCAGCTCGGCGCGCAGTGCGAAGCCCTCCCCGGGAGCGGTCCGCACCTCGAGGGAACCGCCCAGCAGCCGCACCCGCTCCCGCATCCCCTCGAGGCCCACGCCGCCGTGCGCGAGGTCCGCGGCGCCGCGGCCGTCGTCGGCGATCTCGAGCCGCAGGCTCCCCGCCTCGAGGCGCGCGGAGACCGCGAGCTCGCCCGCCCCGGCATGGCGCAGCGCATTGGTCACCGCCTCCTGCACGATCCGGTGGGCGGCGGCGTCCACGGCGGGGGAGAGCGCCCCGCCGGGCACGTCGACCTGCGCGTCGACGGCGAGCCCCGCGGCGCGGGCGGGGGCCAGCAGCACGGGCACGTCGGCGAGGGAGCCGACGAGCCTCCCCGCCGACGCGGCGCCGTCCTCCTCGCGCAGCAGGCGCACCATCGCCCGCAGCTCCTGCAGCGAGCGGCCGGCCTGTGCGCGCACCTCTCCCACAGCCTGCGCCGCCGGTGCCTCCTCCTCGCCGAGCGCATCGGCGGCGACCCCGGCGTGCAGGGAGATCACCGCCAGGGAGTGGCCGACGGTGTCGTGCAGCTCGCGGGAGATCCGCTCCCGTTCGGCGCGCAAGCGCAGCTCGGCCTCGGCCCGGGTGCGCTCCTCGTGCAGTCGCGAGATCTCCTCCTGCTGCGCGGCCTGCTCCCGCAGCGAGCGCACGGCGACGCCGAGCGCGACCGCCGTCGCGAGCAGGCCCAGGTTCGTCATCGCGTCGGTGCCCAGGATCGTGCCCAGCGGCTGCGGGTCGTCCCGCACCCGGAACAGCACCGAGACCGCGAGCACCACGGCCCCGGTGCCGATCGCCCAGCGCGCCCGCCCCTGCTCCGCGGCGGAGAACAGCGCCCCGACCACGGGCAGGGCGATCCCGATCGTGGGCAGCCCGGCCGTGTAGTACGCGAAGGTGCCCAGCGCGCTCAGCAGCAGCACCGGCACCGGCAGGGGCCGACGCAGCAGGAGCACCGCCCCGAACCCGGCCGCGAACAGGTGCGCGAGCGGGGTCGGGTCCTGGCCCGCGGTCGCCTGGACGATCGCGATCACGGAGGAGAGCACCAGCCACACCCCGAGCGCGAGCAGCGCGTCGCCGCTCCGCGGCGCGAGGGGGCGCCGCGTGCCGGTCAGGTCCTTCGGGGGCTGGGCCACGACCCCAGCCTAGGAGCGCCGCCGCCGACGCACCTCCTCCCCCGGGCGCAGTCCGCTGTCGCCTGACGACGTACCCCTCTCGCGCCGCCGGGCCGATGCCGCGGCCGCGGCCCCGGGGCGAGCATCGAGGCATGAATCTGTCGCACGTCCGTCCTGTCCTCGTCCTGGTCCTCGGCCTGATCGCCCTCGCCCGCCCGCTCGCGAGCATGGTCGTCGAGCAGTCGGGCCACGATCTCGGCGCCGCACCCCGCCTCCTGCTCACCGCCGCGATCACGCTGGTCTGGGTGGCGGCGGTGGGTCTCTCCCGCGCACCCCGCCCGGTCCTGACCCTGGTGCTCGCCGGCCTCGTCTACGCCGTCGCGGCGATCGTGCTCAGCGGGATCCTCTCCCCGCTGCTGCTCGGGCACCTGGCCGGCCCGCTCGCCCAGCCCCTCGCGATCGTGCCGATGCTCGTGGTCAACGCACTGTGGGGTCTGGTCGCCGGCCTGCTCGCCCTCGGCGTGCGGCACCTGCGCGGCGCAGGGATCAGGAGCCCCGGTGCTGCTGCCACCACAGCGCCGCCTGCACCCGGGAGTCCAGGCCCAGCTTCATCAGCGCATGGGAGAGATGGGACTTCACGGTCGTGATCTCGACGAACAGCTCGCGGGCGATCTGCTGGTTCGTCAGCCCCTGCGCGACCAGCGCCAGCACGTCCTCCTCCCGCCCGGTGAGCGCGGGCTCCGGGGTGGCGGGCGCCGGGCCGACGGGCGGGGCCTCGTCGGCTGCGCCGCCCTCCCGGCCCCGCAGCGCCGAGAGCACGGTGCGGGTCGCGGCCGCCGAGAGCACCGCGTCGCCGCGGTGCACATCCCGCACCGCAGCGAGGATCCGCTGCGGGTCCTCGGACTTCACGAGATAGCCGTCGGCCCCCGCCGCGAGCGCGCCGAGCACGAACTCGTCGAGGTCGAAGCCGGAGATCACCAGCACGCTCGCCCCGGTCTCCCGCAGCCGCGGCGTGATCTCGATGCCGGTCGCGCCGGGCATCCGCACGTCGGTGAGCACCACGTCGGGGCGGTGGGCGCGGGCGGCCTCGAGGGCGGCGGGCCCGTCGGCCGCCTCCGCGACCACGGTGATGTCCGGGGCGGAGCCCAGCAGCGCGACCATCCCCGAGCGCACGGCGGGATGGTCCTCGGCGACGACCACCCGGATCGGTGCGGCGGGGGCGGAGGAGGTGTTCATCGTCCGATCATCTCCGTCCGCGGGGCCTCGTCGGCGGATCCGCCGCTCGACTCCCCGAGCCCGTGCAGCGGAAGCACCGCCTCCACCCGCCACCCCGGGGACCCGTCGGCACCCGGCTCCGGACCTGAGCTCGCCGTCCCGCCGACCGCGAGCGCCCGGTGCGCCAGAGCCGCACGACCCAACCCGGCGCCCAGCGCCTCTGCGCCGTCCCGGGCGTTGACCAGCTCGATCCGCACTGCGCCCTCCCGAATTCCCGCCGTGAGCCGGATCGGCGCTCGGCCGTGCCGCACCGCATTGGTCACCGCCTCCGCCCCGATCCGCAGCGCCGCGGCCTGCACCGCGGGCCCCACCCGGGCGGGATCGGTGAGCGCGGGCGCGATCTCGACCTGGGCCGATGGGTCTCGCGCCCGCAGCCGTGCGGCGAGGGAGGGCCAGTCCAGGGTGGCGCTCGGCAGGGTGCCGGTGCCCTCGTCGGCGAGCACCCCGATCATCGAGCGCAGGTCTCGCAGCGCGGCCTGGGCGGAGGAGCGGGAGGCGGTCAGGGAGCTCTCCCGCGCCTCGCGGTCCTCGAGCGAGGCGGCGAGGGAGGAGTGGAGGGCGACGGCGCTGAGATGTCCGGCGATGACGTCGTGCAGGTCGTGGGCGATCGAGCGCCGCTCCGCCTCGACGGCCTGGGCGGCCCGGCTCGCGGCGAGCTCGTGCTCGAGGCCTGCCAGGCGCTCGGCCGCGCCGCGCGCCTCCCGGTGGTGGCGCACCTCCCAGCCCCACAGCAGCGGCGTGCTCGCCATCAGCCCCGCGATCATCGCCACGAGGAACACCGCCGGTCCCGGCAGGCCCCCGAGCAGCGCCGCGAGCATGGCGGTCCCCGCGGCGGCGAGCGCGATCACGGTGCAGGTGCGCGCCACCCGTCGCGAGCCGTGCATGACCGGCACGAACAGCGCCTCGAACAGCAGGAAGTAGGCGGAGATCTGCCCGCCGCCGATGATCTCCGCGGTCGCGAGCGGCCCGGCGACGACGAAGGGCACCAGCGGGCGGCTGCGTCGCCAGCACAGGCTCGCGCAGGCCGCCAGCAGCAGCGCGGCCGAGACCCCGCGCGACCACTGCGCGCCCTCGCCGAGGAACCCTGAGTTCGAGACCCCGGAGAGGGCCAGCCCGACGACGAGCGCCGCATAGATCCCCGCGGTCAGCAGGTCGCGCCCCGTGATGCGCGGCGCACCGACGGCGGCGGTGACGGGGGCGGCGGAGGCGTCGGCGCGGACGTCGGCGGGCATGGGGCGAGCCTACGCGGCCCCGCCCGCCCGGCCCCCGGCCTCCGCCGGGTCTCGTCCCAAGGGAGGAGGACCGGCGCGCTCCCCGCCGCGCACGATGGAGCCATGGACCAGCTCGCCTCCCTCGCCGGCCCGCTCGGGCTCGTGGTGCTCGCCCTCGTCGACTCGACCTCGATGGGCACCCTCGTCATCCCCCTCATCCTGCTCGTGGTGGGGGAGGGCGGGGCCCGCCGCGTCGCCGGGCGCACCCTGCTGTACCTCGCGGTGATCGGGGTGTTCTACCTGCTGCTCGGTGTGGCGCTGCTCGCCGGCCTGCTCCCGCTCATGGAGCGCCTCGGCCACCTGCTCGCGGCCCCGCAGACCATGGTGCTGCTCGCCGCCGCCGGGGCGGCCCTGCTGTGGTGGTCCTTCCGACTCGACCCGAAGGCCATCGCCAAGCGCGGCGGGGACCCGGAGGCGTCCGCGCGGCGATGGACCGCCCGCGCCCGCCGCGCCTCGGGACGGCCCTCCGCGCTGGTCCCCCTCGCCCTCGGAGCGGGCCTGATCGAGGCGGCCTCGATGATCCCCTATCTCGCAGCGCTCGGGATCATCGCGGACATGGGCATCGGCCTGCCCCGCGGGGCGCTCGTGCTCCTCGGCTACTGCGCGGTGATGATCCTGCCGGCGCTCCTGCTGTGCGGTGCGCGGGTGCTGCTGGGGGAGCGCGGCGACCGATTCCTCGAGCGGGTCCACGACGGGGCGGTGCGCCACGCGAGCGGCGCCTTCTCCTGGACGGTGGGGATCATCGGTGTGATCCTGCTGCTGAACACCGCAGGTCCGGCGATCGGCTGGCTGACCGGGGGAGCCATCGCCTGACCTCGTGCGAGGGCTCTGCGACGAAGAACGGGACATCGCTGTGACCAGCGTGTACTCTGCTACCTTGTGGTCATTTCGGCCGCAATGCCCGTTTCTCACGGAGGTGCCTGCCGATGGTCGCAGCGAACTACGACGACGCCGCACCTCCGGTCGCCGCGAGCCGGGGCGGGGGCGTCGTCCTGGCGCTCAGCAGCCTGGGTGATCCGTGGGGCGTCCAGCTCACCAGCCAGGTGCGCCAGGACGCGCTGTGCACGGGCCTGTCCACGCTGGTCCTCACCGACCCGCGCTGGTACGAGCACCTCCTCGGCGCCGAGGCCGACGCCGCGCTGCTCACCGCGATCGATCTCGAGCAGGACGGTCCGCGCCGCGTGCGCAGCCTCTCCGACCGCACCCGCAGCGGCCTCGTCGCCTTCAGCGCGCAGATGGAGCCCGAGCGCTTCGACGTGGTCAGCTCCAGCCCCGTCCCCGCCGTGCATCACGCCTATGCCCGCCTCCGCGCCCGCCACGACCGCGTCCACCTCCTCGCCCCCGATCTGCGCTCCCGGCCCGGCGGCGTGCTCAGCATGCCCCGCGTCGCCGCCTTCGTCGACGCCGTCGCGGTTCACGACGACGCTCCGGCCGAGCAGCACATGCGCCTGACCCCCGAGGGAACCCGCGGCACCTTCGAGATCGCCCTGGACTGGCTGAACGGCCCCGACCGCCCCTCCGCCGTCCTCTGCTACACCGGCTACCAGGCCGTCGCGCTCCGTCTCGCCGCGGCGCGGGCCGGGGTGGAGGTCCCGGAGGAGCTCGAGATCATCGCCATCGGCGACATCCCCGCCGAGGCCGAGCTTCTCGGCCCGATCAGCTACTACGGCGTCGACGACGTCTTCGCACGCCTGTCCGGGGTGGTCGTGGACCGCGCCGTCGAGCGCGGCGACCGCCCCGGTCGCCTGCACCGCTTCGACTGGGAGTACTTCCCCGGCACCACCACCCGCGACGACGAGACCCCCAGGAGACCCGATGACCGCTGAGACCGCCCGCCCCGCACGCACCGACTGGACCCTGCCCGGCCTCGCGCTCGCCGACCTCACCCTCCCCGTCCCGCTGGACCACGCCGACCCCGCCGGGCCCCGGATCGAGCTCTTCGCTCGCCTCGTCGCCCGGCCCGGCGGCGAGGACCTCCCCGTCCTCGTCTACCTCCAGGGCGGGCCCGGCTCCGAGGCGCCGAGGCCCCTGGACCCCGCCTCCCCGCCCTGGCTGCCGCGCGCCCTGCGTGAGCACCGCGTGCTCATGCTCGACCAGCGCGGCACCGGCCGCTCCACCCCCGTCGGGCCCGACGTCCCGCTGCCCGAGGGCACGATCCCCGGCGCCCGCACGCTGCGCGAGGCGAGCCCCGCTCAGCAGGCCCGCTATCTCACCTTCTTCCGCGCCGACGCGATCGTGGCCGACGCCGAGCTGCTGCGCGAGGCGCTGGACCTTCCGCGCTGGTCGCTGCTGGGGCAGTCCTTCGGCGGGTTCACCACCCTGCGCTATCTCTCCGCCGCCGCGGACAGCGTCGAGAAGGCCCTGTTCACGGGCGGTCTCCCCACCGTCGGCCCTCACATGGACCAGGTCTACGCCACGACGTGGGAGGGCATGATCGCCCGCTCCGAGAGGTACTGGGCCCGCTTCCCCGGCGACCGCGACCGCTTCCGCCGCCTGGCCGACGAGGCCGCCGCGGGCCGGCTGCGCGCCCCGGGCGGGAGGCACATCGGCGTCGAGTCCCTGCGCCGTCTCGGCCACCTGCTCGGGGCCTCCCAGGGCGCCGAGCGCCTCCACCTCCTGCTGGACCTCGACCCCGCCTCGCCGGCCTTCGCCCACGACCTCGCCGCGGCCCTGCCCTTCTCCGGCCGGAACCCGCTGTACGCCGTGATCCACGAGAGCTGCTGGGCCGACGGGGTCGCCACCCGCTGGGCCGCGGACCGCACCATGCCCGCCGCGGTCGCGGAGGACCCGACGCTCCTGGCCGGCGAGCACATCCACCGCGACCTGTTCGCCGAGGACCCCGAGCTCGCCGTGTGGGCCGAGGCCGCGGACGTGCTCGCCGAGCACGAATGGCCCCGCCTCTACGACGAGCAGGCCCTGCGCGCGGCCGAGGTGCCCGGCGCCGCCGCCGTCTACTACGACGACGCCTACGTCCCGCGCGGTCATTCGATGACCACCGCCGCGCTGCTGCCCGGTGTGCGCACCTGGGTCACCAGCGAGTACGAGCACAACGGCCTGCGCGCGAGCGGCGAGGGCGTGCTCGACCACCTCCTCGACCTCGCCACGGGGCTGCGCGCCGCCTGACCTCCGCCCTCACCCCCTGATCGGCAGAAAGGGGACTCCACCGGCACGCCGCGGCGCTGAGCTCCTCGCCGTGCCGCTGGAATCCCCTTTCTGCAGGGGCCCGCCGTTCCTCCCCACGCCGCCCCGTCCACCTCTCTCGCCTGCCGGCCCCGTCGAGATCGAGATCCGGGGACGCTCCGGGAATGGATCCGCGCTCCCCGCTCCGTCGACGCCTGCATGTCTGGACCACCGCCGACCTGCGCGCGGCCGGTGTCTCCCGGCACCGGCAGCGGCGCCTCGTCGCCGACGGGGCGCTGCGCGGATACGGCGGCGGCTGGTTCGGCGTCGCCGAGACCCCGGACGACGTGGCCGGTGCGCTCTCCCGGGGCAATCGCCTGACCTGTCTCTCGGCGGCGCGGATCCTCGGGCTGTGGACGCCGGACCTCGGTCCCGACGTGCACGAGACCTCCCGCCGCCCCACGAGCGAGGAGCATGCAGGGGTGGTCTCGAGGCACCGTCCAGCGCTTCGTCGCTGGCCGGACGACGAGCCGGTGCTGCCGCTGGATGCGGCTCTCTCCCACGCCCTCACCTGCCTCGATGCCGACTCCGCTGCGGTGCTCCTCGAATCGGCCCTCGAGCGCAGGCTGCTCGTCCCCTCGCAGGTCGACCTCCTGCTCGCCGAGGCGCCCGCCCGTCGACGGCGTGCGATCGGTCGGGTCAGCGCGCTCGCGGGCTCCGGGTCCGAGACCCGGGTGCGTCGGTACCTCGAGCGGCGCGGGGTGCGCGTGCGGGAGCAGGTGGCCGTGTTCCGGGGAGGGCGGGTGGATCTGCTCGTCGGCGACCGTCTCGTCATCGAGTGCGACAGCGTGCGCCACCACGGAGAGCGGTCCCGGTATTACGCGGACCGGTCGAGGGATCGGGAATCCCTGATCGAAGGCTGCCTGGTGCTGCGGCTGACCTGGGAGGACATCTGGCTCCGCTGGGAGGAGACCAAGGGAGCGCTGGACACGCTGATCAGGCGGCGCGTGCATCGGGGGCAGCGCATCGGCGGGGCCGGCCTGCAGGAAGGGGACTCTCACGGCACGCCGCGGCGCTGAGCTCCTCGCCGTGCCGCTGGAGTCCCCCTTCTGCCGACGCCACCCCGCCGGGCTCCTCGCCGTGCCGCTGCACGCCCGATCCTCCGACGCCGCCTCTGTGATCTCCCGCACGCCGTCCAGGAGTCTGCCCAGGCGACGACTTCTCGTCAGCCACACAAAACAACCACTGGTCAAGATCTGGTCGACGTATTAGAAGGCGTCCACTAATAATGTCCGGCACGGCCACGCCACGATCCCGCACAGCAGCGCGGACGGCGGGCCTCGACCAGACGAAGGAGTCCGCGTGAGCACACAGGCGCCCGCCCCGGGATTCGCCCCCGACCCGACGATCGACCCCGTCGGCAGCCCGAACCTGATCGGCCCGAAGCTGCCGATCCCGCATCTCGGGATCGCCTTCGACAAGCCGCGCCCCTGGTGGTTCGTGCTCGGGATCATGCTGGGCCAGCTCGGCATCTTCATCGCCCTGATCGGGCCGGCGACCGTGTCGATCCAGATCAAGGCGAGCCAGCTCGCGAGCAGCCCGGCGGAGGCCGCCTCGATCACCGCCTTCGCCGTCGCGCCCGGGGCGCTGGCCGCGGTGATCTTCAACGCCCTCGGCGGCCGCATCTCCGACCGCTCCACCAGCCGCTTCGGCCGCCGTCGCCCCTGGCTGATCATCGGCGCCCTCGGCATGCTCGTCGGCCTCGCGCTGATCGCCCTGGCGCCCGGTGCGGCGCTGATGGCAGTGGGCTGGTTCCTCGCCCAGGCCGCCGGCAACCTGGCGCTCGCCGCTTACGTCGCCTCGATCGCCGATCAGCTCTCGCCCGCGCAGTACGGCCGCGCCTCCGGCCTGGTCGGCATCGCCGGCAACCTCGCCGTGATGATCGCAACCTGGCTCGCCTCCGCCTTCGCCGGGAACATGCTCGCCCTGTTCCTCGTGCCGGGCCTGATCGGCATGGTCCTCGTGCTGGTCTTCGCCTTCATGCTCCCCGAGCCCGTGCTGCGCGAGAACCGCCTGCCCTTCAATCTGCGCGAGCTCGTCCTCACCTTCTGGCGCAACCCCGTGAAGTTCCCCGACTTCGGCCTCGCCTGGGGCGGCCGCTTCACGATCATCCTCGCCTCCTTCATGTTCACCACCTTCCGGGTGCTGTACATGGAGAACCACCTCGGGCTCGAGCCCGGCGACGCCGTCCGCGCCGTCGCCACCGGCGTGACCATCTACACCGTCACCTCGATGGTCGCGAGCCTGCTGGCCGGCTGGCTCTCGGACGTGCTGGGCCGGCGCAAGATCCTCGTCGCGGCCTCGATCCTCATCTTCGGCCTGGCCACCTACCTGCTCCTGCACGCCGACACCGTCACCGCCTTCTACGTGGTCGAGGCGATCATGGGCCTCGCGTACGGGACCTACATCGCCGTCGACCTCGCGCTCGTCCTCGAGGTGCTGCCCGACCGCGAGCAGGCCGGGAAGGACATGGGCGTGTTCAACATCGCCAACGCCCTCCCGCAGTCCCTCGCCCCCGCCTTCGGCGGCTTCCTGCTGGCGAACCTCGGCGGCGGCACCGACTTCACGGCGCTGCTGGTCGCCGCGCTGGTCGCCGCAGTGATCGGTGCCGTGCTGACGATGTTCATCCGCGGCGTGAAGTGACGGCCGGCCTCTGAGGGCGGGGCTCCTCCCGGCTCGTGGAACACTGTCCTTCGACCCTCTCGAAGGAGCGCCATGAGCACGACGGAGCCCCGCCCCGGCCGCCGACGACCCGGCAGGCCCCGCGGCCAGGACTCCTCCGTGGTGCGTGAGGCGGCGCTGGGCGCCGCGATCGACCTCATCGCCGAGCACGGCTACGCCGCCACCTCCATGGCGCAGGTCGCCGAGACCGCCGGGATCTCCCCCTCCGGCCTCGCCCACCACTTCCCCTCGAAGGCCGCGCTGCTGGGCGCAGTCCTCGACCATCGCGACTCCATCGACACCCTCCCCGCTGCGGAGGGCGCCGGTGCCTGGGCCGTCTTCGACGGGCTGGTCGAGCTGGCCCGCGTCAACGCCGGACGCCGCCAGCTCGTCGCCCTGTACACCACCGTGATCGGGGAGGCCGTCGGCCCGGACCATCCGGCCCACGACTGGATGCTCCGCCACTTCGAGGTCTCGCTCGCACTGCTCGAGGACGCCGTGCGCGAGGGGCAGCGCACCGGCGAGATCGCCGCCGACGCCCCGGCCCGCCACATCGCCCGCACCACCATCTCCCTGATGGACGGGCTCCAGGTGCAGTGGCTCCTGGACCCCTCGGTGGACATGCCCGCCGAGCTCGGACGCTATGTCGAGGAGCTCCGACGCCGCTGGGGGACGGGCCCCGCCGAGCTCTCCTGACACCTGCAGCGGACCTCCCCGAATCGGTTGTGACCCGCACCACGCCCCGGTAGCGTGGTTGATCGCGCCTGTGCGCCACGATCCGACGACGACGACGGAGGTCCCCCGTGAACCCTGCACCCTCGCCCCATCCCGCCGCGCAGTCGGCCCGTCCGGGACGACGCCGCGTGCTCGCCTCCCTCGGCGCGCTCCCCGCCGGCGCCGTCCTCGCCGGTGCGGCCTCCGCCCAGGCCGCCCCCTCCCGGGGGAAGAGGGTCGACGGGGACTTCCGCCTGGGCGTCGAGAACCTCCTCGAGCCCGCCGCCCTCGAGACCCTGCGCGACCAGCGCGTCGGCCTGATCACGAATCCCACCGGCGCGGACCGCGCGCTGCGCTCCACGATCGACCTCCTGGTCGAGGCGCAGGGGACCGGCGGCTTCACCATGGCCGCCCTGTTCGGGCCCGAGCACGGGGTGCGCGGCGCGGAGCCCGCCGGAGGCGCCGTCGGCGACTACATCGACGAGAAGACCGGACTGCCGGTCCGCTCCCTGTACGGCGCGACCCAGAAGCCCACCCCGGAGATGCTCGCCGACGTCGACGTGCTCGTCTTCGACATCCAGGACATCGGCGCCCGCTTCTACACCTATATCTGGACCCTCTACTACGCGATGCAGGCCGCGGGCGAGAACGACAAGCGGTTCGTGGTGCTGGACCGGCCGAACCCGCTGGGCACCGACATCGAGGGATTCGTGCTCGAGCCGGAGCTGTCCTCCTTCGTGGGGCTGCGCGAGATCCCCCAGACCCACGGCCTCACCGTCGGCGAGCTCGCCCGCCTGTTCAACGGCGAGTTCCTGAACGGCGAGGTCACCCTCGAGGTGGTCGAGATGAGCGGCTACGACCCGGAGGCGCCGCCCGTCCAGGAGCTGCCCTGGGTGCTGCCCTCCCCGAACATCCCCACCCCGGACACCGCCGTGGTCTACGCCGGCACGGGGCTGATCGAGTCGCTGAACATCTCCGAGGGCCGCGGCACGACCACGCCCTTCCTCTGGTTCGGCGCCCCCTTCATCACCGAGGCCCAGGTCGACCAGATCATGGAGACCCTCCGCGCCGCCGAGCTGCCCGGCGTGCTCTACCGGCCGATGTTCGCCACCCCCACCACCTCCAAGCACGCGGGCGTCTTCTGCGGCGGCCTGCAGCTGCACGTCACCGATGCCGCCGCCTACGAGCCCGTCCGCACCGGCATCCACGTGATCGCCGCGCTGCTGCGCACGGTGGAGGAGGTCGACTGGCGCGAGGGCGAGGACTGCCGCACCGAGGACGACGTGTGCTGGATCGACAAGCTCACCGGCACCAAGCGCACCCGTCAGATGCTCGAGGACGGCGAATCCCCCGAGGCGATCGTCGCGGCCTGGCGCCGCGAGGCGAGGCGCTTCGAGGTCACCACCAAGCGCTACCGCCTGTACTGAGCACGCCGACGTCCCGAGAACCCCAGGAGATCCCCATGTCATCCCTCTCCCGCCGCGCCTTCACCGCGGCCCTCGCCGGCACCGGCGCCGCCGTCGCTCTGCCCGTCGCCGCCCAGGCCGCGCCCTCGAAGGGCCAGGCCGACCGGATCGAGGAGATCCTCGCCGGCATGAGCGTCGAGCAGAAGATCGGCCAGCTCTTCGTCGCCGTCGGCTACGGCTCCCGCGCCGACCAGCCTCATGCCTCGAACACCTCCACCACCGGCGTGGACACGATCGCGGAGATCGTCCGCACCCACCACGTGGGCGGGCTGATCTACTTCGTGTGGAGCGAGAACCTCCAGAGCATCGAGCAGGTCGCGACGCTCTCCAACGACGCGCAGGACGCGGCGCTCGAGAGCGGCGGGATCCCGCTGATCATCAGCGCCGACGAGGAGCGCGGCGTCGTCTACCGCCTGCCCGCCCCCGCGACCCCGCTTCCCGGGCAGATGGCGCTCGGGGCGACCGGCTCCCGCGCCCATGCCCGCAAGGCGGGGGAGATCGTCGGCGGCGAGATGCGCGCCGCCGGCCTCCACCAGGCCTTCTCCCCGGTGGTCGACGTGAACGTCGAGGCGCAGAACCCCGTGATCGGGGTGCGCTCCCTCGGCGCCGACCCCCGCGCGGTCTCCCGCCTCGCCGCCGCCCAGATCAAGGGCCTGCAGGGCGCGGACTGCTCCGCCGCCGCCAAGCACTTCCCCGGCCACGGCGACACCGCGACCGACTCCCACCTGGGCCTGCCGGTCATCGACCACACCCGCGAGGAGCTCGACACCCTCGACCTGCCGCCCTTCGTCGCCGCGATCGACGAGGGCATCGACTCGATCATGACCGCGCACATCGTCGTGCCCGTGCTCGACGACTCCGGCGTCCCCGCCACGCTCTCCCGCCCGATCCTCACCGGGCTGCTGCGCGAGGAGCTCGGCTTCGAGGGCGTGATCGTCACGGACTCCCTCGCGATGGAGGGCGTGCGCACCCTGTTCGGCGACGACCGCGTCCCGGTCGAGGCGATCCTCGCCGGCGCCGACCAGATGCTCATGCCGCCGGACCTCGTCGTCGCGATCGGCGGGGTGCGCGACGCGGTCGCGAGCAGGGAGATCACCGAGGAGCGGCTGGATCAGTCGGTGCGGCGCATCCTGGCCCAGAAGCTGCGCCGCGGCCTGTTCGACGACGTGCACGTGGACGCCGCCCGGGCCGAAGGCGCGATCGGCACCTCCCGCGCGCTCGCGACCGCGGAGCGCATCGCCGAGGACTCGATCACCCTGGTCACCGCCGAGGACGGCGCGCTCCCGCTCGCGGACGGAGCGACGGTGCTGGTCACCGGCTCCGCCACCGCAGCGAAGCTCGAGGTGGTGGTCGACGCGCTGACCTCGCTGGGCCATGCCGCGACAGCGCTCGCCGGCGCGACGCCCGAGCAGGCCGCCGAGGCCGCGTCCGCGGTCGACACGGTCCTCGTGCTCACCTCGTCCTCCGGCTTCACCACCCCGGCCGCCCAGGTCGCGCTGGTCGAGGCGCTCGCCGCGACCGGCACGCCCGTCGTGCACGCCTCCCTGCGCAATCCCTACGACGTGGTGCACGTGGGGGAGGTGGCCGCCTCGCTCGCGGCCTACGGCAACGCCGACGCCTCCCTGCGCGCGCTCGCCGGCGTGCTCGCGGGCGAGGTCAAGGCGCGGGGGAAGCTGCCGGTCGCGATCCCCACGGCCGACGGGACGGGGGAGGCCTTCCCGCTCGGCCACGGGCTCGGCTGAGCCGGCCCTCGGCCCTCCTTCTGCAGAATCGGAACTCCAGCGGCACGGCGCGGCGCTGAGCCTCAGCGCGTGCCGCTGGAGGCCCCCTTCTGCTGATCCATCGTGTCGGCGGCCTCGCCGTGCGCCCGCGCCTCGGCGGCCTCGCGCGCCAGGCGCCGGCGGCGGGCCTTCACCCAGCCGGAGGTGAAGACCGCCCCCGTCACCGCCAGCACCACGACCATCACCGCGATCACCACGGTGAAAGTCGCCTGCAGGGAGACCAGCGAGATCAGCGCCGAGGAGGTGATGATCCCCAGCGCGTTCGCGGTGCGGAGCAGCGCGAACACCTCGGCGCGGTGCTCGGGCGCGACGAGCCGGTCCAGCACCAGGGAGTAGTAGGTCGCCAGCGGTGCGAGCACCGCGCCGACCAGCAGCGCGCCGACGATGGTCGCGGCGACCGAGTGGCCGAAGCCGACGATCGCGACGCCGAGCGCGGTCACGCCCAGCCACACCAGCACGGTGCGGCGGCGCGGCTCCCGGTTGTGGATGCTCACCCACACGCCGCCCGCGACCGAGGTCACGCAGATCGCGACGGGGAACAGCGCACCCCAGGCGGCCGGCATGCCGAAGGAGACAGCGAGGGAGACCGCACCGATCTCGATCGCGGCGATCGCGGCGGCACTCGCCCCGCCGCACACCAGCCACAGCACGATCATCGGGCTCAGGCGCAGCGCGCTGCCGCGCTGCTCGGGGCCCGGTGCGGTGGCCGAGGGGATCGACGGCAGCAGGAGCAGCGGCGCCGCGCCCAGCAGCACCATCGCCCAGGCGGCGAGCTGCGGGGAGATCCCGCCGAGAGCGGCGGCGATCACCGGCGAGGCCACGAAGGTGACCTCGTTCAGCGTGGCAGCGATGCCGAGGGAGCGGGGAAGGCGGCTGGCGGGCACGAGGTGGTTGAGCACCGCGCGCAGCGTGCCGTAGGCCGCGCCGTTGACGAGCCCCGCGAGCGCCGCGCCCGCGACGACCAGGGCGAAGGGGGCGCCGAGCCCGGCGAGCACCGCGATCGCGATCAGCGCGAGGGTGCGCAGGCCGATGAGCGCGCGGACGAAGGGGACCGGGGCGAAGCGTCGGCCGAGCCGGGAGAGCGGGACCGCGCCGAGGACCTGCGCGATCGTCATCGCGAGCATCATCGCGGCGCCGGCAGAGGCGCTGCCGGTCAGCGGCAGGGCGATGAGGGAGAAGGCGATGGGCGCGGCGGCCTGCGGCACCGCGAAGGTCCCGTACGAGCCGAACCAGCGCAGCAGACGAGCCTCGGGCCGGGCGGTCGCGGGGGTCACGGGCGCGGTCATGGGGAACCTCCTTCAGGGCGCAGGGGAGAGGGGCGGCAGGGCACACCGGCCGCTACTGCGCAACATAGTGCGCAACGCCGAGAATGCGCAATATAGTTCCCGTCACCCCGGTCGGCGATAGGCTTCCGGGCACGGAACGCCCGAGCGACCAGGAGGCCCCGATGAGCGGTGGGATGCGCCCGGCCGTGGTCGAGCGACTCGGCGAGCGGATCCGCGCCGCCCGCCAGGAGCTGGACCTCTCCGTCGGCGCGCTCGCGGAGGCCAGCGAGGTCTCCCGCCGCATGCTCACCCAGATCGAGCTCGGCCAGGCGAACCCCTCCGTCGCGATCCTCGACCGCATCGCCGCCGGGCTCGGCACCACCTTCGCCGCGCTGATGGGCGTCGGCGCCGACGACGCCCCCGACGGCGTGGAGATCTGGTCCACCGACGCCGGCAGCTGGGCCGTGCTGCTGGGCGCCGTGGACACCGACGCGCTGTCGGTCGAGACCTGGAAGTGGAAGCTGGTGGGCGAGGACTGCTACGAGGGCGGCTCCGGCATCGCCCTGCCCGGGATCATGCACCACGTCATCGAGGGCGCCCTCGAGATCGACGACGCCGACGGGCTGCAGGTGATCGAGGCGGGCGGCTCCGCCCGGATCGCCTCCCCGGGGCCCTACCGCTACCGCGCCCGCGACGCGCAGGCGGCCGTGTTCTTCTCCGTCGCCCTGCTGCCGCGGCCCGGGCGGGGCTGAGCCGATCACCGGCGGCGGCCGGGGCAGGGGAGGGCTCACGATCCGCCCGCTGGAGAGCCGCGCCGAGGCATGATGGAGGCAGACGAAAGGAGGCGCGATGGCCGGCACGATCTGGACGATCGGGCATTGGACCTGCCCCGAGGAGGTCGTGCTCGAGACCCTCGGCGGCGCCGGGATCGACGAGCTGGTCGACGTGCGCCGCCTCCCCGGCTCCCGCCGCAGCCCACAGTTCGACGCCGAGGAGATGACCCGCTGGCTGGGTGAGGCGGGCATCGGCTACCGGCGCCTGGCCGAGCTCACCGGGCGCCGTCCGAAACAGCGGGACGTGGACCCGGAGCTGAACGCGGGCTGGCAGAACACGAGCTTCCGCAACTACGCCGACCACACCCTCGGTGAGGAGTACGAGGCCGGGATCGCGCAGCTCACCGCGCTCGCCGCGGAGCATCACGTGGCAGTGATGTGCGGTGAGCCGATGCCCTGGCGCTGCCACCGGCTGCTGATCTCGAACACCCTCGTCGCACGCGGCTGGGAGGTCGTGCACCTGCGCGCCGGCGCCGCCACCGTCGAGCACGAGCTGGGCGCCTGGGGCGCCCGACCCATCGTCCGCGAGGACGGTACCGTGATCTATCCACCGGAAGCACAGGAGGAATCATGAGCACCGAGTTCGCCGTCGGCGACCACGTCAGCTGGGACTCCGAGGCCGGCCGTGTCACCGGCACGATCACGAAGGTCCACACCGCAGATTTCGACTACAAGGGGCATCGACGCCGCGCGAGCGAGGACGAGCCCCAGTACGAGATCGCGAGCGACAAGACCGACCACATCGCCGCGCACAAGGAGTCGGCCCTGCGCCCCCTCGCGGGCTGAGCTCAGCCAGCGAGCCGCCGACCCGGTACTGCCGGGCCCAGCACGGCCAGTGCGTGCCGGTGTTCCGCTGCCTGACCAGCAGGTGGAGATCCTCCAGCGTCGAACCTGGCACGAGGCAGCCGCCATAGAGCTCTGGGCGACCCCGGTCCAGCTCTCGCAGCCCCAGGGCACTTGGTGCAGCACCGCGCGTCGCCTGCACGAGCGCGGGTTCTGCGCCCCCGAGGAGGAGCCTTCGACCACACGCTGCTGCGCTCGGAGCTCATCGAACGGGAGTCGACGCGGGCCCGCTGATCCAGGCTGAGACGACCGGTCACGGAACGGTCACGGGTACCCCGGGGTGCCGAGCGCGACGCAGCGCTCTCCTACGGTGCCGATGTCCCTCGCAGGCGGCCCTTCGCCTGCGTCCCGCGGAGATCGGAGAGCACATGAGCGTCGATGCCGGACCGAGCACCTTGACCCCCGCGGTCGACCCGCAGGCGGCCTCCGCGCAGGCCGCGACCCGCGAGAGCCTCGAGGACTACACCCTGCGCTTCGCGCCCCGCTCCTATCGGCGCTGGGGGCCTGGCGTGGTCGCCACGAGCGCGCTGGGCGGGATCGCGTATCTCGCGGACTTCTCCATCGGCGCCAACATCGCGCTCGCCCACGGCACCCTGAACGGTCTGATCGGCATCGGCGTCGCAGCCGGGATCATCTTCCTGACCGGGTTCCCGCTGGCCTACTACGCCGCTCGGTACAACCTCGACCTCGATCTCATCACCCGAGGATCCGGCTTCGGCTATCACGGCTCGGTGATCACCAACCTGATCTTCGCGTCCTTCACCTCCATCCTCTTCGCGCTGGAGGGGGCGATCATGGCGCAGGGCCTGTACCTGGGCCTCGGGATCCCGCGCTGGCTCGGCTACCTGATCTCCACCGTGATGATCTTCCCGCTGGTCATCTACGGCATGAAGACGCTCGCCCGGCTGCAGGTCGCCACGACCCCCGTGTGGCTGGTCCTGATGGTGATCCCGGTGATCTACCTGGTGATCTCCCATCCGGAGTCGGTGGAGACCTTCTTCGCCCACACCGGCGAGGCGGGCGCGGGCATCTCCTTCGCCTCCGCGATGCTCGCCGCCGGCGTCTGCCTGTCGCTGATCGTCCAGATCGCCGAGCAGATCGACTACCTGCGATTCATGCCCCCTCGCACCGCGGCGAACCGGCGCGCGTGGTGGACGGCGACGATCCTGGGCGGGCCCGGCTGGGTGCTGTTCGGAGCCGCCAAGCAGATCCTGGGCATGTTCCTGGCCGTCTACCTGATCTCCACCGTGCCCGGGGCCCGGGAGATCGCCAACGAGCCCGTCCAGCAGTTCCTCGTCACCTACGAGCAGCTGATCCCCGCGTGGCTCGCGCTCGTCCTGGCCGTGGTGCTGGTGGTCATCTCGCAGGTGAAGATCAATGTCACCAACGCCTATTCGGGTTCGCTGGCCTGGACCAACGCCTTCACCCGCGTCACGCGCCGCTATCCCGGGCGCCTGGTGTTCCTGGGCGTGAACCTCGCCATCTCCCTGGCGCTGATGGAGGCGAACATGTTCTCCGTCCTCAACGGGATCCTCTCCTTCTACGCGAACCTCGGAATGTCCTGGATCTGCGTGGTCGCGGCGGACATCGCGATCAACAAGTACCTGCTGAAGCTCTCCCCGAAGCATCCCGAGTTCCGACGGGGCATGATCCACGACTGGAATCCCGTCGGGGTGGTCTCGATGATGCTCTCCGGGGGCATCTCCATCGCGATCTACTTCGGGGTGTTCGGGGAGGCGGTCCAGCCCTTCTCCCCGCTGTTCGCCGTCGGGATCGCCGTGGTGGCCACACCGCTGATGGCGATCCTCACCCAGGGCCGCTACTACCTGCGTCGCACCGACGACGGCATCGACCTGCCGATGTACGACGAGGACGGCAATCCGTCGGGCGAGACGCTCGAGTGCGCGGTGACCGGGATGGAGTTCGAGCGCCCGGACATGATCGCCTCCGCGGTCCCTGGGCCGGACGGGAAGGTGCAGTACGTCAGCTCCCTGGCGCTGGCCACCGACCGCACCGGCGAGCACGTCCTGCCGAAGGAGTGAGGCCGCGTGCGCTTCACCCCCGGTGACACCGAGAAGCTGCTCCTCGCCACGGCCGGAATGATCGCCCGTGAGCGTCTCGCGCGGGGCGTGCTCCTGAACCATCCGGAGACGGTGGCGCTGCTGTCCTGCTGGGTGATCGAGAGGGCCCGCGACGGTGCGTCGGTCGAGGAGCTGATGGTCGCCGGACGTGAGGTGCTGCGCCGCGACCAGGTCATGGACGGCGTCGCCGACATGCTCGCCGACGTCCAGGTCGAAGCCACCTTCCCCGACGGCCGCAAGCTCGTCACCCTCCACCACCCCATCGCCTGAAGGAGCCCGATGAGCCCGCACGACCCCGACCTCGTCGGCCCCACCGGCCCCGGCGCGATCCGCGTCCGCCCCGGGACGAGGGTCCTCAACGAGCGCCCCGACCCCGCGGACCGTGCCGAGCTCGTCCTCGAGAACACCGGCGACCGCCCCGTGCAGATCGGCTCCCACCTGCATCTCCCGGACGCCAACGCGGCACTGGTCATGGACCGTGAGGCCGCCCGCGGCTTCCGCCTCGACATCGCCGCCGGCACGTCGCTGCGCTTCGAGCCGGGGGCCTCCCGACGGGTCGCGGTCGTGCGCCTGGGCGGGCGGGGCCGGGTCCCCGGCCTGCAGATCCGCGTCGGGAGTGCGCGCTGATGGCCCGGATCAGCGCGGAGCGCTACGCCGCCCTGTACGGCCCGACGGTCGGGGACCAGGTGCGCCTGGGCGACACCGATCTGTGGATCGAGATCGAGGAGGACCGCACCGTCGGCGGGGAGGAGGCAGTGTTCGGCGGCGGCAAGTCGATCCGCGAGTCCATGGCCCAGGGCATCTCCACGCGGGCCGACGGCGCGCCGGACACCGTCATCACCAACGCGATCGTGCTGGACCACTGGGGCGTGGTGCGGGCCGACGTGGGGCTGCGCGACGGTCGCATCGTCGCGCTCGGCAAGGCCGGCAACCCCGACGTGCAGGACGGCATCCATCCCGCCCTCCGCATCGGCCCCTCGACGGACGTCATCGCGGGGGAGGGGCGGATCCTCACCGCAGGCGCCTTCGACACGCACGTGCACCTGCTCTCGCCGTCCCAGATCCACGAGGCCCTGGCCACCGGGATCACCACGATCGGCGGCGGCGGCACGGGCCCGTCGGAGGGCTCCCGCGCCACCACCGTCACGCCCGGCGCCTGGCACCTGGGACGCATGCACCAGGGCCTGGACCACCTGCCGGTCAACGTGCTGCTGCTGGGGAAGGGGAACACCGTCTCCGCCCCAGCGCTCGCCGAGCAGGCGCTCGCCGGGGCCGCTGGGTACAAGGTCCACGAGGACTGGGGCGCCACCCCTGCTGCGATCGACGCCTCCCTGCGCGCGGCCGACGAGCACGGGCTGCAGGTAGCGCTGCACTCCGACTCCCTGAACGAGGCCGGGTTCGTCGAATCGACGATCGGCGCGATCAGCGGCCGCACGATCCACGCCTTCCACATCGAGGGGGCCGGCGGCGGCCACGCCCCGGACATCCTCGAGATCGCCGCGCTGCCCCACGTGCTGCCCGGCTCGACGAACCCCACCCTCCCGCACACCGTGAACACCGTCGCCGAGCACCTGGACATGCTCATGGTGTGCCACCACCTCAAGGCCTCGGTGCCCGAGGACCTCGCCTTCGCCGAGTCACGGATCCGTGCCACCACGATCGCGGCCGAGGATCTCCTGCACGACATGGGCGCCCTGTCGATCACCTCCTCGGACGCGCAGGCCATGGGGCGCATCGGCGAGGTGATCACGCGCACCTGGCAGGTCGCGCACGTCATGAAGCACCGGGTCGGGCCGCTCGGCGGCTCCCTCCCCGCGGACAACCAGCGTGCCCGCCGCTACATCGCGAAGTACACGATCAACCCCGCGATAGCCCACGGCGTCGACGCGCACATCGGCTCCGTGGAGCCTGGCAAGCTCGCCGACCTCGTGCTGTGGGATCCGCGCTTCTTCGGGGTGCGCCCGGAGCTGGTGCTCAAGGGCGGGATGATCGCCTGGGCGGCCCTCGGCGACCCCAACGCCTCGATCCCCACCCCGCAGCCGGTGCTGCAGCGCCCCGCCTTCGGCGATGCCCTCGGGGCGCACCTCTCGGTCTCCTTCGTCGCGCCCGCCGCGGTCGAGGACGGCCTGCGCGAGCGACTGGGCCTTGTCCGCGACCTGCTGCCCGTCGCCGACACCCGCGAGGTCACCAAGGCGGACCTGGTGAACAACGACGCCCTGCCCCGCATCGACATCCGCCCCGACACCTTCGAGATCCGCATCGACGGGGAGCGGGTCGAGCCCGCCCCCGCGAGCACGCTGCCGCTCGCCCGGCTCTACCAGATGTTCTGAGCCCGATGAGCATCCTCGCCTCCACGACGATCGCCATGCTGCTGGCGGACTCCCGCCTGCCCGCCGGGGCCCACGTCAGCTCCGGCGCGCTCGAAGCCGCCCTGCGCCACGGTCTGGACCCCGCCGCGACCGGTGACTACCTGAGCGGGCGCATGGCCACGATCGTCCCCGTCGAGGCGGGCACCGCCGTCGTCGCGCGCCACCTGGCCCGGCACGGCGGCGACCTCGACCGCCTCCACCGAGAATGGGCCGCCCGCACGCCCAGCCGCGCCCAGCGCGAGGTGACCCTCGCCCTCGGCGACGGGCTGCGGCGCCTGGCGGACCAGCTCTGGCCCTCCTCGATACCTGCGCCGCCGCCGGGCGCCGCCCGTCGGCCCCGCCCGATCGTGCTGGGCCTGATCGCCGCGGCCGCCGGTCTCGACGCCGAGGACCTGGTGCGCCTGGTCGCCTACGACGACGCGCAGACCGTCGCGGCCGCCCTGCTGAAGCTCGAACCCGGCGACCCCCGTGAGGCGACCGCCCTCGTGATCGCGGCCTGCGCACGACTGGAACCGCGCGTGGCGGAGCTCGCCGCGCTCACCGACCCGGCGCGCATCCCGTGCGCCGGGGCACCCCTGATCGACGGCTGGGCGGAGGCCCAGTCGCAGCTGCCGAGGAGGCTCTTCCGTGCCTGACACCACTCCCCACCGCTCTCTCCGCCTCGGGATCGCCGGCCCCGTCGGCACGGGCAAGAGCTCCCTGATCGCGACGATCTGCCGGGCGCTCGCCGAGGAGATCCGCCTGGGCGTGATCACCAACGACATCTACACCGACGAGGACGCCCGCTTCCTCCGCTCCGCCGGGGTGCTCGACGCCGAGCGGATCCGTGCCGTGGAGACCGGCGCGTGCCCCCACACCGCGATCCGCGACGACGTCACCGCCAACCTCGCCGCCGTCGAGCAGCTCGAGGCGGATTTCGACCCGCTGGACGTGGTGCTCGTCGAGTCCGGCGGCGACAACCTCACCGCGACCTTCTCCCCGGCGCTGGTGGATGCGCAGATCTTCGTGCTCGACGTGGCCGGCGGCGGCGATGTCGCTCGCAAGGGTGGGCCCGGCATCGGCCGCGCGGACCTTCTCGTGGTCAACAAGATCGACCTCGCCCCGCACGTCGGCGTCGACGTGGTGCAGATGGTCGCCGATGCGACCGAGGCACGCGAGGGGCGCGCGGTGCTGGCGCTGTCCCGTCACCGGGAGGACACCGTCGCGCAGCTGCGCGACTGGGTGCTGGAGGTCCTCGCCGCCCACACCGCCGGCCACCACGTCCCCCAGGACCCGGGCCCGATGGCCCCGCACTTCCACGCCGACGGCCAGAAGCACACCCACGACCACGACCACCCGCACGAGCACGCCCACGCCCGATGACCCGCATCGCCGTCTCCAGCGCAGGCGACGGCCCGGTCCGGGTCACGACGACGCCCGGTCTGCTCCAGGCCCGCACGGTCTCCCGCGGCCCGGACCGGGCGCACGTCGCGCTCGTCGCCGGCGGCGCGATGCTCGTCGGCGGTGACCGCCTCTCGGTCGAGATCGAGGTGGGGGAGGGGTGCGCGCTCGAGCTCGAGGACGTGGGCGGCACCCTCGCCTACCCCGGCGAGGGACGGCGCAGCACCTTCGACGTGACGATCCGCCTCTCGGCCCGTGCGCGACTGGTCTGGCGCTCCCACCCCTTCGTCGTCGCGGACGGAGCGGCCGTGGAACGCACCGTCGCGATCACGCTCGGCGACGGCGCGGTGCTGTGCCTGCGCGAGACCCTGGTGCTCGGCCGCACGGGGGAGCGCGGCGGGGCGCTCCGCTCCCGGCTCCACGCCCGCTCCGCCGACGGCGATCCGCTCCTGCTCGAGGACCTGGACCTCGACGGCGCACGGCCCGTCGCCGGCGTGATGGGACCGCACCGGGTGCTCGACAGCGTGCTGATGCTCGGCGCGCGGCCGGAGGCTGCTCGGACCGACGGCGCCGTGGTCCTCGACCTGGGGACGCCCGGCGCCCTCGCCCGCGCCCTCGCCCGCGACGCCCACTCCACCGGGCTGGACGCGTTGATGGAGGACTGGGCCTCGCCATGACCGGCCCTCAGGGCATCCCCTCCAGCGCGCGCCGCGCCTGCAGGGCGAGCCACACCTGGGCCAGATCACCGCTCTCACCCAGGTCCGCGTCGATCAGCTCCTCGATGCGGCGCACCCGGTAGTGGACCGTCTGGCGGTGGACCTGCAGCGCCTCGGCGGTGCGCTGCCACGAGCGGCGGTGCTCGAGGAAGGACTCCAGAGTCGGCACGAGGGTCCCATCGTGCTCGGCGTCGTAGCGCAGCAGCGCCCCCAGCCGGTGCTCGACGAGAGCCCGGGCGTCGTCGCGGTCCGTCGGTCCCAACGCCGGGCTGGTCTCGCCGTAGCGCACCAGGGAGGTGCCCGACCGTCGGGCCATCCCCAGCGACCATGCCGCCTCGTGCGCCGCGTCCGCATAGCGCTGGTCGCGGAGCACCGGCCTGCTCGCCCCGATCGCCGCGGTGCTGCCCAGCGAGTCGCCGACCGCGCGCAGCGCGTGGGTGCCCCGGGGGACGATCGCGAACGTGAGCCCCGCCCGGGTGACGGTCGCATTCGTGATCTCCCGTCGCCACAGTCCGATGTGCAGATCGTGGATCCTCTGCGGGTCCTCGCAGGTCACCGCGATGACCTGGGTCCGAGCCGCATGCAGGCCGTGCTCCGCCAGCGCCCGTGCGGAGGCGGCGGCGCGGGAGTTCCCGTCCAGCACGCTCGCGGCGTGGTCCGACCGGGTGCGACGCCGGCTTTCCAGCGCGAGATGCGTGTGGGACAGCTCGAGCGCGACCACCGTCGCCGCGTGCTGGAGCAAGGTCGTGTCCGGCAGGAAGGCGGAGGTGCCGGTGACGGCGAGGCTGGCCGACTCCCGGGTCGGGACCGGGACGACGTGCACCGCGCCCCCGTCCTCGAGCGGCACGATCCGGTTCCCGGAGGACAGCAGGCCGCGGCGGGACCGGATCGCGGCGGTGACCTCGGCCGGCGGTGCGTCGTCGCGAGGGTAGTAGGCCCAGCCCGTGAACGAGTCGCAGACGTCCACCCGGCACTGCAGCACCGACGAGAGCGTCTCGCGGGTGGAGGAGCGCTCCACCTCCGTGCCCGGAGCGCGACGGATCGCCTCGTAGATCCGCGCGGTGCGCATGATCCGCTGCGCCTGCTCGGGCTGGTTCGACTCCGCGACGGTGCGGGAGATCGCCGCGAACGGCATCGGGTACCGGATCCACAGCACCGGCAGCCCCAGACGGTCGGCGGCCTCGACGAACCCTGCGGTCAGCGGAGGGCAGTGCATCTGCTCGCCGATCGCGAGCGCGCTGATCCCCACCTGTGCGAGCCGTTCGAGGACCTCGATCTGCTCGTCCTCCGCTGCGGGGAAGCTCATCCCGTTGGTCATCATCAGGTCGCCGTGGGAGACCCAGCGCCAGGGCTCGGGGAGGTCGGTGGTGTGGGTCCAGACGATCCTGCGCTCGAGCCCGGACGCCCCGGCGTGGACGCGCAGGGTCAGGTGCGGGATCTGCACGAGCTCCTCGACGGAAAGCGGCATGGGGGCTCCTCGCGAACGACGTCGGTGTTCATACATTCACACGAACCGGTCCGGTCGGCATCGTGCGATCGCCACCTGGGCGTGGCCGCCGTCACGGAGCAGGATCTCTCCCACCGCCGGGTACCTCCCGGCCTCTCCCTCAGGAGGACCCGATGGCCACGTCCCCAGGCCTGATCGACGACGCACCCCTGACGTCCTTCCACAAGCGTCTGACCTTGTACTCGTCCGGCGGGCCGTTCATCGACGGCTACGCCATCGCCATGATCGGCTTCACCTGGGCCAGCATGGGCACGGCGTTCCCCGTCAGCACGGCCGAGAAGGGCCTCGTGGCCGCTGCCGTGCTGGTCGGCATCTTCGTCGGCGGCGCCGTCTTCGGCTGGGTCACCGACCGCGTCGGCCGCCATGTCATGTACATCGTCGACCTCCTGGCCCTCGCCCTTTTCTCGGTCCTCACCCTCTGGGTGACCGACGTCTGGCAGCTGATCGCGCTGCGCTTCGCTATCGGCATCGCCATCGGCGCCGACTACCCGATCGCGACCTCGCTGCTGGCCGAGTACCTGCCCAGGAAGCACCGCGGGAAGATGCTCGGCGCCACCTTCGTGGTCTGGGCGATCGGCGCCACCGCCGCTCCGATCGTCGCCATCGCCTGCGGCGCCCTGTTCGGGGGCGACGCCTGGCGGTGGATGCTCGCCAGCACGGCGCTGTTCGCGATCGTGACACTCCTGTTCCGCCTCGGCACTCCCGAGTCGCCGCGCTGGCTGATGAGCAAGGGGCGCGTCGCCGAGGCCGACGCCGCGATCAAGAAGGTCTTCGGCCCCCAGTACTCCACAGCGGATCTCGGCGACGGGGAGCAGGACGGCCATGTCCCGCTGCGAGCCCTCCTGCGCGCCCCGTACCTGCGCCGGCTGGTGTTCGTCTGCGTGTTCTGGATGTGCCAGGTCATCCCCATGCTGTCGATCTACTCCTTCTCCTTCGACGTGCTCGCCACCGTCGGACTCGAGGGCAACGGCGCCGAGGTGTTCCTCGCCGCGCTCTTCGTGGTCGGCGGCATCCCCGGCCTGCTGCTGGTGGACCGCATCGGTCGCAAGGCGCTGCTGGTCTACTCCTTCGCCGGCATCGCCGTGATCTGGGGGATGGCCGGGCTCGTGCCGGGACTTCCGATGATGGTGATCTTCGCGGCGGTCTGCCTGTTCGCCTTCCTCTCCGGGTCCTCGAACTTCCTCGAGATCGTTATCCCCAACGAGCTGTTCCCCACCCAGGTGCGTGCCACCGCCGTCGGCATCGGCACCGCCGCCAGCCGCATCGGCGCCGCCATCGCCGTCTATCTCATGCCGTTCCTGCTGGCGTTCGGGATCAACTGGGTGCTGCTCGCCGGCGCCGCGGTCTCCGTGGTGGGCCTGGTGGTCACGCTCTGGCTCGGCGAGGAGACGGCCGGGCGCAGCCTGAACGACACCTCGACCGGCGCGATCCCCGCCGTTCCCGTATCCACTCCCCGCACCTCTGCCTGAGGAGGCACCATGTCCATCCGCGTCCCCGAGCCCGTCGGCCCCGTCGACGGCACCCTCGTCCCCCGCTTCGCCGGCGAGTCCACCTTCGCCCGCATCCCGCGCCTCGACGCGGTCAGCGACTACGACATCGCCGTGTTCGGCGTCCCGTTCGACGGCGGCACCTCGTACCGTCCCGGTGCACGCTTCGGCCCGCTCGAGGTGCGCACCTCCTCCCGCCACCTCCGGCCGGCCTTCCACGTCGAGCTCGACGTCGCCCCGTTCGGTGCGTTGCAGGTCGTCGACGGCGGCGACGTCGCCTGCACCCCCTTCGACATCACCACCGCCATGGGGCAGGTCGAGACCTTCGCGAACGAGCTGCGCGGGGAGGCCGACGACCGCCGTCTCATCGCGATCGGCGGCGACCACACCATCGCCCACCCCCTGCTGCGCAGCGCCGTGGCCAAGCACGGCCCGGTCGCGCTGATCCACTTCGACGCCCACCTCGACACCTGGGACACCTACTTCCACACGCCCCTCACCCACGGCACCGTCTTCCGCCGTGCCTTCGAGGAGGGCCTCCTGCTCGAAGACAAGTCCATCCACGTGGGGATCCGCGGCCCGATCTACGACCGCATCGATCTGAAGCAGGACGCCGACTTCGGCTTCAAGGCGATCCGCTGCAGCGACCTCGACCGGATCGGCGTCGAGGCCGCGGTGGATCAGGTGCGCACGCGCGTCGGTGACGCCCCCGTGTACCTCTCCCTCGACATCGACGTGCTCGACCCGGCGTTCGCCCCCGGCACCGGCACTCCGGAGGCGGGCGGGCTGAACAGCCGCGAGCTGCTCGCCATGCTGCGCGCCCTGGACGGACTGAACATCGTCGGCGCCGACGTGGTCGAGGTGGCTCCGGCCTACGACCATGCCGAGACCACCACCGTCGCCGCCGCGACCGTCGTCTACGACCTCATCGCGCTGATGACCAACCACGAGCTCGGCCGCACCGCGTGACGGACGCACCTGCTGTGAACCGCTTCACAACCTGCTAGCGTCGGAGGCTCCCCGAGCTCGATGAGGAGCCCTCCCATGACGTCGTCCCGCCCCGACACCTCCGCCCGCCCCGGCCTGACGAGGAAGTCCTTCCTCCAGCTCAGCGCCGGGGCGACGGCGGCGCTCGCCGCCGCCTCCGCCCTCCCGCCGCGTGCCGCGGCCGCACCTGCCGCCCCGGCCGCCCCGTCGGCCGGCGATCTCGTCTTCCCCGGCAACGACGGCCGCGCGCACACCGTGACCTGGGACGATCGCTCGTTCCGCGTCGACGGGGAGCGGCTGCTGATCTTCTCCGGCGAGATCCACCACTGGCGCGTGCCCGCCCCCGCGCAGTGGCGCGGGCTGCTGCAGGTGCTGCGTGCCGCGGGCTTCAACGCCGTCTCCTTCTACTTCTTCTGGGGGCTGCACCAGTCCGAGCAGGGCGGGCCCTTCGACTTCTCTGGCATCCGCGACCTCGACCTGCTGCTGACGATGGCGGAGGAGGAGGGGCTGTACGTCATCGCGCGCCCCGGTCCGTACGTGAACGCCGAGATCTCCATGGGCGGCCTGCCCGCCTACATGACCAAACGCGAGGCCGGCCTGCGCTCGACGGACCCGGAGAACCTCGCCGACTCCCTCGCCTGGTTGAGTGCGATCAACGAGATCATCGCGAAGCACCAGGTCACCGACGGCGGCGGCAGCGTGCTGATGTACCAGGTGGAGAACGAGCTGATCGCCGAGGACCCGGCCCGCTCGGAGTTCCTGCGCACCCTCGCCGACCACGTGCGCACCACCGGCATCACCGTGCCGCTGTTCCACAACGACTACAACCTCGGCGGCCGCTTCGCGGACGTCGAGGCGCACCACCTGGACTTCTACGCCTACGACCACTACCCGCTGGGCTTCAACGCCGCCGGCGCCCGCGCCGTGATCGGGGAGTCCGAGGCGCAGTACCGCGAGATCAGCCCCGACTCGCCGCAGTTCATCACCGAGTCGCAGGGCGGCGCCTTCACCCCCTGGGGCGCGCAGTTCGACGCGACGAAGGCCTACGAGTTCACCGATCCCGCGTTCACCCGGCAGTGGGGCGTGCGCAACCTCGGCAACGGCGTGACGGCCTTCAACTACTACATGGCCTTCGGCGGCACGAACTGGGGCTGGACCGGTTCGCCGTCCTCCGGCTTCACCAGCTACGACTACGGCGCCGCGATCACCGAGGACCGCGCCCTCACCGAGAAGCTCGCCGTGCAGAAGGAGGTCGGGGCGCTGCAGCAGGCCGTGCCCCAGATCGCCTCGATGACCCCGGTGGCCGCCCCTGCCGTCGCCGAGCTCGAGGGCGGCGCGGTCCGCGCCTACCAGCGCATCGCGATCGACGGGGAGGCCTCCGCGACCGACGACGGCGCCCCGCGCCTGCTCGCCTTCCGCCTCGCCGACTCCAACGACGAGACCGACACCCGCTTCACCACCGCGATCGTGCTCGGCGACCCCGGCGACGCCCCGGAGGAGGGCCCGACCGTCGACGACCGCGACGCGGCGATCACCTACGAGGGCGCCTGGGAACAGGTCGAGGACGCCACCGCCTCCGGCGCCACCCTCACCCGCACGACGACCGCCGGCGCCCGCGCCACCTGGACCTTCACCGGCACCGGCGTCGACGTCATCACCGCCACCGGCACCGACCACGGCACGGCCCGCGTGCTCGTGGACGGGACCGAGCACGGCACCTTCACCTCCCACGTCGACACCGAGCAGAACAAGCCCGCCCAGGTCGTCTCCTACGAGGTCCGCGACCTGTCGGGCGGCGAGCACACGATCACGATCGAGGCGACGGGCGAGCCCGCGGACGGCGGCACCGGCACCGTCGTCACCCTCGACGCCTTCGACCTGCCCGGCACCGGCGGCGACGGCGGCACCGACATCCCCGAGGGCGTCACCGGCTGGGCGCGCGTCCCCCAGCAGGAGGGGGAGTTCCTCCGCCTCCACGGCCGCGACGCCCTCGCCCTCGTCGCCGACGCCGTGATCGGCGGGCACGGACTGCTCTACTCGACCCTCGCCCCCTTCGGGCCGACGCTCTCCCGCCGCGGCGGCCACCTCCAGCACCTGATCGGCCACGAGGACGACCCGGCCGAGCTGGTGCTCCGCTACGCCGCGGAGCCCTCCGTCACCGCCCCGGCCGTGGTGGCGACCACCTGGGACGAGGCGGCCGGCCAGCTGCGCCTGAACCTCCGCCCCGGCGCATCACCCCTCCAGATCGACATCACCGGCACCCCGCTCACCTCCGACGGCCCCGGCGCGGAGAGCCTCCTGGCCCTGCGGGTCCTGGGCCGCAGGGCCGCGGCGACGACCTGGTTGCTCCCCGCCGGCGAGGGGGAGCACGTGGCGATCGAGGGCGCCCCGCTCGCCCGCACGGCGCGCCTCGAGCGCGCCCATGCGGAGCTCGTGCTCGGCACGACGGAGCGGGCCGAGGTGCGCATCGACGCCCCGGACCGTATCCGCCAGGTGCGCGTCGGCGGCCGCTCGCATCCGGCGCACGACGGCATCGCGGAGCTCACCCTCCCTGCCGCCCCGACGCCCGCCGTCCCCGACCTGCACCTCCGCATGGCCGAGGAGGCGCCCGAGGTCGAGCCCGGCTACGACGACTCGGGATGGACGCCCGCCGACTCCACCGCCGGCAGCACCCGCTTCCAAGGGCCGGGCCGGGGCGGCGTGGTCCTGGACTGCAACCACTACGGCTTCCACGAGGGCTCCATCTGGTACCGGGCCCGCTTCACCGCCGGCGAGGGCCGCGAGCTGGTGCTGCGCGGCAACGGCGGCACCGGCCAGCCCGCACAGGGGAAGGCGCCCGCCTTCGGCCAGGTCTGGGCCGACGGCGCCTACGTCGGCGCCTTCCCCGCGAACGGCGCCGACCAGACCCTGACCCTCCCGGACGGCGTCGCCGCCCCCGGCGAGGAGACGGTCCTCGCTGTCGTCGTCCACACCCTCGGCCAGAACCTCGACTGGTCCGACGACGGCCTGTCCAAGCAGAACCGCGGCCTGTTCGACGCGGTGCTGCCCGCCGACGGCCCGATCGCCTGGCGGATCCGCGGCGCCGGCGCCGTCGATCCCGAACGCACCCTCTACAACGTCGGCGGCCTCCACGGCGAGCGGCACGGCTGGCACCTCCCGGAGCACGACGACGCGGAATGGGAGGAGGCCGCGACCCTCGTCGCCGACGCCCCCGGCATCCGCTGGTACCGCGCCCGCTTCACCCTCTCGACGCCCGACGGTGTGGACGTCGGCCGGCGCCTCGCGCTGCGCTCGCCGCGCTTCGAGGACGGCCGCACCGATCACTGCCAGGCGGTGCTCTACGTCAATGGCTGGAACACGGGGGTGTACATCGGCGACATCGGCCCGCAGAGCGAGTTCACGATCCCCGCCGGGTTCCTCGAGCCGAACGGGAAGAACACCCTCGCCCTGTGGGTCGCGGCGAAGGAGGCCGGCGCCGGCCCCGAGTCGATCGAGCTGGTCACGGCCTTCAGCCGAACCGGGGCGGCGGTCGAGCGCTGACGCCGGGGCCGGGTGGGCATACGCTTGCTCGCATGAGCGCACCCACCCGCCGCCTCGGCTCCCTCACCGTCTCCGCCCTCGGCCTCGGCGCCATGCCCCTGTCGCAGGGGCGGGGAGAGCCCGCCCCGCACGACCGCGCCATGGCGACGATCCACGCCGCCCTCGACGCCGGCATCACCCTGCTCGACACGGCGGACATCTACGCCCCGTCCTGGGACACGATGGGCCACAACGAGCAGTTCGTCGGCGAGGCGCTGCGCAGCTGGGACGGCGACGCCTCCCAGGTCGTCGTCGCGACGAAGGGCGGCATCACCCGCTCCTCGGGCGAGACCTGGGGCCGCGACGGCTCGCCCGCCTACCTGCGCCGGGCCCTGGAGAACTCCCTCACCGCGCTCGGCATGGACAGCGTGGACCTCTACTACTGGCACCGACCCGACCGCAGCCTCCGCTACGCCGAGGCCGTCGAGACCCTCGCCGGCTTCCAGCAGGAGGGGCTGATCCGCGAGATCGGCATCTCCAACGCGAACGTCGAGGAGATCGACGTGGCCCGGGAGGTGCTCGGCGAGGGAGGGCTCGCGGCCGTGCAGAACGAGTTCTCGCCCACCTTCTTCCACACCAGCCGGCGCGAGCTCGCCCACTGCGGCGAGCACGGCATCGGCTTCGTGCCCTGGTCGCCCCTGGGCGGAACGGGCGGCGGCGCGGCCGCGGTGGGGGAGCGGTTCCCGCAGATCGCCCGGATCGCCGCGGAGCACGGCGTGAGCCCCCAGCAGGTGGTCCTCGCGTGGGAGATCGGTCTCGGCGAGCATGTCCTGCCGATCCCGGGCGCGAGCCGCCCCGAGTCGATCACCGACTCCGCCGGGGCGCTCTCCCTCGAGCTGTCCGACGAGGAGCGCGCGGAGCTCGACCGGATCATCGCCTGAGGACGATCGGGTGACCTGACAGATATCCCCTCGCGCCGGGCCGACGAGGGGCGTACGGTGGCGACCGTCCACGTACGGAGAGGAGTCGGCATGCCCACCGCGCATGCAGGGAGCGAGGCGGCCCGAGCGGCCTGCTCGGTCTGAGCCCGCGCGCCCTCGAGCGCGCCGTGACGACCACCCCCGACTTCAGCACGCCCCGATGCGGGAGCGTGCCCTCTGCGAGGACACCGCATGAACACCCTCACCGAATCCCAGCTCCGCGACGCCTTCGTCAACGCCTCCAAGGGCGAGGCGAAGCGCGCGATGATCCCCGACCTCGACCAGGTCGACTTCTCCCGCCTCGACTACTTCGGTTGGCAGGACGCGAAGAAGCCGCGCCATCACTACGTCGCCCTCGAGCTCGACGAGGAGGTGGCGGTGCTGCTGCTGCGCGGCCCGGAGAACCCGCCGGCGAAGAAGATGCTGTGCGCATGGTGCGAGGACATCGTCGACGGCGTGCACGCGGCGAGCTTCGTCGCCCCGCTCGCCGGCGCGTCCGGCCGACGCGGCAACACCGTTGGCACCGCCATCTGCGCGGACTTCCGCTGCTCGCGCAACGTGCGCCGCGAGCCGAGCTCCTTCGAGGTCCGCTCCGAGGACCCGGCGCTGCTGGCGTATCACCGCGAGCAGAAGATCGCCGGCCTGCAGGAGCGCTCGACCGCGTTCGTGCGCACGGTCATCGAGCGGAGCTGACCCCCACCACGACGTCCGCCCGGTCGCGGGTGCCCGCGACCAGGCGGGCGTTGTCCTCGTCCGGTCCGAGCGCCCAGTCCCGCGCCGCCTGCGGCGACTTCCCGAAGCGCTCGTGCCGGGCGATCAGGCGCTCGTGCCGCAGCTCCTCCGGCACCTCGACGAACCAGCAGGCATCCAGCATCGCGCGGACCTGCGCGAACGGCCCGTCCTCGAGCAGCAGGTAGTTCCCCTCGGTGATCACCAGCGGCACCTCGGCGCGCACCTCGATCGCCCCGGCGAGCGGCTGCTCGAGCTCCCGCTCGAACATCGGCACCCACACCGGAGCGTCGCCCGGACGCTGGGTGCGCAGCCGCTGCAGCAGCGCCACGTAGCCGCCGGCGTCGAAGGTGTCCGGGGCGCCCTTCCGCGTGAGCCGTCCCAGCCGCTCGAGCGCCGCATCGGCCAGATGGAACCCGTCCATCGGCACGAGCACCGCCCGCTCGCCGAGCGCCTCGACGAGCCGCTCGGCGAGCGTCGACTTCCCCGCCCCGGGCGCGCCCGCGATCCCCAGCAGCCGCCGGGATCCCGAGCGCAGCGCCTCGTCGACGAGCGTCAGCGCGGCCTCGACCTCAGCGCTCACCGAGCTCCACCTCCACGATCTCCCCGCGCAGCGGCAGATGGATCAGCACCCGCGAGGGCGCGAGCCCGGCCGCCGCGAGGGCCTGCGAGTACGCCGCCATCTGCCCGAGGTACTTCTCCCGCACGTGCTCCACCGGGTGGTCCCCGGGGTAGCTCTTGTGGTCCACCAGCACCACCTGCCCGTCCGGCAGGCGCAGCAGCGTGTCGATCCAGCCCTCCATCACCTGGTCGTCCTCGTTCCACCAGGTGATCGGCTGCTCGGTGAGCTCCTCCGCGCCGGGCAGCTCCGCGGCGAGGAACCCTGCCCAGGCCTCGCCCGCCTCGATCAGCACCGACGGCTCGACGGCCCGGGCGACCGCCCACCGCTCGACGAGCCGCGCCGCGGCCGCCCGGCGCTGCGCGTCATCGAGGTGCGCGAGCGGCATCGCGAGATAGGCGTGGATCGCCTCGCCGACGCGCTCCCACTGCGGGCCGCCGCCGGTGACGAGGCGCCGCCCGATCCGTCGCGGCTCCGAGACCGTCCCGGCGACGCCCTCGGAGCCCACTCCGGAGGCCTGGAAGCGGGCGGCGAGCTGAGCGGCGCTCTCGTGCTCCGGCCGGAGCGGTATGTCGGTCGCCGAGAGCGGATCAGCGACGGACGGCAGGGACCTCACGTCCTGCCTCATCAGGTCATCGACGTTCACCCGCGTGATGCGGGCCGGGAGGGGATCTGACGCTCCGTCGACGTGGATCGCCTCGTCGTCCCAGCTCACCAGCGGCGCGTCCCCCTCGATCAGGGCGTCCAGCGCGCTGCGAGGGCCACCGATCGCGAGCACCGAGGTGCTCGCCGCCCGGGTGAGGGCGACGTACTGGAGCCGCCCGGCCTCGTCGGCCTCCGAGGAGGCCCTCCGAAGCGCGAAGTCAGACTCGGCGAGATGATCGGCCGTCTCCGACGGGACCTTCAGCTTCGGCCAGAACAGCAGATCACGGCCGGCGAGCGGGGCCGTCACGTCGACCTCGTCGGGGGAGCGCACGAGCACGCCCCAGGTCTGGTCCCACTCCTTCGCGTCCCTGGTCAGGTGCGTGACCACGTGCTCCCACTCGAGGCCCTTGGCAGCGTGGATCGTCCCCACCCACACCGCGTCGGGCAGACCGGACAGGTCGGGTCCGTCCTCCCACGCGTCGAGCTCCGCACGGAGCCCGGTGAGCGTGATGGGGGAGCCCTCGGCGCGGCGGCGATTCGTCGTCTCCCGGGCGAGCGCCCGCAGTGCGTCGAGTGAACGGAGTCGGGAGCCCTGCCCGCTCCAGCGCTTGATCCGCTGCGGCAGGTCGAGGGCGTCGATGAGCGCGCTGATCATCTCCCCGGGCGTGTAGGCGATGCAGGCCCGGCGCACCGCGTGGAGACCGGCGAGGGTGCGGTCCTCCCACCAGCGCGCATACACACCGCGTCGGGTCTCCCGGTCCGGAGCGGACATGAGCTCCTCGAACCAGGTGCTGTGCGCCCGGTGGTCCTCGAGCAGCGTCACGAGCTCGGTGAGCGCGAGGGTGTCGGAGGCATCGAGGGTCACCGCGAGCGCGGCACGGACCAGCTGCGCCTCCCGGGTGGAGAGCAGGGAGTGGGCCGCGCCGGCGGTCGGCACGCCACGGTCCTGCAGCGCCGCGACCACGGCCTGCTTCTGCGTGTTGGTCCGCACCAGCACCGCCGTGCTGCCGGGGGTGAAGGCACCCTCGTCGATCCGCTCCCGGATCTGCTCGCCGATCATCGCGGCATGCTTCTCGGCGGAGACCACCCGGTTGTCGTCCTTGGTCGCCTGCCACACCTCGAGCACGCCGCCCTCGGCCTTCGCCCGTCGCTGCTCGGGGATCGCGAGGGTGATCTGCTCCTCGCCGGTCCCCTCAGGGTCGAACACCCGCGTGAACACGGCATTGGTGAGCTCCACCAACCGTTCCTTCGAGCGCCAGGAGTGAGTGAGATTCCGGATCCGTCCCGTGCCGAACACGGTGTCCCCACGGCCGAGCGCCGCGATGATCTTCTGCATCAGCCGCGGGTCGGCGTCGCGGAAGCCGTAGATCGCCTGCTTCGGATCGCCCACCCAGATCTTGTCCTCGACCAGCTGCGACAGCTCGAGGAAGAGGGCGAGCTGCACGGGGGAGGTGTCCTGGAACTCATCCACCGCGAGCAGCCGGAAGCGGGAGGCGACCGACTTCTGCACGCGCGGGGACTCCTGCAGCAGGCGGAGCGCCCGCACCTCCTGGTCGATGAAGTCGATCAGGCCCAGGTCCCGCTTGTACAGCTCGTAGGCGTCCAGGGACTCCGCAGCGGTGTCGAGGACCAGGGCGATGAGGTCGTGCACGTCCTGCTGCCAGGCGCCGCACGCGGTGAAGGACTCGGCGATCTCCTCGCTCAGCGGGGCGAGGGTGCGCTTGGCGACGGCACCGAACGAGCCCGCGGCGATCCTCATCCACTCCGACCACGGCGCCCGGTCGAGATCGGCGAGGATGCGGCGCGAGCGGCGCAGGGCCTCGAGGTCCTCCGCCGTCCTGTTCAGGCTCCTCTTCGCGATCGGACCGCCCGGGATCGGCTCCCCGTCGGGAGTGCGGGAGGCGTCGAGGTCGGCGGCGAGCTCCTGGATCCGGGCATCCAGCAGATGCAGCCAGCGTGAACGCTCGTCCGGCCCCTGCTCCGGCAGGCCGGCGCTGTCGCAGTACTCCTGCCAGGACGTCTCGATCGCGGTGCGCAGCGCCTCGGCGCCAAGAAGATTGGTGCGGGCGGCGTTCGCGAGGATCCGCACCTGGCCGCGCCAGGAGGGGCGGGGACGGTGGCTCGTGTCCTCCTCGTCGCCGTCGTGCTCGGTCCGGGCGAGGAGGTCGCTGTTCTCCTCGCCGCGTACGGCGGCAGTGCGGGCGATCGCGGCGGAGAACGCGGCCTTCTGCGTCGTGTCGTCGAGGACATCGACGTCGGGGGAGATCCCAGCGTCCATCGCGTAGTCCTTCACGATCCGACCGGCCACGGAGTTGACGGTGCCGATCACGGCGGAGTCGATCCCGCGAGCCTCCTCCACGAGCGCCCGATCCAGCAACGTCGAGCGGACCCGGGCGGTCAGCTCCTCAGCAGCCTTCACGGTGAAGGTGGTCGCGATGACCTCCGACGGGTCGAGCCCCTCGGCGATCAGATCCGCCAGGCGCTGGGTGAGCGCAAAGGTCTTGCCCGATCCGGCCGAGGCGTTGATCAGGGTGAAGCTCATGAGTCGTCGCCTCTCATCCCGCACAGCAGCGAGAACTCGCAGTAGTCGCACCGGGCGTCGACGACGAGCGAGCCCTGGGAACGGGCCGCCTCGCGCGCGCTCGCGTAGGTCTTCTTCGCCGCCGACCGCGGAGTGGAGAGGTCCTGGTCCGCATCGAGCAGGATCTGCCCGCTGCGCGCATCGACACGGCCTGAGCCGATCTCGTCCAGGGCCTCGGCCATCCCGGCGGTGCCCCGCGACCAGAGGTCCTCGATGTCCAGGACGGGACGGCCGTGGGGGTCCAGGGCAGGGTTCGCGGAGACGAACTCGCCCTGCGAGAGCAGGAAGTACCCCACATCCGTCCCCTCCTCATGCAGCGCGTGCGCGTAGGCGGCGAGCTGGAGGGCCTCACCGGCCTCGAAGAGCTCGGGGTACTTGCGGGCGGCGTAGGTCCACTTCAGGTCGATCACAGTGGGGCGACCCTCCGCGTCCTCCGCCTCCACGTCCCGGTAGCCGACGAAGGGCACCGTGACGTCCCCCTGCTGCAGATGCAGGACGAGAGGCTCCTCGAAGCGGGACTCCACCGAGGTGATCACCAGACCGGCCGCGCCGAGGCGGTCGAAGAACGTCGCCAGCGAGCGCACCGTCCGCTCCCGCACGTCGGCGAGCTCGACCTCGCGTCCGGGCAGCAGCAGCTCCGAGGCCAGCCGCGGCACCTGCGTCTCGATCTCCTGCCGGATCCGGTCGGCCGACGGACGCCGGTCACCGCTGCCGACGAGCTGCTCGACGACGGCGTGGACGAGCGTGCCGATCATCCGGTTCCCGGTCGGGACGGTGGCGACCGAGGCTGCCCGGATCTGCAGCCCGTTCTTGTACGTCCACTTCTGCCGGCATCCCAGCAGGTCCTCGGCCTGGCTGTAGGAGAGCCGCGGGGGCAGCAGGTGCCGTGCGGGCTCCACCTCCTTGGCGAGGTCCGTCGGCAGCGGGGCGATCCGCGACGGCCTCGGGACCTTGACCCCTCGCCGAGCTCCGGCCAGCGCGAAGCCGTCCGTCCGGAGCGTCGCCTCGGGGGAGAGCCGGATGCTCTCGAGCACGTCCTCGACGCCCTGCCCGGGGGCGGCGCGTCCTGCGGCGAGGTGCGCGAGCAGGGCGTGCGGGGCGGTCGGCTTCTCGGCGCGGCGCCGGGTGCGGATGACGATGATCCGCTCGGCGCCGTGCAGCCCGCGCAGCCCGGCATCGGTGTCGAGGGCTGCGAGCTGGGCGGGCGGCAGGAGCCGAGCCCCGAGCCCGTTCAGCGCCTCGACCTCGGCGGCGTCCCAGGTCACCCCGGTGGAAGCGTCATCGCGGTCCGCTCCCCACCACAGAACATCCCCGCCGACGGGCAGCAGCTGAGCGGGTCGGGAGCTGATGCGCCAGCGGGTGGTCGCCTCGGGGCGGGCGAAGGGGGAGCCGGCACGTCCGCCCGCGGACTCGACCATCTGGGCGAGAGCCCGCTCACGGAGCACTGTGCCGGGATCGAGCTCCTCCAGCACCTCGAGCAGCACCTGCAGGTGGGTCGACGCCCGGCTCAGGGAGGGATCTCCCTGTCCCAGTGCGCGCAGGCGCTTCCCGAGCGGCGCGGTCACCTCCCGCACGCGGGCCGGGGTGAGCTCCTCGGGGGCGATCGGAGCGGTGACGAGCGCGGAGAGCGCACGGAGCATCTCCAGGCCGCTCTCGGAGATCTCGCCGTCGGCCTCGAGCCCGGCCATCGCCTCCTGCCAGGCGGTCCCGCCGGTCCCCGGCTCCTGCGCGAGCGCGTCCAGCAGCACGCTGCGTGCTCGCGCGGGGATCAGACCCACCTGCTCCCGTCCGCCCTCGGGCGCGTCCATCACGCGCAGATCGAGGAAGGCGGCGAGCTGCTGCACGTCGACGGGTGCGACGGCGAGGGAGAGGAAGAGCGGCAGGATCTGCAGGGCAGTGCGGTCGGCGGCGGAGTCCGCGACTCCGAGGGCAGGAAGTCCCCTCCGGTGCAGCTCCTGGTCGAGGAGCACGGTGTCGGCCCCGGCGAGGACCTGCAGCGGCGATCCTTCGCGGCCCGCTAGCATTCGGGCGGCAGTCTCCGCCGCGGTCCACTCGTCCTCCGCCTCGACGAGGACCAGTTTGGGCCGTCCCTGCTCCCCGGCCGCTGCATGCTCCATCGTGACTCCGGCGGTCTCGAGCAGCTCGAACAGTCGCGGCCACAGCCCTGGCAGCGATCCCGGGTCTTCGTGACAGCACAACGACTCGATGCCAAGAGGCCAGGTCACCTCTTCGGAGAGGACATCCACAAGCTCGCGCAGATCGTCGGCCGCCCCCGCGGCGAGGTCGGGCGCCGCCGCCTCGACAGTGCACAGCGCCGTGATCCGCTCCGGGGCGGCGTCAGTCGCCTCCAGTCGAGCGCCCGCGGTGATGGCCGCGTCCCTCCAGGCCAGGACGGTCGAGGCCGTCGTCCAGGGGTCCACGGAGAAGGACGCGCGGAGCCAGGGATGATCCGCCTCGGCGATCCGGCGTGCATACTGCGCCACCCGCACCGCCGGCTCGACCGCGGGCCGCGTCAGCCCCAGCCGTCCCTGCAGCAGCTGCACCAGGCCGCGCGGGCCGAGCCGCGCGATGCCCGCGGCCCCGCCGCCGTCGGCCCAGGCCGCACCGTCCAGGGACCAGCCGAACTCGATACGCATGACCTCACAGTAGGCGAGAGGCCTGACGTTCCCGCCGCATCTCCCACACCGCGCCGACGCGGGCCGCGAGCGGGACCGGCAGCAGCAGCCCGAGCGCCCCCAGCGCCCCCGCCGCCTCGGGGCCGAGCAGCAGGACCGGCAGCACCAGCACCGGCAGCACCGTCCCGGTCGCGATCGCCACGAGCGCGAACACCGCCGCGGACCGACTGGGCCGGCGCACACGTCGGACCATCCCCGGGAGCATGACCAGGTCGCACACCGCCGCCCCGGCCCACACCACGACCGCGATCACCCCGATCGCCCGGACCCCGAGGAGCAGCGGGCCGTCGACGCCGTCGTCCGTCGGCCCCGACATGATCGACGGGATCAGGAGCATCAGCATCGCGATCAGCAGCAGCACCCCTGCCGCGGCGAGGCCCGCGAGCACGCCCCACAGCACCAGGCCCGCGAGGGCCAGGCGGCGGTGCGGCGTCGGCTCCATGGCCGGAGCATAGGCCGCTCACCGGTTGAACGGATCGTCCGGCCGGATCCCCCAGGAGAAGCCACGCTCGTGGAGCACCTCGCCGGAGGGATCGGGCGCGAGCACCAGGTCCTGCCCCTCGCCGGTGACGTGCAGCGTCCCATCGGCCTGCTGCTCGACGGTCAGTGTGAGCGTCTCGCCCTCGTCCTCGAGGTACTCCTGCACGGGCTGCCCCTCCTCTCGCAGGTCCTTCAGCGTCAGCTCGATCGTGCCGTCCTCGCCGCGGGTCCAGGAGCCGGCGCGCAGCGTCCCGTCGGCCGTGCGCAGCTGCGCCTGCGCGGCCCCGCCGTAGGAGATCGAGCCGAGCGCGAGTCGGCTCCAGCGCGTGTCCTCGGAGAGCTGCGCGGCAGGCTGAGCGGTGTCCCCGGCGACGGCCCACACCCCGGCCGGCGCCGACTCGTCCACGCTCCGCGGCGGGTACATCGTCGTCACGCCCCACAGCACCAGGCCCGCGATCACCGCGGCGGCGACCGGCCCGGCCACCGCCCCGACCCGCTCCGCCGGCCGCCACGGCACCAGACGCGGCCGCGGCGCCTCGCCGATCTCCCCGCGCCCCAGCACCGCGCGCCACAGGCGCGGCATCCACGGGATGAGCACCAGCAGCGACATCGCGATGTACACGGCCGACGGGGTCTTGACCATCACGTCGTAGCCGATGTTCAGCACCAGCACGAAGCTCATCGAGGCCGCGCCGATCAGCGCGCCGAGCACGACCGTGCGCCGCCACAGCAGCGCGAGCCCGGCCCCGAACTCGGCGAGGCCGGAGAGGAACTGGAAGACGGGGGAGAAGGCGACCATCCGCCACAGCAGCCCCATCGGGCTCATCTCCCCGTGGGCGATCAGGGCGTCTCCCGCATCGGAGAACCCGAACTGGCCGAACACCAGCTTCGCGGCGCCGTAGTACATCAGCACCAGCGCGAGGGCGAGCCGCACCCCGCCGTGCGCCCACCATGCGAGCGTCACCCCGGCGGTGCGGGCCAGGCGCTTCTCGGTGGAGTAGTCGGCGGGGGCGGGGTCGGTGCGCTCCTCGGGAATGCTCATGCCCCCACCACATCGCATCGTGGCGGGGGCATGATCGGTCTGCGGTATCGACCGCGTACGACCTTCGGCGAGGCTCGGGCTCAGCCCTGGTTCGCGCTGCCGGGGTGCGCCCACGGCGGCACGTCGCCGCCGGGGTAGCCGTCCGGCACCTGCTGCTGGGCCTGCCGCTGCGCCTCGCGCGCCTTCTGCTCGGCCTCCTGGCGGGCCCGCTGGGCGCGGGCCTCCTCGCGCTGGCGCTGCTGCTCGGCGGAGGCGCGCTGGCGCTGGACGGAATCCGCGGCGTCAGCGTTCTGGCTCGCCTCGGCCGCGGCCTGCGACTGCAGCATCGCCGAGCGGATCTCCTCGCCCATGGAGCCGACGGAGCCGGGGTTGCTGGGCAGGTAGAGCACGTTGGAGCGGCCGTTGCGGGCCACGTCCTGCATGGTGTCGAAGTACTGCGTCATCAGCAGCAGCTGCTCGGCGGAGTTCTCGATGCCGACCTTGCGCAGCATCTCGTACTGCTCCGCGATGCCCAGCGCGATCGCCTTGCGCTGGGCGGCGACGCCCTCGCCCTGGAGGCGCTTGGACTCGGCCTCGGCCTCGGCCTGGGTGACGCGCTTGATCTTGTCCGCCTCGGCGAGGGACTGGGCGGCGACCCGGTCGCGCTGGGCGGCGTTGATGGAGTTCATCGAGTCGCGCACCCGCGAGTCCGGGGAGATGTCCTGGACCAGGGTGTTGATGATGTTGAAGCCGAACTCCTGCATGCGGGCCGAGAGGGTGTTCTCGACGCTGCGGGCGATGTCGTCCTTCGACTCGAAGGCCGCGTCCAGCTCGAGGCCCGACAGCGCCGAGCGGACGGTGTCGAAGACGTACGAGCGGATCTGCGCCTCGGGGTTGGACAGCTTGTAGTACGCGTCGACGACCTGTTCCTCGCGGATGCGGTACTGGACCGCGACGGGCACCGTCACGAAGACGTTGTCCTTGGTCTTGGACTCGATGTTGACCTCGAGCTGCTGGACGCGCAGCGAGACCGGCTTGGTGGTGCTGTCGATGAACGGCGTCTTGAAGTTCAGGCCCGCTTGCGCGACGCGGCGGAACTTCCCGAAGCGCTCGACGATGATCGCCTCCTGCGTGTGCACCGTGAACATCAGAGAGGTGCGCAGGCCGCCGAACAGCAGCGCGGCGAGGATCGCGAGCACGACGAGAATCACGACGAGCACGACGATGGTGATGACGAGGCCTTCCACAGGGACCCCTTTCGAGTGGGAGGAACGTGTGGGACACGCTACCAACTCACCGGAGGGACAGCTCCGCCTCGATCCTGCGGGCGATGCGGACGGGCGGCACCGGCGGGGCGAAGCGGCGCACCACGTGCCCGTCGGCGGAGACGAGGAACTTGGTGAAGTTCCAGGCGATCCTCCCGCCCATCACCCCCGGTCTCTGCGCGCACAGCCAGCGCCACATCGGCGGGGCGTCGGGCCCGTTCACGTCGGTCTTCGCGAACAGCGGGAAGGTCACCGAGAACTGGGAGGTGCAGGTCTCCCGGGTGTCCTCGTCGCTGCCGGGGTCCTGGTGGAACTGGTCCGAGGGGAACCCCAGCACGCTGAAGCCGTGCGGGGAGAAGCGCTCGTGCAGCTCCTGCAGGCCCCGCAGCTGCGGGGTGAAGGCGCACTGGGTGGCGGTGTTGACCACCAGCACCGGGCCGCCGCGGAACCCGCCGAGGTCCACCGGCTCGCCGTCGATGCTCGTCGCCGAGAAGTCGTGGAAGGTGCGGTCGTCCATGATCTCCTTCCCGAGGCCGTCCTTACGCCATCGTAGGTCAGGAGAGGAACTCGTCCACCTCTGCGCGCGAGGGGGCGCTCTGCGGCCCGCGCCGCGTCACCGCGATCGCCGCGGCGGCGTTGGCGCGGGTCGCCGCGGACTCCCAGTCCGCGCCGAGCGCGCGCTCCGCGAGCAGCACCCCGGTGTGGGTGTCGCCGGCGCCGTTGGTGTCCACCGGCGTCTGCGGGAAGGCGGGGATCTCGGTGCCGCGCCCGTGATGGAAGACGTGGCATCCCCGCTCCCCGTCGCGCACCACGACGACGGCGCCCGGCCGCAGCCGCCGCCGGATCGCCTGCGGGGTGTCCTCGAGGTGGTCGAGGTCGGTCAGCGCCCGCGCCTCGTCCGCGTTGGAGGTCCACACCGTGGTGAGTGCGAGCATCCGGTCCTGCAGCGCGCGGGGGAAGGAGGCGAAGGGGTCGCCCGGGTCCAGCACCACGTCGACGCCCTCCTCGAGCCCCTCGAGGAACTCCAGCAGCGGTTCCCGGGTCGGTTCGAACAGGCTGTATCCGGAGACGCACACGAGGTCCCCGGGCCGGGGCGCCAGCCGCGCGAACGACTCCGCGGTCACGTCCCGCTCCGCCCCGTACACGGTGAGGAAGGTCCGCTCGGCTGACGGCTCCAGCAGCACCACGCAGTACCCGGTGTCGGCGTCCTCGCGCGGGACGTCCGAGACCGCGACCCCGTCGGCCCCCAGCACCTCGCGGATCAGGTCTCCGTTCGGGCCGGTGCCGTGCGCGCCCCCGTGGACCGCCTCCGCCCCGGTGCGCGCCGCAGCGAGCAGCGTGGTCACGGCCCCGCCGGCGTAGCGCCTTTCGGTGCGGGCGTTGGTGTTCCCGCCGCGCGCGGGCAGCGCGTCGACCTCCAGGATCACGTCGACGAGGGCCTGGGCGGTGTGGAGCACACGGGACATGGCCCGAGTGTAGGTGGGAGCATGGCCCGATGGCCCCCGCTTCCGCCCGCCGCCGCACCCCCGTCATCATCGTGATCGCCGCGCTGGCTGTCATCGCCCTCGCGCTGGGCGGCATCGCCTTCTGGCGCTCCACCGCCGACGACGGCACGGACGCCGCCGAGCAGCTCGCCGGCACCCTCGCCGAGGGCGGCTCCGACCTCGACGCCGAGGTGCTCGGCGCCCTCCGCGACGCGGGAGCGACCCCCGAGGTCACCCTCGCCGATGCCGGCGAGGCCCAGGACGACAGCCGCACCGCCACCTACGACTGGACCTGGACCCTCCCGGACGACGCCGGGACCTGGGAGTACACCACCACCGCCACCTTGACGAAGGGCGAGGACGGCTGGGCGCCGCAGCTCACCCCCGCGGCCCTCGGCCCCGAGCTCGAGGACGGCGAGACGCTCGCCGTGCGCTCCGTCGACGACGAGCTCGGCACCATCACCGATCGCGACGGCACCCAGCTGTACGGCCCCCGCGACGTGAAGGTCCTCGGCCTGGACAAGTCCCAGCTCTCCGCCGACGAGCTCGACTCCTCCGCCCGCGACCTCGCCGCCGCGCTCGGCACCGACGCGGACCGCTACGCCGAGAGCGTCGCCGGCGCCGGCGAGGAGGCCTTCGTCCCCGCACTTACGATCCGCGTCAGCGACGAGGGGGAGTACGACCTCGCCAAGGCCGGGCAGGTCCCCGGCTTCCACGCCCTCGAGGAGCAGCGCCCCCTCGCCGTCGAGCGGGACTACGCCCCCGGCGTGCTCGGCTCCCTGCGCGAGGCGACCGCGGAGGACGTCGAGAAGTCCGGCGGCGAGATCCAGGCCGGCGACCAGGTCGCGACCGGCGGCGTCCTCGCCGCGGAGCAGGACGCGGTCCTCGGCACCTCCGGCCTCGAGATCGTCGCCACCGGCGGCGAGCACGAGCGCCTGCTCCACGAGGTCGCTCCCGTCGCCGGCACCACGGTGCGCACCACCCTGGACGACGACCTGCAGCGCCGCGCCACCGCCGCGATCGCCGACGAAGACTCCCCGTCGGCCGTCATCGCGCTCAGCGCCTCCACCGGCGACGTGCTCGCCGCGGCGCTCGGCCCGACCGGCCAGTCCTATCCCGTCGGCCTCGTGGGCCAGTACGCGCCCGGCTCGACCTTCAAGACCGTCACCGCGCTGTCGCTGCTGCGCGCCGGCGTCACGCCCGACACCGAGCTGCAGTGCCCCGAGACCGCCTCGGTCGCCGGACGCTCCTTCAAGAACGCCGACTCCATGGACCCCTCCCTGTTCGGCACCATGCCGCTGCGCTCGGTGATCGCGCACTCCTGCAACACCGCGCTGCTGCTGCAGCACGAGACCGTCTCCCAGGCCGAGCTCGCCGACGCCGCGACCACCCTCGGCATCGGCCAGGAGGCCCCGGCCGGGCTCGACGCCTTCATGGGCTCGATCGACCCGGCCGACGAGGGCGTCGAGCACGCCGCGGCGATGATGGGCCAGGGCCGCGTGCTCACCTCCCCGCTCGCCATGGCGACCGTGCTCGCCTCGGTGCAGAACGGCTCCACGGTCACCCCGCGGATCCTCGCCGACGAGGACCAGGCCGCCCCCGAGGTCCCGACCCCGCTCACCGAGGACGAGGCCGCGCAGATGCAGGAGATGCTGCGCGGCGTGGTCACCGACGGCAGCCTCGACGATTTCGCGGACCTGCCCGGGGAGCCGGTGATCGGCAAGACCGGCACCGCCGAGTACACGAACGAGGAGGGCGAGCTCGCCCTGCACTCCTGGGTGATCGTCGCCCAGGGCGACCTGGTCGTCGCCGCCTTCGTCGAGGACGGCAGCTACGGCTCCGTCACCGCTGGTCCGATCGCCCGGGAGGTGCTCGCGGGTCAGTAGGCGGTGCGCCCCTCGTGGGCGAGCCACGCGTCGAACGGGGCGACCGCGTCCGCGTGCCGGTGCTGCTCGACGGGGAGCACGGCGTGGCGGCCCGGCCGGGCGAAGTAGTCGTAGAAGGCGGAGTCGTCGAAGCCGGCCCGAGCGGCGTCCCCGCGGCCTGCGGCGAACACCACGAGGTCCAGCCGCGCCCAGAGCGCCGCGGACAGGCACATCGGGCACGGCTCGCAGCTCGAGTACAGCACCGCGCCACGCAGCTCCGGCGATCCGCTGCGCGCACAGGCCTCCCGGATCGCGGCGACCTCGGCGTGGGCGGTGGGATCATTCGTGGCGGTCACCCGGTTCACGCCCTCGACCAGCTCCCCGCTCGTCAGGCGCACCACGGCGCCGAACGGACCGCCGCCGTCGGCGACGTTGGCGGTGGCCAGGGCGATCGTGCGCTGCAGGGTCTCGGTGGGATCGGGATGGTCCATCGCGGGCCTCCTCGGGGCCGGGACCGCCGAGACTACAGCCCCGCCGCGACCTGCACGGCCTGGCGGATCGCCCGCTCCGCGTCGAGCTCCGCGGCGACGTCGGCCCCGCCGATCACGTGCACCCGCGGCGCCCGGCCGCGCCGCTCGGCGATCACCTCGTCGGCCAGCGCGTTCACGCTGACCTGCCCGGCGCACACCACGACCGTGTCGACATCCAGCACCCGCGCCTCGCCGTCCTCGGTGATGTGCAGGCCCGCCTCGTCGATCCGCTCGTAGGTCACGCCGCGGTGCTGGATCACGCCGGCATGGCGCAGCTCCGCCCGGTGCACCCAGCCCGTCGTCCGGCCGAGCCCTGCGCCGATCCGCGTCTCCTTGCGCTGCAGCAGGTGGACCTCGCGCCGCGCCTCCTCGCGCGGACGGGTGATCACGCCGCCGCGCTTCTCGTCGGCGTCGACCACGCCCCAGTGCTCCCGCCAGCGCCCGACGTCCAGCGTGGGGGAGGGGCGCGGCGCGGTGAGGTACTCGGCGACGTCCACGCCGATCCCGCCCGCGCCGATGATCGCGACCTTCTCGCCGGCCTCGGCACGGCCCTCGAGCAGATCGGCGTAGCTGATCACCTCCGGCCCGCCGCTCCGTTCCAGAGCGATCTCCCGCGGCGCGACGCCGGTGGCGACGATGACGTCGTGGAAGCCCTGCAGCTCGGTCGCCGTCGGCCGCATCCCGAGCCGGATCCCGACGCCCGCCGCGGCCAGCCGCATCCGCCAGGACTGCAGCGCCTGCGCGTAGTCCTCCTTGCCCGGGATCCGTGCCGCGAGCCGCAGCTGCCCGCCGATCTCGTCCGTCGCCTCGTAGAGGGTGACGATGTGGCCGCGCTCGGCGGCGGCCAGCGCCGCCTCGAGCCCCGCCGGGCCCGCGCCGACGACGGCGACCTTCCGGATGCGGCGTTCGATCACCGGCGTCAGCACCAGCTCGGTCTCGTGGGCGGCGCGCGGGTTCACCAGGCAGCTCGCCCGCTTCCCGTCGAACACCTTGTCCAGGCAGGCCTGGTTGCAGGAGATGCAGGCGACGACCTGTCCGGCGCGGCCGTCCGCGAGCTTGTTCGGCAGCTGCGGATCGGCCAGCAGCGGGCGCGCCATCGAGATCAGGTCCGCCTGCCCGGAGGCGAGCACCTGCTCGGCGACGTCCGGGTCGTGGATGCGGTTCGAGGCGACCACGGGGACGCCGACCAGCTCGCGCAGGTGCTGGGTCTGCTCCGCGAAGGCGGCGCGCGGCACGGAGGTGACGATGGTGGGCACTCGGGCCTCGTGCCAGCCGATCCCCGTGGAGAGCACGTCCACCCCGGCGCGGACCAGGGACTGCGCGAGCGCGGTGGTCTCGGTCCAGGTCTGCCCCTCGGGCACCAGGTCCAGCAGGGAGATGCGGTAGCTCAGCAGTGCGTCGTCCCCGATCGCGTCCCGCACCGCGGCGGTGATCGCGAGCGGCACGGCGCGCCGGCCCTCGGAGGTGCGGCCCCAGCGGTCCCGGCGATGGTTCGTGGCCGGGGCGAGGAACTGGTTGAGCAGGTAGCCCTCGCTGCCCATGATCTCGACGCCGTCGTAGCCTGCGTCGACGGCGCGGCGGGCCGCCTCGGCGAAGTGGTCGATGGTGCGCTGCACCCCGCCCCGGGTGAGGCGTCGGCTGCGGAACGGGGACAGCGGCGACTTCCCGCCGCTCGGCGAGGCGGACAGCGGGTGGAAGGCGTAGCGGCCGGCGTGGAGGAGCTGCAGGACGATCCGTCCGTCGGCCTCGTGGACCTCGCGGGTGATCATCTCGTGGGCGCGCAGGGTGCGGGTGTCGGCCTGGGAGCCGCGCGGGGTGAGGCGGCCGCTGCGGTCGGGGGAGAAGCCGCCGGTGACGATCAGCCCCACGCCGCCGCGGGCGCGCTCGCCGAGATAGGCGGCGAGCTTCTTCGCGTCCGACGGGTCGTCCTCGAGTCCCGTGTGCATCGACCCCATGACGATCCGGTTGCGGACCTCGAAGGGGCCGAGGTCGAGCGGGGAGAGCAGGGATCGGTACCGCGACGCTGCGGAGTGCTGAGGAGAAGACATGCCCGCGATTCTGCCAGCTCGCCTGCGTACGCTGGAACGGACCGGTCCCACACTGCTGCGAGGAGCCCCCGATGACGACCCGCCTGCTGATCATCGTCGATGTCCAGAACGACTTCTGCGAGGGCGGTGCGCTCGGCGTCGACGGCGGCGGCGCGGTCGCGGAGCGGATCGCCGAGGTCGTGCGCGAGCACGGCGGGGACTACGACCGGATCCTCGCCAGCCAGGACTGGCACCGCGGGGACACCGACAACGGCGGGCACTTCGCGGTGCCGCCGGCCGCGCCGGACTTCGTGGACACCTGGCCCGTGCACTGCGTCGCGGACACGGAGGGCGCGGCGCTGCATCCGGCGATCGCAGCGGTGGAGGACCGGGTGGAGGTCGTGCACAAGGGGCACGGCGTCCCGTCGTACAGCGTGCTCGAGGGGATCGTGATCGGCACGGGCGAGTCGGTGCAGGCGCTGGTCCCCGGCTGCGAGATCGACGTGGTGGGCCTCGCCTACGACTTCTGCGTGCGCGCCACGGCCCTCGGCTCGCGCGAGGCCGGCGCATCGGTGCGGGTGCTGCGGGAGATGACGGCCGCTGTGCATCCCTCGGGCGTCGCGGAGCTCGAGGAGGAGCTGGCCGCGGCGGGTGTCGAGGTGGTCAGAACGGTGGATCGCCGAGATCCGGCGGCGGGTTCCCGGGAGGGATGATCTTCCGGCCGGCGGCCTTCGCGAGAGCGGCCCGTCGGTCCTCGGCGACGCGTTCCGCGCGGGGTCGGGCCTGCTCCTCGGCGTGGAGGCTGCGGGCCTCGGCGGCGAGGCGCTCGTGCTCGGCGGCGGCATGCTCGAGGAGCCTGACCGTGTGCGGGGTGAGCAGGTCGGTGGCCTCCTCGGTGGTGGTGCGCAGGTCCTCGCCCAGGGTCCAGTGCGTGATGAGCGGCCGGGCGGGCGCGCTGTCGTCGACCGGCTCGCGGGTCGGATCGATCAGGCGGGCGGTCTTCATCTGGTGGTGCTGCCAGCACAGCCGGTGAAGGTTCGCCAGGGAGGTGGGCCCGCCGCGCTCGGGGTGCTCGTGGTCGTACTCGAGGATGTGGTCGTCCTCCGCGGCGGTCGCGGTCGGGCGGGTGCAGCCGGGCGCTGCGCAGACGGGGTGGCGCAATCGGAGCTGCAGCCGCATCGCGGCGCTGGGCCGGTAGGTCTCGGGCAGCACGGGAAGATGCGTGCCGCGGACTGCATCGGTGAGGATCCGGGTCCAGACGCTCTCCCCGGCCGCGAGGTCCCGGGCGAGCTCGGCGGGGATAGGGGTGGTGCCCTCGAGCATGGCGGGTGCGTCGTCCTGTCCGAGCAGCGTCATCACCGGCACCGTGACCAGGAGCTTGTACGGCGAGGCCGTCTCCTGCACCGGGGCGGTGTCCAGCACGGTGTGGGCGAGGATCGCGTAGCGCAGGGTGCGCAGCGAGAGCGGTGCGCCGCGCTCGGCGAGGTCGCCGTCGAGGTCGAAGGGCAGCGGCCCCTCGGTCCCGTCCACGAGGGCGGCGCGCTGGGCTCGCTGCACGTCGCGGGCGGCGACGTCGAGCCGGTGGGCGAGCCCCTTGATCTCGAGGATCGGGCCGGTGACCAGCAGCGAGGCGGTGCCGGTGGTGGAGTCGACGTCGACGATCTCCACATCGCGGCTCTGCGAGGGCGGGGTCGGCAGGGCGCCGGCGGTCGCGAGCTCGATGGCGAGTCGGAGGTGCCGGGAGAAGGTGTCGAGGGAGACGGACGGCAGCTCGATCGTCGCCATGTGAGCGTCGACCTGGGCGGCCTGCTCGTCGGTCAGTCGCCGCACCCGCCGCAGGAGCATCTGATGCATCGCCTCGGTGAGATCTCCGCGGCGCAGGTACTCGAAGGTGAGCGGCATGATCTCGACCGCCCGGTGCGCATCGAGCACCTGGCTCCAGGCCTGGTTGTAGGTGCAGCGAAGTCCGGCCGCGACCTTCAGCGCGGTCATGTCCGCGTCCTCGGGACGGCCCTGCACCTCCGGGTCCTCACGGAAGAAGGTCTTCAGCAGCCGCAGGTGATGGGCGTACAGCCGGGCACGGGTCAGCGCGGTGCGGTGCAGCGCCATCACCCGCCCGGACTCGACAGTCCCCTCGCCGACCTCCTCGAGGATCCGCTCCGTGGTCAGCGGCCGACGGGCGCGGGCACGCCATGCGGGCAGCTCCGGGACCGTCGCGGGTGGGAGGAGGGCGCCGGACGATGGCGACGAGGCCGAGGCAGGGTGGACAGGGGCGGGATAGGACGCAGCGGCCTGCTCGGACTGCTGTGCCGCGCTGTCGCCGGGCTGATCGAACTCGCCCATCGTGCCCCCTCCTTCCTCGGCCCGGGAGAATGCCGGATCGCTCCATCGTGTAACACCTCCAGAATATTCGTGAAGGTGCCACCGGGGAAGAGTTGGAGCGCAATCGGGATGAATCTGTGGATAACCTAGTTGTGTGGAGGGGAGGTCGGGGTGGCAGGCGTGGGTGTGTGGATGGGCGGGCTCGACTGTCGGGCCTGTGTGGTAGGGCGTGTCTGCTGGTGGTGCGGGTGCGCGTGGAGCGGTGGGTGGGGCTGATGGGCTGGCGCACGGGCGGGCTGGTGGTGGCCTGGTGGGGGTGCGGTGGAAATGGATCGCGGGGCGTTGCCTTGAATGCTATTCGGGAATCGATGGAGTGACTATTGCGGAATGGCCATCTCTGTGAATGCGGGGGAGTGCTCCGTCGGTCAGTCGTCGTACAGTTGTCGGCTCCCGTCGGCCGCCTCGTCGAGCCGGGCGCTGCCGAGCGGGTCCGCACTGCCCCGTCCCCGCGCCGCCCTGTACATACACCGACACACACGGCACGATGGCTCCATGACGAATCCCTTCACCCCGGGCTTCGGCCTGACGCCGATCATCCTCGCGGGCCGCGACATCGCGATCGACGAGTTCGCCGCGGCGCTCGCCGGCACCGTTCCCGAGGCGCGGGCGATCCTCATCTCCGGCCAGCGCGGCGCCGGCAAGACCGTGCTGCTCACCGAGTTCCGCGAGCTCGCCCTGGAGGCGGGCTGGATCGACCTCAGGATGCACACCTCCTCGACCTCGCTGCTCGAGGAGCTGCGCGGCCAGGCCATCTCCCGGCTGCGCGAGATCGATCCCGAGGCGGAGACCTCCCGCCTCACCTCCGCGCGCGTCATGAACGTCTCCGCCCAGCGCGACATCGTCCACCGCTACGAGGGAGAGGGGGAGCCGCTCACCGTCGTGCTCGACCGTCTCGCCGCGCTCGCCGAGGCCGAGGGAGGCGGGCTGCTGATCACCCTCGACGAGCTGCAGTCCGCCGACCGCGACCAGCTCCACGCCCTGACCCAGCACGTGCAGGACCTCATCGGCTCCGGGCACGCCGTCGCCTTCCTCGCCGCCGGGGTGCGCACCGGGGTCGATGCGCTGCTGGACCACGAGCGCACCACCTTCCTGCGCCGCGCGCACCGCCTCGAAGTGGGCAGCGTCGACGTCGGCACCGCCGCCGAGGCGATCCGGATGACCGTCGCCGACACCGCGAAGTCGATCACCCCGGAGGCCGCGGTGCTCGCCGGAGAGATCTCCCGCGGCTACCCCTACCTGATCCAGCTCATCGGCTCCAAGGCCTGGCAGAACAGCGGCGACGCCGAGGTGATCGAGGTCGAGGACGTCCGCGGGGCGCGGGACACCGTCGTCGCGGCGATGATCAAGAACGTCCACGGCCCGGCGCTGCGCGGCCTCAGCGCCCGCAAGCGCGAGTACCTGCTGGCGATGCTCGAGGACGAGGGCCCGTCGGCCGTCGGAGACATCGCCCGACGCATGGGCATCGACCCGCGCAACCAGTCCACCTACCGCGAACGCCTCATCGAGGACGACCTGATCCGTCCTGCCGGGCGCGGCTTCGTCGAGTACTCGCTGCCCTATCTCGACGAGGCGCTGCGCCACGAGGAGCGCGAGGGGGTGGGCTCGGACATCGAACCCGATCGCGGGGTGCGGCGCTCGCACCGGGCCCGGACGAACGCTCGGTGACGGACACCATGAGCACGATTCCCAGCACGCCCCGGCGCCCCGCCCGTACCTATGCCACCGGTCCGGTCACGAGGGCGCTGCGGTGGTTCACGGTGATCGCGGCGCTGGGCGTCACGGCGTGGATCCTGGTGCGCTACTCGTCCCTCCCGGGCACGGTCGCGATCCACTTCGACGCCGGCGGGCAGGCTGACGACTGGGGCCCGCGCTGGTCCGTGCTGGTGCTGGCCGCGGTCATGCTGCTGCTCTCGCTGGGAACGGCGGCGCTGTCGACCCGCCCGCGCTGGTTCAACTATCCGCTCGAGACCACCGAGCGCACCGCCCAGGCCGTCTACCGCGAGGGGGAGCGGCTGATGGTCTGGACGGGGCTCGGGATGCAGGGCGTCTACGCCGGGATCTCGTGCTCGCTGCTCGGGTCCGGAGGGGCCGCGCTGCTCGTCACCGGTCTCGTGGTGATGGTCGGTGCGGTGGTCCTCGGCATCGTTCGCGTGGTGCGCGCGGCGCGCTGAGGCCGGTTCACACCCGAGCCAGTGCCACGCCCACGTTGTCGGGGCCGCCGGCGGCGAGCGCGAGGTCGATCAGGTGCGCGGCCAGGGCGTCGAGATCCTCCGCCTCGGCGGCGGTGAGCGATTCGGCGAGGGCCGACGGGTCGACCACGGCGTGCAGCCCGTCCGAGCCCACGAGCACCAGGTCGCCGGGCTCCAGCCGCCGCACCAGCAGGTCCGGGGCCGACGGGGCGCCCGCGGCGAGAGCCCGGTTCAGCACGCGTCGGTCCGGATGGGAGGCGGCCTCCTCAGGGGAGAGGCGGCCCGCCTCGAGCAGGGAGCGCACGTGGGTGTGGTCCTGCGTGACGTGCTCGAGCCGTCCCGCGCGGACGAGCATCGCGCGCGTGTCGCCGAGGTGGGCGATGTGGAGCCGGTCCCCGTCGAGCACGGCGGCGGTGAGGGTCGAGCCGGACTCGCCCTGTGTCGGCACCAGCGCCTCGGCGGCGGTCCAGGCGGTCTCGAGGGCATGCAGCGGGGCGGCCGACTGGGCGGCGAGCGCCCGTTCGAGCGCGTCGGCGAACGCTGCGAGCATCCGCGCGGCGAGGTCGCCGGCGCCGCCGAAGCCGTCGGCCGCGGCGAGCAGCGAGCGCCCGACAGGCAGGTCCCGGACCAGCACCGCGTCCTCCTGGGCGGTGCGCTCGAGGCCGATGTGCAGCGCCGAGGCGCTGCGGGCAGGGGTGGTCGTGGTGGTCATGGCGTCCTCCGTGGGGTGCTGCCCGAGCGACGAGGCGAGGTCGCGGACGGCGGTGGCGCGGGAGAGGGCGTCGGCCTCCTCCTGCCGCCACCAGGAGCGCAGCTCCGTCGCGGCGGCCGCGCCGTCCAGGTCGCACAGCACTCGGATCCGGGCGAGCCCCATCCCCAGTCCCCGCAGGGCCGCGATCAGGCGGGCACGGCCCACCTGGTCGGTCCCGTAGGAGCGGTAGCCGGTCGAGGGGTCGACGCGGCGCGGCACCAGCAGCCCCGACTCGTCGTACAGCCGCAGTGCCTTGGGGCTCAGGCCGCTGCGCGCGGCCAGCTCCCCGATGCTCAGCAGGCTCTCGTCCATGCGTTCCTCCGTCGTGCCTCGCCCGGTCTCGGGCACCGGGTCCGTCCCGGCGCGGACCACGCTGGGCCCTGCCCCGAGGGGAGGGTCAAGGAGGCACGAGGATATTTCGTCGACCGGTGGTCCCGCGCCGTGGTGGACTGCGCGCATGCAGCTGACGATCCGTCCCCTGGACGCCTCCTCCGACCTGGAGCTCGAGCAGTACCGCGCCCTCGAGCAGGCGCTGGACGACCATGTCTACGGCGGTCATCAGGAGGAGAGCCTCGCGCAGCTGCGCGCCGGCCTCGAGGACACCCCGTACTGGTCGGTGCGGCGCTGGATCGCGCTCGCCGAGACGCTCGAGGGCGGGGAGATGCTCGTCGGCCGCGCGATGACCTTCACGCCGCAGCAGGAGAACCTCGAGTCGATCTCCGTCGGCGTCGCCGTGCATCCCGCGCACCGGGGGCAGGGCATCGCGACCGCGCTGGTCGAGGAGGCGCTGCTGCCCGCGATCGCGCAGTCCGGCCGCAGGCTCGTCGAGGCGTACGGCGAGATCGAGGCGGGCGTCGACCCGGAGGATCCCGCCCACCCCGTGCACCGGATCGCTGCCCGGCTCGGCGTGAGCCGCAAGAACCTCGCTGTGTGCCGGGCGCTGCGGCTGCCGCTGGACCCCGCCCGGCTCGACGCGCTCGAGGTCGAGTCGGCGCAGAAGCGCGGCGAGTACCGGATCGAGCAGTGGGTCGGGGAGATCCCCGAGGAGCACCTGAGCGCCTACGGCCGGCTGCTCACCCAGCTCGAGATCGACGAGCCCGACGAGGAGGTCGAGCACGAGCCCGCCGAGTACACCCCCGAGCGGATCCGCGTGAGCGAGCGGCGGATGCGCGAGGCGGGCACGATCCGGATCCTCGCGGTGGCTGTCGCGCCGGACGGCGAGTTCGTCGGCAACTCCGAGGTGCACGTGCACGAGGCGCCCGGCAGCACGCTCGGCTATCAGGAGAACACCCTGGTCATGCCCGAGCATCGCGGGCACCGGCTGGGCCTCGGGCTCAAGGTCGCCACCCACCGCCAGCTCGCCGAGCGCGCCCCGCAGCTGCGCTCGCTGGTCACCTGGAACTCGCACGTGAACCCGTGGATGATCCAGGTCAACGAGAAGCTCGGGTATGAGCTGCTCTTCCACGAGGTCGTGATGCAGGGCAGGCGGACGGGCTGAGCGACACGCCTGCCGAGCGCGCCTGACCCCATCACCCTGCTCCGCCCCGTAGGTTCATGCCTGAGGAATCGGGCAGAGCGGTCAGGGGGAGCCGTGGAGGCGAAGCATCGCAGGAAGCCGCCGAGCCGCGGCCGCAGCTCGCACCAGTTCACCGTGGCGATGGCGATCCTCTCGCTCGTGCTCGCCGGCGGTGCCGTCACGGGGCTCGGCACCTCGATGCTGCGTCCCGATGACGCCGCCTCTCCCGCCGAGGCGGCCGTGCACGATCCGATCGGCGACCCCTCGAACACGACCCGGCTCGTGCACCGCGACCGGATCACCGGGGACATCTCCCCGAAGTCCGTGGTCGCGAGCCCGGCCGGGGACGTCATCGCGAACAACATGATGTACAACCACACCTCGACGCTGTACGACGCGAGCAGCCTCGAGCTCGCCGCGACCGTCCGCGACACCGTGGACCTCGCCGAGTTCGGGTTCCCGGACAGGGCCGGGGAGACGACGGGCGCGCCGGTCGAGGCGGTGTTCTCGCCCGACGGGAGGTTCGCCTACGTCTCCCAGTACTCGCTCAAGGGACCCGGGGCGGGGGAGACCGCGACCGACGACTGCGCCGCCGGCGATGCGATCGGGAACAGCGCCGTCTACCGCCTCGACCTCGAGACGAAGGAATGGGACCAGGTCATCGAGGTGGGGCGGGTCCCGAAGTTCATCTCCCTCTCGTCCGACGGCTCCGTCGCGCTGGTCTCGAACTGGTGCGACTCGAGCGTCTCCGTCGTCGACCTCGACAAGGGCGAGGAGATCCGGCAGATCCCCGTCGACTCCGCGCCGCGCGGCTCCGTGGTGCTGCCCGACAACCGCACCGCCTATGTCACCGCGATGTACGCCGACGAGCTGTATCGCGTGGACCTCGAGACCGGCGAGAGCGAGCTCGTGCTCGAGACCGGCCGCAAGCCCCGCCACCTGGTGCTCTCCCCGGACGCGTCCCGCATGTACCTCACCGAGTCCGGGGACGATCGGCTGCTCGAGCTCGACACCGCCACCGGCGAGGTGCTGCGCGAGGTCGCCACCGGCCGGGAGCCGCGCACCATGGCGATCTCGCCCGACGGGCTCGCCCTGTACGTCGTGAACTACTACGCGAACACGGTGACGAAGTTCGATGCCGAGACGCTCGAGGAGATCCAGACCGTCGAGGTGGGCCAGAACCCGATCGGCATCACCTACGAGCCCACCCACGGCCGGGTGTGGGTCGCGAACTATGCCGGGTCGATCGACGTCTTCGACGACACCGCCCCGCGTGATGGCACGATGGAGCCATGAACGCCCACGCCGTCGTGACGGCCTCCCGCGAGATCGCCGCCCCCGCCGCCGCCCTCTTCGACCTCATCGCCGACCCGGCCGAGCAGCCGCGCTGGGACGGCAACGACAACCTCGCAGGCGCCGAGGCCGGCCAGCGGGTCCGCGCAGTCGGCGACGTGTTCGTCATGACCAACCGCAACGGCGGAGTGCGCGACAACCACGTCGTCGCCTTCGTCGAGGGTCGCGAGATCGCCTGGCGCCCCGCGCCCCACGGGGAGCAGCCGGCGGGCCACCAGTGGGGCTGGGTCCTCGAGCCGCTCGAGGACGGACGCACCCTGGTCACCCACGTCTACGACTTCTCCGACCTGCCCGCCTCGCAGGAGGCGCGTCTCGCGAAGGCGCGGCAGATGACGCCGGAGAAGCTCATGGCCTCGATCGACCGCCTCGCGGAGCTCGCCGAGGGCTCGTGAGCACGCCGTCGGAGCCGCCCGTCGACCCGAGGAGCCTCGGGCCGATGATGGACCCGGACGTGGCCCGCATCGAGTCGGCGATCGAGGCGGCCGCGCGGCGCGGCGACTTCGACGACCTGCCCGGCGCCGGGAAGCCCCTGGACCTGCCGGACACCCATGACCCCGACTGGTGGGTGAACCAGCGCATCGCGAGCGGCGACATCGACTCCGAGGCGCTGCTGCCCGTCGTGGTGCTGCTGCGCAAGGAGTACGAGCGCCGCGACGAGACCCTCGCCGCGCTGCCCGACGAGAAGGCCGTGCGCGAGTACGCCGCGGACTTCACCGAGCGCGTCCACGAGGACCGGCGCGCGAACCCCTTCCAGAAGATGCTCGCGCCGGCGTGGGACGGGGACGACGCGGTCGCGCGCTGGCAGGAGGTGCGGGCAGCGGGTCCCGCCGTGCCGTCGGCCCCCTCCCCGCCGGATGCCGCGCCGCCGGCCCGGCGCCGGCGGTGGTGGCCCTTCGGCCGACGGGGGTGAGCTGTCAGCGCCACCCGCGCCAGGCCGCGGCGACCCACTCCTCGGGATCGGCGGCCGACGGCGGGGCGCCCTGCACGGCCAGCCAGGTGCACATCGTGCGGCAATCGCGGTGCAGGAACTCGGTGCCGTGCGGGTTCGCGATCAGGTCGATGGTCTGCGGGACGTCGATGATCACCGGATCCGGATCCGCCATGCGCGAGTCGGCCAGCACGTTGTACGGCGAGAGGTCGCCGTGGACGAGGCCCAGGGCGGCCAGGTCGATCACCGCCTCCCGCATCAGGCGGGCCCAGCGCTCGGCGCTCGCGGGATCGGGGGAGGTCTCCTGGAGACGGGGCGCGGCGACCGCGCCGTGCTCGTCGTCGGTGCCGATGAACTCCATCAGCAGCTCGGTGCCGACGATCTGCACCGGATAGGGGACGGGCAGCCCCGCCTCCCACAGACGGCCGAGCACCTCGAACTCGGTGCGCGCCCACTGGCCCGCGGCGACCTGCTTGCCGAAGGCGGTGCCCTTCTTCATCGCGCGGGCCTCGCGGGAGTCCTTCCCGCGACGACCCTCGGCGTAGGCGCTCGAACGGTGGAAGGTGACCTGGTCGGGGTCGCGGTAGCGCTTGGCGACCAGGAGCGACGCCTCGCCGGGTGCGCCGGTCAGCTGCTCGGCGGGCAGGGCGCGGTCGATGAGGAAGGCGTCGGCCTCCTTGCCGGTCTTGAGGATGCCGAGCTCGGTGTCGATCGCGCCGTCGTGCTGCACCACCCAGTCGGGGAAGGGCTGCGGGCCACGGTCGAGGGTGTGGGCGGTCTCGGGCCAGGTGGACCAGCGCTGGTCCTCGTCGAGCTCGGCGAGGGAGAGGGAGTACATCGAGCGTGCGAAGAAGTCGTCCGGGTCGAAGGACGTGGTCATGTCAGGGTCTCCTGAGGGAGGGCGCCCGCTCTCAGCGGTGCGCGAGGGAGGGGAGGACGGCAGGGGTCAGCACGGTGACGCTCATCTGGTCCTCCTTCCCTCAGGGCCGGCCCGGGAGGCGCGGCGATGGGGTGAGCCTATGCGGGGCGGCGCTGCCGGGCCAGCGAATTCCGGCCGACGAGTTCGAGGCTCTGACCTGCGGAGTGTGGAGAACTCGAGGTGCCCTGTCGGAAGTGTGGTCGGGTGTGCGCATGACTGCTGCGTGTCCCGTGCTCCGTCCGTCCCGTCGTTCGCTGCTGCTGTCCGGGGCGCTGCTCGGCACGCTCGGGCTCGCGGGGTGCGACGGAGTGAGCCTGCCGTGGAGCACGCCCCGTGCCACGGTGACGCTGGCGCCGATGACCACCGCCGCTGAGCTGCAGCCCGAGATGCCTGTCTACCGCGAGGACTGGGGGATCTCTCCCAGCTCGGAACGGCCGATGGCGATGCTCGTGCATCGTGAGAGAGCGCTCGAGGCCGATCTGCGGGCGGTGACGCTCGAGGAGCCGGAGGGTGTCGCCGTCCCGATCGATCCGCTCACCACGGGCCTCGTCATCGACGGGCACGGGAAGACGGTGCGGGTCTACGCGAGCCGCGTCGTGGATGCCGCGCGGCGCACGGTCATGCACACGTCGACGGACTTGGTGGAATGGGGGAGCGTGGACGTGGACGGCGGGATCGGCGCCGCCCTCGTCGCAGCGGGCGACGGACTCGTCGCGACCTCGCAGCGGGACGGTGAGCTGCAGGTCTGGGACGTCTCGGACGATGGGGCGGCGACTGCCCTCACCCCGGTCCCGGTGCCCGAGGGGCAGAAGTGGTCCGTGCAGGCGGTCGGTCGTGCAGACGATGCGGTCCTCGTGGCCATCGATCGGAAGGGGACCTCGGAGGAAGCGGCCGTCGTCGTCTCCTCGTCCGACGGCGGCGTGACGTGGAGCGCCCCGACGCCGCTGCCCGGCGACGCGGACCAGAAGTCGGTGCATGCGATCTTCGCGCAGGACGGCGCGTTCGTGCTCGTCGGGTCATGGCGAACGGCGGTCGACTGGGACGAGCACACCCGCACCTCTCGCGCGGCGGCGTGGACGGGTGCCGGTGCGGAGGGCCTGCACGCCGAAGAGGTTCCCTTGCCGCGGTGGGGGCTGGAGAACTTCCATCAGCACGACGGCCGTGGCGAACTCGACCCCGACACCCCCATCGACTTCACCGACCTCTCGGCAGGTCGCCCGGTGCGCTCGCCGGACGGATCGGAGATCAGCGTCCCGACCTGGTGGGGTGATGACATGCGGATGCTCCGCCGCGACGCCGACGGCACCTGGTCGGCTGGAGAGCCGAAGGAGTATGTCCCGGCCTATGTTCTCGAGGCGGTCGGGGATGCGACCGGGACGATCTTCCGGGAGAACGGCCGGGTGTACGTCCAGGAGGCGGGAAGCAGTGAGGAGGCAGGGCTGCGGGTCGATCCGGCGCGGGGACTCTCGGTCGCTTCGGCGGCGACCGGCACGGGGCTCGCCGGACGGATCACCTGGACCACCTCCACCATCGACCGAGGCGCTGAGCAGATCAACTGGCGGTCTCCGACCTACGGCACGGCCTTCGGAGCTGGCGAGGGCGACCAGCTCGTACGACGGAACGAGTCCCTGCTCGGGACCGCCAAGCCCCGGTCCGTGCACATCCATCGGCTCGACGGGGACCTGACGCTGTGCACGGGGGTCGTACCGGTGGGCGATCCCCTGGCTGAACCCGGGTTCGCCGTCGAGGCGAGCACCGATCACAGCACGTGGCAGAGCGTGACGGGACTCCCTCGGTCCGAGAACGACGTGGCGGTGGGCGAGGCGAGCACGGTCGACGGCGTGCACTACCTGCCGGTCGCTGAGTGGATCTTCCCTGAAGACGGGGGTCCCTCGGTGCTGACCCCGAGGCTGTACAGCTCGACCGACGGGATCGCCTGGGAGGCCGTTCCGCCTCCCGTGCCGGACCATCCGGAGCCGGAGAAGGCCGCGCTCGGCGCCCATGTCGATGTGATGACCTCCGTCGATGGTGTCCTGATCGGCCTGGGGTCCGTGATCGATGCCCTGGACGAGTGGAGCCCGGTGACCTTCGTGCAGGACGGGGAGATCTGGCGGACCGTGCCGCTCGACGGCGCCGTGCGCGGCGTCTCGATCGCAGGGGTCGGCGACGACGGGGTCCATGGCTCCGTGGCGGGACGTACGGGGCGCTGGAGCCTGACTGCGGACGGCACCCTCACGGAGACCTACCGCGCCGACGACCGCGGCAGGCGCGGCCCGGCGCTGGACCTGGGGGAGGGGGCGCTGCTCGCGGGAGGGTGGATCGACGTGCCCGCCGGCACCGAGGGGGATGATGGCGAGGTGGGGATCGGGGCCTGCCTGTGGGCGAGCCTCGATGGAGGCGAGAGCTGGCAGGCGACGATGCTGCCCGGGCAGGAGGGGCGCTTTCCCGATGTCCACGTGCGCGCGCAGGGTGACGACGTGCTGGTCATCCTCGATGATCCCGACGTTCCACATGGGTACTGGATCAGGGGCGCCCGAGCCGACGTCCTCGGCGAGGAGGGCGAGTGAGGGGCGACGCGACCTGACCGTCCTTCCCGCTTGAGCCGGGGCGGCCATAGGGTGGCGGGATGTTCCTCGAGAACCTCGGCATCGACGCCCTGGACCCGCAACGCCTGGGCCGCTTCTGGGAGACGGCCCTCGGCACCACCACCCTCACCGATGCGCCCGACATCTTCGAGACCAGGCTGAGCATCGACGGCGACGCCTACCTCGACCTGTGCTTCGCCCGCGTCCCGGCACGCAACGTGGCCCCGCAGCGGCTCCATCTCGACCTCCGCGGCGGCGCCGAGCGAGAGGCGATCGCGCAACGGCTGCGGGAGCTCGGCGCGAGCGACCTCGACATCGGGCAGGGCGAGGTGCCGTGGATCGTGCTCGCCGACCCCGAGGGCGGGGCGTTCTGCGTGATGGAGGAGCGGGCGGCGTACGTGGGTACAGGGCCGATCGCCGCCCTGCCGCTGGACTCCGCCGACCCTGCCCGCGATGCGGAGTTCTGGGCCTGGCTGAGCGGCTGGACGCCCGCGCCGGGCGTCGCGCCGCGCACCCTGCGCCATCCCTCGGGACGAGGACCCCTGCTCGAGCTGTGCCCGGAGCCGGCACCGAAGCGGCTCGGGGCCAAGAACCCGATCCACCTCGACGTGCGGCTCGAGCCGGAGGACGATCCGGACGCCGTCGCGGCCGGGATCGCCGCACGGGGCGGCGAGGAGTTCTTCGCGAACTGGGGCGAGCTGCCCTGGCGAGTGTTCCGCGACCCTTCCGGGAACGAGTTCTGCATGCTGCCGGCCGTGGGAGCGGGCGCATGAGCCGCGGCCGCCGCACTGCCGGATTCCTCGGCGCCCTGCTCGCAGGGGCGGGGACGCTGCACATCCTCCGACCCGAGCCCTTCGACACCATCGTCCCGCCCGCGCTGCCGGGACCCGCACGCGGATACACCTATGCCTCGGGCGTCGCCGAGCTCGCCGTGGCGGGGCTGCTGGCTGTTCCCCGGACCAGGCGCCTGGGAGGAGCTGCGGCGGCGGCGCTGTTCGTCGCGGTGTTCCCTGCGAACGTGCAGATGGCGTACGACTGGCGCCGTGCCCGGCCACGGAAGCGGATGATCGCCGTCGGTCGCCTCCCGCTGCAGGGCGTGCTCATCGCGCAGGCGCTGCACGTCGCACGGAACGGACCGTGAATGGGTTAACGTGGCCGCTCGTGTGATCGGACGGACAAAGGAGTTCACGTGACGTCCAGACGAACCTTCCTCGGCCTGGCCGGGGCGGCGGGCGCGGCGGCGCTCGCCGGGTGCTCGTCGGAGCCCGAGATCGACGCCGCCCTCGGCCCGCCGGCGACCCCCGATACCGAGGACGAGATCACCTTCGGGATCTGGGACAAGGCGCAGGAGCCGGCGATGCTCGAGATCGTCGACGCGTTCCACGCCCACTACCCGGGCATCGGCGTGAGCATCTCGACCACGGCCTTCGGCCCCTACTTCGAACGGCTCCGCATCCAGGCGCAGGGCGACGACCTGCCGGACGTGTTCTGGATCAACGGCCCGAACTTCGAGCTGTACGCCTCCCACGGGATGCTGCAGGACCTCGGCGAGCTCGAGGGCTTCGACCCGGCGAACTACCCGCCGAACCTCGTGGAGCTCTACACCTACGACGGCACGCCCTACGCGGTGCCCAAGGACTTCGACACCATCGCCCTGTGGTTCAACCGGGACCTGCTGCACCGGGCCGGGGTGGACGAGCCGACCGGCAGCTGGTCCTGGGACGAGTACCGCGACGCCTCCGAGGCCGTGACCCGGGCGCTGGGCGGCGAGCAGATCTGGGGCAACCCCGGCGGGGTCGCGAACCAGGCCATGATCTACCCGCTGATCAAGCAGGCGGGCGGGTACGTCCTCTCCGAGGACAAGACCCGCTCCGGCTACGGCGAGCCCGCGGCGATCGAGGCGTTCCGGTTCCTCGACGGGATGATCCGCGACGGGATCGCGCCCGACGTGCGGTACACCGCCGAGAACGAGCCCAAGAACCTGTTCTCGGGCGGTCGTGCGGCGCTGTACCTGTCCGGGAACTGGGAGGCGGCCCTCCTGCAGGATTCCCCGGTGCGCGAGCAGCTGGGGGTCGCGCCGCTGATCCACGGCGCCGAGGAGGCCAACGTCATCCACGGCATCGGTTGCGCCATGTCCGCGCGCAGCCGGCACAAGCCCGCGGCCTCGGCGTTCCTGGCGTTCCTCGGCTCCGAGGAGGCGCACCGCATCCAGGCGGAGGCGGGCGCGGCCAACCCCGCGTTCCTCGGCACGAACGACGCCTACGTCGACGCGATCCCGGAGTTCTCGCTGGACGTGTTCGTCGACGCGGCGGAGACCGCCCGGGCCTATCCCGCCAGCCAGAACACCAGCGCGTGGCTGCAGCTCGAGGAGCTGCTGTTCCCGAAGATCCTCGGCGGCGACGGGCGGCTCGAGGCCACGGCCGCGGAGCTCGCCGAGCGCATGGACGGAGTGCTCGCCGATGAGTCATGACACCTCGCACGACACCTCGCGCCGACGCCGCTCGCGCGACGGCCTGTGGCCGCTGGTGTTCCTCGCCCCGCTGATGATCGGGGTGATCGTCTTCTACTTCTGGCCGATCCTGGCCACGTTCCTGAACTCCTTCTCGAGCTTCGGCCCCTTCGGCGACCGCAGCTTCGCCGGGCTGGAGAACTACCGCGCGCTGCTGTCGGACACCTTCGTCCCCCGCGCCGTGCTCAACACGGCGATCTACACCGCGATCGTGCTGCTGGGCATCCCGATCGCCGTCGGCGTCGCCTCGCTCATGAACCAGAAGGGCCTGCGGCTGACGCGCTTCTACCAGGTGCTGTTCTTCCTCCCGGCCGTGTCGATGCCGGTCGCGGTCGCGCTCGTGTGGCGGATGATCTTCAACCAGGAGTTCGGGGTCGTCAACTGGGCTCTCTCGCTCGTCGGGATCGAGGGCCCCTACTGGATCACGGCGCCCTGGTGGGCGCTGCTGGCCGTGTCGATCGTCGGCCTGTGGGCGAGCCTGCCGCTGGCGATCATCATCCTCTCCGCCGGGCTGCAGGGGATCCCGTCGGAGCTGTACGAAGCCGCGCAGCTGGACGGCGCCGGCACGCTGCGGCAGTTCCGCTCCGTGACCGTGCCGCTGCTGACCCCGAGCATCTTCTTCCTGACCATCATCACGGCGATCAACGGGTTCCAGCTGTTCGACCTGCTGTTCGCGATGATGGGGCAGGCCAACCCCGCGATGGCCGACACGCAGTCGCTCGTCTACCTCTTCTACTCCGAGGCGTTCCGACAGAACGACCAGGGCTACGCCTCGGTGATCGCGCTGCTGATCCTGCTGATCATCGGGGTGTTCACGCTCCTGCAGTTCCGGATGCAGAGGAGGTGGGTCCACTATGAGTGAGCGCAGGACCCGGACCGCGCGGCCCCGCTGGGGCACCCACCTGGTGCTGCTGCTCGGCGGGCTGGTGATGGTCTTCCCGTTCCTGTGGCAGCTGAGCATGTCGCTGTCCACGCAGGCCGAGGTCACCTCGGTCCCGCCGAGCTGGCTGCCGGCCGAGCCGCAGTGGGGGAACTATCCCGCGGTGTTCGAGCAGGTGCCGTTCTGGAACCAGTTCCTGAACACGGCGGCGGTGACCGGCGCACGGGTGATCGGCCAGCTGCTGCTGTGCGCGCTGGCCGGCTACGCCTTCGCCCGGATGGAGTTCCGGGGGAAGAACCTGCTGTTCGCGCTGGTGCTGTCGATCCTGATGGTCCCGTACCAGATCTACCTCATCCCGCAGTACGACATCATCCAGGAGCTGGGCTGGCTCAACACGGTCGCCGGCATCGCGGCGCCGGGCATCTTCAGCGCCTTCGGCACCTTCCTGATGCGTCAGCACTACCTGGGCATGCCGCGCTCCCTCGAGGAGGCGGCGCGGCTCGACGGCGCGAGCCCCTGGCAGACCTTCTGGCGGATCATGTTCCCGCTGTCCGGCCCGGCGCTGAGCGCGGTCGCGATCCTCACGGCGCTCGCCTCCTGGAACGACCTGATGTGGCCGCTCATCGTGGCGACCTACGACGACCGCACCACCCTCGCCGTCGGCCTGTCCACGCTGCAGGGCCAGTTCACCACCGACTACCCGGTGATGATGGCCGCGGCGTTCATGGCGATGCTGCCGCTGATGATCCTGTTCATCGTGCTGCAGCGCCGGGTGGTCGAGGGGCTCGCGCACTCGGGTATGAAGGGCTGAGGCATGAAGGGCTGAGCGCCGCCTCCGTCTAGCGCTGCGACTCGAGGCGCCCGGCGACCACGGTCGCGAGCGGGTCGACGGTGCGCAGCCGCGCCGCGGCCTCGCGGGCCGCGGCCTCGTCCATGAGGCCGTCCGCGCCGGCGGGGACGTCGGCGAAGAGGTCTTCCGCCTCGTCGAGGAGGACGATGTCCGCGCGGCCGCCGACGGCGAGGGTCCCGACCCCGTCGGTCGAGGCGGCCAGGGCCTCGCGCGGCTGGAGCTGCTGGGAGGGGTGCCAGGCGGGGCGCTCGTCGGCGCTGCGATGCACGGCCGCGGCCATCGCCAGCCACGGATCCAGCGGAGCGACCGGCGCGTCGGAGCCGAGGGCGAGCTCGACGCCGGCCTCCCGCAGGTCGCGGAGGCGGAAGGCCTGTGTTCCGTGGCCGGGCCAGATCGACTCGGTCGCGTCCCGGTCGTCCAGCAGGTGCGCGGGCTGGACCGAGGCGATGACGGAGAGCGCGGCCATGGCGTCGATGTCGTCGTCGGTGAGCATCTGGGCGTGCTCGATCCTCGCCGCGATCCCCACCTCGGCGATCGCGGCGAGGGCGACCTGCGCGGCGGCGTCCCCGATCGCATGGACGGCGGCGGTCAGGCCGCGCCGACGGGCTTCCGCGAGGGCGTCGCGCAGCGCCTCCGGACCGACGCTGAGCACGCCGTGGCCGGCGTAGCCGTGCCCGTCGGTGTAGGCCTCGCGGGTGTAGGCCGAGTGGGAGCCGAGCGCCCCGTCGACGATCACCTTCAGCGGCCCCATCGTCACCAGGCCCGACGGATCCAGCGCCGTGCCCGTCGGTCCCGGTGCCGCGGCGAGCTCCTCGGGGTACACGGCGGTGCGGATACGCATCCGTGGGCTGCGGTGCGGCCAGGACTCCCAGGGCCTGCCCCACTCCATGTCCACCAGGCCCACGACCCCGCGCTGCAGGGCCTGGCGCTGCAGCATCGCCGCGCCGGTCGCCACGGACTCGGCGACCCCGGGCAGCTCGGGCAGGTGCGGGGCGAGCGCGAACCAGTCCTCCTCGGCGACGATCCCGTCCCGCGGCGGCAGGCCCAGGGCGTGCAGCGCCGCGGAGTTCAGCCAGGCGTGATGGGCGTCGCCGCCGATCAGCACCGTCGGCACCGAGCCGGTCGCCTCGTCGAGCGCCGGCACCGTCGGCGGGATCGCGAAGTCGACCAGGCGGTGTCCGAAGCCGATCAGCGCCGCGCCCGCCGCCCCGGTCTCGCGCCGCGCGGCGAGCTCGGCGCGCACCCGCTCCAGGAGCACTCCGACGCTGCCGGCGCCGGTGGTCTCGAGGCGGGCATGGGCCTGGGCGAGCTGCCCGGTGTGCACGTGCTGGTCCCAGAGCCCCGGGATCGCGAGCGCACCGCCCGCGTCGAGGACCTCCTCGCCGGCGCGGCGCGGCAGCGACGCACCGACCTCGACGATCACCCCGTCGTCGATCCGCAGGTCCGAGGGGACGGCGGCGTCGAGGGCAAGCACCTGTCTGATCAGCACCGATCCAGCGTAGCCCGCCGCGCCCATGACGACTGTCATGGGGCGGACGTGATCGCGGGGGCTGGGGGCCGGGGGTGCGCGAGGGAAGGGTGGAGCCATGACCACCACCACCCTCACAGATGCACTCAGCCTCCGCGGCGTCACCCGCAGCTACGGCGAGGTCCGCGCCCTCGACGGACTCGACCTCGAGATCCGCCCCGGCGAGATCGTCGCGCTGCTCGGCCCGAACGGTGCCGGGAAGTCCACCGCCATGGAGATGATGCTGGGGCTCGCGACCCCGGAGCAGGGCAGCGTCCGCGTGCTCGGCACCGATCCCACCACCGCGACCCGCACCGGACTGATCGGCACGATGCTGCAGGCCGGGGCGCTGCTGCCCGACCAGAGGGTCCGCACCATGCTGAGGATGCTCCACTCCCTGCAGGCGCATCCGATGCCGATGGCCGAGGTGGTCGCCCAGGCCGACATCGCCGAGCTCATGCCGAGGCGGATCAGCGCCCTCTCCGGCGGCCAGTCCCAGCGGGTCCGCTTCGCGATCGCGCTGCTCGGCGACCCGCAGGTGCTGCTGCTGGACGAGCCGACCGTCGGCATGGACATCGGCGCCCGACGCGCCTTCTGGCAGCAGATGCGCCGGGTCGCCGCGAGCGGCCGCACCGTCGTCTTCGCGACCCACCACCTCGAGGAGGCCGAGCGGGAGGCGGGCCGCGTGGTCGTCATGGACCGCGGCCGCGTCGTCGCCGACGGGACCGGGGCCGAGATCGCCGCCGTCGTCGCCGGGCGGGTGATCACGCTGCGCGGGGTCGCCGCGGAACGGGTCGCGGCGCTGCCCGGGGTGGACAGCGCCGGGGCCGACGAGACCGACGACCGACGGGTCCGCGCCGTGTGCACCGACTCCGACGCCGCGCTCGCCGCGCTGTTCACCGGACCGCTCGCCCGCGAGGTCCACGACGTGCTGGTCGCGGCGCCGGGCCTCGAGGAGGCGTTCCTGCGGATCACCGAGCACGAGGACGAGGCAGCGCGATGAGCGCCGCCGACCCCGCCGCCCGCCCCGCCCATGACAGGAGTCCAGCCATGACCGCCCCCTCCGACCTCACCGTCCTCAGCTCCGCCCCCGCGCCGCGCACCGACGCCGCGCCCTCGGCCGCGACCCGCACCCTGCGCTACGCCGCCCACACCACCGCCATGACCCTCACGAACGTCGCCTTCATGGTGTTCACCATCGCGCTGCCGGTGGGGATGTATCTGCTGTTCTCGATGATGTTCGGCGCCGAGGCCGAGGGACAGGCGCGCGGGATGATCATGATCAACATGGCCGCCTACGGCGGGCTCGGCGCCGCGGTCACCGCCGGTACCCAGATCCAGGAGGACCAGCGGAACGGCTTCCTGCGCCAGCTGGTCGTCGCCGGGCTCTCGCCCCGCTCCTTCCTCGTCGGCTCCGTGATCGCCGCGAGCGCCGTGATCGTGCCCGCGCTCGCGGCCGTCGGCCTCGTGGGGCTCGCCACCGGGGTCGAGGCCTCGCCCGGCCGGTTCCTGCTCACCCTCGTGGTGCTGTGGCTGGGCCTGCTGCCTACGATCCTCATCGGGCTCGTGCTCGGCATGGTGCTCCGGGGCGCCGCCGCGATGGCCGGCGGCGTGGTGACGATGATGGCGATGGCGATCTTCGGCGGGCTGTGGATGCCGCTGGAGATGTTCCCGCAGTGGATGCAGGAGCTCGGCCGGCTCCTGCCCACCTACTGGATCGCGAGCCTGGGGGAGTGGTCCCTGCAGGGGGCGGAGCTGCCGGTGACGGGCCTGGTCGTGATCGGGGTGTGGACCCTCGTGCTCGGGGTGCTGTGCATGGTGAGCATGTCCCGGGCGGTGGGTCTGCAGCGGCGATGAGAGACGCTGGCACAATGACCGCCATGAGCACCCCCGACGCCCCGGACTGGGGGCGGTGGGCCCGCGACCCCGCCGAGCCGGGGGAGGAGGCCGCCGCCCGGCCCCTCACCCCGCGCGGCGTGCTCCGGGCCGCGCGCGAGTCGGGCGGGCTCGCGTTCTCCCTCCCGCCGGTGATGTTCGTGCTGGTCCCGATCGTGGTCGGCTGGATGCAGGCACCCGGGCCCACGATGGTGCTCGCCACCGCGCTGCTGCTCCTGTACGGGGCGATGTTCGCCGCCACCACCGGGATCGCGCTGTACCCGCGGCGGGTGCGCCTGATCTGGTTCGCGCTGTGCACCGGGATCCTGCTGGTGCTGATCCCGGTGATCGGCCTGAACGTGCTCTACATGGTGATGTTCCAGGCCATGACGCATGTGCTGCTGCTGCCCTGGCGGTGGGCGGTGCCCTCGATGCTGCTGATGAGCCTCGCCGTCATGGCGATCGCGCTCGTGGCCGGCCAGCCGATCGCGGCGGGCTTCGCCGTGATGGGCACGATCATGTCCTGGGGCATCGGGCACGGCATCCGTCAGCAGGTGCTGCAGGAGCAGCTCGAGGCCGCCCACCGCCGCAACGCCGTGCTCGCCGTCGCCGCGGAGCGGGAGCGGATCGGGCGGGACCTCCACGACCTCGTCGGCCACTCCCTGACCTCGCTGACGATCTCCGCCCAGCTCGCGCGGCGCCTGCTGGATAGCGACCCCGAGGCCGCCCGCGCCCAGCTCGAGCACATCGAGACCACGACCCGCCAGGCGCTCGCCGACGTGCGCGCCACCGCCTCCGGCATGCAGACCGTGCGCGCCGCGACCGAGATCGCCTCCGCCCGCACCGTGCTCGGCACCGTCGGGATCCAGGCCGAGGTCCCCACCGCCCTGCCGCCCCTGCACGAGGACCTCGCCGAGCTGTTCGGCTACGTGATCCGCGAAGGGGTCACCAACATCGTGCGCCACTCCCGCGCCACGCGCGCCCGGATCACCGTCGAGGAGGACGCGGTGACCGTCGCCGACGACGGCATCGGCATCCCCCACGGCGCCTCCCGCAGCGGCCTGCAGGGCCTCGAGGCCCGCGTCGTGCTCGCCGGGGGACGGCTCCGGGTCGAGACCTCCGAGACCGGCACCACCCTGAGGGCGACCATGGACCGGGCGACATGATCCGCGTCGCCGTCGCCGACGACCAGGCCATCCTCCGCGGCGGCCTCGCCGCCCTGCTGCGCCTGGAGCCCGACCTCGAGGTGGTGGGGGAGGCTGCGACCTGCGCCGGGACGCTCGAGATGGTCCGGCAGGCAGAGCCCGACGTGCTGCTGCTGGACGTGCAGATGCCCGCCGGGGCCGACGGCGCACCGGCCGACGGGATCGGCGTGGCCGAGCAGCTGCAGGGCACCGACGGCGCCCCGCGGATCATCGTGCTGACCACCTTCGGCAGAGCCGGCTACCTGCGGCGGACGATGGAGGCCGGGGCCAGCGGGTTCATGGTCAAGGACACCCCGGTCGAACGGCTCGTCGACGCGATCCGTCGCGTCCACCAGGGACTGCGGGTGGTGGACCCCGAGCTCGCCGCGCAGTCCCTCGCCGTCGGTCCGAGCCCCCTGACCGCGAAGGAGACCGAGGTGCTGCAGGCCGCGGCCGTCGGCGGCACCACCGCCGCGATCGCCGGGCGGCTGTTCCTCTCCGAGGGGACGGTGCGCAACCACGTCTCCGCCGCGATCGGGAAGCTGGGGGTCGCGAACCGGGCAGAGGCGGTGAGGACCGCCTCGGACAACGGCTGGATCTGAGCCCCTGCCACGGGTGACGCGTAGTCTGCCGGGGTGGATTCGATCGAGGTCCTGCTCGGCGCGCTGATCGACATCAGCGTGCCCGCCTTCGCGATCGCCTCCATGCTCTCGATGGGGCTGCGTACCCCGCTGCGCGCCTTCCGCGACCAGCTGCGGGACCGGCGCACCGTCCTCGCCGTCCTCGGCGCGAACTTCGTCGTCGTCCCGGCCGTCGGCACCCTGCTCATCTGGCTGCTCGCCGGCCTGCTGCCGCACCACACGGGGGAGGGGTTCGTCATCGCGCTGTGCGCGGCCGGCGCCCCGTTCGTGCTGCAGCTCGGGGCGATGGCCCGTATCCCCTACGGCGAGACCGCGGGGCCGATGGCGGTGCTGCTGCTCGGCTCGATCGCCTTCATGCCGCTGGTGGTGCCCTTCCTCCTGCGGGACGTCGAGGTGCACGGCTGGTCCGTCGCCCAGCTGCTGCTGGGCACGATGCTCTCCCCGATGATCGCCGGCATCGTCATCGCCGCGGTCTGGCCGGGACGCGCCGATCTCTTCGCCCGGATCGCGGGCGGCGTCGCCGCGGTCTCGGCGGTGCTGATGTTCCTCTCCGGCTTCGGCGCGAACTCCGGCCTCGTGCTGGACCTGCTGCTCTCCCCGGTGCTCCTCGTCGCCGCGGGTCTCGTCGCCCTCGCCTTCGTGGCGGGCCGCTTCGCCGGCGACCTCGCCGGGGACACCCTCACCGTCCCCGACGGTCCCGCGATCCTCACCAGCCAGCGCAACATCGCCGCCGCGCTGCTGGTCGCGCGCACCGGGGCGGAGGGCAGCGAGCAGACCGGCTCGATCGTCGTCGCGATCCTGCTGCTGAGCGCTGTCGGGTTCGTGATGCTCGTGCCCTATGCGCTCGCCACCGGCTGCGTCCGTCGACGCCGGGCGGGGGAGCGGGCCACGCTCGGGGTGCTGCTGGGGATCGTCGGACCGAAGGACGAGTGAGCAGGCACGAGGGAGCCGGCCGGTTCGCTCAGGGCGTCGCGCCCGGGTGAGGCGGCTCATGGACCGCGCCGCGCCGCCTCCGTAAGGTGGTGGGACGTGGCATCCCTCCTGCGCATCGTGCGCTTCACCCGTGCTCTCGCCCCGCTGTACACCGCGATCATCCTCTGCTCGGTGCTCACCGCGGCGGCGGCCCTCGCCGTCCCCTTCCTGATCGGCCACGCGACCGACACGGTCGCCGGGGCCGTCGGTGGGCAGACCCCCACCGGCACCGCGGTGCGCGCCGTGGTGCTGATCGCGGCCGCCGTGCTGGTCGCGGAGCTGTTCAACACGGTCGTGTCGAACATCGGCGGCTGGTTCGGCGACGTGATGAGCAACCGGATGCGCACGATCCTCTCGGTGCGCTACTACGACAAGCTCCTCCACCTGCCCCAGCGCTGGTTCGACGGGGAGATCACCGGCACGATCGTGGCGCGGCTGAACCGCTCGATCACCGAGATCACCAACTTCGCGAAGATGATGTCGAACTCCTTCGCGTCGATGCTCATCACCACGGTCGCGGTGCTCGCGATCAGCGCCTGGTACGCGTGGCCGCTGACCGTGCTGCTGCTGATCGTGTTCCCGCTGTACGTGTGGCTGACCTCGCTCACCTCCGTGAAGTGGCAGCGGCTCGAGGGGGAGAAGAACGAGCAGGTCGACATCGCCTCCGGCCGCTTCGCCGAGGTCGTCGGCCAGATCCGGGTCGTGAAGTCCTTCGTGCGCGAGCGCTCGGAGCTCGAGGACTTCCGTCGCCGCTTCGGGTCCACCGACGCCACCACCCGCGCCCAGTCCACGCACTGGCACCGTATGGACGTGATCCGCCGTGCGGTGCTGAACCTCGTGTTCTTCGGCATCTACGTGATCATCTTCGTGCGCACGGTCCAGGGCTCCTTCACACTCGGCGAGATGGTGCTGCTGGTGCAGCTGATGAGCATGGCCAAGGCCCCGGTGGAGTCGATGAGCTGGGTGATCGACTCCTCCCAGCGCGCCATCGCCGGGTCCAAGGACTACTTCCGCGTGATGGGGACCGAGGTCGACCCGCGCACCGCCGCGATGCTCGCCCGGTCCGAGGACGACGTGCCGCCGCCGGCCATCGAGCCGGTGCCCGGCGCCCCGGTGGTCCGCTTCCGGGACGTGTCCTTCGCCTACGAGGACGGGGAGGACGTGCTGCACGGGATCGACTTCTCCGTCGCCCGCGGGGAGAAGATCGCGCTGGTCGGGGAGTCCGGCGGCGGGAAGTCCACGATCGTGAACCTGCTGCTGGGCCTGTACGAGCCGCGCGCGGGCGAGGTCGAGGTGGTGGGACGCACCAGCGCCGAGCTGCCGCTGGACGAGCTGCGCTCCCGCATCGGCGTGGTCTTCCAGGACGCCTCCCTGTTCTCCGGCACCCTGCGGGAGAACATCGCCTACGGCCGGCCCGGCGCGAGCGACGAGGAGGTCGCCGACGCGGCCCGCCGCGCGAACGCCGACGGCTTCGTGCGCCGCTTCCCCGGCGGCTACGAGCAGGTGATCGGCGAGCGGGGGCTGAAGCTCTCCGGCGGACAGCGCCAGCGCATCGCCGTGGCGCGCGCGATCCTCAAGGACGCGCCGGTGCTCGTGCTCGACGAGGCGACCTCGGCCCTGGACACGAAGGCGGAGCGGCAGGTGCAGAAGGGCCTGGACGAGCTGATGGAGGGCCGCACTTCCCTGATCATCGCCCACCGCCTCTCGACCATCGCGAGCGTGGACCGGATCATCACGCTCGAGGACGGGCGGATCGACGAGATCGGCACCCCCGCCGAGCTCGCCGCCTCCGGCGGGATCTACGCCCAGCTGCTGGACCTGCAGAACAGCGGCGACCGCAAGCGCCTGGCGCGCTTCGACATCACAGGCTGAGGGCGTCGCTCAGGCGAGGTCCCGCCGCAGGGGGAGCAGGACGGCCGCCCCGGCGGCGAGGGCCGCGTAGCCCAGCAGCACGAGCGCCCCGAGCAGCGGGGGCAGCAGCGGCGAGGAGGCCACCGCGGTCTGCGCGCTGACCGCGTCGGCGACATAGGTGAAGCGGGTCAGCGCCGCCGCGGCGCCGCCCGGCAGGAAGGGATGCACCGCGCTCACCCCGGGGATCAGCATCAGCAGGTGCTCCAGGAGGTGGAAGTACCCCAGCGCGATCCCGATCGCGAGCAGCTGATGGCGGGCGAGCGCCCCGATCCCGACGCCGAGCACCATGTGCACGGCGGCCGCGAGCGCGAGCTGCAGCAGGATCCACGCCAGCTCCCCGGGCGGCACGCCGAGCCGCTGCCCGTGCAGCGCCGCCCCGAGGACCACGGCGAGGCCGGAGACGAGGGAGGAGACCAGTCCGTAGCCGAGCCCGAGCAGGGCGTAGGCGGCGAGCTTGGCCCCCAGCACCCGCTCGCGGTGGGGCTCGACCAGGAAGCTCGTGCCGATCGTGCGGTGTCGGTACTCGGCGGTGACGGCGACGGTGCCCAGCAGCACCGGGACGAACATCATCAGCCCGCCGAGCCCGAGCACCGTGCCCACGCCCTCGGCGGTGTCCAGCCCCGGCATCGGCGGGTCCGCGCTCTCCGGCCCGATCAGGGACAGCAGCACGGCCAGGCCCCCGCCGCACAGCACCGCGCACAGCAGCGTCCACAGCGGGAGCCGGGTGGCGCTCAGGCGGAGCAGCTCCGCGTGGAGGTGCCTCATGACGCGGCCCCCGCCCCGGTGGCGGCCAGCACGGCGCGCTCGAGGGAGCCGGCCGTGGCGACCAGGTCCTCGAGCGTGCCGGACCAGGCGGTCCTGCCGGCGTCGAGCAGGACCACGTCGTCCACGCTCTGCTGCACCTCGGCGAGCACGTGGCTGGACAGCAGCACGGTGCGGCCGCGGGCGGCCCGTTCCCGCACCAGGGACCGCAGCCAGGCGATCCCCGCGGGGTCGAGCCCGCTGGATGGCTCGTCGAGCACCAGCACGTCGGGGTCCCCGAGCAGGGCGGTCGCGAGCGCCAGGCGCTGGCGCATGCCGGTGGAGAAGGTGCCGATCCGAAGCCCCGCGAACCCCTTGGCGTCGACCTCGGCGAGGACCGCGCCGACCCGCTCGCGGGGGAGCCCGCCGAGCCGCGCGTAGGTGCGCAGATGCCCTCGGGCGGTCATCCGCGGGTGGGCGGAGGCGAGGTCGATCACCGCGCCGACGGTGCGGGAGGGGAAGGGGAGGTCCCGGTAGGGCCGGTGGGCGATGAGCGCGCTGCCGCGGTCGGGTCGCACCAGCCCCAGCAGCATCCGCAGCGTGGTGGTCTTCCCGGCCCCGTTCGGTCCCAGCAGGCCGGTGACCCGTCCCGGACGGGCCGTGAAGCTCACCTCGTCCACGGCGCGGAGCGTTCCGAAGCTCTTGGACAGGCCGCGGGCCTCGACCGTCACGGGGGTCATGACCGCACCGCCGAGGTGAGGGTCGCGGCCAGGCGCGCCGCATCGGGGGCGCTCAGCAGCAGCTCGTCGAAGCCGGTCGCGGCACGGTCCACGCCCACGCGCAGCAGCGGCATCCCGCGTCGCATGGAGACCAGGCGGCGCAGCCCGGAGGGGTGGCGGAAGATCCCGAGCTTGCGCCGGCCGGAGACGACCAGACCGGAGCGGATCCCGAGCGTCTCGGAGGTCCAGCCGGGCTCGACCCGGACGTCGCGCAGGGCGTCCATCGGGATCTCGAGGCGATCGCGGCGGACCATCAGGGACTCCCAGCCCGGGAAGTCGAGGCGGAGGCGGGTGCTGTCGGCGGTGACGGTGGTCATGGCGGGGCTCCTGCCCTCGTAGAATGGTCTCGTACTGCAAACATTATCAGCATGAGAACGATAGGGGAAGAGCATGCCCGATCCTGTCGATCCCGCACGGCTGTCCGAGGTGATCACGCATCCCGTCCGGCTGCGGATCATCCAGCAGGTCGGCGGTCGTCGCCTGACCACCGCCCAGCTGCGCGAGGCCCTGCCCGAGGTCACGCAGGCCACCCTCTACCGCCACGTCGGCGCGCTGCTGGAGGCCGGGTTCCTGGCCGTGGTCGACGAGCGGCGGGTGCGCGGCGCCGTCGAGCGCACCCTCGCCCTCGGCGACCAGATGGCGCACGTGGACCAGGACGGGCTGCGCGCCATGGACGCGGCCCAGCTGCGCGCCGCCTTCCTCGCCTTCCTCGGCGAGCTCGCGGCCGACTTCGATCGCGTCGTCGAGGACGAGGATCCCGCGCTGCGCGGGATGATGGGCTTCGGTCGCGGGCCCGTGTACGTGGACGAGGAGGACCTCGCACGGATCCAGGACGGCTTCGCCGAGCTGCTGGCCCCCTATCTCGAGGACCGCGGTGAGGGGAAGCGGCGCGTCGGCCTCGCGACAGTGCTCCTGCCCGAGGTCGATCAGAAGGAGAGGTCGAGCGCGTCGAGCGTGTCGCCCCAGCCCTGACGATAGTTCTCGGCCGGGGCGTCGTCCGCCCACGGGCCCGTGTGGCGGATCGTGAGCAGGGTGCTCCCGTCGTGCTCGCCGACGAGATGGAGGTCCACCGCCTCGTCCTCGGAGTCCCCGTCGGCGTCCCGCCAGGTCCAGGTGAAGGACAGGCGGGTCGGCTCGTCCACCTCGAGGTAGGTCCCCTCGAGCGTGATCCCGACGGCGGGGGCCTGGATCCGGTAGGCGCCGCCGGGGCGGACGTCGGCCTCGATCATCACGTCCGGCCACTGGTTCCACCACCATGTGCGCAGCCCCTCGGCGGAGGCGAATGCCCGCCAGACGCGGTCGACGCCCGCCGCGAAGCGCCGCTCGATGTGCAGGGGTGAGCGGGTGAGTAGTCGGAACGTGCGCACTCCCTCGGCCTCGATCTCCTCGTCCGGGAGGGCCTGCGGGGAGCCCTCATCGAGGGCGCGGGCGAGGGACTGCAGCGTCTGCTCCCAGCCGCCGCCGTAGCCGGCGGCGTGCCCGGGCTCGGCGAGCGCGTGGTGCAGGCGCAGCTCGGCGCCGCCCTCGCCGAGGGGGACGATGCGGGCGGTGATCACGCTCTCCGCCTCGCCCTGCCAGGACCAGGAGACCTGCACCAGGTCCTCCTCGCAGGCCAGCACCCGGCCGACGGCGACGTCGTCGGGGTCCTCGCTGAGGGAGGCCGTGAAGGCGTCGCCGACGGCGGCGGGGTCGCCGTCGATCTCGCCGAACCAGCGGGCCAGACGGCTGGGGTCGTGGAGCGCCCCGCGGAGGTTCTCGGGGGCGGCGTGATAGCTGCGGCGGAAGACGAGCTCGGGATGCTCGGGGGTGCCGATGAGGGCGTGGGCGGTGGGACGGTGCACGGGGTGCTCCTCGCAGAGGTGACGTCAGCGATGACGCTCGTGGCGGGCGAGCTCGGTCTCGAGCGCGTCCAGTCGTCCGGGCCAGAGGTGCGAGTAGCGGTCCACCCAGGCGGTGACCTCCTCGAGCCCGCCGGGCGCGAGGGAGTACAGCCGATAGGACCCCTCGCGACGCGACTGCACGACGTCCGCGTCGCGCAGCACCCGGAGCTGGTTGGACACGGCCGGCTGGCGGATGCGGAACTCCGCGGAGACGGCCTCGCCGATCGTGCCCGCCGACTGCTCCCCGTCGCTCAGGATCTCGAGGATCCGCCTGCGCACGGGGTCGGCGAGCAGGGCAAAGGAATTCACGCCGCGATGATATCAGCGATCAGTGATATCGGGAAGGGGGAGCAGCCGCGGCAGCACCCGCACCAGCACCACCATCCCGACCAGCTCCACCAGGGTCTGGGCCACCACGGCCGCAGGTGCGAGCGGGGAGGGCGTCGCCAGCGCCAGCGGGAGCACGACGAGGGAGTTCCGGGTCGCGCCGGAGAAGGTCACGGCGCGGGCCGAGGCGGCGTCGAGGTGCGCCAGGCGCGCGAGCAGCAGCCCGGCGACCATCATGAGGGCGAGGAAGGCGACGTAGATCGGCACGACGGCCGCCAGGGCCGCGCCCGCCCCGAGCGCGCGCGGGGCCTGCGAGGCCGTGACCGTCAGGAGCACCACCAGCATGAGCGGCACCATCGCCGGGGCGAGCACGAGGCGCGGGGCGAGACGCTGCAGGAGCGCGGCGAGCAGCAGCGGCAGCAGCACCAGCAGCACGAGGGCCCGCACGAAGGGTCCCGGATCGAACAGGCCCACCGCGGCGTCGCCGCCGAGCAGCGGCACCAGCACGGGCAGGGCGAGGACCTGGGCGAGCATCAGCAGCGGCGTCGCGGCGAGGAGCTTCTCGTGCGCGCCGCGGGCCAGAGCCGTGAACACCACGACGTAGTCGATGCACGGCGCGAGCAGCACCAGCAGCGCTCCGATCAGCAGATCGGGCCGGTCGCGCAGCGGCAGGGTCAGGGCCCAGACGACCGCCGGCACCACCAGGAAGTTCATCGCCAGCAGGGCGAGCAGGAAGCGCCTGTCCGCGAGGGTCTCGCCGAGACGGACGAGCGGGATGCCGTGGAAGGTCACCAGCAGCAGCGCCGCGATCGCGGGCTCGACCGCAGGGGCGAGGACGGGGGCGGTCCCCGGAGCGGCCCCGCCGAGCAGGACGCCGACGGCGATCGCGGCGAGGTAGAGGGGGACCTGTCGGCGCTCGAGCAGCTGCAGCAGGTCCATGCGGGGAACTGTATCCGGGCCCTCAGCGGACGCCCGGGGACGGGCGGTAGCATGGCCGCGATCACAACTTCGGGGGCGACGAAGGAGCTCACATGGGATTCATCCAGGCATTCAAGGGCGCGGTCGGCGGCATGCTCGCCGATCAGTGGAAGGACTTCCTCACCGTCCCGAACGGGCTGCCGCAGACGGCGGCGCTGTTCCCGGCGGTCCCGCAGGGCACCAACGCCGGCCGCGGCTCGAACACCCGCGGCTCCGAGAACGTCATCACCAACGGCTCGAAGATCCTCGTGCCCCAGGGGTACGGACTGATCACCGTGGTCGACGGCCGCGCGACGGGCCTGGTCACCGAGGCCGGCGGCTACGAGTTCAACGACTCCTCCCCGGACGCCCGCTCCGTCTTCGCGGGCGAGGACCTGCTCGCCTCGACCGTGGGCACCTCCTGGGAGCGCTTCAAGTACGGCGGCCGCCCCTCCTCGCAGCAGCTCGCCTTCTACGTGAGCCTCAAGGAGATCCCCGACAACCGCTTCGGCACCCAGTCGGAGATCTACTGGGACGACGCGTATCTCAACGCGCAGGTCGGTGCGGTCACGCGCGGCTCCTACACGCTGCGGATCATCGACCCGCTGCTGTTCGTGCACAACTTCGTGCCCGCCTCGTTCATCTCCGCGAACGCCCCGGTGTTCGACTTCTCCGATCCCGACAACGCGGCCGGGAACCAGATGTTCCAGGAGGTCGTCGGCTCCCTCGCCCAGGCGTTCTCCCGCTACACGAACGATCCCGACAAGGGCAACCGCATCTCCCGCATCCAGGGCGACTCGGTCGGCTTCGCCCAGTCGCTCTCCGCCGCCGTCGAGGAGGGCTACCGCTGGTCCAGCGATCGCGGCCTCGCGATCGTGAAGACCGCGATCGTCTCGATCGAGTACGACCAGCGCACCCGCGAGCTGCTGGCCGACGTGCAGAAGGCCGACGCGCTCTCCGGCGCCCGCTCGCAGTCCTTCATGAACCAGGCCGCGGCGCGCGGCGTGCAGGCCGCGGGCGAGAACGGCGGCGGCGCGGGACTGGCGATGTTCGGGGCGGGCATGGGCGCCGCCGGCGGGATGGTCAACCCCGTCCAGCCGTGGGCGCCGCCCGGCCAGCAGGGCGCCCCGCAGCAGCAGGCCCCCGCCGAGGGTCAGCAGGCCCCGCAGCAGCAGGCCGCTCCCGCGCAGGAGGACCCCGTCGCGAAGCTCGCCCAGTACAAGCAGATGCTGGAGCAGGGGCTGATCAGCGAGGAGGACTACGAGGCGGCGAAGAAGGCCGCGCTCGGCCTCTGAGCCGCGCCCGCACTCCCGGAGCACTCTCTCGATGACCTCACCCCCTCCGCAGGATCCGCAGGGCCCGCCGTGGGCGCGCCCGCCGCAGCCGCCCCGGGCCCCGCAGCCCGGAGGCGCGGCGTCGTCGAGCACCGACGCCCCGATGCTCGGGGACGAGGCCGTCGCGCGCGCCGCCGAGGCCGCCGCAGGCCACAGCTCCGAGCGGATCATCGACACGAGCTCCGGCCGGGACGACGGGCTGAACAAGTGCCCGCGCTGCGGCAGCACCGAGATCCAGTACTCGCTGACCGCGAAGGCGCTGGTGTGCTCGTACTGCCGCCACAGCTGGAACGAGGACATCGCCGAGCAGCGCTTCGGGCTCGACTCCTCGATCGCGGAGCTGCGCGGCCACACCATGGCCTCCGGCACCGCGGACGTGCGCGAGGACCTCACGACCGTGACCCTGAAGTGCCAGGGCTGCGGCGCGGAGATCGTCCTCAACGTCGACCAGCAGATGCAGGCCCGCTGCCACTGGTGCCGTCAGACCCTCTCGATCAACTCGCAGATCCCCAACGGCGCGGTGCCGGACGCGGTGCTGCCCTTCCTGCTCACCCGCGAGGAGGCGGTCGAGCGGATCGACGCCTTCGCCGGGAAGCGCAAGACCTTCGCGCTGGGCCGCTTCACGCAGGAGTTCGTGCCTGAGAACGTGATGGGCGTGTACATCCCGTATCTCGTGGTCGACGGGAACATGCACGCCGTGCTGCGCGGCACCGGCGAGGTCACCACCCGCGAGTACACGGTGCGGCGCCGCGTGGGCAAGGACAACTACGTCACCGAGACCTACTACGACGCGGACGTCTACGCCGTCCAGCGCGCCTTCGACCTGCTGGTCGACGACCTCACCGTCGAGTCCGCGAGCCGGTTCGACGCGGACGAGAACGAGGAGGCGACCAACAACATCCTGAGCGCCGTCCAGCCCTACGACACCGAGAACGCGGTCACCTACAACTCGAACTACCTCAAGGGCTTCACCTCCGAGCGGCGCGACCTGAACGTCCGGGACGTCGACGCCGAGGTGGAGGACAAGTTCCTCGCGATCGCCCGGGCGAAGGCCGCCCCCACCATCTCCCGCTACGACCGCGGGGTGCGCTGGAAGGAGGAGGGCGTGGCCGTGCACGGCACGCGCTGGGTGTCGATCTACGTGCCGGTGTGGCTGTACAGCTACGCCGACTCCGCCAAGGGCGAGGGCGCGCTCACCCACTACATCGCCGTCAACGGCCGCACCGGCACCACGATGGGCTCCGTGCCCGTCTCCCATCCGAAGATCTTCGCCGCCTCCTGCGCCGCGGGCACCGTCGCCGCCGTGGTCGGCGCGCTCGCCGGGCTCGCCTACATGTTCTTCTGATGAGCACGCCGACCACGACCGACCACCCCCGAGGAGGCCCGCATGCACCCGCTGCTCGCTGAGATCGCCGCGGACCCGACCGCCGCGATGCTGCTGGCCGACTCCGGGGACGGCGCCGCCGGGATCGCCTTCCCCTTCCTGCTGGGCCCGGCGGTGTTCCTGGGCACCTACCTCGGCATCTACCGCTATTACCGCAACCAGGACAAGCGGCACGAGTTCGAGAAGAAGACCGACGTCGCCGTCGGCAACCTCCGCACCGGCGACCGGCGCGTCGGGACCAACAACCGCCAGAAGAGCCGCACCATGTCCGGCGTCAACAGCCGCGACCATCTCGAGCGCGTCCGACGGATCAGGGTGGAGTGATGGCGGGGACGGAGGTCGTCGTCGTCGGAGCCGGGCTGTCGGGCCTGGTCGCCGCGACCGAGATCGCCGACGGCGGACGGCGCGTGCTGCTGCTGGAGCGCGAGGGGGAGCAGGACCTCGGCGCGCAGGCGTGGTGGAGCTTCGGCGGGCTGTTCCTCGTGGACAGCCCCGAGCAGCGCCGCTTCGGGATCCGCGACTCGCTCGAGCTCGCCCGACAGGACTGGCTCGGATCCGCCGCCTTCGAGCAGGGGGCCGACGACACCTGGCCGCGCCGCTGGGCCGAGGCGTACCTGCAGTTCGCCGCGGGGGAGAAGCGCGACTGGCTGCGGTCGATGGGGCACCGGCTCTTCCCCGTCGTCGGCTGGGCCGAGCGGGGCGACGGCCGCGCCGAGGGGCACGGCAACTCCGTGCCCCGCTTCCACCTCACCTGGGGGACGGGGCCGGGCCTCGTCGAGCCCTTCGCCCGGCGGCTCGCCGCGCACCGCGAGGCGGGGCGGATCGCGCTGCGCACCCGGCACGCGGTGGAGGACCTGCTGCTGGAGGAGGGGCGCGTGGTCGGGGTGCGCGGCAGCGTGCTCGCGCCCGACGGCTCCCCGCGCGGCGCCGGCTCGACCCGCGAGGTCACCGGCGAGTTCGAGGAGCGCGCCCCGGCGGTGCTGCTCGCGACCGGCGGGATCGGCGGGAACGAGGAGCTGGTGCGCTCGCTGTGGCCCGAGGAGCTCGGCACCATGCCGGAGGACTTCGTGCACGGGGTGCCGGCGAGCGTGGACGGCGCCGGGATGCTCGCCGCCGAGCGGGCCGGAGCGCGCTGGATCCACCGTGACCGCATGTGGCACTACACCGAGGGGATCCGCAACTGGGACCCCGTCTGGCGCGGCCACGGGATCCGGATCCTGCCCGGACCGTCCTCGCTGTGGATCGACGCGCGCGGCCACCGCCTGCCCGCCCCCGCCTATCCCGGCTTCGACACCACGGGCACCCTGCGCCATCTGCGCACCACCGGCCACGACCACTCCTGGTTCGTGCTGACCCGGAAGATCATCGAGAAGGAGCTCGCGCTCTCCGGCAGCGAGCAGAACCCGGACCTGACCGGCAAGGACTGGAAGCAGGTGCTCGGACGGGTGCGGCCCGGCGCGCCCGGCCCGGTGCAGGCCTTCCTCGACCGCGGCGAGGACTTCCTCCAGGCCCGCGACGTGGAGGGGCTCGTCGACCAGATGAACGCGCTGGTGGGGGAGGACCTGATCGACGCCCGTGCGCTCGAGCGCACGATCCGTGCCCGGGACGCCGAGGTGGGCAACCGCTTCTCGAAGGACACCCAGATCACCGCGCTGCGCGGCGCGCGCGGCTATCTCGGCGACCGCCTGATCCGCACCGCCTCCCCGCACCGGCTGCTCGATCCCTCGGCGGGTCCGCTGATCGCGGTGCGCCTGCACGTGCTGCTGCGCAAGACCCTCGGCGGTCTCGAGACCGACCTCGGCGGCCGCGTGCAGCGCGAGGGCGGCGCCGCGCTGCCCGGCCTCTACGCGGCTGGCGAGGCGAGCGGCTTCGGGGGCGGCGGCATCCACGGCCACAACGCGCTCGAGGGCACCTTCCTCGGCGGCTGCCTGTTCTCCGGCCGGCAGGCCGGGCAGGGGATCCTCGCGGACCTGCGCTGAAGCGCACTGTCCACAAGAAGGTCCGCGCACTGGTACAGGGTGAACGAGCTTCGTAGACTCGACGTATGGGACTGGAGATCGCGGAGGTGGAACGAGCGCTGCTGGCGCTCGACCCCGAAGCGCGCGCCGAGGTCATCCGGCGGGGTCTGCGGAGCCTTGACGAGGGGTACGCAGCTCCGGAGGGAACGGTCGCCGCCGACGAGTGGCGTGATGAGCTGAAGCGCCGTGCCGACGACGTCGTCGAAGGCCGTGTGGAGCTGGGGACATTCGCCGCCACGAAGGCAGAGTTCGAGCGTCGTCATCCCCGTACCGCGGAATGACGGACCCGGTCCGCGAGCACCCGTCCGCAGGATCAGAGCTCCTCGCCGCCGCTGAGTATTACGAAGGCCTGGTGCCAGGTCTCGGACACGAGTTCATGATCAGGGTCGCCGAAGCGGTGCGGAGCATCGGTGCTGGACCCGAGAGCTGGCCGCCGGTCGCCGACGCCGGCGGCGGGGTCGTCGCACGGCGCGGATCTGTACGGACCTTCCCCTACAGCGTCGTCTACATCTACCATCGCGCCGAGATCGTCATCCTGGCGTATGTCCATGACCATCAGCGACCGGGATACTGGCGCGGCCGTGCAGCGGGGTCTGCTGACGGATGAGCGGCTCAGGCCGTGGAGATCAGCCGCGCGACGCCCCTTCGGTCTGACCCGAGGCCTCACTCCCCGGTGCGCTCGGCACCCTCCAGCAGGATCGTCGAGAAGTCGTCCTCGCCGTGGCCGGCGGCGATCTCCGCGTCGAGCGAGGCCAGGGCGCCGCGCAGCGCGGGCAGGTCGCTGCCGGGGCGAGACGAGCCGTCGGACGCAGCGCCGTCGACGGTGTCGATCATCAGCCGGGCGTCCTTCGCGATGGCGTCCGCGGTGAAGTCCCCTCCCTCGGTGCTGCGCTCTCCGCGCACGAACGGGCCCTTCATCCCCGCGATGAACGCGAGCCCGGTGGAGCCGAGCATGTCCAGGGTCGCCTCGGGGGAGGTGCCGGTCGCCTCTCCGAGGGCGAGCGCCTCCCGCAGACCCTGCGCGGAGACGGCCAGCGCCAGGTTCGCCAGCAGCTTCCCGACGGCGGCCTCGCGGCCGGAGCCGACGCCGCGCAGGCGCTCCGGATCGGCCCAGGGGGCGACGAGGTCGAGGACCTGCTCGCGCCGCCCGTCGTCGGGGGTGCCGACGTAGACGCCGAGCGTGCCGCTGCGGGCCGGGCCCAGGGTGCCGACCACGGGCGCGCCCACGTAGGAGGGGACGGCGTCGGCGAACTCCTCGGCGTCGGCGGGGGAGACGGTGGTGGTGTCCACCCAGGTCACGCCGGCCGGGATCAGGGACGGGGCGATCACCGTCTCCCGCACCGCGTCGGGGCCGAACAGCGAGGTGACGACCAGCTCGGCGTCCGCGACGGCCTCGGCGGCGGTGGAGGCGACCGCGGCGCCCGCCTCGGCGACGCGCTGCGTGCGGGAGGCGGTGCGGTTCCAGACGGTGAGCTCGTGGTCGGGGAGCAGATGGAGGGCCAGCTCGGTGCCCATGCGGCCGGTGCCCAGGAACGCGATTCTCATGCCGCCAGTGTGCCACCGGGCCGTCCACAGCGGCCTGTCGTCCGGCCCCGGGAACGTGCACAATGGAAGTCATGACTCCTCGCCTCTCCCGTCGCCGGGCGCTCGTCGCCGCCGCCGCTGCCGGGCTCGGACTGCCCGCCGCCGCCACCGCCACCGCGGCGGAGCCCGCGCGTCGGGGCGGTCCGTTCCAGTCGCTGCGCGCCGCGACCTTCAACGCCTCCCTGAACCGCGGCCGGGAGGGGCAGCTGCTCGAGGACCTCGCCACCGGGAAGGACGCCCAGATCCGGGCGGTCGCCGAGGTCATCCAGATCAACAGCCCCGACATCCTGCTGCTCAACGAGTTCGACCACGACGACGAGGGACGCGGCGCGGACCTCTTCCGCGAGAAGTACCTCGAGGTGCCGCAGAACGGGCAGAGCCCCGCCTTCTACCCCTACGCCTTCACCGCCCCCGTGAACACGGGCGTGCCCTCCGGCCTGGACCTGAACCGCGACGGCGCCGTCGAGGGCCCGGATGACGCCTGGGGATTCGGCCAGTTCCCCGGCCAGTACGGGATGGTGGTCCTCTCCCGCTACCCGATCCTCACCGATCAGGTGCGCACCTTCCAGAACCTGCGCTGGGCGGACATGCCGCAGAACCTGCTGCCCACCGAGTTCTACGGGCCGGAGATCTCCCCGCAGCTGCGGCTGAGCTCGAAGTCGCACTGGGACGTGCCGGTGCAGATCGGCACGGACGTCCTCCACGTCCTCGCCGCACACCCCACCCCGCCGAGCTTCGACGGTCCCGAGAAGCGCAACCAGCGCCGTAACCACGACGAGATCCGGCTGTGGGTCGACTATCTCCAGCCGGGCCGTCGCTCGCAGTGGATCGTCGACGACGCCGGGGTGCGCGGCGGTCTGGATCCCAGCGCCCCCTTCGTGATCCTCGGCGACTTGAACTCCGACCCGGTCGATGGTGACTCCTGGCCCGGCGCGATCGAGCAGCTCCTGCGCCATCCCCGCGTCCAGGACCCGAAGCCCACCAGCGACGGCGCCGTCGAGGCGGCCGAGACGCAGGGAGGCGCGAACGCCGGGCACGGCGGCGAGGCGCGGTACGACACCGCCGACTTCGCCGAGCCCACCCCGGGGAACCTCCGCGTCGACTACGTGCTGCCCGCCCGCGAGCTGCAGATCGTTTCCTCGGCCGTGTACTGGCCGCGCCAGGGCGAGCCGGGCAGCGAGCTGACCGGCAGCCACCCCTTCCCCACCTCCGACCACCGCCTGGTGCGGGTGGACCTGCAGGTGAAGGCGTGAGCCCGGCCTCCGCCCCGCTCCTCGACGTCGCCGCGCTGCACGCGCTGATCGACGAGATCGGGCAGGAGGGTCGCCCCCTGGTCCTGCTCGACGTGCGCTGGGCGCTCGACGGCAGCAAGGGCGAGCACGACCACCTCGCCGGGCATCTCCCCGGCGCGGTCTACGTCGACCTCGGCACCGAGCTCGCGGCCCCGGCGCGCCCCGAGGCGGGCCGTCACCCGCTGCCCGATCCCGCGGACTTCGCCGCGACCCTGCGCCGTCTCGGCGTCACCGAGGACTCCCGCATCGTCGCCTACGACGACGCCGACGGCGGCCCCGCCGCCCGCCTGGTGTGGATGCTGCGCGCCCTCGGCCACGAGGGCTCCGTGCTCAGCGGCGGCCTGCACGCCTGGAACGGACCGCTCGAGAGCGGGCCCGTCACCCCGGAGCCCGGGGACGTGCCGGTGCGGGACTGGCCTGCGGACCGGATCGCGAGCGCCGACGAGGTCGCGCAGCTCGCCGCCTCCGAGGAGGCCGTCGTGATCGACGCCCGCGCCCCCGAGCGCTATCGCGGCGAGGTCGAGCCGATCGACCCGCGCGCCGGCCACGTGCCCGGCGCCGTGAACCTGCCCTATGTCGGCAACCTCGATGCGGAGCGGCGCTTCCTTCCCCCCGAGGAGCTGCGGGAGCGCTTCGAGGCCGCCGGCGTCACGGCGGACGGCGAGACCGTCGTGTACTGCGGCTCCGGCGTCACCGCCACCCACGACCTGCTCGCGCTCGAGGCCGCGGGCTTCCCGCGGGTGCGGCTCTTCCCCGGCTCCTGGTCGCAGTGGAGCACGGACCCCGAACGGCCCGTCGCCGTCGGCCCGAACCCTTGAGCCCCCTCCCGCTCACGCTCCCGGGTTGATCTCCCGGATCGCCGCGATGATCTCGCGGTGCCGGCGTCGCTGCGCGGGACGCTGCTCCTCGGGCACGTCCTGGCCCAGCACCGCCGCCCAGATCGGGACCATCTCCTCGCGGTACGAGTGCCCGTGCCCGCCCGGCGCCGCGATCGACAGCGGCATGTCCGAGGCGATCTGCCAGAAGGTGATCCAGGGGAACCAGCGCATCGCCGGGGTGACGTCGTGCCCCACCCGTTCCTGCAGCCAGGCCGGCTCCCGCCACAGCAGCGAGGGATCGAACCACACCACCGGGTCCGAGGGATGCTGGGCGAAGACCACGCGCGGGCTCTCCCACGGCACGTACAGCCCGCCCCAGTAGTTGCGGTCCAGGTCCCGGGGACGGGTGACTACGCGGACGTGCCGGCCGTCGTCGATGATCGGCGCGACCGCGGGGGAGCCGGGCCGGGCACGGGAGGTCAGCTGCTCCCACAGCGGGGTGAAGCTCGGGGTGCCCGTCCACACCGCCCCGTCGACCGTGCGCAGCAGCTCGGGCAGGTCGCGGAACGCGGCGGTGCCGCCGAAGGCGCCCAGCGACTCGCCGGCCACGTACAGGCGCGGACGCCGCTCAGGCGGGAGCTGTGCCATCCGGCGCCGCACGCCCTGGACCAGCAGCGCGCCGGCGCGCTGCGGGGAGCGGCGGTCGGCGAGATAGGTGAGGGGGCTCGGGAAATAGGAGTACTGGAGGGAGGCGGTCGCGCAGTTCCCCGCGGTGAGGAACTCGATCGCGGACAGCGACCACTCCTGCAGCCAGCCGGTGCCGGTCCCGGTGAACAGCACCAGCACCTCCCGGTCCCAGGCGCCGGTGCGGTCCAGCTCCGCGATGACCGCGTCGACGGTGTCCTCGAGGGTGCGGGAGCCGGACTTCGCGGCGTACACGCGGATCGGCTCGGCCGCCTCTCGGCCGACGGTGCGGGAGATCGTGGCCGCCTCCGCGCCGGCGGAGACGATCTTGCGGCCCGGCGCGCCGAGGGACTGCCAGGTCTCCAGCGAACCCGGCCCGCCCGAGCGCAGCGCGGAGGTGGGGCGGGGCACGTCGGGGGAGATCAGCCGGTTCGCCGCGTCGGCCCGCTCGATAATGCCCTCGAGCACCCGCCCGCGGATCAGCCGGTCCACCGCCACCGCGACCGTGGCGGCGGTCAGCAGCAGCGAGGCGGCGCCGACCACGCGCGCCGGCAGGTAGGGACGCAGCAGTGAACGGTAGAAGTGCGCGGTCGCGACGGTGGACCGGGCGGCGACGAGCGCGGCGAGGGAGAACCCGGCCCCGGCCGCCGTGCCGACCAGGTGCGTGGCGAGGTTCTTGGGCTCCTGGTGGACCAGATGGCTGATCTCCCGCTGCCGCATCACCCCTCGCACCCACGAGTAGGCGGTGATGCCGACGAGGGCGCACGCCCCCGCCCAGCGGGCGCGGCGGCGATGGTCCGGGGCGATGTCCACCTCGAGGCCGATCGCGGCGCCGGCGCGGCGCACGGCACGGCCGGCGAGGGCGCCGGCGGCGTAGCCGTAGACCTCCGACAGCCCGATGTTCGCCGCCCACATCCACCAGGTGCGGGGCAGCAGGCTCGGGGAGGTCGAGATCCATGCGGTCAGCGAGGCGCCGAGGAAGCCGCCGGTGTCCAGCGGGGCGGCGATCGCCGAGCGGCGCGCCCCGCGACGCGCCCGACGGGTGGTGCGGCGCAGCGCTCGCGCGGCGCCGCCGGTGAGGCCAGTCAGGGAGGACAGTGCGGAGGCGGGGCCGAAGCGCATGGGGGAAGGCTATCGGAGCACGCCCGGCAGGCGCGATGCGCTTCCTCCGTACCCTGGGGGCATGAAGATCCTGCTTCCCGACACCATGCCCCTGGACCCGACGCTGCCGGAGGGCTGGGAGGCGGTCGTGGTCGACGCCCGCGCCGAGATCCCCGCCGCCCATCACGACGCCGCCGCCCTCGTGGTCTGGGGCTCCTCCCGCCGCCACCTCGCCTCCGCCGCCGCGGACCTGCCGCAGCTGCGGCTGGTCCAGTCCCTCGCCGCCGGGGTCGAGGGGATCCTCGCCGCCGGCTTCGCGGACGACGTCGTCGTCGCCACCGGCGCGGGCCTGCACTCGAGGACCGTCAGCGAGCATGCGCTCGCCCTGCTGCTCGCCCTCGTGCGGCGCCTGCCCGAGGCCCGCGAGGCGCAGGAGCGCCACGAGTGGAGCGACGAGCTCGGGGGCCTGCAGCCCCTGCACCCCGAGGGACGCCTCACCACGCTGCTCGGCGCGCGCGTGCTGATCTGGGGCTTCGGCAGCATCGGGCAGACCCTCGCCCCGATGCTGCAGGGCCTCGGCGCCCAGGTGCGCGGCGCCGCTCGCAGCGCCGGCACCCGCGCCGGCGTCGAGGTGATCGCCGAGGCCGATGTGCCCGCCGCCCTGCCGGGCACCGACGTGCTGGTGAACATCCTGCCCGCCACCGAGCGGACCGCCGGGATCGTGGGCCGCGAGGTGCTCGCCGCGCTGCCGGACCACGCGATCCTCGTCAACGTCGGCCGCGGCGCGACCGTCGACCAGGTCGCGCTGCGCGAGGCGCTCGAGGCGGGGACTCTCGGCGCGGCCGGCCTCGACGTCACCGAGCCCGAGCCGCTCCCGTCCGGCGACCCGCTGTGGGACGCGCCGCGCCTGCTGATCACCCCGCACGGCGCAGGAGGCCGGCCCGTCGGCGCCGATGAGCGGATCGCCGCGAACCTCCGCGCCCTGGTCGAGGGCGGCGAGGTGCTGCACCCGGCCGCGCGCTGACGCCGCGCCGGGGCGCCTCAGCCGGCGAGATCGGCGGCGAGGCGCTCGACGGCCCGGGCCGAGGTCTCCGCGACCACGTCGATCTCGAGGTGGAACTGCTGACCGGCGGCGGGACCGCACAGGTCCGAGACGGCGCGCAGCGCCACGAAGGGCACGCCGAGCGCCTCGGCGGTGCGGGCGGTGGCGGTGGTCTCCATGTCGGCGCTGAGCGCGCCGGGGAACCGCTCCCGCATCGGGTCCGCCAGCGGGGCGGTGACGAAGGCGTCGCCGGCGAGCATCAGCCCGCGCCGCACCGCGGCCGTCTGGTCGGCGCGGGCGGCGCGCTCGGCCCGGTCCGCCCAGGACGTCTCGGCCACGATCCGCTCGGGCCCGCCGGGCAGCTGCCCGGGGGCGTAGCCGAAGGCGGTCGCGTCCGCGATCGACCAGGCGAAGGTCTCGCCCACGATCACGGTGCCCACCTCGACATCCGCGGCGAGGCCGCCGCAGGAGCCGGCGGCGACCACGAGGGCGGGGGAGAGGGCGAGGACGCCCCAGGTCGCGGCCGCGGTCGCGGCGGCGACGCCGATGCCGGTGGTGACCACGACGGCCTCGGACCCGCCGAGGCGACCGCGGACGGCCGCGACCGGGGCGGGGAAGGGGACCTCGACGGGGGCGGGGCCCTCGAGGCGGGAGGTCAGCGGCGCGGCCTCCTCGGGCATCGCGACGAGGACCAGCAGGGGAGCGGGGGCGGAGGTCTCGGGCATGGTCGAAGCGTACCGGCGGGCCGGAGCCCGGCCGGTGCCGCTCCCGCACCGTCCAGGCGGGTTCGTTAGTCTGGGCGGACCGGCACAGAGGCGGCCCGAGCGGCCGCGGACAGGAGGGCAAGCGATGGGTCGCATCCGAGACGCCGTGGTGACGGGGGCTCGCGCCGCCGCGAGGATCCCGATCCCCTCCGCCCTCACCCATCAGGCGCTGCGCGAGGCCCGCAGCCCGCAGCCTCCCTCGCACGTGCTGAAGTCCCATGCGATCGAGCAGGAGATGATCGGCCGCACCCGCACCGTGTGGCTGGACCGCCACCACCGCGGCAACGGCCTGATCATCCACCTGCACGGCGGCGCCTACGTCTCGGGCCCCTTCACCAGCGACTGGGCCTGGCTCTCCCGCCAGGTCGAGGCGCAGGACTGCGCCGGGCTCATGGTCGACTACCGCAACGCCCCCGATCACCAGCACCCCGTCGCCCGGGACGACGTCGAGGCGGTCCTCGCCGCGCTCGCGGCCGACGGGCGGCTGGGCGAGGGCCCGTGGGTCCTCAGCGGCCAGCACTCCGGCGGCGGGCTCGCCGTGGTCGTCGCGCGGCGACTGGTCGAGCAGGAGTCCGAGGCGCTCGCGCCGGTGCCCGCCCCGGCCGCGATCGTGCTGATGTCGCCCTGGCTGGACCTGGAGCTGTCCGCCGCGTGGATGAGCGAGACGGACCAGTCCGATCCGGTGCACGAGCGGCGCCTGCTGCGCGATGCGGCCCGCCGCTACGCCGGGCGCACCCCGCTGGACGATCCGGACCTCTCCCCGATCAACCGGGGCCTGGAGGGCCTGCCGCCGCTGCACCTGAGCGTCGGCCAGAAGGACCTCTTCGCCTCCGACGCGCGGGTCGCTCGGCTCCAGCTCGAGGAGAACGGCGAGGAGGTCGCCTATCGGGAGATCGGCGGCCGCCTCGGTCTGCAGCTGATCCCGCGCAAGGGCGAGGACATCGAGCGGCTGCACCGCGAGCAGTCCGAGCTGATCGGCCGCGCCCTGGGCCGGAAGGACCGGGACGGCCGGGAGGGCTGAGCGGCCCCGTCAGCCCTCGACGATCACGAGCGAGGGGGCGGGGGCGGCGACGGTCCAGCGGTGCCGCGGCATCGCCTTCACCAGCCCCGCCACGAGCAGGGCGTGGCCCACCAGGTAGGTCAGCATCACCAGCTCCGTGCTGAACGCGATCGCGGCGCCGGGCAGGAACCAGTCCATCCCCAGCAGCGAGCTCGACAGCAGGAACAGGGTGCCTCCCGTCCAGGTCAGGCCGTTGCCGCCGGCGGAGAGGAAGGCCATCGTCGCCAGCGCCACCGCATAGGCGGCCACCATCGGCAGCAGGGAGCCGGCCCCGTCCGCGCAGGCGACGAACAGCCCGATCACCACGGCGCCGTAGGGGATCGCGAGCGCGATGCGCATCGGGTCGCGGGAACGGGTCCACAGCGGCACGAGCGCGGCCGAGTAGCAGATCAGCGCGCCCAGGAAGCCGACGACGGCGAGCATCCCGCTGCCCTCGACGGGGACCTGCCCCACGCTGTCGCCGATCCATGCGCAGACCAGGGCGCCGAGCATCAGCCCCGTCGTGCGGGAGCGGTACGGGGCTGCGGTGAGCACCACGGCGATGAGCACCGGGGCGAACATCGGCTGGGTGATCCGGCCGATCAGATCCGCGTCGGCCAGGAGCGCGCCGAGGTGGACCAGTGCGAGGAGCGCATAGGCCCCCCACAGGGCGCGATGGGCCGAGCGGATCGTGGACACCGTCCCAGCGTAGGAAGCAGATCCTGGCTCTGACCAGGGATCGACCGCCGGACTGGGGCACGTTTGGGTAACGGCGGACACGGTTCGGTCACGACGGGGGAGGGATGTCCGAAATGCCGCGCCGGGGGTGCCCTCACATCTGCTGCGGCGCCTCCACCCCGAGCGCGTCGAGGCCCTCGACGAGCACGCGCTCGGTGAGCTGTGCGAGGGCGAGACGGCCCGCGCGCACCTCCGCGTCGTCCTCCTTGAGGATCGGGGAGGCGTCGTAGAACGCGGTGAACGCCTGCGCGAGGGAGAAGAGATACGCGCACAGGCGGTGCGGCTCGTACTCCGCGCCGACGGAGGCGAGGACCGGGCCGAACTCGAGCAGCTGCAGCGCGAGCGCCCGCTCCGCGTCGTTCACGACCAGGGGCGCCGCCGCGGCGGTGACGCCGGCCGTCTCGGCCCGTCGGCCGATCGAGCGGATCCGCGCCACCGCGTACTGGAGGTAGGGCGCGGTGTTGCCGGTCAGCGCCAGCATCCGGTCGAGGTCGAAGGTGTAGTCCGAGTCGTGCGCGGTGGAGAGGTCGGCATACTTCACGCCGCCGATGCCGATCGCGTGCGCGATCTGGTCGCGCTCCTCGTCGGAGAGGTCGGGGCGCAGCTCGTCGATGACGGTGCGGGCCTTCGCCACCGCCTCCTCCAGCAGCGCCATCAGCCGCAGCGAGGCGCCGGAGCGGGTGCGCAGGATCTTGCCGTCCTCGCCGAGCACGGAGCCGATCTTCACATGGGTCGCCTCGACCTCGTCCGGCAGCCAGCCCGCCTCCCGTGCGGTGGCGAACACCATCCGGAAGTGGAGCTCCTGCGCGGTGCCGACGACATAGGCGATGCGGTCCGCCCCGAGGTCCCGCACGCGATGGCGGATCGCGGTGAGGTCCGTGGTGGCGTAGCCGTAGCCGCCGTCGGACTTGCGGATGATCAGCGGCAGCGGCTGCTCGTCGCGGCCCGTGAAGCCCTCCGGGAAGACGCACAGCGCCCCGTCGGAGATCCGGGCGATCCCGTCGGCCTCCAGGTCGGTGCAGGTGGTCTCGAGCTGGTCGTTGTAGGTCGACTCGCCGGCGAGGTCCTCGTCGGTCAGCGTCACGTCCAGCATCTCGTAGATGCGGTGGAAGTACTCCTTGGACAGCCCCACCAGGTGCGTCCAGATGCGCAGCGACTCGGCGTCCCCGGACTGGAGGGTCGCCACGCGCCGACGCGCTCGCGCGGCGAAGCCGGACTCGCCGTCGGCGGCGGCCTCGGAGGCGTCGAACTTCGCGCGCGCCGCCTGGTAGAACGCGTTGGGGTCGGTGGTCAGCAGCTCCGCCTCGGCGCTGTCCTCGCCCACCTCGAGGAGGTGCTCGATGAGCATCCCGAAGGGGGTGCCCCAGTCGCCGATGTGGTTCTGGCGCACGACGGTGTGGCCGAGCTTCTCGAGGGTGCGGGCGATCGAGTCGCCGACCACGGTGGTGCGCAGGTGGCCGACGTGCATCTCCTTGGCCACGTTCGGCGCCGAGTAGTCGAGCACCACGGTCTCCGCCCGCTCGGGGGAGGAGACGCCGAGGCGGGCGTCGCCCGCGAGCTCGGCGGCCTGCGCGGCGACCCAGTCGGTGCGCAGGCGGATGTTCAGGAAGCCGGGTCCGGCGATCTCCGGGGTCTCCGCCATGTCCGAGAGGTCCACGGCCGCGAGGATGTCCGCGGCGATGTCGCGGGGCTTGCGGCCGAGGCGCTTGGCCAGTCCCATCGCGGCGTTGCACTGGAAGTCCGCGAACTGCGAGGGGCGGATGATCGGATCGGCGTCCGCGAACTCGGGCCCGAAGGCGGCGGCGAAGGCGGACTGGAAGCGCTCGGTCAGCGCGATCTCGGGAGCTGGCATGCGTCCCAGGGTAGTGGCCCTCCCGCACGGTCGGGGGACAGCCCCCTGGCCGCGGACATCAGCGGTGCCTACCCTGGCTCCATGCGTTCCCTCCTGAGCCTGGTCCTGAACATCATCTGGCTGCTGACCGCCGGCTGGTCGCTCTTCCTCGGCTACCTCCTCGCCGGGATCCTGGCGTGCCTCCTCGTCGTCACCATCCCGTTCGGACTCGCGTCCTTCCGCATCGCGGGCTTCGTGATCTGGCCCTTCGGCCGCGAGGTCGTCGACACCGGCCGCGGCGGCGCCGCCGGCACGATCGGCAACGTGATCTGGTTCGTGATCGCCGGCTGGTGGCTCGCGCTCGGCCACGTCGTCACCGCGCTCGCCCAGGCCGTCACGATCATCGGCATCCCGCTCGCGTGGGCGAACCTCAAGCTGATCCCCGTGACCTGCTTCCCCTTCGGCAAGGAGATCCTCGACGCGGACTCGGCCCGCGCCCGCATGCTCCCCACCGCGCGGTGAGCATGGCGCATCCCGGCGTCGACCAGGACGAGTACCGCCGCCTCAGCGACCTGCTCGCCGTGGGCCTGGCCGTGGTCAGCACCCGGCAGGGGCCCCACGACCTGCTCGTCACCGTCGACTCCTATCTCGACATCTCCTACGACCCGCCGACGATGGGCCTGGCCCTGTACGGGCTCTCCCGCGCCGCGGAGGCGGTGGAGGAGGCGGGCCACTGCTGCCTGAGCCTGCTCGCCGAGGACCAGCAGGCGCTCGCCGACCGCTTCGGCACCCCCGGCGCGCCGCTGCAGGGGATGCTCGCCGGGATCGAGGCGGGGCGCACCGCCGACGGGGACGCGATCCTCCCCGGCGCGCTCGCCCACTTCGCGCTGCGCATCGAGCAGGGCGTCGACGCCGCGACCCACCGCCTGCTGATCGGTCCCGTCGTCGGGATGGGGCAGGGCGGCGCCGAGGCGGGTCCCGCGATCCGCTTCGCGGGGGAGAAGCGGGAGCTGCGGCCGTGAGCGCCCTGCTGCGCCTGGCCCTGCGGGCGGTCGCCCGGGCCGGCCGCTTCGACGTGCGCGAGGACTACCAGCGCGTCCGCGCCCTCCAGCGACGTCTGGCCGCGCTGCCGACGGCCCGTTACCGCACCCCCACCTGGGACACCTTCTCCGACGCCCCGGACGGGCATCGCGTGCCGGTGCGGGTGTTCGCGCCGACCGAGCGGCGTCGCGAGGACCTGCTGCTGTTCTTCCACGGCGGCGGCTGGGTCACCGGCGACATCGAGAGCTACACCCCCGCCTGCGCCACCATGGCGGACCTCACCGGCTGCCACGTCGCCTCCGTCGACTACCGCCTCGCCCCCGAGCACCCCTTCCCCGCCGGGCTCGAGGACTGCTACGGCGTCGCGCGCGGCCTGCTGGAGGACCCGGGCCGGGCGGGGCTCACGGACCCGGACCGGATCGTGCTGGTCGGGGACTCCGCGGGAGGGAACCTCGCCGCCGCCGTCTCGCTGCTGCTGCGCGAGAGCGGCCACCGCGTCCCCTCGCGCCAGATCCTGCTCTACCCGGTCACCCACTACGACCACGACCCCGCCACCTCCCCCTTCGAGTCCGTGCGCCGGCTCGGCGACCGCTACCGGCTCACCAGTACGGAGGTCCAGGACTATCTCGACCTGTACGTCCCGTACCCCGCGCTGCGCCGCAGCCGCCTGGTCGCCCCGCTGATGGCCGAGGACCTCTCCGGACAGCCGGACACCCTCCTGCTCAGCGCGGGCCTGGACCTGCTGTGCGACGAGGGGGAGGCCTACGGACGCGCGCTCGCCGCGGCCGGGAACCGGGTGCGGATCCACCGCCTCGAGGAGGCGCTGCACGGGGTGATCACCCTGCCCCGCTTCGCGCGCCCCCTGAAGGAGGCGTACGAGGTGATCGACGAGTTCCTGGAGCAGGGGCCGTGAAGCTCTCCCTGCCGGTCCGGCGACGGCACTGGGTGCGCCTGGACAACGCCTCGAACATCTTCCTCGCCGCGCGCAGCGACGTGGACACCAAGGTCTTCCGCATGGCCGCCGAGCTGGACCACGAGGTCGACCCGGCGCTGCTGCAGGAGGCCCTGGATGCGACCTACGAGCGCTTCCCGCTCTACCACGCGGTGCTGCGCCGCGGCGTGTTCTGGTACTACCTCCAGGACAGCGACCTCCGCCCCGTCCTCGAGCCGGAGACCGAGCACACCTGCGCCCCGATCTACCAGGCGGACCGCCGCACCCTGCTGTTCCGCGTCGTCCACCACCGCCGCCGCGTGAGCCTCGAGGTGTTCCACGCCCTCTCCGACGGGACCGGGGCGCTGTGGTTCCTCACCGCCCTGCTGGAGGAGTACTGCCGCCGCCGCTTCGCCCCCGAGGACACGACGGACGTGGCGGGCTCGGTCGAGCCGGAGGTCCACGAGCTGGCCGCCGACTCCTTCGCCCACCACTTCCGTCGGCGCACACGGGCCGAGCGCGCCGCCCGGGCGCGGGAGGAGCAGGAGCGGGCCGCGCACGAGGAGGAGTTCAGCCGCGAGGCCGCCTCCGCGATGCTGCGCGCCGGGGAGGAGGAGCCCGCGGGCGAGGACCGCGAGACCTCCGGAGCCCCCGACCCCGCCCCGCCCGCGCCGCGACGGGTGCTGCGCCTGCGCGGCACCCGCACCCCCGACCACCGCACCCGCGTCCTCGAGCTGACGATGCCGGTGGCGCCGGTGCTCGCCCTCGCGAAGGGGGAGGGCGTGGCGATGTCGATGTTCCTCACCGCCGCGTTCTTCGAGGCGATCCGCCGCACCGGCGCGCTGGAGCGGGACGCCCGCGGCGCCCGCACCCTCGCCGCCTCGGTGCCGGTGAACCTGCGCCAGTTCTTCCCCTCCGACTCGGCCCGCAACTTCTTCGCCACGATCACCGTCTCCCACACCTACGGCGCCGGCGGCGACTCCCTCGGCGAGGTCGCGCGGCGGCTCCAGGAGGACTTCGGCGCCGAGGCGAGGCCGGAGGCGCTCGAGGGGAGGCTGCGCCGCCTGATCCGGGTGGAGCGCGCTCCGCTGGCCCGGATCGTGCCCCGCCCGCTCAAGGACGTGCTGCTGGGGCTGGCCAACCGGGCGAACAACCGCTCGCTCACCGTCGCGATCTCGAACCTGGGCCGGGTGACGCTGCCCGAGGCCGCCGCCCCGCACGTCGGCCGGATGCTCTTCCACGTCTCCGCCGCACGGCCCCAGTTCTGCGCCATCTCCCACGCCGGCCTGCTCACGATCTCCTTCACCTCGCCCTTCGTCGAGACGGAGCACGTGCGGGAGTACGCGCGGATCCTCACCGAGGCCGGCATCGAGGTGTCCGTGGCCGCGTCCCGGACCACCGAGGCGGAGCTCGCGGAGGTCGGCCGATGAGGAGATGCCCCGACTGCGCGGTCGGCGTCGAGGGGGAGTGGACCCGCTGCCCCCTGTGCGCGGCGACGCTCGAGGGCACCGCCTCGCCGAGCCCCTATCCGGCGGTGCCGCTGCGCTTCCGGCGCCGCCGGGTGCTGCGCGTGCTCACGCTGACCTCGCTGGCGGTGATCGCGCTGTCCTTCCTCGCCCAGCTGCTGTTCCGTCCCGAGGAGCAGGGCCTGGGGGCGCTGCGCTCGGTGTGGCTGGGCGTGGTCGCGACCTGGCTGGTGGTGCTGGTCGCGGTGGGCAAGCGCCGCAACCTCGCGAAGTTCATCGTCTATCTCGTCGCGCTCGCCGGCGGCGTCTGCGTGTACTGGGACTACCTGACCGGCTGGGACGCCTGGTCCCTCACCTTCGTGGTGCCGATCCTGTGCGCCGCCTCCCTGATCGGGCTGGTGATCACGGTGCGGGTGGTGCGGATGCAGGTGGGCGACTACATCGTCTATTCCGGGCTGACGGTGCTGCTGGGGCTCACCCCGATCGTGTTCCTGGCGCTGGGCTGGGTGGGCACGGTGATCCCCTCGGCGATCTGCGGCGGCCTGAGCGTGCTCTCGATCGTGCTGCTGCTGACGGTGCGCGGCGGCGCGGTGCGGCAGGAGCTGGCCACGCGCCTGCACCTGTAGCGAAGATCCCACGGCGCGCCGACGGCCCCAGCGCCCCTGCGCTCCCTAGGATGCGAGGGGCAGGCTTGCGCCCGGGCGACCGTCCGGGCGACGAACAGCAGGAGAGAAGGTCGATGGACAGGGATCCGCGCTCGGAGGAGGACCAGGACGCCGACTGGATCTTCGCCATCGACGACCCCCACAGCCTCCCCACCGATCGCCTCCCCGGCCGCGAGGAGTTCGACCGCTACGCCCAGCCGCTGCTCGCTCGCCGCGGGCAGGGCCCGGCGCTGCCGGACCAGGACCGCCCCGGCGCCGAGCCCGACGCGGTCACCGGCGCGATCCCCGTGGTGGAGGGCGAGGAGGACGGCTCCGACGGGACCGACGACGGCACCGTCGCCCCGCTCGCCCGCCCCCGCGTCGTCTCCTACGCCCGGTCGGGCACCACCCCGAACGCCGAGGACGACGAGATCCCGATCGCCGGCTTCCAGCTGCCGGAGCGCTTCAAGGACCTGGGCCTGTTCGACGCGCTGCGCGACGTGCTCGCCCTGATCTGCCTCACCTCCGCCCTCACCACGACGTTCACCGTCGCGGACAACCCGGTCCTGGACCTGCTGGGCCGGATCTCGATCGGCGTCGCGCTCGTCGCGCTGGTCGCCGTCCACGCCCTGCGCTGGATCCCCGCCGCGCCGCCGCTGCGCGCGATCCGGACGCTGCGCGTGGCGGGCATGGCCCCCGCCCTCGCCATCGCCCTGCTCGTGCTCGGCGCGGACCTCGTCCTCTCCCTCCCGGTGCTCTTCGCTCCCCTGCCCGACGGGCCTCCCGTCGGGATCGGCGTCGGCGTCTCCCTGCTGCTGCTCGGCGCGATCCTCGGCATCGAGCCGCGCGCCCACGAGGGCTATCTCCCGCAGGAGCGGGCCCGTCGTGCCGCTCGACGGCTGCTCCTAGGGGTCGGGATCGCCGCGGCGGCCGCGCTGCTGCTGGCGCTGGTGATGATCGTCGGCCGCCTGTTCACCACCGGCTGGGCGTTCTCGCTGATGACCTTCGCGAACACGCTGATCTCCGCGCTGCTGCTGGCCGTGGTGCTGGCCTCCGCGCTGCGCCGGGAGCGCTCCTGGTACGTCTTCTCCACCGCCGTCGTCGCCGGGCTCGCGATCGCGGCGCTGGCCGACAACACCCTCGGGCTGCAGTTCGCCGCCCCGATCAGCGTCGCTCGCGGCTTCGTCTACCTGCCCTTCCTCCTCGCCGCGCTGGGGCTGATGATCTCCCGCTCCTTCGTGCGCTCCATGCCGCTGTCGTTCCGCCGCACCGACTGGCTGGTGTACTCGGTGCGCGCCCTCGAGCTCAGCGCCCTGATGCACTCCGCCGCGGTGCTGTGGCACCTGATGGGCGCCCTCGCGGCGACCTCTGTGCCCCGCCCCGGCGGCCCCGTCCTCCACCTGGCCGACGCCGCGGTCTGCGCCTGCTTCGTGGTGGTCTCCGTCTTCGGCCGCACCGCGCTGCTCTCCCGCCCCGCGGTCAGCGCCCGGGCCAGCGGGGTCGTCGCCTCGCTCGTCCTGGTCGTCGTCGGCTTCCTCGACGTCATCGTCAGCTCGATCGCGACCGCGAGCGGCGCGGGCCTGGTCACCGGCGGCGTCGCCCTCGTGCTCGGCATCGCCACCGCGCTCATGCTCACGGTCCCCGCCCCCGTGCGGGACGAGTTCGGCGCCCCGGACATCACCCGCATGTTCGCCGACTTCCGTGCCCGCGACAACGGCCGCGTCTCCCTCCTCGACCTGGTCCCCGACGTCTCCGGCGCCACCGCCGAGCGAAAGATCTTCCCCGGCCGCTGACCGGCCCGCCGGCCCCGTCCCTCCCCACCCCTGGAGAACCATGTTCCGCTGGAGCCTGCACGGAGACGGCCGCACCGTCGCCCCCGACGCGATCGTCCTGCCCGAGGAGCGGCTCGCCTGGCCGCTGACGATCGGGATCGGCGCCCAGCACGTCATCGCGATGTTCGGCGCGACCTTCCTGGTCCCCGTCATCACAGGCTTCCCACCCTCGACCACGCTGCTCTTCTCCGGCATCGGCACCCTGCTGTTCCTCACGATCACCAGGAACCGGGTGCCCAGCTATCTCGGCTCCTCCTTCGCGTTCATCGCCCCGATCACCGCTTCCACCCAGGCCGACTCGATGGGCGCCGCGCTCGGCGGGGTGCTCGTCACCGGCGTGCTGCTGGCCCTGCTGGGCCTGCTCGTGCAGCGGATCGGCACGGGCTGGATCGGCCGACTCATGCCGCCGGTGGTGATGGGCTCGATCGTCGCCCTGATCGGCCTGAACCTGGTGCCCACCACCTACCAGAACAACTTCTCGCAGGCCCCGGTCACCGCGACCCTCACCCTGATCGCGATCCTGCTGTGCACCGCCCTGTTCCGCGGGCTGCTGGGACGCATCAGCGTGCTGGTCGGCGTGGTCATCGGCTACCTGATCGCGCTCGCCCGCGGCGAGGTCGACTTCACCCCGGTGCGGGAGGCGGCCTGGCTGGGCCTGCCCGAGTTCCACCACCCGGAGTTCGACCTGGGCCTGCTGCCGATCTTCCTGCCCGTGATCGTGGTGCTGCTGGCGGAGAACGTCGGCCACGTGACCAGCGTCGGCACCATGACCGGGAAGAACCTCGACCACATGGTGGGCCGCACCCTCTTCGCCGACGGCGCCGCGACCGCGCTGTCGGCCACCTTCGGCGGCTCGCCGACGACCACCTACGGCGAGAACATCGGCGTCATGAGCGCCACGCGCGTCTACTCCACCGCCGCGTACTGGGTCGCGGGCCTCGCCGCGATCGGCCTGTCGCTCTCCCCGAAGGTCGGCGCGCTGATCAACACCATCCCCCCGGGCGTGCTCGGCGGCGTGACCTTCGTGCTCTACGGACTGATCGCGATCGTCGGCTTCCGCATGTGGATCGACGGGAAGGTCGACTTCGCCCGTCCCGTGAACCAGATGACCGCGGGCGTCGCCCTCGTCATCGCGATCGCGGACCTGCACTGGGAGGTCGGCGGCTTCGCCTTCACCGGCATCGCGCTGGGGACCGTGGCGGCGCTGGCGATCTTCCACGGCATGCGCGGCATCGGCCGCCTCACCGGGACCGAGCGCGGCCCGGCCGACGGGCGCGGCGACCGGGATCAGGAGCCTGCTCGACTCCGGCGATGAGGTGCGACGGGAGCGCACCCGCGTGCGCTCCCCGTCGTGATGCTGTCGGGAGGGGTGCTGGTCGCCCTCGCGGACGTGCTCGGGCGCACCCTGATCGCGCCCGCCCAAGTGCCCGCCGGGCTCATGGTCTCGCTGATCGGGGCGCCGTACCTGGTCTGGCTGCTCTGGCGCTCGCGAGTGTGATGAGCCACGTGCGCCGGGTCGGGCATGTGAGTTCGCCGACCGTCGCGCCGGACGGCGCAACAGCGCGTGGAAGCGTGCTGATCTGCGCAGATGCCGGTTGTCCGACCTTCGAACTCTGGATCGGCCTATTCTCGGCATACCCTGGTCGTCCTGCACAGTTGGTGGGAATCCGATAGTCGACAAGAAGGGACCGCTATGAGCAGCTCAGGTCACGACCAGGGAGCGGAGGTGCCCGCGCAGGGCCCCGACATCTCCGCATGGCCCGAAGAGCTTCCCAGGACCGTTCATCTCCCCCGGTCCCAGCAGATCGCCACCGACGACTCCGACGACGAGATCACCGAGAAGCTGCGCCGACAGGGCGCGCGCATCAGCAAGGGCACGATCGCGCCGGCCGTGTTCTGGCCCGCGATGGCCGTGATCCTCGGCGTCGCACTGCTGTCGGTGCTGTTCCCCGAGAGCGCCGGCGACGTGATGGAGACCTCGCAGGGCTGGATCGTGGCGAACCTCGGCTGGTTCTACATGCTGGCCATCGGAGTCTTCGTCGCCTTCGCGATCATCGTCGCGCTGTCCTCCTGGGGTTCGATCCGCCTCGGCCGGGACGACGACGAGCCCGAATTCGGGCTGCTGTCCTGGTTCGCGATGCTGTTCTCCGCCGGCATGGGCGTGGGCCTGGTCTTCTACGGCGTCGCCGAGCCGCTGAGCTACACCACCACCGCGCCGAAGCCCGGCTGGGACGTCGAGGGCGTCGAGGCCTCGGGCCTCGCGATGGCGCAGACCTTCCTGCACTGGGGCCTGCACCCCTGGGCCGCCTACGCCGTGATCGGCCTGGCCATCGCCTACGCGATGCACCGCCGCGGCCGCCCCGTCTCCATCCGCTGGGCTCTCGAGCCGATCTTCGGCGACCGGGTGAAGGGCTGGGTCGGCGATGTGATCGACGTGCTCGCCATCTTCGGCACCGTCTTCGGCATCGCGACCTCGCTGGGCCTCGGTGCCCAGCAGATCGCTGCCGGCATGCAGGCCATCGGCCTGGTCGACGAGGTCTCCACGAACTTCCTGGTGATCCTGATCGTGGTGATCACCCTCATCGCGACGCTCTCCGTGGTCAGCGGCGTCGGCGCCGGCATCAAGTGGCTCTCCAACGGCAACCTGACCCTCGCGGGCCTGCTCGCTGTCGCCGCGCTGCTGTTCGGCCCCACGGTGTTCATCTTCCAGAACTTCGTGGAGTCCCTCGGCATCTACCTCAGCGAGGTCTTCCACCTGACCCTCGACGTCGGCGCGTACACCCGCTCCGAGGAGGCGCAGAGCTGGTTCGCCGGAAACACCCTGTTCTACTGGGGCTGGTGGATCGCCTGGGCGCCCTTCGTCGGCGTCTTCATCGCCCGCATCTCCAAGGGCCGCACCGTGCGCCAGTTCGTGGCCGGCGTGCTGCTGGTCCCGACCGTGGTGGGCATGATCTGGTTCTCGATCTGGGGCGGCAACGGCCTGTTCCGCCAGTGGTTCGGCGCCGGCGACCTCGGTGACGTCACCGCCGAGGAATCGATGTTCCGCATCTTCGAGCAGTTCCCTGCCACCCAGCTGCTGTCGGTGCTCGGCATCGTCCTGGTCGCGGTCTTCTTCGTGACGTCCTCCGACTCGGGCTCACTCGTCGTGGACATGCTCGCCTCGGGCGGACACCCGAACCCGCCGATGTGGTCGCGGGTGCTGTGGGCGCTGCTCGAGGGCCTGCTCGCCGCGGCGCTGCTGCTCTCGGGCGGCCTGACCTCCCTGCAGGCGGGCTCGCTGATGACCGCGCTGCCGTTCAGCGTGATCCTGCTGCTGATGTGCGTGGCTCTGGTGAAGGCGCTCAGCCTGGACCGGGCGGTGCTCTCCGAGCACGAGCGGCTCGCCCGCCTGGAGCGGGTCACCGCGCACATCACCGACGAGGTGAGCCGCACCCACGCCTCGACCGACGAGATCGCCTCGCTGGTCGACGACCGCATCGACTACCGCCTCACCCGCACCCGCGGCGGCATCGGTCGCGGCGGACACCGGACGCGGGTCGGCGGGCGAGGCGCGGAGAGCGAACCCAGCGCCCCGAGCGCGCCGAGCGCGACCCCCGCGGAGGACTGACCCTCCCCGCTTCCCTCGCCGACGGCCGGCGCCCTGCTCAGGGCGCCGGCCGTCGCTCCGTCACGAGGGAGAAGAGGTCCTTCGGATCGTCGGGGTCGGCGATCATATCGATCCAGCCCAGCAGGTCCGTGCCGGAGGTGGCGTCCAGCGCGCAGCGCAGAGCCGAGAAGTCCCCGAGCGCGAAGCCGACGGAGTCCAGCACCGTCACCTCCTGATCGGAGGTGCGCCCGGAGGCGTCCCCGGCGAGGATCCGCCACAGCTCGGTCACCTCGAAGTCCTCCGGCAGCTGCTGGATCTCGCCCTCGATCCGGGTCTGCGGCGCGTACTCGACCACCACCCGCGCGTCCTCGAGGATCGCCGGGTCCAGCTCGGTCTTGCCGGGACAGTCCCCGCCGATCGCGTTCAGGTGCATGCCGGGCCGGACCTGCTCGCGGTGCAGCACCGCGGCTCGGGCCTTGTCCGCCGTGCAGGTGGTGACCACGTCGGCGCCCTCGAGCGCCTCCTCGACCGTGGCGGCGGCATGGACGCGGAAGCCGAGCGGCTCGAGGTTGCGCCGCACCTTCTCCACGGCCGCGGCGTCGAGGTCCATCACGCGCAGCTCCTCGATCCCGAGCACCGTCCGCATCGCCAGCGCCTGGAACTCGGCCTGGGAGCCCGCCCCGATCAGGGCGTGGATGCGCGCGCCGGGACGGGCGAGCTCCCGCGCGGCCAGCGCCGACATCGCCGCGGTGCGCAGCGCGGTCAGCAGCGTCATCTCCGCGAAGAGGATCGGGTAGCCGTTGTCGACGTCGGCGAGCACGCCGAAGGCGGTGACCGTCTGGAGGCCCCGGGCGGGGTTGTGGGGATGGCCGTTGACGTACTTGAACGAGTACAGCTCCCGGTCGGTGATCGGCATCAGCTCGATCACGCCGTGCGGGGTGTGGCTGGCCAGACGCGGGACCTTCTCGAACTCCTCCCAGCGCAGCAGATCGGACTCGAGATAGCGCACGAGTCCGGCGAGGACGGTGTCGAGGCCGTCGCGGCGGATCCAGCGGACGGTGCCGGGGACGTCGAGCAGGTGAGGCATCGTTCTCATCTCCTGTCGGGGGTCGCGTCGTCGCGCGGGGGTCGAGGAGTGCTCCACCCCCAGCGTAGGCCGACGGGCGGGCCGACCGGCGCGGAACCGGTCGACCCGCCCGTCGGCGGCGTGCTCAGTACTCGATGACGACGCGGCCGTCGATCTTGCCCTCCTTCATCTCGCCGAGGATTTGGTTGATGTCCTCGAGCGAGCGGCGCGAGTAGGTGGGGTGGATCTTCCCGGCCGCGTAGAACTCGATCGCCTCGGCGAGGTCCTGGCGGGTGCCGACGATCGAGCCGCGGATCGTCAGGCCCTTCAGCACGATGTCGAAGATCGGGGCGGGGAAGTCGCCCGGGGGCAGGCCGTTGAACACGATGGTGCCGCCGCGGCGGGTCATCCCGATCGCCTGCCCGAAGGCCTTGGGGTGCACGGCGGTGACGAGAACGCCGTGGCTGCCGCCGACCTGCTCCTGGATCGCCTCGACCGGGTCGACCCGGCTCGCGTCCACCACGATCTCTGCGCCGTGCTTCGTGGCCAGGTCGAGCTTCTCCTGGGCGATGTCCACCGCGATCACGCGCATTCCCATCGCGACCGCGTACTGCACCGCGATGTGGCCGAGCCCGCCGATCCCGGAGATCACGACCCACTGGCCGGGCCGCACCTCGGTGCGCTTGAGACCCTTGTACACCGTCACCCCGGCGCACAGCACGGGGGCGATCTCGTAGGGATCGGCGCCCTCGGGGATGCGGGCGGCGAACCTGGTCTCCACCAGCATGTACTGCCCGAAGGAGCCGTCGACGCTGTAGCCGCCGTTGTTCTGCTCCTCGCAGAGGGTCTCCCAGCCGGTGCGGCAGTACTGGCAGTCGCCGCAGACGCTCCACAGCCAGGCGTTTCCGATCAGGTCGCCGACCTTCACGTCGGTGACGCCCTCGCCGACCTTCTCGACCGTGCCCACGCCTTCGTGCCCGGGCACGAAGGGCGGGGACGGCTTGACGGGCCAGTCGCCCTCGGCGGCGTGCAGGTCGGTGTGGCACACGCCTGAGGAGATCAGCTTGACGAGAGCCTGGCCGGGGCCGGGCTCGGGCAGCGTGTACTCCTCGACGGACAGGTCCCGTCCGAACTCGTGGACGACGGCGGCGGTCATGGTGGTGGGCATGCGGGTCTCCTCGATCGGCCCGTCTCCGGGCAGGGATGGGAGAGGTCGCTCCGCGCGGCGCGCAGGGACCTCTGGGTCGTGAAGGGGTGGGGCCGGCGGGGGCGGGGCGTGGCGCACGCGGCGCGGCCTGACCGCCCCCGTCGGACGATCATGTCTCCCGGACGGCTCAGAAGAAGCCGAGCTTGTTCTCCGAGTAGCTCACCAGCAGGTTCTTGGTCTGCTGGTAGTGGTCGAGCATCATCAGGTGGTTCTCGCGGCCGATGCCGGAGGACTTGTACCCGCCGAACGCGGAGTGCGCGGGATAGCTGTGGTAGTTGTTCACCCACACGCGACCGGCCTGGATCGCGCGACCCGCGCGGTAGATGGTGTTCTGTTGGCGGCTCCACACGCCCGCGCCGAGCCCGTAGAGGGTGTCGTTCGCGATCGAGATCGCCTGCTCGTAGTCGCTGAACCGGGTCAGCGCCAGCACCGGGCCGAAGATCTCCTCCTGGAAGATGCGCATGGAGTTGTCGCCCTCGAAGACCGTGGGGGTGACGTAGTAGCCGCCCGAGAGGTCCCCGCCGAGGTCGGCGCGCTCGCCGCCGGTGAGCAGCTTCGCGCCCTCCTGCTTGCCGATGTCGAGATAGGACAGGATCTTCTCGAGCTGGTCGTTGCTGGCCTGCGCGCCGATCATGGTGTCGGTGTCCAGCGGGTCGCCCTGCTTCGTGGCCTCCACGCGGGCGATGCCGTCGGCGACGAAGGAGTCGAAGATGCCCTCCTGCACCAGGGCGCGCGAGGGGCAGGTGCACACCTCGCCCTGGTTCAGGGAGAACATCGCGAAGCCCTCGAGAGCCTTGTCGTAGTAGGAGTCCTGCTGCGAGGCGACGTCCTCGAAGAAGATGTTCGGGCTCTTTCCGCCGAGCTCCAGGGTGACCGGGATGAGGTTCTGGCTCGCGTACTGCATGATGAGCCGGCCCGTGGTGGTCTCGCCGGTGAAGGCGATCTTGGCGATGCGCTTGTTGGAGGCGAGCGGCTTGCCGGCCTCGGCGCCGAAGCCGTTGATGATGTTCAGCACGCCGTCGGGCAGCAGGTCGCCGATCAGCTCGGCGAGCACCAGGATCGAGACGGGGGTCTGCTCGGCGGGCTTGAGCACGATGGCGTTGCCGGCGGCGAGGGCGGGGGCGAGCTTCCACACCGCCATCAGCAGCGGGAAGTTCCAGGGGATGATCTGCCCGACCACGCCGAGCGGCTCGTGGAAGTGGTACGCGACGGTGTCGTCGTCGATCTGGGAGAGCGCGCCCTCCTGGGCGCGGATCGCGCCGGCGAAGTAGCGGAAGTGGTCCACCGCCAGCGGCAGGTCAGCGTTCAGGCACTCGCGGATCGCCTTGCCGTTGTCCCATGTCTCGGCGACGGCGAGCATCTCGAGGTTCTCCTCGATGCGGTCGGCGATCTTGTTCAGGATCACCGCGCGCTCGGCGACCGACGTCTTCCCCCAGGCGGGGGCGGCGGCGTGGGCGGCGTCGAGGGCGAGCTCGACGTCCTCGGCGGTGGAGCGGGCGACCTCGGTGAAGATCTGGCCGGTGACGGGAGAGGGGTTCTCGAAGTACTCGCCCTTCACGGGCGGCACCCACTGCCCGCCGATCCAGTTCTCGTAGCGGGGCTTGAAGGTGACCTTCGCACCTTCTGTGCCGGGGCGTGCGTAGACAGTCATGGCATTCCCTTCTGCGGTCGACGTCGTCGTCGGTGCGTCGAACGTAATCCACGTCACGTTGCATGCACGTTGCGCGGGCGCTGCGACCGCGACGTCAGGCCGTCTCGCCCCGCAGCTCCCGGGCCCGAGTCGCGGCGGCCGTCCGCTCGGAGGCGTCGGCCGGGGCGATCTGCAGGATCGTCATGAGCACCTCGAGGTCGTGCGCGGCTTCGGGCCGCTGCGCGTAGGCCCACAGCTGCGCGGCGTCGCCGCTCCCGAGCACGAGCTCTCGCAGATGGTCGTCCACCTGGGCGCTCAGACGGCGGATCGCGGGAGCGTCGGAACCGGGCAGCAGCTCGCCGCTCCAGTGCGCGAGCGCCGTGTCCAGGTCGCCGCGCGCGAGGGCGGACCGTGTCTGCTGCAGGTCGCTGTCGACCTCGCCCTGAAGTCGGTAGGGGCGTGAGGCTATCGCGGGCCCGCCGTTCACCTCGAGCACGCGCCGCAGGCGCACCACCTCGGCGCGGACGGTGCTCTCGGCGGAGGCGCCGCCGTGGAGGTCCTCGGCGAGCTCGGCCCCGCGCACCCCGTCGGGGGCCAGGTGCAGGAGGGTCAGCAGCTCGGCGTGGCGGCCGCTGAGCTCGACGACGCCCTCGCCGAGGAGGAGCTGCGGCGTGCGCCGTCCGGTGAGCAGCAGGTGGGCGGGCGCGGCGGGGGCGCGTCCCGCGCCCTGTGCGCGCAGCTCCGCCTGGAGAGCGCGCGAGGTCGCCTGGAGCAGCGGCAGCACCAGGGGCGCGACCGCGTCCGCGCTGCCGGTGACGTCGAGCACCCCGATCGTCGACCCCGTGCACGGGTCCAGCACCGGCACGGCGCTGCAGCTCCACGGATGGACCGCCTCGTGGAAGTGCTCCGCGCCCACCACCTGGGTGGGCGAGCCGGTGGTGAGGGCGAGCGCGGGGGCGGAGGTGCCCATCGCGGACTCGGACCAGTCGGCGCCGGCGGCGAAGCCCATCGCATCGGCCCGGGAGGTCACGGCGGAGCGTCCCTCGACCCAGAGCAGTCGGCCCTCGGCGTCGCCGAGCGCGACCACGAGCCCCGCGTCGACGGCCGGCTCGATCAGGCGCGAGCGCAGCAGGGGAAGCATCGCGGAGAAGGGATGCGCGCGGCGAGCCCGGGCGAGCTCGTCGCCCTCGAGCACGGCGTCTGCGGTGCCCGTGCCGGCGGGCAGCGCGGCCAGCGAGCGCCGCCACGAGTCCAGCACCGGGGCGCGCACCGGCCATGGCGCCGCGTCCGGCGCGGTGCTCGCGCGCAGCTCCTCGTGCGCTCGCCGCAGCTGCGCCTGGTAGACGGAATCCGTCGGCGACCAGTCGGTGACGGTCATCCTGCCTCGCTCACGATCCACCTCGTCGTCGTTCGTGCCACAGGTGCGATGACGGTACCCCGGCGGGAGAGGGGTGGCAACGAGATCCGGCGCGGCCGGACAAGGGTCCGGGAGGAGACCGAGCGGTCGGCGTCCGAGCCCTTCCCTTCTCCGCGCGGTCCCGGCGACCTAGGTTGGGACGAGACCGCAGGTGCCATCGCCCCACCGCGTACTCGGTGGGCAGAGGAGGAGCACGCCATGAGAGTCGCCGTCATCGGAGCCACGGGGAACGTCGGGACCGAGGTGCTCGCAGCCCTCGCCCGCCGGCCCGAGGTCACCTCGGTCCTCGGAATCGCGCGTCGTCTCCCCGTGCGCACCGAGGAGCCGTACGCGAGCGCGGAGTGGGCCGCGATCGACGTCGGGGGCGAGACGCCTGCGCAGGAGGCGATCGGCGAGCTCACCGAGGCGCTGCGTGGAGCGGATGCCGTCATCCATCTCGCCTGGCTGATCCAGCCCAACACGCACAGGGACCTCCTGCGCCGGGTGAACGTCGAGGGGACGGCGCACGTGGGCCGGGCCGCCGCGGAGGCGGGAGTCGGCACGCTGGTGGTCGCCTCGTCGGTCGGTGCCTACTCTCCGTCCCCGGGACGGGAGGTCCGTGACGAGTCGTGGCCGACGGACGGCGTGCGCACCTCCCACTACAGCGTGGACAAGGTCGCCCAGGAGCAGGTTCTCGACGAGATCGAGCGGCTGCATCCCGAGATGACGCTCACCCGCCTGCGCCCCGCGCTGATCTTCCAGGGGGACGCCGGCTCCGAGATCCAGCGCTACTTCCTGGGCCGATGGATGCCCGTGCAGCTGCTGCGCGCCGGGCGGCCGCCGCTGCTCCCGCTGCCGCGCGGGCTGCGGATCCAGGCGGTGCACGCCCGTGACGTCGCCGAGGCCTACGCCGCCGCGGCCGTGGCGAAGGTTCCCGGCGCCTTCAACATCTGCGCGGACGATGTGCTCGACGTGCGGGACCTGGCCCGTCTCGTGGGGACGGGACGGGCGATCGAGCTGCCCGTGCCCGCGGTGCGCGCCGCGCTCGCCGCGGGGCACCGCGCGGGATTGGTCGCCGCCGACCCCGGATGGGTGGACATGGGCATGAACGTGCCCGTGATGGACAACGGCCGTGCCGAGCGCGAGCTGGGCTGGCGGCCCCGTCACAGCGCCGCCGACGCCCTCTCCGAGCTGCTCGAGGGGATGGCCGACGGCCGCGGCACCGGCTCGGTGCCGATGCGTCCGCGCGACAGCCGACGGGCGCGCCTCCCGGTCGGCGGGATCGCCGCGGGCGGGGGAGGGGGCGGCGACGCCGGGCCCTCGCCGCGGATCGACGCCGGGCTCCTCGGCCTCTACCTCTCCGACCACCTCACCGGGGCCACCGCCGGCGCTGCCCGCATCGACCGGATGGCGGCCGACTACGTGGACACCCCGGTCCATCCGGTGCTCTCCTCGATCGCCGAGCAGATCCGCGCCGAGCGGCGCTTCCTCCACCAGCTGATCGACGACCTAGGACTGCGACGCCGGCGCTACCGGCAGGCCGCGGCCTGGCTCGGCGAGCATGCGGGCCGTCTGAAGAGCAACGGGCGGCTCGTCGCGCGCTCCCCGATGACGATGGTGCTCGAGGCGGAGCTGATGCGCAGCGCGGTGATCGGCAAGCGGGGCAGCTGGCTCACCCTCGCCGACAACGCCCAGGAGCTCGGACTGGACGAGGAGGGGTTCCGCGAGCTCGCCGAGCAGGCACTGCACCAGTTCGAGCAGCTCGAGGCGGTCCACGCCTACGCCCGCCGGCGCGCGTTCCGCACCGACCGCGGGACCTTCGACCCGCCGGAATGAGAGGGACGAGGCGCAGGGAGGTACGGTCGGTCCGTGACGAGCGCACCGACCTCCCTGTCCCTGTGCCTCGACCGTCTCATTGCAGCGCTGTCCATGGCGACGGGCTCCGCCGCGCCGCATGACGCGATCCCGGACTCGGCATCCTGGCGGATGATCCGTCCTGGAGCGGACGCGCCGAGGCCGTCGACGAGGTCCTCGCCTCCCACGGCTTCGACGCCGTGGGCGACGCGGGCCGCCGCAGCGGCGCCCCCGCCTACGGCTTCGACACGACACGCCCCGACGGCGCACGCCTCCAGCTGTACTCCGTCCCCGGCCAGACGGTGATCCGCCTGTCCGGCGTGCCCGTCGACCCCTCGGCCTGCGACGGCTGAGCGCTCCCGCTCACCCCTCGCCCGCGGCGCGCCCCTTCGCCTTCCCGTTCGAGTGCGCGGGCGGGCCCTGCTCCCCGGCGTGCCCGGGCTTCCCCGTCTGCCCGGCGTGCGCCGGCGGGCCGGTGCGCTTGCCGTCCTCCTGCCCGGCGACGAACACGGCGACGGTGTGCGCGGGCACGCTCACGGTCCCGGTCTCCGCGTCCCAGCTCGCGCCCTTGACGACCTCGTCGGCGCCGTCCGCCTGCACCTCGTGCAGCGTGTAGCCGAGCCCGGCCATGTGCTCGATCTGCTCGGTGAGCGGCTCGTCGGAGGCGTTGAAGACGGTGACCACGCCGTCGAGGGCGGGGTCGACGTCGGGGCCGACGGTGTCGTCGATCCGCATCACGAGCAGGCCCGGGGTCGCCTCGGGGCCGGCGTTCGGGAAGGTGACCTTCTGGCGGATCAGCTCCGCATCGCCGAGGGTGAACAGCGGCGTGGAGGAGCGCAGGCGCAGCAGGTCCAGGGTGGCCTCGCTGCTGCTCGCGATGTCCTCGGGGGCGGGGTTCTTGGCCGGGTCCTCCAGCATCGGCACCATCAGGTCCCAGGCCTCGCCGTTCTTGCCCTCGGGCGGCAGGCCGTTCGCGTACCCGCTGTCCTGCTCGGTCCAGTCGATGGCGTTGAAGTGGTCGCCGGAGTCGTAGCTGTCGCGGTCCAGGGACTTCGAGCGCATCAGGTCGGTGCCGCCGGCCCAGAAGGAGGGCGACTGTCCCAGCGCCACGGTCGCGAGCGAGAGCGTGTTCATCCGCACGCGCACGTCCATGGGGGCGTCCTGCGGCAGCTTCCACACGTTCATGTCGTACAGCGCCTCGTTGTCGTGCGCGTCGACGTAGTTCACGGTCTCCTCGGGCCGTGTCGCGTACCCGGCCGGCGCGCCGTTGTAGTCCAGCTGGTCGCCGCGCACCACCTCGCCGGTGGAGCCGAGCAGCTCGTAGTCGGCGAGGTTGCCCGCCATCCCGAGTCGGATCAGGTCGGTGCGGTGGCGCAGGTCGGTCAGCTGCTCGGCCTCGCCCACCTCGGCGTGGCCGTTCGGCATGGTGGCGAGACCGTTGCCGAAGCCCTGGGAGGTGCGCTTGTCGGTGTCGAAGGGGCTGCCGCCGTGGACGGCGTCGCGCAGCCGGTCGTTGAAGGTGCCGATCGAGGTGCCGCCGAGCTGCCCCTGCGTGGCCTGGGTGAAGCGGGCGTTGCCGGCGACCTCGCCGAAGTCCCAGCCCTCGCCGTAGAGGTAGATGCCCTTGCCGTCCACGCCGTCGGCCTCGAGGGTCAGCTCGTCCAGTGCCTCGCGCACGGCGAGCATGTTCTCGCGGCTGTGATGGCCCATGAGGTCGAAGCGGAAGCCATCGACGCCGTAGTCCCGCGCCCAGGTCACGGTCGAGTCGACCATCAGCTTCTGCGCCATCGCGTGCTCGGTGGCGATGTTCGAGCAGCAGGTGGAGTTCTCGACGCCGCCGGCGAGGTCCAGGCGCTGGTAGTAGCCGGGGACGATGCGGTCGAGGACCGAGCGCTCGGACTGCCCGTGCGCGGCGGTGTGGTTGTACACCTGGTCGAGCACGACCTGCAGGCCCATGCCGTGCAGCTCGCCCACCATGGCGCGGAACTCGCGGGTGCGCTCGCCGCCGACCTGGTGGCCCTCGGTCGCGTACGAGCCCTCGGGCGCCATGTAGTGCAGCGGGTCGTAGCCCCAGTTGTAGGCGTCCTCGCCCGCGACGGCCGCGACGGCCTCCTGCTGCGCGGGGGAGGCGGGGCCGGCGTCGGCGGGGATGTCCGGGCGCAGCTGTGCGGCGCGGTCCTCCTCGATGGTGGCGATGTCGAAGGTGGGCAGCAGGTGCACGGTGGTCATGCCCGCCTCGGCGAGCTCGGCCAGGCGCGCGGAGCCGGCCGAGTCCGGGTGGCCGACGGCGGCGTAGGAGCCGCGGATCCCCTCGGGCAGCGCCTCGTCGCCGGCGGAGAAGTCCCGCAGGTGCATCTCGTAGATGGTCTGGTCGGCGAACTGCGCGACCTCGGGGGCGGGCGTGTCGGTCCACACCTCCGGCGCCCAGCGCGGGTCGTCCAGGTCCACGAGCACCGAGTGGGTCGAGTTCACGGTCAGGCCCACGGAGTACGGGTCGGTGACGACGTTGGTGACGACCTGGTCGAGGGCGGGCACGTACACCTCGACCGCGAACGTATAGGCCTGGCCGGTCCAGTGCTTCCTGCCCTCGAACGTCCACGCGCCGTCCGCGCCGCGCCGCATCGGGTACGTCCGCACGGGGTCCGACGGGGCGGTCGCCTCGTCCGCCGGGCCGTGCAGCTGCAGGGTGACGGAGCGGGCGGTCGGCGCCCACAGCGCGAGGCTCGGCGCGCCGTCCTCCCAGCTCGCGCCGAGCTGCTGCTCCGCGGCGGCCTCGGCGTAGAGCGCGTCGAGCACGCCGGGGATCTGCAGCCCGGTGAGCACCTCGAGGCCGTCCGGTCCGTGCTGGGCGACGACCAGCTGGCCGCGCAGCGCCTTCTCGAGCACTCCGCGCTCGAGCTCGGGCAGGTCGAGGGCGAGGTGGCCGGACAGGTGCGCGCGGCCGACGAGCTCGTCCTCGGCGAGGCCGCCGTCCCGCAGGGTCAGCTCGCCGAGGCTCTGCCCGCCGGTGACCTCGTCGCCGTAGGCGGAGATCCCGCCGCCGGCCGCGGCGAACAGCTCCCAGCGCGTCGCCTCCGCATCGGTCACGAGGTCCGCGGGCCAGGCGATCGTGTCCGTGTCGATGAAGTGGGCCAGCTGCTTGCCGGAGCCTGCGGTCAGCGAATCGGAGGCCTCGATGGTCAGCTGATGGGTGGCCGGGTCGTACTCGAAGGTCACGATCTCTCCGTCCTGGGTGGAGAAGGTGTGGTTGGCGCCGTCGAGCACGCCGTCCACGCCGTAGTTCTCCGCCCACGATCCCCCATGGGCGACCTTCACCTCGTAGGACCCGCGGGGCAGGTCCCCGGTGGAGAAGGTGTAGATCCCGTCGCCGTCGGCGTCCTGCATCCAGGTGCGCATGCACCCGGGCATCCAGTCCTCGGGGCAGCCGAGCGCGGCGTTCATCGAGCCGGGGAGGGTGAGGAAGGGGCCCTGGGCGCTGTTCTGCACGACGTGCGTGACCGGGTCGTACCAGAAGGTGAGCGGCCCGCCGTCGTGGGTGTAGGTGATATCGCCGCCGCCGGGCACACCGCCTGCGCCGTAGTTCTCGTCCCAGCTGCCGCCGATGGCGACCTTGAAGGCGTAGTCGCCGGCGGGCACGTCGAAGGTGCCGGTGTACTTGCCGGAGTCGGCGTCCAGGTCCAGCTGGGCGGAGGTGCAGTCGGGCTGCCAGTCGCCCGCGCAGCCCATCGCCGCGTTGTGCGATCCGGGCAGGGTCACGGACTGCTCATCGACCTCGCCGGTGTCCCCGTCCTGGGAACCGGTCGCGGAGAGGTCCGCGCCCACCACCGCGGTCGCGGAGTCCGCCACGCGCTCGCCGCTCGCGTCGGTGGAGACGGCGCGGTACTCGATCAGGGTGCCGACGGGCAGGTCCGCCACGTCGTGGAAGATGCGCGGGGTGTCGTCCTCGGCGGTGCCGAGCGGGGTCCACGCCACCTCACCGGCCGCCCGCCAGCTGAAGGAGGTCTCGGCCCAGCGGTCCTGGGCCACGGTCGCGGAGATCGGGGCGTGTCCCTCGACCTTCCCGCCGTCGGCCAGATCCAGGGCGATCGCCTGCGCGTCACCGGCCGGCGCGACGGGCTGATCGGCCACCAGGACCGCCGCGCCGAGCGAGGGGATCGTGAGCTCGAGGGTCCCGTCGGCCGCGGCGGTCACCGCGGCGTGGTCGCCGTACAGCGGCGAGTAGGTCGCCCCCGGGGTGAGGGCGGTGAGGGTGACGGTGCGCTCCTCGGGTGCGTTGTTCAGCGCCACCAGGTGCTCGATCTTCTCGTCGCGGTCCACGCGGGAGAAGGCGTAGACGCCGGCGCCGTTCTCGGCGTACAGCTCGATCTGCGCGCCCGTGGACAGCGCAGGCGTCTCGCCGCGCAGTGCCGCGAGCTCGCTGATCAGCGGGTACAGCTGCGCCTCGGTCGAGAAGTGCTCGCCGCTCCCGTACGGGGTGCCGTCGATCAGGGTGTCGTCGAGGTAGGACGGCACCTGGCTTGCGAACATTGACTGGCGGGCGTCCTTGTCGTTGCCGTCGCCCACGAAGCCCTGCTCGTCGCCGTAGTAGATGACGGGCTGGCCGCGGGTCAGCAGCATGGTCTCGTGCGCGAAGGCGGCGCGCTCGTCGAGCCGGTCGGAGCTGCTGAGCAGGTTCCCGATGCGGCCCATGTCGTGGTTGCCCAGGAAGGTAGGCAGGTCCGCGGCGGAGGAGTCGGCGGTCGTGTAGTGGTCGTCGGCGGCGAACAGCCCGGCCATGCCCTGCGCGGTGTAGCCCTTGGCCCAGTTGGTCGCGGAGGCCTGGTAGGCGAAGTCGAGCACCGAGTCCATCTCGGTGTCCCGCACGTAGGGGGACAGCAGCGTCGCGTCGGCGTCGTACACCTCGCCGAAGGTGAAGAACTGGTCCCCGGCCGGGGTCGCGGCCTGGTGGTCGACCAGGGCGGAGGTGAAGGTCTGCCAGAAGGCGAAGTCGACGTGCTTGACGGTGTCGATGCGGAATCCGTCGATCCCGAAGTCCATCCAGGTGGTGTAGATGTCCGTCATCGTCTCGGCCACGCGCGGGTCTTCGGTCATCAGGTCGTCGAGGCCGTCGAAGTCGCCGAAGGTGACGGACTCGCCTTCCCACGTCGAGTTGCCGCGGTTGTGGTACATCGTCACGTCGTTGAGCGCCTCGGGGACCATCACTCGGTTCTGCTCCGAGCGGACCGGGGTGTAGGGGAACGAGGTCTCCGCATCGAAGGCGGGGAAGTCCGGGGACTGGGCGAGCGCCGTGACGTCCACCGGGTTTCCGTCCTGGTCGAGGTAGGGGGCGGTGGCCTGGTCGACGTAGCCGTACTCGCCCTCCTCGTAGTCGATGAGGTCCGCGGTGTGGTTGGTGATGATGTCGAAGTACACCTTGATGCCGCGCGAGTGCGCGTCCTCGATCAGCGCCTTGAGCTCCTCGTTGGTGCCCAGATGCGGGTCGATGGTGGTGAAGTCGGTGATCCAGTAGCCGTGGTAGCCGGCGCTCGCGTCGGCGCCCTCGCCCTGCACGGGGTTGTTCGTGAAGGACGGGGTCAGCCAGATGGCGCTCATCCCCAGGCCCTCGATGTAGTCGAGCTGCGAGTGGAGCCCGGCGATGTCCCCGCCCTGGTAGAAGCCCTTGTCGGTGGCGTCGAAGCCGTGGTCGAGGCGGTCTCCCTCGAGGCCGCCGGTGTCATTGCTCGGATCGCCGTTCTCGAAGCGGTCGGTGAGCACGAAGTAGAAGGTCTGCCCGCCGCCGGGATGGCGGTAGGGGGCTGCGGCGAGCTCGTCGTCCGCCTCGGTGTACTCCCCGCCCTGCTCGGCCAACGCGACGGACAGCCGCGAGGTCTCCGCATCGAAGCGGAAGGTGATCTCGGCGGGCGCGGCGACGGCCAGCGGGATGTTGTCCTCCCCGCCGTCCAGGCCGTAGGCCTCGTCCCAGCCGCCGCCGATCGCGGCCTTGACCTCGAACTGCCCGGCAGGCACCTCGAAGGTCGACTCCCACTGCCCGGCCGTGTCGGTGGGGGAAAGGGCGGTGGCCTCGCAGGCCGGGTCCCAGTCCTCGCCGCAGCCCAGCTCGTCCTGCAGGGAGCCCGTGAGCACCGGCTGCCCGGGGCCGACGGCGTGCACGAGCGGGGCGGTGCCCAGCATCGTCGCCGTGCCCATCGCCAGTGCTCCGGCGATCGCGAGCAGACGGGTTCTCATCGGGCGGGCGGACGGCTGGATCGACATGCGGGGACTCCTCTGTCCGGGCAGCAGCGTCGACCGGGGCCGACGGGAGAGGCAGGCGGTGCGGAGCATCCGACCTGCAAGAACTTGCAGTGCATCTGCCGCTCCTGTGCGGCCGACGCGTCGACCACCGTAAGCGGGCCAGGTCGCATGCTCAAGGGAGCCCGCGAAACCTGCAAGAACTTTCAGGGCGGTGGGGGCGGTACCGTCGAGGCGTGACCAGCGCACTGACCACGTACCTCGACCGGCTCACCGCGGCCCTCGCCTCCGCGCAGACCTCCGATGTCGCCGATGCACACGGCCCCGGCGACCTGGTGCTCCCCGACCGCGGCATCTCCGGCAGCGCGGAGGAGGATGGCGACATCCCCGAGCTGTCCTTCCTCTCCGGCGCCCGGGAGGATCACCTGGGCGTCGCCGTCTGCACGATCGACGGCGAGATCACCGCCTCGGGCACCGGGCACGCCTTCCCGATGCAGTCCATCTCAAAGGCGTTCGCCTACGGCGCGGCGATCGACCTGCACGGCGCGGAGTATGTCGAATCGCTCGTCGACGAGGAGCCGACGGGGGAGGAGTTCAACGCCCTCAGCCTCGACCCGTACACCAAGAAGCCGAAGAACCCGCTGGTCAACATCGGTGCGATCCGCACCCACGCCATGCTCGGCACCACCCGGGAGGAGCGCACGCAGCGGCTGCGCGCGGTGCTCGACGCCGCGGCGGGCCGCCCGCTCGCCCCGCACGAGGTGACCTGGCGCGAGGAGCTCAAGAGCGCCGACCGCAACTACGCGCTGGCCTACATGCTGCGCGCCGCCGGCTCGATGACGGAGGACGCGATCGAGGTGGTCGCCGGCTACATCGAGGGCTGCTCGGTGCTCACGACCGTCACCGACCTCGCCGTCATGGCCGCGACCCTCGCCTCCGGCGGTACGAACCCGCTCACCGGCCAGGAGGTGTTCTCCCGCGTCGCCGCCCGCCAGGTGCTCTCGGTGATGCTCACCTGCGGCATGTACGACAACGCCGGCGACTGGGTCAGCGACGTGGGCCTGCCGGCGAAGTCCGGGGTGGGCGGCGGGATCATCGCGGGCCTGCCCTCCCGCTTCGGGGTCGCGAGCTATGCCCCGCAGCTGGACCTGCACGGCAACTCGGTGCGCGGCACGCTCTTCTTCGAGCGGCTCAGCGCCGACTTCGCCCTCCACATGCTCGACGGCGTCGAGCCGCGCGAGCTCGAGGAGTGCGCGCGGGAGCTGATGGACGCGGGGACGCATCCGTGAGCACGGTGCGGGAGATCTCCGCCTCGGACTGGCGGATCTGGCGCGCGCTGCGCCTGAGAGCGCTGCGCGAGGACCCGGACGCCTTCGCCAGCACCCTCGCCGCCGCCCTCGAGCGGGACACGCAGGACGGGGAGGCCTATTGGCGCGGCTACTTCACGCGCCCCGGCCCCGTCCTGATCGCCGAGGTGGACGGCGCCCCCGTCGGGATGGCGCGCGTGGTGGTCGAGGACGGCCCCGCGCACCTCTACTCGATGTGGGTCGCACCCGAGGCGCGGGGGAGGGGTGTCGGCGCGCGCCTGATCACGGCCGGTCTCGACTGGCTCGCCGCGCACCACCCGGGACGCACGCTGCGCCTGGAGGTGGTCGAGACCAACCTCCCCGCGCGCCGCCTCTACTCCCGCTGCGGCTTCGCCGTCGTCGGCCCGAACCCCGAGGACGCGGCCGAGATCGTCATGGAGCACGTTCCCGATCGGTAGACTTCCCGCCATGAGTTCCCCTTCGCGCAACGAGCTGGTCCGTCGCCCCTTCGAGGGCCTCCCGAACGAGCAGGACCTGGTCGCGATGCGCCAGCTGATCCCCGCGGCGACCATGTCGGCGAGGACCACCGAGGAGTACGACGCGGTCGACGTCGAGCTCGCCACGATCCTGCCGATGGCCTGGCCCGCCGTGCGCCGCACCGACGGCACCGTCACCGTCGGCGTGCAGGCCCCGTTCCCCGGCGGCGACCTCTCCCGCGGCCTCGGCCAGGCGATCCGCCAGGCGGTCGCGCTCGAGCCGGGCAGCCCGATCACCTCCGTGTCCCTCGAGGACGACTCCCCGCGCCTGCAGGACGTGCTGGACCTCTCCGGCGACTTCACGATCCGGGTCCAGGACACCTTCGAGTTCTGGCTCGACCCGAGCGCCGAGCGCACCGGCGAGATCGAGCAGGCGATCACCCAGGCGAACGACTCGATCATGCCCACCCGCCCGGTCGAGGGCCTGCCCCACGCCTACTGGGTCGACGCCGGAGCCAAGGAGCACGTGCGCTGGGTGCTGGACGCCGACGAGGACCGCGTCATCGACGCCGTCACCCGCCTCCACGCCCGGCGCGAGTCCGCGCTCTGCGAGGGTGCGAAGTACGTCGGCTCCTTCCGCGCCGAGGGCCTGTCGATCCCCGTCTGGGACCTGCCGAAGGGCTCCGGGGTCGAGGCCGCCGAGGCGGAGGCCGAGTCGTTCCGCGCCCGCTTCGAGGAGGCGCTGGCCTCCACCGAGCCGCTCACCGCGATGGAGCGTCGCGCTCGGGGCGGCATCGTCGCCCGTCAGGTGACGCTGCGATGAGCGCCGCGGGGCCGCTGACGGCGCACCGCCCCGAGCGGGTCGCCGTCGTGATCCCCGCCAAGAACGAGGCGGAGCGGATCGAGACGACCATCGCGTCGGCCCGGGGGATCCCGGGGGTCGACCTCGTGGTCGTCGTCGACGACGGCTCGTCCGACGCCACCTCCGCCGTGGCGATGGGGGCCGACGCCCTGGTGGTGCGGCACAAGACCAACCGCGGCAAGGCCGCGGCGATGGCGACCGGCGCGCAGATGGTCGCGATCCAGGAGGGCGCCGAGCGGGCCGACGGCGGGGAGAGCTTCTCCGAGGAGCTGCACGCCGAGCCCCGCTCGCCCGGCCACACCGGCCCGCTGCCCGTGATCGACGACCGCGCCGCCGTGCCGCGCGCTCTGCTGTTCCTCGACGCCGACATGGGTGACTCCGCGGCGGCGGCGCAGCCGCTGGTCGAGGCGGTCCTCGGCGAGGGCGTCGACATGGCGATCGCGCTGCTGCCGCCGCAGTCGGGCGCCGGCGGGATGGGCGTCGTGGTGCGCACCGCCCGCCGCGGCATCCTCCGCGCGACCGGCTGGGAGGCGACGCAGCCGCTGTCCGGCACCCGCTGCATCACCCGCGAGACCTGGGACGCCTGCCAGCCCCTCGCCCCCGGCTGGGGCGTGGAGACCTCGCTGACGATCGACGCGCTGACCGCCGGCTTCTGGGTCAAGGAGATCCCCGCCGACCTCCACCACCGCGCCACCGGCAACGACCTGCGCGGCCGCCTGCACCGCGCCGCGCAGCTGCGCGACGTGCTGCGCGCGCTCGCCCGCACGCGCCACCTGAGCCCGGAGCTGGAGGAGGACGCCGCGGCGGCGGAGACGCCCGCAGCCCTCCCGGCGACGGCGTCCGAGAGCCAGGGAGCCGCCCCGCCCGAGACCCCGTCGGCAGTCATCCCGGAGACGGCGCCGACGACGAAGACCGGCCCCGGAACGGAAGCGGACGCAGCAGCGGAGCCGCAGCCCGAGCGGCCCGCCGCCCCGTCGGCCGGAGTCCCCGCACCCCTCCCCGTCGGCGGCGCCGACCACGACGAGGCGAAGGTCTGGGCCGGCCTCGCGGACCTCGACGAGCCGGACGCCGAGCTGGCCGAGCAGCGACGTCTCACCCTCGCGGACCTCCCCGTCGACGGCGAGTTCTCCGACGACGAGACCCGGGCGCTAGGCGATGTGGATCCGGCCGAGCTCGACGGCCTGCTGCGCGCCCTGAAGGTCGAGGGCGACTTCGCGCCCGACGACATCGTCTATCTCGCCGGCACCGATCTCGAGCAGCTCGCCGAGCGGCTGGACGCCGCGCCCGTCGAGGGCCGCTTCGAGCCGGCGCACGCGGTCATCATCGCCTCCCACCTGCAGGTGGGGGAGCCGGAGATCCCCGCCTCGCTCAACGCGCCGCTCACGCCCGAGGAGTACACCTCCCTGGTCGTGCACGCCGCGGTCGACGCCGAGAACAGCTGATCAGACGCGCTGCTCCGTCGTCCTGCTGGCCGGGAGCGGGTCCGGCAGCGTCGGCGGCAGCAGCGCGAGCCAGATCCCGAGCATCGCGGCGATCAGCACCGGCCCGGTATCGTTGACGGCGTAGCCCACCCACGCCCCTACCACGAGCGCGATCCGCACCCGGTGCGCGACGGGCTGGGACGCATCGAGCGCGGCGAGCCGCCGCCACCGCAGCCGGCGCGGCATGAGGATCGCGATCGAGGCGAGCACCGCGAGCACCAGCACCAGCGCGAGCGCCCAGTACCCGGTGGCCATGGCGATGTTCTGGGCGAGCTTGCGCACGATCACGGAGAGCAGCTCGCCGCTGAGCAGCTCGTCGATGAAGCGCCCCAGGTGGGTGCGGTCCTCGGGCGGGCGCAGCCAGTCCAGGAAGGACACCGACAGCACCGCCGCCGCCCCGCCGATGCCGAGGGCGAGCACGTGCCACACCCGCAGCCGGATCCCGGAGACGAGCAGCGCGAGCAGGCCGAAGGCCGGGACCGTGGCGAGGCCCGAGCCGAAGTCCGCACCCATCGACGGCGCGACGCACACCGCGGCGACCGCGAGCCCGACGCCGACGGTCCACAGCACCCGCGCCCGGGGCGTGCGCACCGCCGTGAACAGGCACAGCAGCGCCATCATCGCCGCGGCCAGCACCATCCCGAAGAGGTGGTTGGAGAGCCCGTAGAAGCGCCCGCCGGAGATCGGCTGCGCCCCGAGCGGGGAGGAGAGCTGCAGTCGCGACCCGACCGCGGACTCGGCCAGGATGATCCCCGCGACCAGCGCCGCGGAGACGCCGACGGGGCCGAAGCGGCTGCGGCGCCAGGGCCCGGCGAGCACGAGCACGGACAGCAGCGCGCACCCGCCCCACACCACGCCCGCCAGGGCGAGCGTCGGACTGTCGGCCCGCCACCACGGCACCAGCGAGGCGCACAGCCCCACCGGCAGCGCGAGCGGCGCGACCGCCGCGAGTGCGCGGCCGACGGCGGCGAGGCGCCGGCGTCGGGCGAGCGCCGGGACCAGCACGATCACGAGGCCGACCACGCCGAGAGCGAGCCAGGACCCGAACGCGGGGACGGTCGCGGCATCCACCAGCCGCGCCGCCTCCGACCGGTCCCAGGCGAGCTGCTGCGCGTCGTCGCTGTCGGTGCCGCGGAAGGGCTGGCCGGGGATCAGCCCGTCGGCGCTCGCGTCGTGGGAGGAGAGCACGGTCGCGACCACGTCGGTGATCATCACGACGCCGGTCTGCTTGGTGGCGCCGGAGGTGAGGGCCTGGCCGGGCAGGGCGGTGTCCATAGCGACCTGCAGGCCGACGGTGCGGGAGGCGACCGCGCCGGTGCGCTCGACCTCCTCGGGATGCTCGGGGTCGGTCGCGGCGACGGAGACCAGCAGGGTGCGCGGAAGGTCCGCGGCCTCACAGCCGCCGAGGTCCTCGAGCGCCGCGGCGACGGCGCCGTCGAGATCGGCGAGGGCGGCGGCGCGGGAGGGGTCGTCGTGGTCGGGGACGGACGGGGCGATCAGCTCGGCCACGTCCCCGTCCTGGAGCGCGCCGGCGACGGCGGCGGGGTCGTCGGTCCGGGTCACCTCTCCCGGCAGCTGCTCCCACTGGTCCGTCGGCGGGGTGGGGATGCCGCTGGTGCGCGGCGCCTCCTCGGCGAGGCCCCGGTAGCCGGTGTGCAGCGTCTCGAGCCCCTGCCGCTTCGTGGAGACGACGGTGGTGGAGGTGGTGTTCATGGCGCCCACGCCGGAGCGGTCCGCGAGGCACTGCAGCGTCGGCGTGCTCTCCGCGTCGATGTCCTCCCAGGTCAAGCCCGCTGTCGCGATCACCAGGCGCACGGGTGCGTCGGCCTCCGCGCCCCCGTCGGCCCGTGCGGAGGCGCCCGGCAGCAGGGCGAGCGCGGCCAGGAGCGCGAGCAGCAGCACCCGGAGGGCTCGGACGACGGGCAGGGAGGCGGAACGGGCGGGGGAGGCGGGCACGACCCGATGCTACGGGGCGGTCCTCGACACCGGCCGTGACGTGCACGGGGCCTCCACGTCCTCCGCCTATCGTGTCCTCATGCCCTCACCCCAGCCCCCGTACGAGCAGGTCCGCCGCGAGATCGTCGAGCAGGTGCGCGGCGGCGAGCTCAGGCCCGGCGACCGGCTCCCCGCCATCCGGGCGCATGCCGCGGACCTCGGGCTCGCCGCCGGCACCGTCGCCCGCGCCTACAAGATGCTCGAGGAGGCGCAGATCATCGTCACCCGCCGCGGCGCGGGCACGACGATCGCCCCCGGCGCCGTGGAGAGCGCCCGACGGGAGGCCGAGACCGCCGAGCGCGAGGACGGCGGACCCGTCGACGCGGCGCTGCTCTCCCTGTTCGCCGGACCCGTCGCCGAGGCCCGCACCCGCGGCGCCCGCGACGTCGAGATCCTCGCGACCGTGCGGGCGGTGCTCGCGGGGGAGAGCGCGGGCGGGAGCCGATGAACGCGCAGGACGGTCCGGAGCCGGGTCTGGTGTGAGGATCCGCCTCGAGCGCCTGGGCCCGGGGCATGCCGAGGAGATCCTCACCGGCCAGGACGAGGCGCTGGCCAGGGAGATCATCGGCCGCCCCTGGGACCGGGAGCGCCTCGAGGAGTTCCTCGCCCGCTGCGCGCGCTGGCGCGAGGACGGTCCGGTGGTCGAGTTCGCCGCGCTCGAGGAGGGCAGCGGCCGGCTGCTCGGCGGGGGAGGGCTGAACCGCCTCGCGCCAGGACTCGGACCGGGCCAGGTGGCGCTGACCTACTGGCTGTTCGCAGAGGCCCGGGGAAGCGGTCTCGGCGCGCCTCTGGCGGCGGCACTGGCCGACCGGGCGCGGGACCTGCCTGCAAGGCGCGGGACGGCGACGTCCGAGGCCGTGCTCCTGATCGCCCCGGACAACACCGCCTCGCAGACCGTCGCCCGCACTCTCGGCGCCCGGCCGACGGGCGCGCTCGTCCCGCACCCCGCGGACGGCACCCGTCGGGCGCTGCGCTGGGTGCTGGATCTGCGGGAGAGCTGACCTCGGTCAGCGCTTCGACCTCTCCTCCACATCCCGCTTGCTTCCACATCTCCCGTCGGTCCGTGGCGGTCGGGCGCTTCGAATGTCAGGGTGGGTCCGTAGGGTGATGACCAGCTGGAACACCCAGCACGGCGGCATCGATGACGAGTCCACGAGGAGGTGGGGGCGATGACCACGACGGACCACCGCACCGTGCCGTCTCCCGCCTCTGCGCGGTCCTCGCGCAGCTCGTCGGCCGGACCGTCGGCCTCCCGCGCTCCCGCCTCACGTGGCCCTGTGCCGCGCACCGCGACGGCCCCTCCCCGTGCCCGCGTGCGGGCACGGGCACGGCTCACCGAGGACACCCTCCTGCGCCGCGGCGGCGTCGAGACCGGCGCCGACGCTCGCACCATTGCGCGCCTGCTCGAGGAGGAGCGAGAGGACTCCAGGCGCCACGCGCGCCGGCTCGCCGACCTCGCCCCCTTCTGGATCGACCACGAGGACCTCGACCTCGACGACGACCGCGAGGAGCGCAGCCTCGCCGTCGCGATCGCGACCCGCACCACCACCGCGATCGCCTCCTATCGGATCGCGGACGCGCACACCGCCGTGACCGAGATGCTCGCGACCTTCGAACGACTCGCCGCCGGGGACATGCCCGTCGAATGGCACACGCGCATGCTGAAGGCGGTCCGCGACCTCACCGCCGTCCAGCGCGCCCAGGTCGACGAGATCGTCGCCTCCTGGGATCTCGCCTCCGTGCCTGCGGACCGCTTCCGTGACGAGCTGCGCCAGCTGCGCTCCTGGTTCGACCGCGAGATGAGCGCCCCGCGGCCCGAGTCGCTGCGCGACGTGTCCCTCGAGAACTCCCTGCACGACGACGGCACCGCCTGCCTGCGCATCACCGGCCCGATCCCCAAGATCCTCGACCTCGCCCGGCGCCTCGACCGCTCTGCGAAGACCGTCCAGGCCCGGCAGCGCCGCGCCCTCGAACAGGGCGAGCCGATCCCCTTCGACCTCGACGGGGACGTGGCCCGCGACGGAAAGGCCATGAGCCAGGCGGCGCTGCGCTATGCGACCCTCCTGCGCACCGAGCTCGACACCGACGGGGTCGAGATCCCCGCGCCGCGGCACCGCGTAAACGTCGTCGTCCCCGTGCTCACCCTGATGGGTCTCAGCGACACTCCGGCCCTGTACGACGGGATCCACCCGCTGCCCGCGCAGATGGCCCGCGACCTCGCCGCCGCCGAGCCCGTCTGGCACCGCGTCCTCGCCGACCCCGCGGACGGCGGATTCCTCCCGCTGCCCGCCGAGCGCTACCGCCCCTCCGCCGAGCAGGTGGAGCATCTGCGGCTCCTGCACCCGCGCTGCGCCGCCCCCTGCTGCACGCACACCACCACCGACGACGCCGAGAACGACCACATCGAGGAGTTCGACCACGCCGATCCCGCCCGCGGCGGACCGACCAGCCTCCACAACCTCCACCGCCTCGACTGGAGGCACCACGATCTGAAGACCGCCGGGCGCATCGATCCCGTGCGCGAGCCCGACGGCGCCACCACCTGGACGGTCGGCTCCCCGGCCCTGATCACCACCCGCGTCGCACCCCGTGGTGACCTCGCCGCGCCCTACCACGCGAAGGCGCTCATGGAGTCGTGGGAGGAGTTCTGCTGGCACCGGGACCTCGACCAGATGCAGGCGATCGGCGAGATCGACCGGATCCTGCAGGAATGGGGACCGGCGGACCCCCTGCACGACCCACCGCGCGACCCCGAGGACGAGAGCAGGCAGCGCTGGGAACAGGACCCGCCCTTCTGAGCCCGTACGATCATCCGATGCCCATGGACATCGAGCTCGTGCCACCGACCCTCGCCCTGCGCGACGAGGTCTCGGACTGCCTCGCCGACTTCGCCGGGACTGCCGTGGACGGATCCGGCATCACCGACCCCTCCCGCACGCCGCGGACCGACGACGAGCTCAGCGAGTTCATCGCCCGGCGCCTGGCGGAGGAGGACCCCTCCACGGAGCTCGCCGACGGCTGGGTCCACTGCACGAGCCGCTGGATCCGAGAGCCCGGAACCGGGCAGGTGCTCGGCTTCCTCGCCGTCCGCCACCAGCTCACGCCCTTCCTCCTCGAGGTGGGAGGACACATCGGCTACTCCGTCCGCCCCGGTGCTCGCCGCAGGGGCGTCGCCACCGCCGCCCTCGCGCAGGGTCTGGAGATCGCGGCCGCGCTCGGCATCGACCCTGTGCTGGTCACCTGCGACACCGACAACACCGCCTCGCGCCGCACCATCGAGGGCGCGGGCGGCTCCCTCGAGGACATCCGCGACGGGAAGCGCCGCTACTGGATCGGCGACGGTGAACGGCCCGTGCGGCGCTGACACAAGCCGCGGCGCGCTCGGGGCGCCGAGTACCCTTCCCCCATGCGGTACGGATTCCTCGGTCCCGAGACGACCTTCACCCACCAGGCACTCCTCCAGGCGCTCACGGAGATCCCCGAGGAGTTCCGGGCCACGGAGCCCGAGCTGGTGCCCTTCGCCTCGGTCGCCACCGCCACCACCGACCTAATCGCCGGGGACATCGACGCGCTCATGGCCCCGATCGAGAACTCCGTCGAGGGCGGCGTCTCCGGGACCCTCGACGTGCTCGCCGCGACCGACTCCATCACGATCGTCGCCGAGCAGACCGTGCAGATCACCTTCGTGCTCGCCGCGCGCGAGCAGACCGCGCTCGAGCAGCTGACCACCGTCTCCTCCCACCCGCACGCCCAGGCGCAGGTGCAGGGATGGCTGCGCAGCAAGGTGCCCGGCGCGAACATCGCCGCCGCCTCCTCGACCGCCGCCGCGGCCCGCGACCTGGCGAGCATGAGCGAGGACGAGGCCTGGGGCCGCGCCGCGGTCTGCTCGCCGCTGGCCGCGGCACACTTCGGCCTCACCGTCCTCGCCGAGGGGATCGAGGACCACGCCGGCGCGATCACCCGCTTCGTGCTCGTCACCCGCGAGGGCCGGATCCCCGCCCGCACCGGCTCGGACAAGACGACCGTCGTGATCCAGCTGCCGCACAACCGCTCCGGCGCCCTGCTCGAGGCGCTCGAGATCCTCGGCTCCAACGGCGTGAACATGTCCCGCATCGAGTCCCGGCCCGTCGGCGACTTCCTGGGCCGGTACTCCTTCTCCCTCGACCTCGAGGGGCACATCGAGGACCGGCGGGTCTCCGCGGCGCTGCGCTCCCTGCACCGGCTCTGCCCGGTGGTGCACTACCTCGGCTCCTACCCGCGGGTCGACGGCGAGCAGCCCGAGGTGCGCGAGGACTTCGCCGACGGCGCCTACGACGAGGCGCACGACTGGCTCGAGCGCCTCACCGGCATGATCACCCCCGCCGATCCGACCACGGAGATCTGAGATGGCCCCGAAGGCACCCGTCACCGTCACCGGCACCGCCCAGGTGCGCGCGATCGACGAGCGGCTGATCCTGCCGCTGCCCGAGGAGGCGAGCGCGCAGCTGCCCTCCCGCGGGCAGGTCGCCGTGCACGCCTCCCTCGACGGACACGAGCGCGACCTGGTCGTCGAGCCCGACGGGCGCAAGGGGCACTGGATCGACCTCGACGCGGAGATCGTCGGCGCTCTCGGCGCGAGCGAGGGCAGCACCGTCGAGTTCACCCTCACCACCACGAAGGACTGGCCAGAGCCGGAGGTCCCCGCCGACCTCGCCGCCGCGCTCGATGACGCCGACGACCTCGCCGAGACCTGGCCGTCGCTCACCCCGATGGCGCGCTGGGAGTGGGTGCGCTGGATCGGTGCGACCCGCAGCGAGAGCACCCGCGCGAAGAGGGTCGACGTCTCCATCGACAAGCTCCGCAACGGCTCGCGCCGCCCCTGCTGCTTCGACCTCTCCTCCTGCACCGACCCGGAGCTCGCCCGCAGCGGCAAGCTGCGGGAGTGAGCGGAACGGTGGCAGTGCTGCAGCGCCGCAGTTCGCGACGTGATCTCGCGGCCGTCGCCGTCTTCTCGGGGGTCGGCCTGGTCCTCGGCGGCTGTGGGCTCCTGCCCGGGCGCCGTCGGGAGATCGAGGTGGCCGCGAGCAGCGGTCTCACCGATGCCGTCATCGCGGTCGGCGAGGACCATGAGCCGCGTGACGTCGCCTCGGCCACTGAGGAGGAATTCGACTGGGACCGCTTCGCGGTCTACACGATCGGCACGCCCGCGACGACGATCAACGAAGAGTCGGGGGTGACCGTCGAGACCGGCGAGCGCTACTCCACGCAGGAGGTCCTCTTCGTCTTCCATCGGGACGGCACCGCCGTGCGGGGCGCGCCCTCGGGTTTCGAGTTCCTGGCGCACGGAGCAGGGGCCTGGTGGGGTCCGCGCACGCGGCTCGTGTGGGATCCGGAGCAGGGCACGCGGCTAGAGGACCCCGACGCCTGAGAAAGTGACGCTGACGGGGACGGTGCCGTTCCCAGGATCTCGCCGGCCGCTCTCAGCCTCAGCCGCCGCGCTGCCACATCTCGACGGTGTGCTCGCCAGGTGTCAGGGAGCCGTTCTCCTCGATCCGGTGGCGGGAGTCCCCGGGCGGGAGGCTGCCCACGCGGAACCCGATCCGCGAGTCGATCCGGTTGGTGCCCTCGAGCACGAGGCGCCCGCCCAGGGTGAGGTCCACCGCGTGGTCGAGCCCCTGCCCGAAGGAGCAGTCCCGGACCACGACCTGCCCGTCGGACGGGCGGGACCCCGCGACCCACACGCCGACCACCGGCTCGCCGCCGTCGTTGGTGCCCTCCGCGGGGGCGGGGGAGAAGGTGCACCGGTCGAAGACGATCTTGCGTGGGTTGAACAGCGCCGCGGCGTCGAAGGAGTAGGTCTGCTGGATCCGCACGCCGGCGAGGATCTCCGACCTCGGGGTGCCGACGCGGGTGCCGTGCGCGCGGAAGTCGCAGCGGGTGAAGACGACGTCGTCCCCGCGATGGACCACGCGGGGGACGAGCCCCTCGTCGCCGTCGTGAAGCCGGAGCGGAAGGCGCAGTTCTCGAGCACCGCTCGCCCTCCGTCCCCGCACTCGATGTCGGTGGGGCGCGTGTGCGGGCCGTCCTCGACGATCGCGTCGCGGATCTCGAAGTCGCCGTGGAAGCGTCCGTTGGAGAGCGTGTCGAGCTCGATGTCGATGTGCGCACCGGTGAACTCGCCCGAGCCGCGGTAGCCGTCCACGCGCACGCGGTTGTCGCCGCCGGTGATGGTGAGGCCGCCGCGGAAGCAGTCCACGCCGCGCAGGTCCGTGATCGTCGCGTCCGTCGCCGTCCACAGGTGGATGCCGTCGGAGACCGAGTTCTGCACCGTGACCCCGCTGATCCGCACCACCTGGCGGTACGGGCCGTCCCTCTGCCCGTTGAGGAAGATCAGGGAGGACTGCTCCTGCTCGTAGCCGCGGAACGCGCCCTGCTCGTGGATCGCGCCGTCGACGGTGAGGTCGCGCAGCACGATCGCGCTCGCGTGCTCCTCGGCGGTCCGGGCGGGGCGGTGCTGCGTGGTGAGGGTGCGCACGCCCTGGGGATGGTGCGGCGGGCGGAGGATCCGCGCGCCGTTGCCCTCCAGGGTCAGGCCGTGCTGGATGTCGACGCTGGAGACGACATAGACGGCGCCCTCGCGGAGCTCGACGGTGCCGGAGCCCGCGTCGCGCACCGCGTCGATCGCGGCCTGCAGCGCGTCGGTGTCGTCCGTCCGGCCGTCGCCGACGGCGCCGAACTCCTCGGGTGACCAGGGGGTGCCGTGTGCGGCGTCGGCTCCGGCGGCGGGACGGTCGACGGGATCGGTGGGGGCTGCGGGGGTCTCGGCCCTGCTGCTCCCGGCGGCGGCGAGCACCGCGGCGAAGCCGCCGGTGAGAGCGGCGGAGCCGAGCAGCCGGCGACGGGAGGGGCGCACCGGACGAGTCGAACGGGGGAGGCGGGGGGTCTCGTTGCCCATGGGGCGAGCCTCGCCGCGCCACCGAGGTAATCGAAGACCTCCGGGACCCTTACCCGCTGGTCACGGCCGGGAAGGCTCCGTGCTCTCCGGGACTCGCAGCCGCAGCACGCCGGGATCGACGGTCGCGATCAGGTGCGTCGCCTCGATGTCGGTGTCCCCATCTAGCTGGACCGGCTGCGCCTTCGCGGTCGTCACCCGGATGCCGGTGGTCAGGTAGCGCTCCATCGTGGAGAGCTTCGGTCCCACCTTCGGGACCAGCTTCGGGTTGATCACCTGGGTGGCGACCTGGCTGAAGCCCGCCGCGCCGCGCCAGCCGGCGACGACCACCTCGAGGCGGCCGTTGTCGATCGTCGCATCCGGCATCAGCACGAAGCCGCCGGGCAGCTTGCCGACGTTGCCCAGCAGCACGGTGCGGGCCTTGTGGGCGTGGCGGGTGCGGTCGGGCAGCTCGACGACGACGTCGACCGAGCGGCCGAGGATCGTGCGGACCCCGCCGAAGACGTAGGCGACCCAGCCGATGCGCTTCTTCATCCGCGGGTCGGTGTAGCCGATCATCTCGGCGTCGGCGCCGAAGCCCGCGATCACCAGGAAGATCTGCTTCGGCGCGGACTGCGCCGCCGCGGGGGAGTCCCCATAGCGCAGCCAGCCGACGTCGACCTGGTGGTCGGTTCCGGTCAGCGCCGCGACCATCGCCGCGGCCGGGTCCTCCAGGGGGATGTCGACGTTGCGGGCCAGGAGGTTGCCGGTGCCGGAGGGGATGATGCCCATGCGCGTCTCGGTGCCGGCGAGCACGGAGGCGACCATCCGTACGGTCCCGTCTCCGCCCGCGGCCATGACCAGGTCCGCGCCGTCGGCGACCGCCCGCTCCGTCTGCCCGCGCCCCGGGTCGTCGATCGTGGTCTCGTAGAACTCGACCTCCGCGCCCTCGACCCGCTCGACGACCTCGGAGATCCGTCGGCGGAAGTCGTCGGTGCCCTCGAACTTCGAGGGGTTCAGGACCACGGCGATGCGGCGCAGGCGGTCGGCGGCCTCCGCGTCCTCGCCGTCGTCCGGATTCTCGTGCGCCTCCGCCCGGGCTGCGCTCTCGGACTTCAGCGCGGAGAGCTCGCGGCGGTGCCGGCCGAGGCGTCGCAGCATCACGACCAGCAGGACGACGGCGATGATCGTGGTGACCACCGAGGCGATGCTCAGCAGCAGCAGGGTCAGATCCATGTGCCCACAGTAGCGGCGCGGCCACGCCGCGATAGGCCCGCGCACGCAGGTACCCTGGACCAATGATCGATCTGCGGCTCCTGCGAGACAATCCCGACGTCGTCCGAGCGGCCCAGCGGGCCCGGAGGCGCGACGCCTCCACCGTCGATGCGGTGCTCGAGGCCGACTCCCGCTGGCGCGAGGCCACCTCCGCCTTCGAGTCGGCGCGCGCCGAGCAGAAGGCCTTCGGCAAGAAAGTCTCGCAGGCCACCGGCGAGGAGAAGCAGGCGCTGCTGGCCGAGGTCAAGCAGCTCGCCGCCGACGTGAAGCGGCTCGAGGCCGAGTCCGGCGAGGCGCTCGCCGTCCGCGATGCGGCCCTGCGCGAGATCCCGAACCTCGCCGAGGGCGCACCCGAGGGCCTCGAGGAGGACTTCGTGCTCCGAGAGACCGTCGGCGAGACCCCGAGCTTCGACTTCGAGATCAAGGACCACCTCGAGATCGCCGAGGGCCTGAAGGCGATCGACATGGCCCGCGGCGCGAAGGTCTCCGGCGCCCGCTTCTACTTCCTGCGCGGCGTGGGCGCGCAGCTCGAGCTCGCGATCCTGAACTCCGCGATCGACCAGGCCACGAAGGCCGGGTTCACCCCGATGATCACGCCCACCCTGGTGCTGCCCGAGGCGATGGAGGGCACCGGCTTCCTCGGCGAGCACGCCGACGAGGTGTACCACCTCGACAAGGGCGACGACCTCTATCTCGTCGGAACCTCCGAGGTGGCGCTGGCGGGCTACCACAAGGACGAGATCCTCGACCTCTCCGACGGTCCGATCCGCTACGCCGGCTGGAGCGCCTGCTACCGCCGCGAGGCCGGCAGCTACGGCAAGGACACCCGCGGCATCATCCGCGTGCACCAGTTCCACAAGGTCGAGATGTTCTCCTACTGCCGCATCGAGGACTCCTACGAGGAGCACGAGCGGCTGCTGGACTGGGAGCGGGAGATGATGACGCGGATCGACGTGCCCTACCGCATCATCGACACCGCCGCCGGCGACCTCGGCACCTCCGCCGCCCGCAAGTACGACTGCGAGGCGTGGATGCCCAGCCAGGACACCTACCGCGAGCTGACCTCCACCTCGAACACCACCCAGTTCCAGGCGCGACGGCTGAACATCCGCGAGCGCACCGAGGACGGCCTGCGCCCCGTCGCCACCCTCAACGGCACCCTCGGCACCACCCGCTTCATCGCCGCGATCCTCGAGAACCACCAGCAGGCCGACGGCTCCGTCGTCGTGCCCGAGGGGCTGCGGCCCTATCTCGGCGGGCGCGAGGTCTTCGAGATCGCGGGCGGCGCTGCCTGAGATGCCCTTCCCCCGCCCCCTCCAGCGACTGCGCGCGGCTCTTCGTCACCGTCGGTTCACCCGTTCGTCGGCGGCCGATGGCACACTGCCGCGCATGAGCGCCTCCACCACGACCACCGACCGGATCGCCGCGCGGGAGCGCCTGGCCGAGCACCTCGACCGGCTCGACGGGAAGGCGCTGCTGATCGGCCTCGACGTCGACGGCACCCTCGTCGACCACGACGGGCGGATGACCCCCGAGATGCGGGACGCGCTGCGCGGCGCCGCGAGCACGCACACCGTCGTCATCGCCACCGGCCGCTCCCTCGGCGCGACCCTCCCGATCGTCGAGGCCGCCGGGATCACGCGCGGCTACGCGGTCTGCTCCAACGGCGCGGTCACCGTCGAGATGGACCCCGAGGCCGAGGGCGGGCACCACATCGTCGACACCCGCTCCTTCCAGCCCGGCCACGCCCTGCGCACCCTGCGCGAGGTCGCCCCCGACGCGCACTACGCGGTCGAGACGGCCGACGGCGGCTTCCACTCGACCACCGGCTTCCAGGACGCGAGCTTCGGCGTCGAGGCGACCGAGACCGCGCTCGAGGACCTGATGGAGCTCGAGGCGGTGCGCGTGGTCGTCCACGTCCCCGACCTCTCCCCGCAGGAGTTCTCGAAGGTCATCGCCGAGTCCGGGGTGCACGGCGTCGAGTACTCGATCGGGTGGACCGCCTGGCTGGACATGGCCGCGCCCGGCATCTCCAAGGCCAGCGCCCTCGAGGTGATCCGCGACCGGCTCGGCATCGAGCGGCGCGCGACCGTCGCCGTCGGCGACGGCTTCAACGACACCGAGATGCTCGCCTGGGCCGAGGTCGGGGTCGCGATGGGGCAGGCGCCGCAGGGCGTGAAGGACGTCGCGGACGTGGTCACCGACTCGATCTACGAGGATGGGACCGTGCTGGTGCTCGAGGGCGTGCTCGGCTGACCCCTCCTGACGTCACCTCGTCATGAGCCACGCCAGCAGGTAGCTGTGGGTGTTCCCGTCGTCCAGGTGCTCGTCGGCCAGGTCCCGCGCCGCCTCGAGCGCCGCGTCCCGCTCCTCGTCCCCGCCGAGCGCGGAGTACATGAGCAGCCAGTCCCCGTACTGCTGATCGAACCCGCCCGACGCCGTGCCCTCGGCGACGTTCCGCCGCACCCGCTCCGGGTCGTCGGCCAGGTGGTCCGAGCTCGGCGACAGGGGCAGCACCAGGATCGCGAGCGCCGCCGCGGGCTCCGCGGAGAACCACGTGGCATAGTCGCGCTTGCCGCCGAACTGCAGCGGCAGCACCTGATGCGCGAAGCCGTCGTAGACCGGGTCCGCGGCATCGAAGTCGGTCCAGTAGGTGCGCGCCGCGAGGGCCTCATGGGCCAGCAGCCAGGCCGCCAGCTCCTCGAGCTCGGCGTTCCCGCGTGCCCGCGCCCACAGCTGCAGACCCGCCCAGGCGGTGGTCGCCTCCGAGCTGGACTCCTGGTTGTTGCCGTCGGCGAAGGGGGAGGTGCCCGACGCCCACGAATGCGAGGCGTAGGCGTCGAACACCCGCCGCACCGGCAGCATGTCCGTCGCCGCGTCGCTCGCGATGTCGGCGGCGAGGGCGTCGATCACCGGTGCGACCTCCTCCGCGAGCTCCGGATCGTCCGCGGCGAGGGTGCCCGCGGCATACAGGAAGTAGCCGTAGTGGAAGTGGTGGTCGTTGAACTCCTCGGAGCCGAACGACGGGGTCAGACCCACGACTCCCCGGTTCGTGGCGTCGTACGCGAAGCAGAAGGCGTCGCGCTCCGCCGCCGCACCCACCTCCGTCCAGCGGCGCAGCTGGGTGAGGACCCGCTCGCGGAGGACGGCGGCGGGCCCCTCGGCCCCGACCTGCTCCGCGATCGCGAGGAGCTGCGCGTCGCGGTGCAGGGCCTTCCCGCCGAAGTAGGTGTCGGCCGGGTAGTCGAGCAGGGCGGGGACGTCGAGCGCGACCTGTGCGGCGAGCTCCTCGCGCTGCGCATCGTCCAGGCCCGAGAGATCCAGTGCCGCACGGGCCTCGCGCCGCGGCGCGGACCAGGTGAGCTCGGTCGCCTCGCGAAGCACGAGGGTGCCGTAGACGCTCGGGTACGTGCCGAGCACGTCGCCGGCCGACGGGTCCGCGCCGTGGTGCGGCATCGCGGCGATGGCCGTCGGCCCGTTCCCGGCGGTGGTGTAGGTGAGGGTCGTCGTGGCCGCGTCCTCGGTGAGGGAGCGGGCGAGCGCGGTGCTCTCCACCGGCACGGCGAGGAGGGCGAGGTGTGCGGCGTCGGCGCCCTCCGGGAGGGCGAGGAAGGTCGCCGTGCCGCCGGAGGCGACGTGGCATCGAGCGCCGTCGAGCGTCCCGTCCTCGAGGGTGAGGGCGTAGGTGTGGGGGCCGACGGCGAGGGTGGGCGGGTCCTCGCCCACGAAGGGAGCCGAGAGGGTGAGCTCCAGGTTCGCGCTCGCGCGCAGGGCGACGCAGGGCCAGCCCTCGGCGATCGTGACGGTCGCGAGAGCGCCGCCCGACCCGTCGCGCAGGGTCATGGTCACCGAAGCCTCGTCGTAGGCCGTGACCAGCGCGGACTCCGCCCCGTCGACCGCGACCCCGAGCTCCGGGGCATTGCCGCCCATGAGCGTCCGCTCCGAGGTGACCACGGCGGGCAGGCCGAGGGTGAACCCGCCGTCCACGAGCGCGAAGGACAGCGGCAGCGGGTGCACCGGCTGGGGCTCCTCGCCGAAGACGAGGCCGGAGAACCACCGGTTCGTCGGCGGGACCAGACCCTCGCCGAGGCGCACAGCACGCAGGTCCGCGGGCTCGGGGAGCGGGGGCAGCGCGGTCATCGACGCGTCGACCTCCTCAGCGGTGAAGGCGGGGCTGCCCGGCGCGGAGGCCGCGCCGCGGTCCGTGCATCCTGTCATTCCCGCGGCCAGCAGCCCGAGTGGCAGACCGGCCAGCAGCGTGCGGCGCGCGGGCCTCATCGCAGACCCACGCTGCGCAGGAAGTCCATCAGCGCATCGGTCGGGCCGGCGAGAACGCCGTCGTCGGTGAGCTCGACCCGCACCGACACCGGCGCGCCGTCGGTCGCGATGAGGTCCAGGTCCTCGCCCTCGAGCTCCTCACTCGTGATCAGCGCTCGGCTGACCGCCTTGCCGTTCTCGGTGACGACCGAGGCGGAGACGACGTCGCCGATCACGGTGCGGTCGTCCGGCAGGAGGATCTCGGCGCGCGCGCCCTCCTCGAGCCGTCCGTAGTCCCGGGAGGTGAGCAGGAACTGCGCCTCCACCGCGCGGGGGCTGGAGCGCACGATCGTCGCCACCGGCGCCCCGGCGCCCAGGTAGTTGCCGGGGGTCGCGGAGAGCTCGGTGACCCGGCCGTCGGCGGTGGCGCGGTAGACGATCACCCCGGTCACCGGGTCGATGTCCATCGCGTCGTTCGAACTGGCGGCCAGGCCGTGCACCGCGTCCTGCTGCAGCTCGACGCTGGTCATCGTGAACAGCACGTCCCCGGCGGAGACCTCGTCCCCGAGGGCCACGGCCATGTCGATCACGACCCCGGGGGCCACCGCCGCGATCGCGTAGCGGGGCTGGACGATCGCGGCGCTCACGGAGGCGCTCTGGCGCTGGCGCTGGTTGAACACGAGGCTCAGCCCCGCGGCGAGGGCGAGGACGAGCAGGACGGAGGTCAGCAGGCGGAGGCGGGCGATCCAGGTCATGACGTGGTCCTCATCAGTCGGGTGCGGGAGTGACGGGCCGCGACGGCGTCCGCCGGGGTGGACAGCGGGATCGGGGCGGCGAGCGCCGCGGAGGTCGCGAGCGCCTTCGCGCGGTCGGCATGGGCGGCGAGGGAGCCGGTGCGGGCCGCGCGGATCTCGCCGAGCGCGACGACCACGAGGATCAGCAGCACCGCGGAGTTCACCGCGCACCAGAGCGTCGCGATCGAGGGCCGGCCAAGCATCGTGTCGCGCCAGATCCCGACCGCGGTGGTGCACAGGAGGAACACGAGCATGCACACCTGCGGGCCCATCACCGTGAAGGGGGAGACCTGCTTCTGCGCGCCCGTCACCGACCACGCCTGGTCACGGCCGGTCACGGCGTTCACCAGCGCCTTCGTGTAGATCGGGAAGGAGCATGCGGCGAGGGTCAGCACCTCCCAGCGGAAGGAGCCGAGCGTGAAGAAGGCCAGCACGATCTGCAGCACGTAGAAGCCGCCGTAGAACACCACCCAGGTGCCCCAGCCCACGTCCATCGACACCGGGCGCAGGTCGAAGAACACCTCGAGCGCCGGGACCATCAGCAGCACACCCGGCACGATGCCGGTGAGGTAGTGGGTGGCGGTGATGAAGTACATCAGCCGCTGGTCCAGGCTCAGGCGCCGCCGCGGGCTCAGCGGATTGGCCTGCAGCAGGATCTCGAACCCGCCGGTCGCCCAGCGCAGCTGCTGCTTCGAGTACGCGACGATCGTGTCGGGCGCGTCGCCGATCGCGAGGGTCGTGGGCAGGAAGATCGAGCGCCAGCCGCGCTCGTGGAGCGTCAGGGAGGTCCACACGTCCTCGGACTTCGAGTCCGTGACCATCCCGCCGATGTCGTCGATCGCCCGCCGACGGAAGACCACGTTGGTGCCTACGCAGAACGCGGCGTTGAAGTGGTTCCGGCCCGGCTGGATGAACCGGTAGAACATCGCCTGCATGTACCCCGCGCCGCGGGAGATGACGTTGTGGAGGTTGCCGTAGGTCTGCGGGGTCTGCACGAAGGCGACCGTCTCGTTGGTGAAGAAGGGCAGCGTCTCCTCGAGCAGGCCGGGCAGGGGCACGAAGTCTGCATCGAGGACTACGAAGAACTCGCTCTTGGCGAGGGTGAGGGCGTGGTTGACGTTCCCTGCCTTCGCGCCGCCGCTGCTGAGGCGGCGCACGTACCGGCAGCCGATCTGCGCCGCGAGTGCCCGCACCTCGTCGCTGCGCCCGTCGTCGAGGATCCACACCTCGTGACGGCCGCGGATCGCCATCGCGGCGGTCGCGGTGCGGCGGATGACCTCGAGCGGTTCGCCGTACACGGTGATCAGCACGTCCACGTCGACCCGCCGCCCATTCAGTTGCAGGGGCCAGCGGGAGGGGTCCCCGCGCTGGGGGAGGGAGGACAGCCGCGAGAGCGAGTACAGCTCGTCCCGTGCCCGCCAGTACTCGTGGTCGCGCACGTCCCGGGTGCCGGCGAGCACGGTCCACATGGCGCACAGCGCATGGAGCACGAGGATCGCCTCGGACACGATGACCAGCAGCCAGGGGATCAGGTCGCCGCGGTGCGAGGGCTGGAGGAGGAACACCCCGTAGGCGAGGCATCCGGCCGTCGCCAGCAGCGTCAGCAGGATCATCACGGGGGAGAACCTGTCGGTGGCCGCGGCGCGGCGGCTCACCGGGGTGAAGCGGTCGACGGAGGCGAGATCGTGGGCGGAACGGGGCATGGGAGCTCCTCGGCCGGCGGGCGATCGGGCCTTGCGAGGCCGCGATGCCCGATCCGGACCGAGGTCCGTCCCGCATGATGGGTGGGTGCGGCCAGACTCCGCGAACGGGGCGAATCGGACAAGTCCGATTCGCCCCGTTCACCGTTCCGTGACCTTTCCCTGGATCACGCCTTCCGGCGGCGTCCCCGGCGGTTTTCGCCCGACGGGGGAGCGACCTCGAGGATCACCTTGCCCAGGTGGCCTCCGGTGCGGAGGATCTCGTGGGCGCGAGCGGCCTCGGCCAACGGGAGCCGCTCGTGGATCGGGATCTGCAGCTCCCCGGACGCCAGCAGCGGCCAAGCCAGGTAGCGGGTCGCCTCGAGGATCGCAGCCTTGTTCTCCACCGGGCGCGAGCGCAGGGTCGAGCCGATCACGCGGGCGCGCTTGGCCATCAGCTGCCCGATCGGCAGCTCGCCGCTCGCACCGCCGAGCGTCCCGATGATCACCAGGCGACCGCCCTCGTTGAGCATCGCGACGTTGTCGGCCAGCGCCGAGCCGCCGACGACGTCGAGGATCACGTCCGCGCCGCCCGCCTCACGCACCGCGGCGGGCAGGTCGATGATCCGGCGGTTCCACGCCTGCTCGGCGCCGAGCTGGGCGACGATCGGCAGTGCGTCGTCGCTGCCGACGGTGGTGAGCACCCGGGCGTCCATGGCCTTCGCGAGCTGGATGGCGACCGTGCCGATGCCGCCCGTGCCGCCGTGGACCAGGACTGTCTCGCCCTCGCGCATCCCCGCCTCGAGCACCAGGTTCGACACGACCGTCGCGGCGGCCTCGACCACCCCGGCCGCGTCGATCAGGCCCATGCCCTCCGGAGCCGGGAGCAGCTGCGCCTTGGGGACCGCGACGACCTCGGCGTAGCCGCCGCCGGCGAGCAGGGCGACGACCTCCTCGCCGGTGTCCCGTCGGCGGCCGGAGACCTCGAGGCCCGGCAGCTCGGAGGCGCCGGGCGGCGGCGGGTACTTCCCTGCGGCCTGCGCCAGGTCGGCGCGGTTCACGCCCGCGGCGACGACGTCGACCAGCACCTCGCCGGGGCCGGGCGTGGGTTCGGGCAGCTCGGCGAGCTCGAGCTCGCCGGGGCCGACGATGGTGATCGCGCGCATGGTCCTCTTCTCGGTCGTCGGGTTCTCCGTGTCCGGGCTCGCCGTCATCGTCCCACCTCGACGACGGTGCGGCCGCGGACCTGCCCGGCCAGCACCTGCTGCGCGGCGGGGATCGCGTCGGCGAGGCCGATGGTGGCCGTCATCGAGTCCAGCAGGGCCAGGTCGAGCTCGCTCGCCAGCGCCGCCCAGGCCCGCTCGCGCAGCGGCAGCGGGCACTCGACGGAGTTGATGCCGGCGAGGGTGACGCCGCGCAGGATGAACGGCAGCACCGTCGTGGGCAGGTCCGGTCCCTGCGCGAGGCCGAAGGCGGCGACCGTGCCTCCCCATGCGGTCTGCGCGAGGACGTTCGCGAGGGTCGTCGAACCGACCCCGTCGACCGCGGCGGCGAAGCGCTGCGACTGCAGGGGACGACCCGGCTCCTCCGACAGCTCGCGGCGGTCCACGACCTCGGCGGCGCCGAGGGAGCGCAGGTACTCGCCGTGCTCCTCGACGCGCCCCGTCGAGGCGATCACGCGGTGGCCACGACCGGCGAGCAGCGCGATCGCGACCGAGCCGGCGCCGCCGGAGGCGCCGGTGACCAGCACGTCCCCGTCGGCCGGGGTGAGGCCTGCGTCCTCGAGGCGCAGCACGGCGAGCATCGCGGTGAAGCCGGCGGTTCCGATCGCGGCGGCGCGCTGCGCGGTGAGGGCTGCGGGGAGGTGGACGAGCGCGTCCGGGCGCACGCGGGCGCGGGTCGCGAAGCCGCCGTGGAGGGACTCGCCGATCCCGTCGCCGTTCAGGACCACGGCATCGCCGGGGGAGAAGCGCTCGTTGCCGGACTCCGACACCGTGCCGACCAGGTCGATGCCCGGGATGAGCGGGTGGGCGCGGGCGATGCCCTTGCCGGCCAGGGCCATCGCGTCCTTGTAGTTCAGCGAGGAGAACTCCACGTCGAGCGCCACCTCGCCGGTCAGCAGGGACTCGTCGGCGTCCTCCAGGAGGCGCGGGGAGGCGCCCTCGGACTCGATCAGGATCGCGCGCATCAGGGCTCCTCCGTCGGTGGGGGCGGGTGGGGCCAGCCTAGCGCCGGCGGCCCCGGCGGCGACGGTAGACTCGTGCGGGTGCCTTCGGGCACCGGGAGGGTTGTCAGAGCGGCCGAATGAGATGGTCTTGAAAACCATTGTGCAGTGACCCTGTACCGCGGGTTCGAATCCCGCACCCTCCGCTGATCTGCACTGCAATGTTCATCCGGGCACCATCGGAGGGGGAGCGTGGCCGAGGTCGGGTATCGCGCCGTCAGGAGCTGGTGGGTCCGGGCCGCGCTGGGCGTCGTCCTCCTACCGGTCTCCCTCGTCGTGCTGGGCAGCGGCGTCATGCTGCTCACCACGGAGTCCGTCGCCGGGGTGCTCGGGTTTCTGCTGTGCCTGTCCCTCGTGCTCTTCATCGGCCTGGTCTGGTTCGTGGGCACCAGGATCCAGTTCCTCGTCGACGACGAGGGGATCACGATCGTCCACTACGTGCGCACCCATCGGATCCCGTGGGAGCAGGTCGCCGTGATCGAGCAGAGCAGCTCCTACTGGACCACGGGCGCCGCGGTCGTCGTGCTGCGCGAGCCCGCCGGCCGACGGATCACCGCGCTCGCGACCACGGATCGCATGATGCTGTACCGCGGGGAGAACCCGTTCGACACCGTCCGAGCCGGGAATGCACCGCGCTACCCCACCCTCGCCGCCATCGAGGCGCACCGCCGCTGGATCGCCGCGGCGAACGCGCGGATGCAGGGTCGACAGGACCCGCGGGCCCTGCACTGACCTGCACGCTCAGCGGTCCGTCGGCTCCACGCGGCGCTCGCCGGCGCGGACCGGGACCGGCAGGTGGTTGCCCTCCGGCGGGCGGGGGCAGGTCGCCGAGGTGCTGAAGGCCGAGGGGAAGTTCAGCGCCCGGTTCAGGTCCACCTCGATGCGGTCCCCGTCGATCCGCGCCTCCACCTGACGCCAGTCCGCGCTCTCCGTGCCGGAGGTCTCGTCGGTGAACACGAGGGTCGAACGGCCGGTCACGACGAGCTCGATTTCGCGCCCGTCGATCGTGAGGCGCGCGACGCCGGGAGAGGGGATCTCCGAGGTGAGCCAGGGGAGGACCGAACCGACCGTGACCTCCGCCGGACGCGGTACGAAGGTGCCGGTCAGCACCGCGTCCGGGTCGTGGTCGAAGGTCGGCACGCCCTCGAAGGCGGTGCGGCGCGGGGCCGACGGGTCCAGCAGGCGCAGCCCGATCCGGTCGCCGCGGCGGATCACGTCGATCTGCACGTCCTCGCCGAAGCGGGCCAGGCGCACGTCGGCGGCCGCGCCGACGGTGACACGAGTGTGCTCGCCATGGTGCTCGACGAGCGCCTCGGGGGCGTCCGCCAGCAGCTCGAGCGCCTCGCCCTCCCACTCCGCCTCGAGCACGTCGCCCTCGCGCCGCCAGGTGCCGGGCACGCCCTCGATCTCGCGCGCCCCGTCGGCCGGGTCGATCCAGTGCATCCCCACCTGGGAGAGGATCCCGTGCGGCTCGGCGAGGCCGCGGTCGCGACGGTCGCGGAAGGCGAGGAAGTCCTCGGGGGCGGATGCGGTCATGGGAGCCTCCTGCAGGTCTCGGACGGGACGCTCGCAGTCTGCTCCCTCTTGCCCCGCGCGTCGAGGGCTCGCGTCATGCGCGGTCATCCGCCGACGCCGTCGACCTCCGCGGACTCCCCGCAGTCGCCTGGCTCCCCGCGCTGAGCCGGTCCTCTCTCCGCCGCGTAGCATGTGCGCCAACCAGGAGCATCCGGCCGGATCGAGGAGATGACGACGATGGCGCAGTACACAGGTGTGGCAGTGAGCCCCGGACGGGTGATCGGCACCATCCGGACGATGGCCCCGCCGGTCGCAGAGCCCGCGGCGGACGCGACGCTCCCCGAGGGCGCCGATGCGCAGGCCGAGTCCGGGCGGATCCCCGCCGCGGCCGCCGCCGTGCAGGCCACCCTCGTCCGCCTCGCCGAGCGCGCGAACGGCGACGGGAAGAAGATCCTCGAGGCGACCGCGCAGATGGCCGCCGACCCCTCCCTCACGCAGACCGCCCAGGGCCTCGTCCTCTCCGGCGGGAAGACGCCCGAGCGAGCCGTGTGGGAGGCCGGCGACCAGGTCGCCTCCATGCTCGAGAACCTCGGCGGGTACATGGCCGAGCGCGCCACCGACGTGCGCGACGTCCGCGCCCGCATCGTCGCCGAGCTGCGCGGCGAGCAGGCCCCCGGCATCCCCGAGGTCGACGAGCCGTTCGTGCTCACCGCCATCGACCTCGCCCCCGCCGACACCGCCACCCTCGACCCCACGCGGGTGCTCGCCCTGGTCACCTCCGACGGCGGCCCCCAGTCGCACACCGCGATCCTCGCCCGCCAGCTGGGCCTGCCCGCGATCGTCGCCGCGAAGGGGATCCACGAGTTCCCCGACGGCACCGAGGTGTTCATCGACGCCGGCTTCGGCACCATCACCGACGAGGTCACCGAGGAGCACCAGCGCCTCTCCGAGGCGTGGGCCGAGCTGCAGCGCAACCCCCTGACCTACGACGGCGGGGGAGGGGTCCTCGTCGACGGGACCCGCGTGCAGCTGCTGGCCAACATCGGCGGCGCGAAGGACGCCGAGAAGGCGGCCGCCGCGCACGCCGACGGCGTGGGCCTCTTCCGCACCGAGTTCCTCTTCCTGGACCGCGAGGACGAGCCCGGCGTGGAGGAGCAGACCGCCGCGTACTCGGAGACCTTCGCGCACTTCCCGGGCAAGAAGGTCGTGGTGCGCACGATCGACGCGGGCGCCGACAAGCCCCTGCCCTTCCTCACCGACGCCGACGAGCCCAACCCCGCCCTCGGCGTGCGCGCCTATCGCACCTCCTGGGAGAAGCGCTCGGTGCTGACCAACCAGCTCGACGCGATCGCCGCCGCCGCGAAGAGCACCGAGGCGAAGCCCTGGGTGATGGCGCCGATGATCGCGACCGTCGACGAGACCGAGGACTTCGTGGGCCTGTGCCGCGAGCGCGGCCTCGAACCGGCCGGGATCATGGTCGAGACCCCCTCGGCCGCGATCACCGCCGACCGCCACCTCGCCGAGTCCGACTTCGCCTCGATCGGCACCAACGACCTCACCCAGTACACGATGGCCGCCGACCGCCAGCTCGGCTCCCTCGCGCACCTGAACTCGCCCTGGCAGCCCGCCGTGCTCGCCCTGGTGAAGGCCACCTGCGACGGCGCCCGCGCGGCCGGCGGCGACCCCGAGGCGTTCGGGGAGAGCGCGAACAAGCCCGTCGGCGTGTGCGGCGAGGCGGCGGGCGACCCCGGACTCGCGGTGGTGCTCGTCGGCCTCGGCGTGAACTCGCTGTCGATGACCCCGCGCTCCCTGCCCGCGGTCGCGAAGGTGCTCTCGACCGTCACCCTCGAGCAGGCCAAGGACCTCGCCGCGAAGGCGCTCGCGGCCCGCACCTCCGAGGACGCGGTGAGCCTGGTCCGCGCGAACCTGCCGATCCTGGGCGAGCTGGGGCTGTGAGAGGCTGACCGGCCCGGACGCGGGAAGGGCGCCCCACCGTGACGGTGGGGCGCCCTTCTGCATCGGGCGAGGCTCTCGCTCACTCCTCGGCGTCGAGGTCCTTCTCGAGCAGGTCCGCGAGGGCGTTGACCGACTCCTCGGCTCCCTCGCCCTCGGCGCGGAGGGTCACCTCGTCGCCGTGACCGGCGCCGAGGGTCATGAGCATCAGCATGCTCGAGGCCTGCACGGCGCTGCCGCCGGCCTTCTCGATGGTGACGGTGGCCGGCTGCTGCGCAGCGGCCTGGGCGAAGATGCCGGCGGGGCGGGCGTGGAGCCCGGAGGCGCTGGCGATCGTGACGGTGCGCTCTGCCATGGTGGATGCCTTTCGATCGGGTGGTCCCGCGGCCGCGGGCCGCGGGCGAGAAGTCGGGGACGGCTCGGGCGGGGTGCTCAGTCCGTGTGACGCGAATATACCGGGGACGCGATCCGCTCGCGCACCTCGGCGTACAGGGGGTGGGACGGCTCGAGCCCGGTGATCTCCGCGGTGGCGGCGTCCGGATCGGCGGAGGCGAGGATCTCCTGCAGGCGATCGACCTCCTCGTCGCCCTCAGGGGTGAACACGAGCGCGGCGGAGAGGGAGTTCAGCAGCGCCTCGTGGCCGAGCCCGCGCTCGGCGAGCTCCGCGGCCGGGCCGATGATGCGGTCCTGGCGGGAGAGCTTGCGCAGCGGGGAGCGGCCGACGCGCTCGACCGGGTCCGGCAGGGCCTCGTTCGCGAAGCGGCCGAGCACCTTCGAGCGGTAGGCAGCCATCTCCTCCTCGGCGAAGCCGTGCTTGGCGACCAGCAGCGAGGAGGTCTCCTCCAGCACGGCCCCGACCTGCTCGGCGACCTCCGGGTCCGCGATGGACTCGGCGATGGTGGCGTGGCCGGTGCGGGCGCCGTGCCAGGCCGTGGTGGCGTGGCCCGTGTTCACCGTGAACAGCTTCCGCTCGATGTACGGGCCGAGGCTGTCCACCCAGGTGATGCCCGGGACGTGCGGCTCGGTGCCCTCGAAGGGGCCGCGCTCGACGGCCCACTCGTGGAAGTCCTCGACCGTGACGTCGAGGCCCGCGCCCTCGGCCTGGACCGGGACGATCCGATCCACGGCGGTGTTCGCGAACAGCGCCTTCTCGTCGAGGTCCTCGCCCTGGTAGGCGGCGCGCACCTCGGCCTCCAGCAGATCGGTCGCGTTGATCGCGTTCTCGCAGGCGAGGACCGCGATGCGGGGAGCGCCCGCGGGGCGCGCCGCGATGCCGGCGGCGATGTTCGGGGCCACGAACCTCAGGATCCGGGCGCCGACGGCGGTGGTGACCATGTCCGCCGAGGCGATCTCCTCGGCCAGGCCCTCCGGGTCCTCGCTCGAGTTGATCGCCCGGAAGCCGTCGACCACCGTCGAGGTCGGGTCCTGGCCGACGGTCCGGACCGTGTACGAGTCCGCCGCCTGCAGCGACTCGACCAGCGGCGCGGCGACGTCGGAGAACACCACCTCGAAGCCGGCCTCGTGCAGCAGCAGGCCCACGAAGCCGCGGCCGATGTTCCCTGCGCCGAAGTGCACTGCCTTCATGGTGCTCACTCCTTCTCGTCCCCGAGGATCTCGAGGATCTCGTCGGTGGTGGTGGCGTCCTCGAGACGCTTGACCTGGGCGGGGTCGGAGAAGGTCATGGCGACCTTCTGCAGCAGCGTGAGGTGTTCGTTGCCGACCCCGGCGATGCCGATCACGAAAGTGGTCGGGTTGCCGTTCCAGTCGATGCCGTTCGGGTAGCGCACGAAGGACATCGCCGAGCGGGTGATCGAGGACTTCGCCTCGTTCGTGCCGTGCGGGATCGCCAGGCCGTTGCCCATGAAGGTGGATACCGTCGCCTCGCGGTCGTGCATCGCCCGCACATAGCCCTCGTCCACCGCGCCGGCGGCGACCAGCAGGGCACCGGCCTCGTCGATGCCGGAGGCGGAGTCGGTGGCGGTGCCGTCCAGGACGATGCTGGAGGGGGCGAGGATCTGCGGGGCGGAGTCGGTGGAGTCCTCCGCGGCGGCCTCCGTCCCTGCCGTGCCCTCTGCTTCCGCCGGCTGCTCGTCCTCCGGGCGCGGGGCCGCGTGGCGGCCGCGAGGAGCGTCGTCGGCCGACGGGGCGGCTGCCGCCGCGCCTGCACCTGCGCCCGTCGTCGCTGCGGCCTCCGCGCTCGTGTCGTCGGCGTCGTCGGGCGCATTGCGCTGCCCGACCAGCTCGACGACTTCGTCGTAGCGGGGCGAGTTCATGAACTGGTCGACGCTGACGTGGACCGCCGAGCCGGTGCGCTGGCGGGCGCGATCGGTGAGCTCCTTCTGGGTCACCACCACGTCCCACTCGTCGTTCAGGCTCGAGATGGCCTTGTTCGTGACCTCGACGTCGTCGAAGCCGGCCGCGCGCACCTTCTTGCGCAGCACGGTCGCGCCCATGGCGGAGGAGCCCATGCCCGCATCGCAGGCGAAGACTATCTTCCGGATCGGGCCGGTGTGGCCGGAGGCGTCGGCCGCGGCGGCCGCACCCGCGCCCGCGGCGCCCGCCGCGCCGGTGAGGGCGCCCGCGACGGAGGACTTCTTGCCCTTCATCTGCTCCATCTTCGCCGTCGCCGAGGCGATGTCGCCGTCGTCCTGCTTGCCGATCTTCAGGAACAGCGCGGCGAGCAGGAAGCTGACGGTCGCCGCGCCCAGGACGGCAAGGGCGATGCCGAGATAGGAGTCGCGGGCGGCCACGCCGAAGATGGCGATGATCGAGCCCGGCGCCGCGGCGGAGATCAGGCCGGTGCCGAAGGCGACGTTGATCGCGACACCGGTCATGCCGCCGCCGATCGCGGCGAGGATGAGGATCGGCTTCATGAGCACGTAGGGGAAGTAGATCTCGTGGATGCCGCCGAAGAACTGGATGATCGCGGCGCCCGGGGCGGAGGCCCTCGCGGCCCCTCGGCCGAAGACGGTGTAGGCAAGCAGGATGCCGACGCCGGGGCCGGGGTTCGACTCGAGCAGGAAGAGGACGGACTTGCCGTCGGTCGCGGCCTGCGAGATGCCCAGCGGCGTGAGCACGCCGTGGTTGATGGCGTTGTTGAGGAAGAAGACCTTCGCGGGCTCGATGAGGAGCGAGACCAGCGGCAGCAGACCCGCGTTCACGAGTCCGGCCACGCCGCTGGCCAGCAGGGACATCAGGCCGTTCACCAGCGGCGCGAGTCCGAAGAAGCCCGCCACCAGCAGGGCGAAGCCGACGATGCCGGCGGAGAACATGTTCACGAGCATCTCGAAGCCGGCGGGGATGTGGTCCTGCCACAGCCGGTCGAGCTTCTTCATGATCCAGGCCGCGAGCGGCGCCATGATCATCGCGCCGATGAACATGTGCACCTGGGGGAGCGCCTCGAAGGCTGACTCCGCATTGCCGGCGGCGAGCCACTTCCCGAGCTCGGCGGCGTTCTCCTGGTCGATCAGCCAGTCCGAGCCGGCGATGACGCCCATCGTCGCGATCACGCCGACCACCGCGCCGCGCGCCTCGTAGACCATCCGGCCGCCCGTGTTCGCGATGAGCAGCGGCAGCAGGTAGTGGATCATCGGGCCGACGGCCGCGGCGAGCGGCTCGTTCGGGGTCCACCCCTCAGGGATGAAGAACGCGGTGAGGATGCCCCACGCGATCAGGGCCGGGATGTTCGGCATCACCATGTTCGACAGTGATGTGCCGACCTTCTGCAGGGCCACTCGCGGGCCGGCCCCGCTCTTGGTCTCGGTCGTGGTGGTCATGAGCCATCCTCGCGGGGGTGCGGGACCACGGGGCTGGTCCTCGGTGGGCGACGGCGCGGGCCGGGCGGCTCGCTGCGGCCGGTCGGGGCCGTGCCCTCTCGAGGAACCGTGGGCCTGCTCCGTCGGCGTGCCCCGCAGTCTAGACCCGGACCGAGCTCGGACGGCGGTCGCCGGTCCTGCGTCGTGCGAGGTGAGCGGGGATCAGACCGCGTCGGCCGCCTCGTCGTCCTCGGTCGTGACGGCACGGGTCGCCCGCCAGCGCCGGTACGACACTACGGTCAGGACGAGCACCACGACCCAGGAGGCCACCACGACGGCGCCGTGGAACACGTCCGGGGAGGCGAGGAAGGCGCCGATCGCAATGAGGGAGACCTGGCCGGGCAGCGCCGAGAGCGCTGTGGCCAGCAGGAACTCGCGGCTCGGGATGCCGAGCGCGCCGCTGCCGTAGTTCACCGGCCAGTAGGGGATCCCGGGCATCAGCCGCAGTGTGCACACCGCGTAGAAGCCGCCGCCCTCGAGGCGCTCCTCGACGACCTCACGGTGCGAGCCGAGCGCCCGCATCACCGTCTCGCGGCCCAGCGCCCGGGCGAGCCAGTACGCGCCGAGGCAGCCGGCCGTCACCCCGATCATCGACAGGAGCGTGCCGGGACCCAGGCCGAACAGCATCCCGCCGGCGACCGCCATGATCGTCACCGGGATCGGGGTCAGCGCCACCAGGGCGTAGAGGGCGATGAAGGCCAGCGGTGCCCAGGCGCCGAAGTCGTCGATGTCCGCGCGCAGCTCGTCCAGCGAGGGCAGGCGCACGTTCAGCGCGAGCCACACCATCGCCAGCGACGCTGCGACGAGCGCGACGTTGCGCGCGATGGAACCCCAGGGCGTGCTGTCCCGCTTCGCCCCGGGGCTCGTGCGCTCGGAGGTGCTCAGAGGGCGCCCTGCGACTCCGTCCCCGCGGGGATCGGGGTCATGCGGGTGACGGTCGCGGGGCCCTCGATGAGGTCCGCGATGTCCGCGCGGAGGATCTTCACCTGGTCACTGTCGCCGTGGACGTCGAGGTCCTCAGCCGTCGTCCACTTCTCGATCATGGTCACGGTGCCGTCCTCGGCGTCGTGGATCGCGTAGAGCTCGCAGCCCTTCTCGGTGTGGACGGCCTCGATGCCGCGGCGCATGGCCTCCGCGAGCTCCTTCTGCTTGCCGGGCTTGGGCTGGAACACGGCGGTGACGACGACGGTCATGGGAACTCCTCGGGATGCAGGAACACTGATCGGCCCCCATGGTGCCGTGCTCGGCTGAACCGTTCCACCACGTCCCACGCGGTCACTCAGCCGTGCTCCTCGGCGGACGGTGTCCGCGAGGCGCAGCCCTCGAGTGCAGGCGTGGCGCTCCTCCCGGTCACAGCGCGGCCTCACGCGGACTTCTTCGAAGCGCCTGATCTCTTGGCGGTACCGGACTTCTTGGTGCTGCCGGCTTTCTTGCTGCCGGACTTCTTGGTGCTGCCGGCTTTCTTGCTGCCGGACTTCTTGGCGCCGCCGGATTTCTTGCTGCTCGACTTCTTGCTGCCCGACTTCTTGGTGCCGCCCGACTTCTCTCCGTCGTCGCCGGCTCCTGTGTCGCCGCCGCGGCGCCTCCGCACGCTTCGCTCGAGGGCGTCCATGAGGCTGATGACCTTGCCGCCCTCCTCCGAGTCCTCCCCGGAGCTCTGTTTCCCGAAGGTCGCGTCGGTGTCGACCGTGTCGCCTTCCTCCAGCTTCGCCTCGAGCAGTCGACGCAGCTCCGCCTGGTACTCGTCGGTGAACTGCTCGGGATGGAAGTCGTCGCTGAACTGCTCGACCAGCGCGGCGGACATCTCCATCTCCTTCGCGGAGACCTTCGACCTCGAGGGCCCGAAGTCGACGTCCTTGAGATCGGTCGGCCAGCGCAGGGTCTGCAGGGCCAGCAGCTCCTCGTGCACCCGGAGCACGCCCAGGCGCGTCTTCGTCCGCAGCGTGAAGGTGACGATCGCGGTGCGCTCGGTCTCCTCGAGGGTCCTCCGCAGCAGCACGTAGGCCTTCGAGGAGCGGCCGACGGGCTCGAGGAAGTACGAGGTGCCCAGCAGGATCGGGTCCACCTGGTCCGAGGGCACGAACTGGACCACGTCGATCTCGTCGTTCTCCTCCGCCGGGAGGGCATCGAGCTCCTCGTCGGAGAGCACGACCGTCTTGTCGCCGTCCTCGTAGGCCTTGTCGATGTGCTCGTAGTCGATCTCCCGCCCGCACACCTCGCAGCGCCGCTCGTAGCGGATCCGCCCGTGGTCGTCGTCGTGCACCTGGTGGAAGGAGATGTCGTGCGAACGTGTCGCCCCGTAGAGCTTCACCGGCACGTTCACGAGTCCGAAGGTGATCTCACCGCTCCATATCGCGCGCATGCCCCATGACACCACGGGGTGCGGCGCGCCGCCAGGAACGATCGGTCGGCGCCGCGGCCCGGCGCGTGACGGATCCGGTGATCGGGGGCACAGTGGGGACATGGCCACTCGAGAGCAGCAGGTGGAGATCGACGGGCGCCGGCTGAGGCTGTCGAACCTCGACAAGGTCCTCTACCCGGCCACGGGCACCACCAAGGGCGAGGTGATCGACTACTACCACCGCATCGCCCCGGTGATGGTCCCGCAGGCGATGCGTCGCCCGGCGACGCGCAAGCGCTGGGTGGACGGGGTGGGCACCGCCGAGTCGCCGGGCAAGGTGTTCTTCCGCAAGGACCTCGAGGACCACGCCCCCGACTGGATCCCGCGCGCCGACATCGAGCACAGCGACGGCGTCTCCACCTACCCGCTCGTGGACGAGGCCGCCGTCCTCGTGTGGCTCGCGCAGCTCGCCGCGCTCGAGGTCCACACCCCTCAGTGGCGGTTCGACGCCGATCTCGAGCCCGCACGCCCCGATCGGATGGTCCTGGACCTCGACCCCGGCGAGGGGGCCGGGCTGGCGGAGTGCGCCCGTGCGGCGGCCTGGTGCCGCGAGATCCTCACCGACATGGGGCTCGAGAGCTATCCGGTGACCTCCGGCTCCAAGGGGATCCACCTCTACGCGCCGCTGGACGGCAGCGCGAGCTCCGAGGAGGTCGACCAGGTCGTCCACGAGCTCGCCCGCGCGCTCGAGACCGACCATCCCGAGGACGTGATCAGCACCCAGACCCGTTCGAAGCGCGCCGGCAAGGTCCTCGTGGACTGGTCGCAGAACAACGGCAAGAAGACCACCGTCTGCCCCTACTCCCTCCGAGGACGCCTGCGGCCCACCGTCGCCACCCCGCGCACGTGGGAGGAGATCGAGGACCCCGCGCTCGCACACCTCGAGATGGCCGAGGTGCTCGAGCGGGTCGAGGGCGGGATCGACCCCCTCGCGCCCCTCGGGCTGGACGAGGAGGGCGGCGCCGCGTCGGCCGGGCAGGCCCGCGACCGGCTCGAGGTGTACCGCTCGAAGCGGGACCCCGAGCGCACGCCCGAGCCCGTCCCCGCCCCCGACGTCGGCAGCGCCGCCGCGCAGGAGGCGCTCGAGGATGCGGAGCCGATGTTCGTCGTCCAGGAGCATCACGCGAGCCGTCTGCACTGGGACTTCCGCCTCCAGCACGAGGGGGTGCTCGTCTCCTGGGCGGTGCCCAAGGGGCCGCCGCTCGAGACGGGCGTCAACCGCCTGGCCGTGCAGACCGAGGACCACCCGCTCGAGTACGGCACCTTCGAGGGCACCATCCCGAAGGACGAGTACGGCGGCGGCGGCGTCACCCTCTGGGACACCGGCACGATCGAGATCGAGAAGTGGCGCGAGGGGCGCGAGGTGATCGTGGTCTGCCACGGACGACCCGACGGCGGGCTCGGCGGCGTGCCCCGACGCTTCGCCCTCCTCCACACCGGCGGCATGGGCGGATCGCGCCGCTCCGAGGCGGCGCAGACGAAGGCCGAGGCGAACTGGCTGCTGCACCTGATGAAGGACCAGCCCGAGGCCGACGGCGCAGAGGGGCCAGGTCCCGCCCCCACGGGGACCTCGGAGGACGTCGAGATGGGCGAGCCGATCGCGCCGATGCTCGCCACCCTCGGGAGTCGGGAGGACATCCGCGAGGAGGACGAGTGGGCCTTCGAGATGAAGTGGGACGGGGTGCGTGTCATCGCGACCGTCCTGGGAGACCGGGTCCGTCTGACCAGTCGCGGCGGCAAGGACCTCACCATCACGTTCCCCGAGCTGGCCGAGCTCGTCGACGCCGTGGCGCCGCCCCTGCGGGAGGCGGGGGAGACCGTGCTCGACGGGGAGATCGTGGCCCTGGACGGCCGTGACCGGCCCTCCTTCTCCCGCCTCCAGCAGCGGCTCGGCCTCACCCGGGAGCGCGACGTCGAGCGGGCCCGGAAGGACGTCGAGGTCCACGTGATGCTCTTCGACCTGCTCGTGCAGGGAGGCGACTCGCTGCTGCGCACCCCCTACCGGCAGCGGCGCGACCGGCTGTTCGAGGCGGTGCACGCCACCGACCACGTCCAGCTGCCGCACGCCGACCACGGCGACGTGGACCAGGCGATCGCCCTGTCGAAGGAGCTCCAGCTCGAGGGGGTGATGGCGAAGACGGAGAGCGGCGTCTACCGGCCGGGCAAGCGCACCCGCACCTGGATCAAGCTCAAGAACGCCCGTCACCAGGAGGTCGTGGTGATCGGGTGGCGCCACGGCAAGGGGGAGCGTTCCGGGACGATCGGTTCCCTCCTGGTCGCCGTCCCCGACCCGAGCGGGGATCTGCACTACGCCGGCCGCGTGGGCACCGGGTTCTCCACTCGCGATCTCGAGGAGATCGCGGGCCGGCTCCGCTCCCGCTCCCGGAAGACCCCGCCGGTCGACGACGTCCCCTCCGCGGACCGGCGCGATGCGGAATGGGTCCGCGCCGACCTGGTGGGGGAGGTGCAGCATGCCGAACGCACCGACGACGGCCGGCTGCGCCATCCCGTGTGGCGCGGATGGCGCCCGGACAAGCGGGCCGAGCAGGTGCGGTGGGAGACATGAGGGGGGAGCCCGGGCCCATGGCGGGGTCTCCTGGATCACACCCGGGCCCCCGCAGCCCCGCCGATGACGTAGTCTTAGCGTGCACGGCGCAGGATGCCTCCCTCGGGGGCGACCGACGACGGTCGCGCATCACCGACGAGACAGGGACTCCATCACCTCCTCCGCACTGCCCACGAACTCCTCTCCGCACCATCCCCGGTCGCTCGCAGTCCCCGCCGAGCGCTCCGCCCCCTCCCCGCTGCGAGCCGATGCCGACACCCTCGTCGCCGCGCTCGCCGGAGGGGCACCCACGGCCTCCGGGCCCCAGAACGGCCGCATCGGCGACGTCACGTCGTCGGCCGCGGCTCAGGCGGCCCCCGTGGCCGCCCCCGCAACCCGCCGCGACGACCACACCGGTCGCCGTGCTCCCGGGATGCTCCCATCCGCGACGGCGCCGCCGTCACGGATCTACGGGTCACGGACCGTGACTCACGACAACGAAGGAAATACCGCCATGGCTACTGGCATCGTCAACTGGTTCAACTCCGACAAGGGCTACGGCTTCATCGCCCCCGAGGACGGCTCCGCTGATGTGTTCGCGCACTTCTCCGCGATCGTCGGCACCGGCCGTCGTGACCTCGAGGAGAACCAGCGCGTGGAGTTCGACGTCGAGCAGGGCCCCAAGGGCCTGCAGGCGACGAACATCCGCGCTCTCTGAGCTTTCGCACCACCTCGACGCCCGTCGTCCCGGCACCTGCCGGGGCGGCGGGCGTCGTCGTTCCCGGGGGAGACCCGCGGCGCCCGCTCCGTCGCGTGCCTTCTGCTGGGTGGACCTAAGCAACGGTGCGGTCGCGGCGTCGCCATCACCCCCGCGAACCTCGCCGTGCTCAAGAACGGCCGCGCCCCCGCTGTGCGCTTCACGACCCTCGAGTCGCTGTGCGAGGCGCTCGACTGCCAGGTCGGGGACCTGCTGGGGTGGGAGCCGGAGGAAGAGGTCGACGGGGGCTGAGCGCCCGCGTCCGCGGCGCGGTCACCAGCGGAGCAGGTGCTCTCCGGGGCCGAGCTCCTGCGGCGCCGCCGTGCCCGGCTCCTGCGGGAGCACGACCGTCGCGCGAGTGCCGTCCGGAACTGTGAGGGCGAGGGTGCGGGCCTCGCGGTCGAGGTCCAGGGCGATCTCGCCGGCGTCCGTCGCGCGGGTCATCGCGATGCGGCCGACGGGGACGTCCGGGTCCGGGGCGACGACGAACTCCTCCCAGCCCTCCGGGCCCCGGCGCAGCCCGGCCACATGCTCGTGGAGCCAGGTCACGGGCGTGCCCATGAAGTAGTGGGAGTGCGAGCGCGGCTCCTCCCACATCTCCGCGAAGGTCGAGTTCCCGGCCTCGAGCCAGGCCCGCCAGCCGGGCGCTGTCGGATTCGAGAGCACCCGCCACGCGAGCGCGGCGTGGCCGTGCGCGGAGAGGACCGGGAGCAGGAAGCGGACCCCGAGGTGGCCGCAGTCGTGGTGGTCGCCGCGGGCGGTGAGGTCGGCGACGAGGTGATCGACGACGGCGCCGCTGCGCTCGGGCGGCACGATCCCGAAGGCCAGCGGGAGGATGTTCGAGGTCTGGCGGTACGTGGGCGTGCCCGGCGCGGCGGAGGTGCCGGGGTCGCGGTAGAGGCTGCGATCCGTGTCGAGGAAGACGATGTTCACCGCCTGCTCGAGGGCGGCGGCGTCGGCGCGGAGCGTGTCCGGGGCGGGGAGGTCCGGTGCGAGCGGCTCGCCGGCCGATGTCGCGCGCTCGAGCGCATGGGCCAGGCGGCGCAGGGCGTGGGCCACCAGGAGCGTGCCCGACAGACGCCTGTCCTCCGGGGCGGGGCCCGGGCTGCCGGGGGAGAGGTAATCGCCGAGCACCGAGGAGATCAGTCCGTCCTCGTCCTGTCGGTCCAGCTCATGGGCGAGATACCGGGCGGCGGCCCGAGCGTGCCGTGCGACCGGGTCCGTCTCCCCGTACTCGCACACCATCTCGTCCAGCAGCACCGGCAGCAGGCACGTCCACTCCGGGGCGGGGGAGAGCTCCTCGTAGCCCCAGCCGGGGCTCGGGGAGATCACCGCGAGGGAGCCGTCGGCCCGCTGGCCGTCCACCTGGTCCTCCAGCCACTTGCGCAGCATCCGGCGCATGTCGAAGCCTGTCGTCATCGCCGCGAGCGACGTCAGCGCGTCACCCGTCCAGCCGTTCTTCTCCTGGCTCGGGGTGTCGGTGGGGACGTGGTGCATGTTGTTCAGCAGCGAGGCGCGCATCGCGCGATCCATCGCCTCGACGTGCGCGTCCGAGCTGGTCAGCGTGCTCGCGGGGCTCAGGTCGGCATGGGCGGGGATCCCGGTGACCTGCACGCGCGCGAGGTCCCCGGGCGATGCCTCGAGCTCGACGTAGCGGAAGCCCTTGTAGGAATGGCGGGGCGCGAAGGAGCGGGCGCACCCGGGCTCCAGGCGGAGGCGGTCCTCCTGGAAGCGGTCCGTGTGCACGTGCTCGTTGCGCGCGTCGACCCGGCCGTCCTCCCGCAGCTTCTCCGCGTGGCGGGCCACGAGCAGCAGCGGCGGGTCGTCGGCCGGGACGTCCGCGCGCAGCTCGACGCGGCACCAGCCGGCGATCACCCGCCCCATGTCCAGCACGGTGCGGGTGGGCGAGGAGGAGACGACTTCGGGCGTGATCTCCTCCTGCTCCCGGATCGGCTCCTGGACCTGTCGGACCATCAGCGGCTCGGGGACCTCGCGGCCGTGGCCGCCCCGTCGGGCGCCGCGCCGGGAGGACGCCGCCAGCACCGGCGCCCAGTCCGAGTCGTCGTAGCCGGGGAGCAGCCAGGCCTCCGGGTCCTCGGCCGGGGCGAAGGTCTCGCCCTCGTACATCGAGTCGAAGGCCACCGGGCCCGGCCGGGTGCGCCAGTCCGGGCCGGTGGCGACCGCGCGGGAGGAGCCGTCGGCCAGATGCATCCGCAGATGCGCCCAGGCCCGCACCGGGCCCCGCCAGGGCGCCAGGTGCCAGCGCCACACGTTCGGGGTGGTCATCGCATGGAAGCCACGTCCCAGCTCGATGCCCAGCACGTTCTCGCCTCGGTGCAGCAGCGCGCCCACCTCGAGCTCCCGCACCTGGATGCGAGCGCGGGGATCGGTGAGGCCGGGGTCCAGGCGTGCATCGTCCACCTCGGCGCCGTTGAGCGCGGCACGGAAGGTGCCGAGGCCCGTCACCAGCAGGCGGGCCGAGACCGGCGGGGCGGCCAGCTCGAAGGAGAGCCGCAGCAGCGGGTTCTGCGGGTCCTCGCCGGGGGCGGTGATCCAGGAGGCCAGCGCGGGATCGATGCGGTGATCGCGGGGGGACATGCGGTGCCACCTGCTCCTGGAGTCCTCGACGACGGGTCCCGCCAGTCTTCCACGCTCCCAGCCGCCTCCGGGGCACCGGTGCCACCATGGCCCGATGGACATCGGCGAGATCCTCGACGCGATCGGAGGGCGCCTCGCGCCCGGACCCGTCCCCGACGACGGGCCCTGGATCCTGCTCGCCCTGGCCGTCGCGGCGCTCGTCGTGGTGGTGCCGCCGCTGTGGCGGCTGCTCCGCCCCGGCGTGACGATCGTGCACGAGCTCGGCCACGCCGCCGTCGGGATCCTCATGGGCCGGCGCTTCACCGGCTTCGTCGTCTCCGCCGACATGTCCGGCCACGCCGTGACCGTCGGCCCCCGCCGCGGGATCGGTCGGATCCTCTCGACCTGGGCCGGCTATCCCGCACCCGCGGTCGTCGGCGCGCTGCTGGTGCAGATCGCGCTGCACGGCTGGGCGCGCACCGCCCTGTTCGCGGCGCTCGTCGTGCTGGTGGTGTCCCTCGTGTTCACGCGCTCCGGGCACACCGTCCTCGCCGTGCTCGCCAGCGCCGCCGGGATCGGCGCGCTGTGGTGGTGGGGCAGCCCCGCGCTCACCGCGCTGCTCACCCTCGCCGCCGGGGTGTTCCTGCTGCTGGGGGCCTGGCGCCACCTCGGCTCCGTGCTCCGCCGGGGCGGCCGGCAGGACGACCCCGGCCAGCTCGCCCAGCTCACCCCGATCCCCGCCGCGCTGTGGAACCTCAGCTTCGCGCTCGTGATCGCGCTGGGCAGCTGGTGGGCGGGGGCGACCCTGGTGGATCTGCTGCGCTGAGGTCCGCCGAGAGGAACCTCGCCCAGGAGCGCGGCCGACGCGATGGCGCGCGCAGGCGGCGAGGGTGAGAATCGGGGAGCACCCGTGGCGCGGAGGTGAGGAGCATGGACTGGACGAGCTGGATCGGCCTGCTGGACGCCCAGGACTCGTGGATCGCCCGCGAGATCGTGCAGCGGGGCGTCGCGGTGGTGTACGTCCTCGCCTTCCTCTCGACCCTCCACCAGTTCCCCGTGCTGCTGGGGGAGAAAGGGCTCCTTCCCGTCCCTGACTTCCTCGAGCGGGCGGGCAGGCGCGCCGGGCCCACGCTCTTCCGCCACGTCCCCTACAGCGATGCCCTGCTGCGCGGCATGTGCCTGGTCGGGATGCTGCTCGGGCTCGCCGTCGTGCTCGGACTGCCGCAGCAGGGACCCGCCTGGACCATGCTCGCGGTGTTCGGGGCGATGTGGGCGATGTACCTGTCGATCGTCTCGGTGGGGCAGACCTTCTACGGCTACGGCTGGGAGTCGATGCTGCTGGAGTGCGGCGCGCTCGTGGGACTGCTCGGCTCGCACGCCGTCCCGCCGCCGCAGCTGATGATGCTGTTCCTCCTCTGGCTGCTGATCCGCCTGGAGTTCGGGGCCGGGATGATCAAGATGCGCGGGGACCGCTCCTGGCGGGACCTCACCGCGATGGACCACCACCACGAGACCCAGCCGATGCCCGGCCCGCTCAGCCGCACCGCCCACCTCATGCCCCGCTGGTGGCACCGGGCCGAGGTGCTCGGCAGCCACGCAGTGCAGCTCGGGATCATCTGGCTCGTGCTCGCCCCGCAGCCGGTCGCGTCCTTCGCCGCCTGCGCGGTGATCGCCACCCAGCTGTTCCTCGTCGTGACCGGGAACTACGCCTGGCTGAACTGGCTGACGATCCTCGTGGCCTGCGCCGCGATCTCCGACGGGTCCTGGCGCTGGCTGCTCGGGGGCCCGTTCCCGGGGTGGAGCTGGTTCGGGGTGCCGCTGAAGGCCGACGGCGGCGGCGCGGGCGCGGACGTGTCCTCGCCGCTGTGGTGGACGGTGCTGGTCGCCGCCGCGTTCGTCGGACTCGCCGTGCTCTCCAGGAAGCCGCTCGCGAACCTGTTCTCCTCGCACCAGCTGATGAACGCGAGCTTCGACCGCTTCCACCTCGTGAACGCCTACGGCGCCTTCGGCTCCATGACCGAGCGGCGGTACGAGGTGCTCATCGAGGGGACGGAGGACGCCGCGGGGCACCACGCCGACGAGGAGACCTGGCGGGCCTTCGAGTTCCGCGGCAAGCCCGGCGACCTGCGCCGCCTGCCCCGGCAGGTCGCGCCCTATCACCTGCGGCTCGACTGGCAGATGTGGTTCCTCGCGCTGCGGCCCGGCGCAGAGCCGTGGTTCGTGGCGCTGCTCGAGCGGCTCGCCGACGGGGATCCCGGCGTGCGCCGCCTGCTCGCCCGTGACCCCTTCGACGGCCGGGCGCCGACGGCGCTGCGCGTGCGGTACAGCCTCTACCGCTTCGCCCGCCGCGAGGAGCGGAGCGGCGGCGGCGCACGATGGGTCGCGACGGACCTCGGGGTGATCGCGCGGCGGTGAGTGCGTACCCTGAGACCTCGCCGTAGCTTTCCAGCCCCCGAGGAGTCCCATGTCCGCGATCGCCGTCCCGGCTCGCCGTCCCGTCCTGGCCGACGCCCTGGCCCCGCACCGCAGCCTGCTGCGCGATGCCCTGCTCGTCGTCGCCGGTGTCGCGGTCGTCGCGGTCCTCGCTCAGGTCACGATCCCGCTGCCGCTCGTGCCGATCACCGGGCAGACGCTCGGCGTGATCCTCGTCGGCGCGGCGCTGGGCTCCCGCCGCGGGGCGATCTCGCTGGCGACCTACATGGTCGTCGGCCTCGCCGGCGCGCCCGTCTTCGCCGAGTTCTCCGGCGGGCCGGCCACCCTGCTCTCGCCGAGCTTCGGCTTCGTGATCGGCTTCGTGCCTGCCGCCTTCGTCGCCGGCTGGTTCGCCGAGCGGGCCTGGGACCGCCGCCCCGTGCTCGCCATGATCGGCTTCGTCGCCGCGAGCGTCGTGCCCTTCCTCGTCGGCGTGCCGTACCTCGCGATGATCCTCAACGCCGTGCTCGGCGCGGGCGCCGACCTCGGCGCCGTGCTCGCCGCGGGTCTGTGGCCGTTCATCCCTGGCGGCCTGGTCAAGGCCGCGCTCGCCGCGTTGCTGATCCCCGCCGCGTGGAAGGGCGTGCGCGCCCTCGACGAGCGCCGCTGAACCCCGCAGCCCCGACGAGCCCCGCCGCCGACGCCTTCCCGTCGGCCGCGGGGCTCCGTCATACTCCTGCCATGAGCGCACTCGATACCCCCATCGGCGCCGTCCCCGGCGTCGGCACCCCCGCCGCCCGCGCCCTCGCCGAGCAGGGGATCACCACCGTCGACCAGCTCGTCGAGCGTGACTGGGCGGAGCTCGCCCGGCTGCACGGCGTGGGCCCCGCCTCCGGCAGGCGGCTGCAGGCCCTGCTGCTCGAGCACGGCGAGGGGATGGCGAACCCGCCCGCGCCGGACCGCCGCCGCGCCACCGTCACCCAGGGCGCGACCGGGAAGAGCGCGAAGGACATCACGACCCACGCCACCTCGACGGACCCGGCCGACTACGTCGACGGCCTTGAGGGCAGGCGCCGCGAGGAGGGAGCGCGGCTGCTGGAGCTCTTCGGCCGCGCCACCGGCGAGCAGGCCACGATGTGGGGTCCGAGCATGATCGGCTACGGCGAGGTGCACTACCGCTACGCCACCGGCCGGGAGGGCGACACCTTCCAGCTCGGCTTCAGTCCTCGCAAGGCCGACCTCGCCCTCTACGGCATCCAGGGCTTCCCCCGCTCCGACGAGCTGCTCGAGAAGCTCGGCAAGCACCGCCGCGGGGTGGGCTGCGTGTGGGTGAAGAAGCTGCCGGACATCGACGAGTCGGTGCTCGAGGAGCTCGTCGCCCATGCCTGGCAGAGCGGGCCCGGCACCGCGTGCTGAGCCCGCAACCCTCGGATCGGCCGACGAACAGCGAGAGCAGCAGGACCATCCCGGGGCCCACCGGCGGGGATCGCCAGCTTCATGAACGGCATCCTCGCCTGGTGCGCCACCGCGATGATCAACGGGCCAGCACGATGAAGGCGACCTCGTAGAACATCGCCCGGCCGAGCCGGTCGATCAGGGTGAAGACGATCTGGTCGGCCGCGACCCTCCGGGCGCCGGGCGGGGTGGGGGCGAGGTGAGGCTCGGCTCAGGCATCGGGAGAGGGGTCGTCCTCAGCCCGCCTTGGGCCTACGATTCGAGCGGCCGCGACCGCGCGGCCGCGGGATACCGACCGGAGAGCGGGGGCAGCCATGGGCCTGACGGCGCGCGAGCGTCGACGTGCGGAGCGGCATCCGCTCGTCGGCCGACGCTCCAAGGCAGGATTCGTGATCCTCGGCGTCGGGGCGGCGATGGTCATCGCCCATGCCGCGGGCTTCAAGCTGCTCATGCACCTCGAGGGCGACGAGCACTCCTGGCCGAGCGCGATCTACTGGACCATCACCACGATGTCCACGCTCGGCTACGGCGACATCACCTTCGACGACGACGCGGGGCGCCTGTTCTCCCTCTGGGTGCTGCTCAGCGGCGTGGTCTACATGCTCGTGCTGCTGCCCTTCTTCGTGATCCAGTACCTGGTCACGCCGTGGCTGGACCATCGCCGCGCCACCCGCACCCCGCGCAAGGTCGCCCCGGGGGTCAGCGACCACGTGCTGCTGGTCGGCTCCGACGCCGTCACCCAGGCCTTCGCCGCCCGTGCCGAGCGCTCCGGCATCCCCGCCGTGATGCTGCTGGAGGACGCCGTGAAGGCGGGAGAGCTGCACGACCAGGGCCGGCAGGTCGTCGTCGGCCCCCTCGACTCCGCGTTCACCTACCGCAACGCGGGTGCGGCGCGAGCGCGGCTGGTGATCTCCACCCTCTCCGACCACGCCAACACCAACGTCGCCTTCACGGTGCGCCAGGCCGCCGCCGCCGTGCCCGTGGCCGTGACTGCCTCGAAGCCCGCCTCGGTGGACGTGCTGAACCTCGCCGGCGCCGACCACGTGCTCGAGCTCGGGCAGGTCCTCGGCCGCGAGATGGCCTCCCGCGTGCTCGGCTCCACCGGCCGCGTCCACGCGATCGGCACCATCGGCGACACGATCATCGCCGAGGCCGCGGCGCGCGGCACCGAGCTGGTGGGGAAGTTCCTCGGCGAGGCCGTCGAGATGCAGCGCTCCCGGGTGCGGATCCTCGCCGTGCTGCGCAAGGGTCGGCTGCGCGCGATGACCCCGGACCTGCGGATCACCGACGGGACCGTGCTGGTCCTGGCGGGCACCGCCGAGGACCTCGCCCAGTACGACCGCCGGTTCCAGTGCGGCGAGGTCTCCGAGGAGCAGCCGGTCGTGATCCTGGGTGGCGGGCGCGTGGGCCGCGCCGCCTCCCGGGCGCTCAGCGACGGGGGCGTCCCGAACACGATCGTCGAGATCGCACCGGGCCGGGTCGAGAACTCCTATTCGGTGCTCGAGGGGACCGCGAGCTACGCCGTGGTCCACGGGGACGCCGCCGACCAGCGGATCCTGCGCCGCGCCGGCCTCGAGCACGCCTCCGCCGTGCTGGTCACCCCGCGCGACGACGACCTGAACGTCTACCTCACCCTGTTCTGCCGGCGCCTGCGGCCCGAGCTTCAGATCGTCTCCCGCGCCACCTACGAGCGCAACGTCGCCACCCTCTACCGCGCCGGGGCCGACGGGGTGCTCTCCTACGCCACCATCGGCGCCACCGACCTGTGGAACCACGCCGGCTTCAGCCACCGCGTGCTGCTGGCCGAGGGCAACGAGCTGTTCCTCGCCCCCTGCCCGGCCTCCCTCATGCGCCGCCCCCTCCGGGACGACGAGGTGCACCGCCGCACCGGCTGCGACATCGTCGCGGTGCTCGAGGCGGACGGCACCCTCGGCTACGACGTCGAGTCGATCCCTGCCTCCTCCGAGGTGCAGCTGCTCCTGCTCGGGGACCGCCACGCCGAGCGGCGCTTCCGCGAGACCTATCTGGGCCGCCGCCTGCGCCGTCGCTAGGCTGGACGTCCTGCCCCGCCCCTGACCCGTTTCGGAGGATCATGTCGCCCGCCCCCGTGAAGCTCGCCGTCGGCGATGCCGCCCCCGCCCTCGACCTGCCCACCGCAGGCGGCGGCAGGATCACCCTCGAGGACCTCCGCGGCGCGCCGGCGCTGCTGTGGTTCTACCCCGCCGCGAACACCTCGCTGTGCACCAAGCAGGCCTGCGACCTGCGCGACAACCACCGAATGTTCCTCGACGCCGGCTACCGCGTCATCGGGATCTCGCCCGATCCGGTCCCCGAGCTCGACCGCTTCGTCGCCGAACAGGACCTGCCCTACACCCTCGCCTCGGACGAGTCCCACGAGGTGATGACCGCCTACGGCGCCTGGGGCGAGAAGAACATGTACGGGAAGATCGTCCAGGGCACGATCCGCTCGACCTTCGCGATCGACGAGGCGGGCGTCCTCACCTTCGTGAAGTACCGCGTCGGCACCCCGAAGCACATCGCGCTGCTGCAGGAGAAGCTCGGCCTCTGAGCCGCGGGCGGCCGGGGAGAGGTGTGACGCGAACCGCTCCGCCTCGCTTTGGCGCACCCCGCTCGCTCCCGTATGCTGGCTCGGCGTGCCGCGACACCGCGGCGCCAGGAGACGTGGCAGAGCGGCCGAATGCGCTCCCCTGCTAAGGGAGTAGGCGACTACAATCGCCTCGGAGGTTCAAATCCTCTCGTCTCCGCCGAAAAGGCCCCTCACCAGCGATGATCTCGCCGGGAGGGGCCCTTCTCGTGTCCGTCCCTCACAGGGCCGGCGATTCGCCCTCCAGGGTGGTCCACTCCGGCCCGTCGGACTCCAGCAGGTCCGGGTCGCGCACCAGGTCCTGCTCCTCCACGTCCCCGCGCAGCCGTGCCGCGAGCGCCCGCAGCGACTCGCGCAGGAGCTTGCGCGCGGTGGAGGCGTCGCCCGCCTCGAGCGCGGCGACGAGCTGCTCATGGGTGTCGGTGAGGTCCGCGCGCACGCCGTAGCCGCGCGGATCGGAGAAGGTGCCCATGCGGGTGAGGATCACGATCGTGTTCATCGCCGTGACCAGGAACCGGTTGCGGGAGATCTCCGCGAGGCGCTGATGGAGGTCGAGGTCGGCGTTGCCCGCCTCGATCACCTCGCCCGCCGCGAGCGCGCGACGGGTCCGCTCCACGCACTCCCGCAGCGGGAACAGCAGCGCCGGGATCTGCTCCTCGTCGCCGTCGGCGCGCAGCGCGGCCACGTGCTCGGCGACGTTGGTCGCCGCCTGCATCTCGATGCCGAGGCGGTAGTCGATGAAGTCCGACAGGGTGCCTGCGTCCATCGTCGTCACGAACAGGCCGCGGCCCGGGATCTGCGTGAGCAGCCCGTCGCGCACCAGGCGCTGGCACGCCTCGCGCAGCGAGGAGCGGGAGATGCCCATCTGCTTGGAGACCTGGACCTCGGGGATGGTGTCCCCGGGGCGGAGGTCGCCGACGAAGATGGCGTTGCGCAGCTCGAGCTCGGCCTGGTCGATGATCGAAGGACGACGGATCGGCTGCATCATCGGCAGCCGGACGGAGTCCTGACGAGGGGGCATGGGTCCTCCTGTGACGGTGCGCCGCCGGTGGGCGTGCGAGGACACCATCATCCGTTCCCTCCCCGCCCCGGCGCACGCGCAGAGGGAGTCATCGCTGTCACAGTCACGGGCGTCGCGGAAGGATCACGACCCCATCACAAAAGAGCCGCAGGTCGTGGACGACTGTCGACCCACCGGTACGGTGACCAGGAATCCGATATCCAGAGATCCGATTGTCCGACACGACGAGCGTGCACGGCAAGGATCTCCCGGCGAGAGGGAAACCATGCAGATGGGCCGCACGACGCACCGCAGCACGCACGACCGACGAACCTTCTTCCGCGGCACGGGCCTGGTGCTCTCCGCCGCGGCCCTGGGCGGCGGGCTCGCCGCCTGCAGCCGCACCAGCACCGGCGGCGGCGGCGAGTCCGGCAGCGACGGCGGCGGTGGTGGGGACCTGCTCAGCCGTCTGCAGGAGGCCGGCACCATCACCGTCGGCTTCGCCGGCGAGGCGCCCTACAGCTTCGAGGAGGGCGGCGAGGTCATCGGCGCGACCGTCGCCCTGCACCGCGAGATCTTCGGCGAGCTCGGCATCGACACCGTCGAGGGCAAGCTCACCGACTGGGGCTCCCTCATCCCCGGCCTGAACGCCGGCCAGTTCGACGCGGTCAGCGCCGGGATGTCGATCCTGCCCGACCGCTGCGCGCAGGCCGCCTTCAGCGAGCCCGAGTTCCAGTACACGACCGCGCTGATGGTCCCCGTGGGCAACCCCGAGGGTCTCGAGACCATGGACTCCTTCGTGGACTCGGGCCTGACCGTCGCGACGATGGCCGGGGCGGTCGAGTCCGACTACGTCGCCGCCCTCGAGCTCGACGCCATCGAGGTGGGCGGCCCGCAGGACGGCGTGGACGCGCTGAAGTCCGGCAACGCCGACGCCTTCGCCCTGACCGCCATCTCCCTGAACTACCTCGCGGACAACACCGTCGACGACGTCGAGGTCACCGAGAGCTTCGTGCAGGAGATCGACGGCGTGAAGCAGGTCGGCGCCGGCGGCACCGTGTTCCGTCAGGAGGACACCTCGCTGCTGGACGCCTACAACGAGAAGCTCGCCGAGATCATCGCCGATCCCGAGCGGTACCTCTCCATCGTCGGCGAGTTCGGCTTCGGCGAGCAGGAGCTGCCGCCCGAAGAGATGACCGCCGAGATCCTCTGCTCGGGCGATCTCTCCTCCCTGCAGTGAGCCTCGCACCCTTCCACGACGCCCCGGCGCGTGAGGCGAGGTGCCGATGGACGGCGTGATCGGCTTCTTCCAGGACCTCGGGCCGAACCTGCAGATCCTGTTCGACCGCTCGCCGCAGATTCTGCAGGGCCTGCAGATCACGGTGCTCGCGACGATCCTCGGCGGCCTGCTCGCGCTGCTGATCTCGTTCGTGTTCGGCATCGCGCAGGTCGTGAAGTTCTCCGCGGTGCGCGTGCTCGCGCGCATCTTCGTGGAGTTCTTCCGCGGCACCTCGCTCGTGGTCCAGCTGTTCTGGCTCGCGTTCGTGCTGCCGCAGCTGCCCTATCCCTTCGGCTTCCAGCTCGAGCCGCTGCTCATCGGCGTGCTCGCGCTGGGGCTGAACTACGGCGCCTACGGCGCCGAGGTGGTGCGCGGATCGATCGGATCGGTGCCCAAGGGGCAGTACGAGGCGATCAGCGCGCTGAGCCTCAGCCCCGCCCGTGGCATGTTCCGGATCGTGATTCCGCAGGCGTGGGCGCTCATGCTGCCCTCCCTGTCCAACCTCTGGATCCAGCTGCTCAAGGGCAGCGCGATCGTCGGCACCGTCTCGCTGTACGACCTCTTCTTCCAGGTCGAGCAGGTCCGTGACCGGACCGGCACCTGGTTCGCCTATCTCTTCGCGCTGCTGGCCTACTACCTGATCGCCTGGGTCATCGTGATCATCATGAACGGCCTGGAGATCCGAGCGAAGCACAAGATCGGACGCGGCCCCGCCCTCAGCTCCTCCTGGCGCGCGCTCTTCCAGGCGCCCGGAGCGAACACCAAGGAAGGAGCCGTGGCATGAACCCGTCCACGTCCTGGTGGGACTGGAGCCACGCCGCTGCCGTCCTGCCCTCGCTCCTCCTCGAGGGCCTGAAGATCACGCTGATCGCGACAGTGCTCGGCACCCTCATCGCGCTCGTGCTCGGCCTGGCCGTCGCGATCATCCGCCGCACCGCCCCCACCGCGATCGCCACGCCCTTCACCTGGGTGGTGGAGTTCATCAGGATGACGCCGCTGGTGGTCCAGCTCGTGTTCGCGAACCTCGTGCTCTCGCAGTACATCGACTCGACCCTCGCCATCGGCATCTGGGTGCTCGGCATCCACTACACGACCTACATGGCCGAGGTGTACCGCGCCGGCATCGACTCGGTGCCGACGGGCCAGTGGGAGGCGGCCACCGCGCTGTCCCTGCCGCGACTGCGCACCTGGCGGGCGATCGTGGTGCCGCAGGCGATCCGCAACACCCTGCCGGCGCTCGGCAACTATGCGATCTCGATGTTCAAGGAGACCCCGTTCTTCGTGGTCATCTACATCCCCGAGCTGGTGCGGGTCGCGCAGAACTACGGCTCGACCTACTTCCGCTACACCGAGGCGATCACGCTCGCGGGCCTGATCTTCCTGGCCGCCAGCTATCCCACCTCCCTCCTGATCCGGAAACTGGAGAAGAAGCTTGCCTGAGAACACTGCCCCGCCCGATCCCGGGACCGCGCCCCACATCGAGTTCCGCGACGTCGTCAAGCGGTTCGGCGACAACACCGTCCTGCAGGGCCTGGACTTCACCGTCTCCCGCGGGGAGCGGGTCACCCTCATCGGGCCCTCCGGCTCCGGCAAGACCACGATCCTGCGCCTGGTGATGACCCTCGAGGAGCTCACCGACGGATACATCCGCGTCGGCGGCGTGCCGCTGCAGTACGAGGAGCAGGGCGGGAAGCGGGTGCGGATCCCGGACAAGCGCCGGCGCCGCACCACCACGGACATCGGGATGGTGTTCCAGCACTTCAACCTGTTCCCGAACATGACCGTGCTGGAGAACATCGTCGAGGCGCCGATCCACGTCAAGGGACTCTCCCGCGCCGACGCGGTCTCGAAGGCCGAGGGGCTGCTGGCGAAGGTCGGGATGCAGGAGAAGCGGGACATGAAGCCCTCCCAGCTCTCCGGCGGCCAGCAGCAGCGCGTCGCGATCGCCCGCGCCCTCGCGATGGACCCCGAGATCCTGCTGCTGGACGAGGTGACCTCGGCGCTGGACCCCGAGCTGGTGGGGGAGGTGCTCGCAGTGCTGAAGGACATCGCCGCGGAGACCGACATCTCGATGCTCATCGTCACCCACGAGATGCAGTTCGCCCGCGACGTCTCCGACCGCGTGATGATGTTCGACCAGGGCTCGATCGTGGAGGAGGGGCCACCGGAGAAGATCTTCTCCGACCCCGCGCATCAGCGCACCCGCGACTTCCTCCGCGCGGTGCTCTGAGCGGGTGCGGCCGACGGGATCCAGCGTCCGTCGGCCGCCCCCTCTGCGACCGACGCGCCCGCCCGCGTGCTGTCCGCCCAGTGAGGACCGGGACGGCTCCGCTGCGAGCGCCTGTAGTCTGTGCCCGTTCGTTCCGCGCCGACGCGGTCGCCCTGAGCGCGCCTTCGGCGCGTCGGCAGGCGGCCGTCCGTCGGCGTGCCGACCCCAGGAGGCCCTGTGCCACATTCCGACGCCATCGCCGTCCCGACTCTGACGAGCGAGTTCCCCGTCGTCGGCGACGACCCCCATATCGACGCCCCGCTGCGGGCGACGGTCCGCCGCCTCTCGACACTGCTCGGCCGCACCCTGGCCGACCAGCACGGTCAGGAGATGCTCGACCTCGTCGAGCAGGTCCGCAAGCTGACGAAGGAGGCGAAGTCCGCCGACTCCGAGGCCAGCGCCCAGGACGTCCAGGCCCGCCTCGCCTCCCTGCCCATCGAGCAGGCGACCGCGCTGACCCGCGCCTTCACCCAGTACTTCCTGCTGGCGAACGCCGCCGAGCAGGTCTACCGCGTCCGCGCCCTCGACGAGCGGCCCTCGAGCGAGTCGTGGGTGCCGCGCACCGTGCGCGCCGTCCACGAGGAGCTCGGCGCCGAGGGCCTGCAGAAGGCCGTCGACTCCCTCGACGTGCGCCTGGTGTTCACCGCGCACCCCACCGAGGCCTCGCGACGCGCCGTGCTGACCAAGCTGCGCCGCATCTCCGACCTCCTCGCCGAGGAGACCGAGGAGGACACCCCCGAGCGCCGCCGCCAGGACCGCGACCTCGCCGAGCTGATCGAGACGCTCTGGCAGACCGACGAGCTGCGCCGCTCCCGTCCCACCCCGCAGGACGAGGCCCGCAACGCCCTCTACTACCTGCGCCAGATCTTCCGCCAGACCATGCCGGAGATGCTCGACGACCTGCGCGAGGAGCTGCGCGCCCACGGCGCCGACCTGCACGACGGCCAGGTGCCGCTGCGCTTCGGCTCCTGGATCGGCGGCGACCGCGACGGCAACCCCTTCGTGACCGCCGAGGTCACCCGCGACGTGCTGAAGCTCCAGGCCGAGGCCGCGATCGACGTGTCCCTGGAGATCATCTCGGACCTGATCCTCGAGCTCTCGGTCTCCTCCGAGCTGACCGGGGACGACGAGGAGCTGCGCGCCAGCCTCGCCGAGGACCTCTCCCACGACTCCGAGGTCGACAGCACCCAGCAGTCGCTCTACGACCAGGAGCCCTACCGGCTCAAGCTCGGCGCGATGCGCTCCAAGCTCAGCGCCACCCGCGAGCGGATCCGCTCCGGCGAGGCGCACGTCCACGGCGCCGACTACGGCGACACCCAGGAGCTGCAGGACGACTTCCAGGTCCTGCGCGCGGCGCTGCGCCGCCACGGCGGCCGCCGCGCCGCTGACGGGGCGCTCGCCATCGCCCAGCAGGTGCTGGCCGCCTCCGGCCTGAACCTCGCCGCCCTCGACGTGCGCGAGCACTCCGAGAAGCACCACGAGGTCGTCGCGCGGCTCTTCGACCGCGTCGGCGAGCTGGACCGCCCCTACACCGAGCTCGACCGCGCCGAGCGCACCACCGTGCTCTCCCGCGAGCTCGGCAGCCGCCGTCCCCTGGTCGGCTCCGCGATCACCGAGGACGAGTCGATCCTCGACGACGCGACGCGCACCACCTACGGGGTGTTCCGCGAGATCCGCGATGCGCACCGCCTGTACGGCACCTCCGTCATCGAGACCTACATCATCTCGATGACCCACGGCGCCGACGACGTGCTCGCCGCCGCGCTGCTCGCCCGCGAGGCCGGGCTGCTCGACCTCACCGGTCGCGAGGAGAAGCGCGCCGACCTGGGCTTCGTGCCGCTGCTGGAGGAGGTCTCCGAGCTGCGCCACGCCGGCGAGATCCTCGACCAGCTGCTCTCGGACCCCTCCTACCGGGAGATCGTGCGCCTGCGCGGCGACCGCCAGGAGGTCATGCTCGGATACTCCGACGGCAACAAGGACGCCGGAGTCATCACCAGCCAGTGGGAGATCCACCAGGCCCAGCGCGCCCTGCGCGACACCGCGGCCCGGCACGGCGTCACCCTGCGCCTCTTCCACGGCCGCGGCGGCTCCGTCGGCCGCGGCGGCGGCCCGACCTACGACGCGATCCTCGCCCAGCCCTACGGGGTGCTCGAGGGCGAGATCAAGTTCACCGAGCAGGGCGAGGTCATCTCCGACAAGTACATGCTCCCCTCCCTCGCCCGGGAGAACCTGGACCTGTCGCTCGCCGCGGTGCTCGAGGGCTCGGCCCTGCACACCGCCCCGCGCACCCCGGAGAAGACCCTCGAGCACTTCGGCGAGGTGATGCAGCACGTCTCCGACGCGGCCTTCACCCGCTACCGCACCCTGGTCGACGACCAGAACCTGCCCGAGTACTTCGTCTCCTCCACCCCCGTGGAGCAGCTCGGCGATCTGAACATCGGCTCGCGCCCCTCCAAGCGCACCACCTCCGACAAGGGCCTGGACGGCCTGCGGGCGATCCCGTGGGTGTTCGGCTGGACCCAGTCGCGCCAGATCGTGCCCGGCTGGTTCGGCGCCGGCTCCGGCCTGAAGGCCGCCCGGGAGGCCGGCCTCGAGCCGGACCTGCACGAGATGTACCGCTCCTGGCACTTCTTCCGCACCGTCATCAGCAACGTCGAGATGACGCTGGCGAAGACGGACATGCAGATCGCGGCGCACTACGTGCACTCGCTGGTGCCGGAGAACCTCTGGTACCTCTTCGACCGCATCCGCGAGGAGTACGAGCTCGCGGTCTCGGAGATCGAGCGTCTCACCGGCGTGCTGAACCTGCTGGACAACCAGCCGATCCTCAAGCGGACCCTCGCCGTGCGCGACCGCTACCTGGATCCGATCTCCTACATGCAGGTCGCGATGCTGCAGCGGGTCCGCGCGGCGAAGGAGCGGGGCGAGGAGCTCTCGCCCGAGCTGCAGCGCGCGCTGCTGACCACCATCAACGGCGTCGCCGCGGGGCTGAAGAACACCGGCTGAGCCGGCAGCACGTCACCCCCTGGGCCGCGTCATCGCAGCGGCCGACGGGGCCGAGCAGGGCAGACGCCCCGCCCGGCCCCGTCGTCAGGTCGGCCGGGTCCCCGCCTCGGTCGGGTGGGGCGGGGCTTGTCTGCCGTCGGACGGTCGTGGCCTCGAACCGAAAGGCGTATTTCGACCGGTATGGGGGAGCCATACCGGTCGAAATACGCCTTTGGGTGTGCGGTGTGCGGTGCGCAGGCCGCCGTACCGGCCGGGTGCTCGCGATGGGTGCTTCGTCCTCCGGGGGTCGGGCGCCGGGCTCAGGCGGAGGGGCGGACGGCCCGTCCGTCGGCGTGCAGCGGACGCTCCATGACGTCCATCCCCAGGCCGCCGACCTTCAGCCTCGCGGGGTCTCCCGGGAAGGGGACGGCCTGGCCGGTGGGCACGAAGCCGTGGCGCTCGTACCAGCTGTGCAGCTCGGGGCGCGACTGGAGCACCTGGATCATCAGCACGTCCACCCCGTCGGCCGCGAGAGAGGCCGCCTGCGCCTCCAGGAGGCGTCCGCCGAGCCCCGCGCCCTGTGCGGCGGGGTCGACCGCGAACAGCCCGAGCTCGGCCCGGACCGCTCCGTGCTCGTCGGGCGCCTCGCGGCGGGTGTAGCAGCAGCCGAGCACGCGCTCGGCGGCGCCCGCCTCGTCGTCGCTCGCGCCGTCGCCGTCACCCATGCCGCTCCCGCCGGTCGCGACCAGCAGCGTCACCGCGGGGTCGGCGAGCATCGCGCGGACCTCCGCGGCGTCGGTGCGGTGGCCGTCCACGAGGTGCGACTCCGTGGTCCAGCCTCCCTGGCCGCGGTACGCGGCCTGGACGAGCTCCACGATCCGGGGGACGTCCGTGTCGGCTGCGGGTCGCAGAGAGATCATCGGGACATCCTCCCATGTCGCTGGAGGGCGGCGAGCAGGCCGTGGCCGTTCGGGGCAGCGAGGGCGAGCGGGCCCCGGCCACCGGGGCTGGAGCCGACCAGAGGGCGCAGGGTGCCGTGGGCGAGGAGCTGCTCGGGCTCGGTGAGCTGGCGGATCAGGATCGACTCGACGAGCTCCGGGTGCCGTTCGGCGAAGGCTGCATAGAGCGAGGGGTCGTGCTGGCCGTCGTCGCCCACGAGGATCCAGCGGACGTCCGGATACGCGGCGGCGAGGCGCTCGAGCGAGCGCGTCTTGTGCTCGGGGCCGGAGCGGAAGAAGCCGGTGTGGGTGGGTCCCCAGTCCGTCAGCAGCAGCGGCCCGTCCGGATAGCCGTTGCGGTAGAGGAATCGCTTGAGCACGGGGAACACGTTCCACGCGCCCGTGGACAGGTAGAACACCGGCATGTGCGGGTGCTCCCGCGCCAGGCGCTGGTACAGCATCGGCATCCCGGGGACGACCTGGCGGGAGGACTGGTGGACCACGAAGGCGTTCCAGAAGGCCAGCAGGGGGCGGGGTAGCCAGGTGACCATCACGGTGTCGTCGATGTCGCTGACCATGCCCACGCGCGCCTCGGGCGGGACGATCGTGACGTCGGCCGTGACCTCGTTGCCGGGGACCGTCCACAGCACCGCCTGGTGCACGCCGGGGCTCAGGGACACCTCGAGGGTCGCGTCGACGATGCCGGAGCGGTCCGCCCGCACCGTGAACTCCTCGCCGCCGAGGCGGATGTGGACGGTGCGGTGCGGCGCGACCTGGCTGGTGAAGTTCCGCCAGCCGCGCACCGCGACGGTCCGCATGTCGTGGACGGGCTGGTCGTGGAAGTCCGCGGAGGTGCGGGGGGAGGCGTAGAGGACCTTCGCCAGGACCCGTGCCTGCGTCTCCGAGCCGTAGCCGTGGAAGGGCTGCAGGCGCAGGTCCCAGCGCAGACGGCGCAGGGTGCTGCCGACGAGGCGGTTCTTCACGTCCTCCGCGCGCGCCGCCCAGTGGGGACGATCGGCCCCCGCCCCGGCGGCGTCGTGACGCAGCGCGGACCGGGCGGAGGAGAGGGGCGCGGGGATGCGCACGGGCCTCAGAGGCCGCGGGTCATCTTCAGCCAGGCGCCGTCGGGATCGTCCTCGACGATCTGCCAGCGCTCGCCGCTGTCGGAGAAGCCGAGGCTCTCGTAGAGGGCGCGGGCGCCGGTGTTCTCGGGGCCGACGTAGAGGGTGACCGTGTCGGCGCCGTCCTCGCGGGCCCACTCGAACACGGCCTCCGCGAGGCGACCGGCAATGCCGGAGTGGCGCGATCCCGGGGTGACCCACATGGCCTGCAGCTCCCGCTCGTTGGCGGGGGAGTCGTCCTCCTGGCGGACGGCGACGACCGCGACCGGCTGATCACCTTCGACCGCGAGGAACCAGGCGGCGTCCGAGACGCGCTGCTCCCAGACGGAGTCCTCGTAAGTGGACTCCTTCTCCCAGCTCTGCCCGAAGGCGCTGGGGTCCGTGCTGAGCGAACGGAGTCGGATCTCCCGCACGAGCGACCAGTCCTCGTCGTGGGCGCGGATGATTTCGGCCATCGGTGTCCTCCTGAGCCGTGGTGGCGTGGTCACGGGCGTGATGCCCTGGCGATCATGCTCTCGTGCTGACCCGAGAACCGCATGCACTCCGCCTCACAGTGTACGGCGATCGGCGGTTCCACGCTCCCAGCGCCTGGAGGTTGACACAATGGGGGGATGAAGCCGCTCCGACTCCTCACCGTGTGCACCGGCAACGTCTGCCGCTCCCCGGCCGCTGCGGTGGTGCTGCGCCGCGCCCTCGAGCTCGAGGGCCTCGACTCCGAGGTCGAGGTCGGCTCGGCCGGGACCAGCTGGGAGGTCGAGGGGATGCCGATGGACGACCGGATCGAGCTCTCGCTGGAGCGCGCCGGCTATCCGCGTCCCTTCGAGCACACCGCCCGCACCATCCACCTCACCGAGCTGATGGCCTGGGATCTCGTGCTGGCGATGACGCCCGAGCACGCCCAGACGATGCGTCGCATGGCCGATCAGGCCCCCGAGGGGGCGACGCCGCCGCTGATCACGATGTGGCGCGCCTTCGAACCGGGGGCGGAGGGGCGCGCGGAGACCGAGCTCGTGGTCGAGGACCCCTGGTACGAGGGGCAGGCGGCCTTCGACCGCACCGTGAAGGACATGGAGCGCGCCGTGCCGGGGATCCTGGAGCACGTGCGCGAGCTGCTCGCCCAGCGCTGAGCGGTGGACCCGCCCGCCGGCGCGAGCGTCTGCACGGTGGCGGGACGACGGCTCGGCGTCGGGGCCGACGGGTCAGCGGCGGTGATTGCTGCGGCGCGAGTGCCACGTCGCGCCGACGAAGCCGGCCGTGGTGAGGAAGCCGATCGCGAGCGCGGCGATCAGGACCTGGCGCATCTGGCCGAAGGCCGTGTTCGAATCGTCGGAGATCGCGTTGAACAGGCGCACCACCGGGCCGCCGTCCCCGGAGGACGTGGGCTGCGCGGCCTGCGGCGCTGGAGTGCTGGGCTCCGCGGTGCCGACCCCGGCGACCTCGGTCTCCTCGGTGGTGCTCGACTCGGCGGTCGTCTCGGGCTCCTGGACCGGGGTCTCGGAGGGAGTCTCCGGGGTCGGCTCGGGGGCCGGCTCCGTGGTGGGCTCGGGGTCCTCGCTCGGCGGGGGAGCGGGGAGCGGCTGTGCGCGTCGCTCGGGCTCGGGGGCCGGCTGCGCGGGCGTCGACGGCTCGGACATCTCCGGGGTGGCCGAGGGGCTCGCGGTCGGAGTGGCGCCGTCGTCCGGCGCGGGCGTGGTCTTCTCCTCGTCGGTCGTCTCGCCGCTGCCTCCGCCGGTGGTGTCACCGCCGGTCGGCGTCTCGCTCGGGGTGGGGGACTCCTCCTCGGTGGAGCCCTCCGACTCCTCGCCCTCGGACTGGGTGGGGCAGTTGCAGGGGCAGTCCGTGGCGCCGCCCTCGGCATCGGGGCTCGCGGCCGGGCTCTGGGGCTTCTGGGTCGTGGTCGCCGCGCGCTGCTGCGCGATCAGGCGGGGGACGAGAGCGCCCTTCACATCGCGCGCGGGCTCCTCTGTGAAGGCGTCTCCCTCGGCGTTGTCGCCGGCGCCGCCGTCGCAGGTGGCGTCGTCGTCGGGGTCGGTCACCGTCTCGGTGGAGCCATCCGTGGGTTCCCCGTCGGGGTCATCCGTGCGCTTCGTGGTGGAGTCGCCCGTGCCCTCGGTGTTCGTCGGCGTCCCGGGCTCCGTCGCCGTGGGGGCCTCGGACTCCGTCGCCGTCGGCGTCCCGGGGTCCGTCGTCGTGGTCTTGTCGCCCTCCGTGGTGGGGGCGGTGGGGGTCGTGGGGTCCTCGACCGGGGGATCCTCCGAGACCTCGGGATCCTCGGGCGGCTGCTCGGGCTCCTCGGGGACCCCGTCGGTGCCCGAGGGATCGTCCTCCTCGGACTCCGGATCGTCCTCGGCGGGGGTCGAGCTGTCCTCGTCCTGCTCGGAGGGCTCCTCGTCCTCGGCGGCGTCGTCGTCCGTGCGCGCTTCCGAGGGGGTGGTGAGGGTGGTGGTGGCCTCGGGCGTGATCGTCCCGTCCACGGTGGCCGTCGTGGGCTCGTCGTCCGCGGGGGCGACGTCCGTGCTCTCGGCGGCGTCGCCGGTCCCGTCGGCGAGAGCGTTGGTGGTGGCGAAGGGGAGAGCGGTCAGGGCGAGGGCGGCAGAGGCCGCGCAGACGCGTGTCCGCAGTCGCATGTCCTGCCCCCTCTCCGTCGTTCTCTCCGCGCGCGAGCGCTGCGGTCGGTGTGCTTACCGGCGGGTCCGACGGAGCACACTACCCTACTGATCCTTTACCTACCCATCCCATGGTTCACGGGCTCTTTGGGGCGCGCAAGGGGCGTGTGGAAGGCGCCACCGCTGGGTGACATACCTCAAATTGGGGAGCGCTTGACCATTCCTTTGCCGTGTGGGGGCCGCGGTCGTTGCTGAAACGTTACGGACCTGCAGGTCAGCGCCGGGTGTTCGAAAGCCTCAGTGCGCGTCGACGGACGGCGCGAGAGCGTCGCGCCGTCCGCCGACAGCATCGAGCGGTGGAGGGGGCGGAGCCGAGGATCAGGAAGTGGAGGAACGGTCGGCCAGAAGCGGTGCGGTCGCGGCGACCGCACCGGGGACGGGGGCGGACAGCCGCTCCCGCGGCGTCGCGCGGACCGTCCGCTCCACCCCTGCGCTCGGTCCGCCCCTGCGCTCAGTCCGCGAGCGCCCCGTCCACGAGCTCCTTCGCGGCCTGCTGCACCTCGGCGAGGTGCTCCTCGCCCTTGAAGGACTCCGCGTAGATCTTGTAGATGTCCTCGGTGCCCGAGGGGCGCGCCGCGAACCAGGCGGACTCGGTGGACACCTTCAGCCCGCCGATCGCACCGCCGGAGGGGGTCTCCGTGATCGCCGAGACGATCGGCTCGCCCGCGAGCTCCGTCGCGGTCACCTGTGCGGGGCTGAGCGCCTTGAGCTTCGCCTTGGCCTCGCGGTCCGCCGGGGCGTCGGTGCGGGAGTAGGCGCTGCTGCCGAACCTCTCCATGAGCTCCGCGTGCAGGGTGCTGGGGGAGCGCCCGGTCACCGCGAGGATCTCCGAGGCCAGCAGCGCGAGGATGATGCCGTCCTTGTCGGTGGTCCACACCGAGCCGTCGCGGCGCAGGAACGAGGCGCCCGCGCTCTCCTCGCCGCCGAAGCCGACCGAGGAGTCGATCAGGCCCGGCACGAACCACTTGAATCCCACCGGCACCTCGAACAGCTCCCGGCCGAGGTCTGCCACGACACGGTCGATGAGGCTCGAGGAGACCACCGTCTTGCCGACCTTCGCGCCCGCCGGCCAGTCCGGGCGGTGCCCGAACAGGTAGGTGATGGCCGTGGCCAGGTAGTGGTTGGGGTTCATCAGGCCGCCGTCCGGGGTGACGATCCCGTGGCGGTCCGCATCCGCGTCGTTGCCGGTGGCGATGTCGTACTCGTCGCGCTTCTCCAGCAGCGACGCCATCGCCCACGGGCTCGAGCAGTCCATGCGGATCTTGCCGTCGCGGTCCAGGGTCATGAAGGACCACTGCGGGTCGACCGCGGGGTTGACGACGGTGAGGTCGAGGTCGTGCATCTCGCCGATCTCGGCCCAGTAGTCCACCGCCGCGCCGCCCAGCGGATCCGCGCCGATGCGCACGCCCGCCCGGCGGATCGCCTCGATGTCGACGACGCTCGGGAGGTCCTGCACATAGGTGCGCAGGTAGTCGTAGCGAGCCGCGTCCTGCAGGGCCTTCTGCCGTCCGTGCCGGCGCACGCCCTTGAGCCCGTCGCGCAGCAGCTCGTTCGCGCGGTCGGCGATCCACGAGGTCGCCTCGGTGTCCGCGGGGCCGCCGTGGGGCGGGTTGTACTTGAAGCCGCCGTCGCGCGGCGGGTTGTGGCTCGGGGTGACGACGATGCCGTCGGCCCGGCCGGGATCGTTCGCCGCCCGGCCCCGGTTGTGGACCAGGATCGCGTGCGAGACCGCCGGGGTGGGGGTGTAGCCGTCGAGCGCGTCGACCTGGGCCGCCACGTCGTTGCCCGCGAGGACCTCGAGCGCCGTGTCGAAGGCGGGGCGCGAGAGGGCGTGGGTGTCCCGGCCGATGAACAGCGGGCCGCGGATGCCCTGCGCCGCCCGGTACTCGGCGATCGCCTGCGTGGTCGCGGCGATGTGGTCCTCGTTGAACGCGACGTCCAGCGAGGAGCCGCGGTGCCCGGAGGTGCCGAAGGAGACCGCCTGGTCGGGATCCGCGGGATCCGGGTGGAGGTCGTAGTAGGAGTCGAGGAGCGCGTCGACGTCGACGAGGTCCTCCTGCTGTGCCTTCTGGCCTGCACGGGGGTGCATGATCACCACTCCATCCTCGGTAGCTGGGGCTGATCGCCACTCTAGGTCCTTCGAGGGCACCTCAGCACAGGAGCGCCGGGAGTGAGACGGGGGCGGGCCGGCAGGACCTCAGGCGCGGCGGGAGCGGACCAGCAGCACGATCCCCACGATCGTCAGCACCAGGCCTACCAGACCCGCGACCACGCCGATGATCGGACCGATGACCAGCGGGGCCATCATCCCGAACAGGCTGTAGGGGCCCAGATGGGCGGGAGCGTCGGTGCCCGTGCAGGAGATCGTGGCGGTGGTGTCCTGGAGGGAGGCGACCCCGAGCACCTGCACGTACTCCTCGCCGTTGCCGAAGGTGGTCGCGGTCGAGCTCGGCACCGTGGTGACCGCCCCGGGGTCGGAGCCCTCCGCGGTGCACTCGGCCGTGGCGGCGTCCGCCGCGGGCACGTAGACGATGACCATCTCGTTGGCGGACAGCTCGAGCGTCGCCGAGCTCGCCTCCATCGGCGTCGGCCCCTCGGACGCATCGCCGACGAGCGATCCGAGCGACCACACGATCCCGACGATCGTGGCGGCCGGGGCGATGACCAGCAGGAGCACCAGGCCGATCACGAGCGGCAGCACGCCGCGCCGGCGCCCGGACGGGCCGGTCCGCCCGGGACCGGAGGCCGAGGGGCCGGAGGTGTGCGACGCGGCGAGGGCGCTGGGAGGCAGCGGACCCGTCTGGGGACCGTCGGCGAAGGAGGTCCCGTACGAGGCCTGGCCGTACCCCTGCTGCGGGGCCTGGCCGTAGGGGTCGTGGATCGGGGCGCCCGGCTGCGGGTCCGCGCCCGGGGCGGGCGTCGTCGGCCCCGGCAGCCCGAAGCTCGGACGCTTCCTCGGGGCGGGCGTGGTGGACTCACCGTCGGACATCGGCTCCCTCTCGGATCGGCTCCGCCCAGGATAGTGGTCCCGCCTGCACGCGGTCCGGGCGGCTCCTCCGCTCAGAGGTCGGGCAGCTCGAGCACGACCCCGAGCAGGGCGGCCCCGACGACCGCGCAGGCCAGCGGGGTCACCAGCCAGATCAGGAGGATCTCCCGCGCGACCGACCAGCGCACGGTGCGCCGGCCCCGGGCGACGCCGGCGCCGACCACGCTCGAGGCCAGCGCCTGGCTGGTCGAGACCGGGGACTCGAGCCCGAACACGCCCAGCGACATCGTCAGCGCCGCGGAGGACTCCGCCGCCAGGCCCTGCGCCGCGGTGAGGTCCGTGAGCCGGCGGCCCAGGGTGCGGATGATCCGGTGCCCGCCCATCAGGGTGCCGGCGCCGACGGCGACCGCGACCGTGCTCATGAGCACCATGGTCGTGGTCCCGGACAGGTCTGTCCCGGCGCTGCCCAGCGCGATCACGACCACCGCGAGCGGGAGGCGGGCGTCGTTCAGTCCGTGACCCGCCGCGACCGTGCTCGCCGAGAAGGTCTGCGCGAACCGGATGTGGCCGGGTCCGAGCAGCTCGGACCGGGCCAGGCGCAGGATCAGCTGCATCAGCAGGTACGCGACCGTCGCCGAGATGAACGGGCCCACGACGGAGACCGCGAGCATCAGCCCCAGGCGGTCCCAGGCGGCCGAGGTGCCGATCACGAGGGAGACGCCGAAGGAGGTGCCGAAGAAGGCGTGCCAGGTCGAGGCAGGCAGCCCCATCCACCAGGTCAGCAGGTCCCAGAGGAAGGTGCCGAGCATGAGCACCAGCAGCGCGGCGCCCAGTGTGTCCGGGCGGGCGGCGAGCTGCTCGACGATCGGGCCGAGGCCCAGCAGGCGCACAGCCCACGGCACGGTCATCACCAGCAGCGCCATCCCCAGCAGCGCGCCGAGGGTGTTGAGGAGCGCCGCCGCCCACAGCGCCGCGGAGGCCTTCAGCGCACGGGTCGTGATGGTGGTCGAGATCGCGTTGGAGGCGTCGTGGAATCCGTTCATGTAGGCCACGATCAGCGCCAGGGCCACCACCAGCGCGAGCAGCAGCGGCGTCACTCAGGCGTCCTTGATCCGCAGCAGGTCCGCGATCCGCGCCGCCCGCTCGTGCAGCGCGATCGTGTGGCGGATCGACTCGGAGACGTCGTGCAGGGGGAGCAGCTCCTGGGTGGAGCCGCCGCGCTTGTACAGCGCGCCGAGGGCCTGCCGCACCAGGCGATCGCCCTGACGCTTGAGCTTGCGGATCTGGACGTAGTAGTCGCCGAGGTCCTGGGTGTCGTTGAGCTTCCAGGACGCGGCGACGGTGAGCTCCGCGGCGCGCTCGATCCCCTTGGCCGCATCCAGCAGCGGGGTGGGCAGCGTCCCCACCCGGGAGACGACCAGCAGCTCGCCGGTGTGCTCCATCGCGTCGACCACGTCGGCGAGCGTGAGCGAGAAGTCGTAGAGCAGCTCCGCCTCGTAGGGGGTGATCAGCGAGTGCGCGAGACGCTGGGCGATGCGGCGGCACAGCTCCTCGGCGACCGTGGACTGCTCGTGCAGCGTCGGCGCGATGCGGGTGCGCTCGCGATAGCCGTTCCCCAGCAGCTTCGAATGGGTGTCGGCCGCCTGGACGAGCAGCTCCGCGAGCTCGGAGAGGAGATCGCTGAGGGGGCGCTCCGTGCGCGTGGGGAACAGTCGGGAGAAGAACTGCACCACCTCGCGTCGCCTCCTCGCGCCGTGGGCGCCTGAACGCCTCGCGATCCGTGCGGTCGGACGCGGGCTCCTGCTCGTGATGCTGAGGCGCCGGACCGGGATGCGCCTGTCGGCGCGAAGGCCGCTCGAAGCGGCAGATGTTGGAGCCCGGGGCAACCGCGGCCCGGCGCTCGCCCATCGTAGAGCACGGGCCCCGAGACGGTGCAAGCACCGGCCCCGGGGAGTATGGCGAGGACCTCAGTCCGTGCAGATCACAGCGCCCGACGGGCACCGGCCGACGGGGTGGCGGCCGCGTCTCGGGGCGTCAGTCGAGGCGTCCCTCCTCCGCGTGCCGGCCCGCCTCCGTGAGCTCCTCGCCGGTGCGCAGCAGCCGTTCCGCCTGCCGGGTCCGCTCCTCCCCGGGATCCTCGTCCGCCAGGTGCGCCGTGCCGTGGGCGAGCAGCGTCGCGACCGCCCCGGCGCGCCGCAGGGCGAGGCCGAGATCGCCGGTGAACGCGCCGCGCAGGATGTCGTCCATCGTCTCCTGCACCTGGGTCACCTCCGGCGGCTCCGCGAAGCCCGTGAGATAGCGCAGCCCGGGGACGGTGCGGGAGCCGGCCCGGTAGCGTCGGGCGACCTCGTCGCCGCTGCGCTGCACCCAGGTGTGCAGCACGTACAGCCGCCACAGCGCCCCGGGCAGGGTCGAGGCGGGCGCGGCCGACCACAGCGCCGCCAGCTCCGTCAGCCCGTCGTCGGCCGCGAGCGCGACGACCCGCCGCACCACCTCCGGGTCGGAGCTGTGGAACACGCCGTCCAGCAGCGCCCGGGCCGAGTCGTGCGCGAGATCCATCGAGGTCGCGGGATCCGGCTCCCCGGGGATCGACGCGGCGACCGAGGGATACATCGAGGCGGGACGGCGGAATCGAGGGGCGGAGGAGTCGTGCGAGGACATGCCCCGCACCCTACGCTGGGTGCCATGACCATCCCTCGCCGGCTCGGCCCCGAGACCGGGCCGCGCACCGCACTGCCCGACTACTCCCGCAGCAGCGCGACCGTCGAGCGGATGGTCGCCGCGCTCGATCCGTCCCGCACGGGCCGCGACCGGGGACGGGTGCGGGCGCTGCTGCCCGCGCACGCCACGCGGGACACCGCCGCGCGCGCCGTCGTCGCGGCCGCGCTGCTGGGCACGGCACTGGTGAGCGTGCTGGGCACGGTGCTGCTGCTGGGCACGGTGCCGGACGGCCGCTCCCCGGGGCTCGGACTGCTGGTGGTCGTCGGGGCGCTGGGCGCGCTCGCGCTGCTGCTGGGGCTGCTGGGGGTCCGCTTCGGGATCGTGGCGCTGGGCACGGCGCGAGCCCGGGTCGAGATCTCCGCGGACGGGCTGCGGGTGGTCGGCCCGGTGCGGCACCGCGACGTGGCCTGGGAGCGGATCGCGGCGATCGAGTCCCGCGTGGTGCATCCGGTGCACTGGCTCACCGCCGCGCTGCGCCTCGAGGACGGCAGCAGGATCGTGATGCCCGCCTTCGACCGTCCCGTGTGGACCTACACTCGGCCCTCCGGGCAGGACATCCGCGCGCTGCGCACGGAGCTGCACCGGCGCCGACAGGCGGGCCCCGGGCGGCGCTGAGAGGCCAGGGCGCCGGACACGACAGCGACTGACGACGGAGGATGCCGTGGAAGCTCTGATGATGACCCTGGGCTCGGGCTGGGTCAGCGGGATCAGGCCGTACTTCATGATCTTCCTGCTGGGCCTGAGCGGTCGGCTCTTCTCCCTCGAGCAGGTCCCCGAGGTGCTGCAGCGCACCGACCTGCTGGTGATCACCGGGATCCTGCTGCTGGTGGACCTCGCGGCGGACAAGATCGCCTTCCTCGACTCCTTCTGGGACCAGCTGCACACCGTGGTGCGGCCGATCGCGGGCGGCGCCATCGGCTTCCTGCTCGGCGGGGAGACGGACACGACCTCCGCAATCGTGATGGCGGTGCTGGGCGCGGCCGCGGCCTTCGGGTCCCACGCCGCGAAGACCACGACCCGGGCCGCGGTCAACGTCTCCCCGGAGCCGGTCTCGAACGTCCTGGTCTCCACCGGGGAGGATGTCGCCGCGGTCGTGATGGGGCTGCTCGCGATCGTGTTCCCGGCGGTCGCCGCGCTGCTCGCACTGGTGCTGCTGGGCCTCGGGATCTGGGCGATCGTGCGTATCCATCGCGCCTACCGGGACCTGCGCGCCCGGCTGCGGGAGGCCCGGGCCCGACGCGCGGACGGGACCCACGGACCGGCCTGAGACCGGTCCGGGACCGGCCGGCGGACGTCGCCGACGACGTCGTGGCCCGCGTTCAGGCGGCGGGCGCCGCGCTCGTGCCGTCCTCCCACAGCGCCCGCGCGACCTCGGGCAGCTGCGCGGCCGTGACCTCTGAGACCGTCAGCACGCCCTGATCGTCCAGCGGCAGGTGGCCGAGGCGCCAGGAGCCGTCGGCCTCGACGTGCACCATCAGCGGCACCGGATCGGAGGGGGAGGAGATCTCGGTGCGGCGCAGCGAGACGGTGCGCTCGGCGCCGTCCTCGAGGAAGGCCAGGACGATGTCGGAGACCGAGGCGGGCACGTGCGCGGCGTCGGGCAGGGCCGAGACCACGAAGGAGTCCAGCTCGTCCTGGGTGAGCATGAGGATCGCGTCGTTCGCCTTGATGATGAAGGCCATCCTCATCGCCTCGCCCTCGGCCAGCGCGATCCCGAGCCAGCGGTCCGCCGCCGTCAGGGCGCCGGCGATGACCTGGCCCTCCTCGCCCAGCAGCCACTGGCCGTCCGCGGAGCGCTCCACCTTCCCGCGGGCGCGCAGCCCCGAGGTGACCGCGGCGGTGACGAACTCGCGCGCCTGCTCCGGGGCGCTGCGCAGCCCGATCTGCTCGCGCGTGATCCGCGCGTTCTCGGTGTCGCGCAGGCCGAGCATGAAGTCGATCTCGTAGGCGGTGTAGATCGTGACCTCGGGACGGTCGGTGCCGGCGCTCGCGGACTCGCTCATCGGTGTTCCTCTCGGGCGTCGTGGAGCCGGCCGCCTCCTGCGGCGGCCGGGTGCAGCTGTCGACGAAAGCATCGCAGATCGGGCCGGGAGGGTGCGACCTGCCCCCGCAGCTAGACTCGCGGGATGCACGGGGAGCAGCGCGAGTACGCGGAGCACGTCGCGGGGCACGTCACGGCGGTGCCCGACCTCGGCGGCACCAGCGCCCGGGCCGTGTACCGGGACCTGCTGCGCTTCGGCCCCCGCTCCCGCCGCGATCTCACCGAGCGCCTCGGCCTGTCCGCGCCGACGGTCACGCGCGTGACCCGCGATCTGCTCGAGGCCGGCCACCTCCACCCCCTGGACACCGTGGCGCTCGCCAAGGGTCGCCCCCAGCAGCCGCTGGACATCGAGGAGAACCACGGTCCCCGGTTCATCGGGGTCAAGGTCACGGCCGACGAGGTCCACGCCGTGGTCACCACCGCGCGCGGCAACGCTCTCGAGGAGCTCGTGATGCCGCTGCCGGACACCTCCGCCGAGGCGGTCGCGGAGACGGTGGTGGACCCGGTCCGCGCCCTCGCCGGCGCGCATCCGCACGTGGCCGGGGTGGGCGTCAGCATCGGCGGCCGCGTCGCCGACCGGCGCCGCGTGGACTCCTCCTGGATCCTCGGCTGGGAGCACCCCGTCGACCTCGCCGACCGGCTCGAGGCGCGCCTCGCCCTGCCGGTCACCGTCGACAACGACATCGCCGCCATGATCCACGGCCTGAACTGGTTCGGGATCGGCCGCGCCTATCGCACCTTCGCGGTCCTCACGATCGGGGTCGGCGTCGCGATCGGCACCGTCGTCGAGGGGCGGCTGCTGCAGGGCCGCTCCCATCTCGCCGGGCTCACCGGCCGCCTGCCCGTCGCCGCACGGGAGGACGGCGCCCCCGAGCCCTTCTGGCGCTCGGCGCGGACCGCCGCGGTGGTCGAGGCGGCGCGGGAGGCCGGGGTGCTGGGGGAGGGCGAGGGCGTCGAGCGCCTGCGGGCCCTGCTCGCGGCCGGCGACCCCGCCGCCCGCGCCCTCAGCGCGGACCTCGCCCGCACCCTCGCGCGCGCCGCCGCCGCCGTGGTCGCCGTCGTCGACCCCGAGGCGATCGTGCTCGGCGGGGAGACGATCGACCTGGTGCTCGCGGCCGACGGGGAGTTCGAGCGGACCCTGCGCGCCTCGCTCCCCATCGCGCAGCAGGACCTCGTCCTGCGAGAGCTCGGCGGGGACTTCGACCAGTGGGCGCGCGGCGCCGCGGTCATCGCGATCCAGGAGTTCGTCGGCGGCGAGGTCTGAGCGACCCCGCCGCCGACGCCCCGGCTCCCGGGCGTCGGAGCCCGGGCATGGACGTCACGTGGATGCAGCCGTCACTGGAACAGCGCGTTGACCCGCTCGTTGTAGGCCGCGAAGTCTGCGCCGTCGATCCGCCGCATCCAGCACTGGTCGAAGGCCGGCTGCATGATCGACATGATCGCGGCGGAGTTCTCCACCAGCGGGTACCGGCCGGTCTCGCCTTCGGCGACCCGGTCCGTGAACGGGGTGACGTCCAGGCCCCGCTCCGCATAGGCCGAGATCGCGGTCTCCGTGCCCACGTCGGTCGCGGGGAAGAACGGGGCGCGCTCGCCGATGATCCGCTGCGCCTCGTCGGAGGCGAGGAAGGCGATCAGCCGCGCCGCCTCCTCCTTGTTCTCCGACTGCGCGGCGATCGAGTCGCCCAGGCCGTTGAACATCGATATCGGGGTGCCGATCGGCCCCGTCGGCAGCGGGGCGATCCCGAGGTCGACGCCTTCGAGGTTCGCCCAGGTCGTGATCATCCACGACCCGGCCAGGCCCAGCGCCGCCTTCCCGGACTGCACCTGGGTCTGGACGGGGCTGGAGTCGCCGAACATGCCGAAGGGCGGGAAGAAGCCCTTGTCCACGAGCCCGAAGTACCAGTCGATCGTCGCCGCGAAGCGGTCGTCGTCGTAGTGGAAGGTCGTGCCCCAGGTGTCGGCGTCGGTGAAGGTCCAGCCGGTCGAGAAGGCGAAGGCCGACCAGGTGGACTGGCCGACGTAGTCGATGCCGGCGTCGGCGCCCATGCCGTAGCGCGCGATCCGCGTCGGGTCGAAGCCCTCCTCGTCGCCGCGCACGCCGTTCTCGTCGATCGTGAGCCGGGCGAGCAGGCGCTCGAAGGAGCCGCCGTCCTCGGGGTTCCAGTCCAGGTTCGCGAGGTCGTCCTCGGTCAGCCCCTCCTCCTCGAGCATCCCCTTGTCGTACATCACCGCGATGGTGTCGTAGTCCTTCGGGACGCCGTAGCGCTTCCCGTCCTGCCCGGTCCACAGCTCCTGCAGGCCGTCCTGGAAGCGGTCGGCGGTGACGTCGGCCAGCGGTGCGAGATCGTCCAGCGGTGCGATCACGCCGAGGCTGACGAACTCCGGGAAGCGCGCCAGGTGGTCGGCGAAGGCGTCGGGGCCGGCACCCGCGACGAAGCCTGCGGTGAGCTTCGTCCAGTAGTCGTCCCAGCCGAGCTGGGTGATCCGCACGAAGACGTCGGGGTTCTGGGCCATGAACGCATCGATCGCGGCGGAGTAGGCGGGCAGCTGGTTCGCGTCCCACAACCAGTAGTCGATCTCGGTGGCGCCGGGCGGGGCGGCGCTCGTCCCGCAGGAGCTGAGCGCGACGGTGCCCGCGGCGCCTGCGGCGAGCGCCGCCGTGCCCGTGAGGAGCCGGCGACGGCTTAGCCCTCGCGGAGGGGCGCCGGCGGGGGAGTCGGAGGGCGGGAGGGGAAGGCGGTTCTGTGTCATCTCGGGCACCTCACTTGATCCCGCTGAAGCCGATGGAGTTCACGATCTTCTTCGCGAACAGGGCGAAGAGGATCAGCATGGGCGCGGCCGCGACGAGGGTCGCCGCCATCAGCCCGGACCAGTCCGGGCCCGTGCCCGGGGCCTGGGCGCGGAAGACGCCGAGCGCGACGGTGAGCACGCGGGACTGGTCGGTGTAGGAGACCATCAGCGACCAGAAGTACTCGTTCCAGGCCGTCATGTAGGTCAGCAGCGCCAGCGTCGCCAGCGGCGCCGAGGAGATCGGCAGGATGAGCGTGAAGAACACCCTCGCCTTGCTCGCCCCGTCGATCAGCGCGGCCTCCTCGACCTCGCGCGAGATGTTGTTGAAGAACTGGCGCAGGAAGAAGATCGCGAAGCTCGAGATGAACAGGGTGGGGAGCATGATCCCCAGCAGCGTGTCCACCAGGCCCAGGTTCTTGATCAGGATGAAGTTGGGCAGCAGGGTGAAGATCTGCGGGATCATCAGCGAGCCCAGGAAGATCAGGAACACGGTGTCCCGGCCGCGCCAGCGCAGGCGCGAGAAGGCGTAGGCGGCCATCGCGCAGGAGAAGGTCTGGACCACGGTGATCGTGGTCGCGACGATCACCGAGTTCAGCAGGTAGCGCCAGAAGTTGATCGAGGCGCCGGAGCCGCCCTGCGAGATCGCGGTCTCGACGTCCTGCAGGCCGAAGACGCGCTCGAAGCCGCCCGTGTTCAGGCCCACGGGCAGGAGGCTGCCCGGGTCGGTGGCCAGGGCGTTGTTGCTGGACAGCGCCGTGCGCAGCATCCAGTAGAAGGGGAACAGGGTGATCAGCAGGAAGATCACCATCACGGCCCAGGCCGCGATCCTCCCCCAGGGGATGCTGCGGCGGTGCCGGGGCGCGGGGCGGTCGGCGTCGGTGCGCGGCGCGCTGTCGGGCCGCTGCGTGGTCGTGGTCATCGCACTGTCCTCTCAGTCCAGGTCCGACTGGCCGGCACGGCTCATCCAGTACTGCGCGAAGGTGATCACCATGAGGATCACCAGCAGCGCGACGGACAGCGCCGAGGCGTAGCCGAACTCGTACTGGGCGAAGGCGTTCTCGTAGATGTACATCTGCAGCACCTTGGAGGCGTCGGCGGGACCGCCCTGGGTGGTGACCGAGATGGTGTCGAACACCTGGAAGGAGCCGATGATCGTCATGATCAGCACCAGCGCCAGGATCGGGCGCAGCAGCGGCAGGGTGATGCGGCGGAACATCGCGATCTCCCCGGCGCCCTCGGTGCGCGCGGCCTCGTAGAGGTGGGCGGGGATCGACTGCAGGCCCGCGAAGAGCAGCAGCGCCGTGTAGCCCATGTGCCGCCACACGTTCACCAGTGCGACCGTCGGGATCACCCAGGTCTCGCTCGCCCAGAAGGCGATCGGGTCGAAGCCGATCCACTGCAGGAGGATGTTGAAGATGCCCAGCTGGGTGTCCAGGATCCACAGGAACACGATCGCGGCGACCACGTTCGAGACCAGATAGGGCGCCAGCACCAGCGAGCGCAGCACGGTGGACTGGGTCAGGCGCTGCATGAGCACCGCGATGACGAGCGCGACGACCGTCTGCACGCCGATGTTGATGAGGACGTACAGCACCGTCACCTTCAGCGAGTTCCAGAAGACGGGGTCGGCCAGGAGCCGGCGATAGTTCTCGAGCCCGACCCAGGTGGGCGGGGTGAGGGTCGTGTACTCCGTGAAGGAGTAGTACAGGCCGGTCAGCAGCGGCCAGACGAGGAACACCAGCAGGCCGACCGAGGCGGGCGCGATGAACAGCAGCGCGAGCTTCGTGTCGTCCTTCCGGCGGCGCCTCGTCGGGGCCGACCGCGTCGACGTCGTCGCGGTGGACATGGGTGCCTTCTTCCGTGGTGGTGGGGGTCGGGTCAGCGGGATGCGTCGGCGGCGCTCTCGCGGGTCAGGGACAGCAGCAGGCCCTGCTCGGGGTCGAGCAGGGGAGCGGCGAGGCCGGCGACGGCCAGCGCCGCGCCGGGCAGCACCGCCCCGTCCGCCTCGAGCACGCGGGAGAGCCAGGGCGGGGGCGTGAGATGCGAGGGCGGGCCGCTGGGCAGCAGGGCGCGCACCCGGTAGGCGGCGGCGGGATCCAGGCCCGGCAGCACCAGGCGCGGGTGCTGGGCGGTGTCGGCGCGGCCGACGGCGCTCAGCGCGAACAGCGCCTCGTCCCGCTCGGAGGAGACCACGCCCTGCAGCCACAGGGGGCTCTCGCCGCGGTCGGCGCGCACGAGATCGCCCGTGAACAGCAGCTCGCGGCGCTCCTTGTAGAGCGTGATCCAGGCGGTGAGCTCGGCGAGCTCCTCCTCGCTCGCGGCGGCGAGGTCCCACTCGATGCCGAGGTGGCCCATCAGCGCCGAGTGGGCGCGGAAGCCGAGGGTGTGCAGGCGCCCGGTGGTGTGGGAGCGGCCGGAGGCGATGTGGCTGCCCATGAGCTCCAGCGGGATCAGCTGCGAGGTCCAGCGGTGCATCTGCTGGCGCTCGAGCGGGTCGATGCAGTCCGAGACCCACACCCGGTCGGTGTGCTCGAGCACGCCGAGGTCCACACGCGCCCCGCCCGAGGCGCAGGCCTCGATCTCCAGGCCCGGGTGGGCCGCGCGCAGCTCGTCCATGAGGCGGTAGGCGGCGCGGGTCTGGTCGTGCACGGCGGCCCGGCCCGTGGCGCGGGTCGCGGACTCCAGCAGGTCCCGGTTCTGGTCCCACTTGATGTAGCCGATCTCGTGGGCGCCGAGCAGGGCGAGCATCTGGTCGCGCACGTGCGCGTACGCCTCGGGGATCGACAGGTTCAGCACCTGCTGGTTCCGCGAGCGCAGCGGCATCCGCTCGGGGGAGGGGGCCATGATCCACTCGGGATGCGCGCGGGCGACGTCGGAGTCCTCGCTCACCATCTCCGGCTCGAACCAGAGCCCGAACTCCATGCCGTGCGCCCGCACGTGGTCGACCAGGGGGCCGAGCCCGTCCGGCCACACCTCGGGCGAGACGACCCAGTCGCCGAGGCCGGAGGTGTCGTCCCGGCGGGAGCCGAACCACCCGTCGTCCAGGACGAAGCGCTCGACCCCGAGCGCGGCGGCGCGGTCGGCGAGGTCGGCGAGGCGCTCCAGGTCATGGTCGAAGTAGACCGCCTCCCACACGTTCAGGGTGACGGGGCGGCGGGCGTCGACGTGATGGGGGCGTGAGCGGAGGTGGCGGTGGAAGCGGGCGGCGACCTGGTCGAGGCCGTCGCCGTAGGAGGCGTACAGCCACGGGCTCTCGTACGTCCCGCCCTGCTCGAGGGCGACCTCGCCGGGCAGCAGCAGCTCGCCGCCGCCGAGCAGGCGCTGGTCGGAGCTCGTGCGCTCGGCGAGGTGGCGGTGATTGCCGGAGAAGGCGGTGTGCACCGCCCACACCTCGCCCTCGCGGAAGCCGAATCCGGGCCGGCCGGCGTGGAGCAGATGCGCGGAGTCCGCTCCGGTGCGGCCGCGTCGGTTCTCCCGCAGATGGGTGCCGACGGTGAAGGCGCGGCGCTGCGGGGTGCGCTCCTTCGTCCAGCGACCCGCGAAGTCCAGCAGCTCGTCGGCCGTGGCGGGGACGGGGAGGGAGAGGGAGAGCTCGTCGAGGCGGTAGGGGCCGGTGCCGGTGTTCGTCAGGCGGGCGCGCAGGCGCAGCAGGCCCGTGGGCAGCAGATCGGCCTCGAGCAGGACCGCGAGGCCCTCTTCCGGGTCCTCGAGGTCGATCTCGACGTGCGCCGCGCCGGTCTCGGCGTGCGCGTCGGCCGGCGGCGTCCCGTCGATCCGCAGGCCGCGGGTGATCAGGCGCGGGGTCCAGCCGGAGCCGTCCGGGCGGGAGCCGGCCAGGCCCGGGCGGCCGAGCCAGCCGTCGGAGACCTGGGGGAGGAGGCCGACGCGCACCGGGACGTCCACGAGGTTCTGCGGGACCGGCGGGACCGTCGCCTCGCACAGCGCATCCATGCCCTCGGGCCCGAGGGCGCCGAGAGCACGACCCCAGTGCGCGATCGCGGGGACGCGCCCGTCGGTGACGTCCAGCAGCACGGAGACCCCGCTCGCGGCGAGGTGGACGCGGTGAGCGGCCCCGGGGCGGGGCACGGTCACGTCGCGGTCGGGTGCGGCGGGCTGCGGGGACATCGACGACCTCCGGTCTGCGGCTCTGTGTGCTGTCGCGGACGGTCGCCGAGCGGCGGCGCGACAGCGCGACGGATTAACTATAACCATGAAAGTAATGTCCGTCGAGAGGTCGCCCACCGCCCGGGCCGACGGGGCCGGGCGGCCCCGCAGAGGTCGGCGGCGCCCGGCTATGGTGGAGAGCCGTGCGCGCCCACGCGCGCTCCGCCCGCACCGTCGGACGCCGTCCTCGAACTCCGCGGGAGCATGATGCCCTCCACCACCACGGCCGCCGGGCCGCGCCGACTCGACCGCGTGCTCGACCTCGTCGAGCGGGCCGGCAACCGGCTCCCGCACCCGCTGGTGCTCTTCGCGGGGCTCTTCCTGGTCACGGCCCTGCTCACCACGCTCCTCGCGGCCGCCGGCGCCGAGGTGCAGGTGCCCGGCGAGGAGGAGCCGCAGCCGGTGCGCTCCTTCTTCAGCGGCGAGGGGCTGACCTGGTTCACCACCACGCTGGGGGAGAACTACATCGGCTTCCCGCCGCTGGTGAACGTGCTGCCGATCGTGCTCGCCGTCGGCATCGCCGAGGGGTCCGGGCTGCTCAGCGCCGCGATCCGGCGCCTGTTCGGCTCCGCCCCGCGCTGGCTGCTGCCGTACGTGGTCGCGCTCGTCGGCGTCAACGGCAACCTCATGTCCGACACCTCCTTCGTGGTGATCCCGCCGCTGGCCGCCCTCGTCTTCGCCGCCGCGGGCCGGCACCCGCTGGCCGGCATGATCGGGGGCTTCGCCGCCGTCGGCGCCTCCTTCTCCACCGCGATGATCCCCTCGCCGATCGACGCGAACTTCTCCGGCATCACCGCCTCGGTGATGGAGTCGCTGCCCGCCTCGCTCGGCGCGGCCCCGGTCACCGTGGTCTCGAACTACTGGATCAACCTCGCCTCCTCCCTCGTGCTGGTCGTGGCCTGCGGCTTCCTGATCGACCGGGTGCTCGAGCCGCGGCTGGAGCGCGCCGGCGTGCCCCGCACCCTCGCCCTCGAGGACGACGGCGCCGCCGCGGGCTCCGAGGCGAGCGCCGACGGCTCGATCAGCCCGCTGGAGCGGCGGGGGCTGCGCTGGGCGGCGGCCTCGCTGGTCGCGGTCGTCGTGCTGATCGCCGCGCTCGCGACGGTGCCCGGCTCGCCGTGGCAGAAGGAGGGCGGGGGACTGCTGCCCGACTCGCCCTTCATGGGATCGATCGTGTTCTACCTGGTGGTCGCCTTCTCCGTCACCGGCATCGTCTACGGGGCGATCGCCGGCACGGTCCGCTCCGGGGCCGATGTCGCCGCCCTCATGGGCCAGGGCCTGCGCTCGATGACCGGCTTCCTCGTGGTCGCCTTCGCCCTCGCCCAGTTCCTGGCCCTGTTCTCCTGGAGCGGGATCGGCACCTATCTCGCGGTGCACGGCGCCGCGCTGCTGGAGCACGCCGACCTCGGCGGCCTCCCCGTGGTGCTCGGCTTCGTGGTGCTGTGCGCGCTGACGAACCTGCTGATCACCTCCGGCACCTCGATGTGGGGGCTGATGGCGGTGGTGTTCGTGCCGATGCTCGCCCTCAGTGGACTGGAGCCCGCCTTCGTGCAGGCCGCCTTCCGCATCGGCGACTCCTCCACCCAGATCATCACGCCGCTGAGCCCCTATCTCATCGTGCTGCTGGGGATGGTGCGCCGCTACGAGCCCGGCGCCGGCCTCGGCACCCTCGTCGCGCGCCTGCTGCCCTTCACGCTCGTGTTCCTCACGGCCTGGACCGCGGTGCTGCTGGTGTTCTGGGGCCTGGACCTCCCCGTCGGTCCGGGCAACGGCATCCGCCTGGGCTGAGCGGCGGTGCGAGACGGCTCGGCGTCGCCGCGCCTGCGGCGATACCCTGTCGCCCACCCCAGAGAAGGCCAGGAGCCCCGCATGATCTTCACCCAGTCCTCCAAGCTGCGCGACGTCTGCTACGAGATCCGCGGGCCGGTCCCCGCAGAGGCCGCCCGCATGGAGGCAGAGGGCCACAAGATCCTCAAGCTCAACATCGGCAACCCCGCCCCCTTCGGCTTCGAGGCGCCCGACGAGATCCTCGTGGACATGATCCGGACCCTGCCCACCGCGCAGGGGTACTCGGACTCCAAGGGCATCGTCTCCGCCCGTCGCGCGGTCGCGCAGTACTACCAGACCAAGGGCATGCCCGGCATGGGGCTGGACGACATCTACCTCGGCAACGGCGTCTCCGAGCTGATCCAGATGACCTGCCAGGCCCTCGTGGACGACGGCGACGAGGTGCTCGTCCCCGCCCCGGACTACCCGCTGTGGACCGCCTCGATCGCGCTCGCGGGCGGACGCGCCGTCCACTACCGCTGCGACGAGGAGCAGCAGTGGTGGCCCGACGTCTCCGACATCGCCGACAAGGTCACCCCGCGCACCAAGGCGATCGTGGTCATCAACCCCAACAATCCCACCGGTGCGGTCTATCCCGAGCATGTGCTGCGGGAGATCGTCGAGGTCGCCCGCAAGCACGGGCTGATGATCCTGGCCGACGAGATCTACGACAAGATCCTCTACGACGACGCGGTCCACATCCACATCGCGAAGCTCGCCCCGGACCTGCTGACCATCACCTTCAACGGGCTGTCCAAGGCGTACCGGGTGGCGGGCTTCCGCGCCGGCTGGATGGCGCTGTACGGGCCGAAGGAGCATGCGGACAGCTTCATCGAGGGCCTCGACGTGCTCTCGAACATGCGCCTGTGCCCGAACGTCCCCGCCCAGCACGTGGTCGCCACGGCGCTGGGCGGCTACCAGAGCGTGAACGAGCTGCTGCTGCCCGGCGGCCGCCTGCGCGAGCAGCGGGACGTCGCCTACGAGGGCCTCAGCGCGATCGACGGCGTGAGCGTCGTGAAGGCCTCGGGGGCGCTGTACATGTTCCCGCGCATCGACCGCGAGATGTACCGCCTCGAGGACGACGAGCAGTTCGCCTACGACCTGCTGCGCTCCAAGAAGCTGCTGGTCAACCACGGCACTGGCTTCAACTATCCCGAGCCCGACCACCTGCGCCTGGTGACCCTCCCGCAGGCCGACGTGCTCGCCGACGCCGTGGACCGCATCGCCGACCACCTCGCCTCGATCCGCCGCTGAGGGCGCCCGGGCGCCCGGGCGCCCCGCGGACGGGGAGGGTCAGAGCAGCAGGCCGATCGCCGTCGCGAGCACGGCCAGCAGCGGGAGCGCGCCCTGCTTCACGGCGGCGGCGCGGTGCGCCGGGGAGCTCAGCAGCAGCACGGTCGCGGCGGCGAGCATCGACCCGGTCCCGGCCAGCAGCAGGGTCGCCCCCACGATCGTCGTGCCCACGAGGGCGAGCACCGCGCCGAGCGCCGCGAGCACGGCGAGGAACAGGTTGTAGAAGCCCTGGTTGAAAGCCAGCTCGCGGGTTGCGGCGACCTCGTGCGGACTCTGCTCGCCGAACACCTTCTGCGCCTGCGTCCCGCCCCAGGCGAGGGACTCCAGACGGAAGATGACCACGTGGAGAGCGGCTGCGGCGAGGGCCAGGATCGAGCCGAGGGTGAGCATCGCGACCTCCGAGGTCTCTTGGAATGATCGTTCCACTATAGTGGGTCGTGCCCGGTGCCGACAGCCCGGGCGAGGAACGTCGACGAGCAGGCAGCGAGCAGGAGGGGTCATGGGACGACAGTCCGCCTTCGTGCGGGAGGACGCCGTGCGCTCCGCCCGCGACGTGTTCTGGAGCGAAGGGTACGAGGGTGCCTCCATGGCGAGCCTCCAGCGGGCCACCGGACTGAACCCCAGCAGCATCTACCACGCCTTCGGCTCCAAGCGCGGTCTGTTCGACGCCGCGATCGAGGACTATCTCGAGCGCGTCGTCCGCCCCGGGCTCGCCCCGCTGCGCGCGCCCGAGGTCGCTCCCGATGCTCTCGAGCGCTACTTCCTCGCGGCCCGCGCGCTGTTCGCGGACCCGTCCGGCCGCACCCTCCCCGACGGATGCCTGCTGGTGAACACCGCCTGTTCCGGGCTCGCCCGGGACGACGGGATCGCCGAGGCCGTGCGCGCCTATCGCGCCGAGCTGCTCGCCGCCTTCACCCGCGGCGCGCAGGCCCGGCGCCCCGACCAGTCGCCGCAGGAGCGCGCGCAGCTCGTCGAGACCTGCGTCGCGCTGCTGATCAGCGCGCTGGTCATGACCCGTGTGGACCGGGATGCGGCCACCGCCGCGCTCGACTCCGCCCTCACCGCAATCCAGCATCAGGAGCACACACACCCATGAAGCCCCTCTACACCACCGAAGCCCTGGCCACCGGCGGCGGCCGTGACGGCCACGTCGATGTCGCCGAGTCGGATCTCGCCTTCGACCTCGCCGTCCCGACCGCCATGGGCGGCACTGGCGCCGGCGCCAACCCCGAGCAGCTCTTCGCCGCCGGGTACTCCGCCTGCTTCCACTCCGCCCTGCAGGCCGTCGCCCGGCAGCAGAAGGTCGCGATCGACGGCTCGAGCGTCGGCGCCCGCGTCACCATCGGCTCCGAGGAGTCCGGCGGCTTCTCGCTCGCCGTCGAGCTCGAGGTGGTCATCCCGGAGCTCGACCACGACACCGCCCAGGCGCTGGCCGACGCCGCGCACCAGGTGTGCCCGTACTCGAACGCCACCCGGGGCAACATCCCGGTGGTCGTCACCGTCACCGATGACTGATTGATCCGCGTCCTGCTTGAAGGCATCGGGCAGGTGCGAGGAGCCCCGGCGGGATCGCTCCCGCCGGGGCTCCTCGTCCTGCGGCATCCTTCTCAGGGGCGCAGCAGCACCTTGCCCTGTCGGCCGTCGGTCAGCGTGGCCGCCACGGCGTCGACGACCTCGCCCAGCGGGAAGGTGGCCGCGACCGGCAGCGTGACCTCGCCGGAGAGCAGCCCGGAGAAGATCTCCCCGATGAGCCGGCGCCGCACCTCCGGCGCCATCTCCGCCGAGACCCGGGAGCCCCAGAAGCCCTCGACCTTCAGGTCGCGGAAGATGATCGGACCCGAGGGGAGCGCCATGGTTGAGCCGCCCATCGCCCCGAAGACCACCAGTCGACCGCCGTCCCCGAGCAGGGAGAGCACCTGGCCCGCGGCCTCGCCGCCTACGGAGTCCAGCCCCGCCGCGACGCGCGCCTCGCCGATCAGGGCGCGCGCCTGCTCCTGCCAGTCGTCCCGGTCGGTGGGGACGACGTCGCCGATGCCCTGTGCGGCGAGCTCCTCGACCCCGCTGCCGCGCCGCACCAGGCTGATGACGCGGATCCCGCGCAGTCGTGCGAACTGCGCGACGAGGCGGCCGACGGCCCCGGTCGCGGCGTTCTGCACGAGCACCTCGCCGGGCGCGAGGTCGAGGTGCTCGAGCAGGGAGACGGCGCTGAAGGGCATGGCCACGAGCTGGGCGGCGGCCTCGTCCGGCAGCTCGGCGGGCAGCGGGATCAGCGAGGAGGCGGGGGCGGTGAACAGCTCCGCCCAGGCTCCGGTGATCCCGGTCGCCGCGACGCGGTCGCCGACGGCGAGGCCCTCGACGCCCTCGCCGAGCGCCTCCACCACCGCGACGGCCTCGCTGCCGGCGCCCGAGGGCAGCGCGGGTCGGACGCCGTAGGAGCCGCGGATCGTCCACAGGTCGTGGTGGTGGATCGGGCTCAGCGACATCCTCAGCAGCGCCTCGCCGGCGGCCGGGGCGGGGGCGTCGACCTCGGCGGTGCGCAGGACGTCGGCGGGATCGCCGAAGCGGTCGTAGGTGACGGTGAGCATGGGATCGCCTCTCGATTGTGGAACAGTCATTCCACTATAGCGGCGGGACGCCTCCCTGCACCGTGCGCGGGCCGTGCTGTTCCGGGTCTCACAGCCTCGGACGCGACGGCGCCGGGGGATGCAGAAGGGCCGGGGGCCGGGACCGGTGCTCCGGTCCGGCCCCCGGCCCTGCGGCGGGGTGCCTGCTGCTCGTGCGCGGCTCAGGCGTGCGTGGGCTGCGGCGCGCCCTCGCGGGAGACGCGCACCATCTCCTCGCGCTCGACGACCTTGATGCGGGCACGGGGCTCGCCGTCGGCGTCCACCGCGGCGGCGCCGAGGCTCTTCTCGTGCTCGTCCAGCGCCATCCAGCCGTCCCAGGTCGTGTACTGCACGCCCCGGTCCTCGAGCAGGCGCAGGATCGCGTCGTCGTCCCGCTCGGGGGCGGGGGAGAGGCGACCGGCCTCGATGTCCTCGAGCAGGCAGGTGATGGTCTCGATCGCGTCGGACTTCGTCGCGCCGATCAGGCCGACGGGGCCGCGCTTGATCCAGCCGTTGGTGTAGGCGCCGGGGATGACGGAGCCGTCGGCCTCGGTGACGCGGCCGGCCTGGTTGAGGATGACGCCGCGGCGGGCGTCGTAGGGCACGCCCGGCAGCTCGGAGCCGTGGTAGCCGACGGCCCGGTAGACGGCGCCGAGGTCGTAGTCGACCATCTCGCCGGTGCCCACGAGCTCGCCGGCCTCGTCCAGGCGGGTCCGCTCGAAGCGCATGCCGGTGACCTGGCCGTCCTCGCCGAGCACCTCGACGGGGCGGTGCCAGAAGTGCATGTGGAGACGGCGCTGGACCGGCCCGCCCTCGCGGTCCGTCGGCTCCTCGCCGGCGGCCTCGCGGCGCTGCTGCTCCTCGAGCCAGCCGACGAAGGTCTGCACGACCTGGTCGGTGCGCTTGTCGGCCTTGATGGCCTCCCACTGCGCCTCGGTGATCTGCTCGAGATCGCGGGGATCCATCACGACCTGGAGGCCCTTGGGGTGGGCGAGCTCGCGCGCCTCGAGTGGCGAGAACTTCGTCTGCGCGGGGCCGCGGCGGCCGAAGACGTGCACGTCCGTCGTGCGCGCGGCCTGCAGGCCCTCGTGCACGTTCGCCGGGATCTCGGTGCGCAGCAGCTCGTCGGCGCTCTTGGAGAGCACGCGGGCGACGTCGAGGGCGACGTTGCCGTTGCCGATCACGGCCACGGACTCCGCGTCGAGCTCCCAGGTGCGGGGGTAGTCGGGGTTCCCGTCGTACCAGGCCACGAAGTCGGCCGCGCCGTGGGAGCCCTCGAGCTCGATGCCGGGGATCCGGAGGTCCGCGTCCTTGAGCGCGCCGGTCGCGTAGATCACCGCGTCGTAGTGGGTGCGGAGGTCCTCGGCAGTGAGGTCGGTGCCGAACTCGACGTCGCCGAGGAAGCGGATGTCACCGCGGCCGAGAATCCGATGAAGGGCGGTGATGATGCCCTTGATGCGCGGATGATCGGGGGCGACGCCGTAGCGGATCAGGCCGAACGGGGCGGGGAAGCGGTCGAACAGGTCGATGCTGACCTCGAGCTCGCCGCTCTTGACCGGGGCGGAGCGCAGCAGGGTCTCTGCGGCGTACACACCGGCGGGGCCGGAGCCGATGACGGCCAGGCGGAAGGGCTGCTGGGAGGAGGACATCACACCTCGGTCTCGTGGCGCCGTGGCGCCGGGTCGTAATGATTTCCGCACCACTCTATACGCGGAATTCGTCATCACCCCGGTCACTGTGAGCCGCTCGACGCCACGCCCGGCGGCTCCTGAGATCGCGGGGGAGCCGCCGGGCGGGTCTCAGCTCTTCGCGAGGTCCTCGGCGCCGCGGCGGTGGATCGACCAGAAGTACGCACCGACCAGCACCGCGCCGCCGACGATGTTGCCCAGCAGCACGGGGATGAGGTTGTCCCAGATCGCGGCGCCGACCGTGATCGAGGAGTAGTCCCCGAGCGATCTCCCGGCCTCGGTCAGCGCCTCGCCCTCCCAGAAGCCGGCACCGGCGCCGTACTTGACCAGCAGGCCCATGGGGAGCATGAACATGTTCGCGACCGAGTGCTCGAAGCCGGTGGCGACGAACAGCGCGATGGGGCCGGCGACGGCGAGGACCTTGTCGGCGACGGTCTTGCCGGCCGTCGCCGCCCACACGGCCAGGCACACGGCGAAGTTCGCGAGCACGCCCAGGAAGAACGCCTGGTGCCAGTCGTGGGAGACCTTCGCCTGGGTGGTATCCAGCACCACCATCCCCCAGGCGGAGCCGTTGGTGGCGTGCGTGCCGGCGAGGAAGATCAGCAGCGCGACGGTGAGCGAGCCGATCAGGTTGCCGCCCGCGGAGACGCCCCAGTGACGCAGCATCTGCCCGGTCGTGATCCGGCGGGACAGGCGCGGCATGGAGGTCATCGTGGTGCCGGTGAACAGGTCGGAGCCGCTGATCACCACGAGGCCCAGGCCGACGGAGAAGACGACGCCGCCGATCAGCTTCGCGATCCCGACCGGCCACTCGCCCATGCCCTGCTGCGAGGTCACCATGAACACGAAGCCGAGCGCGATGAAGGCGCCGCCGCTGAGGGACGCGAGGAACATCTTCCCCAGCGGCGCCGTCGCCTTCGCGAACATCGCGTCCTCGAGCGCCTTGGTGAGGGGCTTCGGAGCGGTCGCGGCGGTGGACGGTGCGGGCGCCGGCGCGGCGGTGCGGGATCCGGGGGCGGGGCTGGTCATCGGAGGAGGTCCTTCTCTGGGGGCAGGGGACGTCCCGGCGCGGTCGGGGGACGGAGGTCTGAGGGGTCGGCCGCCGTGCCGCGCGGTGCGGCACGAGGGGAGCCGGGCGGGTTCCCCTTCGGTGACCAGCAGTCAGGGTACGCCCGGTCCGGCGCGGCGGAGGGGACCTGCGTCAGTCTGCGGACTCGGTCCCCGCCGTCTCGGGCACGACGCCGACGGCGACCCTCAGGGTGCTGCTGGCACCGGGCGGGCCGACGACGATGCCCTTCAGCGGCGGCACGTCCGCGTAGTCCCGGCCCCAGGCCGTGGTGACGAAGCGCTGGTCCACGAAGGTGCGGTTGGTGGGGTCGATGTCGACCCATCCCGTGCCGGGCACGAGCACGCTCAGCCAGGCGTGCGAGGCGGCCGAGCCGATCATCTCCCCGGCCGGCTCGGTGCCCAGCGCCCCGCCGGCAGACGGGGCGGTGCGCAGGTAGCCGGAGACGTACCGGGCGGCGAGCCCCGCCTCCCGCACCGCGGCGACCCCCACGTGGGAGAAGTCCTGGCAGACGCCGTGCCGGGCCCCCAGCACCTCTTCGAGGGTGGAGGTGACCGTGGTGGCCGCGGAGTCGTAGGTGAACTCGGTGTGGATCAGCGCGGTCAGCTCAGCGAGGCACTCGCCGACGGCGCGTCCCGGCCGGAACACCTCGGCGCTGATCTCCCGGGCGGCGGTCCCTCCCGGGACCCGTGGGGAGGGGTGGACGAAGTCCAGGCTCGCCCCGGGCATCGGCGCGCCCCAGTGCTCGGGGGTGCACTGCTCCCAGGGGCGGGACATCGGCTCGAGCCCGTAGCGGCGCTCGGCGACGGAGACCCGGGCGTGGGAGTGCACGTCGAGCTGCTCGTGCGGGGCGTCGACCAGGAGGTAGGTCGAGGAGTTCCCGTAGAAGTCGGTGTGCGCGGTGAGGCGGGCGGGTGCCGGATCGACGACCACCTCGTGCGAGAGCACACGCTGGTGCGGGGTGGCGCGCGGCTCGACGTGGGCGCGGCCGTAGTTGCGGGTGACCGGCTTCGCGTAGCGGTAGGAGGTGAGGTGGTGGACCCGGTAGTGCACCGGGTCCAGGGCGGGGGCGTCCTCCTGGCGCAGCGGGATCAGCGGCCGCGCGCCGTGAGGGGTCGCGCCGTCCTGTCCGGACCGGGTCTCGTGTGCGTTCTCAGACATCGTCGACCCCCCATCGCGAGGTGGATTCCGAGGCGCGGAAGAAGCGGTCCTCGAGGGCGGTGGCGAGGGAGCGCAGGGACTCCGTCGCCGCGTCGATCTCCGCCGGCAGCGCGGTGGGCGCGTCCTCGCCGGCCGGCGCGCCCGGCAGCGGGCGCAGCAGCTCGTGGGGCGCCCAGGCGGCGAGGCGGGTGCGCAGCGCCGACATCGGTGCGCGCAGCTCGGGGGAGGGCGCGGTCTCGGGCAGCCGGTCCAGGGCCTGGCCGAGCCGGTCCAGCTGGAAGGCGAGCGAGCGCGGCAGCGTGGTGTCGCTGAGCAGCAGCTCGACCAGCAGCTCCGGCTGCACGGCGGCGTGGAAGGAGCGGCGGTAGGAGGCGCCGGACTCGGTGATCAGCGCGACCGCGTTCGCGATCCGCTCCTCCGCGGCGCGGCCGCGGCGATGGCCGAGGGCGGCGCGCAGCAGCGCCAGCAGGCTCATCGTCCGCTCGATCTTGCGGCCGATCTCGGTGAGGTCCCAGCCGAGGTCTCGGGGCATCGCGTCGGCGACCGCGCCGGAGAGGGTCAGGCAGCCGTCGACGATGTCGGTGAGCCACTGCTCCAGCGGGCGCGGGTCCACGCTCCCGCCGCGCACCTGGAGCCGCATCCGCGTGATCACCGGCCACACGTCGTCGGAGAGGAGGTCGCGCAGGGTGCGGGTGGTGTGGGCGAGCGCCGCGGCGGATTGCGCGAGGGAGCCGGGCCGGCCGACGTCCCCCAGCAGGCTCTCGATCTCCAGCCGCACCGCCTCGGCGTCGCGGAGGTCCAGGTCGAGGAAGCCGGGATAGGTGGTGGTCACCTCGGTCACCGCCCGCAGCAGCACCGTGCGGGCGGTGCGGGCGCTGCGGCTGTGCTCGGCGTCGAGGTCGTTGGAGGTGTCCAGCACGGTGCGCAGCAGGCGGGCGGTGGAGTCGACGCGCTCGAGATAGCGGCCGAACCAGAACAGGTCCGAGCCGACCGAGCGGGTCATCGTCGGGTAGGCGGAGACGCTCGCGCGCCGCGACGCCGGCTCGACGGCCGGGCGGCCGGTCGGCTCCTCGTCGGGGACCGCGGACGTGTCGGGGACGGCAACCCACACGTCCTTGAGCGTCTCGGGGCCCTCGTCGGCCGTGCGCGCGATCCCGCCGGGCAGCACCTCGAAGCCGTCCTCGGTCCCCATCACCAGCAGGCTCAGCGTCACGGGGCGTCCCGTGAGCTCCTCGCCGCCCGACGGGCCCAGGGAGGGCCACAGTGCAGGGGCGACCTCGGCGGGTGCGGGCCGCAGCTGCAGGTCCTCGTGCAGCATCTGCCGGCACAGGTCGGGCAGCGCCGCGCGCAGGGCCGGGTTCTCGAGCAGGCCCGCGCCCAGCGGGTTCAGGATCTCCACGTCGCCGCAGCGCGCCGCCTCGACCAGGCCCGTCACCCCGCCCAGCGGCGTCGGTCCGAGGTCCAGGGGGTCCAGCAGCGGCGAGGGGACCAGCCGCAGCACCGCGTCGACCGGCTCGCCCGGGGCGGAGGCCAGGCCCGACAGGCGCAGGGTCACGGCGCCCGCACCGGCGCGCAGGTCCCCGACCGACACCGTCGGCGCGCCCAGCAGGTTCGCCAGCCAGCTGTGGTCGAAGGCGTCCAGCGGCTCCTCCGCGTCGTCGAGGAGCACGACGGGGCGCCCGGCGCGCCCGTCGGCCCGGGTGCGCTGATGGAAGGACGTGCGCAGCGTGTCGAAGAAGGGGTGGAGACGGCGCATCTCCGTGCTGCGGTACAGCGACGGCGCGCTGCGGGAGAGCACCCGCCGCAGCTCGAGGGTGAGACCCGCGCCGCGGGGGACGTCCACCGCGTCCTCGTGCACCACCCAGGCGCCCTCGGCAGTGCGGGAGACGGTGGTGCTGACGGCGAAGAGGTGATGGGCGCCGCGGGCGGGGATCCCCACCGCCGGGCGCAGGTAGGCGAGGTCCGCGAGCAGCTCGGCCGCCGGTGCGACCTCGGTGTCGAGCACGGTGCGCGGTCCGTACAGGTCCGCGTACAGGACGTCCAGCAGCCGCACCCGCTGCACGAGCCCCGCCGACAGCTCCGCCCAGGACTCCGCGTCCAGCACGACGGGCACCGGATCGAGGGCGGGGGACGGGGCGGAAACGTCGGCCGCGAACATCGTCGCGGCGCTCGCCGCCGCCCGCCGTCGACCCGTGGGGCCGAGGGCGGTGAGCTCCTCGGCCAGGGCCTGCGGATGCGTGATGGTCACCGGGACATCGTAGACACGCGGCCCGGACATGCGGTGAGGGCGGGGCCGAGCGGTCGGCCCCGCCGGGTCGCCGCGGGCACGCTCAGGAGGCGGCGACCACCGGCGCGCCCTCGGAGGGCTGGACGACGACGAAGCCCGGGCCGTGGAAACCCAGCTGGAAGGACTCCCCGGAGCCGCGACCGATCAGCGAGCCCATCTTGAAGTCGTTCTTGATCTGCGGCTGGAGGTTCGCGGACCAGCACACCGCGGCCTGCGGATCCACGAAGGTGGGCTGCTGGGAGCAGTCCAGCAGCATCGGCGGCCCGTCGGAGGTGACCGCGACCATCCCCTGCCCCTGCAGGAACAGGTTGAACAGGCCGCCGGCCATGAAGCCCGCCCCGCCCAGCGAGCGGATGTCCCACTGGATCGAGGAGTCGAAGGCGAGCATGTTGCGGGTGTTGAGGGTCAGCGCGTCGCCCTCCAGCTGGAGCAGGAAGATCTCGTTGTTCTGGCGGGCGAAGAAGATCTCGCCCTGGCCGCGGGTGCGCATCATGTTCCCGCCCTCGCCGGTGGCCATCTTCTTCAGCAGCTTCATGCCGCCGCCGGAGCCCTGGTAGGAGAAGTCCATCTGCCCTTGGTAGGCGACCATCGCACCCGCCGCGGAGATGATCTCCGGGGCCTGCGGGTTCAGCGCGCACCGCAGCATCTTGGAGGACTGCAGCGCCCATCGGTCGTTGGTCTGGCGCTCCTGGTTGGAGGCGTCGAACAGGTTCGAGCGCATGGCCCCTCATCTCGTCGGTCGACCGGCATCGGTCGATGGATTCCCTGCGACGCCCACCGCGCCGCGGTGGGATCGTCTCACGTCCGGGGCCGCGTGGGGACCCTGTGGGGGTGCGGTGAAGCCGCCGCTCGCCTGTGCAGGGCCTCGTAGCATGGGACCCATGTCCGACTCGCGCACGCCCCGACGACCTCCGGCCGCCAGCGATCCGCGGCTGGAGGCGCTCGCCGAGGACTCCGGCTACGAGGTGCTGGGGCGGATCGGCGCGGGCGGGATGGGCATCGTCTATCGCGCGCACGACGCCGACGGGAACGACGTCGCGATCAAGATGCTGCGCCACGAGATCGCCGACGACCCCCGTGCGAGGGAGCGGCTGGCCCGCGAGGTCGCCGCCCAGCAGCGGGTGCGCAATGACAACATCGTGCGGATCCTGGACGCGGAGCTCGAGTCCTCCGACGCCTTCGTGGTCACCGAGTTCGTGCCCGGGCCGACGCTCGAGGACGCGGTGCGCGCGCACGGCGGCCTGCACCCAGAGGCGGTGCGCGAGGTGGGCCTGGTGCTGGGGGAGACGCTGCGGGTCATCCACGAGGCGGGCGTGATCCACCGCGATCTCAAGCCCAGCAACGTGCTGCTGCGCGGCGCGACCGAGGGGGACCTCTCGGGCTTCGACCCCGACGGGGACGGCCTGGACCCCGTGATCATCGACTTCGGCATCGCGATCGCCGCGGAGGAGTCGCGGCTGACCTCGACCGGCCTGGTGATGGGCACAGCCGCCTATCTCGACCCGGAGGTGGTGCGCACCGACCGCACCGTCGAGGCGGGGGACTGGTGGTCCTGGGCGGCGATGCTCGCCTTCGCCGCGACCGGGCGGGAGCCCTTCGGCACCGGACGGGCGGACCTCGTGTTCCTGCGCGCGGAGCGCGGGGAGATCGACATCGACGGCGTGCCCACCGAGCTCGGCGGCTGGCTGCGCTCGGCCCTGTGCGCCGAGCCCGCCGAGCGCGCGACGCCCGAGGAGCTGCTGGCGCGCCTCGCCGAGCTCGACCTGGACCGCTATGACGACCCCGGCGACACCGAGGCGTTCGAGGCCGGTCCGCGCACCGCGGTGCTGCCCGTCCTCGGGGCGGACGGAGCCCCCGCGGCCGGCGCCGCGACCCCGACGGACGAGGTGGAGGGGACGGGCGCCGAGGGCGCGACCGAGGCCCTGCCGGCCGGCGACGCCGCGACCGAGGCGCTGCCCCGCGTCGCGGACGCGGGCGAGCAGCCCACGGAGGCCCTGCCCCGCTATGCGACCCCGGGCGATCCGCCCACCGAGGTGATCCCGATGACGGGCACGCCCACCCGGGCGCTGCCCGTGGTGCCGCCGTCGGCCGGGCCCGTCGGAGCGGCGGGCCCGTACGGCGCCGCGCCGCAGGACGCCTCGCCCTACGGCGCGGCCGCGTCGCCGCAGCGGACGGCCCCGCAGCAGCACTCGCAGCCGTACCCGCAGCCGGCGCCGACGCAGCGGCCCGCGCACGGCGGCGGGCAGACCGCGCCCCAGCAGCTCGCCCCGCAGCACGGGGTGCCTCCGCAGCAGCTCGCCCCCCAGCAGATGGCGCCTCACCCGATGGCACCGCAGCAGATGGCGCCCGGGCAGGGCATGTGGGCGGCGCCGCCGGCCCCGCCCCGTCGGCCGCTGCTGGTGTGGACCGGGCACCTGCTGATCGTCGCCCTCGCCGCGCTCGCCCCCTACATCTCGCTCGGCGTCCTGCTCCTGCTCGGCGCGCTCGCCCGCACCTGGGAGCGCAGCCAACGCTCCGTGACCGCGCAGCGGATGCGCGGCGCGACCGGCTCCGGGCCGACCTGGGCGGCAGGGCTCGCCAGCCCCTTCCGCTTCCTGCTGGGACTGCTCGAGATCGCGCTGCAGGCACTGTTCCCGCTGGTCCTCGGCCTGCTCGTGGGCCTGGCCCTCGACGCCGCCTGGACGCTGCTGCAGGGCTCGCCCCTGCCCGACGGGGTCGCCTTCGCGACCGCCATGGCGATCACCCTGCTGATCACCTGGGTGGGGATCGGCAGCCGCACCACCCGCGACGGCGCCCACCGGATGCTCGACGCGGCCGCGCCCGACATGCTGTGGGGCGCGATCGTGCTGGTGCTGCTCCTGCTGCTGCTCGGCGCGGTGGTCTTCGCGCTCGTGGCCCGGGAGGGGATGGTGGACTACCTCCCCTTCCCGCAGGGGCCGCGGCTGGACGACATCGCGCTGTGGAGACGGTGACGACGGCACTCCTGCACCGGGGCGCGGGTGCTCACCGCGCGGGCGCGGGTGAGGTCGCTCATCCCGTCCGGCCCCGTCCAGGCGGCCACGGTTAAACTCTGCACGACCCACCATCGACCGCTGCCCCAGCCCGGGGCGAGGAGATCACATGGCCGCGTCCGGTCCGTCCCAGTCGGCGCAGGAGCGCCGCGAAGCACAGCGCGAGGCCCTGCGCACGCAGCGCCAGGCAGAGCTCAAGCGTCAGCGCACCGTCCGCACCATCGTGATCGCGGCGGTCACCGTCGTCGCGCTCGTGCTGGTCGCCGCCGCCGGTCTGTTCATCTACCGCCAGGCGCAGCCGGCAGGTCCCGTCGCGACCCCCGAGGGCGTCGCCGAGGACCAGCCCTATCTCCCGATCGGCGCCCCCGAGGACTCGGGCAAGCCGGTGCTCGAGATCCACCTCGACTTCATGTGCCCCGTCTGCGGCCAGTTCGAGGAGATCAACGGCGCGGACCTCCAGCAGATCGTCGAGAACGAGGAGGCGACCGTGCACCTCGTGCCGCGCCGCTTCCTGGACACCCAGTCCACCACCGGTGACTACTCCTCCCGCGCCGCGAACGCTCTCGCCTGCGTCTGGGAGGACGACCCCGACAACGCCATCGGCTTCCAGCAGCTGATGTTCGCCAACCAGCCCGCCGAGGGCAGCGCGGGCCTGACCGACGAGCAGATCTGGGGCTACGCCCAGGAGGCCGGCGCCTCCGACGAGGTCCAGTCCTGCATGAGCTCGAAGACCTACCAGCCGTGGGTACGCCAGGTCGTGGACCCCTACGGCGAGGAGACCGGCGGCGGCACCCCGTACGTCGAGATCGACGGCGAGAACTTCGGCTCGGACAAGTGGTCCCAGCCCGGCCAGCTGCGCGAGGCCGTGCTCGCCGCGGGCGGCGAGTCCGCCTCCGACGGCGGCGAAGGCTGAGCCGCAGGCCGCCCCGAGGCCCACGGGCCTCTACACTCTCAGGGGACCGGCCGCGCCGCGGTCGGTCCCCTCTCGCTGGAGTGGCGCAACGGTAGCGCACCTGTCTTGTAAACAGGTGGTTGCGGGTTCGATTCCCGTCTCCAGCTCTCGCCCCGGTCCCCGCAGGACCGTGCGGCAGCCACGCAGGAAAGAGCCCCTCGCCGGATCGCTCCGGCGAGGGGCTCGTGCGTGCGGGGCGGGCCCGGTGGGTCAGAACGTCTCGTAGGACACCTTGTTCACCGTGAAGCCCTTGCCGGTCATGACGTTCCAGCAGGTCATCCCGTCGAAGCGGCTCGTGCACGCCACGTCGCCGCGCTTGGCGCTGCGGTCGTACTCGAGGGTGGGCGCGGAGTCGCTGAGGAAGGACGAGCCGCAGGCCCGCTCGGCGTCCTCGCCCGCGACGGTGATCGAGAACGGTCCGTTCTCGCAGTCCTCGAGGCCTGCCTCGGAGAAGTCCCGCTCCGCGAGGGAGCAGGAGACGGAGTCCTCCTCGAGATGGCAGCTGATGTTCCCGGTGGGGGAGCGCAGCTCGGACATCTCCTCGGCGCCCTCGGGAGCGGGGGAGACGGGATCCTCGGTGGTCTCCTCGGTCGTCTCCTCCGCGGTGGTCTCCTCCGGAGCGGCCTCGGCGCTGGTCGTCGAGCTGTCGCGCTGGTACTGCTCCTCGTCGGGGGCGAACAGGGCGCGGGCGCCCAGTCCGATCACGAGCAGCAGGATCAGGGCGAGCACGAGGCAGCCGCCGCAGGCGATCAGGGCCCGCTTCCGGCTGCCGTCGTCGGAATCGTCCTCGTCCTGGGGCGGTCGGCCGACGGGTGGCGGGGCCGAGGCGGGGCCCTGCGACGCCGGACCCGGGGACGCAGGGGCCTGCTCCCCGTAGGGGTACTGCTGCTGTCCGGAGGGGCCCTGAGCGGCGGTCGGATGCTGCGCGGCGGAGGCGGCGGCGCCCGTGGCGGCGGCGGACGCGGCGACGGCCGGCATCTGCCGGGTCGGCGGACCGGCCTGCGGGGCGGGCGAGGCCTGCGATGCCGGAGAGGTCTGCGAGGTCGGGGACGTCTGCGAGGCGGGGGCGGCGCCGAGCGGGACCACGGAGGCCTTCGGCGACAGCCGCACCGAGGAGGTGCCCTCGGTCGGGCCCTGCGCGGAGGGCGACGGCTGCGCGTCAGGCGCCGGCCCGCCCACGGGGGCCTGCTGCGCGGGCGGGGCAGGGGGCGGCGTCGTGCCGGGGCGCTCGTCGGCGGAGGAGTCGGCTCCCGCGGCTCCCGCACCCGCGGCGCCGGCCGCGGCGGCGCCGGTCGCTCCGGCGGCGGTCCCCCAGACGAGCGCCTCGGGGACCTCGTCCCAGGCGGAAGCCTCGTCGTCGAGCCCGGGCTGTGACGCCGACGCGGGCCGCTCCTCGGGAGACTGCGACTCCTGCGCGGCGGTCTGCTCGGGGTTCGCGGGCTCCGGCTCCTCGTCGGGGACCACCTGATGCAGCTGGGTGGGCTCGCCCTCGTCGAGGTCGTCGTCCTCGTCGGGCTGCAGGGTGCCGGCCTCGTAGGCCTGCTTCGCCCACTGGTTCGTGGCCAGGATCCACTGGCGCGCGACCTCGGGGGCCGAGGGGTTCATGACGATCAGCCGATGCAGCTGGGGGTGCTTCTCGGTGAGCTCGAGGAGGCGTTCCGGACTCGTGCCCGGATCGGCCGCCTCCTCCGCCGTCGAACGGTGCTCTGCCACCGTGCTCTCCCTTCCTTACGGGGTCACGGCAGGGCGCTCGCGGCTCGCGGGGGCGGCCTGCCGATCCATGAGAATGGCACATCGGCGCGCTCCGAGGCAGTGCGAGGCGGCCCCTCGCAGCGGTGACCCGCAGGTCATCGGGGCCTCGCGGCCCGCCCGTCGGGCCACCCGGGATGCGGGATGACCTGCGTCGACCTCCTCGTCCCGAAGCCTCTCACCTCGCCCGCGGACGATGTGACGGGCGTCTCGTGCGCCGTGACGCAGTTGACGCCCCGTCGGCGCGGGCGGGTTCAGTCCGCGGCGATCACCGGCAGCGCGGTGGTGGTCGTCATCGGCTCGCCGTGGGCGTCCAACGGACGCACCTTCAGCCAGTAGACGCCGTGCCCGCCGAGGGTGAGGGTGAGGGAACCGGCCTTGTCCACCGCCGGGAACTCGTGCCCGCCGAAGAGGTCCCGGACGGTGCGCCGGTCCATCCCGGTCATCTCGAGCCTCGCGGTGACCGGCTGGGAGGACAGGTTGAACACGCACAGCAGCGTCTCGGCGTGCCACTCCGCGTCCTCGCCGTGCTCGGCGCCGTCGTAGGTGCGGGTGAAGGCGAGCACCCGCTCGGAGTCCGCCGGGATGTTCCGGTACGCGCCGAGCCCGAAGGCGTCGTGCTCCTTGCGCACCGCGAGCATCCACCGCACGAAGTGCAGCAGGGAGCCGGAGTGGGCCATGTGCGCCTCGACGTTGGTGGTCGAGTAGTGGTAGACGAGCGACTGGATCACCGGCAGGTAGAGCTTGCCCGGGTCGGTGATCTCGCTGAACCCGGCGTTGCGGTCCGGGGTCCACTGCATCGGGGTGCGCACCGCGTCGCGGTCCTCGAGCCAGATGTTGTCGCCCATCGCGATCTCGTCCCCGTAGTAGAGGAACGGGGAGCCGGGCAGGGACAGCAGCAGGGCGTGGATCAGCTCGAGCTCGGAGCGGGAGTTGTCCAGCAGCGGCGCCAGGCGCCGACGGATGCCGACGTTCGCACGCATGCGCGTATCGGGCGCGTACCAGCCGAGCATCGCCGAGCGGTCCTCGCCGGAGACCATCTCGAGGGTCAGCTCGTCGTGGTTGCGCAGGAAGGTGCCCCACTGGGCGCCGGCGGGGATCTCGGGGGTGTCCTCAAGGATGTCGATGATGTGCCGGGCGCTGCCCTCGCGCAGCGCGTAGAACAGCCGCGGCATCACCGGGAAGTGGAAGCACATGTGGCACTCGGGCCGTTCAGGGGTGCCGAAGTACTCCACCACGTCGGCCGGCCACTGGTTCGCCTCGGCGATGATCACGCGGCCCGGCCAGCTCTCGTCCACGAACTCCCGCAGCTCGGCGAGGAACTCGTGGGTGGCCGGCAGGTTCTCCCCGTCGGTGCCCTCCTCCTCGAAGAGGTACGGGATCGCGTCGGCGCGGAACCCGTCGATGCCCTTGTCCAGCCAGAAGCGCACCACCTCGAACATCGCCTCGCGCACCGCGGGGTTCTCGAAATTCAGGTCCGGCTGGTGGGAGAAGAAGCGGTGCCAGAAGAACTGCCGGCGCACCGGGTCGAAGGACCAGTTGCTCTCCTCGGTGTCCACGAAGATGATGCGCGCGTCCTGGTACTTCTCGTCCGTGTCGGACCAGACGTAGAAGTCCCCGTACGGGTCCTCGGGGTCGGAGCGGGACTCGAGGAACCAGGGGTGCTTGTCGGAGGTGTGGTTCATCGGCAGGTCGATGATCACGCGGATCCCGCGCCGGTGCGCTTCGGAGACCAGCCGCTCGAAGTCGGTGATCGAGCCGAACTCCGGCAGCACCTGCTCGTAGTCGGAGATGTCGTAGCCGCCGTCCCGCAGCGGGGAGGCGAAGAAGGGCGGCAGCCACAGGCAGTCGATGCCGAGCCACTGCAGGTAGTCCAGGCGCTCGATGAGCCCGGTGAAGTCCCCGGTCCCGTCGCCGTTGCCGTCGGCGAAGGCGCGCACCAGCACCTCGTAGAACACGGCCTTGCGGTACCAGTGCGGGTCGTAGTCGACCCCTGGGCCCTGCGGGGAGAACTGGGCGGGGTTCAGGGGCATCGGGACCTCCACGGCGGCTGGGACGGCGGACGCGATGCCCCCACAGTAGTGTCCGGCGCGGTCGTGCGAGGCCCTGGGAGGCCGACGGACCGGGCGGTCTCCTCCCGCCCCGTCGGGCGCGAGGCCGCGGGGCCCGCCCCCGCGGCGGGACCGGCGCGCTCTCGGACCGGATCCGGTCCCAGCCCGACCTCAGTCCCGGATCCGCCAGTCCACGGGTCCGGCGCCCTGCGCCTCGAGCAGCGCGTTCACCTGCGAGAAGGGACGGGAGCCGAAGAAGCCGCGAGAGGCCGACAGGGGGCTCGGGTGCGGGCTCGCCACATGCGGAACCTCGCCCAGCAGCGGGATCAGCGACTGCGCGTCGCGGCCCCAGAGGATCGCCGCGAGCGGCCCGCCGCGGGCCACCAGGGCGCGGATGGCGTGCTCGGTGATCTCCTCCCAGCCGCGACGTCGGTGGGAGGCCGGGGCGCCGGGCGCAACGGTGAGGACCCGGTTCAGCAGCAGCACCCCCTGGGCCTGCCAGGAGGAGAGGTCGCCGTGCGCGGCGGGGGCGATGCCGAGATCGCTCTCGAGCTCCTTGTAGATGTTGGTCAGGGAGCGGGGGAGCGGGCACACGTGCCGCTCCACCGCGAAGGACAGACCGATCGGGTGACCCGGCGTGGGATACGGGTCCTGGCCGACGATCAGCACCCGCACCTCGGACATCGGCCGGGCGAAGGCGCGCAGCACCGCCTCGCCGGCGGGCAGGTAGCCGCGGCCCGCGCGGACCTCCTCACGCAGGAAGCCGCCGATCTCGTGGAGGCGGTTCTCGACGGGACGGAGGGCCTCGGCCCAGTCGGGGGCGATGATCTCGGTCAGGGGGGCAGCCATGGAGGCAGTCAACCATCCGCGCGCGGCGCCGTCGGGGCGCGTCGGCCCCTCCCGGCGAGGCATCCCTCACGACCTGCGCAGGGCGGCGGCGTGGCAGCCCGGGGGAGCGGTCGCAGGTGCGTAGCCTCGGTCCATGCCCTCCGCCTCCGACGAGCCCGCCCGCGCCGACGCGCGCCCCTCCGACGCCCCGTCGTCGGAGCGCATGTCGTCGGAGCGCACGGCGTCCGAGCGCGTGCCGTCCGAGGTCGCGCTGCCGGGGCCGCAGGGGGCGCTCACCGAGCGGGACCGGCGGATCCTCGCGCTCGAGGGGCGCACCTTCCGCTACGTCGGCGCGAAGGAGCGGGCGATCCGCGAGGAGATCGGCCTGTCGAAGGTCGCCTACTACGTGCGGCTGAACGCCCTGCTCGACGAGCCGGCGGCGCTGCGCGCGGCCCCCGCCGTCGTCAACCGGCTCCGCGCCCGGCGCACCTCCGAGGACGGCGGCGCCTCCCTCGGCGGCGACCATCGCGTGGCCTGAGCCATCCGTCTCCGGGGCGTGTGCTCCACCCCCGATCCGGGTCGACCATGTTAAATGGGTCCGTGGCTGATTCCCAGTATCCCTACCCGCCGGACCGATTCGACGACGAGGCGGACGCCGTCACCTTCCACGGCGCCCACCGCGCCGAGCTCCCCTTCTGGCGGGAGAACCTGCTGTACATCATCATCATCGGCGCGGCCGTGGTGCTGCTGGTGGTGCTGCTCTTCGTGATCGGCGGCATGGGCGGCGACGACGACGGCGCCGAGGGCCCGGCCTCCGCGTCGGAGAGCGCCTCGAGCGAGGCCGCCCCCGAGGAGAGCCCCTCGGAGGAGCCCGCCCCGGAGCCCGACCTCTCCGTGCCCGTCCAGGTGATCAACGCCGGCAGCATCAACGGCCTCGCCGGCACCTGGCAGGAGGAGCTCCAGGGCGAGGGCTGGGAGGACGTCAGCGTCGCCACCGCCGACAGCCCCCAGCAGGAGCCCGTCGTGTTCTACCGCGACGAGGCAGATGCGGACACCGCCCAGGCGCTCGCCGAGCAGGTCGGCGCCGGCGAGGCCCGCCAGAGCGACGAGTACGACTCGCCCCTGACCTTCATCGCGGTCACCGAGCCCGGTGACGGCGGCGACGAGGGCGACGGCGGCGACGGCGACCAGGGTGGTCAGGGCGGCGAGGGCGGCGAGGGCTGACCCCTCCCCGCACGCCCCTGCGGCCCCGCGACGCGCCGCTCCTCCTGAGGGAGGGGCGGCGCGTCCGCGTGTGCGGGCCGTGGGGCGGGACGGGGCGTGCCCGTCGGCGCCGTCCGGCGAGCCCGTCGGCGCCGTTCGGCGAGACGGCCCCCGGGCGACGTCCGGCCCGGCCGACGGGGCCGTGTCCGCTCCTCGCGGAGAGTTAGCACTCTCAGGGGCAGAGTGCTTATGATGATCTGGCACTCGGTGCACGGGAGTGACAGCCCCGCGCATATAGCCTCCGCGCACCGGGACCTGAACATTCCGGCCCCGTGAGGGCGTCGGCGCCGTGGGACATGAACACGGAGTCGGCTCCCGTCCGTCGCGGGCACTGGGCCGGGTGGACATCACAGACACGGGAGAGATTCCACAATGGCCAAGCTCATCTCTTACGACGAGGAGGCCCGGCGCGGCCTCGAGCGGGGAATGAACCAGCTCGCCGACGCCGTCAAGGTCACCCTCGGCCCCAAGGGTCGCAACGTCGTGCTCGAGAAGTCCTGGGGCGCCCCCACCATCACCAACGACGGCGTGTCGATCGCCAAGGAGATCGAGCTCGACGATCCCTACGAGAAGATCGGCGCCGAGCTGGTGAAGGAGGTCGCCAAGAAGACCGACGACATCGCCGGCGACGGCACCACCACCGCCACCGTCCTCGCCCAGGCCCTGGTCAAGGAGGGCCTGCGCAACGTCGCCGCGGGCGCCAACCCGATCGCGCTCAAGCGCGGCATCGACCAGGCCGTGGCCGCGGTCTCCGAGACCCTGCTCAAGCAGGCCAAGGAGATCGAGACCAAGGAGCAGATCGCCTCCACCGCCGCCATTTCCGCGGCCGACCCGGCCATCGGCGAGCTCATCGCCGAGGCCCTCGACAAGGTCGGCAAGGAGGGCGTGATCACGGTCGAGGAGTCCAACACCATGGGCCTCGAGCTGGAGCTCACCGAGGGCATGCGCTTCGACAAGGGCTTCATCTCGCCGTACTTCGTCACCGACGCCGAGCGCCAGGAGACCGTGCTCGAGGATCCCTACATCCTCCTGCTCTCCTCCAAGGTGTCCTCCGTCAAGGACCTGCTGCCGCTGCTGGAGAAGGTCATCCAGGCCGGCAAGCCGCTGGCGATCATCGCCGAGGACGTCGAGGGCGAGGCCCTCGCGGTGCTCGTGGTGAACAAGCTCAAGGGCTCCTTCAAGTCCGTGGCCGTCAAGGCCCCCGGCTTCGGCGACCGCCGCAAGGCGATGCTGGAGGACATGGCCATCCTCACCGGTGGCCAGGTCATCGCCGAGGAGGTCGGCCTCAAGCTGGAGACCGCCGGTCTCGAGCAGCTCGGCCAGGCGCGCAAGATCGTCGTCACCAAGGACGAGACCACCATCGTCGAGGGCACCGGCGACGCCGACCGCATCGCCGGCCGCGTCTCCCAGATCCGCGCCGAGATCGAGAACTCCGACTCGGACTACGACCGCGAGAAGCTCCAGGAGCGCCTCGCGAAGCTGGCCGGCGGCGTGGCCGTCATCAAGGCCGGCGCCGCGACCGAGGTCGAGCTCAAGGAGCGCAAGCACCGCATCGAGGATGCCGTGCGCAACGCCAAGGCCGCCGTGGACGAGGGCGTCGTCGCCGGTGGCGGCGTCGCGCTGCTGCAGGCCGGTGCCGACACCTTCGGCAAGCTCGCCCTCGAGGGCGACGAGGCCACCGGTGCCAACATCGTCAAGGTCGCCATCGAGGCCCCGCTCAAGCAGATCGCAGTCAACGCCGGTCTCGAGGGCGGCGTCGTGGCCGAGAAGGTCAAGAACCTGCCCGTCGGCCAGGGCCTGAACGCCGCGTCCGGCGAGTACGAGGACCTGGTCTCGGCCGGGATCATCGACCCCGTCAAGGTGACCCGCTCCGCGCTGCAGAACGCGGCGTCCATCGCGGGCCTGTTCCTCACCACCGAGGCCGTCGTGGCCGACAAGCCGGAGCCCGAGGCCCCGGCCGCCGGCGGCGACATGGGCGGCATGGGGGGCATGGGCGGCATGATGTGATCTCCTGATCACCTGCCGCTCCACCCGAGTGCTCGACGAGCCCCGATCCTCTGACGAGGGTCGGGGCTCGTCGCTGTCCGTGGAGGCGGGAATGGGCAGTACTCCCCATGGTCGCGGCGGGCACCGGCGCCTATGGTCGGGTGCGGGGGAGACATCGACGTCACACGGAGGGGAACCATGTTCCACGGAGCAGACACCGGCCAGCTGCAGGACTTCGCGCAGCGGCTGGGAGAGAGCTCGGGACGCACGTCGGAGCTGCTCGACGAGGCGACCACCTGGAGGCTGAGCCGTTCGAAACCCGCAGGGCTGGAACTGGAGCGGTATCTCCTCATCGACGACGGCGACCCCGCCACCGTATGGGTGGCAACGTGTCCTGCTCTCGATGCCGTGGCAGGGAACGGGTGGAGCGCGTGAGCGCCCCGGTGCCGCGACGAGGAGTCCTCGCCGCGGCGGGAACGGGACTGCTGCTGTCGCTCCTCGGATGCGTCGACGATGCCGAGGACCCGGCGCCGTCGACGACGGTGCCGGACGGTATGCCGACCACGGCGGTCGGCGTCCTCGAGAGCGCGGACCTCGCCCCGCCGCCCGAGGGTGCGCAGGTGCAGCTGGTCGAGAGCACCACGATCTCGGAGTTCGAGGCCTGGGCCGTCGAGGCGACGTTCGAGGCGCCCGCCGCCGAGCTCGAGCGCTGGATGCTCGACAGCTACGGCGACCCCGACGGGATCGGTCGGGCCTGGGTGACGCCGCAGAAGGTGAAGGACGCCATGGACATCGAGGACGTGCCGGACACCTGGCGGATCGAGGAGACGTCGATACAGGGGACCGCCTTCGAGCGCATGGTGCTCGTCGACGACGCGGACCCGCGGACCGTCCGGGTACGTCTCAGCGAGGTCCGCTGATCGTCTCCACCGGAGCGCCGGAGGACGATTCCGCTCTGTGCACGAACGAGCGGCCGCGCAGCGCGTCACGTCCGTGCTCGTGGAGCTCTCCGTCCTCGCCTTCGCGCTGCTGGGCCTGGTCTGGGGCGGGATCCGCGGCATGTCGATCTCCTTCGACCAGGCGATCCCGGGCCTGCCGGTGACCGTGGGGCAGATGTATCTGGCCCTGCCGATCGCGGGCGTGCTCATCGCCCTGTCCCCCTCGAGGACCTCGTGCGTGCCGCGCGCGGCGACGACATGCTCGCCGGTGACGACGCCCCCTCGTGGAAGGGTCGGGCGGCGGGGTCCTCGCCGTCCGGGCCCTCCCTCACGGGCCTCGCGGTCGGGGTCTCGCAGTCCGGGTCCGCCGCCGGCCTGGTCGTCCTCGAGGGTCAGCCTGCGCACTGCCGGCCCGGGCGTGGTCGGCCGGTGGCGCAGGGCGTGCCACTACGGCATATATGCCGTAGTGGCACGCCCTGCGCCATGACCTGACCATGCCCGGGCCGCGAGAGGGCGGGGACGGGCTGCGTGGGGGTGGCGCAGCGCCCCGAGGGGGTGGGGAACAGCCCCGAGGGGGTGGGGTAGGGCCGCGAGGGGTAGGAGAGGAGCACGAGGAGGTGCGGCGGAGCCGGCGAGGACGCGCCGGCCGGCCCGGGGCCGGTCAGACGAGGAAGATCGGGATCGCACCCGGATGACGGGCGTGCACGATCGCGAGGAAGACGACCACGTCGAACAGCAGGTGCACGATCAGCACGTACAGCAGCGAGCCGGTGCGGGCGAACAGCCAGCCCTGCAGCAGCGCGAAGGGCACGGTGAGCAGCGGCCCCCAGGCCTGGTAGCCGAGCTCCCACAGGAACGACACGAAGATCGTCGCCTGCAGCAGGTTCGCGGTCCACACCCCGAAGTGACGGCGCAGCAGCGCGAAGCAGGTGCAGATGAAGAACAGCTCGTCCCAGGTGCCCACGAAGTTCACGCCCGCGAAGAAGCGGGCCACCTCCCCGCCGTCGGCCAGGTGCGGCCAGTTGCGGTAGACGCCCGAGGTGATGAAGTAGAACGGAAGGATCAGCCAGCCCAGGAAGGGCACGGCCACGATGTAGCCCTTCTCGAGGCGGGTCCACGGCTCGCCCGTGCGCAGCGGGAACCGGATCGCGCGCCGGCGCAGCAGCAGACGGTCCACCGCCGCCGGCACCAGCACCGCCAGCAGCAGCACGGCGCCGATGGTGAGGAAGCGGTCCCAGTCCACCGAGGCGACGACCGAGGTGGTCGAGACGATGGTGATCCCGATCCCGATCAGCGCGAGGTCCTTCGCGAGCTCCCGGGAGACGAGCACTGCGCCGAGCAGGCTGAGGGCCAGCAGCAGGTGACCCCAGCCGGCCAGCTGCAGGGCGAACAGCAGGAACGCGGAGGCGGAGACCCCGACCGCCGGCAGCAGCGCGAGGCGCGAGGCGGGGGAGAGCTCCGCGGGATCCGCGGGGGCGGCGGCCGACGGCGTCGTCATGTCCTCAGCATGGCAGGAGCGGCCCCGCGACGGTACACGCCCTGCCGCGTCGGGCCGCGCCCGTCGTGCGCGAGGATGGAGCGATGGCACCCACCGACGCGCAGCCGCCCGCCCTCTCGCTCCTCACCCAGAACATCCGGTACCACGACGAGAGCACCCTCCCCGGTCAGGCCGACCACTGGCCCGAGCGGGCCCCGGTGCTCGCCCGGCTCCTCGGCGAGGCCGACGCGGACGTCGTCGGCCTGCAGGAGGTGCTCGCCTCGCAGATCCCCGTGATCGACGAGACGCTCGCCGCCACCCACCTGCGCCTCGGCATCGGCCGTGAAGGAGGCGGACGCGGGGAGCACAACCTCCTGCTGCTGCGCCGGGACCGGTTCGAGGTGCTGGACTGGGACCAGCTGTGGCTCTCCGGGGAGCCCGACCGGATCGGGTCGACGGGTTGGGACGCGATGTGCCCCCGGATCGCCGTGTGGGCACGGGTGCGGGACCGGGAGAGCGGCGGCGAGCTGGTCGCCGCGGTGACGCACCTGGACCACGAGGGACACGAGGCGAGGGCGACAGGCGCGGGACTGCTCGCCCAGCACCTGCGCGAAGCGGCCGACGGCGTTCCCGTGGTGCTGCTGGGCGACTTCAACGCCGCAGGCGGCGACAGCATCCCGTGGCGGGTGCTGCGCGACGCCGGCTTCGAGGACGCCCACGACGTCGCCTCCGCGCAGGTGGGGGAGGACATCGGCACCTTCCCCGACTACGGCACCCCGGAGACGGGCGGGATCCGGATCGACTGGATCCTCGTCCGTGACCTCGTCGTCGAGGAGTACGCGGCCCGGGTTCCGCTGCACGAGGGCCGCGCGGCGAGCGACCACGCGACGGTCACCGCGCGGGTGCGGCCGACGGGGCGCTGACGCGACGCCCGTCCCGCCTCACATGTCGCGGGCCGAGGTGAGCAGCTGCGATCCGCCCGCGCACACGGCGGTGAGCTCGAGCAGGTCGCCCGCGTCGGAGACGTCCGGTCCCTTCTCCTGGGCGAGCGCGGGCGACACGTCGACCCAGCCGCCCGGGCAGTCCTGGACCTCGCCCTCGAGGGTGGGGACGAGCGCGTCGAGCACCTCGTCCTCGGTGACCGGCTCGGGGGCGTCCGCCCCGCCGTGGTCGGAGGCGCCGGCCGCCGCCGTGGCGGAGACGAGCTCGTCGACCTGCGCGGGCTCCAGCTCGATCGCCGCCTGCCACCAGTAGTCGTCCTGCGCCGGGAACGGCACCCTCTCGTACGGGTCGGTGAACCGGCCCTCGGCGATCGTCACCGCTCCCACGGTCTCGAGCACGGGGAAGTGCTCCTCGACGAGCTCGGGGGAGTGCAGGACGAGATCGGGCTGGTAGTACCGCTCGGACGCTTCGTCCCGCATCCAGTCGGGCTCGTCCCGGTCGGTGTCGCCGCCCATCGGGCCGCAGCCGCCGAGCAGCAGCGCGGCGAGGAGCGCGCCGGTCAGCGCCCGGGCGGTCGCGCGCTGGGCGGTGCCTCGCGGCGAGGCCCGGCGTGCCCGTGCGCTGCGGCCCGCCGGATCGTGCGTCGGTCTCTCGTCGTCCATGGCTCCCCCTTCGTCCCCGGCGCCTTGTCTACCAGGTGCCGGGACCCGGGGCGGCAGGGCAGGGGCCGGGGAGCGGCGGTCTCAGAGCCCCCAGGCCTCGGCGAGCAGCTCGAGGCTCTTCAGCCGGTCCGCGGGGTCGTAGTGGTAGGCGGTGAGGATCAGCTCGTCGGCCTTCGTCGCCGCGACGATCTCCTCGAGCTGGGAGACGACGGTGGCGGGGGAGCCGACGGCCTTGATCGACAGGGTCTGGTCCACCTTCTGCAGGAGGTGCTCCGGGGCGACCTCGGTGATGTCCCGCGGGGGCTGGATCTTCTGCCGCTGCCCGGTGACGACGCCGAGGAACATCTGCTGCAGGGTCGTGAACTGGCGCTGCGCCTCCTCGTCGGTCTCGGCGACCACGAGGTTCACGCCCACCATCGTGTGGGGCTGCTCGATCTGCGCGGAGGCGGCGTCGGGGTCGAAGTGGGCGCGGTAGGTCTCCAGCGCATGCAGGTACTGGAAGGGCGCGAAGTGGGAGGCGACCGAGAAGGGCATGCCCAGCTGCGCCGCCAGGCGCGCACCGTTCGCCGTCGAGCCGAGGATCCACATCGGCACCTCGGTGCCGCGGGCGACCTCCGCGGTGATCGGCAGTCCACCGGAGGCGGGCACCTCACGGGACCAGTCCCGCATCTGCTCGACCGCGGCGATGAAGGCGCCGGGCTCGGCGGAGGTGCGGGCCAGCAGCTGCGCGGTGAGCTGGTCGGTGCCGGGCGCGCGGCCGAGGCCGAGATCGATCCGGTCGCCGTGGAACTGCACGAGGGTGCCGAACTGCTCGATCACCGCCAGCGGCGAGTGGTTCGGGAGCATGATCCCGCCGGAGCCGACGCGGATCCGCTGCGTCATCGAGGCGGCGCGGTCGATCAGCAGCGAGGTCGCCGAGGAGGCGAGGGAGTCGGTGTTGTGGTGCTCGGCGAACCAGTACCGCTCGTAGCCGAGCCGGTCTGCGGCCTGCGCGCCCTCCATCGAGGCGGCGATGGCGTCGCGGGTGCTCTGGCCGTCGGAGATGGAGACGAGATCGAGGATCGACAGGGGCACGTGAGGAGCGTTCATACTGCTCAGGCTATCGACGCGGGCGTGGGGCGGGGAGGGCGCAGGGTGAGAGGTTCTCGACCCCGTCGGCGGGAAGCTTCCGCACCCCGGATGCGTTCCCGGCGACATGAGGATCTCCCTGCTCGACCGCTCCCGCACGCGCGCCGGCCGCGACGAACAGGCCGCCCTCGCCGACAGCGTCCAGCGGGCAGTCGCCGCCGAGCAGCTCGGATACCACCGCTTCTGGGTCGCCGAGCACCACACCGTGCCGGGCATCGCCAGCGGCGCCCCGGCCGTGCTGCTCGCCGCGATCGGGCAGCGCACCGCGCGGATCCGGCTCGGCTCCGGCGGGGTGATGCTGCCGAACCACCGCCCCCTCGTCGTCGCCGAGCAGTTCCTGATGCTCGAGGCGCTCACGCCGGGACGCATCGACCTCGGGCTCGGCCGCTCCCTCGGCTTCACCGCCCCGGTCCGCGAGGCGCTGGGACGCACCGAGGCGAGCACGGAGGACTTCGCGGCGGAGGTGGGGCAGGTGCGCGACCTGCTCGAGGGCACCGCGCCGCTCACCGCCCGGCCCGTCGCGACGGAGCCCCCGCCGATGCACCTGCTCGCCACCGGTGCCGGGCTCGGCATCGCCGCCCGGCTCGGCCTCGGCGTGGTGCTCGGCGGGCCCGTCCTGCGTGCCGACGACGTGGGCGAGCGCGTCGCCGCCTACCGGCGCGAGTTCCGCCCGCACCGCGGCAGCGTCCCGCACGTGATGGTCTCGATGGACCTGCTGGTGGCCGACACCGACGCCGAGGCCCGCGAGCTCGCGCTCCCCGAGGTGTGGGCGATGGTCCGCTCCCGGGAGACCGGCGCGTTCCCTCCACTGGAGGACCCGGCCCGCATTCGGGCACAGGGGCTCTCCTCGCGCGAGCGCGACCGGGTGGAGAAGGGGCTCGGTAAGGCCTGGGCGGGCAGCCCCGCGAGCCTGCGGCCTCGGGTGGAGCGGGTGCTCGAGGCGACCGGGGCCGACGAGCTCCTCGCCGCGGGCGCCACCTTCGACCGCGCCGCGCTCGCCGGCTCCGATGCACGGGTCATGCGGCTGCTGGGCTGAGGTGCGTCGGCCCCGACCGCCGACCCTGTCCGTCTCCGCCGCTCAGCCGACGTCGAGCCCGGTGCTCAGCGCGATGTTCCCGGCGATCATCGCCGCGAGCACCACGAGGCCGATGACCGGCACCGCGCGCAGTCGCAGCGGTTCGGCGCCCACCTCGCGCACCCAGCGGGAGAAGAGGTGCGCCATCGGCGCGAAGACGAAGGTGGCGGTGCCAGCCGCGAGGATCGCGATCTGCTCGCCCGCTCCCATCTCCGCCCCACTGAGCACGAGATACAGCAGAGCCAGCAGCACCGAGGCGATCATCCCCCACAGCCAGGGGAACAGCGTCACGGCGTTGCGCCTCACGGGGTCCTCGCCCGCGAAGCGCGCCATGTGCGGGGCGAAGGCCCAGGCATTGGCGAACATGCCGCCGACGCCCACGCCCAGCAGCGCGAACTGCGCGACCACCGGCAGGCCCATCAGCTGCGCCGCCATGCCGGTGTCCCCGGCACCGAACGGAGTCAAGCACAGGTAGGTCACGCCCTCCTGCACGGACACGAAGGCGAACCAGACCCAGACCAGGTGGGCGAGGTCCCCGCGCTGCCGCAACGGGGTCCACCGCTGCAGCAGGATGCCGGTGACGAGGCTGAACGCCGGCCCGGCGAGCAGGGCCACGACCTCCGCGGTGACGGTGAGATCGCCGTGGTGGAGGACGCCGAAGGGGTACAGGGTCCCGCCGTGTCCGAACACGAGGCCGGTGACGAGATGGACGAGCTCGTGCAGAAGGATCATCAGCGCGCTCGCGATCAGCGCGGCGACGAGGCTGTTGACGAGGAGCGAGCGGGCGGAGGGGAGGGGGATGGAATCTCTGTCGGCGAGAGCCATTCCCAGATCGTGGCACCTCGCGCGCGGCGCGGGGGCGATTCGCCCGATTCCATGACAGCTGTCATGACTCTGGCGCCCCGCCTCGACCCCTCGTAAAATACCTACTGAAGGTACATGTCGAAGGGAGAGGGCGCCATGGCGACCACGTTCACGAGCCGGGAGTTCAACCGCGACGTCTCGGCGGCGAAGCGCGCAGCCGAGAACGGACCGGTGACCATCACCGACCACGGTCGGCGCTCGCACGTGCTCCTGACGGCCGAGGAGTTCGATCGGCTGAGCGGCGCCCGCGAGCGCCTCGGGGATCGACTCTGGGCACGGGGAACGGAGGGCATCTACCTCGACCTGCCGCCGAGGCGCGTCGAGGTGCCTCGGGAGGACGACCTGTGAGATACCTGCTGGACACGAACGTCCTCAGCGACGCTCGTGCGCGACGGTCCCCGGCTCTGATGGCCTGGCTGCAGGAGCAGGTGATCGCCGACCTCCATCTGAGCGCCGTCACCCTGCTGGAGCTGGAGCGCGGAGTCCGCCGGAAGGAACGCGTCGATCCCGCAGGAGCCGGGCCGCTGCGACGATGGCTCGATGAGGACGTGCGGGCGTCCTTCGCCGGGCGGGTGCTGCCCGTCGACGACGAGGTCGCGGTCGCGGCGGCGGCTCTGCACGTCCCCGACCCGATGCCCGAGATGGACGCCCTGATCGCGGCGACAGCTCTCGTCCACGGGCTCACCCTCGTCACACGGAACATCAAGGACTTCGCCAGTGTGCCGGTCGCCCTCTTCGACCCGTGGACCGAGTGAGCGCCAGTCGATGCATGGCGGTCACCGCCGCCCGTGCAGCGCCTTCCGGAAGCACACGCTGATCCCGTCGGCCGGGTCGTAGGGCGCGAACACGTCGATCCGCTCCCAGCCCTCGCGCTCGTAGAGCGCGATCGCCTCGGGCTGGCGGTTGCCGGTCTGGAGGAACAGCTCGTCCGAGCCGCGGTCCCGGGCCGCGTCCTCGAGCCGGGCCAGGATCCGGCTCGCGAGGCCCAGCCTCCGATGGTCCGCGTCGACGACCAGGCGCTTGACCTCCCAGCGGTCCGGCAGGCGGCGCAGCGTCCCGGTCGCGGCGGGCTTCCCGTCCACGAGCGCGAGCACCACCACGGCCACGTCCTCGGCGCTCGGCGGGGCCGGGCGAGGGGAGCCCTGGCGCAGGGCCGCGTAGCGGGGCGAGAGCTCGACGTCCATCGACTCCCGCAGCGCTGCGCCGCGCGGGTCGTCCCAGTCGGTGTCGGCCCAGGTCAGGATCCGACCGCCCGGCAGGACGGCGAGGGAGGAGGCGGTGGTGGTCATGCGCTGGCCCCCACGTCCTGGCGGGCGGGGATCGAGGCGATGAGCCGGCGCGTGTACTCCTCGCGCGGGGCGGCGAAGACCTCTTCGACGATCCCGGACTCGACCACCTCGCCGCGGCGGAGCACGGTGAGGGTGTCGGCGAACTGCCGCACCACGCCGAGGTCGTGCGAGATGAACAGGTAGGTCAGGCCCAGGTCCCGCTGCAGCGTGGCGAGCACCTCGAGGATCGAGGCCTGCACCGTCACGTCCAGGGCGCTGGTCGGCTCGTCGAGCACGAGCACCTCGGGACGCAGCGCGAGGGCGCGGGCGATTGCGACCCGCTGCCGCTGCCCGCCCGAGAGCGCCCCCGGACGCCGGCTGCGCAGCGCCTCGGGCAGGCGCACCGCCTCGAGCGCCCATGCCGTCCGCTCCGCCCGGTCGGCGCGGTCGCCGACCTTGTAGTGCTCGAGCGGCTCGCGCACGATCCGCTCGACGGTGAAGCGCGGGTCCAGCGAGGTGAAGGGGTTCTGGTGGACGAGCTGCAGGTCGCGCCGCAGCGCAGGCAGCCCGACGGGATCGGCGGGGTCGACGGGACGGCCGCCGACGGAGAGGGCGCCGGCATCCAGCGTCTCGAGCCCCAGCAGCGCCCGGGCCGCGGTGGACTTCCCCGAGCCGGACTCGCCGACCAGCGCGTGGGTGCGGCCGCGGGGGATCGCGAAGGAGACGTCCGCGAGGGCGCGCACCTCCCGGTCGCGGGTGCGGAAGGTGCGGGAGATGCGGCCTGCCTCGACGTGCGCGACGCCGGCCGGGTGGCGCGCGTCCCGCTCGGCGCGCAGCGGGGCGAAGCGGTCCGGGTTCAGCCCCGGCACGTCGGCCTGCAGCGCGCGGGTGTACTCCGCGCGGGGAGCGGTGAACACGTTCGCGGTGGGGCCGGCCTCCTGCACCTCGCCCTGCTGCAGCACCACCACCTCGTCGGCGCGGGAGGCGGCGAGGGCGAGGTCGTGGGTGATCAGCAGGATCCCGATCCCGAGCTCGGCCCGCAGCGTATCCAGCAGGTCGAGGATCTGCTTCTGGACCGTGACGTCGAGGGCGCTGGTGGGCTCGTCGGCGATCAGGAGCCGCGGGCCGGGCAGGATCGCGAGCGCGATCAGCACCCGCTGCAGCTGCCCGCCGGAGAGCTGATGGGGGAAGGAGTCGAGGATCCGTCCCGGCTCGGGCAGGCCCACCCGCTCGAGCGCCGCGTGCACGAGCGCCTCGCGCTCCTCGCTGCGACGGGCGCCGGGCACGAGCGCCGCCGCCTCGAGGGCCTGGGCCCGGATCGTGCGCACCGGGTTCAGGGAGGAGCCCGGGTCCTGCGGCACGAAGCCCAACACCCTCCCGCGCAGCGGCAGGAACTCCCGCTCGCGCAGGCCCGTCACCTCGCGGCCCTCGATCCGGATCGACCCGTCCACGCGGGCGCGGCGAGTGCCGAGCAGGCGCAGCACGGCCCGCGCGATCGTGGACTTGCCCGAGCCGGACTCGCCGATCAGGGCGAGGGCACGGCCCGCGCCGACGGCGAAGGAGACCCCGTGGACCACCTCGGCGGGGCCGTAGGCGACGCGCAGGTCCTCGACCTGCAGCAGCGGCGGGGCAGGAGCGGCGGTGTCGGCGGCCGCCGCGGTGGCGGCGGAGGCCTCGGCGGCGGAGGCGTCGGCGGTGGATGCGGCAGTGGAGTTCATCGGTTCCTCCCGAGGTCGAGCCAGCTGGACAGGCGGCTCACGGACAGCACGACGACGGCGATGACGAGGCCCGGGGCGATCACGAGCCACGGGGCGTGCAGGAGGTGCTCGCGGCCGTCGGAGACGAGCAGGCCCCAGTCGGAGGCGGGAGGCGGATCGCCGTAGCCGAGGAAGGCGAGCCCGGCGATCACCAGGATCGCGATGCCGAACTGGAGCACCGCGAGCGAGAGCACGGGGCGCACCGCGTTCGGGAGCACATGGCGCAGCAGGACGTATCCGGCCGAGGCGCCGCTGAGGCGGGCCGCCTCGATGAACACGCTGGTGCGCACCCGCAGCACCTCCGAGCGCATCAGCCGCGCGAACACCGCCACCGCCGAGACGCCGGTCGCGATCGCCGCATTGCGGGTGTCGTAGCCGAGCGCGGTCACGATCACCACCGCGAGCAGGAAGCCCGGGATCGCCAGGAGCACCTCGACCACGCGGCCGATCACCGCGTCGACCCAGCCGCCCAGGTACCCGCCCAGCAGGCCCAGCAGCCCGCCGGCGAGCACGCCGATCGCGACCGCGATCAGGGCGCTGGTCATCGAGGAGGCGGAGCCGTGGACGATGCGGGTGAGCAGGTCCCGGCCCAGGTGGTCGGTGCCCAGCCAGTACTCGGCGCCGGGCGCGGTGAACTTGTCGTCCGGCACGCCTACGGCGGGATCGTGCCCCGTGACCAGGCCCGGGGCCAGCGACCACAGGAGCACGACGGCGAGCACGGCGAGGCTCGCCAGCACGCTCTCGGGCGGGAGACGACGGGAGAGGGCACGGGCCGGGGCCGTCGTGGCGGCGACGGGACCGCCGGCGACCGGGCCGGGGGCGGCATCCAGGACGCTCATCGCAGATCCTCCTTCCCGCGCAGGCGCGGGTCCAGCAGCGGATAGAGCAGGTCGATCACGAGGTTCACCACCACGAACACCAGCGCGGAGAGCACCACGGCCGCGAGCAGCACCGGCACGTCCTGCGCGGCGACCGCCTTCTGCACCAGCGTGCCCACGCCGGAGCGGCCGAAGATCGCCTCGGTGATCAGGGAGCCGCCGAGCACCTCGCCGAGCACCAGCCCGATGATCGTCACCGTCGGCAGCAGGGAGGGGCGCAGCAGGTGCCGCACCACCACCTCCGCCGGGCGCAGGCCGCGCGCGAGGGCGACCTCGGCGTAGTCCTGACCGGCCGCCTCGTCCAGCGCCGTGATGAACACCTGCGCGATCTGCGCGGAGACCGGGATCGCGAGGGTCAGGGCGGCGGCGAGGGTGGAGCCGGGGCTGTGCGGCTCGACGAGGCTGAACAGCCCCAGCGTCACCGCGAGCACCTGGATCAGCACCAGGCCGATGAGGAAGTTCGGGGTGGACAGGAACACCGAGGGCAGGGCGCGCACGAGCGCGTTCGCCGGGCCCTCGGGCAACAGGCGCGAGGCCAGGCCCAGCACCGCGGCGATGAGCACGGCGAGCGCGAGCGCGGTCGCGGCCAGCGCCAGGGTCGAGGGGATCGCGGCGCCGAGCATCGCGGTGACCGGCTGCGCGGTCGACAGCGAGGTGCCCAGGTCGCCCGTCAGCGCATGGCCCAGCGAGACGAGGAGCTGGACCAGCACGGGCCGGTCCAGGCCGTGGAAGGCGCGGATCTGCGCCTTCTCCGCCTCGCTGTACCCGGCCTGGGGGTCGTCCAGCTGCGCGGAGATCGGATCGCCCGGGATCGCGGCGAGGACCGCGAACACGAGCACGTAGGCGAGCACCACCACGATCAGCGCCTGCCCTGTGCGACGCAGCGCGAAGGACGCGTAGCGGCGGGCGGTGCGCGCGGCGGCCGACGGGGCCGCGGGGGCGAGGCCCGACGTCGGACCGCCTGGGGCGGTGGGGGTCGCGCCGGGGGACAGAGCGGTCATGGCTTCTCCTTGGTCGCGGCGTGGTAGGAGGGGATCGCGACCGCGTTGAAGGTGATGCCGCGGAGGTCGGGGGACTGGACGTAGATGCGCTGCACGTTCTGCTCGAGCGGGATGAAGTACGCCTGCTCGAGCACGTGGCGGGAGAGCTCCTCGACCAGCGGCGCCCGCTCCTCGCGGGTCGCAGCGCCCGCGACCTCGTCCCGCAGCCGCACCAGCTCCGCATCGGAGGAGCCGGTCTGGAACCAGTCCTCGCCCTCGTCGGTGATCACCCCGGCGACCGTGCCGACATCCACGAAGCTGCGCGTCACCTCGTTCACGCCCTGCTCGGGGTTGTTGGTGACCCGTTCGGTCCAGGTGGGGATGTCGAGCTTCTGGGTGGCCACCCGGATCCCGAGACGTCCCAGGTGCTGGGAGATCAGCTCCGCCTCGGGGACGGAGCCGGTGAGATACGGGGTCGGGTTGATGGTGAAGCCCAGCTCGACCCCGTCCTTCTCCCGGAAGCCGTCCTCGTTCCGGCCGGTCCAACCCGCCTCGTCGAGGAGGCGCGCGGCGAGCCCGGGATCGTAGGAGAACAGCTCGGTGAGATCGGTGGTCTCCGGCACCCCGGCCTGCAGCCAGCTGGTCGCCGGCTCCCAGGCGTCGGTGAACACGGTGCGGAGGATCTCGGCGCGGTCGATGCCGCGGGTGACGGCCTGCCGCACCCGCACGTCGTCGAAGGGCGCGACCTGCGTGCGCAGGCTGTAGCCGTGCACGAAGCCCAGGTAGCGGGGCACCTCGATCACGAAGCCGGCCTCGGTGAAGGCATCCAGCACCTGCGGGTTCACGTTGTAGGAGAGATCGGTCTGGCCGGCCCTGGCGGCGGAGGCGCGCAGGGTGTCGTCGGGCAGGACGGTGAAGGTGATCGCGGCGAGCTGCGCCGGCCCGCTCGCACCGAGAGCCTCCGGAGCCCAGTCGTAGTCCTCGCGCCGCACCAGGCGCACGCGCTGCCGCGGCTCCCAGCTCTCCAGCACGAAGGGTCCAGAGCCGATCTGGCGGGCCAGGTCGGCCTGCTCCTCGAGGGAGAGGGCGAGGGAGGAGGGGGCCATCAGCTGGCAGCCGTGATAGCCGAGGGTGGGCAGGAAGGACAGCGTCGGCGCGGTGAAGGTGACCCGCACGGTCAGCGGATCCAGCGCCTCGGCGCCCTCGTAGGTGCCGCCGGGGAACAGGCCCACCCGTGCCAGGCCCTCGTCGGGGCGGCCGACGGCCCAGGCCTCGAGGTTCGCGAGCACCGCCTCGGCGTCCAGCGGGGTGCCGTCGGAGAAGGTGACGCCGCCCCGCAGGTGCAGCACGTACTCGGTCGCCTCCTCGTTCTGCTCCCAGTGCGTCGCGATCCAGGGGGTGACGGCTCCCTCGGGATCGGTGTGGACGAGCTTGTCGGTCAGCTGCTGCCACACGTTCGCCTCGTAGCTGGAGATCGCGCTCTTGGAGGGGACCCAGCCGCCGTCGAGGTTCGAGATGAGGAAGGAGAGCTCGAGGTCGTCTCCCGCGCCGCCGCTGCCGCCCGCGTCGGCGAGGGCGCCGTCCAGGGCGCAGCCGGCCAGGGGCAGCGCGGCGAGGCCGAGCGCACCGGCGCCGAGGCCCTGGAGCAGACGGCGGCGGCTCGGCCCGTCGGGGCGTGCGGTGATCGCGCGCCCGTCGATCGCGGCCCCGTCCTCCGGCGGTCCGACGGGTCCCGGCGCGGGGCGGCGGGCGCTCATCGTCGGGCCTCGGGGGCGGTCAGAGCGGCGATCAGGCGCTCGGCGCCGTCGGTCAGCGCGGCCTCGTCGAGGTGGCTGATGCCCACGCGCAGGCGGCCGTGGTCCTCGTCGTCCCCGGCGAGGAAGAAGTACCGCCCCAGCGCCATGTCGGTGCCGAAGCGCTCCCGGGCCAGGCGCTGCGCCGCGGCGAGGTCGATCCCGCCGTCCAGCACCCGCGCCCACAGGAAGATCCCGCCGGTGCGCTGCTCGATGCGCACGCCGCCGGGCACACCGGTCTCGAGCAGGTGCGCGAGGAGGTCGGCGCGGAGGGCGTAGCGGGTGCGGGCGCGGTCCGCGATCGCGTCGAGGCCGCCGTCGAGCCCCTCGCGTCCCCCGGCGCCGACGACCCGCTCGACCACCGACTGCACCAGCACGGAGGAGTGCTGGTCCTGGTTGGCGCGCAGGCGGGTCACGGGGCCGACGAGCCAGCTCGGCAGCACCAGATAGCCCAGGCGCAGCCCGGGCCCGAGGATCTTCGAGAAGGTGCGCACGCGCACCACGAGCTCCGAGTCGGTCGGATAGTCCTCGGGCACCTGGACGCCGGGGAAGGCGAGGCCCGCGTAGGCGTTGTCGGAGACGATCACGAAGCCGTAGTGCTCGGCGAGGGCGGTCAGCCGCTCGCGCTGCAGAGCCGGGGTGATCAGGCCGGTCGGGTTGTGGAAGTCGGGCACCGTGTAGAGCAGCTTCGGCCGCGCCCCGGCCTCGAGCCGGTCCTCGAGGGCGTCCAGGTCCAGCCCCTCCCCGGTGAGCGGCAGGGGCAGCACCTCGACCTCGTGGTGCTGGAGGTCCCGGAAGATCAGCGGATAGGTCGGGTCCTCCACCACGATCCGGTCGCCGCGGTCCAGCAGCGCGTCGAACAGGAGGGAGAGGCCGTGGAAGGCGCCGTTGGTGAGCAGCACCCGGGAGGCGTCCACGCCCTCACGGCGCGCGATCCACTCCCGCAGCGGCGCGATGCCCGCCGGGGTGCTGTACTGCAGCGCGCCGACGAGCGCGGCGGGATCGGAGGTGAGGTCCTCGGCCGCGCGGTGCAGCGCCTCCAGCGGGAGGTCCCCGGCACTCGGCGCGCCGCCGAGGAGGGAGACGGCGCCGGGCAGGGGAGAGGCGGCGGGGCCGAAGCCGCGGGCGAGGTCCTCGCGTGCGCCGAGTCGGGAGAGCAGCCCCGCGGAGAGGCTCTCCGGGGTCAGGGCGGCGGGGTCGAGGGCGGTCGTGCTCATCACAGGGCCTTCCCGGGGTTGAGGAGCTGATGGGGGTCGAAGGCGGTCTTCAGGCGGTGCTGGAGGTCGCGGGAGGCGGGGGAGAGCTCGAGGTCGAGCCAGCCGCGCTTCGCGGTGCCGATGCCGTGCTCCCCGCTGACGGTGCCGCCGAGCGCGAGCGCGGTGCGGACCAGCTCGTCGGCCGCTGCCAGCAGCGGGGCGGGCAGCTGGCCGGGCGCGTGGTCCTCGGAGTGGGGGAGGGCGAGGGAGGGGTGGAGGTTCCCGTCGCCGGCATGGGCGATCGCGGAGGTCTCCACGCCGTGGCGCCGGCCGATGCCGGGCAGCGCCTCGAACATCTCGCCGAGGCGGGACTTCGGCACCGCGACGTCCTCGCCGAGGCGGTGCCCGCCTGCGCCGGAGCCGCGGCCGGAGCGGCGCAGCTCCCACAGGTGCTCCGCCTCGGCCTCGTCCTCGATCTCGCGCACGGTGCTGCCGGCCGCGGTGAGCGCGGCGGCGAGGTCCGCGAGCTGCTCGTCGATGCCGTAGCCGTCGAGCTCGATCAGCAGGATCGTGCTCTCGCCGCGGGCGAGCTCAGAGCCGGTGTGCGCGTCGATGTCGGCGAGGGTGGGGCCGTCCATCAGCTCGGTCGCGGCGGGCCGGACGGGGCTGCGGGAGATCGCGTTCACGCCCTCGGCCGCGGCGCCCGCCGAGTCGAAGCGCGCCAGGACGGTGCGTCGTGCGACGGGCAGCGGGCGGATCCGCACGGTCGCGGCCGTGATGACGGCGAGGGTGCCCTCGGAGCCGATCAGCAGCTGGGTGAGGTCGAGGCCGGTGACGCCCTTGATCGAGCGATGCCCGGTGCGCAGCAGCGTGCCGTCGGCGAGGACCGCCTCGAGGCCGAGCACGGACTCGCGAGTGACCCCGTACTTCGCGCAGTGCAGCCCGCCCGCGTTGGTCGCGATGTTCCCGCCGATCGTGGACAGCCGCGCGCTCGCGGGATCGGGGGCATAGAAGACGCCGTGCGGGGCGAGGGCGGCGGAGAGGTCGGCGGTGATCACCCCGGCCTCGACCACCGCGACCTCGTCGAGCAGGTCGATCTCGCGGATCCGGGTGAGCCGCTCCAGGCCCAGCACGATCGCGCCGGTGCTCGGGGCGGCACCGCCGGAGAGGCCGGAGCCGGCGCCGCGCGGAACGACGGGGGTACCCGTCTCGTGGGCCAGGCGAAGCACCTCCTGCACTCCGGCGGTGTCCGCCGGCAGGACCAGGAGGAAGGCGGTGCCGTCCGGGGCCTGCACCGCCGTGTCGCCGGCGTAGCGCGGCGCGGGGTCCTCGATCACGGCCTCCTCCCCGAGCAGGGGGCGCAGGCGCGCGGCGAGCTCGGCGAGGCGCTCGGCGGGGCGGGCGTCGGTGAGGGGGCTGGCGAGGCTGGTCACGGGGCGGGACTCCAGGTGGGCCGGGCGGTGGTCGTGGCCCAGGGTGCGCCCTCGCGCGCCATAAGTGCAAGTGCTGACCGTCATAAGTCGTCACGGTGGGTGATCTGCGGCATCCCGAGGGGTGCTTCCGCCCTCTCCGCGCCGGACAGCTCTGCGTCGGCCCCCTCCGTGCCCGTCCCCACCGCGTCCGCCCTCTCCGCACCCGGACGCGACGAGGCCCCGCCGATCGCAGAGCGGCGAGGCCTCGTCGACAGGATCTCTCGAGGTCCTGGTCAGCGCCCGGGCGGGCGGAACCCGGCCTGTGCGTACTGCGCGCGCACGCGCTCGTTGTGTCCGGAGGCGGCCAGGCACCCCCAGACGATGCTCGTGATCCATGCGGCGATCCCGATCAGCGGCACCAGGGTGAACAGGACCGCCCCGAACCCGAGGGTGAGCACCGAGAGCACGCCGATCAGGATCGAGGCCAGCAGGATCGCGCCGAGCGTGATGCCGAGCAGGATCAGCGCCCCCGGCACGGTCGCGTAGAACATACCGAGCACCCCGAAGAAGAAGGTCAGCACGAAGGCGACCCCCACGCTCTTCTCGGCGGGCATCACGACCACCGGCGGCGGTCCGTAGGCGCCCTGCGCCGGGACCCACGGCTGCACCGCGCCGTGCGGGACGGCCCTGTCCGTCGGCCCGCCGTGCGCGCCCCCTGGCGCGCCGGTCGCGAACGGGTCGTACTCCCGTCCCTGCGGTGCGAGGCCGCGCGGCGGCACCGTCGTCCCCTCGATCACGGGCCCGTGCCCGTCGTGCCCCGGATGCGTCATCGGAGTCCCCCCTCGGTCGACTCCGCTCATCGTACGGGCGGGATCGGACACCTGTCCGGGGCCGACGAGGATGTGGACGGGGTCAGCCCTGCGCGTCCGCGTCGTCCCGGGGCGGGCGCAGCGCGGCCTCGTCCTCGCCGTGGATCGGGACGTGCGCCTCGGGGATGTCCTCGTAGCTCGCAGGATCGGAGATCGGCTCGAGATGGGTGAGCACGTGCAGGGTCGGCATGACGCCCATCAGCTCGTGCTCGAGTCCCTCGATGTAGTCGTGGCCGCGCTTGACCGTCCAGTCGTCGGGCACGAGCACGTGCACGTTCATGTACTTCTCCTGCCCCGCCTCGCGGGTCTGCAGGCCGTGGAAGGTGACGGTCCCGTCGGTGCGGCGGCGCAGGATCTCGGTGATCACCTCGTGCTCCTCGTCCGGCAGCGCCTTGTCCAGCAGGCCGGAGACGGACTCGGTGATCAGGCCGATGCCGGTGACGATGATGTTCACGCCGACCGCGAAGGCGACGAGCGCATCCAGTCGCTCCCAGCCGGTCAGCACCACCAGCGCCACGCCCACCAGTACGCCCGCGCTCGTGACCACGTCGGTCATCAGGTGCTTGCCGTCGGCGCGAAGGGTGATCGAGTCGTGCTTCCTCCCCGCGCGCAGCAGCACGAGCGCCACGCCGCCGTTGACCAGCGAGGCGATCACGGAGATCGCGAGGCCCCAGCCGACGTTCTCGAGGGGCCGCGGGTTCAGGAAGCGCTCGACCGCGGTGACCAGGATGACGCCGGCGGCGGCGAAGATCATCACGCCCTCGACCGCGGCGGAGAAGTACTCCGCCTTCGCGCGGCCGTAGAGGAAGCGCTCGGTGGCCGGGCGGAACGCGACGCGCAGCGCGATCAGCGCGACGACCGCGGCGACGAGGTTGACCACCGACTCCGCCGCGTCGGAGAGCAGGCCGACGGAGCCGGTCATCACCCAGGCGCCGGCCTTGAGGGTGATCGTGACGATCGCCGCGGCGATCGAGAGCCAGGCGAACTTCGTCAGGTCCACCTTCTGGCGGACGGGACGGGAGGAGGTCTCGGTGCTGCTCACGGATGGTCCTTGCGGGGAGGGTCGGGGGCGAGGGAGCCGTCGGGGGCGATGTGCTCGAAGATCTGCTCGACGAGCTGGACCACGTGCGGGTCCTCGACGGTGTAGTAGCTGTGGCGGCCCTCGCGGGTCGCCGAGACGATGCCGGTCAGGCGCAGCTTGCGCAGGTGCTGGCTGGTGGTGGGCAGGCTCAGGCCCACCCGCTCCGCGAGCTCGCCCACGTCGTAGCGGCCCGTGCTCATCAGCTGCACGAGGTGGAGGCGGGCGGGGCTGGCCAGCATCGAGAAGGTGTCCGCGGCCGCGGCGAGCTGCGGCTCGGTGGGCGCGCGGTCCTCCGGGGGCGTCGTCATGCCCGCCATCCTCCCTAACGTTTCGTCATTCGTGCAACTGACGAAATGGACGATGTGGCGCGCCCGACGGGGAGTGTGCCCTGAGCGGCGGCGGCGCGTCATACTGTGAGGCCCCCGTCACAGCGACGTCGACGAAGGAGTCTCCGCATGTACAACCTCTCCGTGGTGCTCGAGGACAGCGCCCGCACCGCCCCCGACCGTCCCGCCCTGGTGCTGGGCGAGACCTCCCTGACCTACGCCGAGGTCGACGCCGCCGCCTGCCGCGTCGCGCATCTCCTGGTCGAACTCGGGGTCGAGCCGGGGGACCGGGTGGCGCTGAGCTGCCCCAACCTGCCGCAGTTCCCGATCGTCTACTTCGGGATCCTCAAGGCCGGCGCGGTGGTCGTCCCGCTGAACGTGCTGAACAAGCCCCGCGAGATCACCTACTACCTCGACGACACCGACGCCGCGGTCGCCTTCTGCTTCGAGGGCACCGAGGAGCTGCCCATCGGCCGCCACGTGGTCGAGGGCGCCGCGGCCGCGGCGCGTCCGCCGCAGATCGTGCTGATCACCGCGGACCCGTCGGCCGAGAGCCCCTACGAGGGGGTGCCCACCCTCGCCGGCGCCGTCGCCGAGCGGCCCGGGACCTTCCCCACCGTGCAGCGCGCCGAGACCGACACCGCCGTGGTCCTCTACACCTCGGGCACCACCGGGCGGCCCAAGGGCGCCGAGCTCAGTCACTCCAACCAGCTCATGAACGCCCTGACCTGCAACCGGCTGTTCGACTCGCGGCCGGGGGAGGACACCCACCTGGTCGTCCTGCCGCTGTTCCACACCTTCGGGGCGACGGTGAACATGAACGCCGGCTTCTCGATGGGGGCGACGCTGGTGATGCTGCCCCGCTTCGAGCCGCAGCAGGCCCTCGAGCTGCTGCTGCGCCACCGTGTGAGCGTCTTCGCGGGCGTGCCCACCATGTGGTGGGCGCTGCTTCGCCTGCTCACCGGCGGCGCCGCGGCCGAGGGGCTCTCCGAGCACCTCCGCCTGGGCATCTCCGGCGGCGCCCCGCTGCCCGTCGAGATCCTGCGCGGCGTGAAGGAGCACCTCGGGATCTCGATCATGGAGGGCTACGGGCTGTCCGAGACCTCCCCGGTCGCCTCCTTCTCCCGCCGCGAGCGCCCGCGCCCCGGATCGATCGGCCTGCCGGTGTGGGGCGTGGAGATGGACCTGATCGACCCCGCCGACCCCGACTGGGCCCGCGTGAGCGAGGTCGACGAGATCGGGGAGATCATCGTGCGCGGCCACAACGTCATGACCGGCTACCTGGGCCGCCCCGAGGAGACCGCCGCGGTGCTGCGGGACGGCTGGTTCCGCACCGGCGATCTCGGACGCCGCGATGCGGAGGGCTTCTACTGGGTCGTCGACCGCTCCAAGGACATGATCGTGCGCGGCGGCTACAACGTGTACCCGCGCGAGGTGGAGGAGGTGCTGCTGACCCACGAGCAGATCTCCCTCGCCGCCGTGGTGGGCGTCCCGCACGAGCGGCTGGGGGAGGAGGTGGTCGCGCACCTCATCCTCGTCGACGGTGCGACCGCCACCGCCGAGGAGCTGAAGGCCTGGGCGAAGGAGCAGATGGCGGACTACAAGTACCCGCGCGAGATCGTCCTCGCCGAGTCCCTGCCGATGACCTCCACCGGGAAGATCCTCAAGCGCGAGCTGCGCTGACGCCGCCGGCGTCGGATCAGGCGGCGCCGGATCGGGCGGCGTCCGATCGAGCGGCGTCGCGCCCGGCCCACATGAGCCCGCCCGCAGGGACCGGTGTCCTGGTCGCCGCGGGCGGGCTCGGGTCGTGCAGCGGAGGGCCTCAGTCCACGTAGCGGGTGGGCTCCTCGTCGACCGGGAGGCCGGCCTGCGCATAGGCGCGGAACCCGCCGACCAGGTCGGTGGCCCGGTGGAAGCCGAGGTCGCGCAGGTCGCGGGCGGCGAGCGAGGAGTAGTACCCCTCGTTGCACAGCACGATCACGGGGTCGTCGTGGCCCGGCCCGCCGTCCATGCGGTGCGCGGAGGAGGGGTCCAGCCGCCACTCGAGCACGAGGCGCTCGACCACGGTCGCCCCGGGGACGTGCCCCTCGGGCTCGCGCGTCACGGCCGAGCGGATGTCGATCACGTGCGCCCCGGCCGCCTGCGCGGCGGCGAGGTCGGCGGGTTCGACACGGTCCACGCCCCGTCGCGCGGCGGCGAGGACCTCGTCGATCCCGTGGCCGGCGGGCGCCTCGGCGCGCCGACGGCCGTGGGCGGCCGACGGCTCCGTCATCGGCGCCGCCCGGAGGAGAAGGCCGCGAGGCCGCCGCCGACGGTGTTCCCGCTGCCGGAGCCCTCGGAGCTGGTCGAGTAGGTGGTGGGGGCCGGACGGCCCTGACGGCGCCCGCCGCCGGAGCCCTGACCCTGACCGCCGCGGCGCCCGCCGCCCTGGGCGCCGGAGCGGCCCTGGCCGCCCGAACGTCCCTGGCCGCCGGAGCGGCCGGAGCCGCCCTCGCCGCCGCGGCCGCCCTGGCCGCGACCGGCCTGCTGGCCCTCGCCGCGCCCGCGGCCGGCGCCCTGGCCATCGCGTCCGGACTGCCCGCGGCTGCCCTGACCGCGGCCGCCGCCCTGACCGCCGCGACCGCGACCGCCCTGGCCGCCGCCGCGACGCTCGCCCGCCATGCGGCGCTCGTCCAGCGGCTCCTCCGGCTGGCGCGGCTCATGGGTCGCCACGCGCTCGCCGGGGGCGAGCTCGGTGAGGACGGGGCTGGTCGAGACGACCTGCTGGTGGTAGGTGGGGGTGATCCCGGCCTTGCGCATCAGATCGTTCACGTCGCGCTTCTGGTCCGGGGTCTGCACGGTGATGACCGTGCCGGACTCGCCGGCGCGCGCGGTGCGGCCCGAGCGGTGCAGGTAGGCCTTGTGCTCGACGGGCGGGTCGGCGTGGACCACGAGCGCGACCTCGTCCACGTGGATGCCGCGCGCGGCGATGTCGGTGCAGACCATCGTCGTCGCGGTGCCGGAGCCGAAGGCCTCGAGGTTCCGGGTGCGGGCGTTCTGCGAGAGGTTTCCGTGCAGGTCCACCGCGTCCACGCCGCGGGCGGAGAGCTTGCGGGCGAGGTTCTTCGCGCCGTACTTGGTGCGGGTGAACATGATGGTGCGGCCGGGGGCGGCCGCGAGGTCGCGCAGCACGTCGAAGCGCGTCTCCTTGTCGACCTCGAGCACGTGGTGCTCCATCGTGCCCACGGGGCTCGTCGCGGGGTCCGCGGAGTGCGTGACCGGGTCGTGGAGGAACTCCTTGACCAGCTTGTTCACGCCGGAGTCGAGGGTCGCGGAGAACAGCATGCGCTGGCCGCGGCGCGGGGTCGCCTCGAGGATTCGGCGCACCATGGGCAGGAAGCCCATGTCGGCCATGTGATCGGCCTCGTCGATCACGGTGATCTCGATGGCGCCGAGATCGGCGTGGCCCTGGCCCATCAGGTCCAGGAGCCGTCCGGGGCAGGCGATGAGCACGTCGACGCCGCCCGCGAGGGCGTTCACCTGCGGGTTCTGGCCGACGCCGCCGAAGACGACGGCGCTGCGCAGACCGGCGGCCTTCTCCAGCGGCTTCAGCGAGTCGGCGATCTGCGAGGCGAGCTCGCGGGTGGGGGCGAGCACGAGCGAGCGCGGCCGACGGGCGGTGCGGCGCTTCGGGGTCTCCAGCAGGCGCGCCACCAGCGGCAGCAGGAAGGCATAGGTCTTGCCCGAGCCGGTGCGGCCCCGGCCCAGCACGTCGCGCCCGGACAGGGAGTCCGGCAGGGTCGCGGCCTGGATGGGAGTGGGAGAGGTGATCCCCAGCGGCGCGAGGGCGGCGGTGAGGGAGGCGGGCACGCCGAGGCGTGCGAAGTCAGGGGTGGTCACGAAGGGTGATCCGTTCTCTGTGCGTTGCACCCCGCACGTCGTCGTCACGTCGGGACCGCTCGAGGCGGTCCTCTCCGGCCGACGCTGTCGCCGTCTGCGGGGCCTGCCGCTCCTCGTGCCCGACGTCGTGCGTCGAGGGGTGCGGAGCTGCCCGGACGGGACCTGTGCCGCGGCGGGAGGACGGCACTCCCGCCGACCTTACGCGGCGGTCACCTCGTAGGCGACGTGCGGCACTCCGCATGTGAGATACCACCGTGTCCTCCCGCAGCGGCCTGCGTCCCCGCCGGCCGACCGCCCCGGATTTCCAACGTTGCACATTCTGAGGTGTTGGGGTTGACTGACCCCTGACAGATCACCGCCGATCACGCGCCAGGAGCCCCTGCGATGACCCCTCCGACCCCCGCACTGCCCGAGGCGCTCGCCGCGCTGTTCACGCGAGCCGACGAGCTCGCGGCCCAGCTGGACGCCCCGCTCTCCGCCGCACCCGACGTGCCCCGCCCCGAGCACCCGCGCCCCCAGCTGCAGCGCCCCACCTGGCTGAACCTCAACGGAACCTGGCAGTTCGAGATCGACCGCGGCGACACGGGCCGGGAGCGCGGCCTGCTGGGCCGCGCGCTCGAGGACGAGATCACGGTGCCCTTCGCGCCCGAGACCCCGGTCTCCGGGATCGGCGACCGCGACTTCCTCGAGGCCGTCTGGTACCGCCGCACCCTCACCATCCCCGCGGACTGGGAGGGCCTGCGCCCGATCCTCCGCTTCGAGGCGGTGGACCAGGACGCGACCGTCTGGGCGAACGGCGTCGAGGTCGCACGCCACCGCGGCGGCTTCACCCCCTTCTCCGCCGACCTCTCCCAGGTTCCCGGCCTCGGCGCCGGCGACGAGGTGAGCATCGTGGTCCGCGCCCGCGACCCGCACGATGCGCCCCAGGCCCGCGGCAAGCAGTCCACCTGGTTCCGCCCCACCCACGCCAACTACCACCGCACCACCGGCATCTGGCAGAGCGTCTGGCTCGAGGGCGTGCCGGCCGACGAGATCCGCTCCCTGCGGATCATCCCCTCGCTCGCCGCCGCCTCCTTCGCGATCGACGTGCCGCTCTCGCGCAGCACCCCCGGCACCTCGCTCGAGGTCATCGCCTCCGTGCCCGGCGGGGAGGAGGTCGCGCGCACGAGCGTCCGCGCCGACCTCGACCTCGCCCCGCACCTGGCGCTGACGATCCCCGAGGAGCACGTGCGCGTGTGGGGCGCCGGCGCGCCCGAGCTCTACGCCCTGCAGGTGCGGCTGCTGGACGCCGACGGCGCCGTGCTCGACGAGGTCCGCTCCTACGCCGGCCTGCGCTCGACCTCCCTGAACGCCCACGAGTACCGCCTGAACGGCGAGAAGGTCTTCCAGCGCCTGGTCCTGGACCAGGGCTACTGGGAGGACTCGTTCATGACCGCCCCGTCGGACGACGCCTTCACCACCGACATCCGCCTCGCGATGGAGGCCGGCTTCAACGGCGCCCGTCTCCACCAGAAGGTCTTCGACCAGCGCATGCTCTTCTGGGCGGACCTGCACGGCTATCTCACCTGGGGCGAGTTCGGGGACTGGGGCGTCTCGGGTCTCGGCCCGCTGGGCGACAACCAGCAGCCCACCGCCTCCTTCATCGGGCAGTGGATCGAGGCGGTCGCCCGCGACATCAACCACCCCTCGATCATCGGCTGGTGCCCGCTGAACGAGACCCACCAGATCCTCCACGACCGCTTCACGCAGCTCGACGTCGTCACCCAGGCGATGTACGACGCGACCAAGCTCGCCGACCCCTCCCGCCCCGTGCTCGACGCCTCCGGCTACTCCCACCGGGTGCGCGGCGCCGACGTCTACGACTCCCACTCCTACGAGCAGGACCCCGAGCGGTTCCGCGCCGAGCAGGCCGGGCTCGCCGAGGGCCGCCCCTTCGCCAACCGCCGCGACCTGGCCCCGGACGAGTACCCCTTCGCCGACGGCGAGTTCTCCCTGCCCTTCGCCGGCCAGCCCTACTTCGTCTCGGAGTACGGCGGCATCTGGTGGAACGAGCAGGAGGCGAAGGAGGCCGCCGAAGCGGCGCGCGCCGGGAACAACGCCGCCGAGTCCTGGGGATACGGACAGCGGATCACCAGCGAGGAGGAGCTCTATGCCCGCTTCGAGGGGCTCACCCGCGTGCTGCTCGAGGACCCGCTGATGTTCGGCTACTGCTACACGCAGATGACCGACGTGTTCCAGGAGAAGAACGGCGTGGTCGACTTCGCCCGCGGCCGCAAGCTCGACCTCGCCCGGCTCCGCGCGGTCCAGGAGCAGCCCGCGGCGTACGAGACCGAGGGCTGAGCCTCCGGGCGCACTCCCGCCCCGTCGGCGTCGGTGCCGGAGAGATCCGTGGCGCCGACGGCGGCGCGCCCGAGGTGCTGGGGCCGACGGTCGAGGTGCTGGCCGAGCTCGCCGTGAGCGGTCCGGCTCTCGAGGTCGCGGTCGGCATCGGCGGCGTCGCGACCCGGCTCTACGAGGCCGTCGGCTTCCATCGCGCCCACGTCTACGCGACCTACGAGAAGCCGGTGGGCTGAGCTGGAGTCCGCGGGGCCGTGCTCCGCGACGCACGGGGAGCGGACAGCGGATCGCGCAGCGGACCGCGAGCGATCGTTGGCCGAAGCGGGGAACGTCGCCGGGCTGTGGAACGATTGCGTCCATGACGATCACCGCTGCGGCCGACGGCTCCGCCCTCGGCAATCCCGGACCCGCAGGCTGGGCCTGGTACATCGACGAGGACACCTGGCGTGCGGGCGGCTGGCCCCACGGCACCAACAACATGGGCGAGCTGAAGGCCGTCCTGGACCTCCTCGAGGCGACAGCCGTGGACGCGGACCAGCACCTGCACATCCTGTGCGACAGCCAGTACGTCATCAACTCCATCACCAAGTGGATGCCGGGATGGAAGCGCAAGGGCTGGCGGAAGAAGGACGGCAAGCCCGTCATGAACGTCGAGCTGCTGAAGGACATCGACCGCGCGCTCGCCGGGCGCAGCGTCGAGTTCGAGTGGGTCAAGGGCCACGCCGGCCACGCGATGAACGAGGCGGCGGACAAGCGCGCCAACGCCGCCGCGACCGCGTTCTCCAAGAAGCAGGACCCGCAGGTCGGGCCCGGGTACCGGGGGAGTGGCCCCGCGCAGGGCGGCTCCTCTCCCGCGCCGTCGGCCGGCTCCTCGTCGACGGGCTCCCCGTCGGCCGCGCCGTCCTTCTCGCAGACCGGCGCGGCCGACGATCCGGATGACCTCTTCAGCCTCTTCGACACCGTCGATCCCGCCCCCGCGGCCTCCTGCTCCACCGCGGTCGAGGACACGGTCCTCGTCGCCGACGCCCCCGGCACCAGCGACTTCGAGCAGGTCATCACCCGTGAGCAGGCGCTGCTCACCGACGCGCTGCGCGCCGACGCCCCGAGCGCGGCCGAGCTGCTGCACCCCGCCTTCACCGAGATCGGCGCGAGCGGGCGCAGCTACGACCGCGACGAGATCCTCTCCGCCCTCGCCCCGCTCGTGGACGTGCAGGCCGAGGAGTTCCTCGCCGACGAGATCGCGCCAGGCGCGATCCTCCTGCGCTATGTCACCACCGGCCAGGACGGCACCGTCCGCCGCAGCTCGGTGTGGGTGAAAGAGCGGGGCCGTTGGCTGCTGCGCCACCACCAGGGCACCCCGGAGGGCGCCGGAGGACGGTGACCGTCTCCGTCCCGCTCGACGCCCGTGCGGGCGGTCCCGACCTCGCGCGCGGGATCGCCCTGCTCGGCATCGCGCTGGCGAACCTGGTGGGCTGGCTGCACGGCTCCGCCTGGACGGCGCTGCTGAAGCAGCAGGACGCGAGCGCCGCGGACCGCGTCGTGGACGTGCTGCTCGCCCTGCTCGTCGACAACCGCGGCTTCCCGCTGTTCGCCCTGCTGTTCGGGTACGGGATCGGGATCCTCCGCCGCCGCTCCCTCGAGCGCGGGGAGCGCACGGGACGGTTCCTCCGGCGCATGCTGCGCCGTTTCGCCGTGCTGCTGGCGATCGGCCTCGCCCACGCGATCCTGCTGTTCAGCGGGGACATCCTGGTCGGTTACGCGGTGATCGGGATGCTCTGCGCGCTGCTGATGACCCGGGGACGGGTGGTGCTCGCCGCCGCGGCGATCGTGACGCTGCCGGCGCTCGGCGTGTGGGGATGGGTGGACGGCACGGTCGGGCTCGGCGGCGGCACCGGCTATGCGGCCGCCTCCGCACCGGACTACCTGGCCGGCGTCGGGATCCGAGCGCCTGACGCCCTGCACGGCCTCCTGCTCGCCCCGATCGAGGAGATCGGCCTGCTCTCCCCGATGGCGCTCGGTGCGCTCATGGCCCGCGGCGCCCTGCTCGAGGACGTCCCCGCGCATCGCCGACGGCTCGGCCGGCTCGCCCGGTGGGGCCTCGCGATCGGCCTGGTCGGCGCGGTGCCGCTCACCGCCGTGCTGGTCCTGGACCCCGCCCATGCCCGGCTCGACGTCGAGGTCGTGCTGGGCATCCTCGGCGTGCTCCACCAGGTCAGCGGCCTCGCCGGGGCCGTCGGCCTCGCCGCCGGGGCCGCGCTGCTGGCCGCGCGGTGGGGCCCGCGCCCCGCGGCGCGCGCACCGGGCGCCGACGGCGGCCTCGCGTCCGCGGCGGCCACGGCCACACCCACGGACACACCAACGGCCACTGCCGCGGCCCCGCCACCGGCCGGGGCCCGCGACCCAGCCGGGGCCCGCGACCCCCTCGGCGCGGCGGTGCGCGCCGTCGAGGCGCTCGGTGCGGTCTCGCTCAGTGCGTATCTCGCCCAGTCGGTCCTGTGCCTGCTCCTGTTCCCGCCGTACACCCTCGACCTCGGCGCGCAGCTCGGCAGCGCGGGCGCCGCGGCGCTCGTGCTCGCCGGCTGGCTCCTCATGCTCCCGCCCGCCGTGCTGCTGCGCCGGAGCGGACGACGCGGCCCGATGGAGCACGTGCTGCGTGCTCTGGCAGGATCGAGCACACCCCGCACACCCCGCACACCCCGCACCGCCGACGCCCACCGAGCCCGCGGAGGAACCCGATGACCGTCTTCGCCGACACCCCGCGCTGGCCCCGTCACGGCACCGTGTGGGGCCATCTCGTCTCGGACCGCTCCCTCGAGGAGCTGCACGAGGCCGCCGCCCGTGCCGGACTGCCCCCGCGCGCCTTCGACCTCGACCACTACGACTGGCCCGCCTCCGCCCGCGAGGACCTCGAGGCCGCCGGGGTGAGCTTCGTCGGCGACCGCGAGCTGACCCGGATCCTGCTGCGCTCGGGGCTGCGGGTGAAGCTCTCCGAGCGCCCCGCCGCCCGGGCCCGACGCAGCGCCGCCCACGCCGCCGAGCTGGGCCTCGACCCCGTGCCGCGCGACCTGATCGTCGGACTCGTCGGCCACGTGGACCCCCTGCCCGCGGAGCCCGGCTCCTTCCGCCTCACCCGCGACCTGCCGCACGGGGACGTACGGGTCGAGGCGCACGATGCGCAGGGCCGACGCCGCGCCGAGGCGCTGCTGGCACGGCTCGACGCGCTCGCCCGTGAGGCCGGGGAGCCCGGCTTCGTCGGCCAGGCGATGGACGGCCCGCCGACGGACTGAGCGACGACGGGTCCGACCACGGGACGAACCGGCCGGGCCCGCCGACAGGATGAACCGGACGGGCCCGCCGACACCGCTCCCCGCCCGCGATGTGCCCCGGACGACGGGACGGGCCCCTCACCGCGGTGAGGAGCCCGTCCGCATCAGGCGGCGTGCAGTACGAGGTCAGCCTTCGGCGCCGTGGCCCTTGCCGTTGTTCCAGTCCCGGCTGCGCCGGCCGTCCTCGGCGAAGCGGCCCTTGCGACGGTTCTCCTCGTCGCGACGGCCCTTGCCGCGGCCGTTGTCGCGACCCTTGCCCTTGCCCTTGCCCTTGCCCTTGCCGTTGTCGCTGCCCTTGCCGCGGTCGGCCTGGCCACGGCCCTTGCCGTTGCCCTTGCCGTTCCCGTTGCCGGCACCGCCGCCCGAGCCCGCCTCCTCGTCGTCCGCGTCGTCGAGGACGTCGAGGTAGACCTGGACCACGGCGGGACGCGGCACGGCGACCAGGTCGCCCTTCAGCCCGCCGCCGGGAGCGAAGTCCGGGAAGTAGGAGGTGTGGGCGCCCCACTCGCCGCCCTCGCCCGGGTGCTGGACCGCGACGAAGACCGAGTCGTCGAGGTCGTGGATGACCGGGCCGCAGGTCTCGGCGTCGGCGGGGACGGCCAGGAACTGCTCGACCCTGCCGCGGTCCTCGCCCTCGAGGGTGACCTTGTGGAGAGCGTCGGAGTAGCCGATCTTGCCCGGCTGGCCGTCGGTGGAGATCCACAGCGTGCCCTTCGAGTCGAAGGCCAGGTTGTCCGGGCAGGAGATCGGGGACACCTGGTCCTTCGGGAAGCCCGAGAAGTAGGCGGTCTCAGAGGTGGAGGGATCGCCGGCCAGCAGCAGGATCGACCAGTTGAAGCGGGTCGAGGTGTGGTCGTCGCGCTTCTCGGTGATCTCGATGACGTGGCCGTCGCGGTTGCCGCCGTCGGGCACGGCGACGGGGTTGGCCTCGTCGACGTAGTCGGGGGAGCGCTTGGAGTTGTTGGTCAGCGCCACGTAGATCTTGCCGCTGGTGGGGCTGGGCTCGACGTCCTCGGGGCGGTCCATCTTGGTCGCGCCGACGGTGTCGGCCGCGAGACGGGTGTTGACCAGGACCTCCTCGATGGTGAAGCCGGGGACCAGGGAGCGGTTGTTGCGCACCAGCGGGACCCAGGTGCCCGCGCCGTCGAAGGCGCCGTCGGAGGGCACGTCGCCGGAGCCGTCGATCTCGCCGGCGGGGGAGTTGCCCTCGAAGCGCGCGACGTAGAGCGTGCCCTCGCTGAGCAGCTTCATGTTGTTCGCCTTGTCGCCCTCGCGGTACACGCGACGGGAGACGAACTTGTAGATGTAGTCGTCGGTCTGGTCGTCGCCGGAGTAGACGACGGCGTGGCCGGTGCGGGCGATGTGCACGGTGCCGGCCTCGTGCTTGAAGCGGCCCAGCGCCGTGTGCTTGACCGGGGTCGAGGTCGGGTCGTCGGGGTCGATCTCGACGATCCAGCCGAAGCGGTTGGCCTCGTTCTCGTAGCCCTCGTTGTTGAGGTTGAAACGGGGGTGGACTAGGTCCCAGCGGCGCGAGGTGGGGCCGGGGGAGATGCCCACGCGCTCCTGCTCCTCGACGCCCGCGGTGCCCACGAAGTACTGGTCGAAGTTCTCCTCGCCCGAGAGGACGGTGCCCCACGGGGTGGTGCCGCCGGCGCAGTTGTTCAGGGTGCCGAGCACGGTCATGCCCTCGGGGTCCTCGACGGTCTTCAGCAGGTCCGAGCCCGCGGCGGGGCCGTCCACGGTGAAGGGGGTGAAGCCGGTGATGCGCCGGTTGCGGCGGCCGCCGACGACGTAGGACCAGGGCTCGCCCGCGCCGGTGCGCTCGAGGTCCACGATCGACAGGCCGTGGGCGGCGATCGCGGTGCCCACGACGTCCTCGGGGTTCGAGGCGATGTACTCCGGGGAGAACATGATGTTCTCGTTGGTGTACTCGTGGTTGTTGACGAGATAGCCGGTGGTGCCCTCCTCGTCGTCGACGATGACGTTGAGGTAGTCGGAGTTGTAGCCGAACTGCTTCTCCTGCGACTCGCGGGTCTGGTTCTCGAGGTCGAACTCGGGGGAGTCCTCGAACAGCGGGTCGCCCCAGCGGATGATCGGGGTCCAGTCGTAGCCGCGGGGCACCGTCATGTCGTCGACGACGCGGGGCACCGGGTCGATGGCCTGGAAGGTGAGGGTCCCGTCGCCCTGGGGGTGGGCGCCGTGGTCGGCCCGCGCCGCCGGGGCGCCGGCCACGTTCGCGCCGACGACCACCGCGGCGGCCAGACCGCCGCCCGCGCCGAGCGCGACGCGGCGCGAGATCGCGGCGTCGGCGATGTCGCGGAAGTGCGAGTTGTCCGAGGTGTTGGGGACCGGGTGCGAGCAGGCGCTGCCGCACTTGAGCTCGCAGGTGATGGCGAGGCGGTTGCCACGGGTGTGGCCGAGCATGGGGAGATGACGCTTGAGCATGGGGGCTCCTCAGGTCGTGAGCGGGTGTCCGCGAGTGGGTGGAGCTCGCGACCCCTACACCATGGACGGCGAGGTGGAGCACGACATGGGGTCCCGGTGAAGCCGCGATGAACAGTCGATGGGCGACGAATGTCCGATTTGCGACATGGTGGTGTTGCGTAAATGTGCACGTCAGAGCGTCGTCGCAGGGAGCGGCGGGGAATGCGCGGATCAGTCCTGCGCGGGCGGGACGGACGGGCTCGCGGGGGAGGAGGAGCTCGTCAGCGCCCGCAGCTGGTCCGGCTCCACCTGCTGCTCGGGGTCGAGGTCCGTGCCCTGCAGCTCGATCCAGAAGGTCGCCCCGCCCCCGGGCGTCGGCTGCACGCCGATCGCGCCGCGATGCTGCTGGACGATGGTCGCCGCGATCGACAGGCCCAGGCCCGCGCCGCCGCCCTGGCTCGCCGAGCGGACCCGGGAGGAGTCGGTGCGGTAGAACCGCTCGAACACCTTCTCCCGCTGGTCGTCGTCGATGCCCTCGCCGTGGTCGCGCACCTCGATCCGGACCCGGCCGTCCTCGAGGCGGCCCACCGCGAACTCGACCGGCGATCCCTTGGGGGTGTGGCGGTTCGCGTTGCCCACCAGGTTCAGGATCACCTGTCGCAGCGAGGCCTCGTCGCCCAGCACCCCGAACGGGACGTGCGGCTGCACCGACAGCGGCGTCCCCTGCAGGGAGACGACCATGACCTGTCGGTCCGGGTCCAGGGCGCGCAGGTCCTGGGCGGCGTCGAAGAGGGCGTCGGTGAGGTCCAGCGGCTCGAGGTCGAGGTCGGGGCGCTCGTCGAGCCGCGCCAGGCGCAGCAGGTTCTCCACGAGGGAGCCCATGCGCCTCGCCTCGTCCTCGATCCGACGCATCGCGGAGGCGGTGTCCTCGTCGGTGCGCAGGGCCCCCATCCGGTACAGCTCCCCGAAGCCTCGGATCGCTGCCAGCGGCGTGCGCAGCTCATGGGAGGCGTCGCCCACGAAGCGGCGCATCCTCGCCTCCGAGGCGGTGGCCTTCTCCTCCGAGGCGGACTGCGCGGCGAAGGCCTGCTCGATCCGCACCAGCATCTCGTTCAGCGACAGCGCGAGGTCGTGCACCTCGAGGCTCGTGTCCGTCACGGGCACGCGCTGGGAGAGGTCGCCCCCGGCGATCTGGGAGGCGGTGGCCTCCACGTCCCGCAGCGGCTCGAGCGCCCGATGGGTGACATAGCCTCCCGCGCCCATCCCGACCAGCACCACGAGGGTGCCCACCAGCACGATGATCAGCGCCATCTCGTGCATGGTGCGGTCCACCGAGGTCAGTGGCAGGGCCACGTACACGCTGCCCTTGTCCGGCCCGGAGTTGACCATCGCGATGACCCGCCAGCGGTTCTCGGCGGAGTCCAGCACCGTGAAGGGGCGCCCGCCGCGCTGCAGGATCTGCTCGTCGGTGAGGTCCGGGAACTGCACCGAGACCTTCCCGGGCCCGTAGTGGAAGACCTCCTGCTCGATCGGCCGTCCCTGCTCGTCGCGGATCTCGACCGCGTACTCCACGGGGATGTACGTGCTCGAGGTGACGGCGTCGTCGTCCCCGGCGAGCTCGTGCTGCGCCAGGGAGAGCATCTCGCTGATCGAGGACTGCAGGTTGTTGTCGACCGACTGGATCAGGGTGCGGTTCAGCAGGAACAGCGACAGGCTCCCGGTCACGACCACGCCGAGCACCAGCAGCAGCGAGATCAGCGCGACGATCCGGGTCCACAGGGACATCGGGCGCTCGGTGCGCAGGCTCGGCAGGGCCACGGGGTGGTGCTCCTCGGGTCGGGCGTCGGGGTCAGGCGCCCTCGGCGGCGCGCAGCACGTAGCCGATGCCGCGCTTGGTGTGGATCATCGGCTCGCCCACCACGTCGATCTTGCGACGCAGGTAGGAGATGTAGGACTCGACGATGCCCACCTCGCCGGACCAGTCGTAGTCCCAGACGTGGTCGAGGATCTGGGTCTTGGAGACCACGCGGCCCGCGTTCAGCATGAGATAGCGCAGGAGCTTGAACTCGGTGGGGGACAGCTCGATGTTCACGTCCCCGCGGTGGACCTCGTGGGAGTCCTCGTCCAGGCGCAGGTCGCCGACGACGAGGGCGCTGTCCACGGCCGTCTCCGAGCCGCCGTGGGTGCGGCGCAGCACGGCCCGGATCCGGGCGACGACCTCCTCGAGGCTGAAGGGCTTGGTGACGTAGTCGTCGCCGCCGACGGTGAGGCCGGCGACCTTGTCCTGCGTCTCGTCCTTCGCGGTGAGGAAGAGGATCGGGTACTGCTCGCCGCGGTCGCGCAGGCGGCGCGTGACGGTGAAGCCGTCCATGTCCGGGAGCATCACGTCCAGGACCACGAGGTCCGGCTGGTGCTCGGTCGCCTCCCGGATCGCCTCGTTGCCGGTGGAGGCGGTGAACACCTCGAAGCCTGCGAAGCGCAGGGAGGTGGCCAGGAGGTCGCGGATGTTGGGCTCGTCGTCGACGACCAGGAGGCGTGCCTCGTAGTCGTTCTCCTCGCTCGCAGCAGTCATGGCTCTACCGTCCTCCCTCTGCTTGGGAGATGGCTGGACGTCTCCTGGGCGACCTCAGCGCAGGGTGCGCTGGACCTTCTCCTGCTGCTTGCGCAGCTTGCGGATCGTCCAGCCCATCTGGATCATGCGCACCGAGCCGACCAGCGCCATGACCAGCGCACCTGCGATCGCTGCGAGCAGCATCGCGACGCCGAGGGGGAGGTCGAACTCCGCCCCGAAGTACTGGAAGCGGGCCGAGACATTGTTCTGGATCACGAAGATCAGCAGCAGCACCAGCACGATCGCGCCGAGGATCAGCGCGATCCAGGTCGTCGCGGTCTTGCCGCCGGAGGAGGTCGGGACGTCGGCGGGCTCCTCGGCGGCGGGGCGCTCGGCGGCACGGCGACCGGTCGGGGCGGTGGCGGCGGTGTCCTCGTGACGCGGTGCGGGGGCGTCGGGGGCGGCGTCCGGTCGCGGGGCGTCGGCGCGCGGGGCGTCGCCGGGGCCGGGGGTGCGGGTGGGATCGTCGGGTGCGGTCATGTCGATCTCCTGGGGACGGCCGACGGGGCGGCGGGGAAGCGCCGACAGGGCCGGCGGGGATGTCGTGCGTGCCCACTGTAACGACGTCGCGTCCCCTCGCCGTGGAGCCGGGCCGACGGATGTGCGGCCCGGGACGGCTCAGCCCGCGTCGAGCGCCCCGTCGAGCTGCTCGGCGTCCACGATCGAGTAGGCGTAGCCCTGCTCGGCGAGGAACCGCTGACGGTGCGCGGCGAAGTCCTGGTCCTGGGTGTCGCGCATGACGACGGTGTAGAAGTGCGCGGAGCGCCCGTCGGCCTTGGGGCGCAGCAGGCGGCCGAGGCGCTGGGCCTCCTCCTGGCGGGACCCGAAGGCACCGCTGACCTGGATCGCGACCGAGGCCTCGGGCAGGTCGACCGAGAAGTTCGCGACCTTCGAGACGACCAGGCGGTCGATCCGGCCCTCGCGGAAGTCGGCGAACAGTTGCTGGCGACGCTTGACGGGGGTCTGCCCGGTCAGCAGCTCTGCGCCGAGGTGCTCGGCGATCTCCTCGAGCTGGTCGAGGTACTGGCCGATCACCAGCAGCGGCTCCCCGAAATGGGCGCGCGCGATCCGCTCGACCACCGGCACCTTCGCGCCGTGCGCGGCGCCGAGGCGGGGCCGGTCGGAGGCCTCCGCCATCGCGTAGGCCATGCGATCCGAGGCGGGCAGGGTCACCCGCACCTCGGTGCAGAGGGCCGGGGCGATGTAGCCCTGCGCCTCGATGTCCTTCCACGGCGCGTCGTAGCGCTTCGGCCCGATCAGCGAGAAGACCTCGCCCTCGCGGCCGTCCTCGCGCACGAGCGTCGCGGTCAGACCCAGACGGCGCCGGGCCTGCAGGTCCGCGGTCATCCGGAACACGGGCGCGGGCAGCAGGTGCACCTCGTCATAGAGGATCAGCCCCCAGTCGCGGGCGCTCATCAGCTCCAGGTGCGGGTGGACGCCCTTCCGCTTCATGGTGAGGACCTGGTACGTGGCGATCGTGACCGGGCGGATCTCCTTCGTCGTGCCGGAGTACTCGCCGATCTCGTCCTCGGTGAGGGTGGTGCGGGCCAGCAGCTCGTCCCGCCACTGGCGGGCGGAGACGGTGTTGGTCACCAGGATCAGCGTGGTGCGCTGCATCGCGGCCATCGCCCCGGCGCCGACGAGGGTCTTGCCCGCGCCGCAGGGGAGGACCACCACGCCCGAACCGCCGTGGCGGAAGCCGTCCACCGCCTCGGTCTGGTACGGGCGCAGCTGCCAGCCGTCCTCCGCCAGCGCGATCGGGTGCGCCTCCCCGTCGACGTAGCCGGCGAGGTCCTCGGCGGGCCAGCCGAGCTTCAGCAGCGCCTGCTTGAGCGCGCCCCGCTCGGAGGGATGGACCCTGACCGTGGTGTCGTCGACGCGCTCGCCGAGCATGCCCTGGACCCGCTTGGCGCGGGTGACCTCCTCGAGCACCGCGCGGTCCAGCCCGTGCAGCACGAGCCCGTGCTGCGGGTCGGAGAGCAGCTGCAGGCGCCCGTAGCGGTCCATGGTGTCCGCCACGTCGATCAGCAGCGAGTGGGGGACCGGGTAGCGGGAGTGGTCCACGAGCGCCGCGACGACGGTCTCCGCGTCGTAGCCGGCGGCGCGCGCGTTCCACAGCCCGAGGTCGGTGATGCGGTAGGTGTGCACGTGCTCGGGCGCCCGCTCGAGCTCGGCGAAGGCCGCGATCGCGATCCGGGCGGCCTGCGCCGAGGGATGGTCGACCTCGAGCAGGAGGGACTTGTCGCTCTGGACGATGAGGGGGCCGTCGGTCATCGGATCAGGCTACGTCCCGTCCGGGCCGGGGAGGGGGCGACGTGAGGGGCGCCTCCCCGGGCCGGCACGTGCACGAGCCCGCGCTCCCAGGACGGGGCGCGGGCTCGGATGCGGGGTGCGGCGGGGCCGGGATCAGGCGGGCAGGGACGGCGTGCGCCCGTTGACCCTCTCGTAGAGCCCGATCTGGAGCAGGACGGTGAAGGGGATGACCGCGATGAAGCCGACGACCAGCGTCCCGCCGATCGAGGAGGCCACCATCGTGATCAGGAAGCCGACGATCGTGACGCCGAGGTTCGACGTGGCCGTCGAGACCGACTCCCGCAGCGCCTGGCCGGGGGACGCTCCGCGCAGCGCCGCGGGGATCGCGTAGAACAGCAGCACGGCGGCGATGATGCCGGGGAGGTAGAGGAGCACCGAGCCGATCATCACGATCACGAGCACGAGCACGGCGGTGGTGACCACCCGGCCGGGGCCGATCAGGCCCTGGCGGAAGCTCGGACGCTCGCCACCGGCGAGGATCCCGCCGGCCTGCGCGGCACCGGCCTGCCACAGCGCTCCGACCACTCCGGTGACCAGCACCAGCACGAAGCACAGCGCGAAGATCACGATCATCTGGCCGAAGGAGGGGTCGCCGCCCGCCGACGAGGACGTCTCGACCATCGCGATCGAGAGGAAGAGCGTGAGGGCGAAGCCGACGCCGAGCACCACGACCATGGCCACGGCGTAGAGCGCGCCGACGCCCAGCAGCGCGGCCGCGCCGCGCAGCAGGCCCGTGCCCGCGAAGCGCAGACCCGCCCCGAGGTCGGCGCCGAGGTCGGTGCCCGGGGTCGGGCCGGGAGCGCCGGCGGTGCCCTGCGGTACAGCGCCCGGAGCGCCGGGGGCGGACTGCGGATCGAACGGGGAATGAGTCATCGGGTGGCTCGCTCTCGAGGTGTGTCCGGGCGTGCGGGAGAGCGTCCTCCCGCTTTCCCCGGAGCGACGGTACCGTGTCGGCGGCCACCCTCGTGCGGCAAGCGCTGGCACACGGGAACGTCTCGGGCCGGAATTCCCTAGGATGGACCGCGATGGGTCGGGCCCGCGATGCCCGCCGACGCCTTCGGCGCCGCGGTTCGGCCCGGCTCGACAGTCACTCGATCTGAGGAGATCCCATGGCCAGCTTTGCTCCGTCCCCTGCCGATGTCGCGGACATCGGCGTCACCGGTATGGCGGTGATGGGCTCGAACCTCGCCCGCAACTTCGCCCGCAACGGCTTCAAGGTCGCCATCCACAACCGCTCCGTCGGCAAGACCGAGACGGTCATGGACAACTACGCCTCCGAGGGCGAGTTCTACCCGTCGGAGTCCATGGCTGACTTCGTCGCCTCCCTGCAGAAGCCGCGCGTGGCGATCATCATGGTCAAGGCCGGCAAGCCCACCGACGCCGTGATCGACGAGCTCGCCTCCCTCATGGAGGAGGGCGACATCATCGTCGACGCGGGCAACGCCCTGTTCGGCGACACCCGCCGTCGTGAGGCCGCGCTGCGCGAGAAGGGCCTGCACTTCGTCGGCTCCGGCGTCTCCGGCGGTGAGGAGGGCGCCCTGAACGGCCCCTCGATCATGCCCGGCGGCACCAAGGAGTCCTACGACCGCCTCGGCCCGATGTTCGAGAAGATCTCCGCGCACGTGGACGGCGTCCCCTGCTGCACCCACGTCGGCGCCGACGGCGCGGGCCACTTCGTGAAGATGGTCCACAACGGCATCGAGTACGCGGACATGCAGGTCATCTCCGAGGCCTACGACATGATGTCCAAGGCGCTCGGCATGGGCGCCTCCGAGATCGGCGACGTCTTCGCCGAGTGGAACAAGGGCGATCTGGAGTCCTTCCTCATCGAGATCACCGCCGAGGTGCTCCACCACACCGACCAGACCTCGGGCAAGCCCTTCGTCGACGTCATCCTCGACCGCGCCGCCCAGAAGGGCACCGGCGCCTGGACCGTGCAGACCGCGCTGGACCTCGGCGTCCCGGTCACCGGCATCGCCGAGGCGACCTTCGCCCGCTCCACCTCCGGCTCGACCCCGCAGCGCGAGGCCGCCCGCGGCGTGCTGAAGGCCGAGGCGCAGACCCTCGAGATCGCCGACAAGGCGCAGTTCATCGACGACCTCCAGAAGGCGCTGTACGCGGCGAAGCTCGTCTCCTACTCGCAGGGCTTCGACGAGATCGCGGCCGGCGCGAAGGAGTACGGCTGGGACATCGACCTCGGCGCGATGGCGCGGATCTGGCGCGGCGGCTGCATCATCCGCGCCCGCTTCCTCAACCGCATCACCGAGGCCTACGAGCGCGACGCGAACCTGCCGCTGCTCCTGGCCGATGCGTACTTCACCGAGGAGATCGCCAAGTGCATCCCGGCCTGGCGCCGTATCGTCGCCTTCGCGGCGGCCTCCGGCTACCCGGTCCCGGTCTTCTCCTCGACCCTGTCCTACTACGACGCGGTGCGCGCCGAGCGCCTCCCGGCCGCCCTGGTCCAGGCCCAGCGCGACTACTTCGGCGCCCACACCTACCAGCGCGTGGACACCGAGGGCACCTTCCACGTCGAGTGGACCCAGGACCGTCGCGAGACCAATCAGGACTGATCGACGTACTGCGAGGTACGAGCGGTAGGAGATCAGTCGGACTGATGCAGGACTGATCGACGTACTGCGAGGTACGAGCGGTAGGAGATCAGTCGGACTGATGCAGGACTGATCGACTGGCGGCGACATCGCCGCTGATCCACGAAGGCCCCGGACCGAACGGTCCGGGGCCTTCTTCGTGAAGCAGATTTGCTCAGTAGTCCATGCCCGAGCTCGCGACCGAGACGATGAAGATGACGTAGATGACGATGAAGATGATCGCCAGAACCCAGCAGATCGCGAAGACGATCCAGGCCCACTTCGTGAACTTGCGGGCGGTCTCCGGCTCCTGATCGGCCTTGAGATAGCCGAGCAGGCCCAGCACGCCGGGCAGGACGCCGCCGCAGACGAAGCCGACGATCATGGCGATCAGCGCGTTCTTCTTGATCTTCTCGCTCGCGGCGTTAGGGACGGGTGCGGTCATGGGAAACCCCTCTTTCCTGATGATCATGCCCCGAGACGGATGCGCCCGGGCCCCAGGGAGGCGCTGAGGTCGCCCCGTGCCTGGCGAGCCGAATAGTACCCCGATGCAGGAGGTGCTCCGCCATGGGGAGTGCTCCCCATGGACCGATCCGTGACCTGCACCGGCGCAGGGCCGCGTTCAGTCGAGCGTCACCCGGTGCACGAGCACCGTGAACTCCTCCTGGCTGCCGGACTCGCGGGCCCGCAGCCGTCCGCCCTCGAGGGAGAGCGGGAGGGCCTGCTTGACGACCACGCCGCCCTGCCCGTCGACGATGCCGAGCGGGATCGCGGCGGACCGGGCGATCGCGTCCAGCAGCCGGTCGGTGACGCTGAGGTCGGTGCCGCCCTCCTCAGCGTCGCGGATCCGTGCGACCGCCTCCGCGACGGGGATCCGCAGCTCCGGTCCCTCGACGGTCACGAGATCGGGATCGACGGGCCCTGGGCGCAGCGAGTGCGACAGCTCTTCGGACACCGGCCTCCCGTCGGGGCCGACGGCCTGCGGCGACAGCCCGGCCTGACGGGCGATCTGCAGGGCGAAGCCCGGATCCGAGAGGGTCACGGCGACGGTCGGCGCGAGACGGTGCAGCCCCAGCGGCACCGCCTCGGAGGCGGCCTGCAGCAGGTCCAGCACCTCGGGCTCGGCGGTGAGGACGGTCGAGGCGCGGGAGACCTGCACCCGGCCGTGCCGTCGCTGCTCGTCGCGCAGGAGGTAGGTCAGGGCCTGCGGGACGGGGGAGCGGGAGACGTCCTCGAGCAGGGCGAGCAGCGCCTCGGCGTCGCGGCCGTCGCCGAGGGCCCGCCGCACCGTGGCGGCGCTGAAGCGGAGCGTGAGCGCGCCGCCGCGGGAGATCACCTCGGTCCAGTCCAGCAGCGGGAGCAGGCGCTCGGCGGGGCGGCCCGGGATCACGGCGGTGAGGTCCGCGTCCAGCAGCACCTCCTCGACGGGGGCGGGGGCGACCTCCTCCAGCGCCGCGGCGAGGCGGGCGTCGGCGGTGGTGATGTCCTCGTCGAGGGCCGGGACCAGGGCCTGGCCGAGCACGGTGAGGCTGCCGCCGTCGAGCACGCCGAGTGCCCGGCCCTCGACGAGCAGCGCCGAGGTCTCCTCCCGCAGCACCTCGGAGGGCACCAGCGGGAACGCCCAGGCGAGCGCCGCGACGAGCGAGTCCTCGGTCGCGTCCACGCCCGGGCTCGTGCGCAGCAGGCGCAGCAGGCTGCCGCGCCGGGTGCGCACGCCGTCGCGTCGGGTGAGGTCCGACAGCAGCGAGCGGCCCGTCCCCGAGGGGTCGGGGGTGCCGACCACGGCGGCGAGGTGGTGCCCGCGCGCCCAGGCGAGCACGAGCTCGGCCCAGCGCTGGGACGGGGGCAGCATCCGGTGCACGTCCCAGTCGCGGGTGGGATGCCACTCCTGGCCGTCGTGCCCGATGAGCCCGGCCTGCCAGGCGCTCTGCAGCACGGTCGCGTGAGCCAGCAGCGGGGCGCCGGCGCGCTCGGCGAGACGGCGCAGGTCCCGCTGGGGGAGCCCGCCGCGCTTGAGCACCCCGGGCGGGTCCTCGTCGAAGCCGCGCACGGTGCCCAGCAGGCGCAGCGCCTCGAAGGCCCGCTCGACGGCCTGCGCGGTGCGGGAGCCGGGGATCCGCTCGGTGACCTCCGGGCCCTCGGGCCCGGGGCGCTGAGCGGTGTGGCTGCGGCGCACCCTCCCGTCGCGCAGGGCGAGGTGCACGGAGCGGGGGATGTGCAGGCTCTCCCCGTCGGGCTCGACGATCCCGGCCTGGCGCAGCGCGGCGGCGAGCTTCCCGCTGCCGGTGACGGCGCTGGGCCCCCAGGCGAGGGCGTCGAGGGCCGGGCCGAGTCGGTCGCGGGCCGCCTCGACGCGGCGCGCGGCCTCCTCGGCGTCGGGATCGGCGGCGGTCGCCGCGGCCAGCCCGGCCGGGGCGCGCAGGCCGTCGCGCAGCGGCCGCAGCAGGTGCAGCTCGTCCTCGCCCCACACGATCGCGAGGGTGATCAGCCGCTCGAGGGACGGGGCGATCGTCGCCGGGTCGGAGGAGACCGCGGCGGCGAGCGCGGCGGGGGAGGAGCCGTCCTCGAGCACGGCGAGCGCCTCGACGAGATGCAGCTCGGGCAGGGTGAGCGAGTCCAGCGCGCGGCGCGCGGAGGTGCTGCCCCCGGCGCGCGCGGCCAGCGGGCCGATCCCCCGGGGCAGAGGCGAGGCGAGATCCGGTCGGGCGACGAGCAGGGCCTCGAGGCGGTCGTCGCCGAACCGTCGCAGGGAGTCCGCGAGGGACCGGATCACAGCGGTCATGATGCATTCCAGCATAGGGTGACGCCGCCGCCGGTCGCACCACCGCGAGCGCCGGCGCGTGCACGCCCCCATAGCCCAATCGGCAGAGGCGGCCGCCTTAAAAGCGGCACAGTGCGGGTTCGAGTCCCGCTGGGGGCACCGGATGCCCGCGTGCCGGGCACGCCCGGGATCGGCCACAATGGAGGCCATGACCGCCTCCTCCGCCGACCCCCAGCTCATCGCCCGCCTCGACGAGGTGCTCGGGCGGATCGACGCCGCCGCGGCCCGTGCCGGGCGCGACGGCGCGGAGATCACGCTGCTGCTGGCCACCAAGACCCGCACCCCCGCCCAGATCGCGGAGATGATCGAGCTGCTGCGCGAGCGCGGCCGACGGATCGCGGTGGGGGAGAACCGGGCCCAGGAGATCGCCAAGCACGAGGACCCGCTCCTCGCGGGCAACGGCGTGCCCCGACACTTCATCGGCCGGCTCCAGACGAACAAGGCCCGCGACGTGATCGCCTTCGCCGAGCTCGTGCACAGCGTGGACCGGGACGACATCGCCGACGCCCTCGAGCGCCGGGCCGAGCTCGCGGACCTCCGCCGCGACGTGCTGGTGCAGGTCAACACATCCGGCGAGGAGTCCAAGGGCGGCTACGGCCCGAGCCTCGAGGCGCTCGCGCCGATCGTGGAGCGCCTGCGCGGCAGCGAGCGCCTGCGCCCCGTCGGCCTGATGACCATCGGGGCGAACACGAGCGACGAGGCAGCGGTGCGCGCCTCACTGCGCTCCCTGCGCGAGCTGCGGGACGCGCTGCGCGAGCAGCTCGGGATCCCCGAGCTCACCGAGCTGTCGATGGGGATGAGCGGCGACCTCGAGATCGCCGTCGAGGAGGGCGCGACGATCGTGCGCGTCGGCTCGGCGCTCTTCGGCCCCCGGGACTGACCCGGCTCCGGCGAGCGGCGTTCCGGCGATCGACCCGACCTCTCGGGCCGACGTCTCCCTCCGGGCCGGCCCGCCGCGTCACTCGGGGCCGACGAGCACCTGCGGCAGACCGTACTCGTGCTCGAGCACCTCGCAGGCCGCGCCCACGGCGATCAGGTCCGTGCCCCGGGTGGAGAGCATCACCTCGACGTGCACCCACGGCTCGTCGCTGAGCCCGGCGGTCAGCGCCTCGCGGATCGCGTCCATCGACGCCTCGTGCTGCTCGTGGACGGTCCGCCCGCCGAGCACCACGCGGTCCACGTCCACCAGGCGCACCAGGTTCACCACCACCTCGGCGAGGATGCGCGCGGCGAGCTCGTCCTCCCCTCGCTCGAGCGCGGCCCGGTGCTCCCTCTGCGCGCAGCCGCGGCGGCCGCAGGGGCAGGGGATCCCGTCCATCCGCACCACGGTGTGCCCGATCTCGCCGGCGTGGGAGTGGGCGCCGCGCACGATCTGGTCGTCCAGGCACAGCGCCGCCCCGAGCCCGTCCTCGACCAGCAGCAGCGCGGCGTTGCGGAGCAGCCCGGGCTGGGACCAGGCCTCGCCCACCAGCGCCGCACGGGAGTCGTGGTCCAGCAGCACCGGCATGCCGAGCTCCGCGGCGAGCAGGCGGCGGATCGGCGCGCCCCGCCAGGGATCGGGGTCGGAGGTGCCGCGATAGACGCCCTCCTCGCCGTCGACCGGGCCGGGCATCCCCACGCCGACGCCGAGCAGGATCCCCGGGCCGACGTCCTGCAGCGCGCGGGTTTCGTCGGCGAGGGTGGCCACCAGCTCGGGCACCGGCTGGAGGCGGCCGATCTCGAGCTCGCGGCGCTCGAGGATCTCCCCGGTGAGGTCGACCACGACGGAGTGGAGCCGCGAGCGGGTCAGGTGCAGCCCGATCGCACGGCGTGAGCCGGGGACGATCTCGTACAGGGTCGTGGGCTTGCCGGGGCCCGAGGTCACGGTGCCGGCCTCCTCGACGAGGCCGCGCTCCATCAGCCGCGCCAGGATCTTCGAGATCGCCTGCGGGGTCACCTGCAGCTCCTGGGCGAGGCCGGAGCGGGAGACCGGGTCGCCGCGGCGCGCGACGGCGAGGACGGCGGCGTCGTGCGCGCCCGCCATGCGGTCCAGCGGGGTGGTCGGTCTCACCCGGCCATCCTCGCACGCCACGACGCTGTGACCGGCGGGTAACGCGCAAGGGAGGGGTGCCGCGACCCGTTGTGATCCAACAGATCCCCGCCGCCCCCTTGACCTAACGCAACAGCGTTTGCTTATTCTGTGCGTCGGGTCGATGGAGCCCGTCCCCGCCCGCCCGCTCCCGACAGCCGAGGTCCCCTCATGACCCTCACCCTCACCCGCGCCCCCCGCCCTGCGTCCACCGAGCTCACCCCTGCTCGCCGCCGCCTCGCCCTCCTCGCGATCGCGCTCGGCGGCTTCGGCATCGGCGGCTCCGAGTTCGTCTCCATGGGCCTGCTGCCCGGCATCGCCCACGGCCTGCTGCCCGAGATGATGGCCGCCGACCCCGAGGGCGGCATCGCCCGCGCCGGCATCGCGATCACCGCCTACGCGCTCGGCGTCGTCGTCGGCGCCCCCGCCCTGGCGCTCCTCTCGGTGCGCTGGAGCCGCACCACGATGATCATGCTGCTCGCGATCGCGCTCGCCGTCGGCACCCTGCTCTCCGGCGTGATGCCGACCTTCGAGCTCACCGTGCTCGCCCGCTTCGTCGCCGGCATCCCGCACGGCGCCTACTTCGGCGTCGCCTCGCTGCTGGCCGCCTCCCTGATGGGCCCCGGCAGCCAGGGCAAGGGCACTGCGCTCGCCCTGTCCGGGCTGACCGTCGCGAACCTGATCGGCGTCCCGATTCTCACCGCCGTCGGCCAGGCGGCCGGCTGGCGCGTGGTCTACCTGCTGCTGGCCGGTGTGTTCGTCGCGACCCTCGCAGCCCTCTACCTGACCGTCCCGCACCAGGAGAAGGCGATCGGCCGCCGCATGGTCGACGAGCTCGTGGCCCTCAAGCGCCTCCAGCTGTGGATCGTCATCGGCATCGCCGCGGTCGGCTTCTCCGGCGCCTTCGCCGTGTTCAGCTACGTCGCCGACATCACCACCCAGGTCACCGGCGCCCCCGAGAGCTCCGTGCCGTGGGTGCTCGCCGCCGCGGGCCTCGGCATGACGATCGGCAACGTCGTGGGCGGCGTGACCACCGACCGCTCCCTCAAGGGCACCCTGCTGATCGGCTTCCCGCTCTACATCACCGCGCTCGTGGTGCTCTTCGCCGTCGCCCACACCTCGCTGACCGCGCTGATCATCGCGTTCTTCGCGGCGAACCTCGTGAACTCCTCGCTGAGCCCCGCGATGCAGACCTGGATGATCCGCATCGCGCACCGCTCCGAGCTGCTGGGCGCCTCGATGAACCAGGCCGCGTTCAACGTCGCCAACGCCCTCGGCGCGACCCTCGGCGGCGCCGTGATCGCCGCGGGCTTCGGCTACGAGGCGCCGATGGTCGTCGCGATCGTGCTGGCGAGCACCGGCTTCGCCATGGTCGTCACCACGCTGATCGCGCTGAAGGTCCGCTCGCGCCGCACCCTGCAGGTGCTCAGCGAGCACGAGGAGACCATCACCGGCTCGATCCCCGTCGTCCCCGCCGGCGTCTGAGCGCGGCGGGCGTCCCGCCGGCGCCCGACCCCGCCGGACTCCCGCCGCGAGGGCCCGCGACCATCACGGTCGCGGGCCCTCGTGCATCCTCGGGGCCGACGGCCGCCGCGTGCGCCGTGTGCGCCGGACCGCCGGGTCGGCCCCGCAGCCTGCCGTGGGTCCGAGGCGCGGCTCGGCGGGAACGGGTCCCACGTACCTGCCCATAAAACGATCTTGGGCGTAACATCGGCTCCACTTGGGCTTCACAGTCGTTCATCCCACCTGGCCGCCGGGGAGGCGGCGACCTAGTGTGACCGCATCCCCGACGTCCCCCGATGAGGAGCTGCCGTGCACATCCAGACCGCCGCCGTGCACACCCTGCGCGATTTCGAGCACGGAGCGGTCGTCCCGCCGGTGCACCTGGCCTCGACCTTCGAGCTCGACCCCGCCACCGAGGACGGCGCCTACGCCTACCAGCGCGGGGCGAACCCCACCCGCGCCCAGCTCGAACAGGTCCTCGCAGCGCTGGACGGCGCCCGCCACGGCTTCGCCTTCGCCTCCGGCATGGCCGCGACCGCCGCCTCGCTGTCCACCCTCGAGGTCGGCGACGAGGTGATCCTCCCCGCGAGCGTCTACGGGGGCACCTATCGCCTGGTCGACCTCGTGCTGCCGGGACGGGGCATCACCGGCCGCTTCGTCGCGGACCTCGCCGAGCTCACCGACGAGGACTTCACCCCCGCCACGCGCGCCGTCTTCGTCGAGACCCCCGCGAACCCGACCCTGCGCATCACCGACCTGCGCCGCATCGTCGAGCTCGCCCACCGCCACGACGCCCTCGTGATCGTGGACAACACCTTCATGACGCCCGTGCTGCAGAAGCCGCTCGCGCTCGGCGTCGACATCGTCGTGCAGTCCGCCACGAAGTACCTCGCCGGCCACTCCGACCTCCTCGCCGGGGCCGTCACCACCGACGACGACGGGCTCGCCGACGCGCTCCGCCTCGCCCAGAAGGCCCAGGGCGGGGTGCTCGGCCCGCAGGACTCCTTCCGCCTGATCCAGTCGATCAAGACCCTCCCGCTGCGCCTGGAGCGCCAGCAGGCGAACGCCGAGGCGATCGTGGAGCATCTTCGCGGTCACGAGCGCATCGCCCGGGTCTGGTACCCCGGCTCGCACAGCGAGGAGGAGGCGCGCCTGCACGACGCCCAGGCCACGGGCCGCGGTGCCGTGCTCTCCTTCGAGCTCGCCGACGGTCTGGACCGCGTCGCCTTCCTGCGCGCCCTGCGCTACCCGGCCTACGCGGTGAGCCTCGGCGGCGTCGAGTCGCTGATCTGCCGCCCCGCCACCATGACCCACGAGGCGATGACCCCCGAGGCCCAGGCCGCGGCGGGCATCAGCACCGAGATGCTGCGCCTGAGCGTCGGCATCGAGGACCTCGCCGATCTCCTCGAGGACCTCGACCAGGCCCTCGCCGCCGCTGGCTGACCGCCCCCGACCGCTCCCCACCGCAGAGGACATCACCATGAGCTCCGCTCCGCGCCCCACCCGTCGTCTGGCCCTCGCCCTCGGCGGCACCTCCGTGCTCGCCGTCCTGGCGGCCTGCAGCTCCGAAGGAGGCTCCGGCGCCTCCGACGGCGGCGGCAACGGCGAGGACGTCCTCGCCCGGATCCAGGAGAGCGGCACCGTGCGCATCGGGCTCGAGGGCACGTACCGCCCCTATGCCTTCCACGACGGCTCCGGCGAGCTGGTCGGCTTCGAGAAGGAGATCGCCGATCGCATCGCCGAGGGGCTCGGGGCGACGCCCGAGTACGTCGAGACCGAATGGGACTCCCTCATCGCGGGGCTCGACGTGGACCGCTACGACCTCGTGGTCAACAACGTCGGCATCACCCCCGAGCGCGAGGAGGTCTACGCCTTCTCCGAGCCCTACGCCCGCTCGATCGGCCGGGTCGCCGTGCCCGCGGACTCCGAGGTGCAGACCCTCGCCGAGCTCGACGGCGCGCGCAGCGCCCAGACCGCGACCAGCAACTGGGCCGCCCAGATGGAGGATCTCGGCGCCGAGATCGTGCCGGTCCAGGGCTTCGCCGAGGCGATCGAGCTGGTGCTCCAGGGGCGGGCCGACGCGACCGCGAACGACCTGATCTCCTTCCAGACGTACCAGGAGGAGCATCCGGAGGCGACCTTCCGCCTCCTGGACGAGGAGCTGCCCGACGAGACGACCGTCGGCGTCATCATGCAGCAGGGGCAGGAGCCGCTGCTGACCGAGGTGAACGCGATCCTCGAGGAGATGAAGCAGGACGGCTCGCTCACCGCCATCTACGAGGAGTGGGTGGGCCAGGACATCACCCCGGAGGGCTGAGGCGCCGTGCCCCGCTTCCTCGAGCTGTGGATCGAGTCCCTCCCGCGGCTGCTCGCCGCGCTGGTCCAGGTCACGATCCCGCTGTCCCTGCTGTCCTTCGCGATCGCGCTGGTGATCGCGGTGCTGGTCGCGCTCGCGCGCCTGTACTCCCCGGCGCCGCTGAAGGCCGTGGCCTGGGCGTACGTGCAGGTGTTCCGCGGCACCCCGCTGGTGGTGCAGCTGTTCATCGTCTACTTCGGGCTCCCGGGCATCGGCATCGAGCTCGCCGCCTTCCCCGCGGCCGTGATCACGCTCGCGCTGAACACCGGCGCCTACGCCTCGGAGGCCGTGCGCGCCTCGATCCTCTCCATCCCGCGCGGCCAGTTCGAGGCGGCCAGGTCCCTGAACCTCTCGCGCGCGGCGACCTTCCGCCGGGTCGTGGCCCCGCAGGCGATGCGGATCGTGCTCCCGCCGCTCGCGAACGACTTCATCGACCTGGTCAAGGGAACCAGCCTGGTCTTCGCGATCACGCTCATCGACCTGTTCCAGGTGGGTCGGCAGATCGCGGCGACCACCTACGAGCCGCTGATCATGTACACCCTGGTGGCCCTGATCTACCTCGTCGTGGTGTCGCTGCTGAGCCTCGGGCAGAACCAGCTCGAGAGGAAGGTGTCCGCCCATGTCCGCGCCTGAGAACGCTCCCGACGCCCGGCCGCCGCTGAGCGTGGCCGGCCTGCGCAAGACCTTCGGGGAGCTCGTCGCCCTCGAGGGGGTCTCGCTGGAGATCGAGCGCGGCACCACGACAGTGCTGCTGGGCCCCTCGGGCTCGGGCAAGTCCACCCTGCTGCGCTGCCTGAACCTGCTCGAGCAGCCCGATGCGGGGACCCTCGACCTGGGCGACGGCCCGATCGACGTGGGCGGCAGGCTCCCGGCCCGGACCGTCCGGCAGATCCGCTCCCGCTCGACGATGGTCTTCCAGCAGTTCAACCTCTTCCCGCACCTGACCGCCCTCGGGAACGTCACCCTCGCCCCGATCGAGAACCTGGGCCTGGACCGGGCGGAGGCCGAGACGCGCGGGCGCGAGCTGCTGGGGAAGGTGGGTCTCGCCGACAAGGCGGAGGCCTATCCCGACCGCCTCTCCGGCGGCCAGCAGCAGCGCGTCGCGATCGCCCGGGCGCTGGCCATGGACCCCGACGTGCTGCTGTTCGACGAGCCGACCTCCGCGCTGGACCCCGAGCTGGCCGCCGAGGTGGTCGCGGTGCTCTCCGACCTCGCCGCCGAGCACCGCACCCTCGTGGTGGTCACCCACTCCCTCGCCTTCGCCCGACGGGTCGCGGACCGGGTGGTGTTCCTCGAGGACGGGCGGATCCTCCAGGACGGCGGCCCGGAGGAGTTCTTCTCCAGCACCGACGAGCGCCTGCGCCGCTTCCGCGAGGTCATCAGCTCCGTCTGAGGCGGCGGGGCCCGGCCTGCACGAGAAGCGCCGGCACTGGCGAGGAGCGGCGCGGCGGCGGCCCCGAGCGCGGGTCACGCTTCGCTCACGGCGCAGAGCGCGCCCAGGTGGATCTCGGGAACGCCCGTTAGGCTGGGCGGGTCGGTCCGGTGGACCCTGTGGAGCTCCGCCGTCGACCCCCGATCATTCCCACGTGAGGAGTCACATGGCACGCCACAACATCGTGTTCGGCCGTGACCAGGCAGTGCAGCAGGGCGGCAGCGCGTACAGCGGCCCCCGCTTCGGCCAGGGCGCACAGACCGGACCCGCTTCCGACACCCAGTGGTCCTCCGGCTTCGGCCAGCAGGGCGGCGACCAGCTCGAGGCGATGTACGCCCGCCCGGCCGCCACCGGTCACGACACCGGTCGCATGACCATGCGCGATGCGCTCAACGCCATCAGCGCGACCCTCGGCGTGATCATCGTGGTCGGCTTCGCCGTCGCGATGATGCCGCTCGCCCTCGGCCTCGTCGCCGGCGACCAGGGGGTCCAGGCGGGTCTCGTGCTCACCGGCGTCGCGACCCTCGTCGGCCTGATCGGTGGACTCGTCCTGTCGCTGGTCAACATCTTCAAGAAGCAGCCCTCGCCGATCCTGGTGCTCGCCTACGCGGCCTTCGAGGGCCTGTTCCTCGGCGGGCTCAGCGGGACGATGGAGTTCATCTACCCCGGCATCGCGATGCAGGCCGTGGTCGGCACCCTCGCGGTGGCCGCCACCGTGCTGGTCCTCTTCCGGGTCGGCATCCTGCGCACCTCCCCCCGCCTGAACAAGATCTTCATGGTCGCGATGGTCGCGTACCTGCTGTTCGGGCTCGTGAACATCGGCTACCTGCTGCTCTCCGGGCAGAGCCTGCGCGACGGCGTGCTCGGCCTCGTCATCGGCGGCCTCGCCGTCGTCATGGCCTCCTACTCGCTGGTGATGGACTTCGAAGACGTCCAGCGCTCCGTCGAGGCGGGCACGCCGCGGAAGTACGCCTGGCGCCTCGGCTTCGGCATCGCCGTGACGATGGTGTGGCTGTACGTCGAGGTGCTGCGGATCCTGATGATCCTGCGCGGCAACGACTGACGTCACCGCGCGGCGCCGCCGGCGTCGCACTCCGTATGCTGAACGGCGGGTCCCCTCGGGGGCCCGCCGTTCCGCCTTCCGGGGACCCGACGATGCAGGAGGAGACCGCCGATGGGACTGTGGCAGTGGGTGCTCGACAACTGGGCCCTGGTGTGGACCTATCTCTACGTCGGCATCGATGTCGTCCTGCGGCTGATCAGCCTCGTCATCGTCCCCCGGAACCGTCGGCCCGGCTCGGCGCTCGCCTGGCTGCTGGCGATCATGGTGCTGCCGATCGTCGGCTTCCCGCTGTTCCTGCTGCTGGGCCGCTCCCAGCTCCCGAAGCGCCGGCTCGCGAAGCAGAAGGCCGTGAACCGGCTGCTGCGGGTGCGGGCCCACGAGATCCCCGACAGCGAGCTCGACGAGGACGCGCCCAGCTGGCTGCAGTCCGCCGTGCAGCTCAACCGCGAGCTCGGCGCCTTCCCGCTGACCGGAAAGAACTCGGCTGAGCTCGAGATCGACTACGACACCTCGATCGCGCGGATGGCGGAGGACATCCGCACCGCGCGCGAGAGCGTCCACGTGCTCTTCTACATCATGGGCCTCGACGAGGTCACCGAGGACTTCTTCGAGGCGCTCGCGGAGCGGGCCGACGCCGGCGTGACCGTGCGGGTGCTGTACGACCACTGGGGCGCGGTCAGCCACCGCGCCGTGTACCGCGCGATGCGGCAGAAGCTCGACGCCCACGGCATCCAGCACGCCCCGATGATGCCGATCCGCCTGTTCCGCGACGGCGCCTTCCAGCGCCCGGACCTGCGCAACCACCGCAAGATGGTCATCGTCGACGGCGAGATCGGCTGGATGGGCAGCCAGAACCTCATCGCCGCCCACTACGACAAGCCCGCGAACATCCGCCGCGGTCTGCACTGGCAGGAGACGATGGCCCGCTTCCGCGGCCCGATCGTCTCGGAGCTGAACCTGCTGTTCGCCTCCGACTGGTACTACGAATCCGACGAGATGCTCGACGAGCAGACGCTGGTGAGGCCCTCCCCGGACACCTCCGGCACCTACGAGTGCCAGCTCGTGCCCAGCGGCCCCGGCTTCGTCGCGGAGAACAACCTGCTGCTGTTCAACCAGCTGTTCTACTCGGCGGCCCGGCGCATCGTCGCGGTCTCGCCCTATTTCGTGCCCGACGAGTCGATGCTCTCGGCCCTCATCACCGCCGCGCGGCGCGGGGTCGAGGTGGAGCTGTTCGTCTCCGAGATCGGCGACCAGTTCCTGGTCTTCCACGCCCAGCGCTCCTACTACTCGACGCTGCTGGACGCGGGGGTGAAGATCTGGCTCTACCGCGCCCCGACGATCCTGCACGCCAAGCACGTCACGATCGACGACTCGGTCAGCGTGATCGGCTCCTCCAACATGGACATGCGCTCGTTCCTGCTGCAGATGGAGTGCTCGCTGATGGTGGGCGGCACCGACTTCATGGAGAAGATGCGCGAGGTCGAGCACACCTACCGCTCCCGCAGCCGGCAGCTGACGCGCGAGGAGTGGGAGTCCCGGCCCCGCACCATGCAGGTCATCGACAACCTCTGCCGCCTCGCCTCCTCCGTGGTGTGAGGGAGGGCCCTGACCGAGCGGCGGGCCCGATGCGAAGGGGCGGCGGGCCCGCGGGCAGGGGAGGAGCTCAGGCGACGCCGGTGAGGGACTCCAGGGCCTCGGCGGCGGCCTCCTCGTGCTCGGCGACGCCGACCGCGGTCTCGAGCATGAACACGCTCGGACCCTGCGGGGTGTCCAGCACGATGACCGTCAGGCTGGTCGCTGAGGTCTTCTCCATCGGGGCCTTCGCGAAGTTCACGGTCGCGGTGGTGCGATAGCCGGGAAGGCCCGCGATCGTCACCGGTTCGGTGACCTGGTCGTCGAGCGTGCGCCCCTCGGTGTCGCCCCAGATCGACGCGGCGAAGTAGCACGCGACGATCTTCTCGGAGACGACCTCGTTGCCCGGGTACTCGATGCCGGGCTGCCACTCGACGGCGCCGACGAACATCCCCGAGTACCAGCCGTCCTCGACCTGCGCGTAGGCGCCCTGGGCGTCGTTCACGTACGCGACGCCGCGGGGCGTCTGCCGCTGGTCGTAGACCGCGGGCGGGATGAACTGCAGGCCCCCGCCGCGCAGCTTCCCGGAGGGGTTGTCGCCGGCGCGCTCCATGGTCTCCGGCTGCCAGCAGCGCTCCTCCTCGACCTCGCCCGTCGGGGTCGCCGACGCGCTCGCCGAGGCGCTCGACGGGTCCGTCGCGGGCGTGGTCCCGCCGGAGGAGGGATCGCTGCCGTCCCCGCGGAGCACGAGATAGCCGATCGTCCCGCCGACGATCAGCAGGAACACCGCGGCGAAGGCGATCCCGCCGATCAGCAGCGGCGTCGCCCGGCCTCCGCCCCCGCCGGGGGTGGAGGGCTGGGTGGAGGTGAACTGCGGTCCGGTGTGCACGGCTGCTCCTGCAGGGGTATCGGGACGCGGTAGGTCACTCGACGACGTCGAGGCTCGCGATGATGTCCTCGAGGTTCTGGACATGCTCGGGCTGGTCGGCGGCGACGTCGCTGGCCAGGGCGCTGGGGCCGTTCGGCGTCTCCACGACGATCGACGTGACGATCGAGGCGCTCGAGGTGTCCAGCACCTCGGGGTCCTCGAAGTGATAGGTGGCCTGGACGATCCAGGCGGCGGTGCCGTCCACCGTCATCACCTCGGAGCGGTAGTCGGTCACCTCCGGGTGCTCGCCGAAGTGCGAGACGACCCCGGAGGTGGTCGCGTAGCACTGGAAGATCGCGACGGCCGCGGCCTCGAGACCGGGGTAGCCGCCCTCGTCCTCGGGGAAGGTGACCCGGCCGAGGTTCACGACGCTGTACCAGCTGCCCTCGACCCGTCGGCCGTCGGCCGCGAGCTCGGTGAGATAGGGCAGGGAGTGGACGGCCCAGCCGTCGCCCCAGCCCTCGGGGCTCGTGTACTCCAGCCCGCCGCCGCGCACCTTGCCGGCGCCGGAGGGCTGCGGCGGGGTGGTGTTCTGCGGGACCGTGCACTCGGTGGTGGGGGCCTGGGTGAAGATCGGCGGGGGAGGGGCGATGTCCGGGTCCTCGGGATCGGGAACGTACTCGGACTGGCCCTCGGCGCTGCGGGGCCCGGTCGAATAGGCCGACGGGTCCGGATCCTCGAGCACGGAGCGGAAGACGGTCTGGGAGAGGATCAGCGCCAGCACGAGCAGGATGACGACCGAGCCGCCGATCACGGCGATCATCGTCAGCCGGGTGCGGTGGCGGGCGCGCTCGCTCGGCTCGCCGAGGGTCGCCGGCCCGTGGTCCTCGCCGAAGTCGGGGAGTCCCGTCGGGGAGGACGAGGAGGCGAAGTCGGGCAGGGGGGCGCTCTCGGGCACACCCTCGCCGTGCGGCTCCTGCGTCATCGGCACCTCCCCTGTCCCGGGCCCTGTCCCCGGTCGCCTCCCGGCGGGGTCCCCGTGACCCCCGTCCGGGGGAGATTGTCCCACGACCGGGCGCGTCCGCCGGGCATCCGGGCCGCCGCGTCCCGGCAGGGGGATGCCAGGGACGGTTGGTACTCTCCGCTCACGGGTCACCCGGGACCCGGTCCACTCGTCGGATGGAGATCGCATGCGCCCGCCCCTCGTCCTGTCCATCGCCGGATCGGAGTCCGACGGCGCCGCCGGCGTCCAGGCGGACCTGAAGACCTTCACGGCGCTGGGCTCCTACGGTGCGAGCGCCGTGACGATGGTGGTCTCCGCGTCCCCGCAGGGCGTGCGCGGGGTGCACCCGCTGCCGCCCGAGGTGGTGCGCTCCCAGATCGACGCGGTCTCCGAGGAGCTGCTGCTGGACGCGACGAAGATCGGCTCGCTGGGCAGCGCCGCCGTGGTCGCCGAGGTCGTGGCCGCGCTGCGCGCCCATCGTGAGCGCTTCGGGACCGTGGTGCTGGACCCGGTGATGATCAGCGCCGACGGCACGGTGCTGATCTCGGCGGAGGGCGCCGCGGCGATCGAGCACGAGCTGCTCCCGCTCGTGGACGTGCTGGTGCTGACCATGAGGGAGTCCGCGCAGCTGCTGCGCCGGGCGGTGGCGACCTCGATCGAGGAGATGCGCGAGCACGCGCTCGCGCTCGTCGCGAAGGGGCCCCGGTCCGTCCTGATCACGGGCGGCTCGCTCCCGGGCGACGAGGTCGTGGACGTGCTGGTCCATCCCGGCGGCACGGATCTGCTGCGGGCGCAGCGGATCGAGGGCCGGGCGCTGCGCGGAGCGGGCACGACCCTGTCGGCCGCGCTGACGGCCCAGCTCGCACGGATCGCCGAGTTCGACCGGGCGGGGGAGCTGCAGGAGATCGGCGAGTCGGGCACGGACGACGACATGCCCACGATCGTCGCCTCGGCGCGCGAGTTCGTGGCGAGCGCGACCGAGAACGCGCAGGACTGGCGCCTCTCCCGCACCGCCGGCGGCCACGGCCCGGTGAACCACCTCATCACCCTCGGCAAGGACTGAGCGACGTACTGGCGAGGGACGAGCAGGTAGGAGTTCGGTCGAGAGGAGAGGGACTGAGCGACGTACTGGTGAGGGACGAGCCGGTAGGAGCTCGGTCGAGGGGGCAAGGACTGAGCGACGTACTGGCGAGGGACGAGCCGGTAGGAGCTCGGTCGAGAGGGCAGGGACTGAGCGACGTACTGGCGAGGGACGAGCCGGTAGGAGCTCGGTCGAGGGGGAGGGACTGAGCCGGGCAGAGAGCCCGGCCCGCCGCCGTCCCCGCCGGTCCCCGCTCGCTGACATCCCTGCACCGTCGGGACATGGTCGACTGCTGGCGTGTGGCGTGCCGCTACGCCTATATAGGCGTACTGGTACGCCATGCGCCATCTCCCGACCGGAGCCACCGGCGCCGGCCGGGCCGCTCGGAAGCGCGGGCCCGCCTCCTGGTGCCGCGCGCGGTCAGAGCAGCCCCAGCGCCTCCTTCAGCGCGAGCATCCGGCCGGCGGACTCCCGCACCCGCTGCTCCTGCTCCTCGCCACGCCCGGCCCACTCCTCGATCGCGTCGACGAGCTCGCCGGTCAGTGACGGGTCGGCGGTGAGCACCGCGTCGCCGCCCGCCTCGAGCAGCCGGGTCGCGCGCTCGGCGACGGGGACGTCGGCGACGGCCTGCGCGGCGCCGATGTCGTCGGTGACCACGAGTCCCTCGAAGTCGAGTCCGCCGCGCAGCAGGTCCTGGATCGCGGCGGCGGAGAACATCGCCGGGACGTCCGGCTCGATCCGCGGGTAGATCGCGGAGGACATCATCACCAGCTGCGCGCCGGCGTCGATCCCGGCGCGGAAGGACTCGAGGAACGGGTCCTCGGGCCCGGTGGTCGCATCCTCGATCCCCTCGGCGGAGAAGTCCGTGTTCTGCTCCACGCGGCCCAGGCCCGGGAAGTGCTTCAGGGTCGCGCCGATGCCCTGGTCGGACAGCGCCTCGACCGCAGCGGTCACGCAGTCGGCGACCTGGGCGGGATCGGTGCCGAAGCCGCGGTCCAGCCCGCCGACGGGCTCATTCGCATCGCCGAGCTCCGGGTCGACGACGTCGGCGACGGGGGAGAGGGCCACGTGCAGCCCTCGCGCGGAGAGGTCCTCGCCGATGCTCGTGTACGCGTCTGCGACCGCCCGCGGGCCCTCGGCGCCGAGGGTCTCGGTCGAGGCCGTCTCCCGTGCCGCGTCGCCGCGCAGCATCCGCACCTGGCCGCCCTCCTGGTCCACGGCCAGCAGCGGCGGCAGCTCGGGGCGGGCGAGCGCGAGGGCGGAGTCGACGACGGCGTCGACCTGTTCGGCGCTCTCCCACACCTGCAGCAGGAAGATCCCTCCGGCGTGGTGCTCCTCGAACGTCGCGGGCGGGATCTCGGAGCCGGCGGCGATGCCGACGAGGACCAGCTGCCCGGCGATCTCGCGCGGCGAGAGCCCCTCGAGCAGCTGCTCGGCGGCGCTCGGCGGGGCGGTCGTCGTCGGCTCCTCGCCGTCGGACGGGTCGCCGTCGGACGGGGCGGTGCCGCCGTCACCGCCGTCGGAGGGGGACGCGCCCCCGCCGTCGCTGCCCGGGGAGGCGGGGTCCTCCTCAGGGGCCGTGCAGGCGGCGAGAGCGGCCGCGGGGGCGAGGGCGAGCAGGTGACGACGTCGCATCCCGCCAGTGTTCCATGCACGCAGCGGGCCCGTCGGACCGGGTCCCCGGGCCCGGCGCTCGCCGTATCGTGTCCTCCATGAGCGACCAGATCCTCCCGCAGGACCATCCGCACGCCGCGCGGCTCGAGAACGGCACCGGCACCTCGCTGGCCGAGTGGACGGACCGGCTCGACGCGGCCGGCGGGCGCGACCTCGACCACACCGCGATCGCACGGATGCTGGTGCAGCGGTGGGAGGTCGAGGAGTGGTGGGCGCAGGGCGTCACCGTCGCCTACGAGCAGATGATCGGGCGCCGCGTGGTGGGGCAGAGCTGCGACGGGGACTTCTCCGCCTCCGCCTCCCGCACCGTGCCCGGCACGCCGACGCAGGTGCGCGACCGCTGGGACGCGTTCATGGCCGAGGCCCGCCGCGACGGCCTCGGTCTCGAGGAGCCCTCGCTCAGCGACACCGCGACGTGGCGCTACTGGCGCGCGGCCGTCGCCGACGGCAGCCGCGTCTCGGTGAACATCACCGCGAAGGACGAGGGCCGCAGCACCCTCGGCATCGAGCACAAGGGCCTGGAGACGGCCGACGCGCGGACCGCCTGGAAGGACGCCTGGAAGGGCGTGCTCGGCGAGTTCACCGCCCTCCCCGCCACCACGAGCACCGGGCAGGGCGACCGGTGACGGACCCCGCCCCCACGACCGACCGGACCACGACCACGGAGATCCCCACGATGACCGACAGCACCGACCAGGCCGAGCACACCGCGCAGCTCCCCGCCCCCGACGGCAGCACCGACCCGCACGCCTGGCTGGAGGACGTCACCGGCGAGGAGGCGCTGGACTGGGTGCGCGAGCGCAACTCACGCGCCGAGTCCGCGCTGGAGAGCGTCCAGGACCCCGCCGATCCCGACGGCGCCCCGCTCGCGGAGACCCTGCAGGGGCAGATCCGGGAGATCCTCGACGCGAAGGACCGCATCCCCGGCGTCGTCAAGCGCGGCGAGCACCTCTACAACGTCTGGACCGATGCCGAGCACGAGCGCGGGCTGTGGCGACGCACCACGATGGAGTCCTACCGCACGGACGAGCCCGAGTGGGAGATCCTGCTGGACGTCGACGCGCTGAACGAGGCCGAGGGCGAGGACTGGGTGTGGCACGGCGCGCGCCTGCTCCGCCCCGCGGGCCTGGCCGACGGGGAGCCCTACCGCCGCGCCCTGGTAGCGCTCTCCCACGGCGGCTCCGACGCGGACGTCACGCGCGAGTTCGACCTCGAGACCCTCTCCTTCGTCCCCGAGTCCGAGGGCGGCTTCGTGCGCCCCGAGGCCAAGGGCTCGCTGTCCTGGATCGACGAGGACACCGTCTGGGCCTGCACCGACTTCGGCGAGGACACCATGACCAGCTCCGGCTATGCCCGTCAGGCCCGGATCTGGCGGCGCGGCACGCCGCTCGCCGACGCGGAGCTCGTCCACGAGATCCCCGCCTCGGACATGGCGGTCTTCGCCGCGCACGACCACACCCCCGGCTGGGAGCGGGACTGGATCGTCGAGGCGCACGCCTTCTACGACCAGACCGTGCACGTCGTGGACCGCTCCGAGGACCCGCCGGAGCTGACGACCGTCGAGGTGCCCCGCGACCTCGAGGCGACCGCCCACCGCGACCTGGGCATCTTCAGCCCGCGCAGCGACTGGCAGGTGGGGGAGGACGTCTACCCGGCCGGCTCCCTCGTCGTCGGCGACTTCGCCCGCTTCCAGGCGGGCGAGCCCGAGCTGCACATGCTCTTCGAGCCCACTGCCTCCACCTCCCTCGCGGACATGACCATCACCCGCACCGCCGTGGTCCTCTCCATCCTCGAGGACGTCGTGCACCGCCTCGAGGTCCACACCCGCGACGAGCACGGGGAGTGGGTGCGCCGAGATCTGTACCCCGAGCTGCGCGGCTCGATCGGCGTCTCCGCGGTCGACGCCGACGAGAGCGACGAGATCTGGGTGACCGTCACCGACTTCATCGAGCCGACCGCGCTGCTGCTCGGGGACCTCGCCGAGGTCGCCGGCGGCGGCGAGCCGACGGACCTCGAGCCGGTGAAGTCCGCCCCGGCCCGCTTCGACGCCGAGGGGCTCGAGGTCACCCAGCACTTCGCCACCAGCGACGACGGCACGCGGATCCCGTACTTCGAGATCTCGCAGAGTCGGGGAGACCGGGCAGCGAACTCTCCGCGTCCCACCCTGCTCTACGGCTACGGCGGCTTCGAGATCTCCCTGACCCCGTCCTACCTCGGCGCGATCGGGAAGACCTGGCTCGAGCGGGGCGGCACCTACGTGCTCGCGAACATCCGCGGCGGCGGCGAGTACGGCCCCGCCTGGCACCAGGCGGCGCTGAAGGAGGAGCGCCACCGCGCCTACGAGGACTTCTCGTCGGTCGCGAAGGACCTCGTCGAGCGGGGCGTCACCGACCGTGACCACCTCGCGGTGCGCGGCGGCTCCAACGGCGGCCTGCTCACCGGGAACATGCTCACCCAGTACCCGGAGCTGTTCGGCGCGGTGATCATCCAGGTGCCGCTGCTGGACATGAAGCGCTACAGCCACCTGCTGGCCGGAGCGTCGTGGATGGCGGAGTACGGCGACCCCGACACCGAGGACTGGGAGTTCGTGCGGACCTTCAGCCCGTACCACCTGCTCTCCGAGGAGCGGGCCGCGGACTACCCGCCCACCTTCGTGCTCACCTCCACCCGCGACGACCGCGTCCATCCCGGCCACGCCCGGAAGTTCACCGCGGCGCTCGAGTCGCTCGGCGCCGACGTGCGCTCCTGGGAGAACATCGAGGGCGGGCACGGCGGCGCGGCGAACAACGAGCAGGCGGCGCGGATGAACGCGCTGCTGTACACCTTCCTGTGGGACACGATCGGCAGTGCGACGGGCAGCGGTGCGACGGGCGGCGACGCATGAGAAGCCCCGTGCCCCGTCGGACGCGATGAGAGGACGGCGATGAGCGAGGAGCCCCGCACCTCCCGGACCCCCACGTCCGGGCTGCCGGCCCTGCCCCTGCCCCGGCGGATCGCGCCCTGGGCGCGGCCGGTCGAGATCATCGAGCGCGCCACCCAGGACGAGCTGCTGCAGATCCGCAACGATCTCATGACCGTCTACCGCGAGGTGGAGGGGGAGGGGCCGGAGCTGTTCCCGCTGCGCTACGCCCGCGCGACCCCGCGCCGTCCCCGCCGGGTGCGGGGAGCGGACGGGAGCCCCCCGCCCGAGTCCCTCAGCCCCGAGGTGCCGGTCCTGATCCTGCCCGACGGTCCGGCACGGGCCTCGGTGCTGCCCTATGACGTGCTGCGCCGCAGCCTCGCCGCGCGCGGGGTGGACGTGCTGATGATGGAGCACCGCGGCGTCGGCTTCTCCCGGCTGGACGCCGTCGGGGAGGACCTGCCCGCCCGGGCGATCACGCTGCGGGAGGTGGTGCGGGACGTGCTCGCCGTGCTCGACCACGCCGGCGTCGAGCGGGCGGCGTTCGTCGGCACCGGCTACGGCGCCCAGCTCGCCCAGATCCTCGCGATCCTGCACCCGGAGCGGGTGCACTCCCTGGTGCTGGACTCCCCGCGCAGCGCCGCGACCGACGAGCTGGTCGCCCAGCGACGTCTGCGCGAGCTGTACTGGGACGGCGGCGAGGCGACCACCTCGTCCACCGCCGCCGTGCTGCGCCGCCTCGCCGCGGAGGGGAAGGTGGAGGCCTCCCGCGCCGGCCCCGTCGTGCTCGCCGTCCACGAGCACGGAGGACCGGCCGCGGTGCGCGATCTCGTGGACCTGCTCGCCGTCGGTCGCGGCTCCCTGACCTGGTCCAGCGTGCGGAAGGTGCTGAACCGGGCCTGGCTCGAGTCGACCCCGTTCGTGGTCGAGCACGACCTCGTGGCCCGTCTCGTGCACACGGAGCTCGGGTACGGGGCGTACGCCGACGGGGGACCGCTGGACCCGCTGCTGCTCACGGGCGAGGAGCGCCGGGCCGTGCCGCCCTTCGCGCGCGAGCCGATCGACCTGCACGCCCTCGCCCCCGCGATCACCGCCCCGACCCTGGTGATCTCGGGGAGCCAGGACCTGGTCAGCCCGACGCGGGTCGCCCGGGAGGTCGCCGGGCGGATCCCCGGCGCGCAGCTGCTGGAGATCCGCGGCGCGGGCCACTCGATGCTCGACACCCGCAGCCGCATCCTCCAGATCGCGGCGCGCTGGAGCGCGTGCGGGGTCGCGCACCGGCTGCCCGAGCACGCCGCGGAGCTCGCGGCGCTGCCGGTCTCCGCGACCGACCGGGCCCTCTCGCGGGGCCTGCAGATCGCGCTGGCGGCGGAGCGGCACTCGCCGTGGCGGCTCCGGCTCGAGTCCGCGCGGGCGGAGCGGGAGCGGCACCTGCTGGAGCGGGCGCAGGCGACCTCCCGAGGCCAGCGGGGCCGACGCACCGGCACCGTCCGTGAGGACCCGATCTGACGAGCACCGCCGGCCCGGCCTGACGAGACCTGACCACCCTGCCTTCCGGTGCGCGGCTCAGGCCCGGCAGGCCACCGTGAAGCCGCCCTCGTCGAACACCGCCCGGTACTCGGCGCCCCACCGCTGCTGTGCCCAGACCGCGAGGTCATCGGGCGGCATCGAGTTCCAGGAGAACGCGTACCAGTCCCCGAGCACGCAGTCGGGGACGCGGTCGTTCGGGCCGTGCAGCCACTGCACGTCGTGGTCGGGCACGGCCTGGGCGAGGAGCGTGATGTCCGCCGCGAGGACCGCGTCGTCGGGCACCGCCTCGAGCGCGGCCTGCGCGGGCTCGGCCCGCCACGTCGGCTCCCACTGCTGCGGGCGCAGCACGTCCAGCACGGGCATCTGGGGGCCGAGCACCAGCGTGACCGCGGCGCACAGCGCGACGGCGGCGGTCCGCACCGGCCTGGGCGGCAGCGGCGCGTCGCGGCGCAGCCAGGCCGTGGCCCACCCGGTGCGGCGGTCGCCGAGGGCGTCCAGTAGGGCCGCGAGCGCGATCGGCATGAGCACCGCGTTGTAGTGCCAGTACCAGTCCCAGTAGAACTCGACCGTCCCGGTGAAGCGCCACGCGAGGGTCGGCGCCATCAGCCAGATCAGCGGCGAGCGGGCGCCGATCCCGCCGGCGAGCGCGAGGAGCATCAGCACGGTCAGCCACTTCACCGGCGGCCAGACCACCTCCAGCGGCGAGCCGAGGTTGTCGGTGTAGTCGTACTGCCCGGCAGTGTTCAGCGCCGGGAGGATCACGAAGGTGGCCAGCACGAACCATGCCGCGCCCCAGGAGGCGAGCAGCGCGCCGAGCGGGCGGTGCTGCCGGCCCCGCAGCGCGATCACGAGTCCGAGCATCGCGACGGTCAGCCCCAGATCCTCTTTGACCAGCACCAGCGGCGCCGCCCACAGCGCCGCGGCGAGCACCTTCTCCCGCAGCAGCGCGGTCAGGGAGAAGGCCAGCAGGGGCACGGCGAGCGCGATCTCGTGGAACTGCACCGCCGCCGCGGACTGCAGCCCGAAGGAGAAGACGTAGGCGGCGCCCGCGACCGTGCCGAGGCCCCCTCCGAGCCGGTCGATCGCGAGACGGGTCAGCGGGATCGCGGAGATCCCGAACAGCAGCGCCTGGGTCCACAGCAGCGCCTCGCCGCTGGGCCAGATCCACCACACCGGGGCCAGCAGCGCGAGCAGCGGATGGAAGTGGTCGCCCAGCAGGTTCACCGCATCGCCCTTGATCGGCACGATCGGGGCGCGCAGCTCCCCGTAGGCGCGGAGGAGCTGGGTGAAGATCCCCAGGTCCCAGGACTGCGCGACGAGGTTGCGGAACTGCTGGCTGCCCAGCAGGCCGTAGGCGAGGGTGCCGGCGAGCGCGAGCAGCGCGGGCACCAGGAGGCGCAGGCGCGTCGGCTCGGCGGGCACGGGAGCGGGGCGCGCCGGGCGGGAGATCTCGGGTGCCTGGCTCACAGAGGAGAGGGTAGTCGCCGCGGACCGCACGTCGATCCCGCCCCGCGGGGCTCTAGACTCCGAGCATGATCTCGCTGACCAGGGCACGGATGCTCCGAGTCGCCGCCGGTGCCGGCGCCGTCGGGGCGCTGTCGCTCGTCGAGCCGCGCCGGCTGGGTCCGCTCGCGCACGGCGCCTACCGGGTGGGCGTCGCCGCGGCGACCGCCGCGCTCGTCGCGGACTCCTCCCGCTACGACCTGCCGGTGCTGGACCCGGTGCGCGACGGCGTCGTCGCCGGCGGCGTGACGATGGGGCTGATGGACGTGGTCGAGAGCTTCGACGCCCGGATGGTCGACGCCCTGCGCCGGCTCGGGATGACCCGGCCCCGCCTCGCGCTCGCGGCGCTGGGCGCGGCAGGCACCGCGGCCGTGATCGCACTGCCCCACCTGGGGGACCCCGATCGCAGCTGGTCCCTGCACGAGGAGACCTTCGGCGAGCCCGCCGGGGTGCCGTTGCCCTCCGAGGCGCGGGCCCTGATCGAGGCGCTCCTGGCCGATGCCCCGGACGCCCCGGCCCCGCCGGGCGCGGAGGCGCTGCGAGAGCAGCTCGAGACCGCACGGGTCCTCGACACCGGCGGGGTGGGCGCGGACCTGCAGCTCGTGGTGGAGGACCCGCGGCGCCTCGCGGTGCCGCGCCAGCAGCAGTGGCCGGTGCGCGGCGAGTTCCTCCGCGGCGGGATCCGCTACGAGCTCGAGCTCCAGATCGACGGGGGCCGGCTCGGGATGCTCTCGGTGATGGTCCCCGACGAGGAGCCCCGGCTCGAGCACGCCCTCTCCCAGCTCGCCTCCCCGGCCTTCGTGCTGCCCGATCCGGACCGGATCGCGCTGCGCCGGGAGACCGAGGCGCCCTGAGCCGGGAGATCGGTCCGCCCCGGCGTCGGCGGACGGGCCGCCCTGAGCCGTACCCCCTGAACGACCTCGCGGCCGCCGCCGGCGCGGATCCGTGACCTGATCGGGACCCTCCCTCCCGCAATCCGGTCGTTCGCCTCCCGGTGAGGGGGATCACATGGTGAAATGGTGAGCGGCGGTGCGCACCGGACATCCCCGGGGCGATCCTTCGCGCGCGCACCGTCCTCCCTCTCTCCTCGAAGGACGGCGCCGATGCCTCTGCCCAGACCAGATCTTCCCAGACCCCGCGGCCTGCTCGCGGCCTCCGCCGGCACGGCGCTCGTCGCCGGCATGCTGGTGAGCGCCCCCGCGCTCGCCGACGGCGAGACCCCCGAGAAGCTCGCCACTGCCGCCGAGCTCGGCGTCGAGGTCCCCACGGCCGACGAGCTCCGCGCCGCGGGGGAGACCACCGTCCCCGGCCGCTGGCTGGTCGAGGTCGAGGGGCAGCCCACGCTCCGCGGCGGCTCGAAGGCGTCGGCGACCGCCGCGCAGGAGACCGTGGCCGAGCGCGCCGAGGACGCCGCGATCCCGCTCGAGGTCCAGGAGAGCTTCACCACCGGCTGGAACGGCATGTCCGTCGAGATGGACGACGCCGATGCGCAGAAGCTCAGCGAGGTCGAGGGCGTGCGGGCCGTGTACCCCGTGCTCGAGGTCGCCGCCCCCGAGCCGGCCGACGCGACGCCCTCGGACGTCTACGGCAACGCGATGACCGGCGTGGACCAGGTCCAGCAGGTCGACGGCCTCAGCGGCGAGGGAGTCACCGTCGCGGTGATCGACTCCGGCATCGACTACAACCATCCCGATCTCGGCGGCTCCGGCGTGGACGACGAGACGAAGGACTTCCCGAACGACCGCGTCGTCGGCGGCTACGACCTCGTCGGCGACGCCTACGACTCCCGCACCGGTGAGGCCCCCGTCCCCGACGAGTTCCCCGACGACTGCGGCGGCCACGGCTCCCACGTCGCCGGCATCATCGGCGCCGACGGCGAGGTCGTCGGCGTGGCCCCGAAGGTCGACCTGCTCTCCTACCGCGTGTTCGGCTGCGAGGGCTCCAGCGACACCGAGGTGATCCTCGAGGCGATGGAGCGGGCGATGGACGACGGCGCGGACGTGGTCAACATGTCCCTCGGCGCCTCCTTCATGACCTGGCAGGACTATCCGACCGCGCAGATGGTCGAGACGCTCGTCGACGACGACGTCACCGTGGTCATCTCCGCGGGCAACGAGGGGGCCGCGGGCCTGTTCTCGAGCGGCGCCCCGGGCGTGGCCGAGAGCGCGATCACCGTCGCCTCCGTCGACAACACCCACCGCTCCGCACCCTTCGCGACCGCGGGCGGGGCCGACCGGCACTACTCGGCCGCGACCGGCTCGCCGCAGCCGCCGACCTCGGGCGAGCTCGCCCTCGTCGCCGCCGGCGCTCCCGGCACCCCCGCCGCCCAGGCCTGCGATCCGGCGTCCGTGCCCGCCGCCGAGCCGGGCCAGGCCCTGCTCGTCGAGCGCGGCACCTGCGCGTTCCGCGAGAAGGCCGTCGCCGGCGAGCAGGCCGGCTACGACGCCGTGATCCTGTACGACAACGCGCCCGGCGCCCTGAACCCGACGGTCGAGGGCGATCCCGCGCTCACCGTCCCGGTCGTGATGCTCTCCCAGGCCGACGGCCTGGCCCTGCAGGAGGCGCTCGCGGCCGGCCCGGTCACCTGGGCCTGGCAGTCCGGTTCCACCACGGTCGAGAACGGAACCGGCGGTCTCGTCTCCGACTTCTCCTCCTACGGCCTGACCGCCGACCTCGACCTCAAGCCCGACGTCGCCGCGCCCGGCGGCTCGATCTGGTCGACGCTGCCGCTCGAGAGCGGCGGCCACGGCTCCATGTCCGGCACGTCGATGGCGGCGCCGCATGTCGCCGGCGCGGCCGCGCTGCTGCTGGAGGCGACGCCCGACCTCGCCCCCGCGGACGTGAAGACCGCGATGATGAACACCGCCGACCAGCTCACCTGGTCGCTGCTGCCGGAGCAGGGCTATCTCGAGCCCGTCCACCGTCAGGGCGCGGGCATGCTGAACATGGTCGCCGCGGTGCACGCGACCTCGTCCGTCACGACCCCGACGATCTCCCTCGGCGAGGGCGAGGCCGGGCCGAAGGACGTCACCCTGACTGTCACCAACGACTCCGACGCCGAGAAGGTGTACGACGTCGGCTTCGAGAGCGGCGTCGCGACCGCGATCCCGACCAGCAACCCCGAGTTCTACACGGCCGAGGCGACCACCGGCACCTCCGCTGAGCAGGTGACCGTGCCCGCGCACGGCAGTGCGGAGGTCACCGTGACCCTCGGCGAGGACTTCGGGATGGACGGCCTCATCTACGGCGGCTGGATCACCCTGACCGGCGCCGATGACGACCTCGTGGTGCCCTTCGCCGGCCTCTCCGGCGACTACCAGGCCCTCACCGTCCTGGACGACCAGGGGATGGGCCTGCCCGGCCTCGGCGTCAGCGACGGCGCCGGCAGCGTGCTGCTGGATCCCGAGGGCGGCCACACCTACACGATGGCCGACGGCGACGTGCCCTACCTCGCCTACGCCTTCGCGCTGCCGGCCGAGAGGCTCGAGATCTCGGCCTACGAGGTGCGGGCAAACGGGAAGCTCAAGGTCGTCAACCCCTCCGTGGGCACGATCGACGCGACCGATCACCTGGGCCGTTCCCCCGAGCCCGAGCTGTTCGCCTGGGACGGCACCTTCTCGATGAAGAACCAGAAGTCCCGCAGCGTGAAGGACGGCGACTACGTCCTGGAGATGAAGGTCCTCAAGCCCCTCGGCGATCCGGAGAACCCGGAGCACTGGGAGACCTGGACCTCGCCGCAGTTCACGATCGACTACGCGAACCCGCGTCAGCCCGGGGCCCGCTGAGCCCGGCGAGACGCCACCTGAGGACGGGGCGGCGGCACCTCGATGGTGCCGCCGCCCCGTCCTCGTCGTCGCCTTTCGCCGCGACCGTCGAGAGCGCGCCGCGGCGACGACCTGGCCGTACCGGAACTCGTGGACGAGACCCAGCATGTCGCCGTGCAGCTCGAGCTCCGCCCCGTCGGCGCGGGTCCCGTGCAGGGCGGCCACGGTTCCACGACCGCACGGTCGTGATCCCGTCCCGCGCTACGGTGGGGCCATGACCGACGCCGACGACGCCCCGCAGCTCGCGGGGCTGGACATCTTCCTGCCGTCCCCGCCGCCCGACGCGGAGCGGCAGGAAGCCTTCCTCGATGAGGCCGCGGCGCTCGCCCTGGACGGCCAGCCGATCACGGTGTACCTGCAGGACGAGGACGCCTGGGCCTTCGAGGAGTGCGAGCCCGTCCGCGCGCTGATGGAGTCCGCGGGGGAGGCGGTGCTGCCGGTGACCCTGCTGGGCCTGGACATCGTGGTCAGCGGCACCTACCCGACCACCTCGCAGATGCAGCGTTTCGCGCGGGCAGGCGCGACGGAGCGGGCGAAGCCCTCGGCCGCCGCCGCGGCCTGCGGCCGGGGCGGTGCGGCCCCGCTCCCGCGCGAGGCCGGCGGCTTCGCGGCGCAGCTGATGGGCGCCGCGCCCTCCGCACCCCGGCCGACGGGCGGTCCCGACATCGGCGGGCGGCGCAACCTCATGGGCGGCGACACCGGGGACGGCCTGCCCGGGCGCTGACGGCGCGGTCGGCCCTCGTCGGGCCGGCAACGCGTCGCCGTCGACCTCCGCGGCCCGTCGGCTCGCCGGGTTCTCGCCTCAGAGCGAGCAGGCGACCCCGTTGAACCCGTGGTTGCAGTAGCCGGTGGGATTCTTCGCGAGGTACTGCTGGTGCTCGGGTTCTGCGGTGTAGTAGACGCCGTTTCCGGCCTCGGCCAGCGGCGCGAGCTCGGTGGTGATCGTGCCGCGACCGGCGGAGTCCAGCGCCTCCTGGTAGCGGGTGGCGGAGTCGCGCACGATCTCGCCCTGCGCGTCCGTGGTCCAGTACACGGCGCTGCGGTACTCGGTGCCCACGTCGTTGCCCTGGCGGTTCGCGGTGGTCGGATCGTGCTGCTGCCAGAACTCGGTCAGCAGCGCTCGCAGGGTGTCCTCGCCGCCGGTGTAGATCACGCGCACGGCCTCGGCGTGGCCGGTCCGGGCGGAGAACACCTCTTCATAGGTGGGGTGCGGCGTGTGCCCGCCCGCGTAGCCGGCCGAGGTGGTGTGCACGCCAGGGATCTGCCAGGCGATCCGCTCGATGCCCCAGAAGCAGCCGCCGGCGAGGATCAGCTCCTCGGCGTCCTCGGGCCAGGGGTGCGGGTCACGGGGAGCGTCGGGCCCGAGCATGTCGGTGCCGAGCACGAGGTGTTCGCGCGCGAGCGGGTAGGGGTAGGCGTCGCGGCCGGGCAGGGCGTCCTCCGGCGCGACCATGTCCTTCTTGTGCGCGTACAGGAGATCCATCATCTGCCACATGCTCAGCACGGTAGCCCCGGTCGGCACCGAGCGGGAAGGGCGAGCGACGCCGGTCACGCCGGTTCCGCCGAGGGCGTGACAGTGGGCAGGCGACGGGGTGTTTCGCCCTCCAGTCTCACGGCTGTCCACATTCAGGCGGCGTCGATGGAGTGTTGAGGGAACTCCCCGGTAGGGTCGCAGTGACCTGCTGCACACCTGGAAGGCTTCCGCATGTCCAGACGACTCCTGGCCACCGTGGCCGCCGCCGCCCTGACTGCCGGACTCGCCGCGTGCGGAGAGGGTGAGAGCGGCACCGTGACCACACCGCCGCCGTCGATCGACACCGGCCAGGACGACGGCGCAAGCGACGCCGGCGGCGAGGAGCCGAGCGACGCAGGCGGCGCCGACGACGCGGGCAGCGGTGACGGATCGGCCGAGGCGGCGCCCGACATCCCCGCCCCCGACCCCGCAGACTTCCCCGGCATGGACGAGCAGACTCCCGAGGGGGCGGAGCAGGCGTTCAAATACTTCTGGGCTGTGGCGATGAGCGGTTACCAGGGGGCCGACGCAGCGGAACTGTCGCGGATGAGCGACCCGAACTGCGGGAACTGCACCGAGCTCCTCTCCGAGATCGACGACCTCCAGGAGAAGGAAGATGTGTGGTCGCGCGTCGACATCTCGGATGTCGCCCTCGGCTCCGAAGAGGGAACAGGCGGGTACGACGTGATCGTGGACTACGTGTTCATCCTCCCCGCGCACGAGGAACCCGGGGCGGGGGATCAGGACGGAGCGAGCGTGGAGGAGAGCGAGTTCGCGACATCCGGCGGTCTCGTCTGGGACGGCGGCTCGTGGAAGGTCGTCGACTTCAGCGCCGGACCCCGGGAGAGCGACTCTCAATGATGGTCACGCAAGGGCGAGCGCTCACGATCTTCGCCGCCTTGCTGCTCAGTCTTGTGGCGATCACGCCTGCCACTGCAGTTCCAAGATTCGACGCGGAGGACGATGCGCTCAACGGACGACACCAGAGCGACACGGAGAGCTCGGACGAACCCGCCTCGACGCCTGCGTCGGACGATTCGCCCGAGAAGCCAGGAGCAGGGAGCGGCTCGGACGCTGAAGAGCCTCCGCCCGTCTACGTCACCTCCCGCGAGCTCGGGGTCGACAGCAAGTACACGTGCTCGGATCTCCACGGCGAGGAGGACTACGGCGGGGGAGTCGCCTGCGGCATCAGCAATCTCGCGTGCAGCGTCGCCGATACCCTCGCCGACGAAGGCGATGGCTACCTGGCCTCCGAGCAGGTGCGGATCGACAACCGATCGGGCCGGAGCAGCGAGGAGCTGCTTGGCTTCGACTGCCAACAACGCGGCAGCGCTGCGGCCGGAGGGGAGGGCGGTGCCGCACCCGAGGTCATCACCGTGACCCGTGAGGACTTCGCGTCCATGCCGGTGATGCCGCTGGTCGCTTCCGCAGGCCCCCCTGAGGGATGGCTGCCGGCTCATATGGTCAACGTCCTGTACGCCGAGTCCGAGCCGCAGACGATGGACATGACGCTGCTCGACACCCCGGTGCAGGTGCGTGCCACGCCGGTGCTGTACGACTGGGACCTCGGCGACGGGAACACGATCTCGACCACGGATCCGGGCGAGCCCTACCCGTCGGAGGCGGTGTCCTCCACCTACCGCTACGAGGGCTGGTACGACGTCACCCTCACCACGACGTTCAGCGGCCAGTTCTCCGTCGCCGGCGGGCCCTGGCAGGACATCGACGGCACGATCGAGGTCGCCTCCGAGCCGATACCGATCTACTCGAAGTCCCTCGAGTCGCGCCTGGTGAACCCCGACGTCCCCGTCGACGAGGACGAGGACCCCTGGGTGCCCGAGCGGACCGCGGAGACGGAGGGCCGACAGGACCCCGACGCCACGCATCGAGAGGTCTGAACGACGCCGTCCCGTTCTGTCGATCCTCGCTTCCTCCACATGCCCTGCCGGTCCACATCTACGCACCGACGCTGGCACGTCGTCGACGGGGCGACGAGGCTGGGCTCATCAGGTCGCATCGTTCTCGGAGCCGCCGCGACCACCGCAGAGCGAGGGGAGGGGAGCCATGCCGGAGTCCGCACTGGACTGGGCCGATCAGCTGTCCCATCTTCTCGACCGTGCCCCGTCGGCCGAGGCCCTCGCCGCGCAGGACGACGCCGCACTGATCGACCTGATCGCCGCGACGGAGCGTGCCAAAGGACGGCTCGCCGCCGCACAGGCCCGGGCCGAGGCCGCCTTCTGGGACTCGCAGATCCGCGAGCAGCAGAGACAGGGGACGCCCAGGGGACAGCTGGGCCGCGGCATCGCCGACCAGGTCGCCCTCGCCCGTCGCATCACCCCGAAGCAGGCGTCCGACGAGGTTGCTCTGCACCGGGTGCTGCTCGGATCCCTGCCGCGCACCAGCGAGCTGCTCGAGGCGGGCGAGATCAGCGAGTACGCCGCCCGCAGGATCGCCGAGAACGTGCTGGTGCTCGAGGAGGAGGACCGGACGCGCGTCGATGTCGACCTCGCCGACCAGCTGCCATCGGTCACCGCGCGCCGGGCCGGGGACCTCGCCCGTGCCCGGGCACAGGAGCTCGACGCCGGCGCGGCGGTGCGCCGGCACCAGCGCGCGGTCGCCGACCGACGGGTCTCGCTCCAGCCGGCCGTCGACGGCATGTCGATCCTCCGCGCCACGCTCCCCGTGAAGGACGGCGTCGCGGTGCTGAAAGTGCTGACCGAGGCGGCGCGATCGGCGAAGACCGCCGGGGATCCGCGCACCAAGGGCCAGATCATGGCCGACACCCTCACAGCCCGTTCCTGCGGGCTCGAGAGCCCCGACGACATCCCCGTCGAGATCCAGCTGCTCATGACCGACATGACCCTCCTCGCCGACGAAGAGGCGACGGCATGGATCGAGGGCCATCCGCTCCCCGGAAGAGTCGCCCGCGACCTCGCGCTCGGCGTGCCGACGCTCCCGCCCCCAGCACACGTGGCCGCAGATGCTCCCGCACCCCCGCCGGAGATCAGCAGCGCGGCGCGATGGATCCGTCGCCTCTACGCCGACGCCAAGGTCGGAGACCTGACCGAGGTCGACGGCAGACGGCGCCTCTTCCGTGGGCAGGTCCGCCGATTCATCCTGCTGCGCGATCAGCGCTGCCGCACGCCGTGGTGCGATGCGCCGATCCACGACATCGACCACGCCCATCGCTTCGCCGACGGCGGCAGCACCGACGCGGACAACGGCATCGGCCACTGCCAGCGCTTCAACCTCGTCAAGGAGATGCCGGGATGGGAGTCGACGGTCGACCCGGCGAGCGACGACCGACCGCACCGCCTCACGATCAGGACCCCCACCGGGCACATCTATCAGTCCACCTCCCCGCTGCTGAGGCATCTCCTGGTCGGGGAGGACGGGGCCCGCGCTGAGATCCTCTCGGACGAACCCGTCGACCTCGACGGCGCCTCGGATCCCTCTCGTCGGTCGAGCCCGACCACCGTGGACGACGACGACAGGCCGTCGGATCCCGAGGGCCTGCCGGAAGCGCGCACCGGCTGATCAGCACGGGTCGACATGCGTCGGCCCGCACCGCGGCCCGGCCCCCTGACCTCAGCGCCCTCGCGGCATCACGGCGATCCACAGCACGACGACGGCGAGCGCGGCGACCACCAGGGCCCACGGCCCGAGCTGCACCTGCGCGAGAAGCACGACGAGCACCCCGCCCACCAGCGTCAGCACGAGCACCCCGGTGAGCGCCCGCAGCGCGAGGCGCAGAGCGTCGCGGTCGAGGGCCCCGTGCGCGGGCATGACGGCCGCGAGCGCGAAGGCGGCATGACCCGCGAGCAGCAGCAGACCTGTCGACCCGGCGAGCACGACGTCCAGATCGGCCCGCACCGCCAGCGCGATCACCACCGCCGTCGGCGCCAGCATCCCGAGGTCCGTGTCGGGATCGAGCCACTGGGCGGCGAGGGCCGTGAGACAGACGAGCCCCACCAGCACGACACCCAGGTGCATCGCCGCGAGTCCCGGGCCGGCCAGGGCGAGCGCCGCCGCGGCGACCGTCGCCGCGGTGCCGGTGCCGCGCAGCGCCCACTGCACGGGACTGATCCCGCGCAGCGCGAGCAGGGCGTCGGCGATCGGGTCGAGCAGGGACGTCAGCCGCATCAGGACCTCCTCCGTCGCGGTGCGCCGCGCGCGGCGGACAGGGACAGGAGCACCGGGGCCAGCGAGGCGGGTCCCTCCCACGCGGTGACCGGGACGCCCGCCTCCCGCAGCTCGCGCACCGTCCGCTCCCGCTCGAGCCTCCGCAGCGCCCACGCCTCGGGCCAGAAGCGCTCGGAGACCCGGCCGTCGAGCCGCAGCGGCCGCCCGCGCAGCACGGAGGTGTCCCCGACGCTCGGCGGGAGCGTGTCCACGACGATCACGTCCGCGCCGTGGGCGACGAGCTCTCCGATCCTGGTGATCACCTCGGGGCGGAGCAGGGGCGAGCACACCACCGTCAGCGTGCCGGTCCGCACTGCGGGCAGGCGGGGGAGGGGGCGGAGCGCGCCCGGGTCCCGGGCCGCGCGGGACAGCGCATCGGTGAGCACCCGCAGCTGACGGGGGCCGGAGCCGGGCGGCACCGCGCCTATCAGCCGTCCGATGTCGAGCAGCGCGACCCGGTCGCCGACGCCGAGATAGTGGCGCGCCACGGCGGTCGTGGCTCGGATCGTCATGTCCAGGCTGGTGGGCGCGTCCTCGCCGGCCCAGGGGGCGGGGGAGACGTCCGCGGTGGTGTCGGTGACGACGAGGACCTCGGTGTCCTGCTCGGTGAAGGTCGCATTGGTGTGCAGCTGCCCGGTGCGGCTGGTGACCCGCCAGTTGATCCGGTGCAGTCGGTCCCCGGGCCGGAAGGCGCGCACCTCCGACAGCGCGGTGCCGTCGCCGCGGCGCCGGGAGAGGTGCGCGCCGCTCACCCCGATCGGGGTGGGGACGTCCACAGGGGCATCGAGCACCACGGAGGAGGGGACCACCTGGAGCGAGACCGGGGGCAGGTCTACCTGCGCCCGGAAGGCGCCGAGCGGATCCGCGACCAGCACGTGCACCGGCCCCACCTCGATCCGGCCCCAGCGCCGGGCGCCGATGCGCAGCGCCGCCCCGCCGTCGCCGGTGAGGGAGCCGTGGCGCGGGGCGAGATCCGCATGCGGCGGCCTCGGGACGTTCGCCGTGGTCAGCAGGCCCGGGCCTGCGGTCACCGTGGCGCGCGCCGCACCGTCCTCGTCGATCCGCCGACGGTTCAGGTGCAGGGACGGGGCGGGGTAGGAGCGCTCCTCGCCGCGTGCCGTGCGGCGGGCGACGGCCAGCAGAGACCAGGCCAGCAGTGGCAGCCCGGCGAGGACCAGCGCAGGCTCTCCGCGCAGCAGCGCCAGGGCCAGGGCGAGCACGCCCACCGCGGAGGCGCGGACGAGCGCGGCGGTGGGACGGGGGCGGAGCGAGGGTGCGGGCGGCTGCGTGCGACCCGGCGTGCCCGTGGTCCCTGCTGTTCTCTGAGCACCCGCCGCACCGGAGGTCGTCCTCGCCGTCCTTGTCCCCGGCTCTCCCGAGTCTCCTGTCGCTCCTTCGGTCCCCGGTGCCCCCGAGGCCCTTTCCGCTGCGCCGTCTCCCGCGGCCGGTCTCATGACGGGGACCGGGCCGGCTGCGGGAAGGCGACCGGCACCGGCACCTGCTCGAGGACCGCGTCGACGACGCCCGCGCCGGTCGCGTTCTGCAGCCACAGCTCGGGCCGGACGGTCACGCGATGGTCAAGCGCCGGATGCGCGAGCTCCTTGACGTCCTCCGGCACCACGTAGCTGCGGCCGCGGATCACCGCCAGGGCACGGGCGCAGGTGATCAGGGCGAGGGTGCCGCGCGGCGAGGCGCCGACCAGGGCGTTCTGGTGGCGCCTCGTCGCGGCGACGAGGTCCACGGCATAGCGGCCCACGGCGTCCTCGACGTGCACCTCCTCGACCGCCGCCTGCAGGGCGAGCAGCTGCTCCGCGTCGAGCACCTGCGCGACCGTCTGCTCCTCGCGCTGGCGGTTGATCCGTCGGGAGACCACCTCCCATTCCTGCTCGGCGCTCGGATAGCCGAAGGACAGCCGCAGCAGGAAGCGGTCCAGCTGCGCCTCGGGCAGCGGATAGGTGCCCTCGTGCTCGATGGGGTTGGCGGTGGCGAGCACATGGAAGGGGACGGGCAGCGGCCGGGTCGTGCCCTCGACGGAGACCTGTCGCTCCTGCATCGCCTCGAGCAGCGCCGACTGGGTCTTCGGCGGGGTGCGGTTGATCTCGTCGGCCAGCAGCAGACCGGTGAACACGGGGCCGGGACGGAACACGAACTCGCCGGTGCGCTGGTCGAACACCTCGGCGCCGGTGAGATCGGCGGGCAGCAGGTCGGGGGTGAACTGGGCGCGGGCGAAGGGCAGGCCGAGCGCCTGGGCGAAGGAGCGGGCGGCGAGGGTCTTGCCCAGCCCGGGCAGGTCCTCGAGGAGGACGTGGCCGCCGGCGAGGAGTCCGGTGAGCACCAGCTCGAGGGACTGCCGCTTGCCGACGACGGCCGTCTCGACGGCGTCGAGCACGCGCCGTGCGGCGTCGGTCGCGGCGGTGGTGCTGAGCGCGGTGGTGCTGAGGGCGGGGGTGGTGGTCATCGGGGCCTCTCCTCGCGCAGGGCGAGCTCGTCGAGATAGCGGTGCAGGGCTCTGCGGTCGATCGGCGGGAAGGGCTGCTGGGAGCCCTCCGCGGCGCGGGCGGCGCGGAGGAGCTCGGAGAGCTCCGGGCCGAGCGGCGGGGCGTCCGGGTCGCGAGCCCGTTCGTCGGCGATGTCGGCCAGGACCAGGGCGAGGGCGCGGCCGGTCATGCGGCGGTGCGGCTGCGCGCCGTGGATCAGGTCCTCCAGCCGTCGCACCCGCACGTCCTGGGCATGGGGGAGGGCGTAGTCGGCGTCGAGGTCGAGGCGCGGGGCTCGCGAGGGCTCGGCCCGGTCGGCGCCGACGTGGAGGAACCACCAGGCGGCCCCTGCGAGGAGGCCCAGCGCGATCGGCAGCGGCAGCGGGAGCACGAGGCCCATCAGCGCGAGGGCGAGGGTGAGCAGGACCGCGGCCGCCGTGGTCACGACGGTCCGCCACATCAGACCCAGGAGGGTGTTCATGCGCCTGCGCTCCCGTCGTCGCGGGGACGGGCGCCGGACATGCGCGCCGCCGCCGTGGCCTCGAGCCCCGCCGTGAGGCGGTCCAGGCTCGTCATCGCGACCACGCGGTCCTCCTCCGTGAGCGGCTCCGGATCGAACAGCGCCCGACGGTAGAGGGCGGCGAGGTCGTCGAGGGGGGCGCGGTCCAGGTCGAGCGCGGCCAGCACCTCCACGACGAACTCGAAGGTGGTGCGGGAGGGGTGCCGGGTGACGCCCGCCGCGGCGAGGGAGCGCTCCAACGCGGTCCACGCCGCGATCACCGCGTCCTGCGCGTCGACCAGACGGGCGAGCGGGTCCCGGGCCTCGGCGAGCGCGGTCCGGGCCTGCGCGGCGGTGAGCTCGTCCTCGGAGGCGGCGGTCGCCGGGGCCGGAGCGGGTCGGGCCAGCGCCCTCATCCGCACCGCGAGCCACACCGCGAGGACCGCGAGCACCAGGCCGAGGAGGGAGAGCAGGACGAGCAGCGGGGCGGCGCCGAGCTCGGTCCGGGGCGGCCGGTCCGGGGCTTCCGGGGTGCTCCAGCCGGGGTCCGAGGGGACCTCGGCGGTCGGGGCGCTGGAGGGCCGCTCACGCTCCGTCGTGCTAGCGACGGTCGTGATCGGTGCACGCTCGGCGGCGGCGCCGAGGGCGACCGCGCCGAGTCCTCCCAGCGCGGCGAGGAGCAGCAGCAGGGCGATGACGCGACGCTGCGTCCCCCGGGCGGTGCTCACGGCCGATCGGGCTCCTCGCCGGGCGGTGCGGCGTGCGGGGAGGCGACCACGACGGACTGCTCCCCGTCGATGCGGGTGAGGATCAGCGTGGCGCGCTCGACGCCGAAGCGGCGGGGCCGCAGCTTGCGACGCAGCTCGTCGGGCTCGACCGCGGTGCCGCGCTTCTTGATCTCGAGCACCCCGAGCCGGTGCTCGCGCAGGTAGGAGGTGAGGCGCTTGAGGCCGAAGGGCATCACATCCCGCACCGCGTAGCCCTTCGCGAAGGGGGTGGTGACGCGGCGCTCGGAGGTCAGGTACGCGATCGTGGGATCCAGGGTGCGGCCGCCGATCCGGGCGGCGAGCTCCCCGATCAGCCCGGCGCGGATCACGGCGCCGTCGGGCTCGTAGAGGTGGTCGGCGAGCGGGCCGACGGCGGGGTCGCCGGCGGAGTCCGCGCCGCGGTCCAGGCGGTGCGCGCCGTCGCGGCCGATCAGCACGGCGGAGGAGGCGATGCCCTCCCGGGCGAGCGGTCCGCACCAGGCGGTCGCCTCGAGCACCTGTCCGTGGAAGGACAGCCACTGCACCTCGACGTCGTCCGGCAGGGCGTCGCGGTCGATGCCGGGGCCGAGCTTTGCGCCGAGCGGGCCGGCGGCGCCGTCGCGGCCGAGGCGCCGGGCGAGGTCGAGCACGGCCGAGAGCGGCGGCTCGTACTCCTCGGGGTCGTGGAGGCGGCGGGAGCCGCCGCGGGCGGGGGCGCGCCGGGCGGGGTCCAGCCAGATCCCCTCGGTGTCGCGGGGGTCGTGGCCCTCCGCCCGGCCCAGGCGCGCGCTCGCGTTCGGGAAGGGGCGCAGGTTCACAGTGGCGACGGCGACGGTGACCGGATCGCGGTCCACCGCCTGGACCTCCAGGCCCAGCGCGGCCATCGCCATCGAGTCCCCGCCGATGCCGCAGCCGAGATCGGCGACGGAGGCGACTCCCGCGCGCTGGAAGCGCTCGGCGTGCAGCGCGGCGACCGGCAGGCGCGTGGCCTGCTCGAGGCCGTGCGGGGTGAACAGCATGGTGCTCGCGAACTCCCCGAACTTCTCCGCGGCGCGGGCGCGCAGACGGGACTGGGTGAGCACCGCGGAGACGAGCTCGGGGGAGTGGCCTGCCTCTCGCAGGCGGGTCGAGACCCGCAGCGCCTCCTTCTCCTCGTAGGGCGGAAGGGCGTTCAGCAGCGCCCACCCGGAGGGCTGCAGCACGGGCTCGATCCCGCGCATCGCGGCAGCGGCGTCATCGGAGGTGGGGGCGACCATCGTGCCAGCGTACCGCCCATGCCGCGGCGCCGACCATCGCGGCACGGGCCGTCGCTCAGGCGCGCACGTCCAGGACCAGCTTGCCGCGGGTGTGGCCCTCCTCGAGCCGGCGGTGCGCCTCGGCGATCTGCGCCAGTGGCAGCACCTCGGAGACCTCCAGCGGATAGCGGCCTGAGCGGATGCCCTGCGCGAGGCGATCCAGCCGGTCCCGTCCCGGCACGATCGACGGCACCCGCGCCTCGATACCGCGCTCGAGGGCAGGGGAGAGGTCGGCGAGGCTGGGCAGGGCGACGATGCGGCCGCCGTCGGCGAGCTGGTCCAGGCTCGGCAGGAAGGTCGAGTGGTAGTGGGTGTCCAGCACGACGTCGACGCCGCGCCCGTCGGTGAGGCGCTGGACCTCCTCGCCCCAGTCGCTCGTGTCGTAGGGGATCGGGGTCGCGCCCAGCTCCCGGATCCGCTCGGCGTTCGCGGCGCGCCCGGTGGCGAGCACCTGGGAGGCCCCGGCCTCGAGCGCCATCGGGATCAGCAGCTGGCCCACGCCGCCGGTGCCGCCGTGGATCAGCACCGTCTCGTGCTCGGCGATCCGGGCGGTGTCCTGCACGACGGCGATCGCGGTGAGGCCGACGAGCGCCAGCCCGGCCCAGCGGGGCAGGTCCTCCTCGGCGGTCTCGCCGGGGATCGGGGCGAGGTCGTCGGCCGAGATCGCGATGACCTCGGCGGCGACGCCGCGGGAGTCGCTCGGGCCGCGCATGCCGAACACGCGCGTGCCGACGGTGAGGCCGCGCGAGCCGAGCTCCGCCTCGTCCAGGCCGGAGCCCGCGCCGATCACGGTGCCGGCCATCTCACGGCCGGTCCCCGCGGGCAGCGCGAGGTCCTTCGCCCGTCCCGAGGAGCCGTCGCGGATCTTGTAGTCCAGCGGGTTCAGCCCCACGAAGCCGACCTGGACGAGGACCTCCTCGGGGCCCGGCTCGGGCACCGGGGCGTCGTGGTGGAGGGTCAGGACCTCGGGGCCCCCGAAGCTGTCGTATCGGATCTCGCGCATGCACTCCATGATGCACCTGCCGCTCTGCTCGTGGCCATGGCTGTGGACGGGGGCGGCGACGAAGCGGGCCGGCAGCGGCGATCAGCCCGCGGGGAGCCGGCGACGGTCCCGTCCGCCGCGGCCGGCCATGGGGGATCATGGAGCCTCGCCCGCGGCGACATCGGCCCGCCGCGACCTGCGCCTCGACCCGCCGCTGAAGGAGGACCATGAGCGTCGAGAGACTCTCGCCCTGGCAGTGGCGCGAGGAGATCCTCACCGCGGTCACGCCGCCGCGCTCCGTCGACACCGTCCCGCTCGAGCAGGCCCGCGGCCGGGTCCTCGCCGCCGCGGTGCGCAGCCCGGAGCAGGTCCCGGCGCTGCCGATCGCGGCGATGGACGGCTTCGCCGTGCGACGCGCGGACCTCACCGTTCCCGGCACCACCGTGCTCCCGGTCGCGGCCGAGCTGCCGGCCCGCCCCGGCGAGGTCCCCGACCTGCCCCCGGGCAGCGCCGCCCGGATCATGACCGGCGCCCCCGTGCCCCGCGGCGCCGACGCCGTCGTCGAGGTGGAAGCGACCGACACCGACCCCTTCGGCCCCGTCCCCGACACCGTCGCCCTCGCCCTCGAGAGCCTTCCCGTCCCCGGCCGGCACGTGCGCGGGCCGGGCGAGGAGATCCCGCTGGACGCGACGCTGGCCCTGGCCGGGGACCGCGTCGGCGCGGGCCTCGTCGGCCTCGCCCGGACGCTCGGGATCGACGCCCTCGCGGTGCTCCGCCCGCTGCGCGTCGCCGTGGTGGTCACGGGCGACGAGCTCACCGCGGACAGCTCCTCCGACCGACTCGGCGCGGACCCCCTGCCGGGTGCGGTGCGCGAGTCCAACGGGACGATGCTCGCCGCCGCCCTCGCCGCCGACGGCGCGCACGCGCTCCCGCCCCGGCACAGCGGCGACGACCCGGCTGACCTGCGGGAGACGCTCGACGTCGCGGCCCGGGAGGCCGACCTCGTGCTCACCACCGGCGGGATCGGCCACGGCGCCTACGACGTGGTGAAGCTGCTGCTCGGCGAGCGAGGAGCGGGGACCTCCCGCTTCGCGCACCTCGCCCTGCGTCCCGGCGGTCCCCAGGGCCACGGCACGCTGCCCGGCGGCGTCCCCGTCGTGCACCTGCCGGGCACTCCCGTCGGCGCGCTGGTGGGCTACCACCTGTTCGTGCGCCCGCTGCTGGACCGTGACGGCGCCGCGCCCCGACGGATGCTGCTGCGCGGGGAGGGGGACGGGCCCCGGCGCGGTCCCGCCGGCACCGTGCACGCCATGCCCGGGCGCCGGGAGGTCGTTGCCGATGGCCGGGAGGTCGTGCGCCTCGTGCCGGGTCGGCGGCTCGCCCCCTACGGACGGGCGGACGCGATGGTGCTCCTGGAATCGGCGAGGCCCGACGGTGGCGCGGCGCCGGGGAGCGGCGAGCTCGCCGGTGCGCCGGAGCGGAGCGTGCTCGTCCTGGCGCTGTGACGCTCCTGCGTCCCTCAGCGACGCGAGGTGCCGGACTTCTCCAGCTGGCTCCGTCGAGCGTCCTGGGACCGCCGCGCCTGCTCGCGTCGGGCGTGGCGGCGTCGGACGATGTCGCGAGTCCAGGAGGCCATCATCGAGATCGCCGCCCCGAGGGCGAGACCGAGGGACAGAGCGGCGAGCCAGGGGCTGTAGAGGAGCCCGGCGCCGAGGGCCAGGGCGAGGGCGCCGAGCCCGATGGGCCACGCGCCGACTCCCCGATGTCCGAGCAGATCGCTCAGCGCGATCGCGGCGACGATGCCGAGCGCGAGCACGAGCAGGTGCAGAAAGGTCACGATTCGAGCATAGCTTCGCCGTACCCCCGTACCCGTGGGTCAGTTTCGTCAAGCCGCGTCCATCGCAGGCGTTATGGTGTGCCGTGCCTGCCGAGAGACCTGGGCCACAACCGGGTCCCGGTTGTGCACGGCCGCCGGGTCGCCTCGACGTGACCGAGCGTGGTGCCGCCTCAGTGGGACGGGGCCCGCCCATGGCGAGCCCGCGACGACGAGACGGATGACGCAGGGAAGGGACCCGACGGATGATCAACAGCGTGTCGAGGGGGAAGCGTGATTAGGTTCGTCTCCCTCAGAGTGCTGACCTACGTGATCCTGGCGTTCGTCGCCACGAGCTTCGCGTACCTCCTGTCCGCCTCGCTCATGCATCCCGAAGAGGTGCTGTACCCGCCGATCGCGACGGAGCCGGTCCCGGCGGCGACCGCCCAGCACTACCTCGACGTGCGCAACGTCAACCCCGACACCCCGCTGTTCGAGCGGTACGCCAACTGGCTCGGCGGCCTCATCCGCGGTGACCTCGGCGTGACAACCGGCACGAACAAGTCGATGGTCCCGGTGCTCGACGAGCTGAAGACCCGGATTCCGATCAGCCTGCGCCTGGTCGTCCTCGGCACCGCGATCGGCACCGTGCTCGGCATCGTCCTGGGGATGCTCGCCGCGGTGCGCCGCGACTCGGTCGGCGACCGCCTCTCGACGCTGCTCGCCTTCTTCATCCTCTCCCTGCCCACGCCGGTGATCATCCTGATCGTCCAGCAGGCCAACCAGGGGATCATGGACCTCTCCGGCTGGGGGCTGCCGGCGATCAACCCGATCAACCCGCTGCTCGAACCGGGCTCCTGGGAGTCCTTCAAGTACCAGGCCAAGGCCCTGGTCATGCCCACGATCGTGCTGGCCGTCACCGCCGCCGCCTCCTACTCGCGGTACATGAAGGTGACGACCCTGGACGTGCTGGGCAGCGACTACCTCCGCACCGCTCGGGCCAAGGGCCTCACCCGCGGACGGGCGATGAACCGCCACGGCCTGCGGATGGCGCTGATCCCCATGGGCCAGTACTTCGCCTTCGCCGTCGGCGGGGCGTTCTCCGGCTCGCTGTTCGTCGAGCTGATGTTCAACTGGCAGGGCATCGGCCGCTTCGCGATCTCCGCCATCCAGATGGCCGACGTCAACGGCACCGCCGGCGTGGTCCTCTACACGGCGATCCTGACCCTGCTCTCCGCCACCTTCGCAGACATCCTGCAGGGTGCGCTCGACCCGAGGATCCGGTGACACGATGACGAACCCCAACGACATCCGCGGCACCGACGACGCCTCCGCGCTGCGCCGGGCCACCGATCCCGAGGCGAACCCCGTCATCGGCTCGGCCGTCGACGACCCCGACCTGCGCGACACCGAGGTCGACGAGAGCGGACCGGCGATCGAGTCGCTCAGCCGCGGCGAGCTGCTGCGGCGACGGTTCCTGCGCAACCCGAGCGCATGGATCGGCATGATCATCTTCGCGGCGCTCGTGCTCATGGCGATCATCGGCCCGATGGTCTACCAGTACGGCCCCTTCGAGCGGGACCTGCGCAACGCCCTGACCGGCCCGAGCCCGTACCACTGGTTCGGCGTGAACGAGAACGGGCTGGACATCTTCGCCCGGACGATGCAGGGCCTGCGCATCTCGCTGGTCATCGGCATCGGCACCGCGATCCTGACGACCTTCCTCGCTCTCCTCGTCGGCATCGTCGCCGGGTACGTCAGCCACAAGGGGAAGTCGGGCGCGTTCGTCGACGGTGCCCTGGTGAACCTCATCAACCTGTTCCTGGTGATCCCCTCGATCCTGCTGCTGATGCTGTTCAGCCCCGCGCTGCAGCAGGCGAGCTGGCTGTGGATGATCCCGCTGCTGGCGGGCTTCGCCTGGATGCTCACCGCCCGTGTGCTGCGCGCGATGACCCAGCAGCTGGTGCGCACCGAGTACGTCGAGGCGGCCCGGTTCATGGGCGTGAACCCGATCGTCACCATGACGCGGCACATCATCCCGAACATCGCCAGCTGGATCATCATCGACACCACGCTCGGCGTGAGCGCAGCGATCCTCGGCGAGACCGGACTGTCGTTCATCGGATTCGGCATCCAGTACCCGCAGGTGTCCCTCGGCACCGTCCTGCAGGACTACAACATCTCCGCGCCCTACACCTGGATCCCGCCGGCGGCGGTGCTGGCCGCCCTGGTCATCTCCATCAACCTGATGGGCGAAGCGCTGCGCGACGCCCTCGACCCGACCAGCGGCTCCAGCCGGATCTGAGGAAGAAAGAATGTCCGAACCGATCCTTTCCGTGCGGGACCTGAGCGTCTCCTTCCCCTCCGAGTACGGGACCGTCCACGCCGTCCAGGACCTCAGCTACGAGGTGCACAAGGGCGAGGCCCTCGCCATCGTCGGCGAGTCCGGCTCCGGCAAGTCCGTCAGCTCCCTGGCCGTGATGGGCCTGCTGCCGCGCACGGCCACCATCAGCGGCGAGATCGAGATGCTCGGCCACAGGATGTTCGAGCTGAACGACAAGCAGCTCTCGCGCCTGCGCGGCAACACGATCTCCATGGTCTTCCAGGACCCGCTCTCGGCGCTCACCCCGGTGTACCGGGTGGGGGACCAGATCTCCGAGGTGGTGCGGATCCACCATCCGGAGGTCTCCAAGGTCCGGGCCCGTCAGCGGGCTGAGGAGCTGCTGGACGCGGTGGGCATCCCCGAGCCCGGCCGTCGGGCGAGCCAGTACCCCCACGAGTTCTCCGGCGGCATGCGCCAGCGCGCGATGATCGCGATGGCGATCGCGAACGAGCCCGAGCTGATCATCGCCGACGAGCCCACCACGGCGCTCGACGTGACGATCCAGGCGCAGGTGATGGACCTGCTGAAGTCCGCGCAGGAGCTCATCGGCGCCGCGACGGTGCTGATCACCCATGACATGGGCGTGGTCGCGGGCTTCGCCGACCGGGTCCTGGTCATGAAGGAGTCGCGGATGGTCGAGCTCGGCACCGTCGACGAGATCTTCTACAGCCCCCGCGAGAAGTACACGCAGGACCTGCTGGCCGCCGTCCCGCGGGTCGACGCCGGCGAGGCGGGCACCTCCCGCAGCGTCGCCGGCTCCGCGATGCAGAAGATCGCCGACCTCGGCGAGGACCGGCCGCCGCGCGAGGAGCTGCCGACGGTGCTCGAGGTCGAGGACCTGGCGAAGGTCTTCCCGATCACCAAGGGCGCGATCGTGCGGCGGAAGATCGGCGAGCAGCGCGCCGTGGACGGCATCTCCTTCGACATCCGCGAGGGGGAGTGCCTGGCGCTGGTCGGCGAGTCCGGCAGCGGGAAGACCACCACGCTGATGGAGATCATGCAGCTGCGCACCCCGCAGGAGGGGACCATCCGCATCGGCGGGAAGGAGACCGGTGCCCTGACCCGCAAGGAGCGGTCGACGCTGCGCTCCGACATCACGGTGGTCTTCCAGGACCCGATGGCCTCCCTCGACCCCAGGATGCCGATCGCGGACATCATCAAGGAGCCGATGCGCGTCCAGGGGTACAGCAAGCAGCGCATGGACGAGCGGGTGGACTGGCTGCTGAAGATGGTGGGCCTGCTGCCCGAGCACGCCGCCCGCTTCCCCACCGAGTTCTCCGGCGGCCAGCGCCAGCGCGTCGGCGTGGCCCGCGCGCTCGCCTGCGACCCGAAGCTGATCATCCTCGACGAGCCCACCTCGGCGCTGGACGTGACCGTCCAGGCCGGCGTGCTCGCGATGCTCGCCGACCTCCGGGCACGGCTCGGGGTGAGCTTCCTGTTCGTCTCGCACGACCTCTCCGTGGTCCGCCACATCTCCGACCGCATCGCCGTGATGCAGAAGGGGAGGATCGTCGAGCTGGGCGACACCGAGGAGGTCTTCACGAACCCGCAGCATCCCTACAGCAAGGAGCTGCTCTCCGCGGTGCCGATCCCGGACCCCGAGGTGGCTCGCTCGCGGCGGCGCGAGGCCATCGACCGCAAGGCCTTCGAAGGAACTTTCGGCGGCTTCCTCGCGGACCGGGAGGACTCCCAGTGACCCTTCCCTGACCAGGGAGGACGCTCGAGACGACGGGCGGCGCGCACAGTGCGCCGCCCGTCGTCGGCGCGCCGGGAGAGGGGCCGTGCCGGGTCGGTCGCGGACAGATGCCCTGCATGTTGCGAACGGGTAACAAGGGCGTTCCTGGTCCGCGTCGGGGACTCGCCGGTGACAGACTGCTCACACCGGCGAGAAGGGCGAGACCACGGTGGTCAACGCCGACCACATCTGCCGGGACAGTGCATCCAGCGGGCTCGATGATCTCGAGGACCGTGAGCGAAGGAGATTCATATGCGTGTGACGCGGCGTTCCATCCTGGGGGCGACGGCTCTGACCGTCTCGATGACCGCGCTGGCGGCGTGCAGCCAGGACCCGGGGACCGGCGGCAGCGGCGGCGCCTCCGACGGCGGCGGCGAGGGCGAGCAGATCGCCTCCGACCAGAACGACATCAACCCCAAGGAGCGCGAGGAGATCGGCGAGGGCGGCGTCCTCCGCCTGGCCAACAATGCGTTCCCCGCGAACTGGAACACGTTCCACTCCGATGGCAACGAAGCCAACACCACGGACATGATGAACACGATGTACCCGGTCCTGTACCAGTACAGCGCCGCGGGCGAGGTGACCGCCAACCCGCACTACGCCAAGCGCATCGAGCTCACCTCCGAGGACCCTCAGGTCATGGAGATCGAGCTCAACGAGGGCATGACCTGGTCCGACGGCACCCCGATCGACTTCAAGTCGATCGAGAACGTCTTCAAGGTCATGGACGGCTCCCAGGAGGAGTACGCGATCGCGTCCTCGGTTGGTTACGACCAGGTCGAGAAGGTCGAGCAGGGTGACAGCGATCTGATCGCGGTCGTCACGTTCAAGGAGAAGTACGCGGACTGGATCGGCCTCGCCGCCGTCATGCCGGACTCGCTCGCCGAGTCCGCCGAGGCGTTCAACACCGGCTGGCAGGCCGAGCCCCTCGTGACCGCCGGGCCGTTCAAGATCGGCAAGATCGACGCGGCCAACAAGACCGTCCTCGTCGAGCCCGACGAGAACTGGTGGGGCGACAAGCCGTTCCTCGAGCAGGTCCTCTTCACCACCATCGAGGACCCGGCTGCGACCGCGACCAGCTTCCAGAACGGCCAGCTGGACGTCATCGAGACCACCGTCCCGGCGACGTACTCGGTGGTCGAGCCGCTGATCGGCAACGGTGCGGTGCTGCGCCAGGCCGCGGGCCCGAACTGGACCCACATCACCCTCAACGGCGCCGAGGGCCGGCCGCTCGCCGATCAGGCCGTGCGCCAGGCGATGTTCCGTGCGATCAACCGCGAGGACGTCTTCCTCTCGGTCAATTCGACGATGCCCTACCCGGAGAACACCGAGCCGCTGAACAACCACCTCCTGATGACCAACCAGGAGGGGTACCAGGACAACTCCGGCGACCTCGGGACCTATGACCCCGAGGCCGCGAAGAAGCTGCTCGAGGACGCGGGCTACACCCTGGAGGGCGAGGGCCAGGAGACGGTCGCCTCCAAGGACGGCACGCCGATCGAGATCACCTACGTCTACAACGACGGCTCGAAGACCAACGAGGCCGTGGTCCCGGTGGTCCAGGAGCAGCTCAAGGCCGTGGGCATCACCATGAAGGTGCAGAAGGTGCCGCCGACGGACCTCTTCTCGAAGTACGTCATCCCCGGCGAGTTCGACCTCACCCTCTTCGGCTGGGTCGGCAACCCGTTCCTCTCCTCCGGCGACTCCATCTGGAAGTCCGAGGGCGAGCAGAACTTCGGCAAGATCGGCGATCCGGACACGGACAAGCTCATCGACCAGGCCGCCGTCGAGACCGATCACGCCGCGCGCCTCGAGCTGATCAACCAGATCGACGCGAACCTGTGGGAGCTCGCCGGGACGATCCCGCTGTGGCAGTCCTACGACTTCTTCGTCCAGAACGAGGACCTCGCGAACTACGGCGCGTGGGGCTTCCAGAGCAAGGACTGGACCAAGATCGGCTACGTGACGGGCTCCGCCAAGCTCGAGGGCTGAGCTGACGCGCCCTGAGGACGGGGCCCCGGGCGGAGACGCCCGGGGCCTCGTCCCCGTTCGCGGGCCGGGCCCGACCGAACCGGTGGGGAACGGACCTCGTGGGCCGAGCCCGGAGCGTGGACCCCCGGTCTCGTGGCGGCGCGCCCGGCACCCGCGGGACCGAGGTCGTGCCTCGTCGCGAAGCGTGGGGGAGACTGGGCCCATGAGCTCCACCGACCTGCCCGTTCCCGTCCCGCCCCGGATCCTGGAACGCGCCGTGCCGGCGGACCGGCCCGCGGCGCAGCGGCACGATCTCGGCCGGTACCTGCGCCAGATGCGACTGCCGCAGCTGGGCGAGACCGGGCAGCGCCGCCTCGCCGGGGCGCGGGTCGCGGTGATCGGTGCGGGCGGGCTCGGCGCCCCGGCCCTGACCTATCTCGCGGCGGCGGGGGTCGGCGAGATCACCCTGTTCGACCCCGACACCGTCGACGCGACGAACCTGCACCGGCAGGTGCTGTTCGCCGAGGCGGATCTCGGCCGGCCGAAGGCCGTCGCCGCCGCCGAGCACCTGCATGCGCAGTCGCCGCAGGTCTCGGTGCGCGCCGTGGTCGAGGCGCTCACGCCGACCAATGCCCTCGAGCTACTCGCGGGCCACGACCTCGTCCTGGACGGGACCGACAACTTCCCCACCCGCTATCTCGCCTCCGACGCCTGCGAGATCCTCGACCTGCCGCTGGTGTGGGGCTCGATCCTCGCCTTCTCCGGACAGGTCAGCGTGTTCTGGGGCGCGGGCGGGCGCGGCGTCACCTATCGCGACGTCCACCCCGTCCCGCCGCGGCCCGGCGAGGTGCCCAGCTGCGCGGAGGCCGGGGTGCTCGGGATGCTCTGCGGCGTGATCGGCTCGACCATGGCGATGGAGGCGGTGAAGGTGCTCGCCGGGATGGGCGACGTGCTCTTCGGTCGACTCGCCCTCTACGACGCGCTGCGCGCCCGCTGGGACGAGCTGCCGCTGGTCCGGGGCCCGCAGCGGCTGCCGGTCACGGAGATCGAGGACGTGATGCTCACCTGCGGGCTGCCGGGGCCGACGGGCCCCGCCCGCGACGAGGTCACCGCCGAGGAGCTGCCCGCCCTGCTCGCGGCCGGGACGCGGGTGATCGACATCCGCGAGGAGCGGGAGCTGGCCGAGGGCGGCATGGTCGCCGGCGCCGAGCACCTCCCGATGGGGGAGCTGCTCCGACGTGCGGGCGGCAGTGCGGCGTCGGACGGGAACGGAGCCGCGGGCTCGGAGCGCGACGGCGCGGTGCCAGCAGCGGCGGTACCTGCAGACGCGGGGCTGTCGGGCGCGGTGCTGTACTGCGCGGCGGGCGCACGCTCGGCGAGCACGCAGAGGGCGCTCGCCGAGGGGGGTATCCGGGTGCGCTCGCTCACGGGCGGCTTCGACGGGCTGGCCGGCAGCGAGGTCGAGATCCAGCGGCTCTGACACGGCCCGGCAGGGCGCGACCCCTGCCGCCGGGCAGGACCCGGGCTCAGCTCTCGGGAAGTACCCGGGCTCGACCGTCGGGCAGCGTGCGGGCTCAGCCGCCGGCGAACGGCGGGAGCACGTCCACGCGGGTGCCGGGGCCGAGGGCACGGCCGTGATCGGTGCAGGCTACGCCGTCGACCAGGAGGCTCGACCGGCCGATCACCCGGGTCGCCTCCGGGGAGGCGCCGGCGGTGAGGGCCTGGACGAGCTCGCCCACGGTGCGGGCGCGCACGGTCGCCTCGTCGGCCCCGAACTCGGCGGCCGCGCCCGCGAACAGGCGCACGGCGATCTCGGGCGCGGCGATCTCGGTGGCACGGGTGTCGGTCATCGGGTCCTCCTCATCCGCCGATCGCGCTCATCGGGCGCTCCGGCTGCACGAAATCGGCCCGGTCCATGCCGTGGCCGGCCTTCTTGCCCCACTGGGCGGCTCGCCAGATGTCGGCGATCGCCTCGTCGTCCGCTCCCGAGCGGAGCGCCGTGCGCAGGTCGGTCTCCTCGCGGGAGAACAGGCAGGTGCGCACGCGGCCCTCGGCGGTCAGGCGGGTGCGGCGGCAGTCGGCGCAGAAGGGGCGGGTCACCGAGGCGATGATCCCCACCCGGCCCCGGTGCAGGCCGGTGGCGCGGTCGGCGACCTCGTACAGCTCGGCGGGCGCGCCGTCGCGCGGCTCGGCGACGGGGGCGAGCGCGTAGCGGGGCGCGAGCATCTCGTGCACGTCCCCGGCGGTGATCATCGTGGAGCGCTCCCAGCGGTGGTCCGCGTCCAGCGGCATCTGCTCGATCACGCGCAGCTGCAGGTCCCGCTCGAGGCACCAGTCCAGCAGGTCGGGCAGTTCGTGGTCGTTGACCCCGGGCATCAGCACGGCGTTGACCTTGATCGGGTCCAGGCCCGCCGCGCGAGCCCCGTCGATCCCCGCGAGCACACGGTGCAGCAGAGGCCTGCGGGTGAGGCGCTCGAAGGTCTCCGAGACCACCGAGTCGAGCGAGACGTTGATCCGGTCGAGCCCCGCTTCCCGCAGCCGCTCCGCGCGATGGTCCAGGCCGATCGCGTTGGTGGTCAGGGAGATGTCGGGGCGGCGCTCGAGGGAGGCGACCCCGGCGATGATCTCCTCGAGATCGGGCCGGGTCAGCGGCTCCCCGCCGGTGAAGCGCACCTGCTCGATGCCGAGCCGCTCCACCCCGATGCGCACCAGGCGCACGATCTCCTCGACCGAGAGCAGCTGGTCCTTCTTGAGGAACACCATCCCCGACTCGGGCATGCAGTAGGTGCAGCGCAGGTTGCAGAAGTCCGTCAGCGACAGGCGCAGGTCCGTGGCCTCGCGTCCGAAGCGGTCCGCGAGCGCCGGGGTGTCCGGTCGGTCGGTGGTGTCCGGGAGCGCGCCAGCCGCCTCGTCGGTGCGGCGCGGCACCGGGATGCCGAGGGAGACCCGTCGAGACGACATGCGCGCACCTCCTGCTCAGCGGCCCGGCAGCTCCGGGGTCCCTCCAGGATAGGACGGCTCGGCGGGACGGGGGCGGGACTTCAGGGTGGGACCGGGCACGGACTCGACACGGACCGGGCGCTGGCGAGAGCTCCGCGCGCACGGGCCGGTCGGGCAGCGTCGGTCGCGAGCGCCATACTGGAGGGGACGAGGACGGGCCGATGAGGCACAGGAGAAGGAGGTCCGAGCGATGACCCGTGCGCAGCGCAGCCCGCTGGCGGACCACGTGGCCGACGCCGTCGCACTGCTCGCCGCCGTGCGGGCGACCGAGCCGGTCGCGTTGGACGGCAGGGCCGTCGGCCGCGTCGCCGCCCGGCCGCTGCGCTCGCACGTGGACGTGCCCGGCGTGGACAACTCGCAGATGGACGGCTTCGCCCTCGCGTCGGCCGATCTCGCGGGCCCCGGTGCCGCGGTGACGCTCCCGCTCGGGCCGACGATCGCTGCCGGCGATGCGCCGGGCCGGCTCGGGCCCGGGCAGGCGCGGCCGATCATGACCGGCGCGCCGCTCCCGGACGGGGCGGACCTCGTGGTCCCGGTCGAGGAGAGCGCCCAGGGGCGCTTCGACTCCGACGGCGAGGGTGCCGAGGGAGGCGGCGCGGGGGGCGAGGGAGCGCACGCCGCGCACGGCACGGACCCGGCGACCGTGACGCTCACACCGGCCGATGCCGCACCGGGCCGCTTCGTGCGCCGCCGCGGCTCCGACACCCATCGCGGGGACACCGTGCTGCGTGAGGGCCAGATGCTCACCCCCGCGCGGATCGCGCACCTCGCCGCCTGCGGCCTGAGCGAGGTCGAGGTGGGTGCGCCGGTGCGGGTCGTGGTGCTCTCGACCGGTTCCGAGGTGCGCGGCCCCTCGGGCGCGGAGCCCGCCCCCGGCACCCTCCATGACGCGAACGGACCCGGACTCGCCGCCGCGCTCACCGAGGCGGGCGCCGAGGTGGTCCACCGCGGCTCCGTGCCCGACGACGCGACGCTGCTGCTGGAGCGACTGCGCGACGAGGTCCTCGCGCACGACGCCGACCTGATCGTCACCAGCGGCGGCGTGAGCATGGGCGCCTTCGAGGTGGTGCGCCACGCCGCCGCGCTGCTCGGGACGACCCTCGCCTTCCCCACCCTCGCGATGCAGCCCGGCGGCCCCCAGGGCATCGGCACCCTCGAGGTGGACGGGCGGCGCGTGCCCTGGCTCGCCTTCCCCGGCAACCCCGTCTCCGCGCTGCTGAGCTGCGAGCTGATCGCCCGCCCCGCCCTCGGCGCCCCGCCGCGCCGACGGCTGCGCCTGCCCGTCCGCCTCGACGCCGAGGAGTCCTCGCCCGAGCACCTGGAGCAGTACCGTCGAGCGCGGGTCCTGCCCTCGGGCGCCGTGCGGCTGGTCGGCGGCGCGTCCTCGCACCTGATCGGCGGGTACGCCGCGGCCGATGCGCTCGCGATCGTCCCCGTCGGCGCCGCCGTCGTGCGCGACGGAGACCTGCTCGAGACCCTGCTGATCCCCGGAGGAGACTCATGACCACCGCCCCCGACCCTGTCGGCCGGTCGACCGACGCGGGCGAGCTCTCGCACGTGCGGGCCGACGGCACCGCCCACATGGTCGACGTGACCGCCAAGCAGGTCACCTCCCGCGAGGCGACCGCCCGCGCCGTCCTCGTCACCCGCGAGGACGTGGTGGCCCGGATCGCGAGCGGCGACCTGCCCAAGGGTGAGGCGCTCGCCACCGCGCGCCTGGCCGGGATCATGGGCGCCAAGCGCACCGCCGAACTGATCCCTCTGTGCCATCCGCTGCCGCTGACCGGCATCGAAGTCGACCTCGCCCCGCGCGGCGACCGCGTCGAGATCACCGCGACCGTGCGCACCAAGGGCGTCACCGGTGTGGAGATGGAGGCGCTGACCGCGGCGAGCACCGCCGCGCTGACCCTCTACGACATGATCAAGGCCGTGGACCACCTCGCCGCGATCGAGGAGATCCGGGTGCTCGCGAAGTCCGGCGGCAAGAGCGGGGACTGGCGCCGCGAGGAACCGCGACGACCGCGCGCGACAGGCGATGACCGCACATGACGAGCGATCGCTGCGCGCCACGAGCGATGACGCAGGAGGAGGAACGATGAGGCAGATGCCCGCCCAGCGCACCGATGAGGACTGCACGGTGCGCGAGGACTCGGACGCGCCGCCGCTCCTGCACGGCAGCGCCCGGATCATCATCGCCTCGACCCGCGCGGCCGACGGCACCTACGAGGACCGCACCGGCCCGCGGCTCGAGCGATGGCTGTGCGGGCGGGGCCTGGCACCCGTCGAGAAGCAGGTCGTGGCCGACGGCCCCGAGGTGGGCCGCGCGCTCGCCGCGGCGATCTCCGACGGCGTCGACGTGGTCATCACCTCCGGCGGCACCGGCATCAGCCCCACCGACGTCACCCCCGAGCAGACCGCGCCGCTGATCGAGCGGGAGATGCCCGGGATCCTCGAGGCCGTGCGCCGCCGGGGCGAGTCGGCGAAGGCCACCGCCCTGCTCAGCCGCGGCATCGCCGGGATGGCGGGACGGAGCTTCGTGGTGAACCTGCCGGGCTCCCGCGGCGGCGTGAAGGACGGCATCGCCGTGATCGACCCGCTGCTGGACCACCTGCTCGAGCAGCGCGACGGAGGGGACCACGGGCCGGAGGGCGGGGCGAGGGCCGATGGGTCCGACGACTCGGCCCGCGCCGCCATGACCACGGCGGCGATGAGCGAGTCCGACCCGATCGCGGAGGCGACGGACCCGGCGACCCCGTCGGACCCGGCCGACCCGACCCGCGGGACGACCACCTTCCCGGCGGACGGCACCGACGAGCGCGGCGACGCCCAGGCCCAGGGGCTGCGGATCGCGGGAGACCCCGCGATGGGGGAGGCTCCGCAGCGGGTGCGGCATGCCGCGGTCGGCACCGAGGAGATCACCGTGGCCGCCATGGCGGCAGCCGTCGCCGACCCGCGCTGCGGCGCCGTGGTCACCTTCGACGGCGTGGTGCGCGACCACGACGGCGGGCGCGGCGTGGACCGGCTCGAGTACACCTCCCATCCCTCGGCCCCTGCCGTGATCGCCGAGGTCGCCTCCGAGATCGCGGAGCGCTACCCGGACGCTCTCGTCGCGGTCGCCCATCGGGTCGGGCCCCTCGCCATCGGGGACTCCGCCCTCGTGTGCGCGATCGCGGCCCCGCACCGCAAGCAGGCCTTCGTCGCCTGCGACGAGCTCGTGGACACCGTCAAGCAGCGCGTCCCGATCTGGAAGCACCAGGTCTTCGACGACGGCGCGAGCGAATGGGTGGGTGCGCTGGGCTGAACCCGGTCGACTCCGACACCTGCGCGACACCTGCGGCCGCTACCGTTCCCGGCATGCGCATCCTGCACCTGACCGACACGCACCTCTACGGCGACCGGGACGCCCGCCACTACGACCGGATCGACACCACCGCCGCCCTGCGCGGGCTCCTGTCCCGCCTGGAGGGCCTTGCGGACATCGACGCCGTGGTCCACACCGGCGACGCCTCCGAGGACGGCACCGCCGAGAGCTACCGCCTGCTCCACGAGATCCTCGACCCCTTCGCCGCCGCTTTCGACGCGCCGCTCGCGATCGTCATGGGCAACCACGACGTCTCCGCCGTCTACGGCGAGGCGGTCGCCCCGGGCGAGCGGATCGCGCCGAGCCAGGACCGGGTCGTGCCGCTCGCCGGAGGGGCCCGTGCGGTCGTGCTCGACTCGAGCGTCCCCGGCGCCGGCTACGGCCACCTCGATCCCGAGCAGCTGGACTGGCTGCGTGGCCTCCTCGCCGAGCCCGCTCCAGGCGGGACCGTGCTCGCCATCCACCACCCGCCGCTCGTCGCGGCGACCCCGCTGCTGCGCGGCCTCGACCTCGACGGGCTCGACGAGCTCGCCGCCGTGCTCGACGGCTCCGACGTGCGGATCGTGCTCTCGGGCCACTATCACCACGAGATGACCGGCGAGATCGCCGGGATCCCGGTGCACGTCGCCCCCGGCATCACCAACGTGGTCGACCCCGTCGGGGCGGGCGCGGCCGAGCAGTCGCTCGCCCTGTCCGGCGTGAGCCTGGTGGAGCTGGGGGAGGGGGCGCCGCACGTGGTCACCTCGGTGTTCCCGAACGCCGGCGACACCCTCGCCGATGTGGAGCGCCCGGTCTACCGCTTCGCCCCCGAGCAGGTCGCACAGATCCTCGAGGCCGCCGGGCGCTGATCCGCGGCCCGGACATGCACGACGCCCCTGCAGGCACTGCCTGCAGGGGCGTCGTCGGCGGCGGCGCAGGGCGCGCGCCTGAGGAGATCAGTAGCCGAAGCCGTAGGGTCGGATGCCCTGGGAGCCGTGACGGGCGACGGAGGCGGTGGCATCGGCGCGATGGTCGCGGTGCGTGCCCGTCTCGACGATGTCCTGCGCGAGCTGGTCGTCGCGGCGACGGAGGGCGGAGCGGAGGGTGCGGATGAAGGCCATGGAGGATCTCCTCGGGTTCGGAGGGGTGTGAGCGTTGCGGACGGGCCCTGGATCGCAGGTGCGCCGTCGGTCTCGACATCCCCAGTCCTATCGCGCGCGGGGGCGTGGCGTCACGCCTTCGGGGACGACAAGTTATCGGGTTCACAAGAAGGGTGTGACCTGGGCATCCCTCGAGCCGCTCGGGGTGAGGGGGGTGACGAGAAAGCCGTGGCCTTCGAGCTCGGACCCTCGAGGCCGACCCCGAGGGGTTCGCGCAGCCCCAGGAGCGGAGCAGCCGAAGGAGCGGAGTTGGAGACGCGGCAGTCGGCTCGTCGTCAGCTCCATCGCCGCGCTCCCCGGGATCGCGGTGCCGGCGGAGCCGGGGAAGGTCGTGTGCGAGCGCGGCTCTCTCCTGGCGCGTGGCCTGCAGCGACGCGCGCAGCGCGACGCATCGAGCCGACACCCGGCCCAGATTTAGCACTCGCCTTGCGTGAGTGCCAGCCCTCGTCCTACAGTGGGCGCCGTTGGCAGTCGACGGCCGAGAGTGCCAGAAGCTGCTACGAGGGACCCGCCCCGGTCGGCACCGCGACGACGATCGGACCCGGGACCCGACCCCGAACTCATACAGAGTCAGTCTCTTCATGAAGGAGTGAGCCGCATGTCGGTCTCCATCAAGCCCCTCGAGGACCGCGTCGTCGTCAAGCCGCTCGAGGCGGAGCAGACCACCGCCTCCGGCCTGGTCATCCCTGACACCGCGAAGGAGAAGCCCCAGGAGGGCGAGGTCGTCGCCGTCGGCGCCGGTCGCTTCGACGACAAGGGCGAGCGTGTCCCCATGGACGTCAAGGTCGGCGACAAGGTCGTCTTCTCCAAGTACGGCGGCACCGAGCTCAAGTACGGCAACGAGGAGTTCCTGGTCCTCGGCGCGCGCGACATCCTCGCGATCATCGAGGCCTGATCCATGGCCAAGGAGATCCTGTACAACGAGGACGCGCGCCGCGCGCTCGAGCGGGGCGTGGACAAGCTCGCCAACACCGTCAAGGTGACGCTCGGGCCCAAGGGCCGCAACGTCGTCCTCGACAAGAAGTGGGGCGCCCCCACCATCACGAACGACGGCGTGACCATCGCCCGTGAGATCGAGCTCGAGGATCCCTACGAGAACCTCGGCGCTCAGCTCACGAAGGAGGTCGCGACCAAGACCAATGACGTGGCCGGCGACGGCACCACCACCGCCACCGTCCTCGCCCAGGCCATCGTGCACGAGGGTCTGCGCAACGTCGCCTCCGGCGCGGCGCCCGCCGCCCTCAAGCGCGGCATCGAGAAGGCCGTCGAGGCGCTCTCCGAGAAGCTCGGGGAGATCTCGACCCCGGTCGACGGCAAGGCCCAGATCGCGTCGGTCGCCTCGGTCTCCAGCCAGGACCGCGAGATCGGCGACCTGCTCGCCGAGGCCTTCGACAAGGTCGGCAAGGACGGCGTCATCACGGTGGAGGAGTCCTCCACCACCGCGATGGAGCTCGACTTCACCGAGGGCATGCAGTTCGACAAGGGCTTCATCTCCCCGCACTTCGTCACCGATGCGGACCGCCAGGAGGTCGTCCTCGAGGACGCGCAGGTGCTGCTGCACCAGGGCAAGATCTCGGCCGTGGCCGACATCCTCCCGCTGCTCGAGAAGGTGGTGGAGAGCGGTAAGCCGCTGTTCATCATCGCCGAGGACGTCGACGGCGAGGCCCTGTCCACGCTGGTCGTCAACAAGATCCGCGGCGCCTTCAAGGGAGCGGCCGTCAAGGCTCCCGCTTTCGGCGACCGCCGCAAGGCCATGCTCCAGGACATCGCCGTGCTCACCGGCGCCCAGGTCGTCACCTCCGACCTCGGCCTGGATCTCAAGACCGTCGACACCGACGTGCTCGGCCACGCCGGCCGCGTCGTCGTCACCAAGGATTCGACCACCATCGTGGGCGGGGCCGGCGACGACCAGGCCGTGGCCGATCGCGTCGCGCAGATCCGTGCGGAGATCGAGAACACCGACTCCGACTGGGATCGCGAGAAGCTCCAGGAGCGCCTCGCGAAGCTGGCCGGCGGCGTGTCCGTGATCAAGGTCGGGGCTCACACCGAGGTGGAGCTCAAGGAGAAGAAGATGCGCATCGAGGACGCGGTCTCCGCGACCCGCGCTGCCATCGAGGAGGGCATCGTCGCCGGCGGCGGCTCCGCCATCGTGCAGGCGTCCTCCGTCCTGGTCGACGACCTCGGCCTGACCGGCGACGAGGCCGTGGGCGTGCGCGCCGTGGCCCGTGCGGTCGTCGAGCCGCTGCGCTGGATCTCCGAGAACGCGGGCCTCGAGGGCTACGTCGTCGTGGAGAAGGTCAAGGAGGCGCAGGTCGGCACCGGCCTGAACGCCGCGACCGGCGAGTACGTCGACCTGGTCTCCGCCGGCATCATCGACCCGGTCAAGGTCACTCGTTCCGCCCTGCGGAACGCGGCCTCGATCGCGGGCCTGGTGCTGACCACCGAGACGCTGGTCATCGAGAAGAAGGACGAGGACGAGGAGGCCTGATCCTCCGAGTCGACGACCGGCATCCGCCGATCGCGTCCGACCCGACGGGGCGGGCGGTACGGGGAGACCCGCGCCGCCCGCCCCGTCGTCGTGCGCGCGGGGCCACACACTTCGGCCGGCCCGCGCCCGAGGAGACCGATCTGCCCGCGACAGGCGCGAGGAGCGCGAGGGGGACCCGGCCGCACGGCCCTCCCATGACGTGCCCGTCGGCCCTGGTCCCACCAGGGCCGACGGACACGTCCGTTCCTCGGGTCAATCCCCTCGCCGGTCCTGTGCGAGTCCTAAGATGAGCGGACCCGGCCGGGATGCGCCGGGACCGTCCTGGGAACGAGAGTCGGAGGAGCAGTGGTGACGAGCACGCCGGACACGCTGCCCCCGGCCGCCGGAGGGGACCTCCCCACGCGGACCTACGGGCCGCCCGCCGCCGTGGTGATCGGGGCGCTGATCATCGGCCTCGTTTTCGCGGTCGTGCTCGAGTTCCTCGTGATCATCAGCTTCGTCGGGCAGCGGCTCTGGCGCCATCCGGAGCTCATGCACGATGCCCTGTTCACCCTCCCGCTGGTGCTGTGGGTGCTGGTCGCCGTCGTCTCGAGCGTGATGACCCTGCGGGTGGTGACGCTGTGGCTGCAGCTGGACGAGGACGGCTTCGAGCTGCGCAGCCTCTTCCGGCCCACGCACAGGGCCCGCTGGGACGAGGTCGGCTCCGTGATCGCGGTGCGGGACATCGCCCGCGACTCCGGTTCCGCGGAGGCGCTCGACCCACCGGAGACCGCCTACGACGGCGTCTACGTGCTGGATCATCACGGCCGACGGCTCCTCGCCGTCTCGAGCCGCTTCTTCGGCGAGAGAGCGCAGCGGATGGCGCTGCAGCGGGCACGCGAGGCGGGGATCCGCATCGAGCACATCGATGCGATCACCCCCGCCGAGCTGAGGCGCGAGGCCCCGCAGGCGCTGACCTTCGTGGACCGCCACCCCACGCTGCTGCTGCTCGCGCTGCTGGCGTTCTACATCGGGCACAACGTGCTGACCTTCGCCGTGTGGGGGCTGTGACGCCGCAGGGCCCGACGTCGACCGGGCGGTCGGCGGCCGGCTTGCCGAAGGAGGGCCCGTCGGGCGGGGCGCCGTCGGGCGCAGGGCCGACGGGCGGGGCGCGGACGGGCGGGCCGGGGGAGGGGCGCGGGCCCGGCCGCGCCGCCCGCCGCCGCGCCCGCCGGCTCCCGCCCCCGCTGCCGCAGCGGGACGGTCTGGACGCGGTGCGCTGGCTCGTGCCGAGGGACGCTCCCGTCGGACCGGCGGCCTCGATGCTCCTCGCACGTTTCCCCGCCCTTGCGGACCCGGCCGCCACGCCGCTGGCCGAGCGCTTCGCCGCCGGGGAGGTGGTCGACGCCCGCGGGCGCGCGTGGGCGGCCGACGATGCCGTCGGCGCCGGCGACGAGCTGTGGTTCCACCGCGAGCTGCGCCCGGAGGAGGTGCCGGCCGAGCCGCTGCCGATCCTCTTCCGCGACGAGCACCTTCTGGTGATCGACAAGCCCCATGACGTGGCGACCATGCCACGCGGGGCCCATGTGCTCGCCAGCGCCCTGGTCCGCCTGCGCCGCGACACGGGGATCGAGCAGCTGGTGCCGCTGCACCGCCTGGACCGTCGCACCGCCGGGGTGCTCGCCTTCGGGGTGCGTCCCGAGGAGCGCAGCGCCTATCAGCAGCTCTTCGCGAGGCGAGAGGTCGACAAGCGCTACGCGGCGCTCGTCCTGCCCGGGCCCGGGTGCACGCTGCCGCGGACCGTCGGGGAGCGCGCCGAGCTCGCGGACCGGATGGAGAAGCGCCGTGGGGAGCTCACCGCGAGGATCGTGCCCGGCGCGCCGAACGCGCACACCGAGCTCGAGGTGCTCACCGCACGCGGCCCGGGAGCGGACGGCACCGGAGAGGCCGGCACGACGGAGGACGGGCCTTCGGGGGCCGGCTCTGCGGAGAGCCGCGCGCTGCTGCTGGGGCTGCGCCCCCGCACCGGACGCACCCATCAGCTGCGCCTCCAGCTCTCCTCCCGCGGCGCCCCGATCGCCGGCGAGGACCTCTACCCCGAGCCCTGCCCGGAGCCGGCCGGGCCGCTCCGGCTGCTGGCCCGCTCGCTCGCCTTCACCGATCCGGTGACCGGGCAGGCGAGGGAGTTCCGCAGCGGGCGTCGGCTCGCCGCCCTCGAGTGAGGAGGAGTGCGGACCGACGAGAGCGCCGTGCTGATCAGCTGTTCGCGCCCTGGGGCTTGAGAGTGACCTCGGTCAGCTCGAGGGTCTTCGAGATGCTCTCCGGCTCCCCGTCGGTGTGTTCGCGCATGTAGTTCGTGATCTCGTCCTGCACCGGCACGGCCTTCACGTCGACGGTCGCCGCGATCGTGATCTCCTCCGCATCGGCAGGGACGTCGAGCGCAAGGCTCGCGACCGTCCCGAGGTTCTCGAAGTCGCCGTCGGCGCGCGGGGCGAGGTCAATGCTCTTGGGGTCCACCGCGACCTCCTCGCCATCGGCCGTCACCGAGAGCGAGGCCAGCGAATACGTCTTGTCGTGGTAGGGGACGGTGTCGCCGTCGTTCGCGAACTGGATGTCGGACTCGAAGGAGAGGTCCATGAACATGCGGTCCTTGCCGTCGGCCGCCCACCCCTCGCTCTCGCTCCAGGAGGTGGTGCCGCCGTCGAGGCGGAACCTGTACGAGGCCGACTCGCCCTTGCTCTCGTCGCCGATCAGCTCGCGCTCAGGTGCGTTGACCGGCTCGAACTGTCGGGCGGAGAACGGCCTGCCGCCGACGAGCTCGCCGGTCGCGAGCTCGTACTCCTGGGTGTTGCCGTCGTAGTCCACGGCGATCACGGCGTCGGAGCCGTCTCCCTCGACCGCGATCGCGCTGGTCTCCTCCGGCACGTCGATCTCCTCGCCGCCGACTGTCAGCACCGCCTTGCTGGTGGGCGAGGTGGGCACGCCCTGGTGACCCTGGCGGGAGACGCCCACCGTGATCAGGGAACCGCCCTCGGGTGCGCCGACGGGGTCGGTGGCCGGCCCGACCTGGGGCACCACCCCGAGGGTCGTGATCGAGTACGTCGCATCGACCGTGACCAGCTCGTACGGCTCCTCAGCGGCTTCGATCTCCTCGATCTCGAGCGGGATCGCCTGCCCCATCTCCGCGGGCGGAGCCGACGGCGGCTCGACCTGCTGCTCCAGATCCGCCTCGGTGCCCTCGGCATCGACCGGGACCGAGTTCGGGTTCGCGGTGCCGAGGTCCCAGGCAGGCTCCTCGTCGAGCACCAGTCGCACGGAGTCGTCCTTGGTCTGCATCGCCGAGAGCGGTGCGACCACCCACTGGGTGGCCTCCGCCCCCATGAAGGCCATCGGGCCGCAGAGGAGCTCCTCGCCCACCAGCTCGTCGTCGGCGACCTGGAGATAGCAGCCCGCATCCTCGGGGATCGCCACCTCGACGCCCTCGGAGGTCATCGCGGAGCGCCAGGTCTCGGTCATCGTCGCGAGCGACTCCTCGACCTCGTGCAGCGGCTTGCCCTGGAACCGCCAGTCGGAGGTCGGTCCGGAGCATCCCGAGACCACGAGCACTGCGGCCAGCGCCCCGATCACAGCGGTCCGACCACGGGCGGTGCGCGCGCGTGCGCTCATACGGCATTCCCCCTCGGCGCGCTCGCCACGGGCCCCTCCCGCCCGGCGCGCTCGCTGTGAAGACAGTAGCCCAGAACACATCGGCCGGTGATGGCTGTCCACAACCGCGGCAAGACGGGTACAGCCAGGGGACGGCGCATGAGGGCCGAGCGGGGGCGGACCGGGTGCGCTCTGCGGGACCGTACGCTGGTCATCGTGAGCACGACCCCGCCCGCGGACCCCGCCGCGACCGTCCCCGCCCCGCGGCGCACCCGCACCGGCGAGGTGCTCGTCGGCCCCTCGGTCCGCGGCCGCTACCTGCCCGGCGCGCTGATCGGGCTGCCGCTGGTCTCCCTGCTGCTGAGCCCCTTCGCCGGCGCGGGATTCCAGCAGTGGCGGATCTCCCGGCTCCGGGACGGGCACGACGGGCTGCTCGAGCAGCTGCTCACCCCGGCCTGGACCCAGCTGCTGCTGGGCGCCCTCGCCCTCTGGGCCCTGTTCGCGCTGTGGGCGCTGGTGCCGCTGCTGCTGACCCGCACCGTCGTGCTCCTGGACGAGCAGGCGCGCACTCTGCGCCTGCGCAAGGGGCTGCGCACCCGTGACCGGGCCGCGCTCGGCGAGGTCGAGTACGCGGTGGGGGAGGCGGTGCGCGGCAGCCTCGGGCTGATCGGCGTGCGCGCGCCGGAGCAGCAGGAGGTGCGGCAGTGGGTCGTGCCGGAGATCGGCTGGGACGCCGCCTCCTTCGACGGGCTGCGCGTCCTGCAGGCCGCGGCGGGATTCCGTCCGGCGCCGCCGCGCGAGGTGCTCGTGCGCGAGGAGCGGCGCGGCCGCGTCGAGGCGGCGCATCGTGAGCTCGCCGCCCGCCTCGGCATGCCCTGGCGGGAGGAGTACGCGCACGACGAGGACGCCTTCCAGGCCGAGTTCGACCGGGTGCGCCGGGTGCTCGGCGGGCGGGAGGGGCCCCGGGACGGCGATCCGCGCCCCTGAGACGGCCGCACCCCGGCGGCCTCCTTGCGGAGGCGGCCGGGGCGCGTATGCGACGGCGGGCTGTGGAGCCGTGCGTCGCGGGAGCCGGGGGCTCAGAACATCGCACGCAGCACCAGCACGACCGCCGCGCCGATGCCCGCGGCGGCGGGCAGGGTGATGATCCAGGCGAGGAAGATCGGCCGCATGAGCCGCCAGTTCGCGGCGTGGTTGACGATGCCGACGCCGAGCACCGCGCCGATCAGGATGTGCGTGGAGGAGACGGGCAGGCCCAGCACCGAGGCGAGGAGCACGATCGTCGCCGCCGCCAGCTCCGCGGCGAAGCCGGAGGAGGGGTGCATCGCGGTCAGGCCGGTGCCGACGGTGTGGATCACCTTGCGGCCCACGAACCACAGCCCCGAGACCAGCGCGATGCCGAAGGCGATCAGGGCGGCGGTGGGCACCGCGGCCTCTGCGCCGATCTGCCCGGTCTTCAGCACGTCGAGGACCGCCACGAAGGGGCCGATCGCGTTGGCGATGTCGTTGGCGCCATGGGAGAAGGCGAAGGCGCAGGCGGTGAACACCTGCATCCAGCTGAACATGATGAAGGTGGCGCGCGAGATCGACTGCTTCTTCAGGGCGCGCGCGAAGATCGTCGTCGCCATCCACACCCCGAGCGCGAGCATGACCAGCATCAGCACGCCGCCGCCGACGGAGATGTTCAGCCCCACGTTGTCCAGGCCCTTGAACACCAGCATCGCGGCCAGCAGCATCGCGGCGCCGGCGGCCAGCGGCGGGACCCGCTTCTCCAGGGCGTGGTAGGCGGCCTTGCGCTCCACCTTGCGGGCCGCCTTGCGCTCCTTCTTGGTGAGGTTCGCGGAGGCCTCGATGAGCTCGGCGCCGGGGCCGCCCGGGGTGAGGTCCAGCGCCGCGGACTCGGCGAAGGCGGACTGCTGCAGCTCGGTCATGCGCTCGGAGGCGGGCACGTGACGCTGCCACGACTCGTCCGCGTCGTCTTCCTCATCGTCGTCATCGTCGTCCTCCGCGTCGTCGTAGCCGCGGGACCCGAGCGCGATCGCGCGAGCGGCGGGGGCGAGGATCCGGCGCTTGATCGCCCCGAACAGGAGGAAGGAGGCGATGCCGCCCAGCAGCGGGGAGAGGATCCAGGACACGGCGATCTTCCCGATCTCGCCCCACTGCACCATGGCGAAGCCGCCGGTGCCCGTGACCAGGCCCGTGGTCACCGCCGCGCCGACGATGCCGCCGATGATCGCGTGCGTGGTGGAGACCGGCCAGCCCATCCTGGTCGCCAGCAGCAGCCACACCGCGGCGCCCAGCAGGGCCGACATCATGATCAGCGCGAAGGCGAGCGGGTCGATCGCCATCCCGCCGAGGTCCACGATGCCGCTGCGCACGGTCTCGGTGACGGAGCCGCCGGCGAGCACGGCGCCGGAGACCTCGAAGACCGCCGCGACGACGAGGGCCTGCTTCATGGTCAGGGTGCCGGCGCCGACGCTCGTGCCGAAGGAGTTCGCGACGTCGTTGCCGCCGATGTTGAACGCCATGAACAGCCCGAACGCGATCGCGAGGATCAGCAGGAAGGCGTTGACGTCGGTGCCGGTGTGGGTGAAGGCCCAGATCGTGAACGCGACCACGGTCGCGAGGGTCATCAGCCCGGCACCGACGTGCCAGTTGCGGTCGGGACCGAGGAAGCCCTGGGTCACTGGGGCGTCGGTCGAGTCCTGGGCGGAGGTGCGTGCCATCGTCGCGTTCCCGGGGTGAGGAGGGGCGGGGGGAGGGGCGCGGGAGCCGGACGGCCCTCGCGCGCCGCGGCCACTCTAGGCCCAGAAGTGTCCTCGTGGTGACATCGGGGTGAACTCCCGGGGTGGGGCCGGGTCGCGGACGTGGCCGTTCCCACGTCGGACGGCCTGCCCGCCCCGGTTCTCCGGGACGTAGCATTTCTGCATGACGAGCGCGGATCCCTTCGGTTTCATCGGCCTGACCTACGACGACGTCCTGCTGCTTCCCGGGGAGACCGACGTGATCCCCTCCGAAGCGGACACCTCCTCCCGGCTCACCAGGGAGATCACCCTCAAGCTCCCCCTTGCCAGCGCCGCGATGGACACCGTGACCGAGTCGCGGATGGCGATCGCGATGGCCCGCCACGGCGGCATCGGCATCCTCCACCGCAACCTCTCCATCGAGGACCAGGCCCACCAGGTCGACCTCGTCAAGCGCACCCAGACCGGCCGCATCACGAACCCCGTCACGATCGGCCCCGAGGCGACCCTTGAGGACTTCGACGCCCTGTGCGGCCAGTTCCGGGTCTCCGGCCTCCCCGTCGTCGACCAGGGCCAGCGCCTGCTGGGCATCTGCACCAACCGCGACCTGCGCTTCATCCCCGTCGCCGAGTGGTCCACCACCCGCGTCGCCGACGTGATGACCACCGAGCTGTTCACCGCCCCGGAGGACGTCACCCCCGAGCAGGCCACCGCCCTGCTGCGCAGAAACAAGCGCGAGCGCCTCCCGCTGATCGACGCCGAGGGCCGCCTGACCGGGCTGATCACCGTGAAGGACTTCGTGAAGTCCGAGCAGTTCCCCGACGCCTCCAAGGACAGCCAGGGCCGCCTCCTCGTGGGCGCGGGCGTCGGCTTCTTCGGCGATTCCCTCGAGCGCGCCGGCCAGCTGCGCGACGCCGGCGCCGACGTGCTCGTCGTCGACACCGCCAACGGCCACGCCCGCCTGGCGCTGGAGATGATCCGCACCCTGAAGAACGACCCCTGCTTCGCCGACGTCCAGATCATCGGCGGCAACGTCGCCACCCGCGAGGGCGCACAGGCGCTCGTCGACGCAGGTGCCGACGCTGTCAAGGTCGGCGTGGGCCCCGGCTCCATCTGCACCACCCGCGTGGTCGCCGGCGTCGGCGTCCCGCAGGTCACCGCGATCCACGAGGCCGCCAAGGCCTGCGGCCCCGCGGGCGTGCCGCTGATCGGCGACGGCGGCCTGCAGTACTCCGGCGACATCGCCAAGGCGCTCGTCGCCGGCGCCGACACCGTCATGGTCGGCTCCCTGCTGGCCGGCACCGAGGAGTCCCCGGGCGAGGTCGTGCTCGTCGGCGGCAAGCAGTACAAGGCCTACCGCGGCATGGGCTCGCTCGGCGCGATGTCCTCGCGCGGCAAGAAGTCCTTCTCCAAGGACCGCTACTTCCAGGCCGACGTCCCCAGCGACGACAAGATCGTCCCCGAGGGCATCGAGGGCCGCGTCTCCTACAAGGGGCAGCTCGGCTCCGTCGTCCACCAGCTCATCGGCGGGCTGCACCAGTCGATGTTCTACGTCGGCGCGAACACCGTTCCGGAGCTGAAGGAGCGCGGGAAGTTCGTGCGCATCACCGCGGCGGGGCTCAAGGAGTCCCACCCCCACGACATGGCCGCGATCATGGAGGCCCCGAACTACTCCTCGCGCTGAGCGAGGCCGCCGGGCTCGTCGCGCCGACGTCATCGGGCACCCGGCGGTGCTGCGCTCCGTCGGCCGACGGCCCGGTCACTCCTGCGTGATGGTGGTGTCCCCCTGCGTGCTGGTGGCGTCGGCCGTCGGGTCCGTGCCGTGCTCGTAGCCGATCAGCCACAGCACCCCGTAGCGGTCGCGGACCTGGCCGTCGGAAGCGCCCCAGTCGCGCCGCTGCAGCGGGTCGACCACGTCGCCTCCCTCGGCGAGCGCCGCGAACCAGGTGCGCAGCGTGGTGGGCTCGGCCGCGCCGAGCAGCGCGACCATGAGCCCGCGGGCGGAGAACGGCTCGTCGTGCTCGCCCGCGTCGGAGACGTACAGGTCCACCGCACCGCTCAGCGTGCCGTGGGCGACCGCGGAGCCGGGGCCGTCGGTCCGACCGAACTCGGCATAGGTCGCGGTCGAGGTCTCCCCGCCGAAGACCCCCTGGTAGAACTCGAGCGCCTCGGCGGCGGTGCCGGGCAGGTGCAGGTACAGGGCGGGAGCGGTCATCGGGTCTCCTCGAGGTCGGGAAGCGGGGCGTGCCCCGTGATCATTCCTCCCCACGGCCCTCACGTCCACAGCGCTCGCCGTGCGGGACGGACCACGGGCGCCGGGCTCTAGTCTTGAGGGCATGAGCACCCCCTCCTGGATCGACGCCCCGCTGCTGGGCTTCGACACCGAGACCACCGGCACGAACGTCGAGCGGGACCGGATCGTCACGGTCGCGCTCGTGCACTCCGTCGGCCCCGGCCGCGAGAACGAGACCGTCGCGACCTGGCTGATCGACCCGGGGGTGGAGATCCCCGAGCCCGCCCAGCGCGTGCACGGGATCAGCACCGAGCACGCCCGCGAGCACGGCATGCAGCCCGCCGAGGCGCTCGACGAGGTCGCGGGCATGATCGTCGAGGCGCTCGGGAAGGACGTGCCGCTGGTCGCCTTCAACATCGGCTTCGACCTGGCGATCCTCGAGAACGAGCTGACCCGCCTGGGCCTGCCCACGCTCGTCCAGCGGCTCGGCCACGACATCGCGCCCGTGATCGACGGGCTCGTCATCGACCGCGGCGTGGACCGCTACCGCAAGGGCAAGCGCACCCTCACCGACGTCCTCGCCCACTACGGCCTCGAGCAGGACGGCCGCCTCCACACCGCCGACGTCGACGTCTCCGCCACCCTGGACGTGGTCCGCGCGATCGCCGCGAAGTACCCGCAGGTCGCCTCCTCCCCCCTCGCGGAGCTCCACCGCGAGCAGGTGGGCTGGCATGGGCGCTGGGCCGAGGGCATGAACGAGTGGCTCACGAAGAAGGGCAGGACCCCGGACGTGAACACCGCCTGGCCGCTGTGACGATCCGGGGGCGGCGTCCCACCCCGACGGCCGGCCCGCCGCGGTCCCCGGGATCGGTAGACTCCCCGGTGTGATGAGCGAGATCGAGATCGGCCGCAACAAGCGGGGACGCCGCAGCTACAGCTTCGACGACGTGGCGGTGGTCCCCTCCCGACGCACCCGGGACCCGGAGGACGTCTCCACCGCCTGGCAGGTGGACGCCTACCACTTCGACATCCCGATCTTCGCCGCCCCGATGGACTCCCTGATGTCCCCCGAGACCGCGATCGCGCTCGGCGAGCACGGCGGACTCGGCGTGCTGGATCTCGAGGGGCTGTGGACCCGCTACGAGGACCCCTCCGCGCAGTTCGATCGGATCGCCGCCGCCTCCGAGGAGGGCGTGGTCGAGGTGATGCGCAGAGTCTACGAGGAGCCGATCAAGCCCGAGCTGATCCGCGACCGCATCCAGCAGCTGCGCGACGCGGGCGTGACCGCGGCCGGCTCCCTCTCCCCGCAGCGCACCCAGGAGCACTGGAAGACGGTCGTCGACGCGGGCGTGGACCTCTTCTTCATCCGCGGCACCACCGTCTCCGCCGAGCACGTCTCCACCGGCCGTGAGCCGCTGAACCTCAAGCGGTTCATCTACGAGCTCGACGTCCCCGTCATCGTCGGCGGCTGCGCGACCTACACCGCGGCCCTGCACCTGATGCGCACCGGCGCCGCGGGCGTGCTCGTCGGCTTCGGCGGCGGCGCCTCGCAGACCACCCGCGAGACCCTCGGCATCCAGGTCCCGCTCGCCAGCGCCGTCGCCGACGTCGCCGCCGCCCGACGCGACTACATGGACGAGTCCGGCGGCCGCTACGTGCACGTCATCGCCGATGGCGGCCTGGGCCGCAGCGGCGACCTGGTCAAGGCGATCGCCTGCGGCGCCGACGGCCTGATGGTCGGTGCGGCCCTGGCCCGCGCCGAGGAGGCGCCCGGTCGCGGCCACCATTGGGGCAGCGAGGCGCACCACCCCACGCTCACCCGCGGCCACCGCGTCCCCGTGGGGACCGTCGCCCCGCTCGAGCAGATCCTCTTCGGCCCGTCGATCTCCGCCGACGGCACCACCAACCTCGTCGGCGCGCTGCGCCACGCGATGGCGACCACCGGCTATCTCGACCTCAAGGAGTTCCAGCGGGTCGAGGTCGTCACCACCGTCTGAGACGACGACGGGGATGACAGCTCCCGCGGCGAGGAGGGGTCGCCGGCCGCTCATCGTGCTCTGCCTCGGGCTCCTCGGCGTCGCCGTCGTGATGCTGCTGCTGTACGGGCCGTTCCACGGTGCGGACTACGAGGCACCGGGCTGGTACCTGCACCGGTTCCTCGCCTCCCTGATGAGCAGCGGCGCGCAGGCCTCCGGCCTCGACATGCTCCATCGGCTCGCCTCCTGGGCGAGGTACGACTTCGTGCCGCTGCTGATCGTGGTGCTCGTGCTGATCATGGCCGTGCTGCCCGCCGCCGTCGCGCTCGGCCGACGGCCCCGGCACGACGATGCCGCCGGTGCCGGGCGTCTGCAGGACGATTCGCGCGCGGACGACACCCGGGCGACGCGCCCCGGCACGACGGACTCCCGGACGGGCCGCGCGCGTGACGGCGGTGCCCGGGGCCGGAGGCCGCGCACCGGGATGCGAGACCGTGACCGGCTCGGCTCCCTCGTCTTCTCCGACGACGGCAGCATCGGCGCGGCCGGTGCTGCGCCGGGGGAGGGCTCGAGCTCGGGATCGCCGAGCTGCGAGGCCTCGCGGACGAGGCCGGACTGCCCTGGCACACCCGCTACGAGACCGAGGGCGGGGCGCGGGGCTTCCTCGAGATCCTGCGCGCACGCCGGGACGGGCCGACGAAGGTCCGCCGGGCGGCGGGGACCGCGGCGGCGGCCGCGACGGCGACGGCAGCGACGGTGACCGAGGTGGGGGAGTCCGCGCCCGTCGAGCGCTCCGACGCGGTGCCTTCCGATCCCGAGGCGTCCGCCCCTGTCGGCGGGGAGGCGACGGTCTCCTCGGATCCGGCAGCATCCGATCACGCGCTGCGGAGCCCCGGCGACATCGGCTCGGTCTACACCCCCACCACCCTGTACAGCTCCGGACAGGGTGGTGAGGACGCGTCGGACGACCTCTCCGATGATGACGGCGACCGGGAGGAGGGGCGATGAGCGACGAGGAGATGACCGAGGAGGACAAGCGCCTCGAGGCGAAGCTGCGGCGCTCCTACTACCTGTTCGCGGCCGCGTTCTTCCTCGCGCTGTGGATCCTCACCTCCCAGGACCACTGGGCGCTGCGGCCGGGCCTGCTGGGGTTCTCGATCCGCTGGGTGGTCGACCTCGGCTCCGGTCTGATCCCGCTCACCCTCGCCCTGGGGCTCGTGGTCCAGGTGCCCCTGCTCCTGCTGCGTCGGCCCCGCCGCGCGGACGCGACGGAGGCGACGCGGAGCAGGAAGGGGCGTGCTCGCTCCCGCGCCCGTGACGGCGAGGGAGCGGGGCGGTCCGAGGGCTCCGAGCGCATCGCCTCCGCGAGGGATCTCCCGGGTGCGGTGCACGACGGGGAGGCCGACAGGGAGCGGGAGCGTCTGCGGATCCCCGGCGGGACATTCCGCGAGCTCGGCGCGCAGCACCGCTGGGAGATGGCGGAGGCGCTCCACATCACCTGGCGCGACGAGTTCGTCCACGACCATCAGGGCTGGGCCGTCGCCTGCCTCGAGGCCGCGCAGCGACGCGCCACGGACCCCCTCGGCTGAGCGGCGAGGAGGCACACCTGCGACGGCCTGCCGCGCCGTTGCGCGACGCGAGCTCCTCGCGTCGGGATCCCTGCGAGATCTCGAGCTGCAGGCTCCTCGGCGCAGGAGCTCAGGCGGAGCGCACCAGCGCGATGATCCCCCAGATCGTCATCACCAGCGCGATGAGGCCGAGCACCACGGGCAGGAGCACGCCGATCCCGAGGCTCACCAGGATGCCTCCCATCCCCGCGTCCCAGAGGGCGATGGCCTCGGCGCCCGTGCAGGTCACGCTCACCTCCTGATCGCCGTAGACCTGCACGTCGTAGAGGTCGTAATAGGGCTCGCCGTCCACGCTCCCCACTGAGACGTCCTGGGCCTCCGACGGCGAGACGGAGATGTCCGCGCCCTCGATCTCGCAGCTCGTCGTGCCGTGGTCGTCCGCAGGCGCGGCGATCGTGTACATCGACCAGGAGGAGGCCTGGAAGGTGTCCCCGGAGGGGTCCAGCGGCGTCATCTCGGTGTTCCCGGCGATGACCATCGCACTGCCGATGAGCGCTGCGACGATCGGCATCACGACGAGCCCGACGGCGTTGGCGACGAGCCCGAGCGCGCCGAAGACAGTGCGCTTCACCCCACGACGGCGACGGCGCGGGGCCGGGTCGTAGCTGTGGGCAGGGCCGTAGGCAGGCGGATAGGTCATCGGTTCCCCCTCAGGACGCATGGATGCGAAGCACAGGATATTCAGCGAAGCGGCTGACCGGCGCCCTCCGACCGGGGCGGCTCGTCGCGCTCGACGAGAGCGCCATCGTGCGAGTGAGCCCTGTCGCGCGGCGGCGGCGCCTGGCACACTGGGCCTGCTCCGCAGCGATGCGGACCGACGGTGGTGGACGGACGAGGGGGAGCGACGATGGAGGGATTCTTCGTCCTGATGCTGGTGGTCGTCGGGGTCTTCGCCGCGGCCATCAAGCACCTGAACGCGAAGGACGAGGAGCCCGGCGACGACTCCTGGATCGGGACCGCTCGCCGGGAGCCCCGCTCGTCCGTCACACGGACCCGGACCGTGCGCCGCGTACAGCGGACTCGCACGGACTCGCCGGACACCGGTGCTGCGGCGAAGGACGGGCCGGCCGGGCGATCCCGACCGCCGCGCCCGGAGGAACCGGCCCGCGCCGTGGGCCTCGCCGCGACGGCCTCGGCGCTCGCCGCGGCCGCCGCGACACGGAGCGCGACCGGGGCGGACGGTCCCGATGCCGCCCGGACCGTGACTCCCGATGCCGTCCCGCCCGACGCCGCACGGACGGACCCGGCGCCGACGAGCGCCGCCGCCTCGGGTGCCGCTGGGACCGATGCTGCGCCGACCGGTGCTGCTCCGACCACTGCTGCGCCGAGGAATTCTGAGGCATCAGGCGCTGCGTCGACGGAGGCCGCGCCGTCGGACGAGCGTGCCGTCGGCTCGCTGTACACCCCGACCTCGTCGTCCTACAGCGTCTACACGCCGACCTCCGTCTACGAGAGCGGGACCAGCGTGCTGGACGAGGACGAGGCCCCGGACGCCGACGCGAGCTCCTGAGCGCGTGCGAGCGCGAGGCGGTGCTCCGCCGGGTCGACCTCGCCGCCCGCTCGACCTGCTCAGCGCTTCGAGCGCGCGACCTCCAGCGCCTGCTGCGCGATCGCGAGCTCCTCGTCGGTCGGGACGATCAGCACCGTCACCGGCGAGTCATCGGCCGAGATGACCCGGACGCCCTTGGCACGCTCGGCGTTGCGGGCGGGGTCCAGGCGGATCCCGAAGCCCTCGAGCCCGGAGAGCACCCGCTCGCGCACCTCCGGCACGTTCTCGCCGATCCCGGCGGTGAACGCGATCGCGTCGAGGCCGCCGAGCACGAAGGCGTAGGAGCCGACGTACTTGCGCAGCCGGTGCACGTACACCTGCATCGCCAGCTCCGCGCCCCGGTCCCCGTCGCGGATCGCGGCGGTGATGTCTCTGAAGTCGCTCATCCCGCACAGCCCCTGCATGCCGGAGCGCTTGTTCAGCAGGGTGTCGATCTCGTCGATGCCCATCCCTGCGCTGCGGGAGAGATGGGCATACACGGCCGGGTCGATGTCCCCGGTGCGGGTGCCCATCACGAGGCCTTCGAGCGGGGTGAGCCCCATGGAGGTGTCCATCGGCTCGCCGCCGCGCACCGCCGAGGCGGAGGCGCCGTTGCCGAGGTGGAGCACGATCTGGCGCAGCGCGGAGGTGTCCTTCCCCTGCGCGGCGAAGTACGCGGTGACCTGCTCGGAGACGTAGCGGTGGCTGGTGCCGTGGGCACCGTAGCGGCGGATCCGGTACTCGTCGGCGACCTGCTTGTTCAGCGCATAGGTGCGCGCCGCCTCCGGCAGGGAGGTGAAGAAGGCGGTGTCGAACACGGCCACATGCGGGATCGCGGGGAACAGCTTGCGGGCCGCGTCGATCCCGTCGACCGCCGCGGGGTTGTGCAGCGGCGCGAGCGCGCCGAGGTCCGCGATCTGGTCCCGCACCCAGGAGTCGATGAGCTTCGGGGCCGAGAAGCGCGCCCCGCCCTGCACCACGCGGTGGCCGACCGCGACCACGTTCGCCTCCTCGAGGGAGAGCCCCGCCTGCTCGAACAGCCGCATGACCACCTCCATGGCCACGACGTGGTTCGGCACCTCTCCCGAGAACGGCTGGGTGACCGAGCCCGTCTCCAGCCGCGCGACGCCGTCGTCCAGGCCGATCCGCTCGACGATCCCGGAGGCGAACACCTCCTCCGCGATCGGGTCCAGCAGCTGGAACTTCAGCGAGGAGGAGCCCGAGTTCAGCACGAGCACCGTCGCGGCGTCCGGGATCGTCCGGGGATGCTCGGCGCTGTCGGAGGAGGCGTGGGCGGAGGTGGTCATGCCTTCTCCTTCGTCGGCTCCGTCGAGGCGTTCTCCGCGTCGGCCGCCTGGGCCTGGATCGCGGTGATCACGACGGTGTTGATGATGTCGTCCACGAGCGCTCCGCGGGAGAGGTCGTTGACCGGCTTGTTCAGGCCCTGCAGGACGGGGCCGATCGCGATCGCGCCGGCCGAGCGCTGCACGGCCTTGTAGGTGTTGTTGCCGGTGTTGAGGTCGGGGAAGACGAACACCGTCGCTCGGCCCGCGACCGAGGAGTCCGGCAGCTTGGTCTTGGCGACCGAGGCGTCCACCGCGGCGTCGTACTGGATCGGACCCTCCACGTCGAGCGACGCGTCGGCGGAGCGCACCAGCTCGGTCGCCTCGCGCACCTTGTCCACGTCGGCGCCGCTGCCCGAGGTGCCGGTGGAGTAGGAGAGCATCGCGATCCGCGGGTCCACGCCGAACTGCGCGGCGGTGGTCGCGGACTGCACCGCGATGTCCGCGAGCTGCTCGGCGGTGGGGTCGGGGTTCACGGCGCAGTCGCCGTAGACCAGCACCCGGTCCTCGAGCGCCATCAGGAACACCGAGGAGACGATCTTCGCGCCGGGCCTGGTCTTGATGATCTCGAAGGACGGGCGGATCGTGTGGGCGGTGGAGTGGACCGCGCCGGAGACCATCCCGTCGGCCTCGCCCATCTGCACCATCATCGTGCCGAAGTAGGAGACGTCCTGGACCGTCGAGCGGGCCTGCTCGAGGGTCACGCCCTTCTTGGCGCGCAGCCGCGCGTACTCCTCTGCGTAGCGCTCGACGTGCTCCGGGTCGTGCGGGGAGACCACGCGCGCCTCGGAGATGTCGTGGCCGAGCTGGGAGGCCTTGGCGCGGATCGTGTTCTCCTCGCCGAGCAGCACCAGGTCCGCGACGCCGCGGGCGAGGATCGACTCCGCCGCGGCGAGGATCCGCTCGTCCTCGCCCTCGGGCAGGACGATCGTCTTCTTCTCCCCGCGGGCGCGGGCCAGCAGCTCGAACTCGAACATCATCGGGGTGACCACCTCGCTGCGGGTCACCTCCAGGGCGGAGAGCAGCTCCTCGGTGGGCAGGTGCTCGGCGACCGCGCGGCGCGCCGCGTCGAGCTTCTGCGCGCTCGCGGCGCTGAGCCGGCCGCGGGAGCGGGCGATCCGCACCGCTGTGTCGAAGGTGGACAGCTCCGAGGTGATGATCGGCAGGTCCTGCTGCACGCCGGAGATGAGGCGGTCGACCTCCTCGGGCACCTCGTAGCCGCCCGTGAGCACGATCGAGGAGAGCGCGGGGAAGGTGCCCGACTGCTGCGCCATGACGAGTCCGGGGAGCAGGTCGTAGCGGTCGCCGGGGGCGATCACGGTGCAGTTCTCGGTGAGACGGGTGAGCACGTTGGGCAGGCTCATCGCCGCGATGACCGTGCCCACGGAGACGCGCTCGAGCCACTCGGGATTGCCCATCAGCAGCGAGCCGTCCACCGCGTGCTTCAGCTCCTGCACCGTCGGCGCCAGGATCACCGGGTTCTCCGGGATCGCGGAGACCAGCGCGCCGGGCACCTTCGCCGAGACGGCCTCGCGCACGGCGTCGAGGGACGCGGCCTCGGCGCGGTTGACGATGACGGCCAGCGGCATCGCATGGTGACCGCCGAACTCGCCGACGGCGACCGCCGCGAGCGCCCCGATCTGGTCCGGGCTGCGGTCCAGCCCCGAGAGCACCACCACCACCGGCGCGCCCATGTTGGCGGCGACCTCGGCGTTGAAGGCGAGCTCGGTGGGGTTGGCGAGGTCGTCGTAGTCCGAGCCGAGCACGACCAGCACGCTGTAGCGCTCGGCGAGCTCGCGATGGCGGGCGAGGATCCGCTCGTGCGCGGCATCCGGATCGGACAGCACCAGCTGGTGGTCCACCCCGATCGCGTCCTCGTAGGCCTGGTCGACGGCGGGATGGCGGATGAGCAGGTCCACCGCGTAGTCGCGCGTGGACGTCGAGCGCACGACGGGGCGGAACACCCCGACGCGATCGGATCGGGAGGCGAGGGCTTCGAGCAGACCGAAAGCCACCATCGACTTGCCGGTCATCCCCTCCGGGCTGGCGATATAGACACTCTGCGACACGACCCCAGCATAGGCGCGCGGCCCTCCCGTGGCACGGGGCCGGGAGTCCCGGCCGGGAGCCGTCGGCTCGGGTACGGGGAGCGGCCGCAGGTGGGGCGGCCCGGCCCCGGGCGAGATGGGTTCCCGACGTGATCGAGGTCCCTCTCCAGGTCCCGTCCGGGCACCGGCTCGTACCATGGTGGCCATGCTCCGCGTCGCCCTCCGCCCCCGATTCCTCGGGCTGCTCGCCCTGATGATCGTGGCGACGATCGTGTGCGGTCTCCTCGCCGGATGGCAGTGGGACCGCGCCCACCGCGCGCTGACCGACAAGGCCGACGGCCCTCAGCAGATCGGCGACATCCGCGAGGTGGTCGGCGTAGGCGACGCCGTCACCAACGAGATCGTCGGCGACATCGTCGCGGTCGACGGACGCTTCGCCGCCGGCGAGCAGGTCCTCGTCCCCGGCCGCCGGATCGAGGGGCAGGACGCCGTGATCGTGGTGACCGCCTTCCTCGTCGAGCTCGAGGACGGCACCGAGGCCCGCCTGCCCGTGGCCCGCGGCTGGCTGCCCGCCGAGGACGTGACCGGCGAGGACGGCGCACTCGATCCCGCCCTCGCCCCCGCCGCGCCCGAGGGGGAGGTCAGCCTCTTCGGACGCCTCGAGGCGAGCGAGTCCGCCTCCGGCGGCGTCGTCGACGGGGTGGCGCGGGAGATCGCGACCCCGCTGCTGGTCAACGAGTGGGGCTCGCCCATGTACGCCGGCTATCTCTCACTCGACGAGGCCGAGGCCCCGCTCACGGCGCTGCCCGCGGCGGAGTCCCAGTTCTCCCGCGGCCTGGACTGGCAGAACATCGGCTACTCCTTCCAGTGGGTGGCGTTCGGCGTGTTCTTCCTGTACCTGTGGTGGCGCTCGGTGCGCACCGCCTATCGCGACGAGCTCGACGACCGTCGCGAGGAGGTCGAGAGGCTGCTCGCCGAGGCCTCCGACGACGGGCCGCGCACCGGGCCGTCGGCCGGTCCCGACCAGAACTCCGGTGCGGCCCCCGCCGACCGGGCCGCCGCCGATCAGGCCGACGGCGCAGTACCCGCCGCCGGACTCGCCCCCTCGGGCTTCGCCCCGAGCTCCCGCCCCGCCCTCCAGCAGAACCCCGACAAGGACGTGTGACCGTGCCCGCAGAACGCCCCCTCGACGAAGTCGCCGCCAGGACCTCCTTCGCCCGCTTCCGCGTGGCCTCCATCGTGGAGGGCATCGCGCTGCTGGTGCTCGTGGGCATCATGACCATGCGCTATGTCGTCTTCGGCGGCGACGCCTGGTTCACCTCGACCTCCCCGTTCTGGGAGCAGGTCTCCTCGGTGTGGTCCCCGATCCACGGCCTGATCTACATGGTCTACGTGGTGCTCGGCTTCGACCTGTGGATGAAGATGCGCTGGGGCCTGCCGCGGATGCTGCTGCTGATGTTCTTCGGCGTCGTCCCGGTGCTGTCCTTCTTCGGCGAGCGCTGGACCCATCAGCGCGTCGAGACCGATCTCGCGCAGCGCCCCACGATCCAGGACCAGGAGCGGGTCTGACCGCCGGGTGACCGGGCCCTTCCCGACCGGCCCTCCCGACCGGGGCGGCGGTGCCGGGCCCGTGCCCGAGGAGCGGGCCCGGCGTGAGCAGGCTCGCCCTCGGGGGAGCCGGACCGCGGCGCCCCGGGGCCCGGGCGCGACGTAGACTCGCGCCTGTGACCGACACCGACCAGCGCCCCGTCCTCGTCGTCGACTTCGGCGCCCAGTACGCACAGCTCATCGCTCGTCGCGTGCGCGAGGCCCGGGTCTACTCCGAGATCGTCCCGCACTCGATGGCCGTCGAGAAGATGCTCGCGAAGGATCCCCGCGCGATCATCCTCTCCGGCGGGCCGAGCTCCGTCTACGCCGAGGGCGCACCCCGCCTGGACCCGGCCCTGCTCGAGGCCGGCGTGCCGGTGCTCGGGCTCTGCTACGGCTTCCAGTCGATGGCCGCGGCGGCCGGCGGCACCGTCTCCCCGACGGGCGTGCGCGAGTACGGCGCGACCCGCCTCGAGGCCCTCGACGCCTCCTCCGAGCTGCTCGCCGGCCAGGACGTCGACCAGAACGTGTGGATGAGCCACGGCGACTCCGTCACCGCGGCGCCCGAGGGCTTCGAGGTCGTCGCGACCTCCTCCGCCAGCCCCGTCGCCGCCTTCGAGAACCGCGAGAAGCGGCTCTACGGCGTGCAGTGGCACCCCGAGGTGGGCCACTCCGACCGCGGCCAGGAGGTGCTGGAGAACTTCCTCCACCGCGGCGCGGGCATCGAGCCGTCCTGGACCACCGGCAACGTCATCGAGGAGCAGGTCGAGCGGATCCGCGCCCAGGTGGGCGAGGGCACCGCGATCTGCGGACTCTCCGGCGGCGTGGACTCCGCCGTCGCCGCGGCGCTCGTGCAGCGCGCCATCGGCGACCGCCTCACCTGCGTGTACGTGAACCACGGCCTGATGCGCCAGGACGAGTCCGAGCAGATCGAGAAGGCCTTCGGCGCCTCCACCGGCGGGGCGAAGCTCGTCATGGTCGACGCCGAGGAGCAGTTCCTCACCGCGCTCGCCGGCGTCACCGACCCCGAGACCAAGCGCAAGATCATCGGGCGCGAGTTCATCCGCACCTTCGAGAAGGCCCAGGCGGAGATCCTGCGCGAGCAGGGCGTCGTCGAGGGCGAGGGCGACTCGGCCCACGCCGAGGCCAAGGCATTCCTGGTCCAGGGCACGCTCTACCCCGACGTCGTCGAGTCCGGCGGCGGCGAGGGCGCGGCGAACATCAAGAGCCACCACAACGTGGGCGGCCTGCCCGAGGACCTCTCCTTCGAGCTGGTCGAGCCGCTGCGCACCCTGTTCAAGGACGAGGTGCGCGCCGTCGGCACCGAGCTGGGCCTGCCCGACGAAATCGTCTGGCGCCAGCCCTTCCCGGGCCCCGGCCTCGGCATCCGCATCATCGGCGAGGTCACCAAGGAGCGCCTGGACATCCTGCGCGCGGCCGACGCGATCGCTCGCGCCGAGCTGACCGCCGCGGGCCTGGACCGCACCATCTGGCAGTGCCCCGTCGTGCTCCTGGCCGACGTGCGCTCGGTGGGCGTCCAGGGCGACGGCCGCACCTACGGCCACCCCGTCGTGCTGCGCCCCGTCACCAGCGACGACGCGATGACCGCGGACTGGGCCAAGGTGCCCTACGACGTGCTCTCGCGCATCTCGACCCGCATCACCAACGAGGTCTCCGAGATCAACCGCGTCACCCTCGACATCACCTCGAAGCCCCCGGGCACGATCGAGTGGGAGTGAGCCCCCGCTGATCCGACGCGGTCGCGGCCGCGCGGAGAGGGGGGAGCGACGACGGCGGGGGACTCCGGACCGGATCCTCCGCCGTCGTCGTCCCGCCGTCGGGCCCTCGACGCACGTTCCCGACCGATCGGCCGTTCCCGACCGACCGGCGGGGAGGAGCCTTGCCGCGACGGGCGGCGAAGGGTTACGTTCCCCGGACGTCGCTGAGCGGTCGTCCTCCGTCGGCCCCGCGACATCCCCGAGCGAGGAGGACGGACCGATGGCCGAGGCCGGGACCGACACGATCACGACGCAGGTGCCCTCGAGGCTGGACCGCCTGCCCTGGTCCCGCTTCCACTGGCGCGTAGTGATCGGGCTCGGCAGCGTGTGGATCCTCGACGGCCTCGAGGTCACGATGGTCGGCAACGTGGCCGCCCGGCTCACCGAGGACGGCAGCGGCCTGGACATCTCCGCCGCCCAGATCGGCGTCGCGGGTGCCATCTACATCGTCGGCGCCTGCCTCGGTGCGCTCTTCTTCGGCCAGCTCACCGACCGGCTGGGCCGCAAGAAGCTCTTCCTGTGGACGCTCGTGCTCTACCTCGTGGCCACCGTGGCGACGGCCTTCTCCTTCTCCCCCTGGTACTTCTTCCTCTGCCGCTTCCTGACCGGCGCCGGGATCGGCGGCGAGTACGCGGCCATCAACTCCGCGATCGACGAGCTGATCCCCGCGAGGGTGCGTGGGCGGGTCGACCTGATCATCAACGGCTCCTACTGGCTGGGCTCGGCCGCGGGCTCCGCGCTGTCGCTGGTGCTGCTCAGCACGGTGCTGCTGCCCATCGACCTGGGATGGCGACTGGCCTTCGGCTTCGGCGCGGTCCTCGGCATCTGCGTGCTGATCGTGCGGCGCCACGTGCCGGAGAGCCCCCGCTGGCTGTTCATCCACGGCCGCGAGGAGGAGGCCGAACGGATCGTGCGCGGGATCGAGGAGGGCATCGAGGAGGAACGGGGCGAGAAGCTGCCCGCGGCGGAGGGCTCGCTCACGATCCGTCAGCGCAGGGCGATCCCGTTCCGGGAGATCGCCGCGGTCGCGTTCCGCAAGTATCCGCGGCGTTCGATCCTGTGCCTGGCGCTGTTCGTCGGACAGGCGTTCCTCTACAACGGCATCACCTTCAACCTCGGCGTTCTGCTCTCGTCCTTCTACGACGTGGGCGCGTCGCTCGCCCCGCTCTTCATCATCTTCTGGGCGCTGTCGAACTTCGCCGGGCCGGTGATCCTGGGACACTTCTTCGACAGCGTCGGCCGCAAACCGATGATCACCCTCGCCTATCTCGGCAGCGCCGTGGTGACCCTGCCCCTGGCGTGGGTGTTCCTCAGCCAGACCGGCGGGCTCACCGCCTTCATGATCCTGCTGGTGATCACGTTCTTCCTGGCCTCCTCCGGCGCCAGCGCCGCCTATCTGACGGTGAGCGAGATCTTCCCGATGGAGACGCGAGCGCTCGCGATCGCCTTCTTCTACGCGCTCGGGACCGCGGCCGGCGGCATCGCCGGCCCGCTGCTGTTCGGAAGCCTCATCGAGACGGGGGAGCGGATTCCGGTGGCCATCGGCTTCCTGATCGCCGCGGCGGTGATGTCCCTCGGCGGCGTCGCCGAGCTGGTGTTCGGCGTCCGCGCCGAGGGGCAGGAGCTCGAGGACCTCGCCACCCCGCTCACCGCGCAGGAGGGCGACGGCCCCGGCGACGGCGACGGCGAGCGCGGCGGAGCAGGGACGGGTGATCGAGCATGACGCCCGTAGGGTGCCTGGTGTTCGGCCACCGGCCTGCCTTCCGCGCCGAAGGTCGCACGATGCGCTGGGAGTGCGAGCGGGGCTGCGGAGAAGGCGGAGGCGCGAAGAGCTACGACACCGCAGCCGAGGCGGAGCGCTTCGCCGCGGCCTTCGACCGGCGCGGTGACGCCCGCCTCGGTGAGCGCGCCCCGCTGCTGGGCATGTTCCCGCTGCGGCTCTGGCGATGGATGCGCGGGCGCGGCGGGCCCAGCGCCTGACCGGCGCCGTGCTGCCCGGTGCGCCGGCGGGTCACGCCGAGGGCGGCGGCTCCAGCAAACGCGAGGGATGCGAGGGCGCGGTCGCATGCCAGGAGTGGGTCCGCTCGAAGGTCTCCCATCCCATCGAGGCATAGATCCGGTCCGCGCCGGTGGGGGAGTCCTCGTCCACCTCGAGGTCGACGAACGTCCGCCCGCGCTCGGCGGCGTCGCGCAGCGCGGCCCGCAGCAGGGACTTCGCGATCCCGTGCCCGCGGGCGCTGCGGTGCACCCCGAGGTATTCCAGATACGTGCCCTCGCCGCGGGTCGCGGTGGCCTTGATCGGGGCGGCGACGAGACCACCCGCCGGCAGCCATCGGCCCTCGCGCTCGATCTCCGCGATCCACCAGTGGTCCCAGTCGGCCTCGTACGGAGCCTCGATCAGGCGCTGGACGAACTCGGCGAAGGACTCGCGGTAGGACCCCCAGTGGTCGGCGAACGACTCCTCGAGCATCCGGTGCACGGTGCGGACGTCCTGGGCGACCGGCAGGCCGAACTCGTGACGGTGCACGCGCCGGACCCGGGTGCCCTCGCGCGGGGTGGGCAGTGAGGTCGCCTCCTCGGGGGAGACGGGGCGGCGCATGTGCAGCCAGGAGCGGACCATCTCGTAGCCTGCCGCCTCGAGCAGCTGGGAGCGGTCGGTGTCCAGCGCGTTCGCGTCGGTGGTGAGCTTGGTGGCCTCCACGCCCCGGGCGCGGGCGAAGGAGCCGCCCACCTCGACCGCCCAGTCCAGCAGCGAGGCGGCGAGCTCTTCCCGCGCGGGGGCGTCGGCGGCGATGACGAACTGGACGTTCGTGCGCCCGCTCGCGCGGTCCTCGAGCGCGATCCACGCCAGAGGCGGCAGCTCGAGGGTGGGGGAGCCGTCGGCGCCGGCGGGCACGACGACGACCTGCCGCCGGGCCCACGACTTCAGCCCCACCATCCGCGAGCGCAGTCCTGCCTCGTCGACCGCGGCCTCGGGGTCGTAGCGGCGCATCGCGGCCGTGAGCAGCGCGGTCACGGGGGCCACGTCCGAGGCGAGCGGCAGTCGCGTGGCGAGTCGGCCCTCGAGGGCGGCCGGCAGTGTGGGTGCGAAGTGATCGACGAGCAGCATCCGCCCATCTTTTCACGCGGGGACGGGAGGGGTCCGGGCATCGGGGCGCTGATGCTGGGGGGACTGCCGCTGCGTCCAGCCGCAGCCCCGGCCTCGCCGCGCCGTGCGGGGAGCAGGCCGCCGGCATGCCGGTCCGGGAACGCCGAGAGCACCGATCCGCCCGGTCCGGGCGGGGAATCGGTGCTCTCGGCGGGTGCCGCGATGCGTCGTCGCGCGGGGCGGCGACGGCGTGGGTCAGCGGGCGGTGGGCTCCGCACCGTCCTGCCCGTCGGCGTCGGGATCGACCGTGCGGGTCTCGCCGGTGACGGTCACGGACTCGGCCGCACCCACCGCGGCGAGCGCCCCGGTGGTGGTGGGGACGAGCTGTTCGTCGGAGGCCGCGGCCAGGTCCTCTGCGCTCTCGACGGTCTCGCGCAGGGGCACGTGCTTGATGAACAGCGAGAGCACCAGCGCGAGGACCGCGAAGGGCACCGCGGTGAGGAACACGTCGTGCATCGCATCGCTCAGCCCGCCGCGCACCGGGTCCACGAGGAACTCGGGCAGCTTCGCGAGGGCGGTGGGGTCCAGCACCGCGTTCTCGAGGGTGCTGGTGTCGACCTCGCCGCCCGTGCTCTGCAGCGCGGCGAGCTGCTCGGGCGGCAGGGCCGCGATCTTCTCGGGGATCGCGGTGGACATCGAGGCGGTCATCACGGTGCCGAGCACGGCGGTGCCCACCGTCGAGCCGATGTTGCGGAAGAACTGGATCGCGGCGGTCGCGGTGCCGAGCTCGCGGCGGGAGACGGCGTTCTGCACGACCAGCGTGTAGACCTGCATCGACAGGCCGAGCCCCAGGCCGATGACGATCATCGCGAGGGTCAGGTGCCACTGCGAGTCCCCGTAGGAGAGGTTCGCCAGCAGCAGGTAGCCCGCGACCATCACCACGCCGCCCAGGATGAGGAAGGGGCGGTAGCGGCCGGTGCGCGAGATCAGCAGGCCCACGAGGATCGAGGTGAGGATCATCGCGAGCGACTGCGGCACGAGGATCATGCCGGAGTTCGTCGCGGAGACGCCCATGACGCCCTGCGCGTAGACCGGGATGTAGATGATCGCGCCGAACATCGCCACCGCGATCGCGAAGGAGGCCGCGACCGACAGCGCAACGATCGGGCGAAGCAGCAGGTGCAGGGGCAGCAGCGGCTCCTCGACCCGGGTCTCGATCACCACGAACGCGATGAGGAACAGCGCGGCGACCGCGTACATCCCCAGGATCACGGGGGAGGTCCACTCGTAGTCGCCGCCGCCCCAGGTGGTGGCCAGCAGCGCGAGCACGAGCCCGGGGGTGAGGGTGAGGATGCCCCAGTAGTCGACCCTGCCGTGCTGCTGGGCCTTCTCCAGGTGGAGGAAGCGCAGGATGAAGGCGAAGGCGACCACACCGATCGGGAGGGTCAGGAAGAAGGCCCAGCGCCATCCCAGGTGGTCGGTGATCGCACCGCCGATCAGCGGGCCGGCGACCGAGGTGACGCCGAAGACGGCACCCATGATTCCCTGGTACTTCCCGCGCTGACGGGGCGGGATGATGTCGCCGATGATCGTCTGGCTCAGCGGCATCAGGGTGCCCATGCCCAGGCCCTGCACGGCACGGGCGAAGACCAGGAACCAGAAGCCCTGGGCGAGGCCGGCGAGCACGGAGCCGATCATGAACACGGCGAGACCGCCGAGGTAGAACCAGCGGCGACCGTAGAGGTCGGAGAGCTTGCCGACGACGGGGACCGCGACGGCGGAGACGAGCATCGCGGCGGTCGCGATCCAGTTGTAGTGCTCCACGCCGCCGAGCTCGGCGACGATGCGCGGCATGGCGGGGCCGACGACGGTCTGGGAGAGGGAGGCGACGAACATGCCGAGCATGAGCCCGACGAAGACGAGCGTGCCCTGGCGGTCGAGGCCGGTGAAGGCGGCGGGCTCCGCAGCGGCCGGCTGCGGTGCCCGGGTGGTGGATGCAGTCATGAGGTCCTCGGGAGTGAGCGGTGGGGGAGGCGGCCGCAGCACCCCGTCGGGCTGTGCCTCGGCAACACTACAGAACTGTTGCATTGACTGCACTATTGCATCGAGTGCAGATTTTGTGATGTGTCGGACCTAGGATGGCGGCGTGACTTCCGCGCAGACGACCGATGACCATGACCCCGCGGGCTCGGAGGAGCTCGGCCTGCGGGAGCTGAAGAAGCGCCAGACCCGCATGGCGATGCACCGCGCCGCCCTCGAGCTGGTGGTCGAGCACGGGCTCTCGGCGGTCACGGCGCAGATGATCGCCGAGCGCGCCGGCGTCTCCACCCGCACCTTCTTCAACCACTGGGTGACCAAGGAGTCCGCGATCCTCGGGATCAACGGCGGGGAGGGTGCACAGGCGATCGCCTCGTTGCGGGAGAAGCTCCTGGTCATGCCGGCGCGTGAGGCGATGCGCTCGATGATGCGCGAAGCGATTGCGAACGTCCCCGTCGACCGCGGTCTGCGCGAGCTGAAGAAGCAGGTCATGGAGCAGGAGCCGAGCCTGCACCTGGTCTCCAGTGGAAACCTCCAGGCGATGCAGACCGAGCTGGTCGAGGAGCTCGCCGAGGCGCTCGAGGGCGAGTTCGCCCGCGATCATGCGGTGATCCTGGTGCAGGTGAGCTTCGCCCTGACCCGCAGCGCGTTCGCGATCTCCATGCGGCGCGGCATCGACCCGGTCCGCGCCTTCGACCAGGTGCTCACTCTCTACGACGGGTCGGGCACCGAGATCTGAGCCGGAGGCCGCGCGAGCCCGGGCTGAGGTGGGCAGGGCTCAGCGGAGAATGCGGCCGAGTCCGCCGGTCCAGCCGCGCCCGTCCTCGAGGCGCTCGGCGACCCCGCGCTCGAGGCGCGAGGTGCGGGGGAGCGAGGCGAGGTCGACCGGGGGCCGACGGCCGAATACGAAGAAGAGCGCCCCGTCGTCCATCCGGGAGCGCTCGAGCATCTCCCAGCGCGCGGCGAAGCGGGCGAGGTTCGAGCCCTCTCCCGTGATCTCGGCGAGCTGGTCGCTCAGCAGCCACGAGTCGCACACGAACTCATGGCCGAACGCGGGCTCCTCCGCGTCGCGCTCCGCGCCGAGCTCGGGGTAGTGCTCCGTGAAGTACGCGGTCGCCGCCGGGAAGGAGGCGTCGACCTCCGCGGGATCCAGCGGGCCGCGCGCCGGGATGTGGGTGCCGAGCACCCAGCGGCGGGGGTCGCCTGCCGACGGCGCAGGGCCTGCGGCCGCAGCGACCGGGCCGTCCGCCGGTCCGCCCGGCCCGTCGGCCGCGGGAGCCGATCCGTCGGCCGACGGCGTCGAGCCGGAGCCCGCGAGCAGAGCGACCCTCTGGCGGTGCAGATCGAACTGGAGACGCCCGAGGTGCACGAGCCGTCCCGCCCAGTTCATGCTCACCCAGTTCAGCTGGTGGAGGCCCAGGCGCCCCGTGCCGGCGCGGTGGACCCGCATCTGCTGGCCGAGGTCGGCGAGCACCTCCCAGGACTGCTCGGGGGTGAGGCCGCGGGCGGCGTGCCAGGCGCGCACCGTCGAGGTCGAGACCAGCAGCGCGAGGATCGCGACCAGGCCCTCCCCGGGGGCGAGGTGCTGCTGAAGGGCGTCGTGGCGGTCCTTCTCGGCGGCGAGGTCGACCTCGGGCACCTCGAGCCCGGCGGCGGCGCGCAGACGGTTCGCTGTCGCAGTCACCTCGGCGAGCACCTCCTCGTCGGCCGCGGCGGCGTCGAGCAGGGCGAGCAGGTCGGAGGCGTCCTGGTCGGTGATCCCGAGATTCTCGAGCAGGGCGGTGCGGGAGGGGGCGGTGAGCATGACGCGCACGTCCGCGGCGGCGAGCTCGTCCTCGGCGCGGATCTCGGCCGGCGGGGGTGGCTTCATGTGATCACGGTAACGGGTGAGCCCCATCCTCCCGCTACGATCGGTGCGTCCCGACCACGAGCGTGCCGGTGCGCCGGCGAGGAGGCCACGATGACCAGCCCGCAGCAGGATCCCGCCGCGCCCGAGACGCAGGACGCCCCGGCCGCGCCGCCCGCGAGCTCGGCGGAGGCCGAGGCGATCCGCACCGCCTACGGCTTCGAGGGTGCGCGCATCCACCTCGGCGCGATGCTCGACGGGGAGGAGCCCGACCCGAGCGTGCCGGTGAATCTCGCGGTCTCGATGCTGAACCGCCACGGCCTGATCGCCGGCGCCACCGGCACCGGCAAGACCCGCACCCTCCAGGTCATCGCCGAGCAGGCCGCCCACGCCGGCGCCGCCGTGTTCGTCGCCGACATGAAGGGCGATCTCTCCGGCATCGCCGTGCCCGGCACCGCCTCCGACAAGCTCACCGCGCGCGCCGCGGCCCGCGGCCAGGAGTGGGTCTCCCGCGCGGCGCCCACGGAGTTCCTCACCCTCGGCGGGCAGGGCGAGGGCGTCCCGATCCGCACCACCGTCAGCGACTTCGGGCCGGTGCTGATGGCGAAGGTGCTCGAGCTGAACCCCACCCAGGAGTCCTCGCTCGGGCTGATCTTCCACTACGCGGACTCCCAGGGCCTGGCGCTGCTGGACCTCAAGGACCTGCGCGCCCTGATCCAGTTCCTCACCTCCGATGAGGGCAAGGACGAGCTCAAGGGCATCGGCGGGATCTCGAGCGCGACCGCGGGCGTGATCCTGCGCAGCCTCACCGCCTTCGAGGCCTCCGGCGCGGACGTCTTCTTCGGCGAGCCCGCCTTCGACACCCAGCAGCTGCTGCGCACGAAGGACGGCGCGGGCATGATCTCCTGCCTCGAGCTGCCCGGGGTCGCCTCCCGCCCGGCGCTGTTCTCCACCTTCATGATGTGGATGCTGGCCGAGCTGTACCAGGAGCTGCCCGAGGTGGGCGATGCCGAGGTGCCCAAGCTGGTGTTCTTCTTCGACGAGGCGCACCTGCTGTTCAAGGACGCCTCCAAGGCGTTCCTGGACCAGGTGGTCCAGACTGTGCGCCTGATCCGCTCCAAGGGCGTGGGCATCTTCTTCGTCACCCAGACCCCGAAGGACATCCCCGGCGACGTCCTCGCCCAGCTCGGCAACCGGGTCCAGCACGCGCTGCGCGCCTTCACCCCGGACGACGCGAAGGCGCTCAAGGCCACCGCGAAGACCTTCCCCACCTCCGAGCACGACCTCGAGGAGGTCATCCCCGCGCTCGGCACCGGTGAGGCGATCGTGACCGTGATGAGTGAGGACGGCGCCCCGACGCCGGTCGCGATCACCGCGGTGCGCGCGCCGGAGAGCTCGATGGAGCCCGCCGGCGAGCAGGTCATCAAGGAGTCCGCCGCGGCCTCTGCGCTGATGGACGAGTACGGCGAGGCGGTGGACAACGAGTCCGCCTACGAGATCCTCCAGAAGCGCGCCGCGGCCGACGCCGAGGCCGAGGACGCCGCGGCCGCGGAGAAGGAGGCCGCAGGGAAGGGCTCCGCGAAGGACGCCGAGCCGGCCGCGAAGAAGCCCGCGAAGAAAGACGAGGGGCTCATGGGCAACCCCGCCGTGAAGTCCTTCCTCCGTTCCGCCGGGACGGTGCTCGGCCGCGAGATCAGCCGCTCCCTGTTCGGGACCCGCAAGCGCCGCTGAGAGAGCGACCTCGCCGGACCCCAGGGAAGACGCGGAAGTAGTTGCACTCCGCGCTGCACCTGTACATGCGCGAGCGAGGAGTCATCCCTTCTCCAGCGCCTGGTATTCCATGGCCATGTCCAAGAACGCAGGATTGCACTCGGCCAGTGCCATGACCTGAGATCTCCAGGTTGATCGGAGGGGCGCTCCGAAATACGCCAGCTCGGGGAGATCGGCGGCGGGGGAGAGATCAGCACTGTCGATCGTCGCTCCCGGCAGATGGAACCAGTGCAGGTGCCTCAAGGGCCGGACCCACTCGAGGTCGGGGATGTGCAGGAGTCTGTCTGTCCCGATGCCTGTGCCGAGCGTGAGATACCTCAGCGCGGTGAGATCGCCGAGTTCTGAGAAATCGGCGAGCCGGAAGGCGTTGGAAAGGTCCACTTCGACGAGATCGGGCAGCAGTCGCAGTGGCGCCAAAGTAGTGACCCGAGTGGCGCCACCCAGGTGGAGCGCCTCGATGAGGTGCAGGTCGGAGAGCGGGCCGAGGTCCTCGTACGGTCCCCACTTCACCGCGAGATAACGCAGATCGGGCAGACCAGAGACCGCGTCCAGGAGTCTCTGGGGGACTCGGGAGCAGAGATAGAGATGAGTGATCGGGGCGTCTCCCGCGGACAGCAGGTCGATCCATCCGTCGAGGATCCGTCGCTTCTGTGCCGCCGTTCGTTCCTCGTCGTCCTCGAGCTGGGTGGCCGAGAGGGCGATCCACGCCTGCCCCGAGTACGACGCCGGATCCCACAGCTCGGTGAAACGATCGAGATGCCGCAGCGGTGGTCGGGAGTCGTCGGTTACGTGGGGAGTGAACATGGATCTCCTCGAGGGCGTGGTGTTCACGCCCATGATGCATGCTCAGTCCTCGAAGAGCGTACTGCGGAAAAGAAGCGGCGCCCCCACCCGGAGGTGAGGGGCGCCGCTCGCGACGGGCGAGGTCAGATCACTTCTTGCCCTGGTTGGCGACGGCCTCGGCGGCGGCCTTCGCGGCGACCGGATCGAGATAGCGGCCGCCCTTCTCGACGGGCTGGAAGTCCTCGTCGAGCTCGTAGACCAGCGGCTGGCCGGTGGGGATGTTGAGACCCGAGATCTCCTCGTCGGAGATACCGTCGAGGTACTTCACCAGCGCGCGCAGCGAGTTGCCGTGGGCGGCGATCAGCACCGTCTTCCCCTCGACGAGGTCGGGCTTGATGCCCTCCTCCCAGTAGGGGAGGAAGCGCTCGACGACGTCCTTGAGGCACTCGGACTTCGGCAGCTGATCGCCGAGGTCGGCGTACTGCGGGTCCTGGTCCTGGGAGAACTCGGTGCCGAACTCGATCTCGGGCGGCGGCGTGTCGTAGGAGCGGCGCCAGGCCATGAACTTCTCCTCGCCGTACTTCTCGCGGATCTCCGACTTGTTCATGCCCTGCAGCGCGCCGTAGTGGCGCTCGTTCAGGCGCCAGTCGCGCTTGACGGGGATCCAGTGGCGGTCGGCCGCGTCCAGGGAGAGGTTCGCGGTCATGATGGCGCGACGCTGCAGCGAGGTGTGCACGACATCGGGGAGGATGCCGGCCTCCTTCATGAGGTCGCCGCCCTCCGTGGCCTCCTGGCGTCCCTTCTCGGTGAGGGGGACGTCCACCCAGCCGGTGAACAGGTTCTTCGCGTTCCAGTCGCTCTCGCCGTGGCGGAGCAGCACGAGTGTGTAGGTCATGGGCCCAGCCTACGCGGGCCGAGGCCGGCCGTGCATTCGGTGGCCATCGGTGGCCACTGGGCGGACATCGGACCGGTGCTCGCGCCTCGGGCCGCCGGCGCCCACGACCGGCCTCCTGGATATGGTCGGGCCATGACCGCAGTGACCTCCCGTGATCTCACCTCCGTGCCCGTCGTGCTGCTGGACCTGGACGGCACCGTCGTCGAGTCGGCGCCCGGCATCCTCGCCGCCCTCGAGCACGCCTTCGCCGCCTGCGGCGAGGAGCATCCCGGTGCGGAGCGCCTGCAGTCCTTCATCGGGCCGCCGCTGGTGGACTCCTTCCGCTCCGAGCTGGGGCTGGACGCCGAGCGGGCCGAGGCGCTGCGCCTGGCCTACACCGACCACTACCTCGCCGAGGGATACACGTTCAGCGTCCCCTACGCCGGGATGGCGGACCTCATCTCCGGGCTGCGGGCCGACGGCCGCACCGTCGCGATCGCGACCAACAAGCCCGAGACCACCGCGCGCAGGGTGCTGGAGCACCAGGGCCTCACCGCGGACCTCGACCTGATCGGCGGCACCGATCTCGCCGTGGGCCGCACCCACAAGGCGCAGGTGATCGCCAGCGTCCTCGAGCGGCTCGGCGTCTCCGCGGCCGACGGGGCCGTGATGGTGGGGGACCGGCTGCATGACGCGGAAGGTGCCGCCGTGCACGGCCTCGACGCGGTGCTGGTGGGCTGGGGCTACGGCGGGGACGCCGAGCGCGCCGCCGACCTGCCCTACGCCGCGACGGTCCCCGAGCTCCACCGGATGCTGCGCGGCTGATCCTCCAGCCGAGGCTCCGGGTGCTCAGGCCTCGAGCAGGATCGTCACCGGCCCGTCGTTCGTCAGCCCCACCCGCATGTGGGCGCCGAAGCGGCCCGTCGCGACCGTGATCCCGCGCTCACGCAGCGCGTCGACCACCTGCTGCACGAGCGACTCGGCGACCGGGGCCGGGGCGGCGCCGTTCCAGGACGGACGGCGCCCCTTGCGCACGTCGGCGTAGAGGGTGAACTGCGAGATCACGAGCACCTGCGCGCCCGTGTCCTGGACCGAGCGCTCGCCGTCCAGGATCCGCAGCTCGGCGATCTTCCGGGCGATCGTGGCGACCTGCTCGGGGCCGTCCTCATGGGTGACGCCGACGAGCGCGACGAGGCCCTCGCCGGTGATCTCTCCGACCACCTCGCCCTCGACCTCGACCCGGGCACCGTCGACTCTCTGGAGCACTGCACGCATGCCCCGATCGTGGCACAGGTGCGGGCTTCGCCGACGCGGGGTCAGCGGGGAGGGATCGAGGAGATCCTCCGCTCCTGCGTGGGGGAGTCGTCCTCGGGATGCTGATCGACCGGCTCGGACGGGCGGTTCGTCGGGGGAGCGGACTGCTGCGACGCAGCCTGCGGGGGAGCGGACTGCTGCGGCGCCGACTGCTGGGCCGGTGCGTCGAACTGCTGCGGCGGCGCGGAGCGGTCAGGGGCGCCGTGCTGCTGCGGCGGGGCGACGTACTGCGGCGCGGCCGACTGCGGCGGGGGTGCCGAATGCTGAGCCGGTGCCGACTGGTGCGGGGCGGACTGCGGCGGCGCCGACTGGTGCGCCGGCGCCGAGTGCTGCGGTGCCGACGGGTGCTGGGCCGACTGGTGGGGCGCCGACTGCGAAGGTGCCGAGCGCTGCGGCGGAGCGGACTGCTGCACCGCCGAGGAGCCCGACGGGGGTGCGATCCCGGGACCGTTCGGCACGTGCACGCCCTGGGCGGGGACCTGCCGCACGCCCGTCGGCCCCTGTGTCGGATGGGACTGCGCGGCGTGCTGCACGCCCGCGGCCGGACCCGGCTGCTGGGCGGCGGGCCGGCCGGGGGCGGGTGTCACGGGGTGCGCCGCCGCGGCCCGGTCGATCCGCTGCCGCTCCGCGTGCCGTGCGGCGGCGACCCACTCCTCGGCCACGCGCACGATCGCCTCGGTCGCGGCCTCCCAGGCCGCCTCCTGCTGACGGTGCGGTCCGGTCGCAAGCGAGAGCACGACCCCGGCGGAGCGCAGTGCGAGCTCCACCGGATCGACCCGCTCCTGGAAGGTCTCGTGCCAGGTGCGGATCGCGTCCTCGACCCGCTGCTGCATGCCGCGGTCGATGCGCCCGGCGTTGCCGTAGTCGGCCAGGACGCTGAGATGGGCGAGCAGGCAGGCGAGGTCGTCGGCGCGGCGACCCGGGCCGACGGTGTCGATGTCGAGCAGGCCCACGACCCTGCCGTCCTGGACGAACACCTGCGCCTCGTAGAAGTCGCCGTGGACGACGTCGTGCGGTCGCATGTCGATCCGCTGCTCGATCGCGGCCAGGCCCTCGCGGATCTCCCGCACCAGAGCGTCCAGGCGCGGCCCGAGAGCGGGCACGGCGGAGGCGACGATCCCCGCGTAGAACTCGACCGAGTCGGTCCACGGCGGCCGCAGCGACAGGCCGTACATGGAGGCGGGCAGGCGGTCCAGCAGCGCGACCAGGTCCTCGGCGCGGCAGGAGTCCACACCCTCGTCGATCACCGCGCGGGCGAGCGGCCGGCCCGGCAGCTCCGCGAGCACGACGAGGCCCTGATGGTGCGCGATGACCTCGGGCACCGGCACCCCGGCGGAGAGCAGGCGCTGATGGCGCTCCACGATCTCGCCGCTGCGGTGCGGCTGCATGACCTTGAGATACACGGCCGCGGCGCCCTGGGAGGCGCGCAGCACGGCGCGCCGGCCGGGACGGTAGGAGACGACGTCGATCGCGATCGGCTCGGACGGGTCCGGACCGAGGGAGACGCCCAGGTCGTGCAGGGTGCGGCCGACGATGTCGGGATAGCAGACCTGCGGGAGCATCGGCAGCCACGGATCGTGGGGGTAGCGCCACACGCGCACGTTGATGTCCCCGTCGGTCATCACCAGGGTCTGCTCGGCGACGTAGAGGTTCTTCTCGCGCTCCCCGATGTGGGCGCTCGCGCCGAACAGCTCCTCCCGGGCCGGGGCCTGGGGGCCGTCCAGCTCGGGCCAGGAGACCTGGGTGCGGTACAGGGCCTTGGTGCTGCGGCCGGGGCGGTGGTCGACGTGGTCGAGCTGCCAGCTGTGCAGCACCCCGCCCGAGTTGCCGACGGCCGAGCGGAGCAGCCCACCGGCTCCGGGCCCGGTGAGCAGCTCGGAGCCGTCCTGCGTGTGTGACATGGGCGATTCACTCTGTTCTGTGGTCATCGGGCGGCTGCGCCTACGATGCTTGCATGGCTGATCGTACCGATAACCTCACCAGCGGGAATCTCCTGGGCATCCCGGAGACCCGACTCCCCGACGACTTCGTCGACGTCCAGGTCGCCGAGGAGCTCGTCGAGGGCGAGCCGCGCGAGGTCGTCGCCCGGCATCTGGACTCCCCTCTGGCCTGGGCCACCCTCGCCGAGGACGCGCTGAGCGACGGCGACGAGATCACCGCCTACGCCTGCGCCCGCACCGGCTACCACCGGGGCCTCGACGCGCTGCGCCGCAACGGCTGGCGCGGCCAGGGCCCGATCCCCGCCTCCCACGCCCCCAACCGCGGCGTGCTGCGGGCGCTGGCGCTGCTGGGAGAGGTCTCCCGCCGTCTCGGCGACCAGCCCGAGGCCGACCGCATCACCGACTTCCTGCGCGAGGCGGACCCGAGCCTGCTCGACTGAGCCGCACGGGCGGCACCGCCCGACTGCCCGGGCGGTCCGCCCCTTCGGCCGCCCGGGCCGCCGCGCATCGAGCCGGCGGGAGCGGTGCGGGTCGTCACCCGACGAGCGGGCACCCGGGCGGTGCTTGGTAGGATCCTCGCGGTCGTCCGACCGCACCCCGCACCCTCGTCCCAGGAGTCGCCATGCCCGCCGTCGTGATCGTCGGAGCCCAGTGGGGCGACGAGGGGAAGGGCAAGGCCACCGACCTGCTCGGAGAGCGCGTCGACTACGTCGTCAAGCCCAACGGAGGCAACAACGCCGGCCACACCGTGGTCGTCGACGGCGAGAAGTTCGAGCTCAAGCTCCTTCCCGCCGGAATTCTCTCCCCGCAGGTCACCCCCGTGATCGGCAACGGCGTCGTGGTGAACCTCGAGGCGCTGTTCGAGGAGATCGGGATGCTCGAGTCGCGCGGCGTGGACACCACCCGTCTGCGCATCAGCGCCAACGCCCACATCGTCGCGCCCTATCACCAGACCCTCGACAAGGTCACCGAGCGCTTCCTCGGCAAGCGCGCGATCGGCACCACCGGGCGCGGCATCGGCCCCGCCTACATCGACAAGGTGGGCCGTCTCGGCATCCGTGTGCAGGATCTCTACGACGCCTCGATCCTGCGCCAGAAGGTCGAGGGCGCGCTGCGTCAGAAGAACGAGCTGCTGGTCAAGCTCTACAACCGCCGCGCCGTCGAGGTCGACGAGATCGTCGAGGGCCTGCTCTCCTACGCGGAGCGCCTGCGCCCCATGGTCGTGGACACCACGCTGCTGCTGGGCGATGCGCTGGACCGCGGTGAGGTCGTGCTGATGGAGGGCGGCCAGGCCACCTTCCTCGACGTCGACCACGGCACCTACCCCTTCGTCACCAGCTCCAACCCCACCGCGGGCGGCGCCGTGACGGGCACCGGCGTGGGCCCCACCCGCATCGACCGGGTGATCGGGATCGTCAAGGCGTATACCACCCGCGTGGGCGCCGGACCGTTCCCCACCGAGCTCGAGGACAAGTGGGGCGAGTACCTCCAGAAGACCGGCGGCGAGGTGGGTGTGAACACCGGCCGCCCCCGCCGCTGCGGCTGGTACGACGCGCTGATGATCCGCCACGCGGTGCGCATCAACGGCTTCACCGACATCGTGCTCACCAAGCTCGACGTCCTCACCGGCATCGACGAGGTCCCGATCTGCACCGGCTACGACGTGGACGGCGTGATCCACCGCGAGATGCCGATGACCCAGACCGAGTTCCACCACGCCGTGCCGGTCTACGAGACGCTGCCCGGCTGGACCGAGGACCTCTCCGAGGCGCGCACCTTCGAGGAGCTGCCCGAGAACGCGCAGGCCTACGTGCGACGTCTCGAGGAGCTCGCCGGCTGCCGCATCAGCGCCATCGGCGTGGGCCCGGACCGCGCCGACACCATCGCCGTCCACGACCTCCTGCCGGAGACGACGGCCTGACGTGGTGACCCGCCGTACCGACCCCGAGGCCGGCCGCGCCGCGCTCGCGGCCTGGGCGACGGACCCCGCGGCCGCGCGCCGCCCCGTGCTCGCCCCCGCCGTGCGGCACACCCTGGAGCTCTTCGCCGAGGAGCATCCCGGCGGTGCCGTGGAGCTGCGGGTCCCGCCCTACGCCGCGGTCCAGGCCATCGCCGGCACCCGCCACACCCGCGGCACCCCGCCCGCCGTGGTCGAGACCGACGCCGCGACCTGGCTCTCGCTCATCACCGGCGAGCTGACCTGGGCCGACGCCGTCGCGGACGGCCGGGTCACCGCCTCGGGCGAGCGCAGCGACCTCTCCGAGCTGCTGCCCCTGCCCGGCCCGCGACGCACGGTCCGCACCGCCCGCGTCACCGGCGCGCGGCCCGCCGACGGCGAGGCGCCGAACGTCGACGGGTCGGCCCCGGACCGTGGCGAGCCGACCGCCGAGGGGACGCGATGAGCCCCGCCGTCGAGATCGCCGTGGAGGACCTCGCCGGCCTCGAGGTCGCAGCGCTCGCCGGCGCCGACCGGATCGAGCTGTGCCAGGACCTCGACCTCGGCGGCACCACCCCCGCGCCCGAGCTCGTCGAGCAGGCCGTGCGCCGCGCCCGCGAGCTCGTCGCCGCCCGGGACGCGAAGCCCCACCTCGACGTCCACGTGCTGATCCGCCCCCGCGCGAGCAGCGCGGACTTCCTCGGCAGGCCGGCCGAGTTCGCGGCCGACGCCGACGCGATCGAGCGGATGGCGGACCAGGCGGCCGCCGTCGTCGACGCCGGCGCCGCAGGCGTCGTGCTCGGGGTGCTCACCGAAGCCGGCGAGCTCGACCTCCCCGCCCTCGAGGCCGTGCGCGACAGCGCCCTCCTCGCCGCCCAGCGCGCCGGCCGCGGACTGACCCTCACCCTGCACCGCGCCGTCGACGCGATGCCCTCGCGCGAGGCCCGCGTCGCCGCCGTCCAGGCCGCGATCGGCCTCGGGATCCACCGAGTTCTCAGCTCGGGAGGGCAGGCTCGGGCCCTCGACGGCGCCGACGACCTCTCCGCGATGGTCGACGCCGCCGAGGACCTCGTCGAGATCTGCGCCGGGGGAGGGGTCCGCCCCGCCGACGTCGTGGACCTCGTCCGTCGCTCCGGCGTCGGCTCCGTGCACCTCTCCGCCCGTCGGCGGCCCGGTGCGCCCGTCGAGCCCGACGCCCCCGAGACCCTGACCGACCCGGCGATCGTCGCCGCGGCGGTCGATGCCGCAGGAGAGCTGTGAACACCGTGAACACCACCGAGAACCCCCAGACCCGTTCCGAGGACGAGGATCGCGAGCACCTGACGGGCCGCACGGACGCCGCGGAGGGTGCCGTCGACGCGACCCCCGACGCTGACCTGACCGACGCCGACGCCTCGGCGACGAGCCGCGCACGGGCCGAGGACGAGACGTCGGTCGCGACGACGGGGGCCGACGGGACGCCGGCCGAGGCGGACGGGACAGCGGACGGGGCCGGGGAGGCCGGGAGTCCGCGTACCGCGCTCTACGTCCGCCGCCGGCGCGCCCCCGCTCTCGGGTTCTGGGTCCTGCTGTCCTTCCTGGTGCCCGGGGTCCTGGCCCTGCTGAGCGTGCCGCTGTTCGGCTTCGGCGACCTCCGCGGTGTCGTGAACTTCGTGCTGCTGGCCATGGTCGTGATCGGGCTCCCGCTCGCCGCGATCGCCTCGTTCGTCGACGCGCGCCGCCACCGTCGCGAGGACCGCCGCCGCGGCTGAGCGCCCGCATCCTCTGGCCGAGTGCACGCGCCCCGCGGTCGAGCGCACGCCTCCCGCACCGGGGATCGCGTCGGCGGGCGGGTGCCGCGCCCTGCCTGCCGCGCCCTGCCTGGCGCGCCCTGCCCGCGAGACGGACCGCACGGCGGGGGCAGGACCTCGCTGTGGCATCATGGACCGGTGGCACGCGGCGACGGAAAACTCTCCCATGACCTGCTCCCCGGGGAGAAGGGCCCGCAGGACGCCTGCGGGGTCTTCGGCGTCTTCGCCCCCGGCGAGGACGTCTCGAAGCTGACCTACTACGGGCTGTACGCGCTGCAGCACCGCGGCCAGGAGTCCGCGGGCATCGCGACCTCCGACGGCTCGCAGATCCTGGTCTACAAGGACATGGGACTGGTCTCCCAGGTCTTCGACGAGGCCTCCCTCGGCACCCTCCAGGGGCACATCGCGATCGGGCACACCCGCTACGCGACCACTGGCGGCTCCGTCTGGTCCAACGCCCAGCCCACCCTCGGCCCCCGGCACGAGGGCACCGTGGCGCTCGCCCACAACGGCAACCTCGTCAACACCGAGGAGCTGCTCGAGCTGATCCACGAGCGGCAGGGCACGCCCCGCACCGGCGAGCTCGCCCGCGGCAACACCACCGACACCGCCCTGGTCACCGCACTGCTGAACTCCGAGGGCACCCTCGCCGACTCGCTGCGCGACGTCATGCCGCGCCTGCGCGGCGCCTACTGCTTCACCCTGATGGACGAGACCGCGCTGTACGCGGCGCGGGACCCGCAGGGCATCCGCCCGCTGGTGCTGGGCCGGCTCGAGCGCGGCTGGGTCATCGCCTCGGAGACCGCGGCGCTGGACATCTGCGGCGCGAGCTTCGTGCGCGAGGTCGCCCCCGGCGAGATGGTCATCGTCGACGAACAGGGCCTGCACAGCGAGCAGGTCGTCCCCGCGGAGCCCAAGGGCTGCGTGTTCGAGTACGTCTACCTCGCCCGTCCCGACACCCGGATCGCCGGGCGCAGTGTGAACGAGTCCCGCGCAGAGATGGGCCGCCAGCTCGCCCGCGAGCACCCCGTCGAGGCCGACCTGGTCATCCCCACCCCCGAGTCCGGTACCCCCGCCGCGATCGGCTACGCCCAGGAGTCCGGGATCCCCTACGGGCAGGGCATGGTCAAGAACGCCTACGTGGGCCGCACCTTCATCCAGCCCTCCCAGACCATCCGCCAGCTCGGCATCCGCCTGAAGCTCAACCCGCTGCGCGAGGTGATCCAGGGCAAGCGGCTCGTGGTCATCGACGACTCCATCGTGCGCGGCAACACCCAGCGCGCCGTGGTGCGGATGCTGCGCGAGGCCGGCGCCGCCGAGGTCCATGTGCGGATCTCCTCGCCGCCGGTGCGCTGGCCCTGCTTCTACGGCATCGACTTCGCCTCCCGGGCCGAGCTCATCGCCAACGGCCTGGGCATCGAGGAGATCGCCCGCTCGCTCGGCGCGGACTCCCTCGGCTTCATCTCCGAGGAGGGGATGATCGCCGCCACCGGCCAGCCCGAGGAGCGGCTGTGCACCGCCTGCTTCTCCGGGAAGTACCCGGTCGCCCTGCCGGAGCCCGTCGCCCGGGCACAGGGCATCCTCCAGGCTCGCCCCGGCGAGCCGGCCGCCGTCGGGAAGGACGCATGAACACCACCCCCCGCCCCGCCTCGGGCGATGCGATCACCTACGCCTCCGCCGGTGTCGACACCGCTGCGGGCGACCGTGCCGTCGAGCTGATGAAGGAGGCCGTCGCGGCGACGCACGGCCCCGACGTCCTCGGCGGGATCGGCGCCTTCGCCGGGCTGGTCGACGTCTCCGCGCTGAAGGACTACCGCCGCCCGCTGCTCGCCTCCTCGACCGACGGCGTCGGCACGAAGATCGCGATCGCGCGCGCCCTCGACGTGCACGACACGATCGGCCAGGACCTGGTCGGCATGGTCGTCGACGACATCGTCGTGGTCGGCGCCGCCCCGCTGGCGATGACCGACTACATCGCCTGCGGCGCCGTGGTGCCCGAGCGGATCGCCGACATCGTGCGCGGCATCGCCGAGGGATGCCGCCTCGCGGGCTGCGCCCTCGTCGGCGGCGAGACCGCCGAGCACCCGGGCCTGATGTCCCCCGAGGACTACGACGTCGCGGGCGCCGCGGTCGGCGTGGTCGAGGCCGACGACCTGCTGGGCCCCGACCGGGTGCGCCAGGGCGACGTCGTGATCGGCATGGACGCCTCCGGCCTGCACTCCAACGGGTACTCCCTGGTCCGCGCCGTGGTCTCCGCCGCCGGGCTCACCCTCGAGCAGCGCGTCGAGGACTTCGGCCGCACCCTGGGGGAGGAGCTCCTGGAGCCCACCCGCATCTACACCGCGGACCTCCTGGCCGTGCTGCGCGATGCCCGCACCGCCGGCGCCGTCCACGCCCTCAGCCATGTCACCGGCGGCGGGCTCGCCGCGAATCTCGCCCGGGTCATGCCGCACGGCCTCGCGGCCCGCGTGGACCGCGCCCTCTGGGAGCCGGCCCCCGTGTTCTCCCGCGTCGCCGGGTGGGGCTCCGTCCCGCAGCTCGACCTCGAGGGCACGCTGAACATGGGCATCGGCATGGTCGCCCTGGTCGCGCAGGAGCAGGCCGACCAGGTCCTGGCCGTGCTCGCCGAACGCGGTCTCGGCGCCCGCGCGATCGGCGAGGTCGTGGCCGAGGAGTCCCTGCCCGAGCCCGGCCATGCGCTCGAGCACGTCGTCGCCGGCGCCAAGGGCGTCGAGGGCGGCGCGGTCATGCTCGCCGGCCAGCACCCCGGCTGGGCCTGAGCGGCCACCCCGCACACAGCAGGAGGGCCGACCCATCGGGTCGGCCCTCCTGCGGTGTCACGGTGCTCCGCGGAGCCTGCCGCGCGCTGCTCAGCGGCGATGTGCGGACGGGGCGTCCTCGTCGGCCCAGTCCTCGGCGTCCTCGCCCCAGTCGTCTCCGTCGGCGGAGGAGGTCTCGCTCCGCTGAGACTGCAGCTCCCGCTGCAGCGCCGAGAGATCCGTCGGCGGGCTGTAGTACTTGAGGTCCCGTGCCACCTTGGTGTGCTTGGCTTTCTGTCGGCCGCGACCCATGGATCTGACCCCCTGTGCGTCGGGTGCCGGGTGTGCTCGACGACCCGGAGGATGGCATTAGTTTCGGATGCCCAGAGTACATGGTCGCTCCGGCCGACGGCGAACCGCGACCCTCCGGACGTGCCCGACGTCCCTTCCGTGGCACCCGGTGCGGCGGGCGGAGCACTGCCCGGCGAAGGAATTGGGCGTTTCGCGGCCCGCCTTTTACCGGCTCACACACCTTACCGGGTAGTCTTGTGTCGGTACTCGAGTGCAGTGGGGACCCCCGTCCCGTCTCGAGCCGTCTCCCCCAGCGAAAGGTCTCCTCCTCGATGAACGCTTCCACGGATCAGCACCCCGGTGGAGTGCCCGACGGGGACGACGCCGCTGAGCTGATGACGCCCGCGGAGGTCGCGAGCATGTTCCATGTCGACCCCAAGACCGTCACGCGCTGGGCCCAGGCGGGCAAGCTCACCTACATGCGCACCCTCGGCGGTCACCGCCGCTACCGCCGCGGCGAGGTCGTCGAGCTGCTGCGGGAGAGCTCCAAGGACGTGTGAGCACCGACCCGGTGCTCGGAGCGGGCTACACGCTCCACCGGATCGACCTCGGCAGCGACGACGAGGGACCGCTGCGGGCGAGCCTCATCCATCGCGAGCCCGTCCCGGGCGACGCTCCCCGCGCCGATCGGACCCCGCCCGTGCTGCTCATGCACGGCTGGTCGGACTACGTCTTCGACCGGGACCTGATGGACCACCTCGGCGCCCGCGGCCACGACGTCTGGGGCCTGGACCTGCGCAAGTACGGCCGCAGCATCCTGCCCGGTCAGACGCCCACCGAGATCGACCACCTCAGCCGATACGACGAGGAGATCGGCGCCTCGCTGCGCCGCATCGGCCGCAGCACGCCCCCGGTGATCCTCGCCCACTCCGCGGGAGGACTCGTCGCGACGCTCTACGCGCTGCGCCATCCGGGCGTGGTCCGGGGCCTCGCCCTGAACTCGCCGTGGCTCGAGATGCACCTCGGACCGGGCACGCGGAGGCTGCTCGAGCGCCCGGTGCACCTGCTGGCCCGCCGGCTGAGGAGCAGGCCCATCCTTCCCGTCGGTGACGACGCCTACGCCCGCGCCACCCACCGTGACCTGGGCGGGGACTACGACTACGACCTCGAGCTGAAGCCTCCCGGGGGCCACCGCTTCCCCGCCAGCACCCTCAAGGCGATGCTCGACGGGCACCGGCGCCTGGCCGCCGCCGGCCCGCTCGCCGCACCGGCGCTGGTCATGCACTCCGACCGCACCGCGATCACCTCGAGGCGGGGCGAGCGCCCCCTCCACGCGGACACCGTCCTGGACGTGCGCTCCCTCGCCGCGGCCGCGCGACGGCTCGGCCCCCGGGTGCGGGTCGTGCCCGTCACCGGGGCGCGTCACGACGTCTTCCTCTCCGATCCGCCGGTGCGGGCGACGGCGATCGAGATCCTCGACGACTGGCTGGCCACGGATCTGCTCGCAGCGCCTACGATGACCAGGACAGGCCGCACCGCGGGACCCGACGCCTCCGAGACCGGGGCCTCGTGACCCCCGAGACCTCGTGACAAGGAGTAGCGCGATGACCGCGGACACCCATGGCCTCAGAGCCCTCGCCGATGCCCAGCGCCGTGGAGCGGATCGGCTCACCCTCCTGCGCCTGCGCCTGGCGAACACGCTGGCCGAGGTCGGTCGCGCCGAGGCGCCCGAGGTCCGGGGGATCGGGGAGCGGGTCCACGAGCGCTGGATCCGCGAGGAGCATCCGGAGCTGGGACGCCTGGCCACGGGCCTGCGCGCGGCCGCGAGGCAACTCGATCAGGAGGCGGTCCGGGCGGAGCGGCTCAGCGGCCGCCGCATGGGTGGCTACACCGGCGCCGGCTTCCTGGGACGCGGCAGGGAAGCGAGCCGTCACGTGCACGAGGTCGCCGCTGTCGTCGCCGCCGAGCCCGCCTTCGTCGGCACCGAGCACGGGGCGAGCATCGGCGGCTTCCCGCTGCAGCCGAGCGTCCAGGAGGGGTTCCTCGCGCATCCCTCCTCCGCCCTCGGCATCGAGACCCCCGACTTCGACGAGGACGACGAGGGCTGAGCCGCGGCGCGGGCCGGTCCTGGACCCGGTCGGTGCTGGCACGACGCCCGCGCGGCCGCCGCGGGACGCGTCAGCGCCGCGCGGGGGTCCGCGTGAGCGCCGCGGGCACCGCGACCGCCCCGGCCAGCAGCGGCACCACCAGCATCGCGACCAGCAGCAGGAGCATCGCCGCGGCGGCATCGGCCGAGCCCACCCCGAGGCCGACCAGCGCCGCCCCGCTGACGGTCTCGGAGATCCCCGCCCCGCCCGGCGTCAGCGGCACCAGCGCGAGCACCCTCCCCAGCGCGAAGACGGCGAGGACGAACAGCGCGGGCACCTCGGCGCCGACCGACTCGATCGCGAGCCACAGGGCGGCGAGCTGGAGCGTCCGCGCCGCGAGCGTGGGCAGCGCGAGGGCGGGGAGCCGACGCCGCAGCATCCCCACCAGCGCCTCCCGCTGATGGAGGATCTCCGCCGACGCCCCGGCGGGGAGCATCCCGTCGGCCTGCGCGAGCAGCGCCGTGAGCACGCCGCGGCGCAGCAGCACCGCGCTGAGGACGAGGGCGATCACGGCGCCGGCCGCGGCGACGGCGGCCGCCCACAGCCAGCCGGCGGCGAGCGTGCCGGCCGGGGTGAGGGCGGAGCCGAGCAGGTAGGAGCCGGCGCCCAGCAGCGGCACCAGCACCGAGGTGATCGCCATCTCGACCAGCGAGGCGGCGAGGATGCCGGTGAGCACCACGGGCAGGGCGATCCCGCTGCGACGCAGGACCCAGGCCAATAGTCCCAGGCCCAGCACGGACCCGCCCGGCAGGGCGAGCGCGGCGCCCTGGGAGGCGATGTGGCCCTGCAGCACGGGGGAGGGGCGCGAGCCGGGCACCGCGGCGCGGACCGTCATCGCCTCCAGCAGCAGCGCCCCCGCGCCGAGCACGAGCATCGCGGGCACCGACCACCAGGGCAGCGCGGCGAGGCTCGCGACGATCTCGCCCCAGCTCGCGCCGGTGGCCCACGGCAGGCCCCAGACCAGCAGGGCGATCACCAGCAGGCCCGAGGCCGCCGCGGCGAGCAGGCGCCCGGCGCCGGGACGCTCCGGCGGGGCGGAGCCGAGGTCCTCGGTGAGCAGCGCGAGCCGCTCCGGGCTGTGGTCCGCCTGCATCGGCCGCTCCGTGCCTCCCGCCCGCTCTGCGCTCTCGGGGGGCTCCGGTGCGGGGTCCTGGGGGCCGGGAGGTGCCTCTGACATGCGGTGATTCTCGCACGCTGTGCCCCTGGAGTTCCCAGGCCCGGGATCTAACATGGTGTCATGTCCTTCCTGATCTCGCTCTTCGTCGTGCTGCACATGATCTGCTGGGCCGTGGCGCTCGGCACCTGGGTCGCCTCCGCCCGCACCCGTGTCCCGAACAAGGGGATGGCCCATGCCACCGCGGGCGCGCTCGTGTTCGGCATCGTCCTGGCCGCCCTCGTCTCCATCGGCGGCGACCCGAACCACATGAAGCTCGGCATCAAGCTGCTCCTGGCGATCGTCGCCACCGTCCTCGCCTACATCGCGAACAGGAAGCAGACCGAGACCCCCTCGGCCGTCTGGTTCGGCATCCCCACCGCGATCATCGTGAACATCGTCGTGGCGGTCTTCGTCTGATCCGCTCCCCGCGGGGATCCTCCCGCGGAGCGACGGAGCCGCGGGCGGAGCGCGCGGCGACGGGAGCCCACCTCCCCTCCACCGCGACCCTCCGTCCCCACGGGGCCCGGCAGCGCACCCGCTGTCGGGCCCCGCGCCTATCCTGGAGGCCTCATGAGCTCACTCTTCGACGACCTCTCGCTGCCCGACGCCTTCCGCCGCCTGGACGGCGTGCAGGTGACGCCCTCGACCCCGCCCTCCCGGGCCGCGGCCGACGACGACGCTCGCGCCGACGGACGCACCGACGGCGAGGAGCCGCACCACGAGGAGGAGGCCCCGGACCTGCTCGACCGCGAGCCGCCGCCCGAGCACGAGGAGCCCCCGTACGAGGAGGAGCCGCCCTACGAGGACGAGCCGCCGCGGGAGGAGCCCGCGCCCGTCGCCGCCCCGCCCGCCCCGGCGCCGTCGCGTCGGCGGGTCCCGGCGGACTCACCCGCCCTCGCCGAGCTCGTCGACGGCCTGAACCCCGCCCAGCGCGAGGCGGTCGAGCACCGGGGCAGCCCGCTGCTGATCGTCGCCGGCGCCGGCTCCGGCAAGACCCGCGTGCTCACCCGACGCATCGCCCACCTGCTGCGCGCCGGCGAGGCGCTGCCCGGCGAGATCCTCGCGATCACCTTCACCAACAAGGCCGCCGCCGAGATGCGCGAGCGCGTCGAGGAGCTGATCGGCCCCGCCGCCCGCTCGATGTGGGTCTCCACCTTCCACAGCGCCTGCGTGCGCATCCTGCGCCGCGACGCCGCCGCGGCCGGGCTGAAGAGCTCCTTCACGATCTACGACAGCGCCGACTCGCTGCGCCTGATCACCACGATCGCCAAGGACCTCCAGCTCGACACCAAGAAGCACGCCCCCCGCGCGCTCGCCTCCCGCATCTCGACGCTGAAGAACGACCTCGTGGACCCGATCGACTTCGCCGATCAGGCCGAGAGCGCGAAGAACCCGTTCGAGAAGACGCTCGCGAAGATCTTCACGAACTACACCGAGCGCCTGCGCCAGGCCAACGCCGTCGACTTCGACGACCTGATCGGCCTGACCGTCGCGCTGCTGCGCGAGAACCCCGCGATCCGCGAGGGCTACCGGCGCCGCTTCCGCCACCTGCTGGTGGACGAGTACCAGGACACCAACACCGCCCAGTACCAGCTGGTGCGGGAGCTGGTGGGGGAGGACCCGCGCGCCGATCTCACCGTGGTGGGCGACTCCGACCAGTCGATCTACGCCTTCCGCGGTGCGACGATCCGTAACATCATCGAGTTCGAGCAGGATTTCCCCTCCGCGCGCACCATCGTGCTGGAGCAGAACTACCGCTCGACCCAGAACATCCTCACCGCCGCGAACGCGGTGATCGAGGAGAACCAGGGCCGCCGCGAGAAGAACCTCTGGACCGACCAGGGCGAGGGCGAGCAGATCACCCTCTACGTCGCCGACGACGAGCAGTCCGAGGCCCGCTACATCGGCCGCCAGATCGACGCGCTCGTGGACGACGGCCGCCGCGCCGGGGACATCGCGATCTTCTACCGCGCCAACGCCCAGTCCCGGGCGCTGGAGGACCAGCTGATCCGCGTGGGCCTGCCGTACCGCGTCGTGGGCGGCACGCGCTTCTACGAGCGGCGCGAGATCAAGGACGCGATCGCCTACCTGCAGGTGCTCGCCAACCCCGCCGACGAGATCAACCTGCGCCGCATCCTCAACGTCCCCAAGCGCGGGATCGGCGACCGGGCCGAGGCCGCGATCGCCATGCTCGCCGAGCGGGACCGGATCAGCTTCGGGGAGGCGCTGCGCCGCGCGGAGGAGGCGCCGGGCATCGCGACCCGCTCGCTGAACGCCGTGCGCACCTTCGTGGCGATGCTCGAGGACCTGCAGGCGATGGCCGAGCGCGGCGACGGCCCCGCCGAGCTGCTCGAGGCGATCCTCACCCGCTCCGGCTACTACGCCGAGCTGCAGGGCAGCGACGACCCGCAGGACGAATCCCGCCTGGAGAACCTCGCCGAGCTGATCAGCGTGGCCGCGGAGTTCGAGGCGCAGATGGAGGAGCTCGACGCGCTCGCCAGCGAGATGGAGGACGAGGAGGGCGACGCCGCCGCGGCCGGGGGCGCGGAAGGCGCCGCCGAGGCCGAGGAGGATGCAGCCGCCGAGGGCACAGCGGACGCAGCCGCGGCGGGCTCCGCGGACGCGGTCGCCGAGGCGACCGGCGCGGTCGTCGCCGGAGCGGCCCCCGCCTCCGACCCCGTCGGCGCCGACATCGCCCCGGACGCGGCGCTGACCGCGCCGGACGATCCCGAGGCGAGCCTCGTGGACCGCTTCCTGGAGAAGGTCTCCCTCGTCGCGGACGCCGACCAGCTGCCAGGGGAGGAGGACCAGTTCGTCACCCTCATGACCCTGCACACCGCCAAGGGTCTCGAGTTCCCGGTCGTGTTCCTCACCGGCATGGAGGACGGCACCTTCCCCCACAACCGCACGCTCCAGGACCCCGACGAGCTCGAGGAGGAGCGGCGACTGGCCTACGTGGGCATCACCCGCGCCCGCGAGAAGCTCTATCTCACCCGCGCCCAGATGCGCTCGATGTGGGGCCAGTCCCAGTACATGCCCGCCAGCCGCTTCCTCGACGAGGTGCCGGAGGAGGTCCTGGACGTGGCGCGCGCCGGCTCGACCCTCGGCGGCGCCGGGTTCGGCGGCGGAGGCTTCTCCGGCGGCTCCGGCTTCGGCGGCGGTCGCGGCGGGGGTCGGGGGCCGTCCTTCAGCGGCGGGGTCGGCGGCGGCCGCTCCGACGTGAAGCGCCCCAGCTTCGGCTCCGGTCGCACAGCGACGCCCACGGACAAGCTCCCGCAGCTCGCCGTCGGCGACCGCGTCACCCACGACTCCTTCGGGATGGGCACGGTCGCGGAGGTCTCCGGGCAGGGCGACAAGACGCAGGTCGAGGTTCAATTCCGCGATCCCCACGGTCGCAAGCGCCTGCTGCTGCGCTACGCCCCGCTGACCAAGCTCTGAGCAGATCGGCGCGCGGACGCGAGCTCCGAGCAGCGCGGCGCGCGGGCCGAGCACCGGGCGCCGCAGGGGCGGGCCGCGGCGGTCAGGGGCCGGCGACCAGCTCGACCTCGATGCCGTGCGGGTCCTCCGCGTACCAGGCGGTGTGGCCCCCGCCGCCCGCATGCGGGTAGTGCTCCGCGAACAGCTCCTGCCAGCCGTGCCCGGGCGCTTCCCGTCGGACCCGGTCCAGCAGCTCGCGGTCCCGCACCCGCAGCGCGAGATGGTTCATGCCCGGGGCGCGCCTCTCGGCGTGCTCGCCGCGCACGTCCTCGGACTGCTCGAGGACGAGGTAGGAGCCGTCGGCGTGGCGCCAGATCCGCCCGAGCTCCCAGCCCTCGACGCGCCCGGCCCGCCAGCCCAGCGTGGTCATCAGCCAGTGCCAGGCCGGCTCCGAGACGGCGAGGTCCGCGGTCCAGAGCTCGAGGTGGTGCAGGCCGGAGGAGGGAGGCGGTGCGTGCATGGGGCCGACGGTATCCCGCGGCCACGCCCGCTCCGAGCACCTCCGTCTCTCCGAGAGGGGCGGGCGTCCGGCAGTGCACGGGCGACGTCCGGCCACGGACGGTGCGCGCCCGCGGGAATGCTCAGGCCGTGACGCGGATCAGGGCGCGAGCGCCGCGCTCCATCTCCACGAAGGAGTGGTTCACGGCGGTGTAGGTGCCGGGCTCGTCGAAGACCAGCTCCACGAACCCGCCCTGGGCCGCGGCGAGGTCGAGCGCCTGCGCCCCGCCGCCCTCCCCGTCCCCGGGACGCAGCAGATAGGCGCCCTCCTTGAAGACGGTGTCGAACACCCCGCCGACGACGTGGAAGGAGATCCCGCGCGACGGGCCCGCGGAGAGCACCCACAGCCGCACCCGCTCGCCCACCCGCGCCTCGAGCGGGGCGTGGACGTACTGGGTGGCATGGCCGTTGAAGACCGTGAGGTCGGGGCGCTCGGCCGCGATCTTCACGGGGCTCACCGGCAGGGCGCCCTCGTGCGTCGCCGACTCGGAGCCGGGAGCGCCGGCGGGCACGAGATAGTGCTCCGACTGCACCAGCACGTACTCCCGCTCGACGGGCGCGAGCTCCGGCGGCGGGACCACGAGCGCGCCGACCATCCCGGCGGACAGGTGCACCGACATCGGCACGGTCGAGCAGTGGTAGAGCCAGATCCCGGCATGGTCGGTGGTGATCGCGTACTCCAGCTGCTCGCCCGGCGGGATCGTGCGCATCGCCTCGTCGGGGGAGACGCGGCCGGCGTGCAGGTCGAGGGAGTGCCCCATCGACCCGTGATTGACCAGGTCGACGGTCAGGCGCGCCCCGAGCTCGGAGCGCAGCACCGGCCCGACGACGGTGCCGCCGTAGGTCATCGCGTTCATGGTCACGCCCGGTGCGATCTCCGCGGCGACCTCGACGACCTCCAGGGTGACCCGCTGCTGCGGACCCGTCGCGGCGGGGAGGCGCGCGTCGCGCACGGCGACGTCCGGTCCGGGGGCGGCCATCATGTCGGCGCCCACGCGGGCGAGCTCGTCGGCCCCGGATCCCGCGGCCACGGCGCCCCCGTCGGCGGCCGTGCCCGCCGCGGCACCGGTCGCGACGATGCTCAGCGTCATGCCCATCGCGCGATGGCCGACGATCGAGCACCATCCCTCCATGTCATGGGCGACCACGCCGCCGTCGAGGACCCGCGACTCTCCCGGCTGCAGGCGCCCCGAGGTCGCGCCGGTGGCGAGCACGAGGTCGTGCACGTCGTGCGGATCGTCGTTGCTCAGCTCGATGACCAGGGTGTTCCCGGCGGGGACCTCGAGCCGGTCGGGCGTGAACCGCATCTCGGCCATGGACACCGAGATCGTGGTGCTCTCCCCGGTGGGCGTCACCGCGGCGGCGCCCGCGGTGCCGCCCGCGGTGCCGGCGGCGTCGGGGATCGAGCCCTGGGAGCGGTCCAGGGAGCCGCCGAGCGCGGTCGCCCCGAGCACGGAGCCGAGGCCCAGCAGCGCGCCGGTCAGCGCGCGTCGGTCCATGGGCGCTGCGGCGGCGGGAGCGGGCCCGGTCCTGGACCCCGTCGGCGGGCCGACGGACGGCGGCGGGCCGACGGAGGGCGACGGGCCGACCGACGGCGACGGCAGCTCGCTGCGCGCGGGGGAGACCGATGCGGCGGCCTCGGGGCGGCTCGGTGTCGGCAGCGGCACGGCGGTGCCGCGCAGCCGCGAGCTCGTCCGCACCGCGAGGACCAGCAGCACCACGAAGCTCACCAGCACCGCGAAGCCGAGCAGGGAGAGGACCACCCGGGAGAGCGAGCCGAAGCCCGCGACCTCCGCGGTGCCGAGCGTGAGGGCGGAGAACAGCGCCCCGGAGCCGGCCGTGCCCCGCTCGGCGAGCACGAACAGCGCTACGACGAGGTTGTACGCCACCACGCGCAGCACCGCGCCGCGGCTCATCACCGCCAGCGCCGCCGTCGTCGCGCGGGGGCCGCCGCCGAGGGTCACCGGCAGCAGATGGCTCATCGCCCCCAGCAGCACCTGCAGCAGGAAGCCGGCGACGAAGGGGACGGTGAGCTGCTGCACGTCGGCGGCGACGAGGGAGGTCGCCATCTGCGCATCGGCCGAGCGCCACCACATCACCAGCAGCCCGGCGGTGGTCAGCGAGAACCAGCCCGTCCCCGCGGTGATCGACAGGATCGGGAACGGGGCGAGCGGCACCCGGCGCTCCTGGCGCACGCCGCGCACCCCGGCCCGCACGAGCGTCGCCGCGACCCAGGCGAAGGAGCCGAGATAGGCGAGCAGCGCCGCGCAGCCCAGCAGGGTCGAGCCGATCAGCGCCCCGGCGACCGCGCCGAGGACGGCCAGGAACATGCCCAGCAGCCCGCCCGCGGCCCGGGTCGCCGCGGCGAGTTCGATGCGCGTGCGCAGCACGGTGGGCCACAGGGTCAGCAGCGTGCCCGTCACCGTCAGACCCACGAAGCCCAGCACGTTCACGATCTGGTGGGCGAGCATCAGCCGTCCCTGCCAGGGCTCGCCCGGGCTGAACGCCATCACCGCGCCGAGCAGCGCACCGACGGGAAGCAGGCAGGCCGCGGCGACGTACGCTCGGACCGTGAACGCGAAGCGCGGCGCGAGCGCGGCCCGGATCTGCGCGCCGAGCGCGGCGGCGTACCAGAGCAGCGCCGCGGAGACCGCCAGCGCGCCGAGCACCACCAGCCACGGCCATCCCGGCAGCATTCCGGCGATCGTCGCCACCACCCCGGCGGTGAGCAGCCGCAGCCTCGCCAGCTGACGCGGGCGGGACTCCTCGCCCAGGCGGGTCTTCAGCAGCGCCTCGGCGAAGTGCTGCCCCCAGACCATGATCGAGGTGGTGATCAGTCCCAGCGTGACCATGTGGACCATCAGCCAGCGGGCCTGCGGCAGCCACTGGTGCACCAGGACCACCACGACCAGCGCGAGCATCCAGCCCATCACGGGGCGGGCGGCACGCCGGTGCCAGGCACCGCGCCCGGTGGCGGGGGAGCGCCTGGAGGGACGAGGGTCAGGAGCGGGGGAGGACGGCTCGGAGGATGACGGCCCGGGAGCCGACGGGACAGGGGAGGACGGCACGGTGCAGGACCACCTCAGGCGTGATCCCGGTCCGGGCGGCAGGCGACCGGTCGGGGACGGGCAGGGACCGTTCCAGACTAGGACGGGCCGAGGACGCTCCGTCCGGCCATGGTCCCGACGTCACGGCACAGCGCTCGGCCGCTCGGGCCACCGCGTCACGGTCTCGGCGTCACGTGTCCCGGGCGGGGCGGACCGATGCTCACTCGGGAGCGGTGCGCGCAGCGCTCGACGCGTGCTCAGCGGTCGCGGGGATCCTCGGCCTGGTCGAGCCGCTCCCTGCTGCGCTTCCACTGCGCGTACAGGCCCGCGCCGAAGCTCACCACCACGATCAGCCCCACGGCGATCAGCACGGTGGTGAAGGGGATCGGGATCCCGGCGGCGGCGAGCACCGCCCAGATCACCACCAGCGAGAGTCCGATCAGCAGGGCGTCGCGCAGGGCGCGCATGATGCGCGGGAAGATGTTCGCGCGCTCGACGTGCCGGCTCGCGACGGCGTAGTACGCGGCGGCCTCGCGACGCAGCTCCGCGCCGGAGGGGCGGGGGCGCTGAGCGGTGCGCGTCCCGCCGTCCGTGTCGCGCTCGCGGGGTCGGTCGCCGCGGGGGTCGTGCCCGCGGTCGTCGGCCGAGGAACGCTCGCGGTCGTCGGCCGAAGAGTTCTCGCGGGTCCGCTCGCTCCTCGGCTCCCGGCGCTCGTCGCTCTCGTCGGCTCCGGCCGACGCGCGCGGCTCGTCCTCGCGCCAGCCCTCGTCGACCGCGCGGCCGGCGGCGCGCACATAGCCGCCGGCACGGTCACCGGCCCTCCGGGCGGCGTCCTTCGCGGCAGGGGCCTGCTTGCGGGCGGTGTTCCGCGCCGCCTTCACGTAGGTCTTCCAGTCGGCCATGGCTCTCCTCGCCTCAGCGGTGCCAGTCGCCGCGGTCCCGCGGGTCCAGGTGCTCGATGCGCCGGTCGTCCCGGGGGCGCCGGTCGTCCTCGCGGAAGCGGATGTCCCCGCCGCCGCGGGGCTCCCGCTGCGGGCGCGGGTTCCGGGCGCGGCGCTCGTAGTAGTACGACAGGCCGACGTTCAGCGCGAGGGTGATGCCCACGGACAGCACGAAGCCGCCCAGGGTCGAGCGCATGCCCAGCAGGCGCAGCACGATGAACAGCACCCCGATGGCGACGATGCTGAATCCGAGGTGGTCTCGCACGCGCTGGACGAGGCTGCGGGAACGGCGGCTCATCGTCCCATCGTAGACGCGGCGCCTGGACGCGAGCCGGACGGGATGAGAGTCCCGCCACAGTCCTCTCCCTGCCATGGCCCGTGACCGCCTGGGCCTGCGGACGCGTTACCCTGGCGGTGTTCCCAGGGGTGGCATCGAGGCCAGTGCGGCCTGCCGCCCACTGCCGACATCGAGAGGAAAAGCACCCCGTGGACCTGTATGAGTACCAGGCCCGCGATCTCTTCGAGAAGCACGGCGTGCCCGTGCTCGGAGGAGTCGTCGCGGAGGACCCCGCAGCCGCCAAGGCCGGCGCAGAGAAGCTCGGCACCCCGGTCGTCGTCGTCAAGGCCCAGGTGAAGACCGGTGGTCGTGGCAAGGCCGGCGGCGTGAAGGTCGCCAAGTCCCCCGAGGAGGCGGAGCAGAAGGCCTCCGAGATCCTCGGCATGGACATCAAGGGCCACACCGTGCACCGCGTGATGATCGCGGCCGGTGCGGACATCGCCGAGGAGTACTACTTCTCGCTCCTGCTGGACCGCGCCAACCGCAACTACCTGGCCATGTGCTCGGTCGAGGGCGGCATGGAGATCGAGCAGCTCGCCGTCGAGCGGCCCGAGGCCCTCGCCCGCGTGGCCGTCGACCCGAACGTCGGGATCGACGAGGCCAAGGCGAAGGAGATCGTCGAGGCCGCGAAGTTCGACGCCGAGACCGGCGCGAAGGTCGCCCCCGTGCTGCAGAAGCTGTGGGACGTCTACCGCGAGGAGGACGCGACCCTCGTCGAGGTCAACCCGCTGGTCAAGACCGGCGCCGGCGACATCGTCGCGCTGGACGGCAAGATCACCCTGGACGACAACGCCGAGTTCCGCCACGAGGCCCACGCCGAGCTCGTCGACGTCACCTCCGAGGACCCGCTGGAGACCAAGGCGAAGGCCCTGGACCTCAACTACGTCAAGCTCGACGGCGAGGTCGGCATCATCGGCAACGGCGCGGGGCTGGTCATGTCCACCCTCGACGTGGTCGCCTACGCCGGCGAGAAGCACGGCGTCAAGCCCGCGAACTTCCTGGACATCGGCGGCGGCGCGAGCGCCGAGGTCATGGCCAACGGCCTCGACGTGATCCTCGGCGACGAGCAGGTCTCGGCCGTGTTCGTCAACGTCTTCGGCGGCATCACCGCGTGCGACGCGGTCGCAAACGGCATCGTCGGCGCCCTGAAGAAGCTCGGCGACGCGGCGACCAAGCCGCTCGTCGTCCGCCTCGACGGCAACAACGTCGAGGAGGGTCGCAAGATCCTCGCGGACTTCGCCCACCCCCTCGTCACCCAGGCCGACACCATGGACGGCGGCGCCGCGAAGGTCGCCGAGGCCGCCGCCGCAGGAAAGTGAGCAGCACCCGACATGTCTATCTTCCTTGATGAGAACAGCAAGGTCATCGTCCAGGGCATGACGGGCTCGGAGGGCATGAAGCACTCCCAGCGCATGCTCGACTCCGGCACGAACATCGTCGGCGGCGTGAACCCGCGCAAGGCCGGCCAGTCCGTGTCCTTCGAGGGCGGCGCCGAGGTGCCCGTCTTCGGCACCGTGGCGGAGGCCATGGAGGCCACCGGCGCGAACGTCTCGGTGGTCTTCGTGCCGCCGAAGTTCGCCAAGTCCGCCGCGATCGAGGCGATCGACGCCGAGATCCCGCTCCTGGTGATCATCACCGAGGGCATCCCGGTCAAGGACTCCGCCGAGTTCTTCAACTACTCGCAGACCAAGGGCACGACCCGCATCATCGGGCCGAACTGCCCGGGCCTGATCAGCCCCGGCAAGTCGAACGCGGGCATCACCCCCTCGAACATCACCGGTGCGGGCAAGCTGGGCCTGGTCTCCAAGTCCGGCACCCTGACCTACCAGATGATGTACGAGCTGGCCGACATCGGCTTCACCACCGCCATCGGCATCGGCGGCGACCCGGTCATCGGCACCACCCACATCGATGCGCTGAAGGCCTTCGAGGCCGACCCCGACACCGCCGGTATCGTCATGATCGGCGAGATCGGCGGCGACGCCGAGGAGCGCGCGGCCGAGTACATCAAGGCCAACGTCACCAAGCCGGTCGTCGGCTACGTCGCGGGCTTCACCGCCCCCGAGGGCAAGACGATGGGCCACGCCGGCGCGATCGTGTCCGGCTCCGCCGGCACCGCGCAGGCGAAGAAGGAGGCCCTCGAGGCCGCCGGCGTCAAGGTGGGCAAGACCCCCACCGAGACCGCCGATCTCATGCGCGAGATCATCAAGGGCCTCTCCTGATCCCTCCCGCCCAGCGCTCCTGAGCGCGAGGCCGACGTGCCCCGGACCGGTGACGGTCCGGGGCACGTCGCTGTCCGGGGAGGGTCCTCGTGGGAGAGCCCCGCCCTGGCAGGCTCGGCCCGGGGCGAACGGGACGCCCGACGTCGTCGCGCCCGATAAGCTGGACGTCGCCAGTCGCGCTGACCGAGGAGGGGCCTGTGTCCGGAGATCTCATCGACACCACCGAGATGTACCTGAAGACGGTGTTCGAGCTCCACGAGGCCGGCATCGCCCCGATGCGCGCCCGCATCGCCGAGCGGCTCGGGCACTCCGGACCCACCGTCTCCCAGACCGTCGCCCGGATGGAGCGCGACGGGCTGCTCCACCTCGACGACCAGCGGCGCATCCGCCTCACCGAAGAGGGCACCGAGGTGGCAACCGACGTCATGCGCAAGCACCGCCTCGCCGAACGGCACCTGCTGGACGTGATCGGGCTGGACTACGCCCACGTCCACGAGGAGGCCTGCCGCTGGGAGCACGTGATGAGCCTCGAGGTCGAGAAGCGCCTCGCCCGCCAGATCACCCCGCCCTACGTCGACCCCTATGGGAACCCGATCCCCGGCCTCGCGGCCCTCGGGATCGAGGAGACCCGGGCCACGGACGAGGGTAAAGACGAGACCTCTGCCGTCCAGGAGCTGCGCGGCGCGGTCGAGGACGGTCAGAGCCGCGAGGTCCGCCTCGAGCGCATCGGCGAGCGACTCCAGAGCGATGTCGACCTGCTCGGCGAACTCGCACGTCACGGCATCCTTCCCGGTGCACGGCTCGCAGTGGAGCGGGTGGGGGCGAGCGTCGTCGTCCGCGGCCCCGAGGGCGGGGAGGTGGCGCTCGGCGACCTCGACGCTGACCAGCTCCACGTGACCCCGATCGCCGCCGGGTAAAGCCTCCGTCAAGCCCTTCCCCAGAAGCGTCCAGTCATCCTGACGAGGGCGCGACCAGCCCTTAGTCTCGAGGGCGTGTCGCGGCGCAGAGGTCCGCGACATCCCTTCCGGAAGCCCCACCGCGCACCGGAGAATTAGGGTGCGAGACGTGACCACGCGCGGGGGCTGAGCCCGGGGCTGGGAGCGATTCGTGTCGAACACCGTGCACCACACCCACCGCCGCGCCATGCGCACCGTCACCCCCGTCTCCCGCGCCGGGCGCGCCGGGGCAGGAGCGGCGATGGCCGCGGCGATGCTGTTCGGCGGCGCCGCCGCCGCGACCGCCGAGCCGCAGGCCGAGGCCCCCCGCGCCGACGCCGGCGCCGCGGTGCTGCCCGCCGTCGCCGCCCCCGCCGTCGGCATCCCCGCCGCGGGCGGTGCCGAGGATGCTGAGGGCGCCGGGGACGAGGCCGCCGTCGCCGCCCTCGCCCCCGCCGCCGGCACCGCCTTCTCCGTCGAGGTCGGCCCGACCGCCGAGGAGATCGCCGCCGCCGAGGCCGCCGAGCGCGAGGCCGCCGAGCAGGCCGCGCAGGAGGAGGCCGAGCAGGAGCAGGCCGAGGCGCAGGAGACCGAGCCCGCCGAGGAGCAGACCGAGACCCGCGAGGACGACTCCGCGGAGACCTCCTCCCGCTCCAACGAGCGCGAGGAGCCGGCCGAGGACGAGCAGCAGGAGAGCAGCGCGGACGAGTCCCGCAGCTCCGAGCGCTCCGAGAGCAGCTCCTCCGAGGAGCAGGAGGAGTCCGCCCCGGCTCCCTCCGCCGCCAAGGGCAGCTCCATCCTCGCCACCGCCCGCTCCGGCATCGGCACCCCCTACGTCTACGGCGGCACCTCCCCGTCGGGATGGGACTGCTCCGGCTTCGTGCAGTGGGTCTACGCCCAGCACGGCATCAGCCTTCCCCGCGGCGCGGGCGACCAGGCCGCCGCCGGCACCGTGATCCCGCGCTCCGAGGCCCGCCCCGGCGACCTCGTCTACAAGCCCGGTCACATCGGCATCTACGCCGGTGGCAACCAGTTCGTCGACGCCGGCAACAGCCGCGTGGACACCTCCGAGCGCAACATCTACTCCGGCAGCTGGACCTTCATCCGCATCGGCGGCTGAACGACCCTGCCCCTCGACGGCCCCGCCGCGCCCCTCCCGGGCGAGGCGGGGCCGTCGTCGTGCGTGGGGGAGGACACGGCGACGGGTGAGAGGTACGGCGGTACCGTGTCCTGGTGTCCTCCCTGCGTGATCTGCTCTCCGTCCTGCTGCTGACCGCGGCGACGCTGCTCGGCGCCCTCTGGCTGCCCGGGGCCTGGATCGAGCGCAACGTCGTGGACCAGGAGGGGTTCCTCGCGATCACCCAGCCGCTCGCCGAGGACGCCACCCTGCAGCGCTCCCTCACCGACAGCGCCGTGGACGAGGCGCTGGACCACGAGCTCGTCCCCGGGTTCGTCTCCGACCGGGCCACGCCGCTCCTCCAGGAGCAGGCCTCGAAGGTCACCGGCACCGAGGCCTACACGGAGGTGTGGGACCGGGCGATGGTCGAGCTGCACGGTGCGCTGTTCACCCCCGGCGCCTCGCCCCTGGACGTGGACCTGCTGCCGCTCATCGACTCCCTGCTCACCGGGGTCGAGGACACCCTGCCGCTGATCGACGACCTTCCCCGCCCGGGGGAGGCGAGCGTGACCCTCGCCAGCATCCCCGACGTGCCGCTGCTGCACCGCGCCACCGTGCTGGACCCCTGGGCGCACCGGGCCGGGCCGATCGCCCTGGGACTGGCCGTGCTCGCGGTCCTCGTCGCCGGGCACCGTCGCCTCATGCTCACCCTCGCCGGGATCGGCGCCGTGCTCGCCGGGCTCGCGACCTGGCTGCTCACCACCCGCATCGAGGGCCTCGTCCCCGATGCCGTCGATCAGGCGGTGTTCCTCGGCCCGATCGTGCAGGTCTTCGAGCAGCGCTTCGCCGCCGAGGTGATGCCCCAGGGCGTCATCATGCTCGGGGCCGGGGCACTGGTCGCCGCCGCGGGGCTCGTGCTGATCGGGCTGCGCCGCAGCAGCTAGAGCATGCCGAGGCGGGCGAACGCCTCCTCCACGCCGTGCCCGGACGGGGGAGCGACCTCCATGTCCGCCGCGGCGAGCACCTCGGGACGGGAACCGCGGATGGCGACTCCCGTGCCCGCGGCCCGCAGCATCCCCAGATCGTTCGCCCCGTCGCCCACCGCGACCGTGTCCTCGATGCCCACCCCCAGGTGCTCGGCCGCCAGGCGCAGCCCGTCGGCCTTGTCGACCTCGGCGAGGTGCAGCTCCCCGGAGCCGCGGCCGTCCTCCGAGATCGAGTTCGGCAGCGCCCCGACCTCGGGGCCGACCTCCGCGGCGAGCTGTTCGATCGGCACCGGCGAGCTCCACACCGAGATCTTCGCGAAGGAGACGGCGGCCGGATCCTCGGGCACCGAGATCGCCTCGAGGATGTCGGCGAAGCCCCGCCCCAGCTCGCCCGCGGAGGGGACGGGCGCCCCGCGGCGACGACGCTCGAGCCGATCGGCCGACGAGGCCGAGCACCACAGAGCCTCGGGCGCCTCGAGCGCGTAGGCGGCGCCGTGCGCCTCGAGCACCTCGACCGTGCGCCGGGCGAGCGCGGCGGGGAAGCGCACATCGCGCAGCAGCTCGTCACCGATCCGAATGTGCCCGCCCGCCGAGGTGATCATGCCGTCGAACAGCGCGGCGACGTCGGAGGCGACGATCGAGGCGGGCCGCCCGGTGCTCAGCAGGACCGCATGGCCGGCCGCGCGGGCGGCGAGCACCGCCTCGGCCTGGGCGCGCGGGACGATCCCGCTCTCGGCGAGGGTGCCGTCGAAGTCGAGGAAGGCGGCACGGCGGCGGAAGGGGGCGGACGAGGACACGATGCTCCTGGGGTGGGACGGACGGGACCCTCAGCCTAGGCGAGGGGTGGCGCCGAGCCTGGGCGGGAGCGGCGAGCGCTCAGCGCGGACGGTGCAGGCTGGCGAGCACCGAGACGGTCACCTCGCGGGGCGCCCCGCCGGGGCCGTCGAGGCCATCGAGAGCGGCGAGGTCCACGTGCCGGGCGCTGGGGGTCATCGCGACCAGGTCCCGGGCCATCGCGTCGTCGAGGGCGACCGTGAACCGCAGCGGACGGGAGTCCTCGACGGTGAAGTGCGGGGCGAGCGCCTCGGCGAGCCGCTCCTCCTTGCGCGGGTCGGGCCGGACCATCCCCGGCACGTGCTCGCGCAGCTCGGCCAGGTGCTCGTCCGCGGGCCGCACCACGAGCAGGCGCCCGCCCGGGCGCAGCACCCGCGTGAACTCCGCCGGGTTCCGGGGCGCGAACACGTCCATCACGAGGTCGACGCCCGCATCCCGCAGGGGGAAGGGCGAGAACACGTCCCAGCCGGCCGCGGCGGCCCGGTCGTGGGCGCGGGCGGCGAAGCGCAGGGCCCGCGGTGCGGTGTCCACGCCGAGCCCCTGCGCCCCGGGGACGCGGTCCAGCACCGAGGAGAGGTAGTGGCCGGTGCCGCAGCCGATGTCGAGCACGCGCGGATCGTCCGTGCCCTCGAGCGCCCGGGCGGCAAGATCCGCGGTGAGCGCCCGCAGGGCGTCGTACGCGCCGGTGGAGAGGAAGGAGTCCCGGGCCCGGGCCATGTCGTCGTCGTCCCCGCTGATGGGGGCGCTGCCGGGCAGCAGCGAGACGTACCCCGCGCGGGCCAGGTCGAAGCTGTGGCCGCTCGGGCAGCGGAGGGTGCGCTCGGGGAGCGCGAACGGCTCCCGGCAGTGCGGGCACAGCAGCGCGTCGAGCCAGGGGAGCAGGGCGGCGGGGACGGGACGGGACACGACGGACAGCGTACGTCCCGTCGCCGTCGGGCCCGTCAGACGGCCGACGTGCCCGGGGCGCCGCCGGCCGCCCGGGCCTCCTCGAACAGGGAGAGGTCGTGGGAGTTCACGATCCGCACCTCCGGGTCGAGGGCGAGGGTCGACGCGGGTCGCGCACGTCCTCCGTGCCGAAGCCGGTGTCGACCAGCACCAGCCGGTCCTCGACCTCCAGCAGCAGGACATGGCAGACCATCCGGCCGACGGGGGTGCGCAGGGTGCCGCAGTCGAGGTGGTGGAGGCGCATCGGGCTCTCCTCGGGGTGATGGGCAGGGGTGGGTCTCGGACGGTGCGGGAGCGCTCAGCCGCCGACGTACTCCCGCAGATGCTTCCCGGTGAGGGTCGAGGCCTCCTCGACCAGCTGCGCGGGCGTGCCCTCGAAGACGACGCGGCCGCCGTCGGCGCCCGCCCCGGGGCCCAGGTCGATGATCCAGTCGGCATGGGCCATCACGGCCTGGTGGTGCTCGATGACGATCAGGGTCTTGCCCGAGTCGACGAGGCGGTCCAGGAGGGCGAGGAGCTGGTCGACGTCGGCCAGGTGCAGGCCGGTCGTCGGCTCGTCGAGCACGACGATCCCGCCCTTGTCTCCCATGTGGGTGGCGAGCCGCAGGCGCTGACGCTCGCCTCCGGAGAGGGTGGTCAGGGGCTGTCCGATGGTGAGATAGCCGAGGCCGACGTCCTCCATGTGCCCCAGCAGCTTCGCGGCCGCGGGCACCTTCGCGCCGGCGGAGGTGAAGAACTCCCGCGCCTGCTCGACCGACATCTCGAGCACGTCGGCGATGCTGCGCGCCTGCTCGCCCTCGCCGAGGGTGTGCTCGAGCACGGAGGCCTGGAAGCGTCGGCCCTCGCACTCCTCGCACGGGGTGGAGACCGTCTCCATGAAGCCGAGCTCGGTGTAGATGACGCCGGCGCCCTTGCACACCGGGCAGGCGCCCTCGGAGTTGTTGGAGAACAGGGCGGGCTTGACCCCGTTCGCCTTCGCGAAGGCCTTCCGGATCGGGTCGAGCAGACCGGTGTAGGTGGCGGGGTTCGAGCGGCGCGAGCCGCGGATCGCGCTCTGGTCCACCACCACGACGTCCTCCCCGGCGGGGAGGGAGCCGTGGATCAGGGAGCTCTTGCCGGACCCGGCCACGCCCGTGACCACGGTCAGCACCCCGAGCGGCACGTCGACGTCCACGCGGCGGAGGTTGTGCGCGTCGGCGCCGCGGATCTCGAGGGCGCCGGTGCGCTCGCGCACCTGCTCCTTGAGCTGGACCCGACGTTCCAGGTGCGTGCCCGTGAGGGTGTCGGAGGAGAGCAGACCGGCGAGATCGCCCTCGTACTGCAGCTGCCCGCCGTGGGCGCCGGCGCGCGGGCCGAGGTCGACCACGTGATCGGCGATCGCGATGGTCTCGGGCTTGTGCTCGACGACCAGGACGGTGTTGCCCTTGTCCCGCAGCGAGAGCAGCAGCGCGTTCATGCTCGCGATGTCGTGGGGGTGCAGGCCGATCGTCGGCTCGTCGAAGACGTAGGTGACGTCGGTCAGGGCGGAGCCGAGGTGGCGGATCATGCGGGTGCGCTGGGACTCGCCGCCGGAGAGGGTGCCGGAGGGGCGGTCCAGGGAGAGATAGCCGAGCCCGATCCGCACGAAGGAGTCCAGCAGCGCGGAGAGGTTCCCCAGCAGCGGGGCGACGGACGCGGAGGTGTGCTGCTCCCGCAGCCGCTCCACCCAGCTCGCGAGGTCGGTGATCTGCCAGGAGGTCGCCTCGGCGATCGAGACCCCGTCGATCAGGGCGGTGCGGGCGTGCTCGGCCAGTCGCGTCCCCTCGCAGTCGGGGCAGGTGATGAACTTTACGGCCCGGTCCACGAAGGTGCGCACGTGCGGCTGCATCGCGTCGCGGTCCTTGTTCAGCATCGACTTCTGGATCTTCGGGATCAGACCCTCATAGGTCATGTTCATCCCGTCGATCGAGATCTTGGTGGGCTCCTTGTACAGGAAGTCGTGCATCTGTCGCTTCGTGAACGTCCGGATCGGCTTGTCGGCGGGGTAGAAGCCGGAGGATGCGAAGATCTTCACGTACCAGCCGCCGGGCACGTAGCCGGGGATGGTGAAGGGGCCCTCCTCGAGGGTCCTGTCCTCGTCGTAGAGCTCGGCGAGGTCGACGTCGGAGATCTTCCCCATGCCCTCGCAGCGCGGGCACATCCCGCCCACGCGGGAGAAGGTGGTCTTCTCGGCGATGGTCCTCGCGCCCTTCTGGACCGTCATCGCGCCCGCGGCGGTGACCGAGGGGACGTTGAAGGAGAAGGCGCCGGGCCCGCCCACGTGCGGCTCGGCGAGCTTGGAGTAGAGGGTGCGCAGGTGCGCGTTCGCGTCGGTGACGGTGCCGACGGTGGAGCGGACGTTCGCGCCCATCCGCTCCTGGTCCACGATGATCGCGGTGGTCAGGCCCTGGAGGTCGTCCACCTCGGGCCGGGCCAGCTGCGGCATGAAGCCCTGCACGAAGGAGGAGTAGGTCTCGTTGATCATCCGCTGGGACTCGGCGGCGATCGTCCCGAACACCAGCGAGCTCTTCCCGGAGCCGGAGACGCCGGTGAAGACGGTCAGCCGCCGCTTGGGCAGGTCCAGGGAGAGGTCGCGGAGGTTGTTCTCCCGGGCGCCGCGCACGCGGATCACGTCGTGCGCATCGGCGGGGTGACGGGTCGACGACATGAGGGCTCCTCGGATCGGGCGGGACACGGGCCGGAGGCAATACTGCCACCCCGCCCCGTCGCCGCCCCGCCGCGTTGTCGCCCGGCCCGCCGCCGGCCGGCCTCCTCTGCCCACTCGTCACATGCCGCAGGCCCGGCCCCGTGGAACGGGACCGGGCCTGCGGCGCGGTGGTGCGGAGCACCTCGGCGAGGGAGCCGGGGCTCAGCGGGTGAGCCGGCGGCTCAGCGGTAGGTGACGTAGTCGGTCGGGTTGCCCCAGATCTCGCGCTCGACGACCTGCTGCTTGGAGCCGGAGGCGTCGATGATCTTGCCGTCGCCGGAGTAGATCGCGATGTGGCCGGGCCACACCACGAGGTCGCCGGGCTGCAGCTCGGACTTCGAGATGCTGGTGCCCGCGGCGGCCTGCTGGCTGCTGGTGCGGGGCACGTCGATGCCGGCGGCCTCGTAGGCGTAGGCCACCAGGCCCGAGCAGTCCATGCCGCTGAGCGAGGACTCGCCCCAGGCGTAGGGGGTGCCGAGAGCGCTGCGGGCCGTGTCGACGATCGCATTGCCGGAGGTGGAGGTCGAGGCGGTGCTGACCGAGGCGCTGCCGGCGGGGGCGGAGGTGGTCGAGATGGTGGCCTCGGCGCCGGAGTCGACCGAGCCGCTCCCGCCCTCGAGGGCGGCGCGGGTGTCGGGGCCGACCACGCCGTCCACGGCGATGCCGGCGGAGGACTGGACGTCCTGGACCGCGTCCTCGGTCATCGAGCCGAAGAAGCCCGTGACGGGCAGGTCGGCGCCGCGGTCGTTGAGCGCGGACTGGAGCTGCTCGACGGAGGCGCCGGAGTCGCCGCGGCGCAGCGTCTCGGCCGAGGTCTCGTCCGAGGAGGAGGCGGCCTCGGCGGCCGGGACCTGCTCGGCGGAGGTGGACTGCGAGGAGGAGTCCTCCATCAGCGCCACGTCGTTCGCGTGGGCGGCGCCGCCGGTGAAGGCGGTGCCGAGCAGCACCGAGCCGAGGACGGCGGCGCCGCCCGCTCCGGCCGCGGCGCGGCGGGCGGGGAGGAGAGGGGTGCGGGCGCGGCCGAGCGCGCGGTGCGAGTTGTTCAGAGCCATGATGCGGTGTGTTCCTAACGGCCTCGGGGCGAGGCGGGTGTCCTGCGGGGTCTGTGCGTCCTTCGGTGACGACCCTCGGGGAGGGGGATCGTGCCCGGCTCCCCGGGCGGGGAGGCCGTTCCCGTGCCGCGCGGCCGCACCGCGGGGCGGGTGCCGGGCCGATGGGCTGTGGACGTGGCATCCACGGTAGGAGCCGGGCCCCGGGGAGGAACACCGAGTTGAAAGGGCCGCCCCCTCGTTTTGAACGAGGTTTTGCCCGCGCCGGGCGAGCATGGTGCGACTTGGTGTGACTTGACGGTCCATGGGGGATCTGGGCCACATCATCGGCATCGGTGCGGGGCTAGCCTGAGGCGGTGACTGAGACGACCCATTACGACATCGCCCTCATCGGCTCCGGCTCGGCGAACTCCTTCCCGGGCCCCGACCTCGCCGACCGCACCATCGTGCAGATCGATCGGGGCGTCGGCCCCGATCGCGTGTTCGGCGGGACCTGCCTGAACCTGGGCTGCATCCCCACGAAGATGTTCGTGCACACCGCGGATCTCGCGGAGACCCCCGCGGACGCGGCCCGCTTCGGCCTGACCGAGCAGCTGCAGCACGTGGACTGGCCGGCGATCCGCGACCGCATCTTCGGGCGCATCGACCCGATCACCGCCGGCGGCGAGGCCTACCGCCGCGACCACGAGGACAACGCGAACCTCACCCTGCTGCGCGGCACCGCCCGCTTCGTGGGGGAGAAGGAGCTGCTCGTCGACGGCAACGACGGCAGCCGGCAGCGGATCACCGCCGACACCATCGTGCTCGGCGCCGGCTCCCGGCCCGTCCTCCCGCCGATCGACGGGCTCGAGGAGCTCGCCCCGCACACCTCCGACACGATCATGCGCGTGGAGGCGCTGCCCGCCTCCCTCGCGATCCTCGGCTCCGGGGTGGTCGCCGTCGAGATGGCGCACGTGCTCTCCGCGCTCGGCGTCGAGGTCACCCTGATCGCCCGCTCGCAGCGGGTGCTGCGCGCCGCCGACGCCGACATCTCCGCGCGCCTCACCGAGATCCTCGGTGAGCGGCTGCACTTGGTGACCGGCTTCGACACCACCTCGGCCCGACGCACGGCCGACGGGGTCGAGCTGCGGGGCACGCGAGAGGGCCGCGAGGAGACGCTGCGGGCCGAGGAGCTGCTCGTCGCCGTCGGTCGTCGTCCCAACTCCGACCTGCTGGACGTGCGGGCCGCGGGGATCGACGTCGCCGAGGACGGCCGCGTCGAGGTCGACGCGTACCAGCGCGTCCTCGCCGGGGGAGAGGTGCGCGAGGGCGTCTTCGCCTTCGGCGACCTCTCCAGCCCCCACCAGCTCAAGCACGTCGCGAACCACGAGCAGCGGATCGTGCGGCACAACGTGCTGCACCCCGAGCAGCTGCGGCGCTCCGACACGATGCCGGTCCCGAGCGGCGTGTTCACCCATCCCCACGTCGCCTGGGTGGGGATGGACGAGGAGACCGCGCGCGCGAGCGGCCGCGAGGTGCGCGTGGCGGTGCAGGAGTACGCCTCGATCGCCTACGGCTGGGCGCTGGAGGACACCACCGGATTCGCGAAGATCATCGCGGACGCGGAGACCACCGAGATCCTCGGCGCCCACCTGATCGGCCCCGAGGCGACGACGCTGATCCAGCTGCTGATCCAGGCGATGAGCACCGGGCAGACCGCCCGAGACATCGCCACCACCCAGTACTGGATCCACCCGGCGATGCCCGAGCTGATCGAGAACGCGCTGCTCCAGCTCGTGGACTGAACGAGCTCGTGGACTGATCCGGCTCGTGGACCGACCGCCGTCGGTCTCCCGGCGCACGGAACGGGGGCGGCCCGGGGCATCTGCCCCGGGCCGCCCCCGTTCTCCGCGTCGAGGGAGGTCCTCAGCCCTCCGCGCCCGGCAGGCAGGACTTCAGCGGGTCCTGCTCGATCTCCGGCGCGTCCGTGGGGGTGGCCTCCTCGGTGGGCGCCGAGGTCGTCGCGCTCGAGGACTCCTCCTCGGTGGTGGATTCCTCGGTGGTGGTCTCCTCCTCCGTGGTGGTCGCCTCGGCGGTCGGCTCCTCGGTGGTGGCGGTGTCCTCCTCCGGCGGGGCGCCGGTCTCCGCGGGCTCGGTCGAGCCGGGCTCGGTCTCGCCCTCCACGGACTCCGGCGGGTCGTTCTTCATCGAGTCCTTGATCGAGGCATCCGTCCACTCCTCGAGGTACTCCCAGTCCGGGTTCCCGGAGAAGGTGACGTCCTGCGTGATCGGGTAGGAGGTGAAGCCGCCGTCCTTGATGCGCAGAGCGAGCTCCACGAAGGCGTCCACGTTGCCGACGGGGATGTCGGTCTGGATGTTCTCCTCGGTCGCGGTCACCAGGCGCGGGATGGACAGCGCGAGGGAGGTGGGGTCCGCCTCCTCGCTCACGGCGCGCACGATGCGCTGCTGGCGGCACATGCGGTTGAAGTCGTCGGAGCCCTCGCGGGAGCGGGCGTACCACAGCGCGTGGTAGCCGTCGAGCTTCTGCTCGCCGGGCTCGATGTAGCCCTCGACCTCGCTCGCGCCGCCGCCGATCGGGATCCGCCGCTCGACGACGAGGTCCACGCCGCCCAGGGCGTTGACGAGGTCCTCGAAGCCCTTGAGGTTAACCATCGCGTAGTAGTCGGTGGAGATCCCGAGGGTCTCCTCGACGGCCCAGCGAGTCGCGGTCAGGCCCGGCTCGGGATCGCCCGGGAAGAGGTCCTTGTTCTCCTCGGCCCACGCCCACACGGCGTTGATGAGGTTCTCGTTCTTCCCGTAGTAGTCGAAGCCGTCGGGGAACTCCTCCGCGGCGACCGTCCCCTCGGGGAACTCGACGTTCTCGAGGTTGCGGGGGATCGAGAACAGAGCGGTCTGACCGGTCTTCGTGTCGATCGAGGCGACCATGAGCGTGTCGGGGCGGGTGCCGGTGCGATCGGCGCCGGCGTCCTGGCCCAGCAGCATGATGTTCAGGCGCGGGGTGTCTGCCCACGGGTCCGGTCCTTCGGCGAGCCCTTCGCCGTCGCCGCCGAAGACGCTCGTGGAGCCGAACAGGCCCTGCAGCGCCCAGAGGGACTGCACGCCGCGGCCGAAGGGCACCGCGACCGCGATGACCATCACGGCCGCCAGGGCGAGCGCGAGATAGCGCTTCGCGCCCTCGAGCCGTTCCTTGGTGGTCTGGGCGAGGTTCGCCAGCACGATCTGCAGGCACCACACGAGGCCGACGACCACCACCACGAGGAGCGCGCCGATCAGCACCCCGCGGTGGGTGCCCAGCGTCGCCGCGATCCGTAGCGGGTCGCCGATCACGAGGACCGCCGCGATCGTCGCGACCGCGAGGAGGAGCACGGCGAGCATGATGACGCCGATCTGTCGCATCCGCGTGGTGACGAGGCCGGAGCCGGGCAGCGCGGAGGTCAGCACGGTCCAGCCGGCGACCTTCGCGAGGGAGCCGTCGTCCGACGAGGGACGGTCCCCGCCGGAGCGCGAGTCGCCGGAGCCGCCCGAGCCGCTGCGGCCTCCGCCGGAGGCCTCTCCGCCCCGACCGGCGCCGTCGCCGGCGCCCTGGAGGCTCGCGCCGCCGGCGTCACCGGTGCTCGCGGCGCCGGAGGCTGCGGCACCCGAGCTCGCGGCGGCGGAGACCCCGGCTCCCGCGCCGAGAGCGGCCGCGGCGACGGCGACCGGACGGTCACGGATACCCTCGCGGTCCTCGTCCCGCGGTGCGTCGTGGTCCCCGGCGGGGGCCGCGGACGCGGGGGAGGAGCCGGGCTCGTCGGTGCCGCGTGCGGCGCGGTCGTGCGCGAGGGCGTTCTCCTCGTCGTGGGGGGAGGCGTGCTCCGCGTCGTCCTCGGGCTCCGCGGGGGAGGAGACGACGGGGGCGACCTCATGATCGGGGGCGAGGGGCGCCTCGGCCGGCGCGGGTGTCTGGTCGGACGTGGTCCAGGCGTCCTGCGGCGAGGCGTCGGCAGCCGCCGCGGTGCCTGCGGCCGCAGCGGCGGGGCCGCTCCCGGAGGGGGCGGCGCTCGCCGGCGTCGCCTCGTCGGCCGGGGTCGGGACGCCCGCTGCGCGTCGTCCGCGCGGGGACGGGGACGGTGCCGACGCGCCCGGGCCGCCGTCGGCGGAGGTCTCGAGCTGCTCGAGGGGGAAGGCGGCGCGCCGTCCACGGGGCCGGCGCGGGACGGCCCGCTCGGGCCCCCGCGGCGCGGACGCACCGGTCTGTTCCGCACCCGAGGAGGACGGCGCGGTGCGCGGCGCCTCGGCCGCGGCGTCCGTCATGGCCCCTCGCTCCGTCGCGGAGCTCGTCGGGTCGCTCCGGGAAGCGCCGGCCGCGGCGGTCGCGGCTCCCGCAGTCCCGCTCGGAGCGGGCGCGGTGCCGTTCGTCGCAGAGGCCGCCGCGGCAGGCTCGTCCGAGCGAGGTGCGGCGCCCGGGAAGGAGCGGCGCTCGGCGGTGTGCGGCAGGGAGCCGGTCGAGGAGGCCGCGGACGCCCGCGATGCGGACCGTGCGCCTCGGACGGTGCGCGAGGAGCTGGTGGGAGTCGTGGCCCGGGGCGCGGGGGCCTCCGCCGGACGCGCTTCGTCGGTCCGGGCGTCGGTCTCCCGCGGGTCCGCAGGGCGCGCGTCGGCACGCCCGGTGCCGACGGGCACAGTGTCCGAGGGGCGCGCGTCAGCAGGTCGGGCGTCGGCGGTCCGCTCGTCGGCCGGGGCCTCGGGTGCCGAGGGCGCGGAGGCGGGCGCCGCCGGGGTGTCGATCCAGGTGCGCTTGGGGTTCGGGGCGCCGAAGGCCGCGTCACGGTTCCGTCGAGCCTGCTCCTTGGGGAGCGGCGTGGATTCCGTGCGTCGGACCGGTTGCTGCCTGTGCCGTCCGGACCGACGGCGGCTGCGGCGCGGGGCCGAGAAGGGGTCCGTCATACGCCACATCCTAGGGATATGCCTGCGACAGGACGCACAGATCGCTGTGTGGACCTCGTGGAGGTCCGCTCCCGGGCACCGCACGGGACCGCTGTCACGCACCGTACGTAGCATGGTGCCCATGCGCCTGATCCATACCCCGACGACCGACCTGACCTACGACGACTGCTTCTTCCTGCCCGGTCGTTCCGCGATCACCTCCCGCTTCGACGTCGACCTCGGCAGCGACGACGGCACCGGCACCACGATCCCGCTGATCGCCGCGAACATGACCGCTGTCACAGGACGTCGCATGGCGGAGGTCATGGCGCGCCGCGGCGGCCTCGCCGTCCTTCCCCAGGACCTCGCCCCCGAGCGCATCGACTCGATCGTCCGCTCCGTGAAGTCCCGGGACCTGCTCGTGGACCACCCGCTCACCCTGACCGTCGACGGCACCCTCGGCCAGGCCGCGGACCTGCTGCCCAAGCGTCCCCACGGCATCGTGGTCGTGATCGACGAGGACCGCCGCCCCCTCGGCACCATCTCCGCCGAGGAGATCGCCGGTCGGGACTCCTTCGCCCAGGTCGGCGACGAGCTCAGCACCGACGTGCCGATCCTGACCCCCGAGGACCTCGAGGTCGAGCCCTCGCGCCTGCACGCTCGCATCGCCGCGACGCACCACGACGCCGCCGTGGTCGTGGACGCGGAGGGCGCGCTGCGCGGAGTGCTCACCGCCACCGGCGTGCTCCGCTCGACCATCTACCGCCCCGCCACCGACGCCGAGGGCCGCCTGCGCATCGCCGTCGCCGTCGGGATCAACGCCGACGTCGCGGGCAGGGTCCGCGACCTCGTCAACGTCGGCGCGGACGTGATCGTGCTGGACACAGCCCACGGCCACCAGGACAAGATGATCGAGGCGATCCGCACCGCCCGGGCCGAGCTCGGCCCCCGCGAGGGGACGGCCGTGCGCCTGGCCGCGGGCAACATCGTCACCGCCGAGGGCACCCGCGAGCTGATCGAGGCCGGCGCCGACATCGTCAAGGTCGGCGTGGGCCCGGGCGCCATGTGCACCACCCGCATGATGACCGGCGTCGGCCGCCCCCAGTTCTCCGCCGTGCTCGAGTGCGCGGCCGAGGCCCGCCGCCTGGGCGGCAGCGTCTGGGCCGACGGCGGTGTGCGCCACCCGCGCGACGTCGCCCTCGCCCTCGCCGCCGGTGCTTCGAACGTGATGATCGGCTCCTGGTTCGCGGGCACCTACGAGTCGCCCGGGCAGATGCGCACCGACGAGTCCGGCCGACGCTACAAGGAGTCCTTCGGCATGGCCTCCAAGCGGGCCGTCTCCCATCGCACCGCCCACGAGGACGCCTTCGCCCGGGCCCGCAAGGGCCTGTTCGAGGAGGGGATCTCCACCTCCCGGATGTACCTCGCCGACGGCCGCGGCGGCGTCGAGGACCTCCTCGACGAGATCACCGCCGGGGTGCGCTCCTCCTTCACCTACGCGGGTGCGGCCAGCACCGAGGAGTTCCGCGAGCGGGCCGTGGTCGGGCTGCAGAGCGCCGCCGGCTATGCCGAGGGCCGTCCGGTCGCCAGCTCCTGGAGCTGAGCCGGGCCGCGCGGCGGGCCGGAGCGGCATGGCGGCATGGCCCCGTTCCGGTCCGCCCCGTCGTGGCCGGTAGGCTTCGGACCATGACGACTCTCGTGATCGGTGGTGCCGGATACATCGGGTCGCACGTGGTGCGACTCCTCCTGGAGCAGGGGCAGCAGGTGGTCGTGGTCGACGACCTCTCGACCGGCCTGCGCAGCCGGACGGAGGGGGCCGAGCTCATCGAGCTCGACGTCACCCTGCCCGATGCGCGCGAGAAGCTCGCCTTCCACCTGCGGGCCTCCGGCGCGGACTCGGTGATCCACTTCGCCGCCCACAAGCAGGTCGGGGAGTCCGTCGAGAACCCGGAGATGTACTGGCACGACAACATCGCGGGCCTGGCCAACGTGCTCGCGGCCTGTGCGAGCGCCGGGGTGCGGGACGTGGTCTTCTCCTCCTCCGCCGCCGTCTACGGTGTACCGGACGTGGACCTGGTCACCGAGGACCTCGCCCCGCAGCCGATCAACCCCTACGGCGCGACCAAGTACGTGGGGGAGTGGATGCTGGCCGACGCCGAGCGCGCCCACGGCATGCGCACCGTCGCCCTGCGCTACTTCAACGTCGCCGGCGCCGGCTGGCCCGAGCTCGCGGACACCGCCGTGATGAACCTGGTCCCGATCGTGCTGGACCGTCTCGAGCAGGGGAAGGCCCCGATCGTCTTCGGCGACGACTACGACACCCCCGACGGCACCTGCATCCGCGACTACGTCCACGTGCTCGACCTCGCCCACGCCCACATCGCGGCGCTGGACTACCTGCGCGGCGAGGAGCGGCCCCACCGCACCTTCAACGTCGGCACCGGCGAGGGCTCGAGCGTGCTCGAGGTGATCGAGGCGATCGCCCGCGCGAAGGGCATCGAGATCACCCCCGAGATCGGGGAGCGCCGTGCCGGAGACCCCGCCCGGCTGATCTGCTCCGCCGACCGCATCGCGAAGACCCTCGGCTGGAAGTCCGAGCACGGCCTGGACGACATCGTGCGCTCCGCGGTCGAGGCCCGCTCGGCGGAGATCACGCCCGACGTCGAGGCGTATCCCGAGGCCTGAGACCCCCTGCCGCCCGATGCCACGGCGCCCCTGCTCCACGAGGAGCAGGGGCGCCGTTCTGCGTGGGTCTCTGCATGGGGCGTCCCGGGCGTGCGCCCGCCGCTGCCGGGAGCGCTCCCGCTCAGGGAAGAGAGCGGTCGCTCAGGTGAGATAGCGGTAGATCGGGTCGTGCGGGTCGATCCGCTCGATCCCCATGTTCGAGGCCGCCATGCGCGCCATCAGCGGCTCGAGGTCCTCGCGGTGCCCGATCTCGAGGCCCACCAGCGCCGGGCCCTCCTCGCGGTTGTTGCGCTTGATGTAGTCGAACAGCACGATGTCGTCGTCCGGACCCAGCACCCGGTCCAGGAAGCGGCGCAGTGCGCCCGGCTCCTGCGGGAAGGTCACCAGGAAGTAGTGCTTGAGCCCCTCGTGGACGAGGGACCGCTCGACCACCTCGGTGTAGCGGGAGACGTCGTTGTTGCCGCCGGAGACGACGACCACCACGTCCCCGCCGTCCTCGCAGGCGCGGGCCAGGCCCTCGATCACGCTTGTCGCCACCGCGGTCGCGGCGAGCGCCCCGGCCGGCTCGGCGATGATCCCCTCGACCTGGTACAGCTCGAGCATCTGGGTGCACACCGCGCCCTCGTCCACCGCCACCAGCTCGGGACCGATCGCCTGCACCATCCGCAGCGGGCCCGCGCCCACGCGGCGCACCGCCGCGCCGTCGACGAAGCGGTCCATCTCGTGGAGCGCGACCGGTCGGCCCGCACGCACCGCCGCGGCCATCGAGACCGCGCCGGCGGGCTCGACGCCGACGATCCGGGTGGAGGGGCAGCGCTCGCGCAGCCAGGCGCCGCAGCCGCCCAGCAGCCCGCCGCCGCCGACGGGCAGCACCATCGTGCCCAGCTCCCGGCCGTGCTCCTCGCGCAGCTGCTCGGCGGCCTCGAGCGCGACGGTGCCCTGGCCGGCCATGATCGTGGGGTGGTCGAAGGGAGGGACCTGCACCGCGCCGGTGCGCTCGGCGTCGTCGGCCGCGGCCTCCGCGGCGTCGTCGAAGGTGTCCCCGATCAGCACCAGCTCGACCAGGTCCCCGCCGATCGAGGTGATCCGCTCGCGCTTCTGCCGCGGCGTGGTGCTGGGGACGTAGATCCGGCCGGACACCCCGAGGGTGCGGCAGGCCTGGGCCACGCCCTGGGCGTGGTTGCCCGCGCTCGCCGCGACCACGCCCGCCTCGCGCTGGTCGGCGTCGAGGGAGTCGAGGAAGAGGTGTGCGCCGCGCAGCTTGTAGGAGCGCACGGGCTGGAGGTCCTCGCGCTTGAGCCAGACGTCCGCCCCGGCCAGGGCGCTCAGGCGCTCGCTGTGCTCGAGCGGGGTGCGGCGCACCGTCGTGCCCAGGCGCTCCGCGGCCTGCTCGACGTCCGGGGCGCGGACGGGCAGCGGGGACTGTTCGGAGCGGGAGGTGGTGGTCACGCGCGGTCCTCCTCGGGGCGGGTCTGCTCGGGGGCGCGGCCGGTCCCGGAGCCGCCGTCCGCGGGCACGAGCAGCGCGGTCGCCATCGCGGCCAGGCCCTCGCCCCGGCCGGTCAGCCCGAGCGCGTCGGTGGTGGTGCCGGAGACGGCGACGGGGGCGCCGGCGGCGGCGGTCATCGCCGCGCAAGCCTCCTCGCGGCGGCGGGACAGCCGCGGCCAGTTCCCGATCACCTGCACCGAGATGTTCCCGATCTCGTAGCCTGCCTCGCGGACCAGGCGCGCCGCCTCCCCGAGGAGACGGGAGCCCGAGGCGCCCTCCCACTCGGGGCGGCCGACGCCGAAGTGGGTGCCGAGGTCGCCGATCCCGGCGGCGGAGAACAGGGCGTCGCAGGCGGCGTGGCAGGCGACGTCGGCGTCGGAGTGCCCCTCCAGCGCCCGCTGGCCCTCCCAGCGCAGGCCCGCGATCCACAGGTCGCGCGGGGAGTCCTCGGGGGCGGCGGCGTGCACGTCCACGCCGATGCCGATCCTGGGTGCTGCGGGCGTCATCGGGTCCCGTCCGGGTCGATGCGCTCCAGCAGGCGGTCGATGTCGTCGAAGGTGACCTTCGGGTTCGTGCCCAGCAGGAGGGGCATCCCGGAGACGCGCGGGATGCCGAGGGCATCGGGCAGGTCCACGGTGGAGACCACGAGGTCCGCGTGGAAGTCCGAGGAGAGCAGGTCCATCACCGTGGCCTGGACCACGGTGACGCGGCGGCCTCGGGCGGCGATGTGCTCGCGCACCTGCTCGGCGACCAGTGCGGAGGTCGCGATCCCGGCGCCGCACACGATGGCGATGGTGAGCATTCGAACTCCTGGTGCAGGGGAAGTGGAAAGGGCGTCCCGGGCGCGACGAAGGCGCCGACGGTCCGCCAGCGGGTCGATTCTGTCACGTCCCGCCCGGCCGGACCACGCAGCGGTCCCCCGTGGGACGGCCGGTGCGGCGCCACCGTCTACGATGCCTGCGTGACCCAGCCCCGCCGCTCGCGCCCGGCCCGTCCCGTCGGACGGGCCGCCGGCGTCGTGCTCGCAGGGGGCTCCGGCACCCGGGTCGGGGCGGGCATCAACAAGGCCTTCCTGCAGCTGTCGGGGCGGAGCATCGCCGCCTGGGGCCTGAACACCCTCGCCAGCGTCGAGGGGGTGGGGATCCTCGTGTTCGTGGTCCGCCCCGAGGACCTCGAGCATGCCCGCTTCGTCGAGGCGCGCGAGACCGATGTGCCGCTGGAGATCATCCCCGGCGGGGACACCCGCCAGGAGTCCGAGCTCGCGGCCCTGCGCCATCTCGCCGACCGGATCGACAGCGGCGCGGTGGACACCGTGCTGATCCACGACGCGGCCCGCCCGCTGGTCTCCCACGGCCTGGCCTCCGCGGTGCTGCACGCCGCGCGAGAGCACGGCGGCGCCGTCCCCGGGATCCCCGCCGTGGACATCGCCCCGGTCGCGCCGGGGGAGCGGCTCGCCGGCCCGGGGGAGCAGGGCACCGGAGCGGGGGATCCGGGTGCCGGACCGCTCGTGCGCGTGCAGACCCCGCAGGGCTTCCACGCCGCGACCATCCTCGACGCCTACGAGGCGGCCGCGCGCGACGGCTTCGTCGGCACCGACACCGCCTCCTGCGCCGAGGAGTACACCGACATCCCGGTCACCTGGGTGCGCGGCGAGGAGACCAACTTCAAGATCACCTACGCCCAGGACCTCCTCCTGGCCCAGGACGTGGTCAGCGCGCTAGGTTTGAGGTCTGCGTGAGGAGGAGACGATGAGCGTCGAGGAGAGCTTCCTGCGGTGCACCGCGTGCGAGCAGGACGCGGAGCACGAGGTGGTCTACGCCGGGCGCTTCGTGTCCCAGATCCGCTGCACCGGCTGCGGCGCGGTGACCCGGCTGGACGTCTCGGAGGACTACCTCCCGGACCTGCGTCAGCGCATCTCCAGCAAGCCCCGCCGGCTCATGCGGCGGCTGCGCCGCGACCCGGGCGAGCTCGCGACCAGCCTCCCCGAGCGCACGCTGTCCAAGCCGCTGCGGATGGCGCAGGAGTTCCGCACCGTCTGGCGCAGCCGCCAGGACGGCTGAGCGCGGGGTCGGCACGGCGGGTCGCCACGGCTGATCGGACGGTCGAGCGGGGCCGACGCGTCGGCCGAGCGCGACCCCGGCCGGACGCCCGACGGCGGCATCGGGGCTCAGCCGCGGCGGGCCAGTCCCCGTCGGTGCGAGGTGTCCCGGGCCAGGCCCAGCGAGATCTGCGCCTGCCACAGGGTGAGCCGGTCCAGCACCGCGAAGCCCGAGTGCGATCCCTGGACCGTCCCCACCCGGGCGCCGGCGGCCAGGGCGGCGTGGATCTCGTCGAAGCGCCCGCCCGGAGGCGCCTGCTCAGCAGGGGGCTGCGCCGGGTCGAGGGCTGCCTCGAGCACCTCGCGCCGCAGCAGGCGGGGGCTCTGGAGCCCGGCGAGGGTGGAGCGGTCCACGTTGCGCAGCCCGCCCGGCAGCACCTCCTTGACCGAGTCGGTCATCGCGACCACCGGCACCACCGCGTCCAGGCCTCCGTGCAGGGAGGCGAGGACCTCGGCGATCACGGTCTGCGGGGTCAGGGCGCGCTCGGCGTCGTGGACGAGCAGGAGCGGGTCGTCGCAGGCGTCGAGCGCGGCGCGCAGCGCCCGTCGGCGATCCCCGTCGACCGCGAGGACGGTCAGGCGCGGATCGAGCAGCGCCCGCAGGTGACCCGCCGCCTCGGAGCGGACGACGACGACCGGGGCGGGCAGGCCCAGCGCGTGGAGCGTGCTCAGGAGCCGCTCGATCAGGCGCGAGCCGCCGAGCGTCTCGAGGGACGGCGTCTCGGCGTCGTGCGAGATCCCGGGCGCGGGCGGCGCCAGGGCGAGCACGAGCGGTCGGACCCGCCCCGGGGCGGACGAGGACGTCACCGGGGCGCTCAGGAGGCGAGGACCTCGTCGAGGATGGTCTCGGCCTCGGCCTCGTCGGTCTTCTCGGCGAGGGCGAGCTCGGAGACGAGGATCTGGCGCGCCTTGGCCAGCATCCGCTTCTCCCCGGCGGACAGGCCGCGGTCCTGGTCGCGACGCCACAGGTCGCGCACGACCTCGGCGACCTTCTTGACGTTGCCCGAGGCGAGCTTCTCGACGTTGGCCTTGTAGCGGCGGGACCAGTTCGTCGGCTCCTCCGTGTACGGCTGGCGGAGCACCTCGAAGACCTCGTCGAGACCCTCCTTGTCCACGACGTCGCGGACGCCGACGAGGTCGACGTTGTCGGCTGGGACCTCGATCGTGAGATCGCCCTGGGCGACCTTGAGCTTGAGGTAGGTGCGGTCCTCGCCCTTGATGGTGCGGGTCTTGACCTCCTCGATGAGCGCGGCACCGTGGTGCGGGTAGACGACGGTCTCGCCGACAGCGAAGTTCATGTGGTGGGTCCCCTTTCCGGCGTTCATCCTACCACCCGGGTCGGATGGTAAAATTCGCGCCGACCAGCGCTGACCCACCCTCGTCGCCGGTGCGGAAAACGGTGCTGAGCGGGGGAGTCGCCGGCCGGCCCGCGGCGCCCGGCGCGGCGCGGCGAGTGCCGAGGAGCCCGTCGCCGGACCTGCCGTGCGGTCCGTCCGGGGTGCCGCGGTGGGGTACCCTGTGAGGGCTGTCCCCGATCGTCCCCGCCGCTCCGCGGCATCGAACAGGAGTCCTCCGTGCGCCGTCCCCGCCGTCTCGCACTCTCCGTCGCCGCCCTGGGCCTCGCCCTCGCGGCGTCCGGCTGCACCTTCATGAGCCCGGTGCAGACCCACGAGTTCTACCAGGCGGGCGACGGCACCAACGCGAACCTCGAGGTCGACGGCGCCTTCCACGTCGGCGTGCGCAACGCCGTGCTGGTGATGGACGAGACCGGGGCCCCGACCTTCTCCGCGACCGTCGTGAACTACTCCGACGAGGATCTCGTCGTCGAGCTCGAGGGCCAGGACGAGGGGACCGCCGTGTTCTCCACGCGCGTGCAGGTCCCGGCGCAGGGCACCGTCGAGCTCGGACCCGAGGAGGGCCAGCAGGCTGTGCAGATCGGCGCGCTCGACGTGCTCCCGGGGACGATCCTCGATCTCGCGGTCACCTCCGGGGACCTCTCCACCACGGTCTCGCTGCCCACGCTCGAGACCACCCTCAGCCACTACGGGGAGAGCGAGCCCGCCGCCGGCTGAGCCCGCCCCGCGCGAGCCCCCGGGACGACGAGCGCCCCGCAGCCAGGCTGCGGGGCGTTCGCGCGTTCTGGGGACGAGGCCGGTGGAGCAGGACCGGTGGGCGGGCCCGGAGGACGGACCCGCCCGTCGGGCCGGCCGACGAGGCCGACCCACGGGGCCGACGGGCGAGACTGGCCCGCAGGGCCGGCAGGTGGGCCCGCCGGCCGTCGCTCAGGCCCCGGATTCGAACTTGTAGCCCAGCCCGCGCACGGTCACGAGGTGGACGGGGTTCTTCGGGTCGTCCTCGATCTTCGCGCGCAGGCGCTTGACGTGGACGTCGAGGGTCTTGGTGTCGCCGACGTAGTTCGCTCCCCAGACACGGTCGATGAGCTGGCCGCGGGTGAGCACCCGGTCGACGTTGCGCAGCAGCATCTCCAGCAGCTCGAACTCCTTCAGCGGGAGGGCGACCTCGGTGCCGTGGACCTGCACCACGTGACGCTCGACGTCCATCATGATGCCGCCCGCGGTGAGGGTCGTGTCCTCCTCCGCCTCGGCCGTGTCCTGGCCGCGCCGCAGCACGGCCTTGATCCGGGCGAGCAGCTCGCGGGAGGAGTAGGGCTTGGTGACGTAGTCGTCGGCGCCCAGCTCGAGGCCCAGCACCTTGTCGAACTCGTCGTCCTTCGCGGTGAGCATGATGACCGGGACCGAGGAGGTGCGGCGGATCTCCCGGCACACCTCGGTGCCGCTCATCCCCGGGAGCATGAGGTCCAGGAGCACCAGGTCGGCGCCGTGGGCGGAGAAGATGCGCAGACCGTCGGTGCCGGTGTCCGCGACGGCGACCTCGTAGCCCTCCTTCCGCAGCGAGTAGGAGAGCGGGTCCGAGAACGATTCCTCGTCCTCCACGATCAGGATGCGTGTCATCTCAACTTCCCTTTCCAGAGGGTCGGTCGGAGGGTCGGGGGCGCTCGTCGCCGGGAGCGTCGGTCGAGGCGGTCGTGCGCGGGTTCGCGGAGACCTCGAGCGTGCGGGAGCCGACGGTGATCGTCTCGGTGCGGCCCATCTCCGGCAGTCTGAGGGTGAAGGTCGATCCCTGGCCCTTCATCGACCAGGCGGTCACCTCGCCGCCGTGGTCGGTCGCGATGTGCTTCACGATCGCGAGGCCCAGGCCGGAGCCGCCGGTGCTGCGCGAGCGGGCCCGGTCCACGCGGAAGAACCGCTCGAAGACCCGCTCGAGGTGGTCCTTCGCGATGCCGATGCCCTGGTCCTTCACGGACACCTCGACCATGCCGCCGTCGCGCCGCACCGAGATCCCGACCCGGGTGCGCGGGTCGGAGTAGGTGATCGCGTTGGAGATCAGGTTGGACAGCGCCGTGGTCAGCATCGAGGAGGAGCCGAAGACGCGCAGCCCGCTGCTGCCGCCGACGGCGACCTCGATGTTCGAGCCGAGCGCGAAGTTGCGGTTCAGCGCCACCGCCTCCTCGACCACCTCGTCGATCTCGACCGGCTCGGCGTCGGTGAGGGCGGAGCTGCCCTGCACGCGCGAGAGCTCGATGATCTCCTGCACCAGGTGGGAGAGGCGGCGGGTCTCCGTCTGCATCCGCTCGGCGAAGCGGCGCACCGCGTCGGGATCCTCCGCGGCGTCCTCCATCGTCTCGGCGAGCAGCGTGATCGCGCCGACGGGGGTCTTCAGCTCGTGGGACACGTTCGCGACGAAGTCGCGCCGCGTCTCCTCGACCCGCACCGCGCGCGTGAGGTCGTCGGCCAGCAGCAGCACCCCGTGCTCGCCGAGCGCACCGATCCGCACGTCGATCACCGCGTCGGTGTCGCCCTGCGCGGAACGGCGCACCGTCAGGCGCTCGTCGCGGAACCCGCCGTTGCGGCCGACGTCCGACGCGAGCTCCATCAGCTGCGTGCTCGCCAGGCGCGGGTAATCGCCCTCGGCGGCACGCACGATTCCGTAGGAGTACGCCATGGGGGAGGCGCGCAGGACGTCGCCGACGGAGTCCAGCACCACATAGGCGGAGGAGAGGATCGCCAGCACCTCCGCGGCGGCCTCGGGGACCCCCTCGTCCCGCACCGCCGGCTTCTCGGCGCGGCGGCTCTCGGAACGACGCAGCGCCGACGTGGCGACGACTCCGATCACGAGTCCGATCGCCGCGGCGAGCAGGAGCAGGGCAGACTGGGGCACCAGGACAGCCTAGGCCTCGTGCGCTCCGCGCTCCCGCCACCTGTCGCAGGGCGGGACGAACGAGGGGAGGAGTTCACGGGGACTACGCTTCGAGTTCACCCAACGGCGATGCACGTTCATCCGGCATTGCGAGGATCGGGGAGAAGTCCCCATCAGACAGAGGAGCGAGAACATGCGCGAGGCCTACCAGAGCGATCTGCGGCACATCGTCGACGACCTGCTGGACATGGCCGAGCTGGTGAGCACGGCCCTCGCAGACGCGACCATGGCCCTTCTCGAGGGCGATCTGGCCCTCGCCGAGCGGGTCATCACCGCCGACCCCCATATCGACGACCGTCACCTCGAGCTCGACGCGAAGGCCGTCGAGCTCCTCGCCCGACAGGCCCCGGTCGCCACGGACCTGCGCCTCCTGGTCGCCTCCCTGCGCATGAGCTCCTCCCTCGAGCGCATGGGCGACCTCGCTGCGCACATCGCGCTGATCGCGCGCCGCACCCACCCCGAGGCCGCGGTTCCCGAGCAGTTCCGCGAGAAGATCGCGCGGATGTCCGAGGTGGGCCTGGAGTCCCTCAAGGGGGCCTCCGAGGTGATCGCCAACCGCGACCTGGCCCAGGCCGCCGAGGTCGAGAAGGGCGACGACGAGCTGGACGAGCTCATGCTCCAGGTCTCCCGCGAGATCTCCTCGGCCGCGCCCGGCACCTTCACCGCCGGCCAGGTCATCGACATGACGCTGCTGATCCGCTTCTACGAGCGGATGGGCGATCACGCGGTCTCCCTCGTGCGCCGCGTCGGTTTCCTCGTCACCGGCGACGCGATGGACACCCTCTCCGAGGGCGTCGACGTCCCGGAGTTCTGAGCCGGGCCCAGGAGCTCCGGGCCGGCCGCTCCCGGGCCCGACGGATCCGCGGACGGCCGAGCGCCACGGAGTGCGAGCACGACGGAGTCGGAGCACGACGAAGGGGCGCCCCGCAGAGTCTGCGGGGCGCCCCTTCGTCGTCAGGCCGTCAGGCCGTCGGCCGATCAGGTCAGCCGCGGTTCGGGCGGGGCCGCCTGGTGGTCAGCCGCTCCGCACCCGTCTTCGCCCCGCGCCGGGCCGCCGTCCGCAGTCCCTGCAGCAGCACGCCGGACACCAGCGCCCACAGCATCAGCTTCCAGACCGGCTGGTCGTCGTCGGGATCCTTGATCGCCTGGATCTCCGCCTTCGAGGCGCCGTCCTTCTTCGCCTGCTTGCGCCGCGCGGCGACGTCCTTCTTGGCGGCCTTCTGGGACTTGGTGGTCGGGGCGTCCTCGCCGAACACGACTCCCCAGCCGGTCTCGGCCGCCTTCTTGCCGACGGAGGCGGCGATGATCCCCGCGACGGGGACGATGATGCTCACGAGCGGATTGGCCACGGTTTCCTCCAGGCGTCGGGTTCGCGGGTTCTCTCCTGCGAAGGGGCTCAGTAGGCCCCGGCGTACTGAGCGTAATAGGTTCCCATGTCGTCCGTGCGCAATGCCTCGCGCAGCACGTCCATCGCCTCCTCGTCGGTCGCCACCACGCTCGCGCCGCCGCTGGTCGTGGTGGGGCCCCCGTGGGGGACGGAGAGGAAGTGGAGGTCGTCCCCGCGGATCGAGCGGAGCGACAGCCCGAGCTTCGTCATCTCGCCGGCGGTGAGTCCCTCGTCGGTGGTCAGGTACGGGGAGACCGTCTCGATCGTGTCGGCGAGCCTGCGCGGATCGGTGAGGGTGTCGGCGCTGATGAGCTTGTCGGCGATGCCCTTGAGGACCGCCTGCTGGTTCCGGTTGCGCTGGAAGTCGCCGTCGGCGAACTGCTTGCGCTGGCGCACGAAGACCAGCGCCTCGTGGCCGTCCATCGACTGCGTGCCGGCGGTGTACTCGATGCCGTCCGCCTCGAAGTCCATCGGGACCTGCACGTCGACGCCGCCGAGCGTATCCACGAGCCCCTCGATGCCCTCGAAGTCGATCAGGGCCACATGGTCGATCGGCACCCCGGTGTAGTCCTCCACCGTCGTCACCGCCAGGGAGGGGCCGCCGAAGGCGAGGGCCGCGTTGATGCGGTCCTTGCCGTGGCCGGGGATGTCGACGTAGAGGTCGCGGGGGAAGGAGGTGATGTACACGCTCTCGCCGTCGTCGGCGATGTGCACGAGCATCATCACGTCCGAGCGCTGGCCGCTGACGCCCTCCGCGGCCGCGGCCTCTTCGGAGCGCTTGTCCGAGCCGAGCAGGAGGATGTTCTGGCCGGTGCCCTCCTCCGCCTCGGGGCGCTCGCCCTCGGCGCGGGTGATGTCCACGACGGAGCGCTTCTCGTAGGAGTTCCGCAGCCCGTTGAGATAGCTGCCGACCACGATGCCGACGCCGATCACCAGCACGACCACGAGGCCGAACGCGATGAGGGCCGCGCGGCGGCCTCGTCGGCGCTCCGTGCCGACGTCCGAGTCGTCGTCCCAGTCGGCAGGCAGCTCGACGTCGTCGTTGCGGTTCATGGATCGGTCCCCTCGTCCGGTGCCGCCGGGGCGGTCACAGCCTGCGGTAGGCGAGATCCCATATTAGGCGTCCGGCCTGCATCCCCTTGGCCTCGAAGCTGGTCTTCACACGACCTCCGTACCGCGGCGCCCAGCCGGTTCTCGCCATGCCCTCGGGGACGCCGTCGGAGCTGACCCCCTCGGGGCGCGGGCCGTCCGGATGCACGAGCTCCAGCTCGGGCCTGTCATCGAGCCGGCGGCGCATGTGGTGGGCGTACTGCGCCCAGTCGGTGGCCAGGCGCAGGTGCCCGCCGGGGGCGAGCAGCGGCAGCACCGCATCGAGGAAGGGCGGGTTGATCAGGCGCCGCTTGTGGTGCCTGGCCTTCGGCCACGGATCGGCGAAGTACACCCACAGCTCGGAGATCGAGGCCTCGGGCAGCATCGCGGGCAGCGCCCTCTGGGCGTCCAGGGGCAGCAGGCGCAGGTTCCGGGGGTGCTCCGCCTTCTCGACGCGGCTGAGCGTCTGGGCGAGTCCGGGGAGGTACACCTCGACGCCCAGGTGGTCGCGCTCGGGATGCGCGGTCGCGGCCGCGACGATGTTCTCGCCCAGGCCGCTGCCGACCTCGACCACCAGCTCCGCGCGGCGGCCGAAGACCTCCTCGAGGTCCAGCCGGGCCCCGTCGGCCGGGAGCGTGTCGCGCTCGCCGCGCGGCGGGTCCAGCACGTACTCGGGGGAGAGCCGGTCCCAGGAGTCGCGGCGCGAGGGCGTCAGCCGTTCGCCGCGGCGCACGAAGGAGACGACGTCGCGGCGGGTGGTGCCGGCATCGCGTCGGGCGGGATGCAAGGGCGGGGGAGTGGTGGGCGGGGTCACGGCTGCCTCAGGACGCGCGACGGATCTGATCGCCCTCGACGACGATCTCCACGCTCGGCAGGTGACGGGTCGCGGGGCCGACGAGCACCTCGCCGCTGGTCGCGTCGAAGCGCGAGCCGTGGCAGGGGCAGTCCAGCTCGGTCTCCGCCTGGCGGAGGGCGCAGCCGTTGTGGGTGCAGTAGCCGGAGTAGGCGGAGACGTCCTCCCCGGTCCCGCGGACCAGGAGCACGAAGGGCTGCTGGCCGCCGAAGTTCACCAGCGTCGAGGCGTTCTCGGGCACGTCCGCCAGCGGGATCGAGCCCTCCTCCGCGCGGAGCGGCTCGGCCGTGCCGAAGCCCTGGTCCTCCGGAGCGCAGGCCGCGAGGCCTCCGAGACCGGCCGCGGAGGCGGGCAGCAGGAGGGCGTGGCGGCGGGAGAGGCAGGGGCGTTCCATGCCGCCAGGATAGTCAGGGTCCCTGTGCGTCGGGGCGCGGCGGGGAGCGGGTGTGACCGCCGCGACCGCCTCGTGATCGTCCCGCGATCCTCCCGGGGCGCGCCGGGGCACGCACAGCGTCGCCGCCGCGCCCGCGGCTCACACCTCCGCGGCCTCCATCTCGCTCGGGTCCCAGGTGAGGATGCCGCCCGCGCGCCAGCCCCGGTCGCGCACCGCGTCCAGCGCCTCCCGCTTCCTCGCCGGGGTGAGCCGGTCGAGATAGAGGGACCCCTCGAGATGGTCGACCTCGTGCTGGAGCGCGCGGGCGAGCACCCCGCCCTCGTCCTCCAGCACGACCTCGGCCCCGTCGAGATCCGTACCCGTCACCCGGGCGCCGCGGTGCCGTGCGGTGGGGAACCCCTCGCCCGGGACGGAGAGGCAGCCCTCGAGGGTCTCCTCGTCCAGGGTGATCCCGCCGAAGCGCTCGAGGACCGGGTTGAGCACCACGCCGCGTCGCAGCGTGTCGCTCACGTCGGGGCAGGAGTACACGAACAGCCGCCAGCGGGAGCCCACCTGCGGTGCGGCGAGGCCGACGCCGCCTGCCGCGTCCATCGTCTCGAACATGTCCGCGACGAGCGTGCGCAGCTCGTCGGTGACCTCTCGGACGCGGCGGGTGCGCTGCGAGAGCGCGCGGTGGCCGGCGATGGTGATCGGGCGGACGGTCATGCGGGGGAGCCTCCTTGGCTCGACGGGTCGGCGGAGGGCCCCGTATCGGTGCTCTCCTCGGGGAGGGGGTCGCTGGTGACCCGGTGTCGGCGCGGCGGGTTCACCGCGAGAGGGTTGGTCGACTCGACGATCCAGGCGCCCCGCTCCCGCCGCAGGGGCTCCCCGCTGCGGACGGACTCGGCGACCGCGCGGCCCAGCTCCTCCGCCTCGTCGGCGTCACGGGCGAGGAAGTCCAGGGTGTGGGTCGCATGCGGCGCGAGCTCGAGCTTGTGCCAGGCCTCCAGGCCGGTGGCGAGCTGGCGGGCGCGCAGGAACTCGGCGTCCAGCGCCGCGCCGGTGATCACCACGATGTTCGCGATCCACATCAGCAGCAGGATCGCGATCAGGCCGTTGAGGGCGGTGAGGACCTCCGCGAAGCGGGTCGCGTAGACGAGCAGCTGCCCGGCCACCAGCGCGGTCCCGAACAGGGTGAGCACGCTGAGGGTCGAGCCCAGCGTCATCAGCCGGTAGCGCGGCAGTCGCACGTTGGGGAACAGGTAGTAGGCCAGCGACACCCCGATGATCAGGATGACCAGCAGGACCGGCCACTTCACGATGTTCCAGGCATGGAAGGCGATCATGGGGATGCCGATGAACTCGCCGATGCGCTGGCTCGCCTCGCCGCCCAGGATGATCATGCCGATCGCGAGCAGCACCACCGCGGTGATGAGCACCGTCTCGCCGAACACGATCGTGCGGAACCACAGGAAGGGCCGCCCCTCGCGGGTGTCGTAGACCCTGTGCAGCGCGCGGTGGAAGGCGGCGACGCCGTTGGACGCGGAGACCAGCGAGCCGAGCGTGCCCAGCAGCAGGCCCAGCAGGCCGCCGCCGGTGCTGGAGACGGTCTGGATCGCCCCGAGGTACGGGCGCGGATCCAAGGTCGGGAAGATCTCCGTGATCAGCCCGGAGAGCGCGGAGAGCGTCTCCGCTTCGATCCCGATCAGCGACATCATCGACACGACGGCTACCGCGCCCGGGAACAGCGACAGCAGCAGGTAGAAGGTCATCGTCCCGGCCACGTCCCACACCTGGATGTCCAGCAGCCGCATCCGCACCCGGTTCAGGACGTGCAGGATGCTCAGCCGGGGTCGGACGAGCTCGACCTGCGGCCGTGGCCGACGCGGACGGGAGGTGGTCACCGTGGAGCTGCTCCGGAGGGGTGTCGGGTCCCGGACCGGAGGTCGGGACGGAGGGACGGGGGCCGTGCGGGCGCTGTGGAGCCTAGTCCACCGCACCGCAGGGCCCCGCCCTCGTGGACGCGCCGGTCAGCCTCCGTCGCTGAACTCTCAGCCCTCGTCGACGATGTCGTCGGGGTCGGAGGCGACCGGGTACTCCCATGGGTCCTCGGGATCGCCCGGCACGAAGGAGGTCATGATCGAGCCGTCCGCGCGGGCATCGCCCAGGCCGACGGGCCTGGACAGCACCGCATCGTCCAGCAGCGGGCCCTGGTCCGCGAGCGGCACGGAGACGCCCTCGGCGGTCACCCGCACGCTCTCGCCGCGCACGGAGACCTCGATCTCCTCGCCGGTCTCGAGCGTGAAGGAGATCTCCTCGCGCACCAGGCGCACCCGGAAGCGGGAGCCGCGCACCGTCAGGGGGAAGGAGAGTTCGGGCCACTGCGCCGGCAGCCGCGGGTCGAAGCTGATCCGGCCCTCGTCGTGGCGCATCCCGCCGAAGCCGTGCACGAGCGCGTTCCACACCCCGCCCGCCGAGGCGATGTGCACTCCGTCGGAGGTGTTGCCGTGGAGGTTCCCGAGGTCCACGAAGAGCCCGGCCCGGAAGTAGTCCAGCGCCGCCTCCTGATGGCCCACCTCGGCGGCCATGATCGACTGGACCACGGCGGAGAGCGAGGAGTCCCCGGTGGTGATCGGGTCGTAGTACTCGAAGTCGGCGCGCTTCTCCTCCGCGGTGAACTCGCTGCCGCGCAGGAACTGGGCCAGCACCACATCGGCCTGCTTGAGCACCTGGAAGCGGTAGATCACCAGCGGGTGGAAGTTCAGCAGCAGCGGGAACGCCTCCTCCGGAGTGTTCGCCACGTCCCAGATCTCCCGCTCCAGGAAGCGGTCCTCCTGGAGGTGGATGCCGAGGGAGTCGTCCTTCGCCACGAACATGCCGTCCGCGCAGGCCACCCACTGGTCCAGCTCCATCTCGTCCAGCTCGAGCTCGACGCGCAGCGCCTCGTAGGCGGCCTCGTCGGCCGCGCGCAGGTCCCGCACGGCGCGGGCCGCGCGGCGCAGGTTGTAGCGCGCCATCACGTTCGTGAACAGGTTGTTGTTCACGACCGTCGTGTACTCGTCCGGACCGGTCACGCCGTTGATGTGGAAGCTCGAGACGCCCGCGGCGGTGACCCGCCAGAACCCGAGGTCCGCCCACATCCGGGCGGTCTCCACCAGCACCTGCACCCCGTCGCGGCGCTCGAAGTCGACGTCGCCGGTCACATCCGCGTACTGGCAGAAGGCGTAGGAGACGTCGGCGTCGATGTGGTACTGCGCGGTGCCGGCCGCGTAGTAGGCGGAGGCCTCGTCGCCGTTGATCGTGCGCCAGGGGAACAGGGCCCCGCGCTGGTTCAGCTCCCGTGCCCGCTCGCGCGCCTTGGGCAGCATGGTCGTGCGGAAGCGCAGCGCGTTGCGGGCCCAGCGCGGCTGGGTGAAGGTGAGGAAGGGGACGACGTAGATCTCGCTGTCCCAGAAGTAGTGGCCCTCGTAGCCCGAGCCGGTCACGCCCTTGGCGGGGATTCCCCACTGGTCGGAGCGGGCCGTGGCCTGGGCGAGCTGGAACAGGCACCAGCGCGTCGCCTGCTGCGCCTCGGGCTGGCCCGGCAGCTGCACGTCCGAGCTCTGCCAGAAGTCCGCGAGGTACTCCCGCTGCGCCGCGAGATGCGCCTCGAAGCCGTCACGACGCACCCGGTCCAGGGTGCGGCGGCAGCGGTCGAAGAGCTCGCGATGGGGCACCGAGCGCGAGGAGTGGTAGGCCACCGACTTGCGCACCGTCAGCACCGAGCCCTCCTCGAGATGGGCGCGGGTGACCTGTCGGCCGAAGTCGGCCGAGGTGTCCATGAGGTGCTCGGTCTCGGCGTCGGACTCGATCACGTGGTCCGCGCCGACGGCGAGGGTCATGCCCGAGCGCGCCACCCGGTAGCCCAGCAGCATCCGCCGCTCGCTGTGCCAGTCCTGCATCGGCTCGAGCACCCGGTGGGTGAAGGCGGTGGTCTGGCGCGGATCGGCCTTGTCGGTGACGGGGCCGCCGTCCACGCCCTTGCCGAAGTCGTCGCGGAAGTCCTGCCGGTTCACGATCTGGGAGGAGATCGCGATCGGGGCGGAGCCCTCCAGCATCTCCACCCGCATCGTCATCAGCGCGAGGTGGCGCTGGGAGAAGGAGATCATCCGCGCGGTGGAGACCTTCACCCGCTTCCCGGCGGGGGTGCGCCAGATCAGCTCGCGCCGCAGCACGCCCTCGCGGAAGTCGATCCAGCGCTCGTACTCCTCGAGGTCCGCGATCGACAGCAGCAGCGGCTCGTCGTCCACGTACAGCTTGAGCGTGGAGGAGTCCGGCACCGAGATCATCGTCTGCCCTGTGCGGGCGAAGCCGAAGGCGGACTCGGCGTGGTTGATGTCCCAGGTCTCGTGGAAGCCGTTGAGGAAGGCGCCGTGGCTGTGCGCGTCCCGGCCCTCCTCGGGCGTGCCGCGCATGCCGAGATAGCCGTTCGCGGTCGCGAACAGAGTCTCCATCAGGCCCAGGTCCCCGTCCGGCCGTGACTCGACCAGGCGCCATTCGTCGACCGGCAGGCGGGTGCGGTCCACGGGGTCCTCGGGCAGCGAGCGCAGACGGGTCATGCCAGCTCCTCCAGATCGGCGACGACGAGGGTGGCTCCGGCGGCGGTCAGCTCCTCGCGGCCCGCTCCGCGGTCCACGCCGACGACGGCGCCGAAGCGCCCCGCCGCGCCGGCGGCGACGCCGGAGACCGCGTCCTCGTAGACCACCGCGTCGGCGGGCTCGACGCCCAGCAGAGCGGCGGCGCGGAGGAAGGTGTCCGGGGCGGGCTTGCCCGGCAGGCCCTCGCGGGTGGCCACGTTCCCGTCGACCACGTGCTCGAAGCGCTCCCGGAGCCCGGCCGAGCGCAGCACCTCCTCCGCGTTGCGGGAGGAGGAGACGATCGCCAGGCGCGCCCCGTCGCCGAGCGAGTCCAGATAGGCGACGGTGCCCGGATAGGGCGCCACGCCGTCGCGGCGCAGCAGCTCGAGCACGAGCTCGTTCTTGCGGTTGCCGAGGCCGCGCACGGTCTCCGCCCCGGCGCTCTGCTCGCCGGGGTCGGAGTCCTCGCCCTCGGGCAGCTCGAGGCCACGGGAGGCGAGGACCGCACGGACGCCGTCGTAGCGGGGGCGGCCGTCGACGTGCTCGAAGTAGTCCGCCTCCGTGTACGGCGCCTCGACGCCGCGGGAGGAGAGGAACTCCTCGAACATCGTCGCCCAGGCGCGCATGTGCACCTCGGCCGTCGGGGTCACGACCCCGTCGAGATCGAAGAGATGAGCCGTGAGATCTGCTGGTCGGAAGGTTCGCGCTGAAGTCACATCGGCAATGCTACGGGCCTTGGCTGTGGGCTACGCTTCGGGGGTCCGTGCCCGCGCCCGTGCGCCGGCCCGGAACGGCTCGAGACCTTCCGAGGAGACGATGACTGCCACCGAGTCGCTGCCCGCCCTGGAGGCGGTGCGGCGCGAGCTCGAGATCGACGAGCAGGCCCCCGGCGGCCACCCGCAGGTGCGGGCGGTGCTCACCCTCACCACCAACCTGGACCTGGCCCCGGCGCAGCTGTGGCCCCTGCTGACCCGCCCCGAGGAGCTCAAGGCCTGGTACGGCCCCGTCCGGGGCGAGCTGCACGAGGGCGGGCGCTTCACCGCGCCGCACGGCGCGAGCGGGACCGTGCTCGAGGTCGAGGAGCCCCACCGCCTCTCCCTGCTGTGGGAGCAGATCGGCGAGGAGGACCCGCTCCAGATCCGGCTGGACCCGGAGGACGACGGCACGACGCTGCTGCGGCTGCGCCACACCGTCCTCGTGCCCCGCGAGCGCTTCGACCGGGGCGGCCCGGGCGAGGTGGCGCTCGGCTGGGAGCTCGCGCTGCTCGCGCTCGTCGCGCACACCGACGGCTGGCGCCACGGCTGCCTCGCCGAGGCGCCCGTCCCCACCCGCGAGTGGATGCGGGGCGAGGAGGCGCGTCGCTACCTGCGCGCCTGGTCCGTGCGCTGGGCCGCCGAGGCGGTCGCGGCCGGGGTGGACGAGGGCGTCGCACGACGCGTCGAGGCGGAGGCGCTCCGCTCCCGCCTGGCCTCCCCGCAGGAGGCCTGAGCGGGCGGGACGGCGTCCGCTCCCCGGGAGGTCTTTGCCCCGGCTCATGAACCGGTGCCACACTCGGGCGGTGACCACCCCTGTCCCCGGCCCCGCCTCGAGGGACGGGCGCTCACCCGCGTCGGTGCTGCGCGGGCTGGTCCCCTCGGTCTACGCGCCTAGCCTGCTGGAGTTCGTGGGCCTGGCCGCGCTGATGCCGGTGATCCCCCTGCTGGCGCGCGACCTCGGCTTCAGCGTCCCGCAGGCCGCGGCGCTGTCGACCATCTTCGGCCTCACCTCCTTCCTCGGCCCGATCCCCGCCGGACGCCTCATCTCCCGGATCGGGGCGCGCGCGGCGCTGGTGATCACGGGCTGTCTGCTCGTGGTCTCCAACGTCCTGGCCTTCGTGCTGATCGCGCCAGCGCTCGGCGGCGGGGGCGATCTCGAGCACCGGATCATGCTGGTGGTCCTGCTGCTGGTGATGGCCGCGAGCACCCAGGTGTGGCAGCTGGGACGGCAGGCGTATCTCGGCACCGCCCTGCCCGCGACGATGCGGGCGCGCGGCATGACCCTCTTCGGCGGGGTGATCCGGGTGGGGGAGGTGATCGGGCCGCTGCTCGGCGCGGTCGTGATGGCGGCCGGATCGATGGCCTGGGTGTTCCTGCTCTTCGCGCTCACCGCCGCGGCCGGCACCGTGATGGTGGCCGTGTTCCTCCCGCCGGGGGAGGCGCGGGCCGACGGCGCGACGGGCCGACGGGGCCGCGCCCCGCGCACCACGGCTCGCGTCGCGCTGGACCGGGCGGTGCTGCGGCGGATGGTGGCCGTCGGCGTCGGGATCGCGCCGGTGATGATGGCGCGGGTGAACCGGCCCGTGATCGTCCCGCTGCTGGGCGATGCGCTGGGCCTGGACCCGGTGTGGATCTCGGTGGTCTTCGGTATCTCCGCGGCGCTGGAGATCCTGCTGGTGATCCCGGCGGGGACGCTCATGGACAGGTACGGCCGCTCCGCGGTCGCGGTGCCCTGCGCGCTCGTGATGGGGGCGGGGTTCCTCCTGCTGGCGCTGCTCGGCACCGTCTGGGCGGGCGGGAGCGGCACTGCCGCGGTGCTGGCGCTGCTCCTGCCCAGCCTGCTGATCGGACTCGGCAACGGGCTCGGCTCCGGGATCGTGATGACCCTCGGGATCGACGTCTCCCCGGTCCACGGGCGCACCCGCTACCTCTCCTGGTGGAACACGATGCTCGGCGCCGGGCGGCTCTCCGCCCCGCTGCTGGTCACCGCGATCACCCTGCTCGCCCCCGTCGCCGTCGCGGGCGCCGCCACCGGGGCGCTCTGCGTCGCGGGCGGGATGTGGCTCTCACGCACGCTGCCCCGCGTCACACCCTCCGGGGGGACCCGGGGGCGCTGACACGGGGCAGCGGGGCGGTGCGGCGGCTCGGGGAGAGCGCCGGGAGCGGCGGTCAGGCCGCGGCGTCGACCAGCGCGTTCTCGGCGGTGCTCTGCAACAGCTCCGCGGCCTGCTCGCGGGGCACGGAGCGGGCGATCGCGATCTCCGACGCCAGCGGGTCGATGGCCTGCTTGAGCAGGTTCCGCTCCGCGAGGGAGGACGGGGTGCCGCCGGAGTCGCGCACGATCGAGCGGATGACCTCGATGCGGTCGGTGAGACGGCCGGACTGGAGCTGCATCTGCAGGGACTTGATGCGGTGGGCCCAGGACGCCTTCTTCGCCGGGGGCTCGATGGGCTCGCCGAGCTGGGCGATCAGCTCGTCGATCTCCTTCGTCCCGAGCACCGGGCGCAGACCGACGACGTCCTTGCCGTCGGCGGGCACGGAGATCTGCATCTCGTCGCCGATGACCTCCAGGTCCACGTACTCGCGCTGCTCGCCCCGGACGGTGCGGGTCAGGGTCGAGACGATGCGCACCGGACCGTGGACGGGGTGCGTGAGCACCTTGCCGACCTTCGACGCGGTGGAGTCGGACGCAGTGGCAACGGACAAGGGGGTTCCTCCTCGGTGGACCTGTGCGCCGCCGGTACCGCGGCCCTGGTGGGGTCGAGGCGGCCGTCCTCGACCTCTGCCCGGCCCTGCGGGACCGGTCCATGAGGGGGACGAGGGCGGCTCGAGCCCCGCTCGACCTGCAGGAACAGGGTGGCGAGGCCTACGACAGCGCCTCACTATGGTCTCACGGATCTGACAATTAATCCAGGCCCTGACGTTTCCGTGTGGGTCACATCCGGGCCGGGTCGCTCCGGTCGGACGGCCGCGATCGCACGGCCGCGATCGGACGGCGGCGGGCTTGCGGCTCCGGACGGGACGCTCCTCCCCGGAGTCGCGACGGAGTGCCGACGATCGTCGGGGTCGGGTGGCGGGACGATGCGGTGGAATGGGGCCATGCCGGTCCCTCCCTCGACGACCCCGCCGCCCTCGACCTCGCCGGAGGTCGTGGCCTTCGAGGGGATCGGCGTGCTGCGGGAGGAGAGCGTGCTGCTGCTTGAGGCGAGCGGCCGCGTCGCCGCAGGCGAGGTCCTGGCCGTCACCGGCCCCAACGGCAGCGGCAAGACGACCCTGCTGCGGGTCCTCGCCGGCCTCCTCGCACCGACGGCCGGACGGGTGCGCGTGGCGGGCAGGCGCCCCGACGACCGCGACCGCGTCTTCCGCGAGGCGCTCGCGGCGCTCATCGGACCGGCGCAGACCGCCCGGGACCTCACCGTCCTCGAGCATCTCCAGTTCGTGGGGGCGACCTGGGGGAGCGATGCCTCGGCCGCCCGTGCGCTGGGCCGAGATCTCCTCGAGGAGCTGCGGATCCTCCCGCTCGCGGACCGATTCCCCCACGAGCTCTCCAGCGGCCAGTCCCAGCTGGTCTCCCTCGCACTCGCCCTCGCCCGCCCCAGCGCCGTGCTGGTCCTGGACGAGCCCGAACAGCGCCTGGACCCCGACCGGCTCGATCTGGTGATCGACGCGCTGCGCGCCAGGGCCCGGGCCGGCACCGCGATCGTGCTCGCGAGCCACAGCCCGCGCCTGGTCGAGCAGCTCGCCGACGGCCGGCTCGCGCTCGAGGAGCCGTGGTGAGCGCCTCCCTCGGCCCCGTCCGCGAGGTGTGGGCGCAGCGGTCCCGCGCCCGCACCCGCGGCGACCTGCTCTATCTGCTCTACGTCGTCGCGATGGGAGCCGTCGTGCTCGGGCTGCCGGCGCTGCTGTCGGCGGGCCGGGCGCTGGCACGAGGGGACGTTCTCGCCCTCCTGCTGAGCGCAGGGGCGCCGCCCACGGCGATCGCGCTGTCCCTCGCCGTCGCCGCGGGCCTCGTCGGCCTCGGCGCGGTGCGGGGCCCCGCCCTGCTCCCGCCCTTCTTCACCGCGACCCTGGCCGGTGGCCCGCTCCCACGCGGCCGGGTGCTGCGACGCCCCTTCGCACGAGCGCTGCTGCTGCCGCTGCTTGCCGGCGCGCTGCCCGCCGTGCTGGTGGCGGCGACGCTGATGGCGGCAGGCCGGACGGGGCCCGGCACGGCGGCGCTCCTGGCGCTCGCCGGGGTCGGGCTGGGGCTGCTGTGGGGAGGTGCCTGGTCCGCGGGACAGCTGCTGCGGCCGACGCCCCGGCGCCTCCTGATCCTCCTGGTCGGGCTCGGAGCGGCGATCGCGGCGGCGCCCCCGCTGATGGCCGTCCGGGAGCTCGCCCGCGGCATGTGGTCCCAGAGCGTCGCGCCGTCGGACGGACAGGTCGCGGCCTGGGCGGTGGGCCTCGTCGCGGCGGGAGCGGCCGGCGTCGCGCTGTGCACGGCCCTGCTCGGTCGGCTGCGGGGGACCGAGCTGGCCGCGCAGGCGACGCGCTGGGAGGCCGCGACCACCAGTGCGACGGCGACGGACCTCGCCGGGGCGGCCGGCGCCTTCCGCGCCCTGCCCGCGGCGGGCCGCCGGCTGCGGGCGATCGGCGGGGGCCCGACGGTGCTGCTGTACGCGCGACGGGACGCGGTCGCCTGGCTGCGCACGCCCGACCGGTGCGCGGGCGGCGCGCTCGCGGTGCTGCTCGGCGCCGTCGCCCTGGGCGGGGCGCCGCTGCTGCCGGGGCCTGCGGCCTGGACGGCGCTGCTGCTGGGCGCCCTCGCGCTGCGGACCGGGGCGGGAGCCTTCGTCGACGGGATCCGTCACGGGGTGCACACCCTCGGCGCCCCGCCCCTGCTCGGTCAGCGCGCGGGGACGCAGCTGCTGCTCCACGCCGCCGCGCCCGGGCTGCTCCTGGTGACGCTCGGCGCGCTCGGCGGGACGCTCGTCGCGGTCGTCGGCGGCGGGGCGGGGAGCGGTCCCGTGATGCTGCCCGTCGCCGTGGCCGCCACGGTCCTCGCCGCACGGGCCTGGGAGGCGGCGAAGGGCACCATGCCGCTCGCGCTCGCCACCCCGATCCCGACCCCTCAGGGGGACCTGTCGGTGCTGGTCGTGCTGGCCTGGCAGGCCGACGCCGTCGTCGTGCCGCTGCTGGGCGCCGCGGCGCTGCTGCTCGTGCTCCCCTCCGGCCCCGGGGCCGTGCTCCTCACCGCGGCCGCGCTCGTCGGCCTGCTCGTGCTGCTGACCCGACGACGCCTGCGGGAGCTGCAGGCATGAGAGGAGGCGAGAGGTGGACATCCGCACGACGCCGAACCCCGTGATCCGCTGGGCGGAACGGGTTCTGCACCGCCTGAACGCGCGCCATCCCTGGGACCACAACGCCCATTTCCACCGCTGGGTGCTGCGCTCGCTGCCGCCGGGGGCGGCGCGGGTCCTCGACGTCGGCTGCGGACGCGGCGACCTCGTGCGCGCCCTCGCCGGGCGCGTCGCGCAGGTCGACGGCATCGACCCCGACCCCCGGATGGCGCTCGTCGCCGCCGAGCGGTGCCGTGACCTCGACGGCGTCACGATCCGCCGGCGCGGACTCGCGGCGCATGCCGAGACACTGCGGGCCGAGGGGACAGGAGGGCACTACGACGCGCTGACCATGATCGCCTCCCTCCACCACATGGAGCTCGAGCCGGCCCTCGCCCAGGCCCGCGACCTGCTGCGTCCCGGCGGGCGTCTGCTCGTGGTCACCCTCACCGTGCCCCGCACGCGCCTCGGCCTGCTGTGGGACATCGGCGATGCGCTGTCTAACCCGCTGATCGGGCTCGTGAAGCATCCGCGCCCCGTGCGGGATCCCGTTTCGGGGCCGAGCATCCCGGTCCGGGACCTGGCATGGTCGCACGAGGAGCTGTGCGAGCGGTCCCGGGAGATCCTGCCCGGGGCCGTGCTGCACCGGCGCGAGGGCTTCCGCTCGACGCTGCGGTGGCAGAAGCCGATCTGATGCCTCTGCCCTGTCGCCGCGCCCGCCGAGCCGGGGCGCGGTGCGCCGCGACACCGCGCGTCGGAGGACGGGCCGTCGGGTGTCGGCCCAGGTGCCGGCCCGGGCGCCGGCTCAGGCGCGGTGCGCGGCGATGACCTCGCCGAGGCGGGCGACGGCGTCCTCGATCACGGCGGGGGAGTGGGTGACGAAGCTGAGCCGCATCGTGGAGCGGTCCGCATGGTCGGCGTAGAAGGACCAGCCGGGCAGATAGGCGACCCCGGCCTCGACGGCGTCGGCGAGCATCTCCTGCGCGTCGTAGCCCTCGCCGAGCGCGGCCCACAGGAACATCCCGCCCTCGGGACGGGTCACGTGCGCTTCGTCCGGCAGAACCGGGGCGATCGCCGCGGACATCGCGTCGCGCCGCTCGCGGTAGACGGCGCTGACCCGGGCGACGTGGGCGTCGAGGTCCACGGTCTCGAGATAGCGGGCGACCATCAGCTGGTCCACCACGGAGGACTGCATCGAGATCGCGGCCTTCGCCACGGCGAGGGTGTCCAGCACCGGGCCCTCCGCGCGCATCCAGCCGATGCGCACGCCGGGGCTCATCAGCTTGCTCATCGAGTTCAGCAGGATCGTCCGCTCGCCCATGCCGGGCAGCGCCGCGATCGGCGCCCAGGTGCTGCCGGTGAAGCTCAGGGCGCCGTAGGGATCGTCCTCGATCAGCGGCACGTCCGTGCGCTGCAGCACCTCGGCGACAGCCTGGCGCCGCTCGAGCGGCATCGTGCGCCCGGTCGGGTTCTGGAACGTGGGGATCAGGTAGACCATTCGCGGGTGGTGGGTGCGGATCGCCTCCTCGAGCGGCTCGGGGATCACGCCGTCGTCGTCGGTGTCCACCCCGATCATCCGCGCGCCGTGCACCGAGAAGGCCTGGACCGCGGCGAGATAGGTCGGGGACTCCACCAGCACCACGTCGCCCGGCTCGAGCAGGGCCTGGGCGACGACGAACAGCCCCTCCTGGGAGCCGGACGTGATGCGGATCTGCGAGGCGTCGGTGGGGAGGTCGCGCGAGACGCGGCGCGCGGCCTGCTCGCGCAGCTCGAGCTCGCCCTCGCTGACCCCGTACTGCAGCGCGCGATGACCCTGCTGGGAGAGCACCCAGTCGTAGCAGGCGGTGACCTCCTCGAGCGCGAACAGCTCCGGGTCCGGGATGCCGCCGGCGAAGGAGACCACGTCCTCGCGGGCGGCGAGGGCGAAGATGTCCTTGAGCGGGGAGGACTCCATCCCCGCGTAGCGCGCGGCGACGGGGAAGCGGAACGGCGCGGAGCTCGGGGGCGTGGTCATCTCCCCATCGTGTCACGCAGGCCGCACGGGAGCGGGCAGCGTCGCCGTGAGATCCGCCCGGTCCCGCGGCCGGCGTCCGTGGTGGGGTCCGTGGTGGGGACTGCGCCGGGCCGCGCCGGACGGTGACGGGGTCGTCGGTCTGCGACGACGGCGACCGTCCCGCGCCCGTCGGCCCGAGCCCGCCCGCCCGCGCCCCTGGCCACGCCGCGCCGCGGCGAGGACACTGGGGGGATGGATCCGGGCGGTCAGGGCACGACGACGACGCGGCTGCGCAGCGCGGGCAGCGTCTTCGCCGAGGAGGAGGCCGAGGTGCTGTGTGCGGCCGCCCGCGACGGCGCCGAGCTCGAGGCGATGACCCGTCGGCGCGAGGCGGGGGAGTTCCTCGAGCACGTGGTGGGGCGGGTCGAGGTGATGGGGGAGCAGCTCGCGGTCGCGCCCGGGGTGTTCGTGCCGCGACGGCGCACGGCCCTGCTGATCGCCGAGGCGGTGCGGGAGGCACGCGCCCGGCGCGCGCCTCGGGTGCTCGAGATGTGCGCGGGCGCCGCGCCCGTCGCCGCGCTCGTGGCTCGGCGCGTGCCCGGAGCGCGCGTCCACGCCGCCGACGTCGACGCCGCGGCGCTCGCCGTGGCCCGGGAGAATCTGCCGCCGGGCGCCGGCCTCCACCACGGCGACGGCTGGGCGGCGCTCCCACCGGGCGAGCGCTTCGACGTGATCGCCGCGGTCCCGCCCTACGTGCCGCGGGAGAGCCTCGCCCTGATGCCCCGGGAAGTGCGCGAGCACGAGCCGCTCCTGGCGCTGCTCGGCGGGGAGGACGGGCTCGACCACGTGTGCACGCTGCTCGACGGGGCGGCCGACCACCTCGCCCCCGGCGGCGTGCTGCTCCTCGAGCTGCATCGCGGCCAGTGCCGCGCCGCGGCCGCGGCCGCCCGCGCCACCGGGCGGCTCGGGGCGGTGGACCAGGTGCTCGGCGAGGACGGCAGCACCGCCGTGCTGCGCGTGCGGGCGCTGCCCGACGGCCCCGCCCCCTCCTCCGCCGCGACGCGGGAGACGCCCTCCGACCTCGTGCTGCTGCGACGGGTCCGCGACCGGATGGACCGCGAGCACGACCGCCCGCTGGACGTCGAGGCGCTCGCCGCCGGGGTGCATCTCTCCGCCGGCCACCTCAGCCGCCGATTCCGGGAGGAGTTCGGGGAGTCGCCCTACTCCTATCTCATGACCCGCCGCATCGAACGGGCGATGACGCTGCTGCGCAGCACCGACCGCAGCGTCACCGACATCTGCCTGGACGTCGGCTTCAGCTCGCTCGGCACGTTCAGCACCCGCTTCAAGGAGCTCGTGGGCGTGCCGCCGAGCACCTACCGCGGCGAGGGCGCCGAGGTGCTCGAGGGGATGCCGCCCTGCATCGCCCGACGGGTCTCCAGACCGGTCAGGAATCGAGAAGCGCCCGGCACCTCCGCGTCATAGCGTTCTGCCCATGACCACAACGCCCAGGCCCGCCCTCGCCATCCACTCCAGCTTCCTGCCCCACACCGACCCCGAGGCATCACTCGCCTTCTACCGCGACATGCTCGGCTTCGAGGTGCGCCTCGACGTCGGCGGCGGCCCGATGCGCTGGATCACCGTGGGCCCGGTCGGCCAGCCCGACACCGCCTTCGTGCTCCACCCCCTGCTGGAGGGGAACGGGATCACCGCGGAGGAGCACGCCGCGCTGCGCTCCGTGATCGCCAAGGGCGCCTACTTCGGCGCGAACCTCGCCGCGACCGACCTCGACGCGACCTACGCCGCGCTCGAGGCCGCCGGGGCCGAGATCGTCCAGGAGCCCGTCGACCAGGACTACGGGATCCGCGACTGCGCCGTGCGCGACCCCGCCGGGAACCTCATCCGCATCCAGCAGACCGCCGACTGAACGACCCGAGCCCGACCCCAGGAGGACCACCATGGGCAGAGACGCCGACGACACCCCCGGCACCTTCAGCGCCGCCGAGAAGGAGGCGATGCGCGCCCGCGCCGAGGAGATCCGCGCCGAGAAGGCCCAGGGCCGCGGCGCGAAGAAGCGCGAGAGCGACCGCACGAAGCTCGAGGAGCTGATCGCCGGCCTGCCCGAAGGGGACCGCCGCGACGCGCAGCGCGTCCACGAGATCGTCTCCCTCGTCGCCCCGCAGCTCGATCCCCGCACCTGGTACGGCATGCCCGCCTGGGCCCTCGACGGCGAGGTGCTGTGCTTCTTCACCCCGTCCTCGAAGTTCGACGAGCGCTACTCCAGCTTCGGCTTCAACGCCGCCGCCCGCCTCGACGAGGGCAGCATGTGGCCGACGGCCTTCGCGGTCGCGGAGGTGGACGACGCCGCCGCCGAGCGGATCGCACAGCTCGTCACGCGCGCCCTCGGCGACTGACCGACGGGGCCCGGCACGACGGCGGCGACGCCCCGTGCCGGGCCCCGCGGTGCCGCCTCACTCCCAGCGGAACAGCGCCCCGGCCACGACCGTCCCGACCACCACGGCGCCGACGAGCGCGGCCAGGGCCTGGCCGGGAAGGGGCTGGCCCGCCCATGCCGCCGCGAGCGCGTCCACCCCCGCGCCGAAGGGGAGCAGCGCGCCGATCTCGGCGAGCGGCCCCGGCAGCGAGTCGCGCCCTCCGAACATGCCGCCGAGCGCGCCGAGACCCAGGAAGCCGAGCAGCCCGATGGCGGTCCCGGCGCTCGGGGACGGGGCGACGGCGGCGACGATCATCCCGGTCGCGTACATCGCGGCGGCGGTGAGGGCCAGGGCGAGCAGCGCCGACCCCAGGTGCAGCGGGGGATTCGCGCCGAAGGCGAGGGCCGCCACGGCGGCGGCGACGAGGATCCCGAGCGCCGCCTGCACCGCCGAGACGATCGTCTGGGCGAGCAGCACCAGCACGGGGGAGGCCGGGGTCACCGCGAGGCGGCGCAGGATCCCGGACTTGCGGTAGTAGGCCAGGAAGCTCGGCATGTTCAGCACGCCCACGAACGCCAGCACCATCACCAGCACGAGCGGCAGCACGTACAGGTCCAGCACGGTGCGGCCGGCGACGATCTCCTGGCGGCTCGCGCCCGCGGCGCTCGTGAGCAGGATCAGCAGCGGGAGGGCGAAGGGCGTGACCAGTCCCGCCACGTCGCGGGCGACCATCCTCCCCTCGGCGCGGACCATCATCATGAGCGCCCGCGCGCCGGGTCGTCGGGGGCGCGGCGCGGGTGCGGCGGGGGAGGCGGTGTCCTGGGCGGCGGTCATCGGAGGGTCTCCTGTGCGTGGGGCGTGCTCCCGGTCAGGTCGACGAAGGCGTCCTCGAGGGACGCGGCGCCTGCGGCGGCGGTGACCTCTGCGGGCGTGCCCGCGGCGATCTCCCGTCCTGCCCGGAGCAGCACGATCCGGTCGCACAGGCGCTCCACCTCGTCCATCGCATGGCTGACCAGGAGGATGGTCGTGCCCTCGGCGCGGAGCGTCTCGAGGGTGCGCCACATGCGCCTGCGCGCCGCCGGGTCGAGGCCCGTGGTGAGCTCGTCGAGGATCAGCACGCGGGGCCGGCCGATCATCGCCAGCGCCACCGAGACCCGCTGCTGCTGGCCTCCGGAGAGGCGCTCGAAGCGGGTCGCCGCCTGCTCGCGCAGCTCCACCAGGTCCAGCAGCTCCTCGCGGGGGCGCGGGCAGGGGTAGAAGCTGCCGTACAGGTCCACGAGCTCGCCGACGGTGAGGGCGCCGTGGAGGAAGCTCTCCTGGAGCTGGACCCCGAGCACCTGCCGCAGGGCGGCGCGGTCGCGCACCGGGTCCAGGCCGAGCACGGAGATCCGTCCGGAGTCCGCACGGCGCAGTCCGGCGACCAGCTCGACCGTCGTGGTCTTCCCCGCGCCGTTCGCGCCGAGGACGCCGAGGGTCTCTCCTCGCGCGACCTCCAGGTCGAGCCCGTCCACGGCGGGGCGCCCGCGATAGCTCTTGCGCAGCCCGACGATCCGCACCGCCGGGTCCTGCCTGCTGTGTCCGTCCATGCCTCGACGCTAGGGAGGGGGCCGTGCGCGGCGCCGGTGCCGCCGGTCACCGGCTCGAGGTCCGCGGACCATGACGATCGGCACGGGCGGTCCCCGAGCCGCCGCCCTACGCTGGGGCCATGCCGTGGTTGAGGACGGAGGGCTGGGCCGGGGCGGTGATGCTGGTGGTCGCCGTCGGCGTCTCCCTGCCCGCGCTGCTGGGGGCGATCGAGTCCGCGCTTCCCCGCCCGGTGTGGTTCCTGCTCCTGGTGGCGTACCTGCTGGGCTTCGGAGCCATGGGGGTCGTCGGCCGGCCGTGGTGGGAGCGCGCCTCGCTCGCGGTCGCGGTGCTGTGCTCCTGGGCGCTGATCCTCTCGACGGCCGGAGGCGGACTGATCCAGGTGCTCGTGGTGCTCACGGCCGCCGCGAGCGTGTACGTCGTCCCGGCGCCGGCCACCGCCGTGATCATCCTGCTGAACACGGGGGTGGTCGCGGCCTCGGTCCAGCTCGCCCACGGCGACACGATCGAGACGCTGATCCTCTCGTCGTTCTATCTGCTGATCCAGGTCGCGAGCGCCTTCAGCACCGCGACCCTGCTGCGCGAGGTGCGGATGCGCACGGAGCTCGCCCGCGCCCACGTCGAGCTGCGCGCGGCGGCCGTCCTGCTGGAGCAGTCGGCACGGACCGCGGAGCGGCTGCGGATCTCCCGTGAGCTGCACGACCTCATCGGGCACCAGCTCACGGTCCTCACTCTCAGCCTCGAGGCCGCCCGCCACCTCGAGGGCGAGGAGTCCGCCCGCCAGGTCGAGCGCGCCGACCGGGTGGCCCGGGAGCTGCTGGGTGATGTGCGCGCGACGGTGGGGGAGATGCGGGAGCGGTCCACGGAGCTCGGCGCCGCCCTGCGCGGGATGGTCGAGGGGCTGCCCGGGCTGGACGTCGTGATCGAGACCGATCCCGGGCTGAGACTCGGGGAGAGCGAGCAGATCGCACTCATCCGCCTCGCCCAGGAGACGGTGACCAACACGCTGCGCCATGCCGAGGCCACGCGGCTGCGGATCGAGGTGAGCGCCCAGGACGGCGACATCGTGCTGCTCGCCCGCGACGACGGCGCCGGGGCCGGGGAGCTGGCGCTCGGGAACGGGCTCCGGGGACTGCGCGAGCGCTTCGAGCAGCTCGGCGGGGAGATCACCATCGACCCGGGGCCCGGCTTCATGGTGCGCGGACGGCTGGCGGGCTCATGACGCGGGTGATCGTCGCCGACGACCAGGCCCTCGTGCGCGAGGGGATCCGGACCCTGCTCGAGGTCGCCGGCATCGAGGTGGTCGCGGAGGCCGAGGACGGTGCGCAGGCGGTCGCGGTGATCGAGGAGCACGCGCCCGAGGTCGCGCTCATGGACCTGCGCATGCCGCGCCACGACGGCATCTGGGCGCTCGAGCAGCTGCGCGAGCAGGGCAGCGCGGTGCCGGTGCCGGTGCTGACCACCTTCGACGACGACCAGCTGGTGCTGCGCGCCCTGCGGGCGGGGGCACGCGGCTACCTGCTCAAGGACGTCACCATCGCGCGGCTCGCCCATGCGGTCGGCGTCCTCGCCGACGGCGGCACGCTCATGTCCCCCTCGGTCACCGACTCGCTGCTGCGCGCCCTCCGCGACGGGACGGCCGAGCGCGAGGTGCAGGAGGCGCCGCTCCAGGCGCTCACCGTGCGGGAGATCGAGGTGCTGCGGCTCGTGGCGGAGGGCTGCAGCAACCGGGAGATCGCCGAGGTGCTGCATCTCGCCGAGGGCACCGTGAAGAACCACCTCTCGGTGATCCTGCAGAAGACCGGCTCCCGGGACCGCACCAGCGCGGTGCTCCGGGCGCTGCGCGAGGGGCTGCTGGGATGAGCAGGGCGGCACGACGGGAGCGGGCAGGGGCGCGGTGAGCGGGCGGGCACGAGCCCGGACGAGACCGGGCCGCATCCCCCTGAGCAGGGAGGATGCGGCCCGGATGCTGGAGCGGGCGACGGGAATCGAACCCGCGTAATCAGTTTGGAAGACTGAGGCTCTACCATTGAGCTACGCCCGCATGCGGCCCCCATTGAACCAGATCAGAGCCGTCCGAGCACATCCGGCGTGGCCGGGACGACATGCATCTGCTCACAGGGCCCCGGGCGCTCCCCGCCGCCGCACGGGCGGAACGGGTAATATCCCCTGGGTTGCCCTCCGGGGTGTAGCTCAGCTTGGTAGAGCACCCGCTTTGGGAGCGGGAAGTCGCAGGTTCAAATCCTGTCACCCCGACTCCGCCGCCGGGTCGCCGCCGCGCGAGCTCCGGGGCGCCACCAGAAACGTCCATCCGATGTCCATCTACAGGGAGACCTGACCAGTGAAGACCGAGTCCGAGAAGCTCAGCCCCACCCGGGTGAAGCTCACCGTCGAGGTGCCCTTCGACGAGCTCAAGCCCGCCGTCGAGGCGGCCACCACGAAGATCGCCGATCAGGTGCAGATCCCCGGCTTCCGCAAGGGCAAGGTCCCCTCCAAGCTCGTCGAGCAGCGCTTCGGCCGCCCCGCGATCATGCAGGAGGCCGTCAACGACGCCCTGCCCGACTTCTACCAGCAGGCCGCGGCCGAGGCGGAGCTCAAGCCCGTCGGCCGCCCCGAGGTCGAGGTCACCGAGGTGCCGGGCCTGGACGGCTCCGAGGAGGGCAACCTGCTCTTCACCGTCGAGCAGGACGTCCGCCCCGAGATCGAGCTGCCCGACTTCGCCTCCTACGAGGTCGAGATCGAGGAGCCCGAGGTCGACGCCGACGCCGTCCAGGTGCGCCTGGACGAGCTGCGCGAGCGCTTCGGCACCCTCGTGGGCGTGGACCGCCCGGCCGAGGACGGCGACTTCGTCTCCGTCGACATGATCGCCACCATCGACGACGAGGAGATCGAGTCCGTCGAGGGCGTCTCCTACCGCATCGGCGAGGGCAACATGCTCGAGGGCCTCGACGAGGCGCTCATCGGCCTGTCCGCCGAGGAGTCCACCACCTTCGTCTCGAAGCTCGCCGGCGGCGACCGCGCGGGCGAGGAGGCGCAGGTCAAGGTCACCGCTCAGTCCGTGAAGGTGCGTGAGCTGCCCGAGGCCGACGACGAGTTCGCCGAGATGGCCTCCGAGTTCGACACCATCGACGAGCTCAAGGAGGACCTGAAGGTCCAGGCCGAGAAGGACGCCGAGGGCAACCGCGTGGCGCTCGCCCGCAACGCCCTGCTCGAGAAGCTCCTCGAGGAGCTCGAGATCCCCGTGCCCGAGCAGCTGGTCGAGGACGAGATCCTCTCCCACCTGCAGAACGAGGGCAAGGAGGCCGGCGACCCGCACGGCGAGGAGATCCGCGAGGACACCGAGAAGGCGATCCGCGCCCAGTTCGTGCTCGACGAGATCAACGGCACCCGCCAGGTCGACGTCGACCAGAACGACCTCATGAGCTACATGACGCAGCTCTCCGCGCAGTACGGCATCGAGTCGAACCAGCTGCTGCAGATGCTCGCCCAGTCCGGCCAGCTCGAGCAGATCTTCGCCGAGGTGCAGCGCTCCAAGGCGCTCGACGTGGTCCTCGCCGACGTCACCGTCAAGAACGCGAAGGGCGACGTGCTCGACCTCGGCCTGAAGGCCGAGGAGGCCGACGACGCCGAGCAGGCCGAGGACGCCGAGGAGAAGCCCGCCGCGAAGAAGGCCCCGGCGAAGAAGGCCGCGGCCAAGAAGGCTCCGGCCAAGAAGGCCGCTGCCGCCGACGAGTCCGCCGAGGACGCGGAGGCCGAGAAGCCCGCCGCGAAGAAGGCTCCGGCCAAGAAGGCCCCCGCCAAGAAGCCGGCCGCCAAGAAGGCGTCGGCGAAGGACGAGGCCGCCGCGGACGAGTCCGCCGAATGACCCTCCGCCGCTGACGGGGTCACGCCCCGCGCGGCAGATCGAACGGGCCGTCACCCCTTCCGGGGGTGGCGGCCCGTCGGCGTCGGTGGGAGACTGCCCGTCCCGGCGAGCACCGGGGACCGCCGACGCCCGGGAGCGACCCATGGCACCGCACCGACCCGACCGTCCCGACGACCCCGCCGCGGCCACGGCCGGCACGCAGGCCCCGCAGGGCAGGGTCACCTGGGGGTTCACCGCCTCGCTCGACGGCTTCATCACGGGGCCCGAGCACGACATGGCCTGGCTCGAGGCCTGCCCGCCCATGGACGGCGAGGTCGTGGCGCGGCTCGCCGAACCCGTCGGCGTGATCATCTCCGGCCGGCGCGGCTACGACGCCGCGGTCGCGCAGGCGGCCGAGCGCGGCGAGCTGACCTCCGAGTCCTACGGCGGGGCCTGGGACGGGGTCGAGATCGTGCTGACCCATCGGCCCGAGGAGCTCGCCGGCGATCCCTCGGTGACCGCCCTGGACGTCGACGTGGCCGAGGCGATCCGTCGCGCCCACGAGCTCGCGGACGGCAAGGACGTGCAGATCATCAGCGCCGACATCGCCCGCCAGGCCCTCGAGCTCGACCTCGTCGACGAGCTGCAGATCTTCTCCGCGCCGGTGATGCTCGGCGACGGGACGCGCGCCTTCTCGGTGCCCGGCGGGCGGCGGATCGACTGGGAGCTGGTCGGGCCGATCCCCGGCGCGGAGGCCGGATTCGGCCACCGCTACCGTCCCCGCAGGACGGCGGGGACCGGCGCAGGGGCCGGATGAACGGGCACGGCCCGGCTCCCGCGAGGGGAGCCGGGCCGTGGGCCGAGGAGCCGGTGGCTCAGCGGTAGGTGACGAAGCCGATCGGGTTGCCCCAGATGGAGCGCTCGACGACGCGCTGCTTCGAGCCGGAGGCGTCGATGATCTGGCCGTTGCCGGCGTAGATCGCGACGTGGCCGGACCAGGCGACGATGTCGCCGGGCTGGGCCTGCGACTGGGAGATCCAGCGGCCGCCGTTGGCGATCTGGCCGGAGGTGCGCGGCAGCGAGATGCCGGCGGCCTTGTAGGCGTAGTTCACGAGGCCCGAGCAGTCCATGCCGCCGAGGGAGGAGCCGCCCCAGGAGTAGGGGGTGCCCACGGCGGAGCGGGCCGCGTTCACGATGGTGCTGGAGGAGCCGGAGGAGGAGCTCGAAGCGCTCGAGGAGGGGGCGGAGGCGCCGCCTGTGGAGACGCCGCCGTTGAGGGCGGCGCGGGTCTTCGGGCCGACGACCCCGTCGACCTGGAGGCCCTTGGAGGACTGGTAGTCCTTGACCGCCGCGTGGGTGCGCTTGCCGAACACGCCGTCGACCGCGAGGCCCGCGCCGTTCGAGTTCAGCGCCGACTGCAGCTCCTGCACGGCGCCGCCGCGGGAGCCCCAGCGGAGCTTCTGGGTGGAGTTCAGAGCGGCCGACGGGGCGACCGAGGGGGCCGCGTCGGCCGTGGCCGGAGCGGCGGCGGCCGGAGCGGCCGGGGCGCTCGGGGCGGCGGGCGCGGCCTGGGCCGAGGCGCCGGTGAAGGCGGTGCCGAGGACCACGGTGCCGAGGACGGCGGCGCCGCCGAGCCCGCGGGCCGCGGTGCCGGCCTGGCGGGTGGGGAGCTGGGCGCGGCCGGGGAGACGGTGGGAGTTGTGCTGAGCCATGATGAGCGGGAGTTCCTTCCGATCCCGACCGGGGGTCGGGGGCATTCCTGCGGGATGTCGCGACCTCTGGGGTCGGGGTGGTGACTTCAAGGTAAGAGCGATCCGGGGCCCATCTGAAGGCGCTTGGCAGACCCGGATAACGCTCTTTGTCTGTTTTTTACAGATCGGCAGGAAGTCGTGACCGACTCTCGCCCCACCTTGACGAACCCGGGGGCGGGGCGCCACAGGGGCTGCGGCGCCGCGCCAGTGCGCCTGCGGCGAACAGGGCCCGTCACCCTCCCGCCCAGCGCCTAGAGTCGACGCATCGACGATTCCCGCGATCAAGGAGCCCCCGTGACCTCTCAGACCCCGCAGAGCAGCCAGCCCTCCGCGCCCCGTGACGCGGCCGGCGATTCCCCGATGGGCCTCGACGACAACGTCTACCAGCGCCTTCTGCGCGAGCGCATCGTGTGGCTCGGCTCGGAGGTCCGCGACGAGAACGCCAACGCGATCTGCGCCAAGATCCTGCTGCTGGCCGCCGAGGACCCGGACAAGGACATCTACCTCTACATCAACAGCCCCGGCGGCTCGATCACCGCGGGCATGGCCATCTACGACACGATGAAGTTCGTCAAGCCGGACATCGTGACCGTCGGCATGGGCATGGCGGCGTCGATGGGGCAGTTCCTGCTGTCCTCCGGCACCAAGGGCAAGCGCTACGCGACCCCGCACACCCGCGTGCTCATGCACCAGCCGCTCGGCGGCCTCGGCGGCACCGCCACCGACATCCGCATCCAGGCCGACCTCATCCTCTCGATGAAGAACCAGCTCGCCGAGCTGATCGCCGAGCAGACCGGCAAGAGCGTCGAGCAGATCCACGCCGACTCCGACCGCGACCACTGGTTCACGGCGGCGGAGGCGCTGGAGTACGGCTTCATCGACAAGATCGTCGCCGGCTCCGGCGACGTCACGGGCGGCGGCGGCACCGACAGCTGATCGCCCCCTCCAGAACCTTCCGACACCTTCGAGACCAGGAGACCCCGTGACCTTCGATCCCCGCACCATCGGCGCGCTGCCCATGGCCCAGGCCGGCGCGCAGCCCGCCGCCGCCGCTCAGATGCCGACCTCCCGCTACGTGCTGCCCCAGTACGAGGAGCGCACGCCCTACGGCTTCAAGCGCCAGGACCCCTACACCAAGCTCTTCGACGACCGCATCATCTTCCTCGGCGTGCAGGTGGACGACGCCTCGGCCGACGACGTCATGGCGCAGCTGCTCGTGCTCGAGTCCCAGGACCCGGACCGCGACATCACGCTGTACATCAACAGCCCCGGCGGCTCGTTCACCGCGCTGACCGCGATCTACGACACGATGCAGTACATCAAGCCCGAGATCACCACCGTGTGCCTCGGCCAGGCGGCCTCCGCCGCCGCCGTGCTGCTCGCGGCCGGCGCGCCGGGCAAGCGCCTCGCGCTCCCGAACGCCCGCATCCTCATCCACCAGCCCGCGATGGGCGGCGAGGGCGGCGGCGGCCAGGCCTCCGACCTCGAGATCCAGGCCAACGAGATCATGCGCATGCGCGAGTGGCTGGAGGAGACCCTCGCCCACCACTCGGGCCGCACCAAGGAGCAGGTGAGCGCCGACATCGAGCGCGACAAGATCCTCACCGCGCAGGGCGCCCTCGAGTACGGTCTGGTCGACCAGGTGCTCACCTCCCGCAAGGAGCCGCGTCCGGCGCTCGGGCGCTGACGATCCGGCGGGCCGCCGCGACGGCTCCGCCGCACGACGATCGACCACGACGGCCCCGCTGCGGCGGGGCCGTCGTTCTGCCCACAGCGAGCCTGCGCGGCGACGCGAGTAGCGGCGGGTAGGCTGGACGGACCTGAGCGCCGAGGAGGAGGACAGCTGTGGCACGTACGAGCGAGAACGGGGACGTTTTCAAGTGCTCCTTCTGCGGCAAGTCGCAGAAGCAGGTCGAGCGCCTGATCTCGGGGCCGGGGGTGTACATCTGCGAGGAGTGCATCGAGCTGTGCAACGAGATCATCGCCGAGGAGATCCAGGCCGCTCAGCCCGCCGCCGAGGAGCAGGCCCCGCTGCCCGCCCCGCGCGAGATCTTCGACTTCCTCGAGGAGTACGTGGTCGGTCAGGAGCCCGCCAAGCGCGCCCTCGCCGTGGCGGTCTACAACCACTACAAGCGCGTGCGTGCGCAGGATGCCGAGCAGACGGCCCCGAACGCGAAGAGCGCCGCCGCGACCCTCGCCGAGGAGGCGAGCGACGACCACGAGGACATCGAGGTCTCCAAGTCCAACGTCATGCTGGTGGGCCCCACCGGCTGCGGCAAGACCTATCTCGCCCAGACCCTCGCCAAGATGCTCGACGTCCCCTTCGCGATGGCGGACGCCACCGCGCTGACGGAGGCCGGCTACGTCGGCGAGGACGTCGAGAACATCCTGCTGAAGCTCCTGCAGGCCGCGGACTACGACGTGAAGAAGGCCGAGCGCGGCATCATCTACATCGACGAGGTGGACAAGATCGGCCGCAAGGCCGAGAACCCCTCGATCACCCGCGACGTCTCCGGCGAAGGCGTGCAGCAGGCGCTGCTGAAGATCCTCGAGGGCACGGTCGCGGCGGTGCCCCCGCAGGGCGGGCGCAAGCACCCCCATCAGGAGTTCATCCAGATCGACACGACGAACGTGCTGTTCATCGTGGCGGGCGCCTTCGCCGGCATCGAGGACATCATCGGCTCCCGCATCGGCAAGCGCGGGATCGGCTTCGGCTCCGAGCTGCACTCCCCGCTCGCGCAGGAGGCGCTGTACTCGAAGCTGCTGCCCGAGGACCTGCTGAAGTTCGGCCTGATCCCCGAGTTCATCGGCCGTCTGCCGGTGATCACGAGCGTCTCGAACCTCGACCGGGAGGCGCTGATCACGATCCTCACCGAGCCGCGCAACGCGCTGGTGAAGCAGTACCGCAAGATGTTCGCCCTGGATGGCGTCGAGCTCGACTTCGAGCGCAGCGCCCTGGAGGCCATCGCGGACAAGGCGGTCGAGCGGGAGACCGGTGCGCGCGGCCTGCGCGCCATCCTCGAGGAGTCCCTCCAGCCGGTCATGTTCGAGGTCCCCTCGAGGGACGACGTGGTCAAGGTGGTCATCACCGAGGGCGTCGTGACCGAGGGCCGGGCACCCCTGATGCTCACCGGCAAGGACGCGGACCGCGAGCACGACAGCGGCCGGCAGGAGCGCACCGCATGAGTGCATCCGGTCACGCGGGCGCGCCGCGCGAGGCGGACGTCGCCCGGGCTCGGGAGCTGCTGGGGGAGGAGCGGCGCAGCATCGACAACATCGACGCCGCCCTCGTGCACCTGCTCGCCGAGCGCTTCTCCCACACCCAGCGCGTGGGCCAGCTGAAGGCCGAGCACGGCCTGCCGCCGGCGGATCCGGACCGTGAGCAGCAGCAGATCGAGCGCCTGCGCTCCCTCGCCGACGACGCGGGGCTGGACCGGACCTTCGCCGAGGCGTTCATGCGCTTCATCGTCACCGAGGTGATCCGCCACCACGAGCGGATCCGCGGCGAGGGCGCCACCGGGGCCTGACGCCCCCAGCGGGTCGGCTCGTCCCTGCCGTCGGGCCCGTCCGATCCTCCCGACGGACCCGCTCCGCCCCGCCGACGGATCCGACCCGCCCTCCCGGAGCCCGCTCGGCCCTGCCGACGGGCCCGGCCCGCCTTCCCGACGGGTCCGCTGCGCCCTGCCGGCCGGTCGGCCCGGGGGTCTGCCCGCCCGAGCCGCGCCGGGACCTCGCGGACCGCGCCCTTCGGGCCGAAACCGCTGATAGCATCCGGGGCATGGCTCGAAAGACGTTCCTCGACTGGCCGGTGATCCGGCAGCTTCGCGGGGCGGATCCGACGGGACGCGGCACCGCCGTCACGTCCCCGCGGACCCGCAGCACGATGCCGCGCACCGCGGAGGCGGACGGCGTCGCCGACAGCGTCTGTCCGTACTGCGCCGTCGGCTGCAGCCAGCGCGTCTTCCACAAGGACGGGCGCGTCATCAACATCGAGGGCAACCCGGACTCCCCGGTCTCCCGGGGCCGGCTGTGCCCGAAGGGCGCCGCGAGCGAGCAGCTCGCGAACTCCTACCTGCGCCAGACGAAGGTCCGCTACCGCCGCCCCTACGGGACCGAGTGGGAGGACCTCGACCTCGACACCGCGATGGACATGATCGCGGACCGCTTCCTCGAGGCGCGCCGGAAGCACTGGGAGGACGAGGACGAGCAGGGCAACCCCCTCCGGCGGACGATGGGCATCGCGAGCCTCGGCGGCGCGACCATCGACAACGAGGAGAACTATCTGATCAAGAAGTTCTTCACCGCCGCGGGCGCCATCCAGATGGAGAACCAGGCCCGCATATGACACTCCGCCACGGTTCCCAGTCTGGGAGCCTCGTTCGGTCGTGGCGGTGCCACGAACACGGTGCAGGACTTCGCCAACGCTGACCTCATCGTCATCGAGGGCTCGAACATGGCCGAAGCCCATCCGGTCGCCTTCCAATGGGTGATCGAGGCGCGCAAGCGCGGCTCCCGGGTCATCCACGTCGACCCGCGGTTCACACGCACCTCCGCCAACGCCGATCGGCACATCCCGATCCGCACCGGCACGGACATCGTGCTGCTCGGCGGCGTGATCCGGCACGTGCTCGAGAACGAGCTGTACTTCAAGGAGTACGTGCAGGCGTACACCAACGCCTCGACGCTCATCTCCGAGGCGTACGGCGACCCCGAGGACCTCGACGGCCTGTTCTCCGGCTACGACCCGGAGACCGGCACCTACGACAACACCACCTGGGCGTATGCGGGTGATCCCGACGCGATCGCGCGCGGCCTGCCCGAGCGGGACGAGACCTTGCAGCACCCCCGCACCGTCTTCCAGATCCTGAAGCGTCACTACGCGCGCTACACCCCGGAGATGGTGCAGGAGACCTGCGGCATCGCTCCGGAGGACTTCGAGTACCTCGCGAGTTCGATCGCGGAGAACTCGGGCCGTGAGAAGACGACGATGTTCGCCTATGCGCTGGGCTGGACCCAGCACCAGGGCGGTGCGCAGATGATCCGCACCTCCGGCATCCTCCAGCTGCTCATGGGCAATATGGGACGCCCCGGCGGCGGCATCATGGCGCTGCGCGGACACGCCACCATCCAGGGCTCCACCGACATCCCGACGCTCTACCACATCCTGCCCGGCTACCTTCCGATGCCGAAGGCCGGACAGGACGACTTCGACGAGTACACGCGACTGGTGGGGAAGAAGGAGCAGAAGGGCTTCTGGGCCAATGCGGACATCTACACGATCAATCTGCTGAAGGCCTGGTGGGGGAAGCACGCCACCGCCGAGAACGACTGGAAGTATCACTACCTGCCCCGGCTCACCGGCGCGCACGGCACGTACCAGACCGTCATGCGGATGCTCGAGGGCGGGGTCGACGGGTACTTCCTGTTCGGCCAGAACCCCGCTGTCGGCTCGGCCAACGGGCGTATGCAGCGTCTGGGCCTGACGCATCTGAAGTGGATGGTGGTGCGCGATTTCTACATGATCGAGTCGGCGACCTTCTGGAAGGACGGACCCGAGATCGAGTCGGGGGAGCTCTCCCCGGAGCAGATCGGCACCGAGATGTTCTTCCTCCCGGCCGCGAACCACACCGAGAAGGCCGGGTCGTTCACGCAGACCCAGCGCATGGTGCAGTGGCGCGACCAGGCCGTCGAGCCGCCGGGCGACGCGAAGAGCGATCTCGAGTTCATGTACGAGCTGGGACGCCGCGTGCGGGAGAAGCTCAAGGACTCCTCCGACCCTCGCGACCGGCCGATCCTCGACCTGACCTGGGATTATCCTGTCAACGAGCACGGCGAGCCGGACGCCGAGGCGGTCCTCGCCGAGATCAACGGCCGACACCTCTCCGGTGAGAAGGCCGGGCAGCCGCTGGCCTCCTTCGGGGAGATGAAGGACGACGGCTCCACGAGCGGAGGCTGCTGGATCTACTCCGGCGTCTACGCGGACGGGATCAACCGTGCCCGGAAGCGGACACCCGGTCAGGAGCAGGACGAGACCGCAGCCGACTGGGGCTGGGCCTGGCCCGGGAACCGACGGATCCTCTACAACCGGGCCTCGGCCGATCCCGAGGGCCGCCCGTGGAGCGAGCGGAAGAAGTGGGTCTGGTGGGACGAGGAGACCGGGACATGGACCGGGAAGGACGTGCCCGACTTCCCGCCCACGAAGCGTCCCGACGACCCCGGGGACCCGGGCAAGGGCGGCGTGGCGGCGCTGGCGGGGACCGATGCGTTCACGATGCAGTCCGACGGGCGCGGATGGCTCTTCGCGCCGACCGGCATGGTGGACGGGCCGTTGCCGACCCATTACGAGTCGCCGGAGTCGAACATCCCCAATCCTCTGTACCCCCAGCAGTCCAATCCCACCCGCGTCACCTTCCAGGACGAAGACAACCTCAGCTCGCCGGGCGCGTCGGCGCAGGGCGGTGAGGTGTATCCGTACGTGTTCACCACCTACCGGATCACCGAGCACCACACCGCCGGCGGCATGAGTCGGTTCCTGCCCTATCTCTCCGAGCTCCAGCCGGAGATGTACTGCGAGGTCTCCCCGGAGCTCGCCGCGGAGATCGGGCTCGAACCCTACGGGTGGGCGACGATCATCTCGGCCCGCAACGCGATCGAGGCGAAGGTTCTGGTCACAGAGCGGATGACCCCGCTCCACGTGGGCGGGCGCACTGTCCACCAGATCGGCCTCCCGTTCCACTGGGGCCGCGGCAGCGCCGCGGTGGTGCAGGGCGACGGGGCGAACGACCTGATCGGGATGAACCTCGACGCCAACACCCAGATCCAGAACAGCAAGAACAACTCGTGCACGATCCTGCCCGGGCGCCGCCCCCGCGGGCCGGGCCGTGCCGAGCTGGTGGAGGAGTACCGCCGCAGGGCCGGGCTGATCCCCGCGCTGCACCCGCAGGTCGACGGGGCCGAGGGTGCTCCCGGTGCCGGCCCGGCCACGGGCGGGACCCCGCACGAGGTGCGCGGTCCGGAGGAGGCCACCGCCGTGCCCACAGGGGAGCCGTCGATGAAGGAGATGAGGAACCGATGAGCCTGCTCGCCGGACCGGAAGGACCCTCCGCGGACGCGGGATGGGACCACGACCACGAGCGCAAGGGGTTCTTCACCGACACCTCCATCTGCATCGGCTGCAAGGCCTGCGAGGTGGCGTGCAAGGAGTGGAACCGCAACCCGATCGACGGCAACCTCGAGATCCTCGGCTCGAGCTACGACAACACCGGCGAGCTCGGCGCGAACACCTGGCGCCATGTCGCCTTCGTCGAGCAGGGCCAGGAGCGGATCGAGGAGGCGCGGGAGTCCGGGCGCAAGCTCGTCAGCCTCGGCATGCCGGGGATCGGCCCGAAGTCCTCCGGCAAGCGGGGCGCGACCCCCGCCGGTGACCTCTCGGACGTGGACCGCACCCCGCCGGACACCCCCGAGTTCCGCTGGCTGATGTCCTCGGACGTGTGCAAGCACTGCACCAACGCCGGCTGCCTGGACGTCTGCCCGACCGGTGCGATCTTCCGCTCCGAGTACGGCTCCGTCGTGGTGCAGCAGGACGTGTGCAACGGCTGCGGCACCTGCGTGAGCGCCTGCCCCTTCGGCGTCATCGAGCGCCGCGACGACGGGACCGTCTCCCCGTTCGCCGTGCGCGAGGAGGAGGACCCCCGCCGCAACACCGCGAGCAAGTGCACGCTGTGCTACGACCGGCTGGTCGACGGCGAGCAGCCCGCCTGCTCCGCCACCTGCCCCACGCAGTCGATCACCTTCGGCGACCACCCCGATCTCACGGCCGACGCGAAGCAGCGGGTCGCGGACCTGCACGAGCGCGGCATGACCGAGGCGCGGCTGTACGGCGCGAACCCCAAGGACGGCGTGGGCGGCACCGGCTCGGTGTTCCTGCTGCTGGACGAGCCCGAGGTGTACGGCCTCCCGCCGGACCCACAGGTGCCCACCAAGGCGCTGCCGAAGCTCTACGCCCGCACCGGCCTCGCGGCCGCGGGGATGGTCGCGGCCGTCGCGCTGTCCTTCCTGGGGGCGCGTCGATGAGCATCACCGAGTACGACGCGGACCGTCCGCCGGAGAAGCCCCGCCGACGCGGCGGAGGGAAGCGCCGACGCCGCCGCGGCCTCGGCGAGGTCGGGATGGGCGACGGATCCCGCGAGGGCGCCGTCGTCGAGGACGTCGAGATCGAGCGGTCCGAGCAGTACGACTCCTACTACGGCCGGCCCGTGGTCAAGGCGCCGCCGTGGAAGGCACCGATCGCCGTCTACCTGTTCCTCGGCGGCGTCGCCGGCGGCTCGGGCCTGCTGGCCTTCGGGGCGCAGTGCACCGGTCGCCCGGTGCTCCGTCGCAACGCGCGCCTCGCGGCGCTCGGCACCGTCGGTGTCGGCACGCTGGCGCTCATCGAGGACCTCGGCCGCCCCGAGCGGTTCCTGAACATGATGCGCACCGTCAAGGTCACCAGCCCCATGAGCCTCGGCACCTGGGTGGTGGGAGGCTTCGCCTCGCTGTCCGGCGTGCTCGGCGCCCTCGAGGTCGACCGCCTGGCAGGCGAGAAGCTCCCGCTCGGGGCGCTGCGCCCCTTGCTCCGGGCCGCCGAGGGACCGGCCTCTCTCGGCCAGGTCGCCCTCGCCCCCCTGCTCGCCTCGTACACCGGCGCGCTGCTGGGCAACACCGTGGTCCCCACCTGGGAGGCCGGCCGCGGCCACCTCTCCTACCTCTTCGCCTCCTCCGCGAGCCTCGCCGCGGGCGGCGCCGCGATGGTCACCACCCCCGTCGCCGAGTCCGCTCCCGCCCGGCTCCTCGCGGCCGCCGGGGTCGCCGGCGACGTGGCGAGCATGCACCTGATGAAGGAGTCGATGCACCCCCTGGAGCGGGAGCCGCTCGAGACCGGGACCCCCGGCAAGCTCCTGACCTGGGCGGAGCGCCTCGCGATCGCGGGCGGCATCGGCACGCTCCTCGGCGGGCGCAGCCGTGTCGTCGCCGCGGCGAGTGGTGCCGCGCTGCTGACCGCCTCGGCCCTGACCCGCTTCGGAGTGCTGAACGCCGGGCTCGAGTCCGTGAAGGACCCGCGCCGCGTGATCGAGCCGCAAAAGGCGCGCCTGGCGGCCCGCCGCGCCGCCGGCATCACCGACGACTCGATCACCACCGCCGGCTGAGCGGGCGGGCCGACGGGCACCAGCGCCTCGTCGGCCCTGCCCGCAGGTTCTGCCCCTCCCGCCGGCTCCGCCCCTCCCGCAGGTTCTGCAGGCCTGAGGACCGATGCGGCGCCTCGCACGAGTCCCCAGGCACGCAAACGTGTGGCGCTCGACGGAGACAGGCCCGGAGCGGCGGGCCGGGGCCGGTCAGCGGACCTGGATGCCCTCTCCCGCGACGGTCTCGCCGATCACCGGATAGCCGGGCACCTCGCCGATCACCAGCAGGCCGCCCGAGGTCTGCGCGTCGGCGAGCAGCAGCAGATCGTCCTCGTCGATGCCGGGTCCGGTCTGGACCGCATGGCGCACCCACTCGAGGTTCCGCCGCGTCCCGCCGGAGACGAACCCGTCCCGCAGCGCCTCCGCCGCACCGTCGACCAGCGGCACCGCGGCCCGGTCCAGGATCATCCCGACCCCGGACGCGCGGCCCATCTTGTACAGGTGGCCCAGCAGGCCGAAGCCCGTCACGTCGGTCGCGGCCCTCGCCCCGGCCTCGAGTGCGGCCTTCGAGGCGTCCCGGTTCAGGGTCGTCATCACCTCGATCGCGGCGGGGGAGGCCTCGCCGGTGGACTTCATGCGGTTGTTCAGCAGGCCCACGCCGAGCGGCTTGGTCAGCGTGATCGGCAGCCCTGCCTCCGCGGCGTCGTTGCGCAGCAGACGGTCCGGGCGGGCGGTGCCGGTGACGGCCATGCCGTACTTGGGCTCGGGATCGTCGACCGAGTGCCCGCCGATGACCGGCACCCCGGCCTCCGTCGCGATCGCGAGACCGCCGGCGAGCACCTCCTGCAGCAGCTCGTAGGGCAGGACCTCGCGGGGCCAGCCGACGAGGTTGATCGCGACCACGGGGTCGCCGCCCATCGCGTAGATGTCGCTGAGCGCGTTCGCGGCCGCGATCCGTCCCCAGTCGTGGGCGTCGTCGACCACGGGGGTGAAGAAGTCCGCGGTGGAGAGCACGGCCGTGTCGCCGTCGGGCCCGCCGATCCGCACGGCGGCGGCGTCGTCCCCGTCGTCCAGGCCCACGATCACCTGGTCGTACTGCTGCCCGGCGAGGGAGGAGACGACCTCCTCGAGCTCGCCCGGCGGGATCTTCGAGGCGCAGCCGCCTCCGTGCGCCATCGTGGTCAGGCGGATCTCGGGGCGGGCCAGGGGCTGGATGGGGGAGTCGCTCATGGCCCGACCCTAGCCCGGGCCGCCCGGGGAGGGCGAGCGTCGTCCCAGGTCCGGCGGTGATATCGTCGCCCGCGGAGGCGTACGTGTCCTGGTGGGCGCCCCAGTCTTCAAAACTGGTGAGACCGAGCATCTCGGTCTGGCGGGTTCGATTCCCGTCCGCCTCCGCCAATACTGCCGTCCGCCGCCGGGCGGACGCTCCGATCCCGTGCGCAGGAGGTCCCGTGCCCCAGTCCCCGAGCGACGCGGAGGACCCGCGTCGGCGGATCCCGCGCACGGATCGCCTGCTCGCCCTGCCCGAGGTCGTCGCGGCGAGCGGCGCGATGGGGGAGCGCGTGGTGCACGACCTGGTCCGCGCCGCCCAGGACCGGGCCCGTCGCGGCGAGATCGCCCCGGAGGACGTGGCCGCCGCGGTGCTCGCCTCCCTCGGGGAGCACAGCGCCTCCTCGCTGCGCCCGGTGCTGAACGCGACCGGCGTCATCGTCCACACGAACCTCGGCCGGGCCCCGCTCTCGGCCGCGGCCCGGCAGGCGGTCCAGGACGCCGCCGGGTACACCGACGTCGAGTTCGACCTCGCCACCGGCGCCCGCTCCCGCCGCGGCGCCGGCGCGCGGGCCGCGCTGCTGGCCGCCTGCCCCGCGGCGGAGGACGCGCTCGTGGTGAACAACGGCGCGGCCGCCCTCCTGCTGGCCACGACCGCGCTCGCCGCGGGCCGCGAGGTGCTGTGGAGCCGCGGGGAGCTCGTCGAGATCGGGGCCGGGTTCCGGCTCGCGGAGCTCGTCGCCTCCGCCGGGGCGCGGGTGCGAGAGGTCGGCACCACCAACCGCACCCATGCGAGCGACTACCGCGAGGCGCTCACGGCCGGCGCCGGCGGGGAGCAGGGCGCCGCCGCCCCGGGGCCGGGCGCGCAGCCGGCTCCCGCGGACGAGCCGTCCGTCGGCGCGATCCTCAAGGTCCACACCAGCAACTACCGCATCGAGGGCTTCACCAGCGAGGTCGGGATCGCCGAGCTCGCAGCGCTCGCGCACGAGCACGGGCTGCCGCTGATCGCCGATCTCGGCTCGGGACTGCTGCGCCCCGAGACCGCGCTGCCCGACGAGCCCGATGCCGCCTCGGCCCTCGCCGCGGGCGCCGACGTGGTCATCACCAGCGGCGACAAGCTCCTCGGCGGTCCGCAGGCCGGGATCCTGCTGGGCCGACGCGAGGTGATCGCGCGCCTCGCCCGCCATCCGCTGGCCCGTGCGGTCCGCGCCGACAAGCTCGCGCTCGCCGCGATCGAGGCGACCCTCGCCGGACCCGTCCCGCCCGTCCTCGCGGCGCTGCGCACCGACCCGGACACGCTGCGGGAGCGGACCGACGCGCTCGCGGCCCGGTTCGGCGGCCGCACCGTCGCCCATGACGGCCGCGTCGGCGGCGGGGGAGGGGCCGAGGTGCCGCTGCCCGGCTGGGCGATCGCGCTCGAGGAGGAGCTGGCCGCGGAGCTCCGCGCCGGGGACCCGGCCGTCGTCGGCACCGTCCAGGGCGGCGCGTGTCTGCTGGACCTGCGCTGCGTGCCCGCCGAGCACGAGGACACGCTGGTCGGCGCCGTCGCCGCGGCGCGGGAGCGGCTGCGCGACCGCGACAACCGCCGTCGCCCCGAGGACGCCTCCGCTCGCACCTCCGCTCAGGATCCTGCGCGATGATGCAGGTCATCGCCACCGCCGGGCACGTCGACCACGGCAAGTCCACCCTGATCCGCGCGCTGACCGGCATCGAGCCGGACCGCCTCGCCGAGGAGAAGCGGCGCGGCCTCACGATCGACCTCGGTTTCGCCTGGACCGTCCTGCCCTCCGGCCAGGAGGTCTCCTTCGTCGACGTGCCCGGCCACGAGCGGTTCCTCGGCAACATGCTCGCCGGCATCGGCCCCGCCCCCATCGTCTGCTTCGTCGTCGCGGCCGACGAGGGCTGGCAGGCGCAGTCCAGCGACCACCGCGACGCCGTCGCCGCCCTCGGCATCGACCAGGGCCTGCTCGTGATCACCCGCGCCGACCTCGCTCCCGACAGGGTCCCGGAGGTCATCGCCCAGGCCCGCACGGAGCTCGCCGGCACCGGACTCGCCGCCGCGCCCGCTCTCGCGGTCTCCGCCGTGACCGGGGAGGGGATGGACGCGCTGCGCACGCAGCTCGACGAGCTCGTCGCCGCTGCACGCCGGCCCGACCCCGGGCAGCGGGTGCGGCTGTGGGTGGACCGCGCCTTCACCGTCTCCGGCGCCGGCACCGTGATCACCGGGACCCTCGCCGCCGGCACCCTGTGCCGCGAGGACCGGCTGGAGCTGATCGGCACGCACGGCGGCGCAGCGCCCGGAGACCAGGGGATCGAGGTGCAGGTCCGCGGTCTGCAGTCCCGCGGCGGAGGGCTCGCCGAGCTCGGCCCCGTCAGCCGCGCCGCGGTGAACCTCCGCGGTGTCGACGCGGAGCAGGTCGGTCGCGGCGACGCGCTGATCACCCCCGGGGCGTGGCACCTCAGCACCCAGGTCGACGTGCGCCGCACCACCGGCGAGGACCTCGCGGGCGCCCCGGGCGAGCTGATCGCCCACCTCGGCACCGCCCAGGTCACCGCGCGGGTGCGCCCCTTCGGCGAGGAGCATGCCCGGCTAACCCTCGAGCGGCCGCTGCCGTTGGCCGTCGGCGATGCGCTCGTGCTGCGCGGCAGCGGCAGCCACGCTGTGCGCAGCGGGGTTCGCGTCCTCGACATCGACCCGCCCGCCCTGGCGCGGCGCGGCGACGGCCGCCGGCGCCAGGCCGTGCTCGAGGCGATGCCCGCGGGCGGGGACCTCGCCGGGGAGGTCGCACGCCGCGGCGCCGTGAGCGAGCAGGTGCTGCGCCGCTACGGCCTCGCCGTCCCCGAGGAGCTGCCCGACGGGGTGGAGCGCCGCGGCGAGCAGCTCGTCGACGCTCGGGCGCTCGCCGACTGGCGGGAGATGCTGACCGCCCTCGTCGCCGAGGCCGTGCAGGCCGATCCGCTCTCCGCCGGCCTGCCCCGCAAGGCCGCCGCCGACGCGCTGGCGCTGCCCGCCCCGGAGCTGCTCGACGCGGTCGTGGCCGCCGCCGGCCTCACGCTCGAGGCCGGCCGGGTGAAGGACCCTGCCGCCGTCGCAGGTCTCGGCGCCGCCGAGACCGGGGTCACACAGCTCGAACGACGGCTCGCCGAGACGCCCTTCCGCGCCCCGGAGGCCGAGGACCTCGCCGCTCTCCGCCTCGGCGCCCGCGAGCTCGCCGCCGCCGCGGCGCAGGGCCGGCTGCTGCGGCTGCCCGACGAGGTCGTGCTGCTGCCCGCCGCGCCCGCGCTCGCGATGCGGGAGCTGGCCCGGCTCGAGCAGCCCTTCACCACCAGCGAGGCCCGCCAGGCTCTGGGGACGACGCGCCGCGTCGCGATCCCGCTGCTCGAGCATCTCGACGGCCGCGGCTGGACCCGTCGCGTGGACGCCGGGCACCGGGAGATCGTGCGCTGAGCGCGGGCCGCGACGCGCCCGGGTGCACCGCCCGCCTCGGCCGCAGCCTGGTGGAGCATTGACCTCCAGGGGCGGGCTCTGCCGCGCCGCGGGCGTCAGCGGTGGCCGGCGAGCCAGGCGCGGTGCGCGCCGAGCAGGGCGTTCTGGGCGCGGCTGTGGTCCGAGGACCCGAGCAGCACGGCCGGGGAGGTCGGCGACTCCCACAGCGCCCGCACCTCGACCTGGCGTCCGTCGCGCAGCTGCGCGATCGCGACCACCCGTCGGCTCGCGGGCGGGGGCAGCAGCAGCTGGTGGATCTCCTGCCAGCGCAGCGACTGCTCCGCGCCGACGAACCCGCACCACGTGACGCCCTCCGGGTCGATCTGCAGGCGGGACCTGCGGGCGCCGCGGAGGAGGAGCAGCCCGGCGCCGATCCCCATCGCCGCCGGGATCAGGAACATCAGGAACCAGGCCGTCTCCAGCACGATCGACAGGACGACCCCGGCGAGCAGCGCGGCCACGCCGATCAGGGCGACCATGGGGCCGACGACGAGGTTGATCTGCGCGCCAGCGCTGCGGATCACGGCGTGCACATGGAGCTCCCTGCTGGTCGAGGACGACGGCCCGCCCACCCTAGCGCGGGGCGACGAGCTCAACGCGGTCACCTCTCGTGCTCGCCGTCGTAGCAGCACGGCGGGTCCCGACGCCCGCCGATGGGGAGTACTCCCCATGGTCGGTGCCGTGCGGTCTGCCTAGGCTGATCAGCGTCGCCGTGCCCGGCTCGGTCGACAGGAGCAGTGGGGCAGGCGCGGGACCGGACACGGTCCCGTCGCACGACGAGGACTTCAGGGGAGAGATGATGGCGGGCTTCCAGGGCGGCGACACCGAGCAGATGCGGCAGCAGGGGACCGCCTTCGAGCAGGGATCGCGGACGGTCGACGAGATCACCGACGCGACCACCCGGCTCATCGACTCCGTGCCGTGGATGGGACCGGACGCGGTGGCGTTCCGCGCCCTCTGGCACGGCGTGATCGCGCCCGGCCTGCGCGCGAAGGCGGAGGGCCTCCAGGGCCGCGGCGAGGAGATCCGCCGCCACGCCGAGGAGCAGGACGAGGCCTCCGCCGGGGACGGAGGCGGCCTGCTGGACGTCCTGCGCGACCTGTTCCCGATGCCCTTCCCGGGCCCGCTGATGCCCCTGCCCGCGCCGATCCCCGGGCTGCCCCTCACCCCGGGCGTCATCGACCACCTCCGCAAGGACCTCGAGGACTGGTTCACCGGCGGCGACGGCGATGGGCCGCAGGAGTTCTTCGGCGATCCCGGCTTCACCTCGCGCGGCGCGAAGTACGGGGACGACCGACCGATCGGCGAGCAGATCACCGGCGGCGACTCGCTGTGGGACGGGCGCGAGATCGACGAGAGCTACGGATTCCTCGACGGGTACGCGGGGTACGACTACAGCGCCGGCACCAACGTCACCACCGATCCGTACGGCAACGTGACCGGGACCGTCGGTGCGCGGGGCAGCGCCGAGATCGGCATCGACGACCGCCTCGACGGGCCTCTCGGGACCGGGATCCAGGCCGGCGCCCGGGTAGGGGCGGAGGGCTACGCGGAGGCCGGAGGCACCGTCGGACCGGACGGCGTCGCCGCCGGAGCCCGCGCCGGGCTCGGCGCCTATTCCTCGCAGTACGCCACCGTCGACGGCCCGCTCGGCAATTCGGGGACCATCCGGCAGGACCTCTACGCCGGCGCGAACGCCAGCGCGAACGCGTACTCGCACGTCACGCGCAACGAAGACGGTCAGGTCAACGGCTTCAGCCAGGGCTTCGACGCCCGCGCCTTCGCCGGGGCGCAGGCGACCCAGACCTTCGAATCCACCTCGCCCGGCGGATGGTTCTCCGGCTCGACCTCCATCAGCGAGAAGGCCGGCTACGGGGTCGGGGCGGGCGCGGGGCAGACGATCTCCACCGACGAGATCTCCGTCAGCGTCGCCGGTTCGCTCGCGGCCGAGCTCGGGCTCGGCGGCTCCACCACCGTGGCGGTCCATCCGAACCAGATCGTGAACACCTTCACCCCGGGCGACTACGACATCGACGACGCGATCGGCGACGCCTCCGGAGCGTTCCAGGGGGCCACGGACTACGTCTCCGACAAGTGGCCGTTCTGAGCGATACCGGCCTCTCCGCCGGCCACCTCGCGGTCGCTCGCGGCTCCGAGGCCCTGCAGTCAGCGGCGGCGGGTCAGCGTCGTCCCGGCGTCCGGCCCTGCTGAGGGCCCCGGGCCAGCGCCCACCACCGGGCATGCGAGGCGACGAGGTCGCTCGCCGCCTCCCGGTAGGCGCCGTCCGCGCTGTTGCCGCCCTCTCCCGAGGACATGGCCAGCGCGCCGATCACCTGCACCCTGCCGTCGCGGCGATGCAGCGCGACGGCGCGGGGACCCCGGCGCCCCGAGGGCACCTCGACGTGGGCGACCTCCGAGAACAGGACGACGCTCGGGGCCCCGAGCACCCCGTACCAGGTCACCCGGTCCGGTCCGACGAGCACGCGGCGCCGAGCCCCGACCAGCGCCATCACCGCCCCGGCGAGGCCGAACACCGGCAGGCCGAGCAGCATCCCGAGCAGGGCGGGGCTGCGCGTGAGGGACCAGCCGAGCACCGGCACCGCGCCGAAGAGCAGGACCGCGACCACGACGAGGGCCACGCCCATCCACAGGAACATCCGGTTGACCCCGGAGCGGTACGTGCGGATCTGCATGGCCCTCGCCCCTCCCGCGTCCGGTCGTTCAGGCCTTGCTGCGCGGCTGCTTGACCGGCGGCTCGCCGAGCTCGACGTCGCGGGTGGTGATCTCCTCGCCCGCGCCGGCGACCAGCTCGAGCCTCTCGATCCGGCCGAGCGCCGTGAGGTCCGCAGCGGCGGCCTCGAGATGCGTGAGCGCCGCTGCGGGGGCCTCGACGGTCACGGCGAGGATCGGGGTCTTCTGGGAGACCTTCGCGTCGGACTTGATGCGGCGCACCACGATCGCGGCCTGGGCGACGGAGTCCACGAGCGCGGAGTCCTGGCCCTGGGCGGCCTCGCGCAGCGGCGCGGACTCCGGCCAGGGCTGGGTGTGCACGGAGCCGCCGCGCCACCACGACCAGACCTCCTCGGTCGCGAACACGATCACCGGCGCGAACAGGCGCAGCAGCACCTCGAGCGCGATCGCGAGCGCCGCTCGCGCCGAGGCGGCACCGGCCTCGCCGGCCGGGGAGTTGCCGTGGGCGCGCTCCTTGACCAGCTCGATGTAGTCGTCGCAGAACGCCCAGAAGAACGGCTCGACGGCTTCGAGGGCACGGGCGTAGTCCATGTCCTCGTTCGCGGTGGTGGCCTGGTCGACCACGTCCGCGAGCTGCGCGAGCAGCGCCCGGTCCAGCGGATCGGTGACCGCCGACGGATCCGCGGCGAGTCGGCCGGCCGGGTCCGCGGGAGCCTCGCCGAAGCCGAGCGCGAACTTCGAGGCGTTGAGGATCTTGATCGCGAGGCGTCGGCCGATCTTCATCTGCCCCTCGTCGAAGGCGGTGTCCACGCCCTGACGCGCACGGCCCGCCCAGTAGCGCACGCCGTCGGAGCCGTGCTGCTGCAGCAGGCCGATCGGGGTGACCACGTTGCCCTTGGACTTCGACATCTTCTTGCGGTCGGGGTCCAGGATCCAGCCGTTGATCGAGGCGTGCTTCCACGGCAGCGCGTCCTGCTGCAGGTGGGAGCGCACGACCGTGGAGAACAGCCAGGTGCGGATGATGTCGTGGCCCTGCGGGCGCAGGTCCATCGGGTACACCTTCGAGAAGAGGTCCCTGTCCGAGTTCCAGCCGCCCGCGAGCTGCGGGGACAGGGACGAGGTCGCCCAGGTGTCGAGGATGTCGGGGTCGGCGACGAAGCCGCCGGCCTGGCCGCGCTGCTCCTCGGTGAAGCCGGCCGGCACGTCGATCGTCGGATCGATCGGGAGCTCGTCGACGGACGGGGTGAGCACCGTGTCGTAGTCGGTCTCGCCGTCGGTGCCCACGCCGTACCAGACCGGGAAGGGCACGCCGTAGAAGCGCTGGCGGGAGATCAGCCAGTCGCCGGCCAGGCCCTCGACCCAGTTGCGATAGCGGGACTCCATGTAGGCGGGGTGCCAGGTGAGCTCCTTGCCGCGGGCGATCAGCTCGTCGCGCAGCCCGCCCTCGGAGGAGTCACGGCCGCCGTTGGTGAGGTACCACTGGCGGGAGGTGACGAACTCGAGCGGCTTGTCGCCGTTCTCGTAGAACTTCACCGGGTGGGAGATCTTCTTCGGCTCGCCGACGAGGTCGCCGGACTCGGTGACCATCTCGACCACGCGCTTCTGCGCGCTGAACACGGTCAGGCCCGCGAGCTCGGCGTAGGCGGCCTGGCCCTCGGCGGTGGAGATCCATGGCGCCTCGGGCAGGAAGCGGCCGTCGCGGCCGACGACGGAGCGGGTGGGCAGCTCCAGCTCGCGCCACCAGATCACGTCGGTGGAGTCGCCGAAGGTGCAGATCATCGCGATGCCGGCGCCCTTGTCCGCCTGGGCCAGCGGGTGCGCCTTCACGGGCACCTCCACGCCGAACAGGGGAGAGGTGACGGTGGTGCCGAACAGGTCCTGGTAGCGCTCGTCGTCGGGGTGGGCGACCAGGGCCACGCAGGCGGGGAGCAGCTCGGGGCGGGTGGTCTCGATGAAGACCTTCTCGCCGTCGGTGCGGGTGAAGCCGATGCGGTGGTAGGCGCCCTCGCGGTCGCGGTCCTCCTGCTCCGCCTGCGCGACGGCGGTGCGATAGGTGACGTCCCACATGGTGGGGGCCTCGGACTGGTACGCCTGCCCGGCCTCGAGGTTCTCGAGGAAGGCGCGCTGAGAGGTGGCGCGGGAGTGGGCGTTGATCGTCTGGTAGCTGTGGTTCCAGTCCACCGACAGGCCCAGGGTGCGGAAGACCTCCTCGAAGGACTTCTCGTCCATCGTGGTCAGCTTCTCGCACAGCTCGATGAAGTTTCGGCGGGAGATCGGGACCTGGTTCGCGGCCTTGGAGGACTTGTTCGAGCCGCCCTCCATCGGGGGCGTGAAGTCCGGGTCGTAGGGCAGCGAGGGATCGCAGCGCACCCCGTAGTAGTTCTGGGCGCGGCGCTCGGTGGGCAGGCCGTTGTCGTCCCAGCCCAGCGGGTAGAAGCAGTTCTTGCCGCGCATGCGCTGGTAGCGCACGATCATGTCGGCCTGCGAGTAGCCGAACACGTGACCGATGTGCAGCGAGCCCGACGCCGTGGGCGGCGGGGTGTCGACGCTGAACACCTGGTCACGGGTGGTGTCCTCGTCGAAGGCGTAGAGCTGCTGCTCGCTCCATACGCCGTCCCACTTCTCCTCGAGGCCCTCGAGGGAGGGGCGATCGGGGATCGAGGTCTGGGCGTCAGGGCGCGATGCGGTGTCGGTCATGGGGGTCATTGTTCCAGGTCTGCGCCCCCGTGCAACGCAGGCGTCAGCAGTGTGAGCGCTCTCGCGCATGCCCGGGACGGCGGCCGGTCAGAACCTGCTCGTCCGTCAGCACTCCCTCGACGGACGCCGTCACTCCGCTGCGCGGGCCTGGAGGAAAGACCCGGCGGCGATCACCGCGTTGACGACGGTGGCGACGACGGCGACGCACAGGAAGATCCAGTCCCCGGCGGTGGCCGTCGGCTGATCCACGATGGCGCCGTCAGTCGCGACGACCAACGTCTTCGTAGCGGCCCACAGGGCGCTCAGCAGCGAGAGCGAGGCGCAGAGTGCCCCATAGGCGCGCAGGACCCAGCGGGGCGCGAGCGGCGGCAGGCCGCGACCGGTCACGAGGCCGCGGAGGAAGCGTCCGAGCCCGGCCGGCTCGAGCAGCTCGAGCGGCACCGGCGGGTCGTCCCAAGGCGCCGCCGCTGTACCGTCCACCCCCGGATCCAGCACGGCGATCGCGTCGGACGGCAGATCGAGGAGGTCGACGAGTTCTGCGAGCGGGTCGCGATCCCGGGTGTCAGCACGCATCAGCGAGCGCAGGCGCGGACGATGCTCTGGCGCATCAGGGGCGAGCACGAGCAGCTCCTCGGCGAAGGCGTCGCGCACCGACAGCTCGGCGCTGACGATGTCGGTCCATCCGGTGCCCCAGGAGTGCGCGGCGTACAGGTTCTCTCCGCGGTGCAGCTCGAACCCGGCTGCGCCGTTCTCGCCGCGCCACAGCAGCAGCGACCGCTTCTTCCGCGAGCGCAGCCCCTGTGCAGCGATGAAGCGCCCGACGGCATCCGCCAGCTGGGGGCCGAGATCAGGATTCTCGAGCATCAGCAGGCCGGACCAGCCATCCCCGAGGTCGGCCAGCGCGATGTCTCCCAGCCCGGTCGCGGCGATCTGACCGGTCAGGCGCGTCGCGGCGGGCGTGGTCCGGGAGAGCACGAGTGCGCGTACAGGATGCGGGGGCGAGGGCGCGGGGAGGCCGGTGAGCGTGGCGAGCCGGTCGACGAAGCTGTCCGGCTCCCTGCGCTGGGCGAGCAGCTCTCGCAGTGCCGACCGGATCTCGTCCGGTGCCCCGAGCGCGGCGGCGAGCTCACGCGCTGCCCCGTCCTCGTCGGCCAGACTCTCGCCGTCACCGACCTCGACGACGCCGTCGGCATCGTCGACGCACTTCTCGTCCTCGTCCACGGCCCACGACCAGGAGCGGGTCACCCCGTCACGCCGGACGCCGAGAGCGATTTCCACCTCGCCCGCTTCGTCCACCAGGATTGCGGTCCTGATCTCCTCGATGAGATCTGGATCCTCGAACCAGGCGACGGTCCAGCCCGTCGCGGATTCGGGGCCGACGGAGGCGTCGTCGTCGCCTTCGAGCAGGTCGAGCACCGTCGAGCGCGGGGCGAGGAGGTAGCTGAGCACGGCTCATCGTAGGGTCTCGCGGGATCGCTCGCGCCTACTTCGCCTCACGGCACCCGCGCGGTCCACTCCTCGGTGCCGAACTTGGTCTCCACCAGCTCGCGGGCCTTGGCCAGCTCGTCCTCGGTGTAGGAGGAGTCGACGGTGTCGTAGCGGGCGCGGAAGTACTCGAGGAACCCCTCGATGATCTGCTCGCGGGCCAGGCCCGTCTGCGAGCGCATCGGGTCCACGCGCTTGTTCGCGCTGCGGGTGCCCTTGTCGGAGAGCTTCTCGCGGCCGATCCTCAGCACCTCGCCCATCCTGTCCGCGTCGATGTCGTAGCTCATCGTCACGTGGTGCAGCAGCACGCCGCCGGCGAAGCGGCGCTGGGCGGCGCCGCCGATCTTGCCCTGCTCGGAGGCGATGTCGTTCAGCGGCACGTAGTGGGCCTTCACCCCGATCTCCGCGAGCGCGCCCATCACCCAGTCGTCGAGATAGCCGTAAGCCTGCTCGAAGCTCAGCCCCTCCACCAGCGAGGTCGGCACCACCAGGGAGTAGGTGATGCAGTTGCCCTGCTCCATGAACATCGCGCCGCCGCCGGTGATGCGACGCACCACCCCGATGTCGTGCTTCGCGGCGCCCTCGGTGTCGATCTCGTTGCGCAGCGACTGGTAGGAGCCGATCACCACCAGCGAGGAGTCCCAGTCCCAGATCCGGAAGTGGGGGCGGCGCCGGCCGGCGATGACCTCCTTCGGCAGCACCTCGTCGAGCGCCACGTGCATCACGGGAGGCAGGACCACGGGCGGGATCACGTCGAAGGTGAGGTCGTCCCAGCTCGAGGCGTGCCCGAGCGCGCGTCGCACGGCGATCGCGACCGCCTCGGCGTCGAAGCCGATCATCTCCACCGGCTCGGGGAGGGCGGCGAGACGGTCGGTGATCGCGGCGCCGAGCTCGGCGGCCGTCGCATCGGTGGGCATGCCCTCGAGCGCTGCGTTCAGCTCCTCGAGCGCATCGTCGGGCTCGAGGAAGAAGTCGCCGAACACGTGCGCGGAGGCGATCCGGTCGTCGTGGGCGGTGACGTCGACGGCGACGAGCTTGCCGCCGCGGACCTTGTACTCGCCGTGCATCACCGGTGTCTCGCTCGAAGCAGCCATGGCTCCATCCTCGCGCATCCGAGCACCCCGCGGCGCGGCCGACGGGTCACAGCGCGGCCGACGGGGCGGCGCATGCGCGACCGGTCACGGCGCGGCCGACGGGCGGCCATGCCCCGCGCGCCTCACACGATCGTCAGCGAGCGCAGCGCCCGGTGGACCTCCCAGACGAAGTCCGCGGTGGACTGGCTCTTGCGGGGCGCCACCGCGTAGGTCTCCTCCGGCCGGTCCGCCGTCGCCTCGCGCGTCACCTTCGGGATCAAGTGGGTCCAGTCCCGCTCGCCGCCCACCCAGAGCCGGTAGGTGGTCCCGGTCTCGTCGCCGCGATGGAGCAGGCGCAGCCCCATCGTGGTCGCGGTCAGCGCCGGCTGGCGCCGGGCGGGCGCGAGATCGAAGCCGCGGTCCCGCAGCAGCATCGGGTTCAGCACCGCCCACAGCAGCAGGCGCGCCCCCTCCACCTCCGGGGAGGCGGGGGCGCCGATCAGCTCCGGCGTCGCGGGCAGCGCGCCCTCGTCGGTGCGCCAGGCCGTGCGCCGGGCGAGGGTCTCCAGGCGCTCCGCGGCCTCGGCACTCTCCTCGTCGGTGCGGGGCAGGCCGATGCCCAGCGGCACCGGCTCGTGGCCGGCGCGCTGGAGGTGCACGGGAGTGCCCTGCTCGACCTCGCCGAACTCGAGACCGGTGCGGTGCAGGCGCACCCCGGCCTGGAGGTGCGCGTCGGTCTGGCCGCGCCGGGTCGAGAAGTGCGGGCTGGTGCCCAGCAGGTCGCGGGAGGCGCGGTGCATGACGTCGAGGTGGCCGCGGAACTCCTGGGCCACCGACGCCTTGGTCAGCAGCCGCTTCGCCTCCACCGGGTACTGCACGATGGGCCGGCCCGAGTTCTCGCCGATCTCCCCGATCGTCTCCCACAGCGCCTGATGGCCGGGGTCGGCCTTCGACATCCGCCGGGCGAGGGAGCGCCAGCTCGTGGCCTGCACCCGCTCGGGCAGCTGCTCCTCGCCGCCGACGAGGTCGCTGCGGCGCGAGACCGCCAGCAGCAGGTGGTGCGCCGAGGTGCCGAGCGCGGCCAGGTGCTTCTCGAGCTGGGTGGTGCGCAGCAGCCCGTCCGTGCTCACCACGATGCCGAGGCGGGCGCCGTCGTCGGACTCGGGGGAGGTCGGGAGGATCTCGGCGACCAGGTCGGGGGAATGGCGGTGCAGGCGCGGCGCGGCGACGATGCTGCCGGTGGCGCGCTCGGTCCGGAGCACCGTGCGCAGGAACGCACGGCGGCTGCGCGGGGCCATCAGCACGAACTCGAGCATGTGGCGGAGGATCGCGTCGGCGCGCACGGGCCGTTCGGTGCGCTCGGCGCTCTCCGGGGCGTTGACCGTGCGCTCGACGGCGTAGGTGAGCATCTGTCCGACGGTGGCGTAGGAGCGGGCCATGGTCCTCCTTCTCTCGCGCCGTGCCCTGCCGCGGCGGGGACTGCCGGGCGGGAGACGGGATCTCTCAGTATCCCCCGGGGACCAGTGTGCATCAGCGCAGGTCGCGGAGCGCGGTGTGTCCCCGCATGAACGAAGGGGCGCGCCCGGTGCGGCGTCGGCCGGGCCGGTCCGGGGAGGATGGCGCCGGCGAGCCCGCCGTCGTCAGTCCGGACGGTCCCCGGCGTTGATGCGCCGCACGAGGTCCTCGACGGCCGGTTCGGTGAGGGAGAGGTCCTGCACCTCGGCCTGGGCGCCGATCCGGGTCAGCAGCGCCGGCACGGTCAGCTCCGCCCCGGAGAACGCGATCCGGTGACGGATCCCCTCCGCCTCGATCGCGAGGGTCCGCGCCCCCTCGGGCAGCGCGAGCGCCTCGAGACGCGGCGCGGCGAGGTCGAGCACGAGCTCGCGCGGCGAGCCGAGCCGCTCCCGGAAGCCGGCGAGCGCGCCGTCGTAGGCGACCTGCCCGGAGGCGACCACCACGATCCGGTCGCACAGCCGCTCGACGTCGCCCATGTCGTGCGTGGTGAGGAACAGGGTGGTGCCGCGCTCGGCCCGGTCCTCGCGCAGGAAGCGACGCAGCCCCTCCTTGGAGACCATGTCCAGCCCGATCGTCGGCTCGTCGAGCACCACCAGCTGCGGGGAGTGCAGCAGCGCCGCGGCGACCTCCCCGCGCATCCGCTGCCCGAGCGACAGCTGACGCACCGGACGGTCCAGGAACGCGGCGAGGTCCAGCCCCTCCACGAGCCGGTCCAGGCGCGCGGCGAGAGCCCGATCGGTCAGGCGGTGCATCGCGCCAAGAATCCGGTAGCTGTCCCGCAGCGGCAGGTCCCACCACAGCTGCGAGCGCTGCCCGAACACCACCCCGATCTCGCGGGCGAGACGCCGACGCTCCGGCACCGGGTCGCGCCCCAGCACCCGCACGGAGCCCGCCGTGGGCTGCAGGATGCCGGTGATCATCTTGATGGTGGTGGACTTCCCGGCGCCGTTCGCGCCGACGAAGCCGACGGCCTCTCCGCGCTCGATGCGCAGCGAGATCTCGTCGACCGCCCGCACCCGCTGCCGCCGGCGCCGGCGGGAGCCCGGGGCGGCGGCGCGCACGACGTAGTCACGACGCAGCTGCGCGAGCTCGAGCGCGGGGGAGGACTCGACGTCGGGGCTGCGGGCGGCCGACGGGTCCGACGGGGTCGGGAGGGACGGGACGGGGTGAGAGGTCATCCACCTGCTCCTGTGTAGCGACGGACCCCCGCGCGCCAGAGGATCAGGGCGATGGTCCAGGCGAGGAGCGCCACGGGCAGGCCGACCCAGCCCGCCCAGGACGGGACCAGGGCGGGGCCGGGCAGACCCAGCAGCGCGAGGGCGGGGGCGTAGGCGATCAGGGTCGCCGGGATCACGAAGGTGAAGAAGGCCCGCATCGGCAGGGCGAAGACGGCGCCGGGGGTGGTGGCGACGTAGTTGCCGCCGTAGGTGAAGGCATTGGCGAACTCGCGCCCGTCCACCAGCCAGAACTGCAGCGCCCCGGCCATCGTGAACAGCGCTCCGAAGATGAGCGCCCCGGCGAACGGGGCCAGCACCGCGAGCAGCAGCAGCGCCGGGGTCGGGGAGAAGCCCGCGATGGCCAGCGCGGTCACATACATCCCGAGCCCCACCGCGATCCTCCCGATGCGTCGCAGCGAGAGGTCCAGGCTCGAGATCTGCAGCAGCAGCGGCACCGGGCGGATCAGCAGCGTCTCCAGGCGCCCGGAGCGGATCTGCGCCGAGAGCCCGTCGATCTCCCCGAAGAACATGTCTCCGATCCCGAAGGCGAGCGCGCCGAGCCCGTAGACCACCGCGACCTGCGAGAGCGTCATCCCTCCGAGGACGCCGACCTGGGAGAGGATCACCCACAGCTCGAGGAACTCGGTGCCCACGATCAGCACCTGGCCGAGCACGTCGGCGAGGAAGCTGGTGCGGAACGTCGCCTGCGAGCGCAGGCGCGAGCCGTAGAGGGTCGCGACCATGCGCGCGGTCGAGACGGGGCGGTCCTGCGCCCCCGTTCGGCTCCCTTCACTCGCGGCGCCCGGCCTCTCCTGCTCAGCCACCCTGCACCTCCAGGCTCCGCGTGCCGGCGCGCAGCATCGCCCAGGCCGCGAGCGCCAGCACCGCCGCCCAGCCGATCTGCACGCCGATCAGTCCGAGCGCCTCCGCCGGCGGGACGCGGCCCGAGAGGGTGTCGATCGGGGTCTGGATCATCGAGGGGAACGGGGTCGCCCGAGCGATCGCCAGCAGCCAGTCCGGGAACCACACGATCGGGATGAGGAAGCCCGAGAGCAGGTTCATCGTCGCGTTGTAGACGACGGTCAGTCCGCGGGTCTCCACCAGCCAGAAGGCGGCGAGGTTCACCATCATGTCGGCGAGGAAGGCGACCGTGATCGCGAGCAGCAGCGAGAGGGCGCCGAGCAGGTAGGACAGCGGATGCTCGGGCAGGGCGAGCCCGGTCACCAGGGCGCCCACCACCAGCGGAGGGATGCCGCGGGCCAGCAGCAGGAACGCCGCGCGGCCGAGCTTCTGCGCGTAGTGGAGGCTGAGCAGATCCACGGGGCGCAGAAGGTCCACCGCGATGTCGCCCTGGTGGACCCGCTGGGACACCTCCCGGGTGCCGAAGGCCTCGATCGGGGCGAGCAGCGCCTGGCCCAGCCATACATAGGTTGCCGCCTGCAGCATCGTGTACCCGCCGAGCTCGCCGCCCGCCGTGCCGATCGCGGCGAACATGATCGAGGCGCGGATGAACCCGAAGATCGTGTTGGTGAAGATGCCCGCGGCGGTCGCCATCCGGTAGGTGGAGTACTGGCGGAAGGCGGCAGCGGCGATCCGTCCGTGAGCAGGCACTCGATCAACCTTAGTGCGCTGTGGAACGTGCCACAAGACAGAGGTGGGTGCTGCGCGGGCCTGCACCTCGGCCCCGTCGGCGCCCCCGGCGCTCGGACGGTCCTCCCTGCAGTGGAGCGCCCGCGGGCATCGGCCGTCTACGCTGTCCCGGTCCCCGTCCCTCCTCAGCGAACCGGACCCTCATGAACTCGAATCTCGACAGCGCTGTCGACTCCGCCGCGGAGGATCCCGCGGCGGCGCGCGGCGCCGCTGACTCCGCCGCGGGCACCCCCTCCGCGGCTCCTCGTCGCCCCCGCTTCGGCCTCCTGCCCCGGATCCTCGTCGCGATCGTGCTCGCGATCGGTCTGGGCCTGGTGATGCCCGAGTCGATCGCCCGCGTCTTCACGACCTTCAACGGGATCTTCTCCGGCTTCCTCGGCTTCCTCATCCCGCTGATCATCGTGGGCCTGGTGACCCCGGCGATCGCGGAGCTCGGCCGCGGCGCCGGGAAGATGCTCGCCGCCACCACCGGCATCGCCTATCTCTCCACCGTGCTGTGCGGGCTGTTCGCTCTCGGGATCTCCCTGGTGCTGCTGCCGCGGATGCTGGACGGCGCGAGCATCGGCACCCTCGAGAACCCCGAGGACTCGGCGATCGCGACCTACTTCGACATCGAGATCCCGCCGGTGTTCGACGTGATGACGGCGCTGGTGCTCTCCTTCTGCCTCGGCATCGGGCTGACCCTCGTGAAGAAGGGCGCCCTGCAGGAGTCCTTCGAGCAGCTGCGCACGATCATCGTGCGGATCATCGAGGCGATGATCGTGCCGCTGCTGCCGCTGTACATCTTCGGCATGTTCCTGGGCCTGACCATGAACGGCCAGATCTGGACCGTCATCGGCACCTTCCTCGCCGTGGTCCTGCTGGTCTTCGCGATGACCGTGGTGGTGCTGCTGGCCCAGTACGGCGTCGCAGGCCTCGCGATGGGGAAGAACCCGCTGCGGATGCTGGGCCGGATGCTCCCGGCCTACATGACGGCGCTGGGCACCAGCTCCTCGGCCGCGACCATCCCCGTCACCGTCGAGTGCACCAAGCGCAACGGCATCCCCGATGCGATCGCCGACTTCGTGATCCCGCTGGGCGCCACGATCCACCTCGCCGGCTCCACCCTGAAGATCACCACCTTCGCCGTCGCGATCATGATCGTCACCGGCATGGAGCTGAACGTCCCGGCGCTGCTGGGCTTCGTGTTCATGCTCGGCATCGTGATGATCGCCGCGCCCGGCGTGCCCGGCGGCGCGATCATGGCCGCCGCCGGCGTGCTCTCCTCGATCCTCGGATTCGACGAGGCGGCCGTGGGCCTGATGATCGCCGCCTACATTGCGATCGACTCCTTCGGCACCGCCACCAACGTCACCGGCGACGGCGCGATCGCCGCGGTCATGGGGCGCCTGTCCCGGGGCCGCGTCTCGGGGGACCTCTCGGTCGACGAGGCCCCGCACGTCCAGGGCGTCTGAGCGCAGCGGCGGCGGCCCGGGCGGCGAGATCGCAGGGCCTCCGTGACCGGATCGTGACCCGGCGTCCCGGGCGGTGACCCGGGGCCGACGTCACCCCGCCCTGCCGCGCACGCTTTGCCCATGCCGAGCACTCCGAGCGCCCCTGCGGGCTCCGTCCCCGCGGGCACCACTCCTGCGGGCAGTGCCTCGTCGGGGACGGCGACGCACTGTCCCTACTGCGCGCTCCAGTGCGCGCAGACGCTCACCCCCGTCGCGGGAGGCGGGGCCGACGGCGCCCCCGTGCTCACCGTCGAGGGCCGGGACTTCCCCACGAACCAGGGCGGGCTGTGCCGCAAGGGATGGACCTCCGCGGAGGTCCTCACCGCCCCCGACCGGCTCACCGCCCCGCAGCTGCGCGGCGCGGACGGGGTGCTGCGCGAGGTGAGCTGGGACGCGGCCCTCGACCACGCCGCGACCCACCTGCGCGAGCAGCGGGAGCGCCGCGGGGCGGATGCCGTCGCCGTGTTCGGCGGCGGAGGGCTCACCAACGAGAAGGCCTACGCGCTCGGCAAGTTCACGCGGGTCGTGCTCGGCTCGCGGCTCATCGACTACAACGGCCGCTTCTGCATGTCCGCCGCGGCGACCGCCTCCAACCGCTCCCTGGGCCTGGACCGCGGCCTGCCCTTCCCGCTGCCGGACCTCGCCGGCGCGGACTGCGTGCTGCTGCTCGGCTCGAACCTCGCCGCGACCATGCCTCCCTTCGTCCAGCACCTCGAGGGCGTGCGCTCCCGCGGCGGCCTCGTCGTCACGGACCCGCGCGGATCGGCGACGGCTGCCCTGACCGCGGAGGGCGCCGGCGTGCATCTCGCCCCGGTGCCCGGCACGGACCTCGTGGTGCTGCTGGCCCTCCTCCACGTGGTGCTCGCGGAGGACCTCGTGGACCACGAGTACGTCGCCGCGCGCACCACGGGCCTCGCGTCGCTCCGGGCGAGCGCCGCCGCCTGGTGGCCCGAGCGCGCGGAGGCCGTGTGCGGGGTCCCCGCCCGGCGACTGCGGCAGGTCGCGCGGATGCTCGCCGACGCCTCCCCGTCCCGCGGCGGCCGCGGCGCCTACGTGCTCACCGGTCGCGGGGTCGAGCAGTCCACCCAGGGCACCGCGACCGTCACCGCCGCGATCGACCTCGCCCTGCTGCTGGGCCTCGTGGGCCGTCGCGGCTCCGGCTACGGGCCGCTCACCGGCCAGGGCAACGGGCAGGGCGGCCGCGAGCACGGGCTCAAGGCGGATCAGCTGCCCGGCTACCGGAAGATCACCGATCCGGAGGACCGCGCGCACGTCGCGGCCGTCTGGGGCGTGGACCCGGAGTCCCTGCCCGGCCCGGGCGTCCCCGCGGTCGAGCTGCTCGGCATGCTCGGCACGGCGGGCGGTCCCTCCGCGCTGATCGTGTGCGGGGCGAACCCCGTCGTCTCGGCGCCGGACGTCTCCCGGGTGCGGGAGCGGCTCGCCGCGCTCGATCTGCTCGTCGTCCTGGACACCGTCCCCTCGGAGACGGCGCTGCTGGCCGACGTCCTCCTCCCCGTCACCCAGTGGGCGGAGGAGGAGGGCACGATGACGAACCTCGAGGGCCGCGTGATCCGCCGCCGCCGGGCGCGGGAGGCCCCGGGCGGGGCGCGCAGCGAGCTGTGGATCCTCCGCGAGCTCGCCGCGCGGCTCGGCGTGCCCCGCGGCTTCCCGGCCGAGGCCTCCGCCGTGTTCGACGAGCTCGCCCGGGCCTCCGCGGGCGGCCGCGCCGACTACTCCGGCCTCAGCCACGAGCGGCTGGACCGCGAGGGATCGATGCACTGGCCCGTCCCCGCTCCGGGCCACCCGGGGACGCCGCACGCGCTGCTCGACGGCTTCCCGACGGCCGACGGCCGTGCCCGCCTGATCCCGGTGACGCACGAGGACCCGGCCGATCCGCTCCGGGCGGACGCCCCGCTGCACCTGGTCACGGGGCGCCTGCTCGAGCAGTACCAGTCCGGGGCGCAGACCCGCCGGGTGCCCTCCCTGCTCGCCGCGCGGCCCGCGGCCTTCGCCCAGATGCACCCCCTGCTCGCGGACCTCCTCGGCATCGAGGACGGCGAGGAGGTGCTGCTGCGCACCCGCAGCGGCGAGCTGCGGGTGTCGGCGGAGGTCACCGAGGAGATCCGGCCGGACACCGTCTTCATGCCCTTCCACTACCCCGGGGAGGGGAGCGCGAACCTGCTCACGGGCAGCGCGACCGATCCGCTCTCCGGCATGCCCGGCTTCAAGGTGACGGCGCTCGGGGTGCTCCCCGCGCCCCGGCCCGTCCCCGCCCCCGATGTGGTCACCGTCCAGCAGAGGAGCGCCGTATGAGGATCGTCGTGATCGGCCACGGCATGGTCGGCTCCCGGGTCGCCGCGGATCTCGCGGCGGCGGATCCGCAGGCCCGCCTGACGGTGCTCGGCCAGGAGGACCACGACCCCTACAACCGGGTCCAGCTCTCCTCGGTGGTCGCCGGGAAGGCGGATCCCGCCGCGCTCGCCCTCGAGCAGGTGGGGCCGGAGCAGGCGCGTGTGCTGCGCGGCGTGCGGGCCGTGCGCATCGACCGGGCCTCGCACCTGGTCCATGACGAGCTCGGCGAGGCGCACCCCTACGACCGCCTGGTGCTCGCGACGGGCTCCGCGGCCCGGATCCCCGACGTCCCCGGGCTGCACGCACCCGGGGACGTGGCGGAGGAGTCGACGCTGGTGGACGGCGTGAGCCCGCTGAAGGACCTCGACGACGCGGAGCGGATCCTCCGCCGCTGCGAGGGCGGCGGCGAGGTCGTCGTCCTCGGTGCGGGCGTGCTCGGCATCGAGGTCGCCACGGGACTCGCCGGCCGCGGGGCGCGGGTGACGCTCGTCCATCACCGCGAGCGGCTCATGGAGCGGCAGCTGGACCGCGACGCCTCGGAGATCGTGCACGGCGCGCTCGAGACGCTCGGCATCACCGTGGTCACCTCGGCGAGCGCGACGCGCGTCGACGCGCCGGAGGGTCGTCTCGAGACGGTGCACCTCTCCGACGGCTCGGCGCGGCCCGCGGACCTCCTCGTGCTGTGCACGGGCACCGTGCCGCAGACGGCGCTCGCCGCGGCGGCGGGCCTCGAGTGCGGGGCGGGGATCCTGGTGGGGGAGGACCTCTCGTGCCCGGGGGACCCGGACGTCTTCGCGATCGGCGACTGCGCCCAGCCGCCCGAGGGGGCGAGCGGGCTCGTCGCCCAGGGCTGGGAGCAGGCGCGCCGGCTCGTCGAGTCCTGGCGCCCGCGGGCGCAGGAGGCATCGGTGCCCGTGCCGGCGCGCGGGACGGGCGGAGACCTGGTGCGGGTCAAGGCGGTGGGCCTCGCGCTCGTGACCATGGGCCGCATCGAGCGGCCGGGGCCCGGCCTGCACGCCCCGGGGTCCGTGCGGCTCGCCGATCCCTCCGGCGGTCGCTTCACCGAGGTGGTCGTGCACGAGGGGCGTCTGGTCGCGGCGACGATCGTGGGGGACGAGGACGCCGCGGCGGAGCTCAGCGCCGCGTTCACCCTGCGCACCCCGGTCCCGCGGGACCCGGTGCACCTGCTCGCCCGTCCGCTCGCCGCGCGGGCCGTGGCCCCGGCCGACTCCGTGGCGGACATGGCGGAGGAGGACGTGCTGTGCCAGTGCAACGGGGTCACCAAGGGGAGCGTGTGCGGGGCGGTCGCGGGCGGCTGCGGGAGCACGGCGGAGGTCTCGCGGGCCACGCGCGCGGGCACCGGCTGCGGCACCTGCCGCTCCCAGATCCAGGAGCTGCTGGACGCCTCCCGCGACCGGGAGCCCGCTCCCGTGTGAGCGGAGCCCCCTTGCCCTCGCGGGAGGGCTGCTCCTGCCCTTGACGTATGAACGTCTCGTCAGATGATCAGGTGGCGGGGGTCGACCCCGGCTCCGCCGTCGGCCCCGACGCAGCGGTCACCGACGCAGCGGTCGCAGATTCCGTGGACCCCGCCGCCGTCGAGCACGCCCGCGCGCACCTGCCGGCGCCCGCCGCGGTCGCGGACGTCGCGGACGTCCTCTCCCTCCTCGGCGAGCCGCACCGTCCCACCCTCCTGCTCGCCCTGCGCGGCGGGGAGCTGTGCGTCCACGACCTCGCCCTCACGGCCGGCCAGTCCGAGTCCGCGACTTCGCACGCGCTGAAGCTGCTGCGCGCCCACCGCGTCGTGACCCCGCGCCGCGAGGGGCGCCGCATGTACTACCGGCTCGAGGACCCGCACGTCCTCGAGCTGCTGGACCTCGCCCTCACCCACACGGCGCACTCGCCGCTGCGCCATCCCGAGCGCGGGGAGGGAGCCTGATGGGCCACGGCCACAGCCACACCCACGGCGGAGGTGCGGAGGCGCTCAGCGCCGGCGGCCGCCATCGCTCCCGCCTCGCGATCGCCCTGGTGCTGATCGGCGGCTTCTTCGTCGTCGAGCTCGTCACCGCCCTGCTCACCGGATCGCTCTCGCTGCTCTCCGACGCCGGGCACATGGCCGCGGACGTCCTCACCCTCGCCGCCGCGCTCGCCGCCGCGCTCGGCGCCGCGACCGTCGCCGGCCGCGGGGACCGCAGCGGGCGCCGCAGCTTCGGCCTCTACCGGATCGAGGTCTTCGCCTCCCTCTTCGCCGTGCTCGTCATGCTCGCCGTCGCCGCCTGGGTGCTCATCGAGGCGATCGGGCGGCTCGGGACCGCACCGGAGATCGGCACCACCGGCATGCTCGTCGTCGGTGGGCTGGGGCTCGCCGTGAACCTCGTGGTCATGCGGATCCTCTCGGGCGGCGCGCGGGAGAGCCTCGCCGTGAAGGGCGCCTATCTCGAGGTCCTCGCGGACACCGTCGGCTCGATCGGCGTCGTCGTCGCCGGGGTGCTCGTCGCACTCACCGGCAGCGTCCTCGCGGACACGGTCGTCGCCCTCGCGATCGGCGCCTTCGTCGCCGTGCGTGCCGTGATGCTGGGCCGTGAGGTGCTCGGCGTGCTCGCCCAGGAGACGCCCCGCCACCTCGACCCCGCGACGGTGCAGGCGGATCTCGCCGCCCTGGACGGCGTCACCGAGGTGCACGACCTGCACCTGTGGACCCTCACCTCGGGCATGGACGTCGCGACCGCCCACCTCCGGGTCGAGGAGCGGGCCGACGCCCACGGCGTGCTCGACGCCGCCCAGGAGCTGCTCCGGGCCCGCCACGGTCTCGAGCACTGCACGCTCCAGATCGAGCCCGAGGCGCACCGCACCGACGAGGAGTCCGCGTGGTGACCCGCGCGCCCGCCGTCCCGCCCGCGCGGCCCCGCGCCGCCGGGACACCGGCGCCGCGCACCGCCCCTGCGACGTAGGCTCGGCGCCATGACCTCCGCCGCTGACGCAGACCGCCCCGCCCCGTCCTCCGCGCCCCTGACCGCCGTCGTCACCGGCGCCTCCTCCGGCATCGGCCGCGCGACCGCCGCCCGCCTCGTCGCCGACGGCTGGCGCGTGCTCGCGATCGCCCGCCGCGAGGAGCGCCTCGCCGCCCTCGCCGAGGAGACCGGCTGCGAGGTGCTCGCCGTCGACGTCACCTCCGACGAGTCCGTCGCCGCCCTCACCGACCGCGTCGAGGAGCTCTTCGGCGGCACGCTCAACTCCGTCGTCCACGTCGCCGGCGGCGCCCTCGGCGTCGAGCCCGCGGCGGAGGCGGACCTCGACAAGTGGCAGGGCATGTACGAGACCAACGTGCTCGGCGCCGTGCGCGTGACCCGCGCCCTGCTGCCCGCCGTGCGCCGCAGCGGCCGCGGCGACCTCCTCTTCCTCACCTCCGTCGCCGGCCACGAGGCCTACCCCGGCGGGTCCGGCTACAACGCCGCGAAGGCCGGGGAGCACATGCTCGCCGCGGCCCTGCGGCTCGAGCTGAACGGCGAGAAGGTGCGCGTCATCGAGGTCGCCCCCGGCATGGTCCGCACCGAGGAGTTCTCCCTCGTCCGTCTCGGCGACCAGGACGCGGCCGACGCCGTCTACGACGGGGTCGAGCAGCCCCTGACCGCGGAGGACTGCGCCGACGTCGTCTCCTACGCCCTGAACGCCCCGCACCATGTGAACCTCGACCTGGTCACCGTGCGCCCCCTCGCCCAGGCCGCGGCCCACCGGGTGGCCCGCCACCAGGGACTCTGATGGCCTACGGCGGGATGCCCGGCGGCGGCATGGGCGGTGGCATGGGAGGCGGCGGCGACCTGAAGCTCGCCCCCGGGCAGAAGCCCGATGTGCGCCGGGTGCTGGGCCTGTTCCGCCCCTACCGCGGCACCCTCGCCGCCGTGCTCTCGCTGATCGTCCTCGCCGCGGCCGCCGGGGTGGTCTCCCCGTTCCTGATCCGCGAGATCGTCGACGTGGCCCTGCCCGAGCAGCGCGCCGACGTGCTCGCCTGGTCCGTGGGCGGGCTCATCGCCGTCACCGTCGTCGCGAGCGCCCTCGGCGTCACCCAGTCGATGCTCTCGGCCCGCGTGGGCCAGTCGGTGATGCACGACCTGCGCGTGGCGGTCTACTCCCACCTGCAGCGGATGGGGCTGGGATTCTTCACCCGCACCCGCACCGGTGAGATCCAGTCGCGGATCTTCTCCGACATCGGCTCGATGCAGTCCGTGGTCACCTCGGTGATGACCCAGATCGTCTCCTCCGGCGCCGGGGTCGCGATGGCGCTGGTCGCCATGATCGCGATGGACTGGCGGCTCACGCTGTTCTCGCTGATCGCCCTGCCCTTCGCGGTGTGGATGAACCGGCGCGTGGGCCGGCGCCGCCGCACCATCGTCCGCACCCGGCAGGAGAAGGCCGCGGACCTCTCCGCCGGGATCCAGGAGTCCCTGTCCGTCTCCGGGATCCTGCTCGGGGTGACGATGGGACGCGTCGAGACGCTCAGCAGCGCCTTCGCCGACGACTCCCGCGAGCTCGCCGACCTCGAGGTCCGCTCCCAGATGGCCGGCCGCTGGCAGATGGCCGTGTTCACCACGATCATGTCGCTCTTCCCGGCGCTGACCTACTTCCTGGGCGGGCACCTGCTGTTCGCCGACCCCGACGGCAGCGGCATCACCATCGGCACCCTCGTCGCCTTCATCGCCCTGCAGTCCTCCCTGTTCCCGCAGATCAACGGCCTGCTGCGGGTCGCGACCCAGGTCAACAGCTCCCTCGCCCTGTTCACGCGGGTCTTCGAGTACCTCGACGCCCCGATCCTCATCGCCGACGCCGACGGCGCGATCTCCCTGGACCCCGCCCGAGTGCGTGGCGAGATCCGCTTCGAGGACGTCACCTTCGCCTATCCCGGCGCCGAGGAGCCGGCGCTCGCGCACCTGGACCTCGTGGTCCCGGCCGGGAAGCACACGGCCCTCGTCGGCGCCACCGGATCGGGCAAGACCACCACCGGCTATCTCATGGCGAGGCTCTACGAGCCGACCGACGGCCGGATCATCCTGGACGGCCACGACCTGCGGGAGATCACGCTGTCCTCGCTCGCCGCGAGCATCGGCGTGGTCACCCAGGAGACCTATCTCCTGCACGCCACCATCGCCGAGAACCTGCGCTTCGCCCGCCCGGAGGCCTCCGACGAGGAGCTCGTCGCCGCCTGCCGCATCGCCCAGATCCATGACCACATCGTCGCCCTCCCGGACGGCTACGCGACGGTCGTGGGGGAGCGGGGCTACCGCTTCTCCGGCGGGGAGAAGCAGCGCCTCGCGCTCGCCCGCACGATCCTCCGCGACCCGCCGGTGCTGCTGCTGGACGAGGCGACCTCGGCCCTCGACGTCGCCACGGAGCGGGCGATGTCCGGGGCGCTCGACGCGGTCGCGCGCGGCCGCACCACCGTCTCGATCGCCCACCGCCTCTCCACCGTCCGCCACGCCGACCAGATCGTGGTGATGGAGCGGGGGAGGATCGTCGAGCGCGGCACCTACGAGGAGCTGCTCGCGCGCGGCGGCGTGTTCGCGGAACTCGCCCGGCAGGACGCCCGGGAGGATCAGCAGGACGCCCGAGGCGACGACGAGCCGAGCCCGGGACCGGCCGGTCCCGACCCCGACGCCCGCTGATCGCGGACGCCCGGGAGTAGGCACCATGACCGTCGCGGGCGCGCCTACGACCAAAGGTGGAGGCGGGAGTCCTCCCTGCGCGGGATGTGCGCGCCGTGCGGACCGGGGGAGGATCGTCCCGTCAGGCGGCGCAACGGGCGCTGCGCCCGCACCAGGGCACGGCACGGACCAGGGAAGAGGACCATCGCATGACCACGATGCTCCCGGAGGACGCGATGGCGCGGCACGGCGCTGCGACGGGCCGGAATGCTGCGACGGGCCGGGGCTCTGCGACGGGCACGGGAGGCAAGCCCGCCTCGGGACGCCCGGTGGTGTTCGTGACCATGCTGGCGCTCGCCGCCCTCGGCGTGCTCGTGCTGCTCGTGGTCGGGCCCGTGCTGCCGATGCCGCTGGCGGTGCTCGGCGCCGCGGCGCTCATGGGCGTCGTCGGCCTCGCCTGGTGGGTGGCCGGCCCGCGCCTGTGAGGCAGCGGGCGGTCGCGTCGTCTCAGACGTCGATCTCGATCTCACCCTCGCCGCGCGAGACGCAGGTGATCATCTGGCTGTCCTGCTCGTCGTCCATGAGGAACTCGTCCATGTGCTCGACCTGTCCGGAGACCAGCGGCACCACGCAGGTGCCGCACACCCCGCCCTCGCAGGAGTAGTCCATCGGGACGCCGGCGTCGAGCAGAGCCTGGAGGAGGGACTGGCCCTCCTCGACCTCGACCGTGATCCCCGACTTCAGGCACTTGGCGGTGAAGGGCTCTCCGAACAGCGACATCCTCGCTCCTTCTGCGTCGGCCGCGCCGAGCGGCGCGCGGTTCCGTGGAAGGACCAGTGTTCCACGACTGTCACCGTCCGAGGAGGTGACTCACGCCTCCTCGGCGGTAGTGGATGCGGCGGCGGCATCGGTGCCGTCGGCGTCCTCCTCGTCCTGCGAGCGCGTCGTCTGGAGCGCGGCCGCGGCCGCGACCGGGGCGGAGACCACCACGCGCGGCGGCACGGCGGCCGCGGAGGCGGCGGTCGAGGGGCTCAGCGCGAGCGCGGACGGGCCGAAGGTCAGCACCAGCAGCGCCGCCGCCGAGAGGGTCGATGCGCCCAAGCGCGATCGTCGGTGAGGGATGTCGTCGTCCATGTCGTCTCCTTCGTCCACGGCGTCCCCGGTGGGGCCGCCGTGATCATGAGACCCCGCCCACCTGGCAGGCGGCTGAGGATCCCGACCGCATGTGCTGGGACCCGGGAGCTGCGGAGCCCCGCGAGCCGCAGAGGCCCGCGAACCCGGTGCGGCTGTTCCTCGCGTCTCTTCCCCCGGGGCGGTCGTGACCGCGCGGGCGAGCCCGCGTACACTGCACGGCATCGGCATCGACCCGGCCATCACCGGAGAGCCGCGGGAAGAACAGCACGAGCACGGTCCGCGAGGACAGGCGCCGCGCCCAGTAGAACCCGCCGGGACCAGCCCGTCACAGCTGAGGAACGAGGGGAGGCCCCCGCGTCGGCAGCGCCGGCGCGCGCGGCGTCAACCGAGGTGGTACCGCGCCGCCGGCCCGCGCCGGGAGCGTCCTCGGGCAGCAGTCCGCCCGCCCGCCGCCCCTGTTCCGCCTCGGAGGTTGTCCCATGGTCTACCCGGTCTCCGGAGACCCGCTCGTCCCCTCGCCGCACCTGCCCGCGCTCGAGAACGCGATCCAGGAGTTCTGGCGCACCGACGACACCTTCCGCGCGTCCATCGCCCAGCGCGAGGGCGCCGACGAGTTCGTCTTCTACGACGGCCCGCCCTTCGCCAACGGCCTGCCCCACTACGGCCACCTGCTCACGGGCTTCGTCAAGGACGTCGTGCCGCGCTTCCGCACCATGGACGGGCTGAAGGTCGACCGCCGCTTCGGCTGGGACACCCACGGCCTGCCCGCCGAGCTGGAGGCGATGCGGGAGCTCGGGATGACCGAGAAGTCCGAGATCGAGGACATGGGCCTGCAGGCCTTCAACAACGCCGCCCGCGCCTCCGTGCTGAAGTACACGAAGGAGTGGGAGGAGTACGTCACCCGCCAGGCCCGCTGGGTCGACTTCGAGAACGACTACAAGACCCTCGACGTCACCTTCATGGAGTCGGTGCTGTGGGCGTTCAAGACCCTGCACGACAAGGGCCGCGCCTACGAGGGCTACTACGTCCTCCCGTACTGCTGGAAGGACCAGACGCCGCTGTCCGCCCACGAGCTGCGGATGGACGACGACGTCTACCAGGAGCGCCAGGACCAGACCGTCACCGTCACCTTCCCCTTCACCGGCGAGAAGGCCGAGCAGCTGGGCCTGGCGGGCGTGAAGGCGCTCGCCTGGACGACCACGCCCTGGACCCTGCCCACCAACTTCTCCCTCGCCGTCGGCCCCGAGCTCGAGTACGCGGTGCTGCCGGCCGGCCCGCTCGGTGCCGCCGACGGCGCCGCCGCGGGCGAGGGCCGCTACCTGCTGGCCGCCGCGCTCGTCGGCGCGCACGCCAAGGAGCTCGGCTACGAGAGCGCCGAGGACGCCGTCGCCGCGATCGAGGAGCGCCGCTACGCGGGCAACGAGCTCGAGCACATGACCTACCAGCCGCTGTGGACGGTCTACTCCGAGGACCGCGCCAAGTGGGGCACCGAGAACGCCTGGATCGTCACCGTCGCCGACTACGTCTCCACCGACGACGGCACCGGCGTGGTCCATCAGGCCACCGCCTACGGCGAGGTCGACCAGCAGGTCAACGCCGCCTACGGCATCCCCGTCATCGTCTCCGTCGACGAGGGCGCGCAGTTCCACGACTACTTCCGCGGCACCGAGCTCGACGAGATCGCCGGTCTGCAGGTGTTCGAGGCGAACCGCCCGATCATCCGCAACCTCCAGCGCGAGGGCCGCCTGCTGCGCGAGACCAGCTACGTGCACTCCTACCCGCACTGCTGGCGCTGCCGGAACCCGTTGATCTACAAGGCCGTCTCCTCCTGGTACGTGAAGGTCGCCGACCAGCGCGAGCGGATGCTCGAGCTCAACGAGCAGATCGACTGGGTGCCCGGCAACGTCAAGCACGGCCAGTTCGGCAAGTGGCTCGAGGGCGCCCGCGACTGGGCCGTCTCCCGCAACCGCTACTGGGGCACCCCGATCCCGGTGTGGAAGAGCGACGACCCCGACCACCCGCGCGTCGAGGTCTACGGCTCCCTCGCCGAGATCGAGGAGGCCTTCGGCACACTCCCGCGCGACGAGCACGGCGAGGTCAACCTCCACCGCCCCTACATCGACGAGCTCACCCGCCCGAACCCCGACGATCCCACCGGGACGTCCACGATGCGCCGCGTCACCGACGTTTTCGACGTCTGGTTCGACTCCGGCTCCATGCCCTTCGCGCAGGTGCACTACCCCTTCGAGAACCACGACTGGTTCGAGGGCCACAACCCCGCGGACTTCATCGTGGAGTACATCGGGCAGACCCGCGGCTGGTTCTACGTCATGCACGTGCTGTCCACCGCGCTGTTCGACCGGCCCGCCTTCACCTCCGTCATCTGCCACGGCATCGTCCTCGGCGAGGACGGGCAGAAGATGTCCAAGTCGCTGCGCAACTACCCCGACGTGCGCGAGATGTTCGACAAGTACGGCGCCGACGCGATGCGCTGGTTCCTCATGTCCTCGCCGATCCTGCGCGGCGGCAACCTGGTCGTGGACGAGCCGAAGATCCGCGACGCCACGCGCCAGGTCGTGCTGCCGCTGTGGAACGTCTGGTACTTCCTGGCGCTGTACGCCAACGCGGCGGGGGAGAAGGACGCCTCCGGCCGGCCGACGGGGCACCGCGGCGCCGCCCGGCACGAGTCCACCGACGTGATGGACCGCTACCTCCTCTCCCGCACCGGCGAGCTGGTGCGCGGGGTGCGGGCCTCCTTCCGCGAGCTCGCGATCGCCGACGCCGCCGAGCAGATCCAGGACCACCTGGACATGCTCACCAACTGGTACGTGCGCCGCTCCCGGGACCGCTTCTGGGAGGGCGATGCGCAGGCCATCGACGTGCTGGCCACCTGCCTGGAGACCCTGCTGCAGGTCGCCGCGCCGCTGCTGCCGATGGTCACCGAGGAGATCTGGAAGGAGCTCACCGGCGGCCGCTCCGTGCACCTGACCGACTGGCCCGACGACTCCCTCTTCCCCCGCGACGAGCAGCTCGTCGCCCAGATGGACGACGTGCGCGCGATCGCCAGCGCCGGCAACGCGCTGCGCAAGAAGGAGGGCCTGCGCGCCCGCCTTCCGCTCGCCGAGCTGACCGTCGTCCACCACGACCCCGCCTCGCTCGAGCCGTTCACGGCGATCATCGCCGACGAGCTGAACGTGAAGCACGTGCGCCTGCTGGACGTCACCAGCGAGGAGGCGCAGGGCATGGGCGTGGAGCAGAAGCTCACCGTCAATGCCCGCGCCGCCGGGCCGCGGCTGGGCAAGCAGATGCAGGGCGCGATCAAGGGCTCCAAGACCGGGGACTGGTCCGTGGCCGAGGACGGCACCGTCACCTCCGGCGGGATCGCGCTCGAGGAGGGCGAGTACTCCCTCGACCTCGTCGCCGGTGAGAGCGCTGCGCTCGAGGGCCGTACCGTCGGCGTGCTGCGCGGCGGCGACTTCCTCGCCCTCGACATCCGTCTCACCGACGAGCTCGAGGCGGAGGGCACCGCCCGTGACGTGGTCCGCGCGATCCAGTCCGCGCGCCGTGAGGCGGGGCTGGACATCTCCGACCGGATCCGCCTGACGGTGGACGGCGACGAGCCCGTCGTCGCCGCGGTCGCCGCCCACCGCGAGCTGGTCGCCGGGGAGGTCCTCGCGCTCGAGCTCGAGGTCCCCGCGCGGCCCGCCGAGGGCGCGCACGAGGCGCGCGAGAAGGTCACCGGCGGCACCGTCACCGTCTCGGTGCAGCGGGCCTGAGGCGGGACGGGGCGGCGCGAGGAGCGCCGCCCCGTCGGCCCTCCCGCGCGGTCCTGGCAGCCCGCCCGCGCCGTCCCGACTGCTCGCCCGGGCTGTCCCGTCGGCCCTCCCGCGCGTCCCGATCACAGCGGTGGACGTCGGTTCGCCCGCTTCGTGACGATTTACGGCCCGGTTCGGGTCACGACTGCGTATCGGCTGGTCAGGGCAGGTTTCTGGGCGACTGTCGGACGTATCATGGTGAGGGATCCAGCTGGGGATCCCCCATCCCCAGGAGAGCGCATGTCCACGCCCGTCCCCGCCCGGTCCTCCTCGACGACCGCTCCGACGCGGGCTCGTCGGCGTCTCGCGCTCCTCGTGCTCGCCGTGCTGATCGCGTCCGCCGGCGTCCTCGGCGCGGCCCCCGGCTCCGAGGCCCGCACCCCGCCCGCCGGCCTCGGCGGCTTCGTCCCCGGCACCCTCATCAGCGATGCGCAGATGTTCGCGGGCACCTCCATGACCGCCGCGCAGGTCGACGCGTTCCTCGACCAGAAGGGCGCGAGCTGCACCCGCGGCACCGACGGCGCCGACTGCCTCAAGGACCTCCGGATGGACACCCCGCAGCGGTCGAAGGACGCCTACTGCGCCGCGATCCCCGCGAAGAAGGCGGCGAGCGCCGGGACGATCATCGCGGACGTCGCCCGCGCCTGCAGCATCAGCCCCAAGGTGCTGCTGACCATGCTCCAGAAGGAGCAGGGCCTGGTCACCACGCGCAATGCGACCCCGAAGATGCTGCGGGAGGCGCTCGGCTTCGGCTGCCCCGACTTCCAGACCTGCGACCCGAAGTACGCTGGCTTCGCCCAGCAGATCTACAACGCCGGAGTGCGCCTGCAGGCGTACGGCGACCCGGCTCGCGGCTACCGCTACCAGGCGGGCCGCGCCTACGACATCCAGTACAGCCCCTTCGCCTTCTGCGGCTACGGGAAGGTGACCATCTCGAACCGGGCCACCGCCGCGCTGTACAACTACACCCCCTTCACCCCCACCCAGGCGACCCTCGACGCGGGCTCCGCGGCCGTGGCCGACGACGTCTGCGCCACCTACGGCAGCCGCAACTTCTACCGCCTGTACTCGCAGTGGTTCGGCTCCCCGACGGGCGCGAGCACCTCGCGGTACCCGGTCGCCGCGCCGCTCGGGAAGAAGCCCGCGGACCCCTTCGCGGACGTCCCCTACGACACCACGATCTTCTTCACCGAGATCGCCTGGATGAAGCACATGGGCTACTCCACGGGGTGGGGGAGCGGCGCGAGCGCCGTCTACCGCCCCTACGACCAGATCAAGCGCGACGCCGTGATCGCCTTCCTGTACCGGGCGGCGGGCTCGCCCGCGTTCACCCCGCCGAAGGTCTCGCCCTTCAAGGACGTGAACTCGAAGGACACGATCTTCTACAAGGAGATCACCTGGGCTCACTCGGTGGGGCTCGCGCAGGGCTGGCCCGACGGCACCTTCCGCCCCTACGAGCCGATCAAGCGCGACGCCATGGCCGCGTTCCTCCACCGTGCCGCCGGTGCGCCCGCGTTCACGGGCCCGACCCGGTCCCCCTTCACGGACGTGCACCGGGGCTCGGAGGTCTTCTACGACGAGATCACCTGGATGGCTGTGAACGGCTACTCCACCGGATGGTCCGACGGCACCTTCCGCCCTTACGAGCCGATCAAGCGCGACGCCGTCGCCGCCTTCGTCTACCGCTGGAAGGTCGCCTGAGCGGAGGGCCGCTCGTCGCCCCATGCGCCTCAGCGCCCCTGTCTCCGGCCGCCTCTCCGTCGTCGGCCTCACTGCCCGCAGGGTCCTGACACCGGCCTCGCCGGATGGCACCCTGTGGGGATCGAGGACAGGGGAAGGGGAGGTCATGGCCGGCATCACGAGGCGACGCACCATGCTCCTGGCGGCGGGGACACTCGCTGTCGGCCCGCTCGCCGGCTGCGGCGGCAGCGGGCGGGTCCGTCGAGTCACCACGGCGGTGCTCGAGGTCGAGGGCGTGGCCGGGTGCGAGATCGAGAGCGGCATGAACGGCACCTTCCGTCGACTCCTGCACGGCCGGATCGATCTCGGGGCCGAGGAGCGCAGGGACGCGTTCACGATCTACGACGACGCGATGCGCGCGGTCGTCACGACCCTGCACGAGGGGGACGAGACCGAGGGGAACATCTCCGTCGGCGGGATCATGGGCTTGCTCGCCGGTGTCGAGGAGTTCACGGCCAGGGACCTCGAGCCGGACATGGCCGTCGAGGACTACCGACTGGAGCAGGTGGGCGCGAGCGCGCTCTACGCGAGATACGGGCTGACCTGAGCCGGGGCCCGAGGCGCCCGCCCGGGTCCTCCGCCCGCGGGACCCGGCCCTGCCTCGCGCTCACCGCAGGTCCTTCCGACCCACCACGACCACGACGTCCTCCACGACCGTGACCCCGTCGCCGACATAGGTCCCCTCCAGGTCCTCCTGCAGCGCGGCGAGCACAGGGTCGGTCCCGGACCCTGCCTGCAGGCTGCCGTGATAGCCGCCGGTCGGGTCCACGCCCTGCTCCGTGCGCAGCACCGACTCATGGGCGTTCTCGAGCGGGGAGGCCCCGCCGAGAGCGGGAGCCGGCGCCTCGAGCACCACCTCGCGGACAGCGGGGGAGGAGACGCGGCTGCCGTCGATCCGGTACCCGGCCAGGTCCAGCAGCGGCACCGGATCGGCGATCCGCAGCGGCGCCGGCCAGGTCGCGGGATGCCGCAGCAGCAGGGACGGCTCGAGCGCCGAGCTGTGCGAGACGTTGACCGTGCTGGTCGAGGCCTGCGCCGGCACCACCGTCCCCACCGGGGACCCGACCGAGAAGCTGTGGGTGATGTCGTAGCTGCCCGGTGCTCCGTCGGCCCGGTTGACGCCGGGGTCCGCCGCCAGATGCGCGGCTGTCAGCCCGCCCTGCGAATGGCCCACGACCATCACCCGCGCCCCGTCGGGGACCCCTGCCGCGGCCATCGCCGTGCGGATGTCGGCCATCGCCGCGGACTCCTGCCCGGCCATGGTCCGCAGGTTCGAGTCCCAGCCGGCGGAGTTCCCCTGCGGCCCCCAGGAGTCGGGATCCCAGATCGGCGCGCCCCCGGTCGGCGGGGCATGGACGATGTACGCCTCACCCCCGTCCCGGCTGCGCACGGTCTGGATCCGCACCCGCCCCGCCGCGGCACCGTCCCTGTCGGCGTCGCCGGGGACGCCTGCGAGCGGACGGCGGGCCTCGTCGTTCGCCGCGACGAGGTCGGCGAGGCCGCGCGGAGCCGTGCTCGAGGGGACCTCCACCACGGCGTGCACGGTGACGTCGGTGCGTGGGTCGAGGAGACCGGTATCGGTCACGGTCTCCACCGGTGCGAGCGCGATCGCGCCGCTGAGGAGGAGGGTGCTCGCGCCGAGCCGGGCGAGGGCGGGGGCGTCCCCGCCCGCCGCCCAGTCCTCGAACATCCCGCCGAGGTGTCCGAGCTCGTCCTGGACCCGGTCGATCCCGTCCGGGTCGCCGCCGAGCCCGACCACGACGCCCGTGAGCTCCGCGGTGCCGAGCGCGACCCCGGCGCCGAGGGCGTCGGAGACGAGGGCGGCGGATGCGGGAGCGCCGAGGAGGGGGAGGGACGCCGCGGCGGAGGGACCCGCGAGGAGACGTCCTCCTGCTCCGGCGGGGGCGAGCGCACGGCCCGAGGAGGCCACGCCGTGCCCGTCGGCCGCCGACGCGCGCTCCTGCGCCACGGCCTCGACGCGGAGCCGGCGGGCGAGGAGATCCAGGAGCTCGCCGGCCTCGCGCAGACGGCCCTGGGACAGCAGGGACCAGCGGAGCCGGAAGGCGTCGGCGTCCGGGCCGTGCCAGGTCGCGGCGCCGACGGCGTCGTCGACCCTCTCGCGCAGCCCCGCGAGCCGGTCGGCGGCCGCCTCCAGACTGTCGGCCTGCAGGCGGCATCGGTCCGTGTCCATGCCGAGCATCGCGTCGGCTCCGTCCCCCATGCCGTCCCTCCCGTCTCCTCGCCCAGCCGAGCCCGTGGATCGGCGTCCTCCGCCCCGACGGCGCCGGCGCTCGCGGTCAGGCTAGGGAGGCCGCGGTCGAGCACGAGCGGGGGAGAGCCGGGCTGTGGACGACCGCGACGTGGGGAGGAGCGGTCGCCCGGGCCCCGCTCGCCCGATCCCCGGCTGCCCGCGCCCGGGGTCGTCCGGTCTCCGGGTCCCAGGCGCCCCTCGTACACTGATCCGGCCCGTCCCGCCCCGCACCCAGGAGCCGCAGTGCCCAGTTCTCCCCGCCCGGGTTCCTCCCGTCCGGCGATGTCCCCCGAGCTGCGGGAGGTCTATGCCGCGCTCCTCGAGCGCGCCCCGGAGAACCGCATCGAGCCGGACCTCAGCCGGATCCGCCGGGTGATGGAGCTGATGGGCGACCCCCAGAACTCCTACCGCTCGATCCGCATCGCCGGCACCAACGGCAAGACCACCACCGCGCGGATCCTCGAGCGGATCCTGCGCGAGGCCGGGCTGCGTACGGGCCGCACCACGAGCCCCCACCTCCACTCGCCCACCGAGCGGATCGCGATCGACGGCGCACCCATCGACGAGGAGGGCTTCCTCCAGGCCTATCGCGACGTCGAGCCCTTCGCACAGATCGTCGACGCCGAGTCGCAGGCCGCCGGCGGCCCGCCGCTGACCTACTTCGAGTACCTCACCGCGATGGCCTTCCAGGCCTTCGCCTCCGCCCCCGTGGACGTCGCCGTGGTCGAGACCGGCCTCGGCGGCACCTGGGACGCGACCGGCGCGGTCGACCCCGACGTCGCCGTGATCACCCCGGTCTCCCTGGACCACCAGGAGTACCTCGGCGACACGATCGCCGAGATCGCGGGGGAGAAGGCCGGGATCCTCACCTCCGAGGCGATCGCGGTCCTCGCCGAGCAGCCCTACCAGGACGCCGCCGACGTGCTGCGCGAGCGCGTGGCGGAGCTCGGCGCGGAGGCCTCCGTCGAGGGGCAGCAGATCGGCGTGCTCGCCCGCACCCCGGGCGTCGGCGGGCAGATGCTCTCGCTGCAGGGGATCGCCGGCCGCTACGAGGGGGTTTTCCTCTCCCTCCTCGGCGAGCACCAGGCCCGCAACGCCCTGCTCGCCGTCGCCGCCGCAGAGGCGCTGCTGGGCGGCGGCACCTCCCCGCTGGACGGCGAGCTGCTGCAGGCGGCGCTGTCGAGCGTCACCTCCCCGGGGCGCGCCGAGGTGGTGCGCCAGGCGCCGACGGTGCTGCTGGACGCCGCGCACAACCCCGCCGGCGCCCTGACCCTCGTCCAGACCGTGCGCGAGAACTTCCGCTTCACCCGCACCATCGGCGTGGTCGGCATCCTCCAGGAGAAGGAGGCCGACGACATCCTCGAGGTGCTCGAGCCGCTGCTGGACGCCGTGGTCATCACCCGCTCCAGCTCCCCCCGCGCGATCCCCGCGGACCGCCTGGCCGACATCGCCCGCGAGATCTTCGAGGACGAGGACCGGGTGCTCGAGCAGGAGAGCCTGCCCGATGCGATCCAGATCGCGGTCGACCTCGCCGAGGCCGACGGCGACCAGTTCGGCGGCGTGGTCGTCGCCGGGTCCGTCACCCTCGCCGCCGAGGTCCGCGACCTGCTCGGCGTCCCCGAGGAGGTGTGAGAGAGATGGACCTCGACCTCACCCCCTCCACCCGCTCCCACGGCGCACAGCGGATGATCACCGCGACGGTGCTCGTGTGCGAGGCGCTCGTCGTCTTCTTCGCGGTGCTCGTCGCCCATCAGCTCGCCCCCGACGACCGGGCCCTGACCTGGACCTGGGGACTCGTCACCGCGATCGCCCTGCTGCTGAACGGGGGACTGCTCAGCCGCGGGGCCTGGGCGTACTGGCTGGCCCTCGCCCTCCAGATCCCGGCGATCCTGCTCGGCCTCCAGGTCTCTGCGATGTGGGTGATCGGCCTCGGCTTCGCCGCCATGCTCGCCTACGGCATCGTCAAGGGCCGCCAGCTGGACCGCGAGAAGGACGCCGTGGACGCGCGGCTGCTGGACTCCGACGGGACGGACGAGCGCTGACATGACCACGGCTGACCTGTGGGTACCCTGATCCCATGACCGCACAGCGCACTCTCGTCCTGCTCAAGCCCGACGCCGTCCAGCGCAGCCTGCGCGGCGAGATCCTCCGCCGCATCGAGGCGAAGGGCTACGACATCGTCGCCCTCGCCCAGCGCACCGCCACCGACGAGGAGCTCGCCGCCCACTACGCCGAGCACGAGGGCAAGCCCTTCTACCCCGGCCTCGTGGAGTACATGGGCGCCGCCCCGCTCGTCGCGCTCGTCGTCGAGGGCGTGAACGTCATCAAGGGCTTCCGCTCCCTCGCCGGCGCCACCAACCCCACCGAGGCCGCGCCCGGCACCATCCGCGGCGACCTCGCCTGCGAGCAGGACCTCCCCGTCATCCAGAACCTCGTCCACGGCTCCGACTCCGAGGAGTCCGCCGAGCGCGAGATCGGGATCTGGTTCCCGGGCCTCGGCTGAGCCCTGCGATCGGCGGGCCGTGCAGGCCCGTCGATCCCCGCGGTCCCCGGTGACGCGCCGTCCAGGACGCTCCCGGGGACCGCGCCGTCGTCGGTGCACAATATGGGCATGCAGCTGCCCTTCGTCGTCGTGCTCTTCCTGATCCTCGCCGTTGTCCTGGCCGTGGTGATCCTGGCAGTCGTCGCGATGCCCCATCTGCGCCTCCCGCGCGAGGACGAGGACGGCACGGCCGCGGAGCATCCGCGCCACACCTCCCGCACCGGTCGCGGCTGACCCCGCCCCGTCCGTCGGGCTCCGGCGATGCAGGTCGCGCCCGGATCCGGGACTCACGCAGGGACGGCCCGGCGACGGCCCTAGACTGGCAGCTGTCCTCGCCGCATCGCCGGCTTCCCCGACCTCGGAGGTGACCCGTGGATCCCGATGCCCTACTCGCCCTGATCGCCGGAGGCGGCGGTGGTGTCGTCGTGCTCGGCGTCGGTGCCTGGGCCTACATCCGCAGCCGCGGCCGCTCGTCCTCCTCGAAGGACCGCGACGAGCAGCGTGGCGGTGAGGACTCCTCGAGGAGCGAGCCCGGCTCCACCACCGGCACCGCGACCGCGGTCAAGGAGCGACCCGCCGCCCCGACCTGGGCCGACACCCTCTCCGCCCCGGCCCCGAAGACCGCCGAGCGGCCCGCCGCGGGCGAGCAGGCGCCGGACGGCGCCGCTCCCGCCGAGAAGACCGCCCCCGCCGCCGAGGACGTCCCCTTCGATCAGGAGGCGCCCGAGGCCCCCGCCGCGTCCGCACCCGCCGACGCCCCCGCCGGGACGGCACCGGCCGACACAGCCGGTCCCGGCACTGCGGAGCCCGGCACAGCGGAATCCGACACCTCCGGGACCGACGCCGCCGCTCCGACGGAGACCGCTCCAACGGAGACCGCACCGGCCGGGACCGCGCAGCCCGAGGCTCCCGCCGAGGACGCCACCACGACCGCCCCCGCCGGCCCCGTCATCGAGACCCCCGAGGCACCCGAGAGCCGCATGCTGCGCCTGCGCGAGCGGCTCTCCCGCTCCGGCGCCCTCGGCCGCGGCATCCTCACCCTCCTCACCCGCTCCACGGTCGACGAGGAGACCTGGGACGAGATCGAGGAGACGCTGCTGATGGCCGACCTCGGCCCGGCCGCGACCGACGAGATGCTCGAGAACCTCAAGCGACGCATCCAGGTGCTCGGCACCGACGACGTGGCCGCCGTGCGCGAGGTGCTGCGCGAGGAGCTCGTCGCGCTCGTGGACCCGGACCTGGACCGCCGCCTCGCCGCGACCCGCCGCACCGCCGAGGACGGCACCGAGGTCCCCTCCGTGCTGCTCATGGTCGGCGTCAACGGCACCGGCAAGACCACCACCGTCGGCAAGCTCGCCCGCGTGCTCGTCGCCGCGGACCGCACCGTCGTGCTCGGCGCGGCCGACACCTTCCGCGCCGCCGCCGCCGACCAGCTCGAGACCTGGGGCTCCCGGGTCGGCGTGGACACCGTCCGCGCCGACCGCGACGGCGCCGACCCCGCCGCCGTCGCCTTCGACGCCGTGAAGAAGGGCATCGAGCAGGAGGTCGACGTGGTCATCATCGACACCGCCGGCCGCCTGCAGAACAAGAAGGGCCTGATGGACGAGCTCGGCAAGGTGCGCCGGGTCGCCGAGAAGGGCCTGCACGGCGACGAGGTCGCCGAGGTGCTGCTCGTCATCGACGCCACCACCGGCCAGAACGGCATGCAGCAGGCGAGGGTGTTCTCCGAGGCCGTGAACATCACCGGCATCGTGCTCACCAAGCTCGACGGCACCGCCAAGGGCGGCATCGTCGTCAACGTCCAGCGCGAGCTCGGCGTGCCCGTGAAGATGGTCGGACTCGGCGAGGGCATGGACGACCTCACGCCCTTCGACCCGCACGGCTTCGTCGACGCGCTGCTGGAGGGCTGAGCGACCCGGCCCCGCAGCACCCCGACGGCCCGGGCGATCCCCAGCGATAGCCCGGGCCGTCCCGCGTCTCAGGCGAAGTGGCTCTTGGCGATGATCCCGTGCACCCCGACGGTGCGGTCCACGACCTGGGAGATCGTGAAGTCCGCGGCGGCGGAGAGATAGGCGTAGGCGATCGCGCGGTCCATGCCGAGCTCCTGCTCCAGGAACTCCAGCGCGTTGACGACGGCCGTGCGCAGCGCGACGTCGAGGTCGCTGCCCTGGCCGTCGACCGACCCGTCGGGATCGGACAGCCCGATCGGGATCCACGCGTCGGCGGTCTCCGCGAAGGGATAGCGGTGCGCGATCCGCGGCGCGTCCCCCTCGCCCTCCTTGCACACCGTCAGACGGAAGGTGCCGCGCAGCGAGCCCTCCATAGCGGTCAGCGCCACCTCCCCGTCGCCCATCGCATGGTGCGGGTCGCCGACGTAGAACAGGGCGCCGGGGGCGTGCACCGGCAGGTAGAACGTGGAGCCGGGGCCCAGCAGCCGGATGTCGATGTTGCCGCCCCCGAGGGTCGGCGGGATCGAGTTGGCGGAGGGGTCCGTGGGGGAGGAGGCCTCGGCGCGGGCGACGCCCATCATGCCCATGAAGGGCCTCAGCGGGAACCTGGCCGCCCCACCGTCGAAGGCCATCACGCCGTGGCCGTCCTCGATCGGGGTGAACACCGAGACGTTGCCCCAGGCCATGGGGTCGGCCGTACCCCGGCCGTCCGTCGACGCCGCCGGCATCACCTGCTCGAGGGACGCACCCTCCGGCGCGGCGCCGTCGGCGGTGAGCGCGAGCGCTCCCTTGCCGTGCCGGCTGGAGACCACGCCGTAGGGGACGCGGGGGACCGCCTCGAGGGTCTCGATCTTCAAGACGTCGCCGACCTCGGCGCCCTCGACGGCGATGGGCCCGGTGACCACGTGAGGGCCGTCGGCGGCGAAGTCGCGGGCGGTGCGGTCGTAGTCGGCGGCGATCGCGATCGCGTCCTCGAGCACCGAGCCGGCCTCCACGCCGTGCGCGCCGAAGAACTCCAGCGGGTCCCGGCCCTGGTCCTCGAGGATCCCCTCATGGGAGACCGCATCGATCGTCACGGTCTCGCCGGAGCCGACGGTCAGCACCGGATCGGAGTGGACGCTGGGCACATAGCCCCACATCACCTGGTCCGTCTCCGAACCGAGGTAGTGGTCGCCTGGGATTTCCCCTCTCCCCGGCTGCAGGATCTGCCCGGACCCGGAGGGCGGCGTCGGATCCCCGGTCGCGGGCTCCCCGGACGACGGGGCGCAGGCCGACATCAGCGCGCCGCCCGCCCCCAGGGCCGCGGCGACCTGCAGCATCTGCCGCCGGCCAACCCCGCGTCGGAGCGTGGCGGCGGCATGCCGCGCGAAGCGCTCCGAGGAGAGGTCGTCGGTCGGCAGCGGGGTCGTCGATGGGGTCACGGGCGGGATCGTCTCCTCGAGGTCGTCCGCCGAGGGGCGGAGCGGAGTGCTCCCGCGACACTGCGGAGGGCTCGGCGGATGCCGTCGGGCCGACGCTAGGCGGCGGGCCCGCCCTGCCGCCCGGTCCGTCCCGCGTCCCGGAATCCTCGGTCACGGAACGATCACGGCGGCCCTTCCGCCTAGGTGATCCCCGGCTGAGCCCGCACTCTGAGAGCACGGCCCGCCCGGCCGTACGGCAGGTCGGCACCTCGATCCCGGCCGCCGGCCCTCCTCTGACTGGAGCCGCCATGGACTTCACCCTCGACACGGGGGCGACCGCCTGGATCCTCACCAGCGCGGCGCTCGTGCTGCTGATGACCCCCGGCCTGTCCCTCTTCTACGGAGGCATGGTGCGTGCCCGCACCGTGCTGAACATGATGCTGATGTCCTTCAGCGCCATCGCCGTGGTCGCGATCGCCTGGACCGTCGCCGGATACTCGATCGCCTTCGGCACCGACGTCGGCGGCCTGTTCGGGAGTCCGCTGGAGTTCCTGGGCCTGGCCGGCACCGACGACCAGTCCCTCCTCGCCGAGAGCGGCGTGCCCTTCCTCGTCGCCGCAGGCTTCCAGATGACCTTCGCGATCATCTCCACCGCCCTGATCTCCGGCGCGATCGCCGACCGCGTCAAGCTCGGCACCTGGCTGGTCTTCGCCGCGCTGTGGGTGCTGATCGTGTACGCACCCCTGGCCCACATGGTCTGGGGCGGCGGCCTGCTCAGCGGCGACGGCCCCTTCGCCGCGATCGCCGAGCCGGTCGACTTCGCCGGCGGCACCGTGGTCCACATCAACGCCGGCGTCGCCGGTCTCGTTCTCGCCCTGGTTGTCGGAGCGCGCAAGGGCTTCGGCAAGGAGCCGATGAAGCCCCACAACCTGCCGCTGGTCATGCTCGGCGCGGCCCTGCTGTGGTTCGGCTGGTTCGGCTTCAACGGCGGCTCCGCCGGCACGGCCGACGGGACCGCGGGCCTGGCCTGGATCAACACCACGGTGGCCACGGCGGGTGCCATGCTCGGATGGGCCCTCGTGGAGCGGATCCGCGACAAGCACGTCACCTCGCTCGGCATGGCTTCGGGCGTCGTCGCCGGCCTGGTCGCGATCACCCCGGCCGCCGCCGCGCTCACGCCGCTCACCTCGATCGTGCTCGGTCTCGCGGCAGGTCTCGCCTGCGCCCTCGCCGTCGGCCTGAAGTACCGCTTCGGCATCGACGACTCGCTCGACGTGGTCGGCGTGCACCTGGTCGGCGGCCTCGTCGGCACCATCGGGATCGGCTTCCTCGCCGTGGACGGCGGTCTCCTCCTCGGCGGCGGCGCGAGCCTGCTGCTGGTCCAGACCCTCGTCGCGATCGTGGCCATGCTGATCTCCGCGGTGCTGACCCTCGCCATCGCCCTGGTCCTGAAGTACACGATGGGATGGAGGATCCCCGAGGCCGACGAGCGCGCCGGGATCGACATCACCCATCACGCCGAGGCCGGATATGATCTGGTCGGCGCCCTGGCCTCCCGCCGGGACCGCTCCTCGGTCGTCGGCACCGTCGGCTCCGCCGCCTTCCCGCCCGCGGACCCCGGCCCCGAACCCCGCAACCAGGCCCCCGGCGACCCCGTCGCGGACCCGGTCCCCGCCGCAGGCGGCCCCGCCGCCGAGCAGCCCGCCCGTCCCGCCGTCGCAGGAGAGCCCCGATGAAGCTGATCACCGCGATCATCCAGCCGCACGCCCTGCAGGACGTCACCGACTCCCTGCGCGAGTACGGGGTCACCGGCCTGACCGTCACCGAGGTCGCCGGGTACGGCCGCCAGGGCGGCCACACCGAGGTCTACCGCGGCGCGGAGTACACGATCGACACCATCCCCAAGATCAAGGTCGAGGTGCTGGCCCTGGAGAGCGACGAGTCCGCGATCATCGACCTGATCCTCGCCGCCTCCCGCAGCGGGAGGATCGGCGACGGGAAGATCTGGACCACCGACGTCGGCACCGCGGTGCGCGTGCGCACCGGGGAACGGGGGGCGGATGCCCTCTGAGGAGCTCTCCTCCCGCCGGATCACCCAGGTGCTCCACGAGGGCTTCGCGGACCCCTCCGCCGGTCCCTCCCGCAGGCTCGCCCAGTCCGATCTCGTCGACGACTGGCTGCGCACCCTGTGGGAGCGGGCCGGCGAGGCCGTGCCCCGGGACGGCGGCGCGGCGCTCGCCGCGATCGGCTCGCTGGGCCGGCGCTCCCTCGGCCCCGCGAGCGACCTCGACCTGGTGCTGCTCGTGGACCCCTCCCGGGTGGGCGCCGAGCAGGCCGCCGCGCTCGCGGGAGCGCTGTGGTACCCGATCTGGGACTCCGGCACCTCCCTGGACCACTCGGTGCGCAGCCCCGAGGAGTGCGAGCAGGTCGCCGCCGCCGACCTGCGCACGGCGATCGCGCTGCTGGACCTGCGGCACATCGCCGGGGACGCGCAGCTCGTCGAGGACACCGCCGCCCGGGTCCGCGCCCGATGGCGGCGCGAGGCGCGCCGACGGGTCGGGGAGGTGGTCGACCTCGCCGCCGACCGCGACCGGCGCTACGGCTCCCTCGCCCACGCCACCGAGCCGAACCTCAAGTCCGACCGCGGCGGACTGCGCGACATCACCGTCATCCGCGCGCTCGCCGAGAGCTGGCTCGCCGACCACGACCACGAGGTCGTCGACGCCGCCTCCCGCACCCTCCGCGACGCCCGCGACGCGCTCCAGGCCGTCACCGGCACCTCCGGCACCCGCCTGGGCCGCGCCGACCAGGACGCCGTCGCGGCGCTGACCGGGCATGCCACGCCCGATGATCACCATGCCGTCCTCGCCGAGGCCGCGCGCGCCGTGACCTGGGAGCTGCATCGCGCGGTACGTGCCGCCGAGGCCGCGATCGCGCCAGGCGGCAGCGCCACTCGCGGCGCGGGCACCGCCCGCAGGCCCGCCCTCGAGCGTCTCCCGCACGGCGTGATCGTCCAGGCCGGGGAGGTGTCCGTCGACCCGTCCTCGCGGGATCTGCTGCGGGACGTGGCCGCGGTGCGCCACGCCGCGACGACGGGGCTGCCGCTCGCCGAGGCGACCCTCGCCCGGATGGCGCAGGAGCCCGTGGCGCCCCTGCTGCCCGCCCAGCGCGACGTGCTCGTCGACGCGCTCGCCGGGGAGCACATCGCCGACGCCTACGAGGCCCTCGACGTCAAGGGCGTGTTCTCCCGCTGGGTGCCGGGCTGGTCGGAGATCCGCAACCGGCCCCAGCGCTCGGCCGTGCACCGCTTCACCGTGGACCGCCACCAGATCGAGACCGTGCTCGAGGCGCAGCGCTTCCTGTCCCGCGTCAGCCGACCCGACCTGCTCCTGGTCACCGCCCTGCTGCACGACCTCGGCAAGCGCCCCGGGGCGCGGGACCACGCCGCCGAGGGCGCGCCGCTCGCCGAGGCCGCGGCCCGGCACCTCGGCTTCGACAGGGCCGATTCCCGCACGATCGCGACCCTCGTGCGCGAGCACCTGACCTTGGTGGGCCTCGCCACCGGCCGCGACCTCGCCGACCCCACGACCCTGCGGGAGCTGCTGCGGGCGGTGGACGAGGACCTCGACACCCTCGAGCTGCTGCGGGCGCTGACCGAGGCCGACGCGATCGCCGCCGGTCCCTCGGCCTGGTCCACCTGGCGCGCCGACCTCGTCGACCACCTCACCGACCTCGGGCGCGACGCGCTGCGCGGCACCGAGACCGCGCCCCGCACCCGGCTGGCCCCGCAGCGCTCCGCCCAGGAGGCGGTGCTGGCCGCGGTGCGCCGCAGCGACAGCGCGCAGGTCATCTATCCCGCCCCGCTGGACGACGAGCCGATCTCGCAGCTCTGCCTCGGCGCCCCCGACGGCGCCGGGGTCTTCGCGGCGATGGCGCGGGTGCTGGTGCGGCTGCGCCTGGATGTGCACAGCGCCGTGGTCAGCACCCAGGACGGGATCGCCGTGAACACCTGGTGGGTCACCGGCACCCAGGCCGACCTCCCGCACCCCTCCGTGGTGCGTTCGGCCCTGGACCGGGAGCTGGCGCACCGGGACCGGGCCGACGCCCGGGTGCTCGAGCTCCCACCGGCCCCGCCGCTGCGGACCACCGAGGACGCCCCGGTGGTGACGCTCCTGCCCGGCGCCTCGCGCGAGGCGACCGTCGTGCAGGTCAACGCCCGCAACCGTCCCAGCCTCCTGGCCGACGTCGCCGAGACGATCACCGTCCACGGGCTGCAGGTGCGCAGCGCCCACGTGATGACCCTCGGCCGGCGCGCGGTGGACGTGCTGTACCTGACTGATCAGCACGGCCGCGCCCTGGACCCGCCGACCGTCGGCCGGATCGTCGCGGCCCTGATGGACGCCGCCTCGACCTGAGCCGGCCGGGTCGGCGTCGCCGCGCAGGCTGGGCCGCGGCGCAGGCTCCGCTGCGGCGCAGGCTCCGTCGCGACGCGGGGTCGGCGCCCTTCGCCGGGCCCGGCTCCCTCCGCCCGCCCCGCGGCGGCGCGGACTCAGCCCCCCGCGAGCTCGGCGCGCAGAAGCGCCGTCCCCGCGGCGAGCGCCCGCATCTTGCCCTGCGCGACGGTGCGGGACAGTGGCGCCATGCCGCAGTTCGTGCTCGGGCAGAGATTCTCCGGTTCCACGAAGGCGAGGGCCCGGCGGAGGGTGTCGGCGACCTCCTCGGGGGTCTCGACATGCGGATCGGCGACGTCGATCGCGCCGAGCATCACCTTCTTGCCGCGCAGCAGCTCGACGAGCTCCATCGGGACGTGCGAGCCGCGGCTCTCGAGGGAGACCGTGTCGATCACCGAGTCCCGCAGCAGCGGGAAGGTCTCCTCGTACTGGCGCCACTGCGTGCCCAGGCTCGCCTTCCAGTCGGTGTTGGCCTTGATGCCGTAGCCGTAGCAGATGTGCACGACGGTCTCGGCGCGCAGCCCCTCGGCCGCCCGTTCGAGGACCTCCACGCCCCAGTCCCGTACGTCGTCGAAGAAGACGTTGAAGGCGGGCTCGTCGAACTGGATGATGTCCACGCCCGCCGCCTCCAGCTCCCGCGCCTCCTGGTTGAGGAGGGACGCGAACTCGCGGGCGAGCTCCTCGCGGCTGCCGTAGTGCGCGTCGTACAGCGTGTCGATCATGGTCATCGGGCCGGGCAGCGCCCACTTGAGGGGCTTGTCCGTCCGCGTGCGGAGGGAGGCCGCGTCGTCGACGAAGACGGGCCGCTCACGACGCACCGGACCGACGACCGTCGGGACGCTCGCGTCGTAGCGATCGCGGATGCGCACCGTCTCGCGACGTGCGAAGTCGACGTCGCTGAGATGCTCGATGAAGGTGGTGACGAAGTGCTGGCGGGTCTGCTCCCCGTCGCTGATCACGTCGAGGCCGGCGACGGCCTGCTCGGCCGCGGCGAGGTGCAGCGCATCGCGCCTGCCCTCGTCCAGCTCTGCGCCCTCGAGGCGCCAGGGGGACCAGAGCGTCTCGGGCTCGGAGAGCCACGAGGGCTTGGGGAGGCTGCCGACGATCGAGGTGGGAAGGAGGGTGCTCATCGGACGACCTCCTCGGCCAGCCACTGCTCGAGGTGCTCCTGGTGCGGCGCGATCAGCCGCTCCTGGATGAACCTGCCCTGGGTCACGCCGAGACGGCTGCGCTCCTCGCGGTCGTACACGATCCCGGTGTCCGCGTGGTCGGTGCTGCCCAGGCTCGGCCGGTACACCTCCCCGGCGCTCTCGCGGGCGTTGTAGATCTCGGGGCGATAGATCCGCTGGAACGTCTCCATCGTGGCGATCGTGCCGATGAGCGCCAGGTCGGAGTGATCGGCGAGCAGATCGCCCTCGAAGTAGAACGCCAGCGGGGCGACGGCGCCGCGGGGTTTGAAGCACCGCACCTGCAGCCCCATCCGCGCGAAGTAGAGATCGGTGAGGGAGGAGCCGTCGGCCTCGTACTCGTCGCCGAGCACCGGATGCGGCGCGCCGATGCGGCGATAGGTCCGGCTGGTGGAGACGCTGATGCAGACCACGGGCGGTCCGGCGAAGCGCTCGCGATAGGGGTCCGAGGAGATGAAGCGGCGGAAGAGCCTGCCGTGCAGCACGCCGAAGTCCTCCGGCACGCCGCCGCCGGATCCCGCGTCGCCCGCGGCCTGCTGATGGGCGGGCAGGCGCACGCTGAAGTCGTGGTCCCGTACGTAGGAGGAGAAGTTGTTCCCGGTGATCCCCGGCAGGCGCTCGCCGGTCGCGCGGTCCAGGATCCGCACGTCGAGCATCTCGATCAGCGGGAGCCCCTCACCGCCGTCGGCGGGTTCCGCCCCTGCGCGCAGGTGCAGGTCCGCCGAGACGATGTCGAGCTCCACGGCGTAGCGGTCCCCGCCGCCCGCGAGCTCGTTCGCGCGCTCGTCGATCATGCGCAGGGCGCGGCGGAGGTTCTCGCGGCGATGCTCCCCGCGGGCGAGGTTGGCGAAGTTCGTGGTGATCCGCGAGCCGCTCGAGGGGACGTAGTCCTCGTCGAAGCGGGTCGTGCGGATGCTGAAGGAGAAGTCGGTCGTCATCGTGCCCCCGGGTCGTCGTGGTGGGGGCGAGCGTACGCAGGACCACCCGCCATAGTGTCATCACGACACTTTGGGGATTTCCATAGGTGTTCCCTATGGCACGGGATCGGTCCGGGAAGCGGGACGGCCCGGAGGGCGGGGGCGCTCCGATCGCAGGGGCTCCGGCGGCGGTGGAGCGGCCGCTAGGACAGGGGCTCGACCCCGAAGCCCGAGACCACCTCGCGCATCTCGGCGACGAACCGCTCCGCCTGGCCGGTCAGCGGCGCGGAGGCATGCCCGATCCAGCCGATCTCGATGCGCTCGTCCACCTCGAGCGGCACGGCCACGATCGAGGGGTCCAGGTCGTCGGAGACGATGCCGGTGGAGATCGTGTAGCCGTCCAGCCCGATCATCAGGTTGAAGATCGTCGCCCGATCGCTGACCCGGATGTCCTGCGCGGCCGAGCGCGTGGAGAGGATCTCCTCGGCGAAGTAGAAGGAGTTGTCGGTCCCCTGGTCGAAGGTGAGCCGGGGCAGGCCCTCGAGATCCTCGAGGGTGACCCGTCGGCGGGAGGCCAGCGGGTTCGTGCGGGCGACGAAGATGTGAGGGCTCGCCAGGAACAGCGGCGTGAAGACGAGCTCGGAGTCGCGCAGCAGCTTGTCGATGACCTTGCGGTTGAAGTCGCTGCGGTAGAGGACGCCGAGCTCGCTGCGCAGCGTCCGCACGTCCTCGATGATGTCCGCGGTGCGGGTCTCGCGCAGCGTGAACGCGTACTCCGCCGCCTTCGAGGCCTTCACCATCCGCACGAACGCCTCGACCACGAAGGAGTAGTGCTGCGCGGAGACCGCCAGCAGGCGGCGGGACGGCGGGCGTCCCAGGTAGCGGTGCTCGAGCAGCTCGGCCTGCTCGACCACCTGGCGGGCGTAGCCGAGGAACTCGATGCCGTCCTCGGTGAGGGCCGCGCCGCGCACGGAGCGGCGCAGGAGGACACGGCCCACCCGGCGCTCGAGGTCCTTCATCGCCGCGGACATCGTCGGCTGGGAGACCTGGAGGAGGTCCGCCGCCGCGGTGATCGACCCCTCCGCGGCGACCTCGACGAAGCAGCGCAGCTGCTGCAGTGTGATCCCGTGCGCCGTCCCGACGCCCCCGCGTGCCATCGGTGCAGGTTAGCTCACCGTGGGCCGGGGCAGGGCTCGGGAGTGCGCGGCCCATGCCTCTACACTGGTGCGGTCCGACCGACCTAGGGGAAGCGCTTCGTGTTCAACAACCTCTCCGACCGCATCACAGAGTCGCTCAAGGGCCTGCGTGGCCACGGCCGCCTCAGCGAGGCGGACGTCGACAAGACGATCCGCGAGATCCGTCGAGCCCTGCTCGACGCCGACGTCGCGGTGTCCGTGGTGCGCACCTTCACCGCCGCGGTGCGCGAGCGCGCCCTCGGCGAGGAGGTCTCCAAGGCGCTCAACCCCGCCCAGCAGGTCGTCAAGATCGTCAACGACGAGCTGGTGCAGGTCCTCGGCGGCGAGGCCCGTGACCTGAACTGGTCGAAGAACCCGCCCACGGTCATCATGCTCGCCGGCCTCCAGGGCGCCGGCAAGACGACCCTCGCCGGCAAGCTCGCGCAGTGGATGAAGTCCGAGGGGCACACGCCGCTGCTGATCGCCGCGGACCTCCAGCGCCCCAACGCCGTGAACCAGCTGCAGATCGTCGGCGAGCGCGCGGGCGTGCCCGTCTTCGCCCCCGAGCCGGGCAACGGCGTGGGCGATCCGGTCCTGGTAGCGATGAACGGCGTCTCCACCGCGCAGTTCCAGCAGCACGACGTGGTCATCGTCGACACCGCCGGCCGTCTCGGCATCGACGAGGAGATGATGCAGCAGGCGCGGGACATCCGCGATGCCGTGGGTCCTCACGAGACCCTCTTCGTCGTCGACGCGATGATCGGCCAGGACGCGGCCCGGGTCGCCGAGGCGTTCCGCGACGGCGTCGGCTTCACCGGCGTGGTCCTCTCCAAGCTCGACGGCGACGCGCGCGGCGGTGCGGCGCTGTCCATCACCGGCGTCACCGAGCGTCCGATCCTCTTCGCCTCCACCGGCGAGAGCCTCGACGACTTCGAGCGCTTCCACCCGGACCGGATGGCCGGGCGCATCCTCGACATGGGCGACGTCATGACCCTGATCGAGCAGGCGGAGAAGGCCTTCGACCAGAAGGAGGCCGAGAAGACCGCGGCGAAGCTCGCCTCGGGCGAGGACTTCACCCTCGACGACTTCCTGAACCAGATGCAGCAGCTCAAGAACATGGGCAGCATCAAGAAGATGCTCGGCATGCTGCCGAACATGGGGCAGTACCGCGAGGCGCTGGACAACTTCGACGAGTCCGAGATCGGGAGGATCGAGGCGATCATCCGCTCGATGACCCCCGAGGAGCGCAACGACCCCAAGATCATCAACGGCTCGCGCCGCAACCGCATCGCCCGGGGCTCCGGCACCACCGTCCAGCAGATCAACCAGCTGCTCGAGCGGTTCAAGCAGGCTCAGCAGATGATGCGCACCATGGGCCGCGGCATGTCCGGCGGCGGCGGAGGCATGCCGGGGATGCCCGGCGGTCCCGGCATGGGCATGGGCAAGAAGTCCCGAGGCCGGCAGGCCCCGCAGCGCCCCCAGGGCAAGAAGTCGAAGTCGAAGAACCCCGCCAAGGCCGCGCGCGAGCAGGCCGAGGCCGCCAAGCGCGCCGCGGAGGGCGGCGGGCAGGGCGGCTCCGCGTTCGGCGGCGGCGCCAAGCAGGGCGGTCAACCGGACCTGTCCGACTTCGACCCCAGCCAGCTCCCGCCGGAGATGCAGAAGCTCCTCGGCGGCAAGTGATCCTGCGGCGCCGACCGCCCTCCGGGCGCGGCGCCGGCTGGCAGTTCGACCTCCGGTACCAGTTCCGCCCGGCACTTCGACGTCCGGTACCAGTTACGTGGAGTTGTTCGACCTCCGGTACCGGTTTTCCGGTACCTCCCGTCGAACAACTGCACAGAGTCGGCCAGGGGCGCGCCGGCACTGGCGCGATCCGCGAGCTCCGTGCGGGACGACCGTTCCTCCCCACAGCTGGGTCGTCCCCAGCATCGACCGGAGCCGGTGCCGGGGGCCGAACCCGGTGGGACGCCTCGGTCCCGGTCCCGGATCGATAGGCTCGGCGGCATGAGCCCCACCGATGTCGCCGAGACCACCGCACCGATCCTCCACCTGCGCGGACCGATCCTGCTCGGTGCCGAGGAGGAGCAGGGCGGCGCCTGGGTCGTCGGCGGCCGGATCCACCACGAGAAGCCCGAGCTGCCCGCCGGCGCGGAGGTCCGCGAGATCGACGGCTTCGTGCTCCCCGGACTCGCCGATCTGCACTGCCACCTCGGCATCGCCGACGGGGGAGGGGGCACTACCCTGACCGAGGCGCGCGAGCAGGCCCTCGTCGACCGCGACTCCGGGGTGCTGCTGATCCGCGACGCCGGCTCGATCATCGACAACTCCCCGCTGCAGCAGCAGGACGACCTGCCGCGGCTGATCCGCTGCGGCCGCCATCTCGCCCGCACCCGCCGCTACCTGATCGGCTACGCCGACGAGCTCGAGCCCCAGGATCTGCCCGCCGCCGTCACCCGCGAGGCCGGCCGCGGCGACGGCTGGGTCAAGCTCGTCGGCGACTGGATCGACCGCGGCGTCGGCGATCTGACCCCGTGCTGGGAGGCGCAGGACTTCGTCGCCGCGGCCGACGCGGCCCACGCCGCGGGCGCCCGGATCACCACCCACACCTTCGACGAGGAGACCCTCCCGCTCGTCCTCGACGCGGGCTTCGACTGCCTCGAGCACGCCACGGGCCTGACCGACGAGACGATCCGCCGTGTCGCCGAGGCGGGTATCCCGATGGTGACCACGCTGGTGAACATCGACGAGTTCGAGACCTACGCCTCCCAGGGGGAGAAGAAGTTCCCCGCTTATGCCGCGCACATGCGCCGCCTGCGCGCCGGCCGCTACGACCGCACCCGCGACGCCCACGACGCCGGGGTGCAGCTGCTGGTCGGCACCGATTCCGGTGGAGTGCTCGGCCACGGCATCATCCACGACGAGCTCGACGAGCTCGACGCCGCCGGGCTCTCCGCGACCGAGATCCTCGAGGCCGCGGCCTGGGCGCCGCGCCGCTTCCTCGGCGCCCCCGGGCTCGAGGACGGCGCCCCGGCGGACCTGCTCGTCGTCCCCGCCGACCCGCGCGAGGACCATCGGATCCTGCGCGAACGCAGCCACGTGGTGCTCGGCGGTCGCCAGGTCGCATGAGCTGATCGTCCCAGCGGCACCGGCCGCGGAAACCGAACCGGGCAGAGCGGACGACCTCGCGCCGCCCCACCGCGTCGCGCGGTGATCCAGGGCACACGACCGTTATCGTGCGGGGATGCACTCCGACGACGCAGAGCAGCCCACCGGATCGCAGCCCGCCGGCCGACGACGCGCCGCGCGCGGCTACGCCTCCGCTCCCGTCCCCGACCCCGCCGCGGACGGCCCGTCCGACGTCCCGCAGGATCCCGCCGGCGCCGGCACCGCCGTCGAGGACGCCGAGGGCGCCCCGCCGCGCTGGAAGCTCGTCGGCCCGGGCCTCGTCGTCGCCGCGACCGGCATCGGCGCTGGCGACCTCGTCGCGACCCTGGTCGCCGGCTCCCGCTACGGCTACGCGCTCCTGTGGGCCGCGGTCGCCGGCGTGATCATCAAGATCGTGCTGGTCGAGGGCGCGGGGCGCTGGACCCTCGCCACCGGTCACTCGATCTTCGAGGGCTGGCGCCGTGTGGGCCGATGGACCTCCTGGTACTTCGGTCCGTACATCATGGTCTGGGGCTTCGTGTACGGCGCGACGGCGATGAGCGCCTCCGCCCTCCCGCTCGCGGCGCTCGTCCCGCAGCTGCCCGTGCTCGGGGACGTCGGCTGGATCGCGGACATGCCGTTCATCGTCTACGCGATCCTCTCGGGTCTGATCGGAGCGGGGCTCGTCTGGGTGGGGCGCTACCACGCGCTCGAGAAGATCGTCGCGGTGCTCGTCGGCCTGATGTTCCTGACCGTCGTGGGCGCCGCCGTGGTCACCCTGCCGAACCTCGGCGAGGTGCTCGGCGGGCTCGTGCCCCGCATCCCCGAGGGAGGGATCGTCTACACGCTGTCCATCGCCGGCGGCGTGGGCGGCACGATCACGCTCGCCGCCTACGGCTACTGGCTGAAGGAGAAGGGCTGGTCCAGCCCGCGCTGGATGCGGGTGATGCGGATCGACAACGCGATGGCGTACGTCATCTCGGGCATCTTCGTCATCGCCATGCTGGTCGTCGGCGCGGAGCTGCTGTACTCCTCCTCGATCGCGATCGACGAGGGGGACCGGGGCCTGCTCGACCTCGCCGAGGTGCTCGCCTCCCGCTACGGCACCGCCTTCAGCTGGATGTTCCTGATCGGCTTCTGGGCCTCGTCCTTCTCCTCCGTGCTCGGGGTGTGGAACGGCGTCTCGGTGATGTTCGCGGACTTCTGGGGACACGTGCGGGGCAAGGCCGAGGAGCATCCCGACCGCAGGATCGGCGGTAAGTACTACCGCTTCTACGTGCTGTGGCTGACCTTCCCGCCGATGCTGCTGCTCCTGCTCGGCCGGCCGGTGCAGGTGATCATCGCCTACGGCGTCCTCGGCGCGTTCTTCATGCCATTCCTCGCGATCACGCTGCTGGTGCTGATGAACTCCCGGCACATGCCGCAGCGGTGGCGCAACGGTCCGATCCTGAACATCGCCCTCGGCGTGGTGACGCTGCTGTTCGTGGTGCTCGGCGCGAACCAGCTGATCGAGGCGTTCTCCGGCTGAGGCCGACGGGCTCGTCGGCCCGCCTCGCCTCGCCGCCTCGTCGCCTCGCCGGCTCGACGAGCGGGACGATCCGTCGCCGAATCGTGGGCCGGTCCGTCGGCCCTGCGCGCCGAGGTCGGCCCTGCCCCTCGGGCCGTTGTGCCCCGCCGCACAGGATGCGGGGTGGAACGGGGGAGGGGATCCCTGGCATAATCGTGCGCTGTATGCGTCCGGGCCGGCCCTCTACCCGCCCGGGAGCGACACCCCGAGAACCGCCAGCGCCCGCATCACCCCACAGGCTGCGGCGGGACTCACCCGAACATCCCTGAAGGAGAGTCCACCCACGTGGCTGTCAAGATCCGTCTGAAGCGCATGGGCAAGATCCGTGCACCGTTCTACCGCGTCGTGGTCGCCGATTCGCGCAAGAAGCGCGACGGCGCCGTGATCGAGGAGATCGGCAAGTACCACCCCACCGAGAACCCTTCGGTCATCGAGATCGACTCCGAGCGCGCGCAGTACTGGCTGGGCGTCGGCGCGCAGCCGTCCGAGCAGGTCGCCGCGCTGCTGAAGGTCACCGGCGACTGGGCGAAGTTCAAGGGTGAGGGCGACGCCGCCGGCTCCCTGAAGACCGCCGAGGCGAAGAAGTCCGCCGAGGAGCGGATCGCGGAGGCCGACAAGGCCGCCACCGAGTCCCGCGACGGGGCGAAGAAGGCCAAGGCTGACGAGCAGGCCGAGGCCGCGGACGTCGCCCCCGGTTCCGAGGAGGCTCCGGCCGAGGGTGAGACCACCGAGGACGCCGAGGCCGCGGCGACCGACGAGGCCTGAGATGAGCGCCCGCGCCGAAGCGCTCGACCATCTGGTCCGCGGCATCGTCGACGACCCCGACGCCGTGCGCGTCACGGAGAAGTCCACGCGTCGCGGCCCGCTGCTCGAGGTCCGGGTCGGCGCCGCCGACCTGGGACGCGTCATCGGCCGGTCCGGCCGCACCGCCCGTGCCCTGCGCACGGTCACCGCGGCCCTCTCCGAGGACGACGTGCGGGTCGACATCGTCGACGTCGACCGTCGCTGAGGTGCCCCGCAGGCTCCTGAGGAGCGGCGCTGCCGAGCGGACCGAGAGGTCCCGGCAGCGCCGCTCCTCGTCGTCCGGGGGTCGTCGCCGCGCTCACCGCGCCGCCCTCCCCGGCGCCGCGCTCGCCGCCCTCGCCGTCACGCTCGGCGGCTGCACGGCCGAGGGGCCCGGCGCGGAGCCGGAGGCGCCGTCGGCCACGCCCGAGGAGGCGAGCGCCGATCCCGCCCTCGCCGCGGCCTGCACCGAGTACTGGGGAGACCCCGACTACGCGGGCCCGCTCTCCCGCGAGGTCCTGGACCGTGCCGGGAGCGCACCGGAGGTCGGCCCCTCCGATCCCGGCTTCTACGCCATGACCGGTGACGACGTCGAGGACCTCTTCGCCGAGGCGCCCGAGGGCGCACGGGCGGCCGCGACGGAGCTGGCCGACTGGTTCCGCACCCAGCCCGAGCGCGGCGCCGAGTCCGACCGCGAGGCCTTCGCCGACGCTTTCGAAGGCGTGGCCGCCGGCTGCCAGGACGTCTCCGTCGCGGCGCTCTGGGCCGCCGGGGGAGGGGAGGCCGGCGCCAAGCCCGCCGCCCTCGTCTGCGCCGACGTCTTCGACACCCCCGGCACCCTCACCCACTTCGCGAACTCGAACGTCCTGACCTCCAACATGTTCAAGCTCGTCGGCCTTTCCCCGCGCGAGGTTCCCTCCGGGCGCACGGACGACCTCCGCGCGACCGCCGAGCTGCTGGACGTGCAGATCACCGCCGTGGACGACGATGCCGTGCGCACCGCCCTCGAGCAGGTCCGCGCCCCCTTCGTCGACGCGCTGGACGGCGACACCTGGTCCGACGGGCTCCAGGACCCGCTCGACCAGCTCTCGACCGCCTGCGCCGAGCAGGGCTACCACGCCCCGGCGCCCGCCGAGGAGGGAGGCGATGCCGTCGTCGGCGCCCCCGCCCCGGAGGACGTGCCCGCCCGGGCAGATGCCTCCGACCCGTCCGACGGCTCTCCCGCCCACCTCGCAGCCCTTCCCGCCCCCTCGAACGGAGCCACCGCATGAGCACCCTCGACGTGATCGTCGCGACGATCGGCCGCGCCCACGGCCTGCGCGGCGAGGTCGCCCTCGTCCTGCGCACCGACCAGCCCGAGGAGCGCCTGAGCCCCGGCACCGTGTTCCAGGTCGAGGTCGCCGGCCGCTCCCGCACCCTCACCGTGGCCCGCACCCGCCTCCAGCAGGAGCGCTGGTACGCGAGCTTCGAGGAGGTCACGGACCGCACCGACGCCGAGTCCCTGCGCGGGGTGGACCTCGAGCTCGCGGTCGACGCCGAGGAGGAGGCCGCCGAGGATCCCGACGCCTGGTATCCCGCGCAGCTCAAGGGCCTCGCCGTCCGCCACGTCGACGGGCGCGAGCTCGGCGTCGTCGCGGGCGTGGACCACTACCCGGCGCAGGACCTCCTCGTCGTGCGCACCCCCGACCGGCGACGCGTTCAGCTGCCGCTGGTCGAGCAGCTCGTGCCCGAGGTCGACCTCGAGGCCGGCGTCGTCATCGCCGATCCGCCCGGCGGGCTGTTCGACGCGCTGCCCGAGGACGAGCAGGGCCCCGAGCCGGAGACCTCCGGCCCCGCCCGGACGGAGCGCTGAGCCCGCCGTGCGCATCGACGTCCTCACCATCTTCCCCGAGTACCTCGCGCCGCTCGAGCTCTCCCTGATCGGCAAGGCGCGCCGCGACGGGCTCGTGGACCTGCACGTCCACGACCTGCGCAACTGGACCCACGACCGCCACCGCACCGTGGACGACACCCCGCTCGGCGGCGGTGCCGGCATGGTGATGAAGCCCGAGCCGTGGGCGGAGGCCTTCTCCGCCGTGCGCGCCGAGGGGCAGGCGGCGCTCGGCGCCGACACCGAGCCGGTGATCATCTTCCCCAACCCCGCCGGCACCCCCTTCGCCCAGGCCACCGCCCAGGAATGGTCCGAGTGCGAATGGCTGGTCCTCGCCTGCGGTCGCTACGAGGGGATCGACGAGCGGGTCTACGAGCACCTCGCCGACATCGGCTGCGAGATCCACCTCGCCTCCCTCGGCGACTACGTGCTCAACGGCGGCGAGGTCGCGGTCCTCGCGATCACCGAGGCCGTGGTGCGGCTCGTCCCGGGCGTGGTCGGCAACGCCGAGTCCCTCGTCGAGGAGTCCCACTCCGACGGGCTGCTGGAGTACCCGCTCTACACCCGCCCCGCCCGTTGGGAGGACCCGGCCGGGGTGGTGCGGGAGGCGCCCGCGATCCTGCTCTCCGGCGACCACGGGAAGATCGCCGCCTGGCGGCGCGAGCAGTCGCTCGAGCGCACCCGGCAGCGCCGCCCCGATCTGCTCGACGAGGCCTGAGGGCGTCGTCCGGCGCACCGAGGACGCCCCGCCCGCGACCTGGACGTGAGCGATCCGACAGCCCTCCACGGTGATCACCGGCACGAACGCCCCGGTGCGGGCTTGCCGCCCCTTCCCGTGCGCTGGCAGAATGTCCCCTCGTGCGCACCGCGCGCCTCTCTGCCTCAGGGGAGGGCGCATCACGCGGTCGGGCAGGTCCGTGGCGATGGGAGTCGCCGCCAGAGGCCCAGCACACCGGCACGGGGGGCCAGCTCCCCGCCGGATCGACGGTTCATGACGGGTCGCCCGAGAGGCGGCCCGACGAACGAGGCCGACGACCTGAGGCGGAGGCCAGGAGAGAGACATGCAGAAGCTCGACGAGCTCGACAAGGCGTCCCTGCGCGAGGACGTCCCCGCCTTCCGCGCCGGCGACAACGTCAAGGTGCACGTGAAGGTCATCGAGGGCAACCGCTCCCGAATCCAGGTCTTCCAGGGCTACGTCATCGGCCGCCAGGGCCACGGCGTGGGCGAGACCTTCCGCGTCCGCAAGATCTCCTTCGGCGTCGGCGTGGAGCGCGTGTTCCCCGTGCACGCCCCCACGGTCGACAAGATCGAGGTCGTCACCCGCGGTGACGTCCGCCGCGCGAAGCTGTACTACCTGCGCAACCTCACGGGCAAGAAGGCCCGCATCAAGGAGAAGCGCGACCACTCCTGATCCGCTCCCGGATCCCAGGATCACCCGCGTGAGCGCGGCGAGACGGCGACGGCCCCACCCGGCGGTGGCCGTCGCCGTCTGCGTCGTGCTGGCGCTGCTCGCGGTGCTCGCCGTGCGGCACTTCGTGGTCCAGCCCTTCCGCGTCCCGTCGGCCTCCATGGCCCCGACCCTCGAGGCCGGGGACGTGCTCCTGGCCGACCGCACGAGCGCCGGCGAGGCCGAGCGCGGGGACGTGGTCGTCTTCGACGGCAGGGGATACTTCGCCCCCTCGGCGGAGGACGGCGACCGCTACTGGGTCAAGCGGGTGATCGCCGTCGGCGGCGACTCCATCGCCTGCTGCGGCGACGAGGGCGCCCTGCTGCTGAACGGCGAGGAGCTGGAGGAGCCCTACCTGCCGGGCGGCATGGCGCCCAGCACCACCGAGTTCGACCTCGTCGTCCCCGAGGGGCGCATGTTCGTGCTCGGCGACAACCGTCCCGACTCCACCGACTCCCGGCACCTGCTCGGCGCCCCCGGCGGCGGGATGATCCCCGTGGATCGGGTGGTCGGCAGGGTCGAGCGGATCGTGTGGCCACCGCCTCGCGGCGGCTCCCTCTGACTCCCAGCCCCCAGCGGCTATCCTTGCCGCGATGAATGCGTCCGACGAGAACCGCCGAGCTGGCTCCCCGCCCGGGGACCCCGCTCCCGCCGAGGACGCCGCGACCGCGACGACCGCGTCCGAGGGCAGCGCCCCGCAGGGGGACGAGCGCCCCGCGGCGCAGGACCGCCCCGAGGGCGAGGACCGCACCCACCGCCGCAGGCAGCGGATGCCGCTGTGGCTGGACACGCTCGTGACCATGGTGGTCGCGCTGGTCATCGCGGTGCTCGTGAAGACCTTCCTGATCCAGCCGTTCTACATCCCCTCCGCCTCGATGAACCCCACGCTGCTGGAGGACGACAAGATCATCGTGTCCAAGCTCAGCCCCGGGGTGTTCGACCTCGAGCGCGGCGACGTCATCGTCTTCGAGGACCCGGCGGACTGGATCCCCGGCGACGCGACCGAGAACCCCACCCCCCGGGTGCGGGTCATGATGGCCCTCTCGCTCATCGGGCTCGCCCCCGACCCCTCCCAGGACCACCTGGTCAAGCGGCTGATCGGCCTGCCCGGCGATCACGTGGTGTGCGAGGAGGAGGGTGCCGCCCTGCAGGTCAACGGCACCACCCTCGACGAGCCGTACATCAACCCGGAGACCCCCGCCTGCCAGGCAGCCTTCGATGTCACCGTCCCCGACGACAAGGTCTGGGTGATGGGCGACAACCGCTACGCCTCCGCGGACTCCGCCTGGCACGAGGTGCAGGGCGACGGCGGCTTCGTCGACGAGTCGGACATCACCGGCCGCGCCGAGGTCGTGTTCTGGCCCGCGAGCCGCTGGACCGGCCTCGGGGACGGGTCGGATGCGTTCGCCGACGTGCCCGACCAGCCGTGACCGCCCCCGCACCGACCCTCGACCTCGAACGCGAGCTCGCCCGCCGCGCGGGCCCCGGGCGCCGGGTCGTGGTGGGGTTGGACGAGGTGGGCCGCGGTGCCCTCGCCGGCCCCGTCGCCGTCGGCGCGGTCGCCCTCGAGATCACCGACGGCGAGGTCGCACCCCTGCCCGACGGGGTGAGGGACTCCAAGAAGCTCACCGCCCGCCGCCGCGAGGCGCTCGTCGACCCGATCCGCGAGTCGGCGCTGGCCGGCGCCGTCGGCTGGGCGGAGGCGTCCGAGATCGACGAGATCGGGATCATGGCCGCCCTGACCCGCGCCGCGCTGCGCGCGCTCGAGGGGCTCGGCATCGAGGCCGACGCGCTCCTGCTCGACGGGGACGCGGACGTGCTCACCCCGGCGCTGACGGCCGCGGAGCGCCCCGCGCCGCTGGTGCAGCTGCGGGTCGCCGCCGACCGGGACTGCGCGAGCGTGTCCGCGGCGAGCATCCTCGCGAAGGTCGCACGGGACGCGCGGATGGTCGAGCTGGACGCGGAGGCCTCCGAGTACGGCTGGGCCTCGAACAAGGGATACGGCGCCGCGGTGCACCGCGCCGCGATCGACCGGATCGGCGTGCACGAGCACCATCGCCGCAGCTGGCGACTCGGCTCCGCGCCCGCCGCCGGCCGTGCCGCCCGCCCCGCCGCGGTACCTGCCGCGGGCACCGGCCCGATGCCCGGCTCCGCTGGCGTACTGTGGGAGGGCCCGTGGAGCCTGCAGGACCAGGAGGAGCGCCGATGAGCAGCCAGGATCTCGAGAACTACGAGTCCGACCTCGAGCTCCAGCTCTTCCGCGAGTACCGCGACGTGGTCAGCCTGTTCACGTACGTCGTGGAGACGGAGCGTCGCTTCTACCTCGCCAATCAGGTGGACCTGCAGGTCCGCTCGGGCGGCGGCGAGGTGTTCTACGAGCTGCGCCTGGCGGACGTGTGGGTGTGGGACATCTACCGCTCCAACCGCTTCGTGCGCTCGGTGCGGGTGGTGACCTTCAAGGACGTCAACATCGAGGAGCTCAACAAGCAGGACATCTCCCTGCCCTGAGCCCGCCGCGCGGCCCTCCGGCGCCGCGCGACCTCTCCTCCACAGCACCCCGTCGTCCCCAGGATCCCGGGGACGCTTCCCCGCCCGGAACGCTCCGGCGAGGCTGACGGGCATGAACAGCCTCGCTCCCGTCCCCGGCACCCCGCCCGCCTCCCTCCCCGCCGACAGGCCCCGCCCGGCCCCGGCACCGCCCCGCGTGCGGGAGATGACCACCCTCGAGCTCGGACGCGCCGGGGAGGATCTCGCCGCCGACCACCTCGTGGCCTGCGGCTGGCAGATCGTGGAGCGCAACCTGCGGCTCGAGCACGGCGAGCTGGACATCGTCGCCCTCGCGCACACGACCCTCGTCTTCGTCGAGGTCAAGACCCGCCGATCGTTCGTCACCGGGGTGCCGCAGGCCGCCGTCACCCCCGCGAAGCTGCGCAGGCTGCGCCGGCTGGCGGGGGAGTACCTCATGGAGCGCTCGACCCCGCACCGCGACGTGCGGATCGACGTGATCGCCGTGCACGCCCACCTGGACGGGGTCTTCTCCCTCGAGCACCTCGAAGGGGTGCACTGAGATGGGCCAGGCGCGCACCCTCTCGATCAGCCTCACCGGCCTCGAGGGCACCCTGGTCGAGGTCGAGGCCGACGTCTCTCAGGGCCTGCCCGCGTTCTCGCTCGTGGGCCTGCCGGACTCCTCCACCCTCCAGGCCAAGGACAGGGTCCGCGCCGCCGCGGCCCGCAGCGGCCTCCGCCTCGCCCAGCGCCGGATCACCGTGAACATGACCCCGGCCTGGCGGCCGAAGCACGGCTCCGGCTTCGACCTCGCGATCGCGCTCGCGGTCCTCGACGCGCAGGGCGACCTGCCCACCCACGTCCCCTCCGACACCGTGCTGCTCGGCGAGCTCGGGCTCGACGGGAGGCTGCGTCCCGTCCCCGGGGTGCTGCCCGCCCTGCTCGCCGCCCGCGGTCTGGGGCTCTCCCGCGCCGTGGTCCCCGAGGCGAACCTCGCCGAGGCCCGACTCGTCGGCGGCATCGAGGTGGACGCGGCGCCCGACCTCACCACCCTCCTGCACCGCTTCGGCGCGGACGTCCCGCCGTCCCCCGCCCGCGAGCCGCTGCCCGCGGGCGCCGCGGTGGAGCGAGGAGCGGGCAGCGCGGTCGACTTCGCCGACGTGATCGGCCAGGAGCAGGCCCGCCGTGCCGCGGAGGTCGCCGCCGCAGGCGCCCACCATCTGCTGCTGCAGGGACCGCCCGGCGCCGGCAAGACGATGATCGCCGCGCGCCTGCCCGGCATCCTGCCCGAGCTGAGCACCGAGGACGCCCTGGACGTCTCCGCCGTCCACTCGCTCGACGGCCGCTTCGACGCCCGCGACGGCCTCCTGCGCACCCCGCCGCTGGAGAGCCCCCACCACACCGCCACCGCCGCCGCGATCGTCGGCGGGGGAGGAGGCCTCGCCCGGCCCGGCGCGATCTCCCGCGCCCACTGCGGGGTGCTCTTCTTCGACGAGGCGCCGGAGTTCTCCGCCCGCGTGCTCGAGGCGCTGCGCGAACCCCTGGAGACCGGGGACATCACCCTGCACCGGGCACGCGGGGTCACCCGCTACCCGGCCCGCTTCCAGCTGGTCCTGGCCGCGAATCCGTGTCCCTGCGGGAACGCTTGGGGCAAGGGCGAGAAGTGCACCTGCACTCCGTTGCAGCGCCGCCGCTACCTCTCCCGGCTCTCCGGGCCCGTGATGGACCGGATCGACATGCGCGTCGACGTCGGACCGGTGGACCTCCACCGCAGCGGCGCCGAGCCCGCCGAGCCCAGCGCCGCGATCGCCGCCCGCGTCGGCCGGGCCCGCACCCGCCAGGCCCACCGCTACGAGGGACGCGGCTGGAGCACCAACGCCCACCTTCCCGGGCCGCTGCTGCGGACCGAGTTCGCCCCCGCCCCGGCGGACCTCGCGCTGCTGCGCCACTCCCTCAGCCAGGGCCGGCTGACCCTGCGCGGCCACGACCGCGTGCTGCGCCTGGCCTGGACCCTCGCCGACCTCGACGGCGAGGATCGTCCCGACGCCCTGCACATCGGCGAGGCCCTCACCCTGCGGCAGGCGGACGCCCGATGACCGAGAACCCCGAGAACCCCGACATCACGCACGAGACCGAGCGCCGGGCCCGGCTCACCTGGTCCCTGCTCGCCGAGCCGTCCGACGCCGTCGCGCTCATGGCGCGGGAACGGCTCGGATCCCGCGCCGCGCTCGAGCTCGCGCGGGAGGCGACGCCGACCGAGCTGCTCGCCGCGCTGGACGGACAGGTGCCGGCCGAGGCCGCCGACCCCGGCGCCGGCACGCCCGGCGCCCGCGCCTCCCGCGCCCTCCAGCGCTGGCGCGGCCGGCTCGCCGCCGTCGACGTCGAGGCGGTGCTGGAGGACGCCGACCGACGGAGGATCCGGGTCCTGATCCCCGGGGACGAGGAGTGGCCGAGCGCCCTCGACGACCTCCAGGAGACCGCCCCGCACTGCCTGTGGGTGCAGGGCCCCGCCCGGCTCGACCGCCTGGCCGGGGAGCGCGCCGCGGCGCTCGTCGGCTCCCGCGCCTCGACCCCCTACGGGGAGGACGTCGCCTCCTCCCTCGGCGCCGCCTTCGCGGGCGCCGGCGGGACCGTCGTCTCCGGCGGCGCGTACGGCATCGACGCCGCGGCGCACCGCGGGGCGCTCGCCGCCCAGGACGGCGCGACCCTCGCCGTCCTCGCCGGCGGGCTCGACCGCCTCTACCCCCGCGGGAACACGCAGCTGCTCGAGCGGATCCGCGAGCAGCACCTCCTGCTCAGCGAGGCCCCGATGGGCACCGCCCCCACACGGTGGAGGTTCCTGGCCCGCAACCGGCTGATCGCCGCCCTGTCCCGAGCGGTGGTGGTCGTCGAGGCGGCCTGGCGCTCCGGGGCGCTGTCCACGGCGCGGCTCGCCGATCAGCTCTCCCGACCGGTCGGAGCGGTGCCCGGCCCGGTCACCTCCGCGGCCAGCGCCGGCTGCCACCGTCTGATCCGCGAACGCGGCGCGGTGCTCGTCACCGAGCCCGCCGAGCTGCTGGACCTGCTGCCCGGAGGGCCCGCCGCAGGGGAGGGGAGCTTCGCCCGCCAGGACGAGCTCGATCTGCTCTCACCAGCGGATCGGCGTGTGCTCGATGCCGTCCCGCCCCGCTCGGGCATCTCACCGGGCCGCCTCGCGGACGAGATCGGCTTCGCGCCGCGGGAGGTCGGCGCAGCGCTGGCCCGGCTCGAGCTGCTGGGCCTGATCGAGCAGGAAGGGCAGCGGGTCCGGCGCACTCGCCGCACGGGCTGACGGCCGGCTCGGCGGGAGCACTGCCCCCGGCCGCGAGGATGGGCGAGAATGACGGGATGAGCACGGAGCGCGCGACGGAGACCGACGAGCAGATCGTCGACGCCTTCGCCGCCCATCTCGACCTCGAACGAGGCAGGTCCGAGCACACCGTCCGGGCCTACCGCCGCGAGGCCGCGGCGCTGCTGGCGCATCTGCGGGAGGTCGAGCGGATCGCCCCGGCCGAGCTCGACGTGACAGCGCTGCGCTCCTGGCTCGGCGCTCGCGCGGAGACCGGGGCCGGCGCGAGCACCCTCGCCCGCTCCGCCGCGGCTGCGCGGACATTCACCACCTGGCTCGCCTCCACCGGCAGGATCCCGCACGACGTCGGCGGCCGGCTCCGCGCGCCCCGCCGCGGCCGGCACCTGCCCACCGTCCTCACCGACGAGCAGGCCGGCGCGCTCCTCGACGGGATCGTCACCGAGCCCGCGCCGAGGAGGAGCGACGTCCCGGCACCGGGCGCCGACACGGACTCCGAGGACGCCGCCCCGGCACGAGGCGGCACCCCGACGCCGGGCAGCACCTCGACGCAGGGCGGCGCTCCGATGCCGGCCGGCGCCGCGACGGCGGGCGACACGGCAGGGGAGGGCACCGCCGCAGGCGGAGCGCCCGCCGAGGAGCCGTCCGCGGTCGATCCCGTCCAGCGCGCGGTGCAGCTGCGCGACGCCGCCGTGCTCGAGCTGCTCTACTCCTCCGGCCTGCGCGTCTCCGAGCTCGTGGCCCTCGACCTGGGCGGGATCGACATGGCCCAGGGCACCGTCCGCGTGCGTGGCAAGGGCGACAAGGAGCGGATCGTCCCCGTCGGCGTCCCCGCCCTGGAGGCGCTGCGTCGCTGGGAGACGGAGGGCAGGCCGGTGCTCGCCGGAGCGACCGCCGCCGGCCGAGGCACGGCACAGGCCCCGGGGAAGGGCCGGGCCGGGACCTCCGCGGCGCGCCGAGCGAAGGCGCCGGGGCGGGCGCTCTTCCTCGGGGTGCGGGGCGGGAGGCTCGGGGACCGCGCCGTGCGCACCCTCGTGGACCGCTACGCGGCCCGCGCCGGGATCGCCCGCCACGTCACCCCGCACACCCTGCGGCACAGCGCGGCCACCCACCTCGTGGAGGGCGGCGCGGACCTCCGCAGCGTCCAGGACTTCCTCGGGCACTCCTCGCTCGCCACCACGCAGATCTACACCCATGTCAGCGCAGAGCGACTGCGCAGCACCGTCGAGCAGGCGCATCCGCGCGCCTGATCCTCGGCAGACGCGCCGCGCCCGCGCCCGTCGCGCCGGGCTCGCCACCATCGCCGACGGTCCGCGGCCCTGGAGCCGCGGCGCCCCCGCGGTCCCGACGGTCCCGGGCCGTGCAGCCCCGGGCACGGTCAGGCCAGGGCGACCGCCCGCGCGCCGTGACGTGCGACCTGAACGCCGACCGAAGCGCTGACCGGAGCGACCGCCCGGGACGGCATTCCCGCCCCTGCTGCAGGCCCCGCACTCGCTCCTGCTCCCGACGCCGTCCCCGCAGGCCCTGCCCCGGCATCGGCGGAGGCCCTCGGCCCGGCCGCTCCCGCATCGCCTCCGGACACGCCGCCTGCCCAGGGCAGCAGGACGCTCGGTCCGCGCCCGCCGAGGAGCAGGAGCGGATCGACGTACAGCTCGCCCCGTCGAGCGCCCAGATGCAGACAGTCCCGACCAGCGCAGTGGGAGGCGGGCGAGGTGCCCTCGAGGGTGCCGAGCACCTGACCGGCCCCGATCGGGTCCCCGGCGCTCACCGCCCCGTCGACCGGCTCGTAGGTCGAGATCAGCCCGTCGGCATGCACCACCGAGACGACGCCGCGCCCGGCGACCGACCCGCTAAACCGCACGGTCCCGCCCTCGACCGCCCGGACCTCCGCACCGCCCGGGACCGCGATGTCGATCCCGCGATGACCGGGGCCGTAGGGCGTCGCCGGCGCGTCGAAGGGCGCGATCACCTCGTGCGGCGGCGGCACCGGCCACTGCCAGCGCGGACCGTCAGCCCGCGCCGCGGCGGACGGCATCACGGCCAGCGGCAGGAGCAGCACCAGCAGCGCGAGCACCCGCGCCGCCGGGGAGGCGGGCGGGGAAGAGGGCGGAGGCGCCGGCGAGGGGATCATGTCGGCATCGTCCGCGCCCCGCCGCGGCTCGGCGAGCCCCGCCCGGCGGCGGTGGACCCGCGGGGTCTGTGGAGGAGAGGTCGCGCGAGGACCCGGCGAGGATTCGCCGAGACGGAGGCGACCCACGGGGCCCGGCGAGGATTCGCCGGGACGGGGGTGACGCAGGACGCGCGCGAGGAGGCGGCGGCGTCCGATAGACTCCACTCAGCATCCGGTCCGTCCGGATGACTTCGCGTGCCCACCAGGGCTCGTCGGCCATCGGTCCTTCCCGTCCCCGCCCCGTGCGGAGGCAGGTGCAGGGCGGCCGGCACCCGGGCACCAGGCCCCGCACCGACCGGTGGCGGGGGAACAACCGAGAAAGCAGGTCCTGCGCGATGACCGCGGACGCCTTCGGGCGCGCCGTGCGAGCCCAGGACCGGAGAACAGAGGACACCATCATGGCAGTCGTCACCATGCGCCAGCTCCTGGAGAGCGGCGTCCACTTCGGTCACCAGACCCGTCGTTGGAACCCGAAGGTCCGTCGCTTCATCTTCACCGAGCGCAACGGCATCTACATCGTCGACCTCATGCAGACCCTGTCGTACATCGACAAGGCCTACGACTTCGTCAAGCAGACCGTCGCCCACGGCGGCACCATCCTGTTCGTCGGCACCAAGAAGCAGGCGCAGGAGTCCGTGCAGGAGCAGGCCACCCGCGTGGGCATGCCCTACGTGAACCAGCGCTGGCTGGGCGGCATGCTCACCAACCTGCAGACCGTCTCCGCGCGCGTGAACCGCCTCAAGGAGCTCGAGCAGATCGACTTCGATGATGTGGCCTCCTCCGGCCGCACCAAGAAGGAGCTGCTCATGATGCGTCGCGAGAAGGACAAGCTCGAGAAGACCCTCGGCGGCATCCGCGACATGGGCAAGGCCCCCTCCGCCCTCTGGGTCGTGGACACCAACAAGGAGCACCTCGCCGTCGACGAGGCGCAGAAGCTCAACATCCCCGTCGTCGCGATCCTGGACACCAACTGCGATCCCGACGAGATCACCTACCCGATCCCGGGCAACGACGACGCGATCCGCTCCGTCACGCTGCTGACCCGCGTGGTCGCCGACGCGGTCGCCGCCGGCCTCCAGGAGCGTCACGCCAAGTCCACCGGCGGCGAGAAGAACGTCTCCGCCGTGGACGCCGAGCCGCTGGCCGAGTGGGAGCAGGAGCTGCTCAAGCAGTCCGAGGTCCAGTCGCAGGACGCTCCCGCCGAGGAGTCCGTCGCCGCCGCCGAGGAGAAGCCCGCCGAGGAGGCCCCCGCCGCGGAGACCTCCGAGGAGACCTCCACCGAGGCCCCCGCCGCCGAGTGATCCGCGGGCCCGGGACCGACACGTCGGTCCCGGGCCCCTCCACGGGGAGGCCGATCGCCTCCCGCCACCTCCCGAAGCAGCTCCCACAAGGAAGAGGAACATGGCCAACTACACGGCAGCAGACATCAAGGAGATCCGCGAGGCCACCGGCGCGGGCATGCTCGACGTCAAGAAGGCGCTCGACGAGGCGGACGGCGACAAGGCCAAGGCCGTCGAGGTCATCCGCGTCAAGGGCCTCAAGGGCATCGCCAAGCGCGAGGGCCGCACCGCCTCCGAGGGCCTCATCGCCTTCGACATCCGCGACAGCGCCGAGGGCCGCACCGGCACCCTCGTCGAGCTCAACTCCGAGACCGACTTCGTCGCCAAGAACGACAAGTTCGTGGCGCTCGGCGACGAGGCCGTGGCCGCCGCCGTCGAGTCCGGCGCCACCGAGCCCGAGCAGCTCGCCGAGACCCCCTTCGGCGAGGCGCTGACCAACGCCGGCGCGTCCATGGGCGAGAAGATCCTGGTGCGCCGCATCGGCCGCGTCTCCGGCGAGGCCGTCACCGAGTACATGCACCGCACCAACAAGGACCTGCCCCCGCAGGTCGGCGTGCTGGTCGCGACCGACGCGGCCGGCGCCGAGGTCGCGCGCGACGTCGCGATGCACATCGCCGCGTTCACCCCCGCGTACCTCAACCGCGACGAGGTCCCCGCCGAGCTCGTCGAGAACGAGCGCCGCATCGCGCAGGAGACCGCCGAGAACGAGGGCAAGCCCGAGAAGGCGATCCCCAAGATCGTCGAGGGCCGCCTGAACGGGTTCTACAAGGAGAACGTCCTGCTCGACCAGGCCTTCGCGAAGGACCCGAAGAAGTCCGTCGGCCAGGTCGTCGAGGAGGCCGGCGGCACCGTCACCGGCTTCGTCCGCTTCCGCGTCGGCAACTGACGCCACCGGGCCGGGCCGGGCGCGCTGCGCGCCCTCCCCGCCCGACGGCCACGTGAGCGTGGCCACCGCCCTGCGGCCCCGCACCATCGGTGCGGGGCCGCGCCGGTATCATCGCCGAGGACCCCGCGCGGAAGGACCCCTCCCATGACCCAGACGTTCACGTCCCCCATCCCTGTTCTGCCCAAGCGACAGGACGGGCGACGCGTCCTCCTGAAGCTCTCGGGCGAGGCCTTCGGCGGAGGCGCCGTGGGCGTCGACCCCGATGTGGTCTCCCGCATCGCGGCGGAGATCGCCGAGGGCGTGGCCCAGGGCGTCCAGTGCGCGATCGTCGTCGGCGGCGGCAACTTCTTCCGCGGCGCCGAGCTGTCCCAGCGCGGCATGGACCGCCGTCGCGCGGACTACATGGGCATGCTCGGCACGGTCATGAACTGCTTGGCCCTGCAGGACTTCCTCGAGCAGCGCGGGGTCTCCACCCGGGTCCAGACCGCGATCGAGATGGGCCAGGTCGCCGAGCCGTACATCCCGCTGCGCGCGGTGCGCCACCTGGAGAAGGGGCGCGTGGTCATCTTCGGCGCGGGCGCCGGCATGCCCTACTTCTCCACCGACACCGTCGCCGTCCAGCGCGCGCTCGAGATCGGCTGCGAGGAGGTCCTGATGGCGAAGAACGGCGTGGACGGCGTCTACGACGCCGACCCCCGCACCAACCCCGACGCCACGAAGCTCGAGCACGTCACCTACGGCGACGCGCTCCAGCGCGGCCTCAAGGTCGTGGACTCCACCGCCTTCAGCCTCTGCATGGACAACGCCCAGCAGATGATGGTCTTCGGCCTCGACGCCCCGGGGAACATCACCCGGGCGATGCGCGGCGACCGGATCGGCACCGTCGTCACCAAGTGACACCGGCCCGCAGGTCGCGGCGCCCGGACGCCGCGACGTGCGGGACAATGGACCCGAACACCCTTCGACAACCGAGGAGCACCCCGTGAGCGACGACACCGCGAGCATCCTGAAGGACGCCCAGTCCAAGATGACCAAGACCGTCGAGGTGACCAAGGACGAGTTCACCGCGATCCGCACCGGCCGGGCGAGCGCCGCGATGTTCCAGGGGATCACGGTCGAGTACTACGGCGCGCCGACCCCGCTGAACCAGCTGGCCTCGCTGCAGTTCCCCGAGGCCCGCACCGTCATCGTCACCCCCTACGACAAGACGGCGATGTCCGCGACCGAGACCGCCCTGCGCGAGTCCGATCTCGGCGTGAACCCCACCAACAACGGCGACACCCTGCGCGTGGTGCTGCCGGCGCTGACCGAGGAGCGCCGCCGCGACTACGTCAAGCTCGCCCGCACCAAGGCCGAGGACGGCCGCATCGCGATCCGCGGCTCCCGCGGCAATGCGAAGAAGGCCATCGAGAAGCTGGTGAAGGACGGGGAGATCGGCGAGGACGAGGGCGCACGCGCCGAGAAGGACCTCGAGGCCCTGACCAAGAAGTTCATCGAGCAGGTCGACGAGGCGCTCGCCCTCAAGGAGACCGAGCTCGAGACCGTCTGAGCCGCGGAGCCACCGCCCCGCCGTGCAGACCGTGAGCGCTCCGCGATGAGCACCTCCGCGCCGGACCCCGCCGCAGCGACCGCCTCGACCTCCGTCGAGGCGGTCGCTGTCGCGCCGGAAGGCGAGCATGCCAAGCGGCGCGGCCCCGGCAGGAACCTCCCCGCCGCGATCGGCGTCGGCCTCGCGCTCGTGGCGGTGCTGGCGCTGTCCGTGCTGGTGGTGCCGCAGGCGTTCCCGGTCGTCGCCGCCATCGCGATGGTCGCCGCGGTGCTCGAGCTCACCCGGGCGCTCGCCCACGGAGGGCTCGAGGTCCCGGCCGTGCCGCTGCTGGTCGGCGTGATCGGGATGGTCGTCTCGACGGTCGTGTTCGGGGCGGAGGGGCTGATGCTCTCCACCGCCGCCGCGGTCTGCGTGCTGATCCTGTGGCGGGTCAGCGAGTCGATGGGCCTGACCGCCCTGCGCGACGTCGCCGGGGGAGTGTTCGCCCTGGCCTGGGTGCCCTTCCTCGGCTGCTTCCTGCTCCTGCTGATGCAGCGGGACCAGGGAGCCATGCTGGTGCTGCTCGCCGTGCTCGGCCCCGTCGGCAACGACGTCGGCGGCTACATCGCCGGGGTGCTCTTCGGCCGCCACCCGATGGCGCCCGGCATCAGCCCGAAGAAGAGCTGGGAGGGCTTCGCGGGCTCGCTCGTGCTCGGCACCGCGATGGTCACCCTGATCGCGGTGCTCGCGCTCGAGCTGCCCTGGTGGGTGGGAGTCGCGATCGGTGCGGTGCTGGTCGTGGTCTCCACCTGCGGGGACCTCGCCGAGTCCCTCCTGAAGCGGGACCTCGGGATCAAGGACATGGGGCACCTGCTGCCCGGCCACGGGGGCGTGCTGGACCGGGTGGACTCGATCCTCCTGGCCGCCCCCACCACCTACGTCATGCTGGAGGTACTGCTGCCATGAACGAGACCCCGCCTCGCACCCCTGCCGCAGGGACGAGCAACCCCGACCTCTCCCGCGAGGCCGTCCCCGGGCAGAAGGTCGCCCTCGCCCCCGGCCAGCTGCAGCTGCGTCCCACCCGTCGTGGGAAGCCGCCGGCGCACCTGGCCGATCTCACGCTCGAGGAGCGGATCGAGGCGGTGAAAGAGATGGGCCTGCCCGGCTTCCGCGCCAAGCAGCTCTCGGTGCACTACTTCGAGCACTTCACCACGGATCCCGAGGACCTCACCGACATCCCCAAGGACCTCCGCCAGCAGCTCGTGGACCGCTTCTTCCCGCCGCTGCTGAGCGTCGTCTCGCGCCAGAGCGCGGACCACGGCGCCACGCAGAAGTTCCTGTGGAAGCTGTTCGACGGCCCGATGGTCGAGTCCGTGCTGATGCGCTACAGCGACCGGGTCACCCTGTGCATCTCCTCGGAGGCGGGCTGCGGCATGAACTGCCCCTTCTGCGCGACCGGGCAGATGGGCCTGACCCGCAACCTCTCCACCGCCGAGATCCTCGAGCAGGTGCGCATCGCGAACCGGATGCTCGCGAGCGGCGAGCTGCCCGGCGGCCCCGGCCGCGTCTCGAACATCGTGTTCATGGGCATGGGGGAGCCGCTGGCGAACTACCGCCCCGTCGCGACCACCTGCAAGCGGCTGAACGCCCCGGCCCCGGAGGGGTTCGGGATGGGCGCCCGCCACATCACCGTCTCCACCGTCGGCCTCGCACCGGCGGTCCGCAAGCTCACCGCGGAGAAGATCCCGGTCACCCTCGCGGTCTCGCTGCACGCCCCGGACGATGCGCTGCGCGACGAGCTGGTGCCGATCAACACCCGCTTCGACGTCGACGAGATCCTCGATGCGGCCTGGGAGTACTTCGAGACCACTGGCCGACGGGTCTCCATCGAGTACGCGCTGATCCGGGACATCAACGACCAGGCCCACCGCGCCCAGCTGCTCGCCGACAGGCTGATCGCCAAGGGCGGGGCGCACTGGATCCACGTCAACCCCATCCCGCTGAACCCCGTCAAGGGCTCGAAGTGGACCGCCTCGGACCCCCTGGTCGAGAAGCGCTTCGTGGAGATCCTGCGGGACAACGGCATCTCCGCCACGATCCGCGACACCCGCGGCTCCGACATCGACGGCGCCTGCGGCCAGCTCGCCGCCGAGGTGATCGAGTCCGACGCCCACCGCGAGGACCGCGAGGCGCGCGTCGCCCGGGTCGAGGCGGTCGCCTCGGCCGTCGCCGACTGACGCTGCGGCCCGGCCCCGTCCGGGACCGCAGAGCCCAGCACGCCTCCCCGAATCGCCCCTCCCGCGCCGCTACAGTGGGACACCGACAGCACCGAGGAAGGACCACCAGGTGAGCACATCGTTCGAGCGTGTCTCGCGCTTCAGCGTCGGATACGACATGCGCGAGGTCGACGAGTTCCTCTCCCGCGCCCGCAAGGCCTACGAGGGTCGCGACCCGTCCTTCGACGGCTCCGACATCACGGCGGCGAGCTTCGGCACCGAGCGCGGCGGCTACGACATGCGCGTGGTCGACGAGGCACTGGACCGCCTCTCCGACGCGTTCGCGCTGCAGGCCCGCGACGACGCCATCGCCGCCCAGGGCGAGGAGGCATGGGTCGCCCAGCTCACCGAGCGCGCCGAGACGCTCAAGGAGCGGCTCGAGCGCCCCGCGGGCGACCGCTTCGCCCCGGCCGCGCAGGGCGAGCCCGCCTACGACAAGGGCGACGTCGACGCCCTGTGCGACCAGCTCGTCGCCTACTTCACCGACGGCCACCCGATGAGCGTGGACGACGTGCGCCGCGCCGCCTTCGGCCGCCGCCGCGGCCCCGAGGGCTACCGCGAGGCCGTGGTCGACGTGTACCTCGACCATGTCGCGGACGTGATGGCCTCCGTGCCGTGACCGGCGCCGCCCCCCGGCGCCTGGTCCTGCTGGGATCCACCGGCTCCATCGGCACGCAGGCGCTCGACGTCCTCGCCCGCTACGGGGACGTCGCGACCCTCCACGGCCTCGCCGTCGGCGGCACCCGGCCCGGCCTCGTCGCCGAGCAGGTGCTCGCGCACCGCCCCGCCGAGCTCGTCGTCTCCGACCCCGCCCGGGTCGTCGCGGTGCGCGAGGCCGTCGAGGCGGCCTGCACCGCCGCCGGCCTCCCCGCGCCGCGGATCAGCGCGGGCGCCGAGGCGGTGGTCGAGCTCGCCGGCTCCCTCGGCGCGCAGGACGTGGTCCTCAACGCGATCACCGGCTCCGTCGGCCTGCTGCCCACCCTCGCCGCGCTCCGCTCCGGGGCCCGTCTCGCGCTGGCGAACAAGGAGTCCCTCGTCGTCGGCGGAGACCTGGTCACCGGCGCCGCCGCGCCCGGGCAGATCCTCCCCGTCGACTCCGAGCACACCGCGATCGCGCAGGCCCTGGCCGGGGTGCGCCACGACCAGATCGACCACCTCGTGGTCACCGCCTCCGGGGGGCCCTTCCGCGGCCGCACCCGCGCCGAGCTCGACGGCGTCACCCCCGAGCAGGCGCTCGTCCACCCCACCTGGTCGATGGGCCGGGTCATCACCACGAACTCCGCGACCCTGGTGAACAAGGCGCTCGAGGTGATCGAGGCCTGCTTCCAGTTCGACCTGCCGGAGGAGCGCGTGCAGGTGGTCGTCCACCCCCAGTCGATCGTCCACTCGATGGTCACGCTCGTGGACGGCTCCACCATCGCCCAGGCGAGCCCGCCGGACATGCGCCACGCGATCGGCTGGGCCCTGGCCCATCCCGAGAAGCTCCCCGGCCTCGCCGCCCCGCTGGACTTCTCCGCCGCCCAGTCCTGGACCTTCGAGCCCGTGGACGAGGACACCTTCGACGCGATCGCGCTGGCCCGCGCCGCGCACCGCCAGGGCGGGGGAGCGATGGCCGTGTACAACGCCGTGAACGAGGAGGCGGTCGACGCCTTCTTCGACGGGCGCCTCGACTTCCTCGGCATCACCGGGCTGATCCGGGCGGTGCTCGAGCTCCCGACGCGGCCGCGCGCGGAGCGCGCCGACGGCGTCGAGGCCCTGCTCGAGCTCGAGTCCTGGGCGCGCACCGCCGCGGCCGAGCTCCTCGCGGCCCGGACGCGCTGAGCATGCTGCTGTTCGCGCTCGGCGTCCTCGTCATCGCGGCGGGGCTCGCCCTCTCGATCGCGCTGCACGAGATCGGGCACCTGGTCCCCGCGAAGCTGTTCGGGGTCCGCGTCACCCAGTACATGATCGGCTTCGGGCCGACGGTCCTCTCCCGCACCCGCGGCGAAACCGAGTACGGGCTGAAGGCCATCCCGCTGGGCGGCTACATCCGCATGATCGGCATGTACCCGCCGCACAAGGGCGAGCCCGAGGGCACGATCCGCGAGGACTCCACCGGCCTGCTCCAGCAGATGACGGAGATGTCCGAGGACGCGAAGGCGTACGAGTCCGCCCAGTACGGGCCCGAGGACGCCCACCGCACCTTCGTGGCGCTGTCGGTGCCGAAGAAGCTCGTGGTCATGCTCGGCGGGCCCGCCATGAACCTGCTCATCTCCGTGCTGCTGATGGTGGTGCTGGTCAGCGGGATCGGCCTGCCCTCGGTGACGCCGACGGTGCAGAGCGTCTCCGAGTGCGTGGTCCCGGCCGACGCGCCGGCGGACGTCTCCTGCGAGGGACAGCCCCCGGCCCCCGCGCTCGAGGCCGGGATCCGTCCCGGCGACGTGCTGCGCGAGATCGACGGCGCCCCGATCACGCGCTGGGAGGACGTCACCGAGGCCGTCCGCGCCGCGGACGACCGCACGATCGAGGTCGTCGTCGAGCGCGACGGGCGGGAGATCCCGCTCGAGGCGACCCTCGTGATCGACGCCCGGCCCGTCCTGGACCAGGACGGCGCCGCGGTGCGCGACGCCGACGGGAGGTTGGTCACCGAGGAGGTCGGGTTCCTCGGCGTGGCCGGCACCCCCGACCTCGCCCCGCAGTCCCCGACCGAGGTGCCCGCGATGGCGTGGGACGCCTTCGTGCGCACCGGACAGATCGTGGTGACCCTCCCGGTGCGGCTGTACGAGGTGGCGCAGGCCGCCTTCGGCAGCGCCGAGCGGGACCCGGACGGACCGCTCGGCGTCGTCGGCGTCTCCCGCCTGGCCGGCGAGGTCGCCTCCGCCGACGAGCCCGGCTTCGAGCTGCGCGAGAAGGTCGGGACGATGATCTCGATGCTCGCCTCGCTGAACATGGCGCTGTTCGTGTTCAACCTCGTCCCGCTGCTGCCGCTGGACGGCGGGCACGTCGCCGGGGCGCTGCTCGAGGGGATCCGACGCCGGATCGCTCGGCTGCGGGGACGCCCGGATCCCGGCCCCGTGGACATGTCGCGGATGCTCCCGCTGACCAATGCGGTCGCGCTCGTGTTCATCGTGATGACGCTGCTGCTGCTCTACGCCGACATCGTCAAGCCGATCACGCTGTTCCCCTGACCGCCGCGCGCCCGGTCCTCCGGGGCCGGCCCGACAGGCGCCGGTCCGACGCGCGCCGGCTCGATCGACGGCGGCTCGTCCGCGGCGCGCACCGGACATTGCGGGGCTGTGCCCCGGGCCACGTCGTGCGTGCAGGAGCGGTGGAGGTGTCGCACCTCGCCTCGCCGGAGCCCGTCGGCGGTCCATAATGGAGGGGTGACTTCCGTGAGCCTCGGCATCCCCTCCGTCAAGACGCCCCCGCCGGTCCTCGCCCCCCGGCGGACGACCCGCAAGGTGAAGCTGGGCGACCTGTACGTCGGCGGCGACGCGCCGATCACCGTGCAGTCGATGACCACCACTCCGACGCACGACATCAACGCGACCCTCCAGCAGATCGCGGAGCTGACCGCGGCCGGCTGCGACATCGTGCGCGTGGCCTGCCCGCGCCAGGAGGACGCCGACGCGCTCGTCGCGATCGCCGCGAAGTCCCCGATCCCGGTGATCGCCGACATCCACTTCCAGCCCAAGTACGTCTTCGCCGCGATCGAGGCGGGCTGCGCGGGCGTCCGTGTCAACCCCGGCAACATCCGCCGCTTCGACGACCAGGTGAAGGACATCGCCAAGGCCGCGAAGGACCACGGCACCGCGCTGCGCATCGGCGTGAACGCCGGCTCGATCGACAAGCGCATGATGACCGGCGACCGCGTCACCCCGGAGGCGCTCGTCGCCTCCGCGAAGTGGGAGGCGTCCCTCTTCGAGGAGCACGACTTCCACGACTTCGGCATCTCGGTCAAGCACAACGACCCCGTGATCATGGTCGAGGCCTACCGCCAGCTCGCCGCCGAGGGCGACTGGCCGCTGCACCTCGGCGTCACCGAGGCGGGCCCCGCCTTCCAGGGCACCATCAAGTCCTCGGTCGCCTTCGGCATCCTGCTCGGCGAGGGCATCGGCGACACCATCCGCGTCTCCCTCTCCGCCCCGCCGGTGGAGGAGGTCAAGGTCGGCAACCAGATCCTGCAGTCGCTGAACCTCAAGCCGCGGAAGCTCGACATCGTCTCCTGCCCTTCCTGCGGCCGCGCCCAGGTCGACGTCTACACCCTCGCCGACAAGGTCACCGAGGGGCTCAAGCACCTCGAGGTCCCGCTGCGCGTCGCCGTCATGGGCTGCGTCGTCAACGGCCCCGGCGAGGCGCGCGAGGCCGATCTCGGCGTCGCCTCCGGCAACGGCAAGGGCCAGATCTTCGTCAAGGGCGAGGTCATCAAGACCGTCCAGGAGGAGGACATCGTGGAGACCCTGCTCGCCGAGGCGAACCGCATCGCCGCCGAGATGGGCGAGGACGTCCCCGCCGGCGGCGCCCCCTCCGTCTCCGTGGGCTGAGACCGTGTTCCGGCGGGGCGGGCGCCTGCGCGCAGTGCGCCCCGGCACGGTGGACGCGGCGCTGGATCTCGCCCTGCGGGACCCGGTCACCAACGCGCTCGGCGGGGCCCGGCTGCGGGAGACCGCCCGCTCCGCCTCCCTCGCTCAGGAGTTCTCCCTGGTGGGCGATGACCGCCTGCCCGAGGGCGTCCTCTGGCACGGGGTGAACCTCTCGCCGCTGTCCTCGACCCCGCGCGCGCTCGACGAGTTCGGGGCGCACCTGGCGGGCAGGCCTCGCCGGGCCAGCTCGGTGGTGGGGGAGCGGGCCGCGATCGAACGACTGTGGGAGACCCTCGGCCGCTCCTGGGACCGGGAGGTGCGCGACCACCGCTGGAGCCAGCCGCTGCTGCTCGCGGACCCGCCGGCGCTGATGCCTTCGCTGCCCGGCGCCGGACTGCGGGCCGCCGAGCCGCAGGACGCGGCGGCCGTGTTCCCGGCCGCGGTGGCGATGTTCCGCGAGGAGGTCGGGATCGATCCGCTGCTCGGCGACGGCGGCCGCTCCTACCGCCACCGGGTCGGGGAGCTGATCCGGCAGCGCCGCACCTATGCGGTGGTCGAGGAGGGCGAGGTGCTGTTCAAGGCCGATGTCGGCGCGCTCTTCGGCCCCGTCGCCCAGATCCACGGCGTGTGGGTGCGCCCGGACCGTCGCGGCCACGGGCTGGGCCGCACCGCGATGGCCGAGCTCGTCGCCCAGGTGCGCCGCGACCACGCCCCGCAGGTCTCCCTCTACGTCAACGACTTCAACGAGCCGGCCCGTCGCGCCTACGCCGCCTCCGGCTTCCGCCAGGTCGGGGAGCTGGCGACGCTGCTGTTCTGAGCCCGCCGCGCCGTGCTCAAGAGCGGGCGGCGACCGACCGCACCGGGGCGGGGACGAGGGCGCAGAACACGATTCCGTAGAGCGCCGTGCACGCGGCGAGCGAGAGCCCCGCCACGGCCCGGCCGGCTGAGGGGTCGAGCGCGCCGACGGCCATGAGCACCAGGGCGCTCCCCGCCCCGAGGACCCCCAGCACCGAGGTGACAAGGTGCAGCCACGAACGCTGCACGCGCAGGAACAGGGCGAAGTGCGCGGCGACGACCACGGCGACGGCCGGCATCACCAGCTCCCCGAGACCGGACCGTGCCAGGAGCAGGACGGTCACGAGGATCCCGATCACCTCGACCAGGGCCAGAAGACCGGCGGTGCGGCCGGTGACGATCGGCACCGAGGGCGCCGAGCGCGGAGCGTTCCGGGCAACGGGTGAGCGGTCGCCGGCACGGCGCATCGTCGCTGCGCCGACGATCACTGCGAGGCCCAGCAGGGCGAGCAGCGCCGCCGGCACCGGAGCTGCCGCTGCGGCATTGGAGGCCCAGGCGAGCGTCATCACGCCCATGAAGAGGGCGAGGGGACGGAACGGCGAGCGCGTGGTCGAGATCATGGCTCCAGCCTCCTCGCGGCATGCGCCCTGCTGCGAGGGGGCCGGGTCAGGGGATCGCCGTGACAGCTGTCATGCGTGCACCGACTGTCCGGAACCGCTCAGCCGTGCGACGGAGAATCGGGCCGGTGAGCGGTGAGCACGTACTGCAGCGCGAGCCGGTCCGGGTCCTCCCGCAGCCGGTAGCGGTCGCCGTCGCGCACCATGAGCTCGGGCCACGGGCACCAGGCCGCGAACGGGACCTCCTCGAAGGAGTCCAGCACCAGCCCGGCCTGCAGCAGCGCGGTGAGGATCTCTCCGATCGAGTGGTTCCACTCATGGCTGACGGTGTGGGTCATGCGGGGCGTGCCCTCGGGGGCCGGGACATAGCTGCCCTCCTGGTCCCAGATCATCGGCTGCTCCCGCTGGAAGTAGGGCTGCTCGATCCTCAGCCCGTCGGAGACGTCGTCGCCCACCGCCATGAACATCGGGTGGTCGTCGCGGATCAGGAAGCGGCCGCCCGGGCGCAGCAGCGAGGCGACGACCCGTGCCCACGCCGCGACGTCGGGCAGCCAGCACAGCACCCCGATCGAGGTGTACACGAGGTCGAAGTCGCCCGCCACCGCCTCCCGGGCGTCGTACACGTTCGCCTCGACGAACTCGATCCCGGCCCCGGCGCGGTCCGCGATCTCCCGGGCACGGGAGAGGGAGCCGGGGGAGAGGTCCACGCCGACGGTCCTGCGAGCCCCGAGCCGGGAGAGGCTCACCGTGTCCGTGCCGAGGTGGCACTGGAGATGGACGACGTCGAGGCCGGTGAGGTCCCCGAGCCGTCCGCGGTCCTGGGCGACCTCGGGGCTGATCAGCGAGGGGTCGGCCACGAGCTCCTCGATGCCGTAGCCGGAGGCGACGTGGAGCGCGGCGCGGTCGTCCCAGTTGGTGCGGTTGTCCTCGAAGAGGCGCTGTCGTGCCGGTGCGTCGTCGGCGCCGGTGCGGTGGGGCGTGCCGGTGGTGTCCATGCCGGGCACGCTAGGGCACGCCCTGGCCGTGGTGCCAGCGAGTTATCGCGCCGCCCCGGTGCGCGGTGCGGGGAGCGAGCGCGTCGGTGCGCTGCTCAGGCGGCGAGCGCGTCGAGGGCCAGCAGCGTGTTCGCGGCGGTCCAGGCCAGCGGCGCGACCTGGGCCGGGCGGCCGTCGTGCAGCACCTTCTCGGGCAGGGAGCCCTGCTCGGTGCGGTGCGCGGCGAGCCAGGAGAGGACCTCGCGGGCGGCCCGGTGCTCCCCGGCCCGGGCGAGGCCCAGGCCCAGCAGGCTGGTCGACGGGGTCCAGCTGATCCCGTCCTGCTTCCAGGCCGCGCCGGGCGCGATGCCGCCGGCGGGCCGGGACAGCTCGCCCCGCAGCGCCCTCAGGCGTGCCGGATCGATCATGCCGTGCAGGCCCGTCGCGTCGAACAGGGCGAGTGCGGAGTCGGCGCCGCCGCCGTCGCGATAGCGCTGCCAGCCGCCGCGCCCGAAGGTCTCCTCGAGCAGGTGCGCGAAGACCTGCGATGACTCCTCCGCGCCGGTGGAGCCGGTGAGCTCCGCCCCGGCGCGCAGCCCGGCGAGGGTCGCTCCCGCGCCCCACAGGGTCGCGGCGCCCTCGCGCACCTCCCAGTAGTCGGGGGAGGCGGGCGGCAGCGCGGTCCCGCCCGAGGTGGCGTGGTGCAGCGCCGCGAGCGAAGTCGTCACCAGCGGTGCGAGCCGGTCGGCGACGGCCCCGCCTCCGGCGCCCGCGGCGGCGACCGCCTCGGCGCTCGCCCACAGCAGCAGCCCCGTCCCGTCGGACTGCGGGGCGCGGCGATCGGGGGCGCGGTCGGTGCCGGGCACGTAGCGTGCCTCGAACCAGCCGTCGGCCTGCTGGAGGTCCTGGAGATGGGCGAGCACGTCGGCGGCGCGATCGGCCGCGCCGATCCGGGCCAGGGCGACGGCGCAGAACGCCGCATCGCGCGGCCACACGTACCGCCAGTTCGCGGTCCAGCCGGCGACGGGGGCGGGCAGGTCGTCGTCGAGCACCCAGAGGTCCGCGAGCGCGGTGTCCGCGAGGTCGACGAGCAGGTCGGCGTGCCCGGCGGCGCTGTTCTCCCCCGCGGCGGAGACCTCGGCCCCGGCGGGGGAGCCGCCGCCCCCCGAGTGGGCGTCGCCGCCCTCCGCCAGCCGTGTGCGCAGCGACTCGCGCCAGGCGGCGGTCCGTGCGGAGAACTCCGCGGCGCGGTCCCGGGCGGGCGAGTGCTCCGGCAGCGCGGCGGCGAGGCGGGTGCCGGGGCTCAGGGCGAGGTCGGGGGCGCGGCCGCCGACGAGCACCCGCTCGCCGTCGGCGCCGACGGCGACGGTCCCGGCGTGCAGCGGGATCTCGGTGCGCGGGTCGACGGCGCTCCAGGTCGAGCGCCCTGCCGCGACCGCGCCGGTGCCGAGCGCCCCGAGCACGCCGAGACCGGCGACGGCGCCCGCGCCGCGCAGCAGCCGCCGTCGGCTCGGGGGACCGGCGCCCGCCGGTCCTCCTCGTGCCTCGCGCGCCGCTCCCGCCGCGGCGGTGGCCTGCCGCTGTCGTCGCTGCATGCCGTCAGCGTACCGACGGGCCGCCGCAGCGCCGCATGCACGTCCGCAGCGTCACGCCCCGCCGCGCCGGGACCGCGCCGACCAGTAGCATGGCCCCGCGCGGCCCATCGCCGGCTCGCGCCCCCTCGCATCCCGAAAGGCCGCCCCATGCTCCGTCTGTCCACGCTGTTCGTCCGCACCCTGCGGGAGGACCCGTCCGACGCCGAGGTCGCCAGCCACAGGCTGCTGGTGCGCGCGGGCTACATCCGCCGCTCCGCCGCCGGGGTGTACACGTGGCTGCCGCTGGGCCTGAAGGTGCTGCGGAAGGTCGAGCAGATCGTGCGCGAGGAGCAGGACGCGATCGGCGGCCAGGAGGTGCTCTTCTCCGCGCTCCAGCCGCGCGAGCCCTACGAGGCGACCGGCCGCTGGGAGGAGTACGGGCCCACGCTGTTCCGGCTCCAGGACCGTCGCGAGGACGACTACCTCCTCGCCCCCACCCACGAGGAGATGTTCACCCTGACGGTGAAGGACCTGTACTCCTCGTACAAGGACCTCCCGGCGATGCTGTACCAGATCCAGACCAAGTTCCGCGATGAGGCGCGTCCCCGCGCGGGCCTGCTGCGCACCCGTGAGTTCATCATGAAGGACGCCTACTCCTTCGACGTGGACGATGCCGGGCTCGACGCCTCCTACGAGAAGCAGCGCCTGGCCTACCAGCGCACCTTCGAGCGCCTCGGCCTGCCCACCGTGATCTGCCAGGCCGACGCCGGCGCGATGGGCGGCTCCCGCTCCGAGGAGTTCCTCCACCCCACGGAGGTCGGCGAGGACACCTTCGTCGTCTCCGACGGCGGCTACGCCGCGAACGTCGAGGCCGTCACCACCCTGCCCCCGGAGGCACTGGACGAGGCCGCCATCGCGGCCCTGCCCGCGATGCACCTGGAGGACACCCCCGGCGCGAGCACCATCGCGAAGCTCGCCGACCTCTCCAACGAGGCCTTTCCCGGGAAGGGCCGCGTCGCCGAGGACGGGCAGTGGACCCGCTACGAGATGCTCAAGCACCTCGTCTACCTCCTCACCCACCCCGACGGCACCACCGAGCCGCTGGTCATCGCGCTGCCCGGTGACCGCGAGGTCGACCCCAAGCGCCTCGAGGCCGCCGTCGCCCCCGCGATCGCGACCGCCTTCACCGACGAGGACTTCGCCGCGCATCCCGTGCTGAAGAAGGGCTACATCGGCCCCGAGGGCCTGGGCCTGGAGGCGCCGTCCGGGATCCGCTATCTCGTGGACCCCCGCGTCGTGCCCGGCACCTCCTGGGTCGCCGGCGCCGGCGAGAAGGACAAGCACGCCTACGACCTCGTCTACGGCCGCGACTTCACCGCCGACGGCACCATCGAGGCTGCCGAGGTGCGCGACGGCGACCCGGCACCCGACGGCTCGGGCCCGCTGCGCCTGACCCGCGGCATGGAGATGGGGCACATCTTCCAGCTCGGCCGGAAGTACGCCGAGGCGCTGGGGCTGAAGGTCCTCGACGAGAACGGCAAGTCCGTGGTCGTGACCATGGGCTCCTACGGCATCGGCGTCACCCGCGCGGTCGCCGCGATCGCCGAGCTGAACCACGACGAGAAGGGCCTGGTCTGGCCGCGGCAGCTCGCTCCGGCCGACGTGCACATCGTCGCCACCGGCAAGGACCCGGCCGTCTTCGAGGAGGCCGAGCGGGTCGCCGCGGAGCTCGAGGCGCGCGGCCTCGAGGTCCTCTACGACGACCGGCCGAAGGTCTCCCCGGGCGTGAAGTTCAAGGACGCCGAGCTGCTGGGCGTGCCCACCTCCGTGGTGATCGGGCGGGGCCTGGCCGAGGGCACCGTCGAGGTGCGCGACCGGGCGAGCGGCACGATCCGCGAGGTCTCCCCGGCGGAGGTCGTCGAAGCCGTCCTCGCCGAGGTGCGCGGGGCCTGACCGCGTCCGTCCGCGGCGGCGCTCAGCCGTCCGCGGGCGGCGGGTCCTCGGCGACCAGGCCCGGCAGCGGGTCCATCCGGTCGACCCGTCCGGCCAGCAGCTCCGCCTCGGCCAGGGCCGCCGCGATGGACAGCGGCCGCCGCTCGAAGGGCGCAGCGCCCGTGAGCGCGAGATGGTCCAGCAGGAGCCCCTGGGAGAGCGTCGTCGGGAGCGTGCCGGCGGCAGCCTCGTCGAGCTGACCGCCGGGCAGCGCGTAGACCGCCTGGCGCACCACCATGGGCGCGCCGTCCTCCTCGGCGACGGCGGCGAGCTGCTCGGCGCGGGCGCGGTGCAGCTCGGTCCGCGCCAGGTGCGCCTCCCGCTCCTCGCCCTCCGAACGCGCGGCGAGCACCTCGTGGACGTAGCCCGCGTACCACTCCTCCTGCTGGGCCCGCTCGATCGCGCTGCGGTAGTCCTCCTCCGCCCCGATCGAGGGCGGATCCGTCGCGGGCACGTCGCGGCGCGGCACGAGGTCCTCGGCCGACGGGGAGGCGGGCACCTCTCCCGTCCCCGACGAGGTGCGCAGGCGCAGCGCAATCCAGGCCGAGTGCGCGGCGAGCGCGGAGGTCGCACGGGCGAGGGAGCCGGAGACCTGGCGGGAGGCGTCGGACGCGAGGTCCCGCAGCTCGACCAGGACGGCGAGCAGCGCAGGGAGGTCGTCGGGGACGTCCGTCGGGTCGGGCGCCGTGGTCGCCTCCGGATCGGGGTCCTCGGACGCCTCGACCTCCCGCTCCTGCTCCGCCCCCGTGAGCAGGGCGCGACGCTGCACGGGCAGCGCCGCGACGAGCACGGTGAGGTCCGCGGCCAGTGCCGGGTCCCCGCCGCTCGAGGTGCTCGTGAGCGCCTCGGCCCCCGCGATCGCCCGCTCGAGCAGGGCCAGCAGGTCCCGGCGGTAGAGGTCGTCGATGCCAGGCGGGGGAGGGGTGTACTCCTCGGGGCCGCCCAGGGCGATCCCTCCGCAGCCGCCGAGCGTCCCCGCGCCGAGCGCTCCCGCCGCGAGGGCGAGGACGGAGGTGCGCAGCAGGCGCCGCCGGCCGAGCAGGAGCGGGGGATAGGAGGGGCGGAGGGAGTCGGGCACGGGAGGATTCTCGCATCCGCGCGCTCCGGGACAGCGCGGCCGCCGCGCGGACACTATCCTGGTGCTGACGCTCCGGGGCACGTCCCGGGCGGCGAAGTCACCCATATGAGCAGGAGGCGATCAGTCCATGAGCGCACTCGAGGACCACACCGACCTGCGGGAGGCCGCCGCCGCCGTGCTGGACGCCCACGGGCTCGTGCTCGAGGAGGTCGAGGTGGGGCGCGAGGGCGGGATGCCGCGCCTGCGCCTGGTCGTGGACCTGCCCGAGGACGAGCTCGGCAGCGCCGACCTCGACACCGTCGCCGCGGCCTCCCGCGAGCTGTCCGCCCGGATCGACGCCGACGACTCCCTGCTGGGCCCCGAGCCGGTGCTGCTGGAGCTCACCACCCCCGGCGTCGAGCGCGCCCTCACCGCGCCCCGCCACTTCCGCCGCAGCCGCGGCCGCCTCCTCGCCCTGCGCACCGCCGCCGGCACCGAGCACCGTGCCCGGCTGCTCGCCGTCGACGGCGAGACTCTGCACCTGCGCCAGGAGCCCGGCCGGGACGACCGCGGCCGGCCCCGGAAGCTCCCCGCCGGCACCGCCGAGCGCCTCGCGCTGCGGATCGACGAGCTCGACGCGGCACGGGTCGAGGTCGAGTTCGACCCGCCGGACGACCTCGAGCAGCTGCTGGCCGACGCCGCCGCGGACCTCCCCGGGGCCGGCCCCGCCGCCCCGGACACCACGACCGCCGAGACCACCGCGGGGACCACCGCGACGAAGGAGAGCTGAGATGGACATCGACATGGGTGCCCTGCGGGCCCTCGAGCGCGAGCGCGAGATCAGCCTGCCCGTGCTGCTGGACGCGATCCGCTCGGCGCTGCACGCCGCCTACCTGCACACGGACCATCCGGTCCGCGACTCCGAGGTGCTGATCGACGAGCGCACCGGCGAGGTCGCCGTCATCGCCCGTGAGCGCGACGCCGACGGCGTGGTCCTCGAGGAGTGGGACGACACCCCGGAGAACTTCGGCCGCGTCGCCGCGAGCACCGCGCGTCAGGTCATCTTCCAGCGCATCCGCGACCTCGAGGACGACGCGGTGCTGGGCACCTACGCCGACCGCGAGGACGACATCGTCTCGGGCATCATCCAGCAGGGCCGGGACCCGCGCATGGTGCTGGTCGACCTCGGCGAGGTCGAGGCCGTCCTGCCCCCGCACGAGCGGGTGCCGGGGGAGGACTACTCCCACGGCCGACGGCTGCGCGCCTACGTCACCGAGGCCCGCCGCGGCCCGAAGGGCCCGCAGATCATGCTCTCCCGCTCGCACCCGAACTTCGTGCGCCGGCTGTTCGCGCTCGAGGTGCCCGAGGTCGCCGACGGCACCGTCGAGATCGCCGGGCTCGCCCGCGAGGCCGGCCACCGCACCAAGATGGCGGTGCGCGCCACGGTCCCGGGCGTGAACGCGAAGGGCGCCTGCATCGGCCCGATGGGCGCGCGCGTCCGCTCGGTGATGAACGAGCTCGGCGGCGAGAAGATCGACATCGTCGACTTCGACGAGGATCCCGCGGCGTACGTCGCCGGCGCCCTCTCCCCGTCGAAGGTCTCCTCCGTCACCGTGATCGACGAGGTGGGCCGGGCCGTGCGCGCCGTGGTCCCCGAGAACCAGCTCTCCCTGGCGATCGGCAAGGACGGGCAGAACGCCCGCCTGGCTGCGAAGCTCACGGGCTGGAAGATCGACATCCGCCCCGAGGGCGGCGGCGAGGTGCCGGCCGAGGGCTGAGCTCGGCTCGGCCCGGCGTCCGACGCCGAGCCCCAGGCCCGAGCCACGGGCTCCAGGCACCGGGCCCGCGGTCCAGGCCCTGGGGCCCGCACCGCGGGGCCCTCGGGACGCCGAGGTGTGTCGCACGCCTCCCCGCTGCGGCCCGGGACGCACCCGTCCGCTACACTGGGGAGGCTGTTCGCCCAGTGGAGACCGCGATCGACCCCCGTCGACCGCCCTCCCGTCCGGGCGGAGGCGCTCGGAACGGAGGAGGTCGCGTCATCGCACGCTCCACCGCACACCGCCCCGAGCGCACATGCGTCGGCTGCCGTCAGGCGGCTCCGCGCGAGCAGCTGGTGCGACTGGTCCGGGAGCCCGCTCCCGACGGCGTCGTCCCACGCGTCCGCGTCGATCCCACGGGATCGGCGCCCGGCCGCGGGGCATGGCTCCACCCCGACGCATCATGTCTCGACCTCGCCCTGCGGCGAGGCGGCCCGGCCCGGTCCTTCCGCGGCAGGGTCGACACCGGGCTCCTCGCCCGGGACCTCGAGGCCTTCGAACCCACCCGTACGTGGAACAGGTAGAAGCACCCATGGACATCCGATGAGTACTCACTCATGAGCACCCCCAGGAACTAATGGTCCGAGCCCTCTTGTCGGCCGGACCGAGACAGGAGAAAAGTGGCTAAGGTCCGCGTCCACGAGCTCGCCAAGGAGCTCGGACAGCCCAGCAAGGTCGTTCTGCAGAAGCTGCAGGACATGGGCGAGTTCGTCCGATCCGCCTCCTCGACCATCGAGGCACCCGTCGCCCGTCGTCTGCGCCAGGAGTTCCCGGCGGCCGACGGCGCCCCCAAGAAGACCTCCGGCGCTCCCACGCCGGGCTCCGCGCCGAAGCCCGGTGCGAAGCCCGCCGCGCAGAAGCCCGCCGCCGAGGCCCCCGCCGCGCAGAAGCCCGGCCCCCAGAACGCGCCGCAGAAGCCCGGCCCCGCCGCCCCGACGCCGAAGGCCGCGGCTCCGGCCGAGCCCGCGGCGGAGAAGCCTGCCGCGGAGAAGCCCGCGTCGGAGGCTCCGCGTCCGTCCGCCAAGCCCGGCGCCCCGGCCCCCAAGCCCGGTGCCCCGGCGCCGAAGCCCGGCGACGAGAAGTCGTCCGCGCCCAAGCCCGGGAACGAGCGCCCCGCGCCGCGCCCCGGTGCCGCGCGCCCCGGCAACAACCCCTTCGCCAGCTCGCAGGGCATGCCCCGTCCCGGCCGCAAGCCCGGCCAGGGCGGCGGTCAGGGCGGCCCGCGTCCGGGCGGTCCCCGTCCCGGCAACAACCCCTTCGCCACCTCGCAGGGCATGCCCCGTCCGGGCCAGCGTCCGCCGCGCCCCGGCCAGGGCGCCGGTGCCGGTGCCGAGCAGGGCGGTCGCACTCCCCGCGAGGGCGCTCCCCGTCCCGGCGGCGCACCGCGTCCGGGCGGTCCCCGTCCCGGCATGCCCACCCCGGGCATCATGCGCCAGCACTCCCACGGCGGCCTCGCCGACGCCAACCAGGGCGGCGGTCGCGGTCGCGGCGGCGGCCCCGGCGGCCGTCCCGGCGGTGGCGGCGGCACGGGCGGTCGTCCCGGCGGCGGTCCCGGCCCCCGCGGTCGCGGCGGTCGCGGCGCGACGCAGGGTGCCTTCGGTCGCGGCGGCAAGCCGGCCCGCTCCCGCAAGTCGAAGCGCGCGAAGCGCCAGGAATGGGAGCAGCAGCAGGCTCCCGCACCGGGCGGCGTCTCGCTGCCCCGCGGCAACGGCGCGACCATCCGCATGCGCCGCGGCGCCTCGCTGTCCGATTTCGCCGATCGCATCGACGTCAACCCCGCGTCGCTGATCACGGTGCTCTTCGCGATGGGCGAGATGGCCACGGCCACCCAGTCGCTGGACGAGGACACCTTCGAGCTGCTCGGCAACGAGCTCGGCTACAAGATCGAGATCGTCTCCCCGGAGGACGAGGAGCGCGAGCTGCTCGAGCAGTTCGACATCGACCTCGACGCGGAGCTCGCCGAGGAGGACGAGGCGGACCGCATGCCGCGGCCCCCGGTCGTCACCGTCATGGGTCACGTCGACCACGGCAAGACCCGCCTGCTGGACACCATTCGCAAGGCGAAGGTCGGTGCGGGCGAGGCCGGCGGCATCACCCAGCACATCGGTGCGTACCAGGTGGACGTCGAGCACGAGGGCGCCGAGCGTCAGCTCACCTTCATCGACACCCCGGGCCACGAGGCGTTCACCGCCATGCGTGCACGTGGTGCGGACGTCACCGACATCGCGATCCTCGTGGTCGCGGCGGACGACGGCGTGATGCCCCAGACGATCGAGGCGCTGAACCACGCCCAGGCGGCGAACGTGCCGATCGTGGTCGCGGTCAACAAGATCGACAAGCCTGAGGCGAACCCGGAGAAGATCCGGCAGCAGCTGACCGAGTACAACCTGATCGCCGAGGAGTACGGCGGCGAGACGATGTTCGTCGACGTCTCCGCTCGCGAGAACCTGCACATCGACGACCTGCTGGAGGCGGTGCTGCTCACCGCGGACGCCTCCCTCGAGCTCTCGGCGAACCCCGACAAGGACGCGCGCGGCGTGGCCATCGAGGCGAACCTGGACAAGGGACGCGGCCCGGTCGCCACCGTGCTCGTCCAGCAGGGCACCCTGCGGGTCGGCGACGCGATCGTGTGCGGCATCGGCCACGGCCGAGTGCGCGCCATGCTCGACGAGAACGGCGAGAACGTCACCGAGGCGGGTCCGTCCCGCCCGGTGCAGGTCCTCGGCCTCACCTCGGTGCCCGGCGCCGGTGACTCCTTCCTGGTCGCCCAGGACGAGCGCACCGCCCGTCAGATCGCCGAGAAGCGGGAGGCCGCCAAGCGCGCCGCCTCGCTCTCCAAGGCCCGCAAGCGCATCTCGCTCGAGGACCTCAACAAGCACGTCGCCGACGGCAAGATCGAGACCCTCAACCTCATCCTCAAGGGCGACGCGGCCGGTGCCGTCGAGGCTCTGGAGGAGTCGCTGCTGGGCATCGATGTCGGCGAGGGCGTGGACCTGCGGATCATCGACCGCGGCGTCGGCGCGATCACGATGAACAACATCAACCTCGCCGTCGCCTCGGACGCGGTCATCATCGGCTACAACGTCCGGGCCGAGGGCCTGAACGCGGAGTACGCCGACCGCGAGGGCGTGGAGATCAAGTACTACTCGGTCATCTACAACGCCATCGATGAGGTCGAGCAGGCCCTCAAGGGCATGCTCAAGCCGGAGTACGAGGAGGTCGAGCTCGGCTCGGCGGAGATCCGCGAGATCTTCCGCTCCTCCAAGTTCGGCAACATCGCCGGCTCGATCGTGCGCGGCGGCCTCATCAAGCGCGGCGCCAAGGCCCGCATCACCCGTGGCGGCAAGGTCATCGCGGAGAACATCGAGATCGCCGGTCTGCGACGCTACAAGGACGATGTCACCGAGGTCCGCGAGGGCTACGAGTGCGGCATCAACCTGGGGTCCTTCAACGACCTCCAGCTCGAGGACCTCATCACCACCTACGAGATGCAGGAGAAGCCCCGCAGCTGATCCTGCGACGGTCGGGCACCCCTTCGCCGGGGTGCCCGGCCGCGCCGGCGGGGGAGGAGACCACGATGAGCGAGGTGTCCCTCCTGCTCCGCGCCCCCTCGGCCAATCGCGTCTACGCGCAGGCCGCGGGGGCGCTCTCGCGCGCCGAGGCGCACTGGGTGCTCGGCGCCCATCTCGGCGCGGTGCCCGCCCTGCGGGACCGGGAGGTCGGCGGGATGGCGGGGCTCGAGGTGCGAGGCATGACGGGCGAGTCGCGCTCCGAGGCGCTGCTGGCGATGCTCTCGGGCACCCTCGGCGTGTTCGACGTCCAGCAGGAGGACCCCCCGGACCCGGACCGGCCGCTGCTGCGCCCTCGGCCCCTGCCCGCCGTGCTGCGCCACCCCTCCGACCTCGAGACCACCCTGCGCTACACCGGGAAGACCAACGAGCAGTTCACCGCCCTGCTGGTGAACCTCGCCGCGGCCCTGTCCGCCCGCCGCGCAGGGATCCTCGACGGGACCCTCGACCTGCTCGATCCGCTGTGCGGACGCGGCACCACGCTGAACCGGGCGCTGCGCCTCGGGCTCAGCCCCGTCGGCGCGGAGATCGACCGCAAGGACGTGGAGGCCTACCGGGCGTTCCTCGGCACCTGGCTACGCACCCACCGCTACAAGCACACCCTGGAGACCACCCGCCTCACCGTGCACGGCGAGCAGCTGGGCAGCCGGACCGAGGCGGAGCTCGCCCCCGACAAGCAGGCCCTGCGCGCCGGCGGAGGGCAGCGCCTGACCCTGCTCGGCTGCGACACCACCCGCTTGGGTGAGGTGCTGCCCGGCGGCTCCATCGATGCGCTGGTCGGGGACCTGCCCTACGGCGTCCAGCACGGCTCCCGCGCGGGCGGCGCCTGGCAGCGCTCCCCGCTCGAGGTGCTGCGCGAGGCGGCGCCCGGCTGGCGCTCGCTGCTGCGCGACGGCGCCGGGGTCGCGCTCGCGGTCAATCGCCGCACCCTCGACCACGCCGAGGCGAGCGCGGTGCTCGCGGACGCCGGGCTGCGCGTGCTCAGCGCCGACGGCGCCTTCCGCCACCGCGTCGACCAGTCCATCGACCGTGACATCCTGCTCGCGGTCCCCTTCGACCATCCCCGCGCCGAGGAGCTCGCCGCTCTCGGCGCCGACCAGGAGGATCCCATCCCATGAACGACAATCCCCGCGCTCTCAAGCTCGCCGACCGCATCAAGGTCATCGTCGCCACCATGCTCGACACCCGGGTCAAGGACCCGCGGCTCGGCTTCGTGACGATCACCGACGTGCGCGTCAGCGGCGACCTCCAGCACGCCACCGTCTTCTACACCGTCTTCGGCACCGACGAGGAGCGCGAGGGCACCGCCGCCGCGCTGCACAGCGCCACCGGCATGCTCCGCCGCGAGGTCGGCCGACAGACCGGCGTGCGCCTTACCCCCACCCTCGAGTTCATCGCCGATGCGGTGCCCGAGAACGCGCGCGTCATCGAGGACCTCCTCAGCGAGGCCCGCGGCCGCGACGCGGAGCTCGCCCGCGCCAAGGAGGGCGCCGCCTACGCCGGCGAGGCCGATCCCTACCGCAAGCCCCGCGACGAGGAGGACGAGGACCTCGAGGACGAGGACCTCGAGGGCGAGGATCTCGACGTCGACGAGGGCACCGCCCCGGGGCACGAGCGGGCGTGACCTCCGCACCCCACGGCATCCTGCTCGTCGACAAGGCCGAGGACCGCACCAGCCACGACGTGGTCGCCCGCGTGCGCTGGCTGCTGGGGACCAAGAAGGTCGGCCACGCCGGCACCCTCGATCCGATGGCCACCGGCCTGCTCGTGCTGGGTGTCGGGCAGGGCACCCGGCTGCTCACCCATCTCGTCGGCCTGGACAAGACCTACCTCGCCACGATCCGGCTGGGCAGCGCCACCACGACCGACGACCGCGAGGGCGAGCCGCTGGGCGAGCGGGTCGATGCCACCGGGATCGAGGACGTCCGTCTCGAGGAGGCCCTCGACGGGCTCCGCGGCGACATCCAGCAGGTCCCCTCGACGGTCAGTGCGATCAAGGTCGACGGGAAGCGCGCCTACGCCCGCGCCCGCGCGGGGGAGGACGTCCAGCTCGCCGCCCGGCCCGTGCGCGTGCCGCGCTTCGAGATCCTCTCCCGCACCGAGCGGGACGGGCACCTCGACCTCGAGGCCGTGGTCGACTGCTCCTCGGGCACCTACGTCCGCGCCCTCGCCCGCGACCTCGGCGCCGCCCTCGGCGTCGGCGGGCACCTCACCGCGCTGCGCCGCACCGCCGTCGGCCCCTTCGCGGTCGAGGACGGGATGCAGGTCCCCGCCCGCGGCGAGGGCGACGACGTGGACCTGCCCCTGCACGGGCTCGGCGAGATCGCCGCGCGCGTGCTGCCGGTCCTGGACGTCTCGGAGGACGAGGCCGCGGCGCTCGGGACGGGGAAGCGGATCCGCTCCGCGCAGGAGCTGCGAGCGCCCTCCCGGCCCCATCCCGCGCACGCCGGCCCGGAGGGCGCCCCGGTCGCGGCCCTCGATACGGCCGGCCGCCTGGTGGCCGTCCTGCAGCGCGAGGGACGGGACTGGCACCCCCGGCTCGTCGTGCCCGAGGACGCCCGCCGCTGAGCCGCCCGTGCTCCCCGCGGGCAGGATCGCCGCACCGGGGCTCGCACGGAGAGAGGGCCCCTCCCGTTCCCGGGAGGGGCCCTCTCTCACTGCCGTGCGGGGGAGCGGGGACCGCTCAGCGGTGCACCACCGTCTTGGTGCCCATGCTGGCCCAGTCGTACAGCCACTTCGCATCGGAGACCGGCAGGTTGATGCAGCCGTGCGAGCCGGAGTACCCGAAGGAGGAGCGCCACGGCGCGCCGTGGAACCCGTACCCGTGGTGGAAGTACTGCACCCAGGGGACGTCCGGGGTGTAGTAGTACTTCGGATGGCCTTCGTCGTAGTACGCCGCGTTGGTCATGTCCTGGCGGTCGTAGCGCAGGTAGATCTCGTAGGTGCCGGTGGGGGTCTCGTTGCCCTCCTTGCCGTCGACCATCGAGCGCGGGCCCCAGACGGGGGTGTCGCCGACGTAGGCGGTGACCGTCTTGTTGGTGAGGTCGACGTCGATCCACTTCTCGCCGGTCGGCTCGGCGGCGGGCTCCTCGTCCGTCGACTCCTCGTCCTTCTTCTCGTCGTCCGAGGACTTCTCCTCGTCCTTCTCCTCCTCGTCCTTCGGCGCGTCGACCTTGTCGACCTCCGCCTCGAGCTTCTTGGTCTCGAAGGCGGCCTCCAGGGGAGTGGTGCCCTTCAGCGCGGTGATCAGCTCGTCGGCGACGGCGTCGGTGTTGGTGATCTCCAGGCCGTCCTTCTTCTCGGAGACGACCTTGACGACCTTACCGGCCTCGTCGACCTGCTCGATGCCGTTCTCCGGCTCGACGGCGTCCTTGGCGGCGCGGGTGGCGACCCACTCGCGCACCGCGTCCTCGTCCACCGCGATGGCGAGGTTCTCACCGGACTCGTCCGGGGTCACGGAGATCCAGTCGCTGCGGCGCTCGGCGGAGACCTCGTGGGTCTCGCCGTCGGCGCCGGAGATCGACATGGGCTGCTCGAGCAGCGAGGAGATCGTGCCGACGACCTCCTCGGCCTCCTCGGTGGTGATCGCGGGGGCAATCTCCTCGATGGGCTGCTCCACGGAGAAGCTCTCGAGGGCGGGGGCCTTGGTCTTCACGGCCTCGACCAGGGTCTGCGGGTCCACGCCCTGGCCGTTGCGGCCGGGCTCGACGTTCCAGGCCTGCGCCTCCTCGTCGAAGACGACCTGCGCATCGACCGGGGTGGTCATGTCCTCGGGGACCAGGCCCTTCGCGAACTCGGCCACGGCGGCCTCGTCGACCTCGACGACCGGCTCGACGCTGTGCTCGCCGGACCAGGTCGAGGAGATGACCGCGGGCAGGGAGTCGTCGCGCTCGAGCGCCGCGGCGGCCGTCGCGGCGGAGTCGACGCTCACGCCGAGGTCCGACAGCGGCACCTCGAGCTGCTGGTCGCCGGCGGTCACCGAGACCTTCACGGACTCGCCGTGCTCGGTCACCAGGGCGGCGATCTCCTCGGGGCTCTTCCCGGAGACGTCCTGGCCGAGCACCATGGTGCCCGGCAGCGCGCGGCCCTCGAACTGCTTGGCGTAGGCCAGCGCCCCGCCGGTGAGGATCACGGCGAGGACGGCGACGATCGCCACGAGGATCAGCGCGACCCGGCGACGGCTGCGGCCACCCGGGGCCGTATCGGTCACGTTCGTCATGGATCCAGATCCGTTCTCGGCGGCCGTCGTGCCCGCCCTCGGCTCGCGCCGCAGGGCACAGGGGTCCCTCCCCGGCGCCGCCTTCCGTCCGAGAGTAACGGAGCGTCCCGCGTACTACCACGATGTCCGGTCCGAGGTTCGTCACAGCTCTGCAACAGCCGCGGTCCAGGTCGCGCTCGGGCAGGTGGCCCGGAGCACGCCCCGGGGCGTCGGTGCGGTGGCGACGTCGGATGGCCCCGGCCTGCGAGCGCTACAGTGTCCTCCGGCGGACCCGCCGTCGCAGCCCGCCCGCCGGGGCGGCGGAGCTCGGGTGCGCGGAACGCACCCGGCATCGGAAGGACCTGAGCGCGTCGTGACCCGCCTCCCCATCTGGCACTCCGCCCTGGAGGTGCCCGCCGAGCTCGGCGAGACCGCGGTCTCGATCGGGAACTACGACGGCGTCCACCGGGGGCACCGCTTCGTGCTGGACCAGCTGCGCCGCCACGCCGAGGCGCGCTCCCTGAGCCCCGTCGCCCTCACCTTCTGGCCGCATCCGCGCCATGTCATGGGCTCGCCCGAGGCGACGCCGCTGCTGACCGGGCACGAGGACCGCGACCGCCTGCTCCTGCTCGCCGGCCTGCACGGCGTGCTCGACCTCGAGTTCACGCTCGACTTCGCCCAGCACTCCCCGGAGGAGTTCGTGCGGATCTTCCTGGTCGAGGGGCTGCGTGCGAAGTGCGTGGTGCTGGGGGAGGACGCCCTGTTCGGCCGCGCGAACGCGGGGAACATCGACACCATGCGCGAGCTGGGGGAGAAGTACGGCTTCGAGGTCGTCACCGCCCCGGACCTCGGGCCCGAGGGAGCGGGCACCGGCCGGATCTCCTCCTCCGGGATCCGGCGCGACCTCCTCGCCGGCGACGTGCGCGCCGCGAACGAGGCGCTGGGCAGGCTGCACACCGTCACCGACGTGATCCACCACGGCTTCCGCCGCGGGCGCGAGCTCGGCTTCCCCACCGCGAACCTGGGCCCGCAGCCGCAGGGCCTGATCCCCGCCGACGGCGTCTACGCCGGCTATGCGACGGTCACCGCCCAGGACCCCTCGCACGCTGGCGACGAGCCGCTGGCCGGCGCCCCGGCGACGATCTCCATCGGCACCAACCCCACCTTCGAGGCCGACGGCGCGCCCCGCCGCACCGTCGAGGCGTACGTGCTCGGCGACCACGACCTCCACCTCTACGGCGACACCGTGCGCCTGGAGTTCGTCGAGTTCCAGCGGCCCACGCTGAAGTTCGACTCGATCGACGCACTCGTGGAGCAGATGGCCGAGGACGTCGAGGTGACCCGCCGCACTCTCGAGGCGGAGCGCTCCCGGAGCGACCTGGGCTCCTGATATCCTTCTCGAGCCGTCATATCGGCCGCGGAGAGCGATCCCGCCCCCAGCAACTGCCCACCCGCAAGGGTGAGGTGCGCTCGGGGGCCGCTCGTCGGAAGAGCCCGGGGCAGAAGGCCCCGGCGCGCCGCGCAACGACCTGAGGAGAACCAGTATGGCCTTCGATTCCGCCACCAAGCAGGCGATCATCTCGGAGTACGCGACCGGCGAGGGCGACACCGGTTCGCCCGAGGTCCAGACCGCGCTGCTCACCCACCGCATCACCTACCTGACCGAGCACCTCAAGACCCACAAGCACGATCACCACACGCGCCGTGGTCTGATGCTGCTGGTCGGTCAGCGCAAGCGCCTCCTGAAGTACCTCCAGGAGAACGACATCGAGCGATACCGTGCGCTGATCAAGCGCCTCGGCATCCGCCGTTGATCCCCTCCGCCGCTCGCCCACAGGGCGGGCGGCGGTGTCGTATGTCCGCCCCCGACCAGGTTCGGTCCTCGGCAGTGGCCTGCGGATCGGGCGACCGGAGACCCCGGTCCCGCCCGGGAGCCGCGGGTGACTGACGAAGGCCGCACCGGCAGGGGCACCCCTCAACCAAGGAGATCCCCCATGGCCATGGAAGGCCCTGAAATCACCGCCACCACCGCCGTCATCGACAACGGCGCCTACGGTCGTCGCGAGGTCCGCTTCGAGACCGGCCGCCTCGCCCAGCAGGCCGCCGGCGCCGTGTCCGTCTACCTCGACGACGACACGATGGTGTTCTCGGCGACCGCCGTGTCGAACAAGCCGAAGGAGCACTTCGACTTCTTCCCCCTCACCATCGACGTCGAGGAGCGGATGTACGCCGCGGGCCGCATCCCCGGCTCGTTCTTCCGTCGCGAGGGCCGCCCCGGCACCGACGCGATCCTCGCCGCCCGCCTCACCGACCGCCCGCTGCGCCCCGCCTTCGTCAAGGGCCTGCGCAACGAGGTCCAGGTCGTGCTCACCGTCATGGCCTGCAACCCCGAGGACGCCTACGACGTCGTCGGCATCAACGGCGCCTCCGCCTCCACCCAGATCTCCGGTCTGCCCTTCTCGGGCCCGATCGGCGGCGTGCGCATCGCGCTCATGCCCGACGCGCAGGGCGGCGGCCAGTGGGTCGCCTTCCCGACCTTCGCCCAGCTGGACGAGGCCGTCTTCTCGATGGTCGTCGCCGGTCGCATCGTCGAGGACGATGTGGCGATCATGATGGTCGAGGCCGAGGCCACCGACAACTCCTGGACGCTCATCAAGGAGCAGGGCGCGATCGCCCCGACGGAGTCCGTCGTCGCCGAGGGCCTCGAGGCCGCCAAGGTCTTCATCCGCAGCCTGTGCGTGGCGCAGCAGGAGCTCGCCGCGAAGGCCGCGAAGCCCGTGCGTGAGTTCCCGCTCTTCCTGGACTACCAGGAGGACGCCTACGGCATCGTCGAGGCCGCCGCGACCGAGCGCCTGGCCGAGGTCATGTCCATCGCCGCGAAGACCGAGCGCGAGGAGCGCACCGAGCAGCTGCTCGGCGAGGTCATCGCCGAGCTGTCCGCCGAGGGTGCGCAGCTCGAGGGCCGCGAGTCCGAGGTCTCCGGCGCCTTCCGCGCGCTGACCAAGCAGGTCGTGCGCAAGAAGGTCCTCACCGAGGGCGTCCGCATCGACGGCCGCGGCCTGCGCGACATCCGCGCTCTCTCCGCCGAGGTCGAGGTGCTCCCGCGCGTGCACGGCTCGGCACTGTTCCAGCGCGGCGAGACCCAGATCCTGGGCGTCTCCACGCTGAACATGCTCAAGATGGAGCAGCAGATCGACTCCCTCGGGCCCGTCGACCGCAAGCGCTACATCCACCACTACAACTTCCCGCCGTACTCCACCGGCGAGACCGGCCGCGTCGGCTCCCCGAAGCGCCGCGAGGTGGGCCATGGCATGCTCGCCGAGCGCGCCATCGTGCCGGTGCTGCCCAGCCGCGAGGAGTTCCCCTACGCGATCCGTCAGGTGTCCGAGGCCCTCGGCTCCAACGGCTCGACCTCGATGGGCTCCGTCTGCGCCTCGACCCTCTCGCTGCTGAACGCCGGCGTGCCGCTGCGCGCCCCGGTCGCCGGCATCGCGATGGGCCTGATCTCCGACACGGTGGACGGAGAGACCCGCTACGCGGCGCTCACCGACATCCTCGGGGCCGAGGACGCCTTCGGCGACATGGACTTCAAGGTCGCCGGCACCTCGGAGTTCGTCACCGCCATCCAGCTGGACACCAAGCTCGACGGCCTGCCCGCCTCGGTGCTCACCGGCGCCCTCTCGCAGGCCCACGAGGCGCGCCTGGCGATCCTCTCGGTGCTGGGCGAGGCGATCGACGCGCCCGACGAGATGAGCCCGCACGCCCCGCGCGTGCTGGCGGTGACCATCCCCGTCGACAAGATCGGTGCGGTCATCGGCCCGAAGGGCCAGATGATCAACCAGATCCAGGACGACACCGGCGCCGACATCACCATCGAGGATGACGGCACCGTCTACATCGGCGCGACCGACGGCCCCTCGGCCGAGGCGGCCCGCTCCGCGGTCAACGCCATCGCCAACCCGATGGTCCCCGAGGTCGGCGAGCGCTACCTCGGCACCGTCGTGCGCGTGGTCGACTTCGGCGCCTTCGTCTCGCTCACCCCGGGCAAGGACGGCCTGCTCCACGTCACCCAGCTGCGCAAGCTCAACGGCGGCAAGCGGGTCGAGAACGTCGAGGACGTCGCCAAGGTCGGCCAGAAGATCGAGGTGGAGATCCGCGAGATCGACGCCCGCGGCAAGATCTCCCTCGCCACGATCGAGGACGAGGCCGAGTCCGCCGAGGCTGTCGAGTCGCAGGCATCGGTCGCCGCCGAGGAGACCACCGCCGAGTGATCCTCGTGCAGTGATCCGTCCGCCCGCCCGCAGGGGCCGGCGACAGCAGGAGGGGAGGCGCCCGAGCTCGGGCGCCTCCCCTCCGTGCACTCCGGTCGCCGTGACGAACGGCTCGGCGACCTCCCACCCGCCCCGTGGAACAATCGAGCGATGCCTTCCGACCTCCTGTACGACGATCCTGCCTCCGACGTCATCCTCGACGCCGCGACCGGCGTGCGCCGCAGCATCCTGCCCGGCGGGGTGCGGCTGCTCACCCAGACCGACCGCAGCGTGCGCAGCGCGAGCATCGGGCTGTGGCTGCCCGTCGGCTCCCGCGACGAGGCGCCCGCCCATGCGGGATCGACCCATGTGCTCGAGCACCTGCTGTTCAAGGGCACCCGGCGCCGCAGCGCGATGGACATCGCCACCGCCTTCGACGAGGTGGGCGGCGACTCCAACGCCGTCACCGCCAAGGAGCACACCCTCTACTACGGACGGGTGCGCTCGGCCGACGTGCCGATGGCCGTGGACGTCCTCACCGACATGATCACCGCCTCCGTCCTCGAGCAGGACGCCCTGGCCACCGAGCGCGAGGTCATCCTCGAGGAGCTCGCCATGGCGGAGGACGACCCCAACGACGTCGGCTACGAGACCTTCCTCGCCCAGGTGCTCGGCCCCGACACGGCGCTCGGACGCCCCGTCGGCGGCACCGCCGCGAGCGTCGAGGCGCTCACCATCGAGGACGTCCGCGCCCACTACCGCGAGCACTACCGGCCCGACAACCTCGTGGTCACCGCCGTCGGCGACATCGACCACGACGAGCTGGCCGGCCTCCTGGCCGCGGGCCTGCGCCGCGGCGGCTGGAGCCTGGAGGAGCGGGCGCTGCCCTCCCGCGGGCGGCGCGCCGCGACCGCCGTGCCGAGCGAGGGGATCGCCACCGACATCGCCGCGCTCGCCCCGCACCGTCTCGCCCGCCCCACCGAGCAGAACCACATCTACCTCGGCGGGCAGGGCCTCACCGCGCTCAGCGAGGACCGCCACACCCTCTCGGTGCTCATGTCCGTGCTCGGCGGCGGCATGTCCTCGCGCCTGTTCCAGTCCGTCCGCGAGGAGCGGGGGCTGGCCTACACCGTCTACTCCTTCAGCGCCGGCTACCGCGATGCGGGACTGTTCGGCATGTACGCCGCCTGCCGTCCCGGCCGCACGGGCCAGGTCGTCGAGCTGCTGGCCGAGGAGCTCGGCCGCATGGGCGAAGCGGGCATCGACGAGCTCGAGCTGACCCGGGCGAAGGGCCAGATCACCGGCTCCTTCGCGCTCGGCCTCGAGGACACCAGCTCCCGGATGGGCCGACTCGGCACCATCGAGCTGGTCCACGGCCGCTACACCAGCGTCGACGAGACCCTCGCCCGCATCGGGGAGGTCGACGTCGCCGACGTGCGGGACCTCGCCGCGCGCCTGTCCCGCTCGTACAGCACCCGGGTCGAGGTCGGCCCCGAGCGCTGACCCCGCCTCGCGGACCCTCCCCGTCCCCGTCCCTCCCTGCACCGCTACGACCCCAGGAGCCGCCATGACCCCCGCTTCCGCCCAGACCCCGTCGTCCGCACACCCCACCCGCGTCGCCGTGCTCGGCGCCGCCGGCCGCATGGGCGCCGCCGCCTGCCGCGCCGTCGAGGACGCCGACGACCTCGAGCTCGTCGCCCGGATCGGCCGCGGCGACGACCTGAACGCCGTGGCCGAGGCCGGGGCCGAGGTCGCGATCGACCTCACCGTCCCCTCCGCCACCGCCGACAACGTCGCCTGGCTGATCGACCACGGCATCCACGCCGTGGTCGGCACCACCGGCTGGAGCGAGGAGTCGCTCGAGGCGCTGCGGGAGCGGCTCGCGGGCGCCGAGGGCGTGGGCGTGCTGATCGCCCCGAACTTCGCGATCGGCGCCGTGCTCGCCATGCGCTTCGCCGAGGTCGCCGCGCGCTACTACGACAGCGCCGAGATCATCGAGATGCACCACGAGAACAAGCTCGACGCTCCCTCCGGCACCGCCCGCCACACCGCCGCCGCGATCGCCCGCGGCAGGGCCGCGGCAGGTCTCGGACCGGTCCCGGACGCCACCGAGAAGGACCCCGACGGCGCCCGCGGCGCGGTCGTCGACGGCATCCACGTCCACGCGGTGCGCCAGCGGGGCCTCGTCGCCCACGAGGTCGTGCAGTTCGGCGGGGTGGGGGAGCAGTTCGTGCTGCGTCACGACTCCTTCGACCGCATCAGCTTCATGCCCGGCGTGCTGCTGGGCGTGCGCGAGGTCGCCTCGCACCCGGGCCTCACCGTGGGCCTGGACGGCTTTATGGACCTCGGCTGAGGCCCGGGACGGGGACCGGGATGCGACAGAAGCTGATGGTCGCAGGGCTCCTTCTGGTCACCGCGGCCTACGCGTGGGGCCTGGGCTGGATCGCCTGGGGCTTCGTGCGCGCCGGGGGAGGGCTCGGGTACGGGCTGGCCATCGGCATCGTGGTGCTGCTGGTGCTGACCGTGTGGGTGACCTGGCGCGAGATGCTCTTCGGCATGGCCGCCGGCGACCTCTCCGCCCGGTACGAGCCCCCGGCCGACGCCGAGGCGGAGGACCCTCGGGCCGAGTTCGAGGCCGCGCGCGCCGCGGTCCAGGACGGCCGCGAGGGGGAATGGAGCGCCTGGTTCCGCCTCGCCCTGGCCTACGACGCGCTGCGCGACCGCAAGGGGGCCCGCATGGCGACCCGTCGCGCGATCGAGGCCGCGCGCCGCTGACCCGTCGGGCGTCCTCGCGCCGGGAGCCCGGGCGAGCGTGATGGCGAGCGGTGCGCCGAGCGGCGCGACGAGCAGGACCCCGGGCTCAGGCCCAGCCGAGCGCCCGCAGCGCGGCCGCGGCCGCGGCGGCGCCGACCACGACCACCAGGAACGGCGCCCGCACCAGCAGCAGCACCACCGCGACGCCCAGCCCGGCCAGCCGCGCGTCCAGCACGACCTCCGTCCCGTCGGCCGCGGTCTGGGTCGCCACCAGCGCCCCCAGCAGCGCGATCGGCAGCAGGCGCGTGATCCGCGCGATCCGGGGGCGCTCGAGCACGTCCTGCGGCGCCTGGTAGCCGATCCACTTCTGCACGAAGGACAGCACCGACGCGGCGATCACCGCGATCCACAGCAGGCTCATCGCCGCTCCTCCTCGTCCGTCGCGGGCTCGTCGTCCGACGCATCGACCTCGGGCGCTGCGTGCCCCGTCGCCCCGCGACGGGACGGCAGCAGACCGGCCACCACCGCGACCAGCGCCGCGGCGAGCACCGGCAGCCCAGCGGGCAGCACCGGCGTGGTCAGCAGCGCCACGAACGCCGCGGCCACCGCGATCGCGACCGCGTCCCCGCTGCGCAGCCGCGGCCACAGCAGCGCGATGAACGCCCCGGCCGCGGCGGCGTCGAGCCCCCAGGCCGCGGGATCGGCGATGTGCTGACCGGCCAGCGCGCCCGCGAGGGTGAACAGGTTCCAGAAGACGTACACCCACACCCCGGCGGACCAGAACCCCGCCCGACGCTCCGCCTCGGTCGTGCCCGTCGCCGCCAGCGCCGCGGACTCGTCGATCGTCAGCTGCGCGCGGGCCGCGCCCCTCGCCCCGCCGCGCGGCAGGGAGGGCGCGAGGATCAGCCCGTACAGCGTGTTGCGGATCCCCAGCAGCAGCGAGGCGAGCGCCGCGCCCAGGGCGGAGCCGCCCCCGCCGACCACGCCCACGAAGGCGAACTGGCTGCCGCCGGTGAACATCACCGCGGAGAGCACCATCGCCTGCCACAGGTCGAGCCCGGAGGCGGTCGCGAGCGCGCCGAAGCTGATCCCGTACAGCCCCGTCGCCAGCCCGATCGAGAAGCCGGTGCGACGGATCGTGCGCAGGGACGCACCAGGGGCGTCGGGGCGCGGCGACGGGGCGGGGACGGCGGCGGTCATGATGCTCGACACTCTACGATCACCTGCCCGGACATCCTCCGCTCGTCCGCCAGGGGATATGAGATTCTGACGGCATGACGGACTCCCAGGATCCCGCCCCCGACACCGCCCTGCCGCTGTGCACCGGCGCCCTGCTGCTGGACATGGACGGGACCCTGATCGACTCGGGCCCTGCCGTCGAGCGGTCCTGGAACACGCTCCTGCGCGAGCTGGGCACTGACCTCCGGTTCGGCCACGCCCATCACGGCATGCCCGCCCGCCGCATCCTCGCCCAGATCCTGCCCGAGGCGAGCGAGGCCGAGCTCGACGCGGCCCACCGCCGCATCGAGGAGCTCGAGATGCAGGACGTGGAGGGGATCGTCGTCCTGCCCGGCACCGAACGGCTGCTCGCCGAACTCGACGCCGCCGCCGAGACCCTGGGCCGCGCGAGCTGGACCATCGTCACCTCCTGCACCCGGCCCCTGTTCGAGGCCCGCTGGTCCCGCACCGGGCTGCCCGTGCCCGAGGGACTGGTCACCGCGGACCAGGTCACCCACGGCAAGCCCGATCCGGAGCCGTACCTCCTGGGCGCCGAGCGGGTCGGGGTCGAGCCCTCCCGCACCGTCGTCCTCGAGGACTCCGTCGGCGGGCTCCGCGCCGGGATCGCCGCCGGCGCCCGCACCGTCGCCGTGACGACGACCACCCCCGCCGGGGAGCTGTCCCCGCTCGCGGACGCCCTGGTCACCTCGCTGGACGACCTCGAGGTCCGCGTCGAGGGCGAGGACCTCGTCCTCGCCCGCCGCGGAAGCTGACCGTCGCGCCGCGCCTGCTCCGTCGGCCGCGGCCCCGTTGATACCCTTGGGCGGCCCGACCGGTCCGTCCCGCGCCCTGCGGACGACGTCCCCGACGTCGTCGCCCCACGGCGGCGAGCGTCCGGACCGAGGGCGCAGCCGTCCCCCTCGAAAGGACTCGCCCCATGTGCGGAATCGCCGGCACCTACGGATACGGCGCTGACACCGAGCGGATCGCCCGCCGGATGAGCGGCGCCCTGGCCCACCGCGGTCCCGACGGCGAGGGCCTCTTCGTCGACGGCGAGGCCGGGCTCGCCCACCGGCGCCTGGCCATCATCGACCGCGAGCACGGCGCCCAGCCGATGACCACCGCCGACGGCCGCTACACCATCGTCTACAACGGCGAGACCTACAACTACCTCGAGCTGCGCGCCGAGCTCGAGCAGCTCGGGCACACCTTCCGCACCGACTCGGACACCGAGGTGCTGCTGGAGGCGCACGCCGAGTGGGGCACCGCCGCCTACGACCGCTTCAACGGCATGTTCGCCTTCGCGATCCACGACGCGACCACCGGCACCGTCACCCTCGCCCGCGACCACTTCGGCATCAAGCCGCTCTACTACCGCGTGGACCCCGCCTCCGAGGCCGGTGGGGCGCCGAAGGTCGTCTTCGGCTCGGAGATCCGCTCGCTGCTCGCCTCCGGCACCTTCAAGGCCGCGCCGGACGACCGCGCCGTCTACCGCTACCTGAAGTTCCGCGTGCAGGACGACGACTCCCGCACCTTCTTCGCCGGCGTGAACCGCCTGATGTCCGGCGAGGTGCTCGAGATCCGCCCCGACGGCACCGAGGTGCGCTCCTTCACCCGGCTGAAGGAGGAGCTGCGCGAGATCGCCGCCCGCCCCAGCCGTCCCTACGACCAGTCGGTCGTGGACGAGTACCGCGAGCGCTTCCAGGACTCCGTGCGGATGCGCCTGCAGTCCGAGGTCCCCGTCGGCACCTCCCTCTCCGGCGGGCTGGACTCCTCCGCCGTCGCCGCCGTGATCGCGCGCCAGCTGCGCGAGCGGCCCGAGGACGAGGGCTACGAGGCGGTCGGCTCCCGCCAGAACACCTTCTCCGCCGTCTTCCCGAACTCCTCCAACGACGAGGAGCGCTACGTCGACGCGCTGCTGGACGAGAACCGCGGCCAGATCACGGCCCACAAGATCCACCCGCAGCCCGAGGCGTTCCTCGAGGACCTCCACGACTTCGTGCGCACCCAGGAGGAGCCGATCATCTCGACCGGCCCCTACGCGCAGTACGCCGTGATGCGCGAGGCCAGCCAGCACATCACCGTGCTCCTGGACGGGCAGGGCGCCGACGAGATGATGGCCGGGTACAACCCGTACTTCTACGTCTACCTGCGCCAGCTGCGGCGCCAGAAGCGGTTCAAGGAGCTCGCCTCCGAGGTCGTCGGCTCCCGCGACATCCTCCGCAAGCTCGCCCGCACCAAGTTCTCCGGCCGCACCTCCGTGCCGATGGAGGCGCTGCTGAACTCCGGCTTCGTCGCCGAGCACAGCGGCGAGAAGGTCACTTCCGTCCAGGACGACCTCAAGGAGCGCCTGCTCGAGGACACCTTCCGCTCCTCCCTGCCCTCGCTGCTGCGCTACGAGGACAAGAACACGATGCGCTTCAGCATCGAGGGGCGCGTCCCCTTCGTCGACAAGGAGCTGCTGAAGTTCCTGTTCTCCCTCGACGAGTCCGCGATCATCCACGACGGCTGGAACAAGCGGATCCTGCGCGAGGCGATGGACGGGATCCTCCCCGACATGATCTCCAAGCGCCGCAACAAGATAGGCTTCACCACCCCCGAGGGGGAGTGGTTCCGCTCGATCGCGCCGCAGCTGCGGGACGTCTTCGCCTCCGCATCCTTCGCCTCCCGGCCCTACTTCGGCGCGCCGAGCGTGCTCGCGCTGTTCGACGACTACATCGCCCATCCGGAGAACCACGGCACGCTGATGTTCTGGCGCCTGCTGAACGTCGAGCTGTGGATGCGCACCTTCTTCGACGACGCCGAGGGCGCCACCCGCGCGCTCGGCGGCTCGGCCGACGAGGCCGCGCTCGCCGCGGCCCCGGCCCCCGCCGCCGTCGCCGCGGAGCCCGCGGCCGAGGAGGAGGTCGTGCCCAAGAGCGACTACGTCGCCAACGAGGGCAAGCAGCTCGACCTCGTCTCCGAGGTCGACGGCCGCACCTGGCGCCGCCTGCCGCTGCAGACCGCTCTGGTCGCCCGCGGCGACGACGTCGAGCGGATCGCCCGCGAGCGGGTCGAGGCCTTCGCCGCGTCCCTGCCGGGCGGCGTCGTCCCCGACGGCGCGCCCTGGTACTTCGTGATCAGCGAGAAGATCATCGCGATCACGCAGGGCCGCTCCTGGTTCACCTGGGAGATCAGGCCCCGCCGCTCCGCCAAGGTGCTCAGCCGCTTCGTCTCCCGCACCCCGGCCGGCATCGGCCTGGGGGACCCGACCACGATGGAGCTCGCGATCCGCGAGGTGGGGCTCCCGCGCGTCGTCGCCGCCTCCGCCGTCGGCGCCGCGGGCAAGGTCGTCGGCAGGCGCGGCCTGTTCTACGAGGTCGTCGGCGCGAACGTGCGCGCGATCGACGGGCCCACCCCGTACTCCGCCTTCCCCTCGAACGTCTCCGCGAAGCTCCCGCCCAAGGACCCGGACGCGGTCGCCGCGCGGATCTCCGCCGCGATCCGCGGCGCGGACATCCCCGCCGCGCTTCGCGACGGCTTCGTCGGCACGGTCGTGATGGACGCCAACGACATCGGCCGCAACGTGCTGGGTTCGGACGTGCCCACCACGAACGAGGTGCTCGAGGCGACCTTCGCCGACAACCCCCTCGGCCAGGGCCGCCAGCGCACGCCGCTGGCGATCCTCGTCGACCTCGGCGGCGCGGACCGGCGCTGAGGAGGCCGCGGCGGCGGGCCCTCGCCCCGCCGCCGCCCGCCGCGCCGCCGGAGCCCGCCGCGGCACGGGGCCGACGGACCCGCCGTGTGCCGGGACGGCACGGGACACGGCCCGCCCCTGCACTAGGATCCGGGCAGCAGCACTTCCCCTGGAGGAGACCATGAGCAGCACCGACCAGCGCCCTGCGCGACCGTTCGGCGCGGTGGGGACCGCGATGGTCACCCCGCTGAGCGAGGACGGCCACCGCGTCGACCTCGACGCGGCCCAGTCGCTCGCCGCCCACGTCGTCGAGCACGGCCACGACCTCGTCGTCGTCTCCGGCACGACGGGGGAGGCGCCCACCCTCACCGACGTCGAGAAGATCGATCTGGCCCGCGCCGTGGTCGAGGCCGTCGGCGAGCGGGCGACCGTGGTCGCCGGCGTCGGCACCTACGACACCGCCCACTCGATCGACCTCGCCCGCGCGCACGCCGAGGTCGGCGTCGACGGGCTGCTCGTGGTCACGCCCTACTACTCCAAGCCCTCCCAGGCCGGGGTCGTCTCGCACACCACCGCGATCGCGGACTCCACCGACCTGCCGGTGATGCTCTACGACATCCCCGGCCGCGCCGGGATCCCGCTGGCGCTGGAGACCCTGCTGCGCCTGGCGGAGAACCCGCGCATCGTCGCGGTGAAGGACGCCAAGGCCGACCTCCAGCAGGCGTCCCTCGTCATGGCGCAGACCGACCTCGTCTACTACTCCGGCGAGGACGCGCTGAACCTGCCCTGGCTGACGCTCGGCGCGGCCGGCATGGTCTCCGTGGTCAGCCAGATCGCCGGCGACATCGAGCGGGAGATGGTCGAGGCGGTGGACCGCTCCGACCTGCCCGCCGCCCTCGAGGCCCATCGCCGGCTCGTGCCCGTGGTCGAGGCGATCATGAACCGGATGCCCGGCGCTGTCGCGGCGAAGGCCGCGCTGCACCTGCAGGGCGTGCTGCCGCACGCCGCGATGCGCGGGCCGCACCTGCCCGCCGACGCCACCCAGCTGCGCGAGCTCTCCGCCGCACTGGACGCCGCCGGCCTGCTCTGACCCGATCCGCCCGAGTGCCGAGGAGACCCAGATGACCGCCGCCTTCACCGACCGTCTCCCCGCACCGCCCGAGCTCGCCCCGGGCACGCTGCGGATCACGCCGCTGGGCGGCCTCGGCGACGTGGGCCGCAACATGACCGTCCTCGAGTACGAGGGCCGCCTGCTGATCGTCGACTGCGGGGTGCTCTTCCCCGAGGAGTCCCAGCCCGGCGTGGACCTGATCCTGCCGGACTTCGACATGCTCGAGGACCGGCTCGACGACGTCGCCGCGATCGTGCTCACCCACGGGCACGAGGACCACATCGGCGCCGTGCCCTACCTGCTGCGGCGCAAGCCCGACATCCCGCTGGTGGGCAGCCAGCTGACCCTCGCCTTCATCGAGGCGAAGCTGCGCGAGCACCGCATCCGTCCCTTCACCCTCGCCGTCGCGGAGGGGCAGACCGAGAGCTTCGGCCCCTTCGAGTGCGAGTTCGTGGCCGTGAACCACTCGATCCCCGACGCGCTCGCGGTGCACGTGAGCACCCCCGCCGGGACCGTCCTGCACACCGGCGACTTCAAGATGGACCAGCTCCCGCTCGACGGCCGGATCACCGACCTGCGCGCCTTCGCCCGCCTCGGCGAGGCCGGGGTGGACCTGTTCATGACCGACTCCACCAACGCCGAGGTCCCCGGCTTCACCGTCGGCGAGCAGGAGATCGGTCCGGTGCTGAAGGGGATCTTCGCCCGCGCACGCCAGAAGATCGTCGTGGCCTCCTTCTCCAGCCACGTCCACCGCGTCCAGCAGGTGCTCGACGCCGCCGCGGCGCACGGGCGGAAGGTCGCCTTCGTGGGCCGTTCGATGGTGCGGAACATGGGCATCGCCGCGGAGATGGGCTACCTCCGCGTCCCCGAGGACACCCTCGTCGACGTCAAGCGCATCGACTCCCTGCCCGACGAGCAGGTGGTGCTGATGTGCACCGGCAGCCAGGGCGAGCCGATGGCGGCGCTGGGCCGGATCGCGAACCGCGACCACCGCGTCTCCGTCGGCCCCGGCGACGTGGTCATCCTCGCCTCCTCCCTCATCCCCGGCAACGAGAACGCGGTCTTCCGCGTGGTCAACGGGCTGATGGCGCTCGGCGCCGAGGTGGTCCACAAGGGCAGCGCCAAGGTCCACACCTCCGGGCACGCCAGCGAGGGCGAGCTGCTGTACTGCTACAACATCGTGAGGCCGAGGAACGTCATGCCGATTCACGGCGAGGTCCGCCACCTCATCGCCAACGGCCGCATCGCCGAGGCCACCGGCGTGCCGCGCGAGCGCGTGGTCCTCGCCCGCGACGGCCAGGTCGTGGACCTCAAGGACGGGATCGCCGAGGTGGTCGGGGAGATCCCCAACGGCTACGTGTACGTGGACGGCTCGAGCGTCGGCGAGATCTCCGAGGCCGACCTCAAGGACCGCCGAATCCTCGGCGACGAGGGGTTCATCTCCCTGTTCGCGGTCGTGAACTCCGAGACCGGGGCGCTGATCGCGGGACCCGAGATCCACGCCCGCGGCGTCGCCGAGGACGACGCGGTCTTCGACCGGCTCCGGCCCGACATCGTCAAGGCCCTCGAGCAGGCGGTCGCCGACCAGGCCGACCGCCGCGACACCTACCAGCTGCAGCAGGTCATGCGGCGGGTCGTCGGCCGCTACGTCGGCCAGCGGCTGCGCCGGCGCCCCATGATCATCCCGGTGGTCGTCGAGGCCTGAGCCACCCGCGTCCCGGCGAGCCGGACGCGTGCCCGCGGCGCGCGCCGGGGGCGGAACCCCTGTCGGCGGCGTGATCCGCGCCCCGCGAGACCGGATCGCGCGGGTCGCCTCCCGGGCCGAGCGGGGGCCGGAATGTACCATCGGGACCATGGCGACACGTACGTCTTCCCCCGCACGTGCGTCGAAAGGCTCGTCCCGCTCCTCGGCCTCCGGCAACTCCCGGACCCGCGGAGCCGCGGCGAACGACCCCTCGACGCTCCCTCTGCCGGTGCGCGCAGTGCGCTCCGGCTATCTGGCGATCGCTCGCATGGTCGGCGGCATGGTCCGCGGCATCGGGGTGCAGCGCTGGGAGGTCGAGCCCGAGCAGCGTCGCGACGGCTACGCGCTGTTCCTGATGCTCATTGCGGTGCTCGTCGCCGTGGTCGAGTGGTGGCAGTCCAGCGGCCCCGTGCTCGGCGCCGTGCACACCGTGGTCGCCGGCACCTTCGGGATCTCCTCCATGGTGATCCCGCTGCTGGCCGCCGGCTGGTCGCTGCGCATGTTCCGCCGCCCCGACCAGGTGCGCGCCAACACCCGCATCTCGATCGGGATCGCCGTGCTGCTCACCGCGATCTCCGCCATCGCCTCGGTCTCGGCGCGCCTGCCCGCCCCGGCCGACGGCATCGACGCCCTCGCCCGCGGCGGCGGCGTGCTCGGCTATCTCGCGGCCGCGCCGCTCGAGGCGCTGCTGCCGCCGCTGGCCGTCGTGATCATCCACTCCGCCCTGATCGCCTTCGGCATCCTCGTGCTCACCGCGACGCCGGTCGAGTCGATTCCCTCCCGCCTGCGCGGCGTGTACGACGTGATGGTCGGCCGCAGCGAGGAGGAGGACGAGGAGCGCATCGCCTTCGGCCTGCGCCCGCGCCGCGTCGACCCGGCCGTGCACGAGCAGGAGACCGCGGCCCAGCCCGCAGCCCGCACCCGTCGCCGCACCCGCAAGGAGAAGGCGGAGGCCGCGGAGGCCGAGCGGGATCACGAGGCGTTCGGCTACGCCGGCGACGAGGCCTTCGAGCAGGGCGTGGCCGAGGAGGGCCGACCCGGCGCGAAGAAGCCGGGTCGCGCCGGCAAGGGCGCGAAGTCCGCGAAGACCGGTCCCGCGGGCCCCCGCCGCGGCGCCCCGGAGGTCGCGACCGAGGTCTTCGACGTGGTCGAGGACGAGAACCAGCGCGCCAAGACCTTCCCCACCGGCGACGAGGCGCCCACCGCGGCGCTGCCCGCCAAGGGGGCCCGCGGCGGGGACCGCACCACCCCCGTGCCCGCGAAGAAGGTGCCGGCCGCCGCGGCGGCGGCCCCGGAGAAGACCGAGGACGCCGCGGAGCTGGTGCATCCGCCGATGGGCGACCTGCCCCGCGCGGGCGAGCAGCTCGAGCTCGCCGGCGACGTGGTCTACACCCTGCCGGAGTCCTCCTTCCTGCTCGAGGGCCCCCCGCACAAGTCCCGCTCCGAGGCCAACGACCAGGTGGTCAGGGCGCTCGAGGAGGTCTTCGAGCAGTTCAAGGTCGCCGCCGAGGTGGTGGGCTTCTCCCGCGGCCCGACGGTCACCCGCTACGAGGTCGAGCTCGAGCCCGGCACCAAGGTCGAGAAGGTCACGGCGCTGGACAAGAACATCGCCTACGCGGTCGCGAGCTCGGACGTGCGCATCCTCTCGCCGATCCCCGGCAAGAAGGCGATCGGCATCGAGATCCCCAACACCGACCGCGAGACCGTCGCGCTCGGCGACGTGCTGCGCAGCCAGGTCGCCCGCCGCAACGAGCACCCGCTGGTGATGGGCGTGGGCAAGGACGTCGAGGGCGGCTACGTCGTCGCGAACCTCGCCAAGATGCCCCACCTGCTGGTCGCGGGCGCCACCGGCGCCGGCAAGTCCAGCTTCGTCAACTCGATGATCACCTCGATCCTCATGCGCGCCACCCCGGAGGAGGTGCGGATGGTGCTGGTGGATCCCAAGCGCGTGGAGCTCACCATCTACGAGGGCATCCCGCACCTGATCACCCCGATCATCACCAACCCGAAGAAGGCCGCCGAGGCGCTCGAGTGGGTCGTCAAGGAGATGGACGCCCGCTACGACGACCTCGCCGCCTTCGGGTTCAAGCACATCGACGACTTCAACAAGGCCGTCCGCGCCGGGGAGGTGCAGGTCCCCGCCGGCAGCGAGCGGCGCCTGGCCCCCTACCCGTACCTGCTGGTGGTCGTCGACGAGCTCGCGGACCTCATGATGGTCGCCCCCCGCGACGTCGAGGCCTCGATCCAGCGCATCACCCAGCTCGCCCGTGCCGCGGGGATCCACCTGATCCTCGCCACGCAGCGCCCGTCGGTCGACGTCGTCACCGGCATCATCAAGGCGAACGTGCCCAGCCGCCTCGCCTTCTCGACCTCCTCCCTGCAGGACTCCCGCGTCATCCTCGACACGCCCGGCGCGGAGAAGCTCATCGGCCAGGGCGACGCCCTGTTCCACCCGATGGGCAAGGCGAAGCCGATGCGCGTCCAGGGCGCCTGGGTCAACGAGTCGGAGATCCACAAGGTCGTCGACCACGTCAAGACGCAGATGACGCCGAACTACCGCGAGGACGTCACCGTCGTCGCGGAGAAGAAGCAGATCGACGACGACATCGGCGACGATCTCGAGGTGCTGCTGCAGGCCGCGGAGCTCGTGGTCACCACGCAGTTCGGCTCGACCTCCATGCTGCAGCGCAAGCTGCGCGTCGGCTTCGCGAAGGCGGGCCGGCTGATGGACCTGCTCGAGTCCCGCGAGATCGTCGGCCCCTCCGAGGGATCCAAGGCCCGCGACGTGCTCGTCCACCCCGACGAGCTCGGCACCGCGATCGCCCGCATCCGCGGGGAGGAGGCCCCGAGCGGGGAGGGCGACGAGCCCTACGGCGCCGACCAGGCCGTGGACCTCGAGCCCGAGCCGACCGAGCCCGTGGGCGAGGGGAGTGCCGACCGGTACGGCAGCGACCCGCTCGCCGACGACGGCACCGAGCCCGCCGTCGACTTCTACGACGAGGACGACGAGGAGAGCGAGGACGCCTGGAGCCTCACCGGCCGCTGAGCGTCCCGCCCCCGTCCTTCCCTCGTATCCCGTCCCGCCGCACCCCAGGAGCACCGATGACCACGAAGCCCGAGGCCGAGGTCCCGCTGTGGAACATCGCCAACATCCTCACCATGCTGCGCTGCGTCATGGTGCCGCTGCTGGTGGTGCTCGCGATCCTCTACCCGGACACCGTGCCGGGCCGACTGCTCGTCGCCGCGGTGTTCGTCCTGGCGATGATCACCGACTTCGTCGACGGGCACCTCGCCCGCAGCCGCAACCTGATCACCGACTTCGGCAAGATCATGGACCCGATCGCGGACAAGGCGATCACCGGCGCGGCGCTGATCATGCTCTCCGTGTGGGAGTACGTCCCCTGGTGGATGACCGTGCTGATCCTGGTGCGCGAGATCGGCATCACCGTCATGCGCTTCACCATCCTGAAGTACGGGGCGCTGCCGGCGAACATGGCCGGCAAGGCGAAGACGATGGTGCAGTCCATCGCGATCACCTTCTGCCTCATCCCCTTCGAGCTGTGGTGGTCCCCGGCGCGCTGGATCGGCCTGGCCCTGGTGCTGCTGGCCGTGGTGCTGACCGTGTGGTCCGGCCTGGTGAACCTCAAGGACGGCCTGCGCCTGCGCCGTGAGGCGCTCTCGGCGGGGACCGGGCAGGCGTGAGCGGGACCCCCGCCGCGGTGACGGACACCGCCGCGGTGATCGACGCGGCACGCGAGCGCGGCTGGTCCCTCGCGACCGCCGAGTCGCTCACGGCCGGCGCGGTCGTGGCCCGACTGGTCGACGTGCCCGGGGCGAGCGATGTCGTCGCCGGGGGAGCGGCCTGCTACTCCTACTCGGCGAAGACCCGAGTGCTCGGCGTGGACGCCGGGCTGCTCGAGCGCACCGGCGCGGTGACCGCGGAGGTCGCCGCCGCGATGGCCGAGGGCGCGCAGCGGCTGTACGACGCCGACCTCGCCGTCTCCACGACCGGAGTGGCCGGCCCCGGCCCCGACGCGCGGGGTGTGCCGGAGGGCACGGTGCACCTCGGGATCGCCCGACGCGGCGGTCCCGCCCGCACCCGTGAGGTCCGTCTCAGCGGCGGGAGAGCCGAGATCCGGGCCCTCGCCGTCCAGGAGGCCCTCGCCGAGCTCGCCGCCGAGCTCGCCGATCCGTCCGAGTCCTGATCAGCCGGGGACGACGCGGTCCTCTCCTCCCCGACGTCCACCGTGCACATCTCCAGCGAACCCTCGGACGTGGCCCACTACACTCTGTGGAACACACTCGCGGGAGGACGCGTTGGGCTCCATGTGATGACGACGGCGTACCGCATCCCAGAGGTGCATGAGAAGTTCATCCAGAGTCAGAGGAAGGGAGGAAGGTCCATGATCCTGTTCCGTCAGGAGCTGGGGGACGTGCTGCGCGATGCGCGCCGTGCCCAGGGCCGCACGCTGCGGCAGGTGTCCTCCGACGCGCGCGTCTCGCTGGGCTATCTCAGCGAGATCGAGCGCGGGCAGAAGGAGGCCTCCAGCGAGCTGCTCGTCTCCGTGACCGACGCCCTCGGTCTCCCGCTGTCCTTCGTGCTGCGCGAGGTCTCCGACCGCATCGCGGTCGCCGAGCGCGTGACGATCCCGGACACCGTCCCCGAGGGCCTCGCCGACGGCACCGCGCCGCTGGTCGGCGCCAGCTGAGGTGCGGCGCAGCGAGTTCGCGGAGCTGGCCGATCACGTGTTCGGCCCCGCGCTGGCCCGCACCTACACCCACGACCTCGTGCTCGAGGAGGTCGGCGGCCTGACCGCCGCCGAGGCCCTCGAGCACGGGGTCGCCGTGCGTGCGGTGTGGACCGCGCTGTGCGAGGCGATGGAGGTCCCCGAGTCCGCCCGCTGGGAGATCCCCGTCGAGCAGCGACGACGCTGACATCCAGCTGGGGCCGGCGCCGCCGCCGGTCCGGCCTCGCTCCCGCTCGGAGCGCCGCACCCACCGTGTCCCGCCCCCGGCCGTCGGGACCGTTCGCCGGGCGGTCCCCGGATCACTGCGGAACGCGCGGCGCGACACGCCCGCGACCGACTTGAGTTCGAACGTCTGTTCGGTAGTCTGTGTTCGTCGGTCCCCGGGCATCGTGCCCGCCTCAGCACTTCTCCTCCCCACTGCCCCGTCATCCACAGGGGCTGCGGGGCAGCGGCGAATGTCGGGGTCGGCGCCTACTGTGGCCGCAAGGTCACCACGTCGGCTCACCCGGCCCTCAGGAAGGAACACCCCATGGCTGCATCGAAGTCCGCCCCCAAGTCCACCGCGAAGGATCGCGGCTCCTCCCTCGACAACGCCCTCGCCCAGATCGACCGCCAGTTCGGCAAGGGATCGATCATGCGGCTCGGCGACGACACCCGCCCGCCCGTCGAGGTCATCCCCACCGGCTCGGTCGCGCTGGACGCCGCCCTCGGCGTCGGCGGCCTGCCCCGCGGCCGCATCGTCGAGATCTACGGTCCGGAGTCCTCGGGCAAGACCACCGTCGCCCTCCACGCGGTCGCCAACGCGCAGCGCAACGGCGGCATCGCCGCGTTCATCGACGCCGAGCACGCGCTGGACCCCGAGTACGCCAAGAAGCTCGGCGTGGACACCGACGCCCTGCTGGTCTCCCAGCCGGACACCGGCGAGCAGGCTCTCGAGATCACCGACATGCTGATCCGCTCCGGCGCGCTGGACATCGTCGTGGTCGACTCCGTCGCCGCGCTCGTGCCCAAGGCCGAGATCGAGGGCGAGATGGGCGACTCCCACGTCGGCCTCCAGGCCCGTCTCATGTCGCAGGCGCTGCGCAAGCTCACCGGCGCGCTGTCCTCCTCGGGCACTACCGCGATCTTCATCAACCAGCTGCGCGAGAAGATCGGCGTCTTCTTCGGCAGCCCCGAGACCACCACCGGCGGTAAGGCGCTGAAGTTCTACGCCTCGGTCCGCATGGACATCCGCCGCATCGAGACCCTGAAGTCCGGGTCCGACGCCGTCGGCAACCGCACCCGCGTCAAGGTCGTCAAAAACAAGATGGCCCCGCCCTTCAAGCAGGCCGAGTTCGACATCCTCTACGGCGAGGGCATCTCCCGCGAGGGCGGCCTGATCGATCTCGGCGTGGAGCACGGCGTGGTCCGCAAGTCCGGCGCCTGGTTCACCTACGAGGGCGACCAGCTGGGGCAGGGCAAGGAGAACTCTCGCCAGTTCCTCAAGGACAACCCCGATCTCGCCGCGGAGATCGAGGAGAAGATCCTGCGCACCCTCGGCGTCGGCAAGTACGCCGCGGAGCAGTCCGCCCCCGAGGCCGAGGTCGGAGCCGAGGACGTGCTGGGCGAGGACGAGTTCCTCGACGAGGACGTCCCCGCCACCATCTGAGCGATGACTCCTCGGCATCACCCCGGCGGCGCCGGCGACCAGCAGGTCGTCGGCGCCGCCGGCGTCCCCGCACGGTCCGCGGGCGCGGCCCCGCACGCTGCCCGGTCCCTGCCTCGCTCCCGGGGCTCGAGCTCCCCGGAGGGGGAGGCCCCCGCCCGGCGCCCGCACCCTGCGCAGCAGGTGACCGAGCAGCTCGCCGCGCGCACCCGCGAGATCCTCGAGCGGCCCCGTCCCGAGGAGAGCGAGGAGCAGCGCGCCCGCGAGAAGGCGGTCGTGCACGAGTGCCGCTACCTGATGCGTCTGCTGTCCACGCGGCGCCGCTCCGAGGGCGAGATGCGCGGCCGCCTCGCCGAGCGAGAGGTGCCCGCGGACGTCGCCCACGAGGCGATGGCCCGGATCGCCCGCGCCGGCCTGATCGACGACGCCGCCTTCGCCCGCGACTGGGTCCAGCAGCGTCGCTCCCTGCGCGCGCTCGGCGACGAGGCGCTGCGCCGCGAGCTCGAGGCCCGGCGCGTCGACGCCGAGCTGATCGAGGCCGCCCTCTCGGAAGGGCAGAGCGACGAGGAGCAGCGCTGCCGCGAGCTGGTCCGATCCCGCATCGACCACCGCGACCGGGAACGGCTGCGCGAGGAGCGCGACGGCAGCCACCGCCGCCGGCTCTCCCGCCGGCTCGATGCGCTCCTGACCCGCAAGGGCTATCCCGGTGATCTGGCCGTCCACGTGATCGCGGGGGAGCTGCGCGCCGCCGTCGAGGACCCCGCCGCCTGAGCACGGCCGGCGGTAGGAGGCCGGCGTGCCGGGGACAGTCCATCGCGCTGCCCCGGTCAGGGGATCGGGGGAGTGCCCACCACCCGGGCCGGGGCGCGACGGGCGAAGCTGCTTCGGCGCTGCACCCACACCGCCAGGCGCGACAGGCTGATGTTCAGCGCGATGTACACCGCCGCGCCCACGGTCAGCAGCGGCAGCAGGTACTGCGCATTGGTCAGCGCGTCCGCCACCCGGCTCACGCTGCGCAGCAGCTCCGCGTAGCCGACGATGTAGCCGAGCGAGGAGTCCTTCACCAGCACCACGCCCTGGGCGATCAGCGAGGGCATCATCATCCGCACCGCCTGCGGCAGCTGGATGTCCCGGTAGGTGAGGAAGGGCCCCATCCCCAGGGACTCCGCCGCCTCCGTCTGCCCCTTGGGCAGCGCCGCGATCCCGGCACGCAGGATCTCCGCGAACACCGCCGCGTTGTACAGCGTCAGCCCGAACACCACCGCGACCAGCTGCGTCGCCCCCGGCAGCACGAGGATCCCGAAGAACATCACCAGCACCACGGGAAGGCCGCGGAGGAACTCCGTCACGGCGACGACGGCCCAGCGCACCGGCGCGAAGGGCGAGGAGCGCAGGGAGACGAGCACCAGCGCGAGCAGCGCCGCCAGCGGCAGCGCGATCGCCGCGGCGAGCAGGGTGTTGAGCAGGCCGCGGAACACCGCCTGCCAGACGTGCTGGGTCTCGTATCCCGCGAAGTTCGGCGGGACGTCCACCAGCACGAGCCACCGGTCGTCGAACGCCCCGTTGCGGGCGAGCAGGACGATCAGCCCGCCACCGAGGACCACCAGCACGAGGGCGAGCACGATCGAGATGCGACGCTCCCGCGCCCGCTCCTCGGGGCCGGCGACGTCGTAGAGCACGGGGCCGCTGCTGCTGCTCATCGGGCGAACGCCACCTTCCGTTCGAGGCGCCCGGCCAGCTGGCCGAGCGGGATGCAGATCACCAGGTAGAACAGGGCCACGCCGAGCAGGATCGCGATGACGTCGGCGGAGTACACGTTGGTCAGGCGCCGGGACATGGCGAACAGCTCGAACACGCCGAAGGCGCCGGCCACCGAGGTGTTCTTCACCAGCGCGATGATCACGCTGATCAGCGGCGGGATCGCGGTGCGGAACGCCTGGGGGAGCACCACGATCAGGAGGTTCTGCCGGAACGACATCCCCAGCGAGCGCGCCGCCTCCGCCTGGCCCACCGCCACGGAGTTGATGCCCGAGCGCACCGCCTCGGCCACGAAGGCGGAGGTGTAGCAGGTCAGGGCGATCGTCGCGGCGGTGCGGTAGTCGAAGGCGAAGCCGATCGACGGGGTGACGAAGACGTAGAAGAAGAACACGATCGTCAGCGGGGTGTTGCGCAGGAACTCCGTGTAGGCGGTCGCGACCAGGCGCAGCGGCCGGTACGGGGACACCCGCAGCGCGGCGACGAGCGTGCCGACCACGAGGGCGAGCAGCCCGGAGACCGCCGCGAGCGACAGCGTCGTGCTGAACGCGGTCCAGAGCATCTCGCGCTCGATGACGAAGGTTCCCATGAAGGCTCCTGGCGGGGACGTCGGCGCGCTCGGCGGGGAACCGGCGCGGTGCTCGGGGCGGTGATCCAGCGGGTGCGATGCCCTCGGGCGAGGCCGGAGGAGACCGGGCCACGCCGGACGGGGTGCGGCAGAGCGAGGCGGACGGGGCGGGCCGGGGGCGCGACAGCGCGTGCCCCCGACCCGGGGGATCAGTACCGGTCCACGGCGGGCGGCTCCGGGGTGGGCAGCACCACCCCGGCGGTGCTCTCCCAGGCCTCCGCCCAGGAGCCGTCCTCGTAGGCGGCCTCGAGGGTGTCGTTGAGGAAGGTGCGGAAGTCGTCGTCGCCCTTGGCCAGTCCCACTCCGTAGGGCTCCTCCGTGAAGGTCTCGCCGTCGTTCACGAGCTTGAGGTTGTCCGGATCGGACTCGACGAAGCCTGCGAGGATGACGTTGTCGGTGGTGACCACGTCGACCTGGCCGTTGATCAGGGCGGTGACGCAGTTGGAGTACGTGTCGAAGTTGACCAGATCCGCGTCGGGGTGGTTGTCGAGGATGTACTGGGCCGGGGTGGAGCCCTCGACCGAGGCGACCTTCTTCCCGGCCAGGGAGTCCTCCCCGGTGATGTCCTCGTTGTCCACCAGCACCATCAGGGCCTGACCGGCGACGTAGTACGGGCCCGCGAAGTCCACGACCTCCTTGCGGGTGTCGTTGATGGTGTAGGTCGCGACGACCAGGTCCACCTGGCCGTTCTCGATGAACGGCTCGCGGTTCGCGGAGACGGTCTCGACCCACTCGATGTTCCCCGCCTCGATGCCGAGCGCGCCGGCGAGGATCTTCCCGATCTCGACGTCGAAGCCGACGGGCGTGCCGTCGGGGCCGGCCTGGCCGAACAGAGGCTGGTCGAACTTGGTGCCGATCGTGATCTTCCCGGCCTCTGCAAGGGCGGCCATGGTCGAGCCCTCGGCGAAGGAGGAGGGGTCGACCTCGGCGGCTTCGGGCTCGCCCCCTCCGGTGCCGCCGCAGGCGGCGAGGCCGAGGGCCGCGGCGGCCCCGACGGATCCGGTGAGGAAGAGGCGACGGTTCAGGGGGCTGGCCATGATGTTCTCCTAGCGTCGGGTGCTGCGGGATCGGGGGCGGACGGCGGCGGTGCCGTCCATGTCGGAGCGGTCGGGAGGTGCGGTGGGGCGGAACTCGGCAGCGGCGGGGGGACCGCGCTCAGTGGTGGAGGATCTTGCCGAGGAAGTCCTTCGCGCGGTCGGTCTCGGGGGAGGAGAAGAACGCCTCGGGCTCGCGCACCTCGACGATCCGCCCGGAGTCCATGAACACCACGCGGTCCGCGGTGCGGTGGGCGAATCCCATCTCATGGGTCACCACGATCATCGTCATCCCCTCCTTGGCGAGGTCGGTCATCACCTCGATGACCTCGCTGATCATCTCCGGGTCCAGGGCGGAGGTCGGCTCGTCGAAGAGCATCACCTTGGGCTTCATGGCCAGTGAGCGAGCGATCGCGACGCGCTGCTGCTGGCCGCCGGAGAGCTGGGCGGGGAGCTTGTCGGCCTGATCGGCGACCCCCACCCGCTCCAGCAGCGCCATGGCCTCCTTCTCGGCCTGCGCCCGCGGGACGCCCTTGACCTTGATCGGGGCGACGCTCACGTTCTGCAGCACGGTCTTGTGGGCGAAGAGGTTGAAGGACTGGAACACCATCCCGACCTCGGAGCGCAGCGCGGCGAGGCCCTTGCCGGAGGTGGGCAGCACGGTCCCGTCGATCCGGATCTCTCCCTCGTCGATCGTCTCGAGCCGGTTGATGGTGCGACACAGGGTCGACTTGCCCGAGCCGGAGGGGCCCAGCACCACCACGACCTCGCCCGCGGCGACCTCGAGATCGATGTCCTTGAGCACGTGCAGGTCCCCGAAGTGCTTCTGCACCCCGGAGAGCTGGACGAGGGGCCGTGCCGCGGCGTCGTCGCCGCTCACGGGACCGGGCGTGGCATGTGTCATACCGGAACGCTAGGGCACCTTCCTGCCTCTCCCGAGCGGCGAGGGCCCACCGTCATGATCTTGTGACCTTGGCCGGAGGGGCGGGACGCGTCGATGGGGGAGGGATCACCCCGTCCGCCGCAGGGGCCGAGCACGCGTCGCGCCGTACCCTGGATCCACTATGTCTCTCACCGCCCCCGCCCCGCAGCGCGGCACCTACCAGGTGCGCACCTTCGGCTGCCAGATGAACGTGCACGACTCCGAGCGCCTCACCGGCATGCTCGAGGACTCCGGCTACAGCGCCGCACCCTCGGGAGCGGACCCGCGGCGCGGCGAGGTCGACGTGATCGTGTTCAACACCTGCGCGGTGCGGGAGAACGCGGACAACAAGCTCTACGGCACCCTCGGCGGGCTGCGTCCCGGCAAGGACGCGAACCCGGGGATGCAGATCGCGGTCGGCGGCTGCCTCGCGCAGAAGGATCGCGCCGCGATCGTCGAGCGCGCCCCGTGGGTCGACGTCGTCTTCGGCACCCACAACATCGGCTCGCTGCCGGTGCTGCTGGACCGCGCCCGCCACAACGCCGAGGCACAGGTCGAGATCCTCGAGTCCTTGGACGTCTTCCCCTCCACGCTGCCCACCCGGCGCGAGTCCGCCTACGCGGCGTGGGTGTCGATCTCCGTGGGCTGCAACAACACGTGCACCTTCTGCATCGTCCCCTCCCTGCGCGGCAAGGAGAAGGACCGCCGCCCCGGCGACGTGCTCGCCGAGGTGCGCGACGCGGTCGACTCCGGCGCGATCGAGGTGACGCTGCTGGGCCAGAACGTGAACTCCTACGGCGTGGAGTTCGGGGACCGCGGCGCCTTCGCGAAGCTGCTGCGTGCCTGCGGTGACGTCGACGGTCTGGAGCGCGTGCGCTTCACCTCCCCGCACCCTGCGATGTTCACCGACGACGTCATCGACGCGATGGCCGAGACGGACAACGTCATGCCCCAGCTGCACATGCCGCTGCAGTCCGGCTCCGACGACGTGCTGCGCCGCATGAAGCGCTCCTACCGCTCCAAGAAGTTCCTCGGCATCCTGGACCGGGTCCGTGAGCGGATCCCCGAGGCCGCGATCACCACCGACATCATCGTCGGCTTCCCCGGTGAGACCGAGGACGACTTCCGGCGCACCCTCGAGGTGGTCGAGGCCTCCCGCTTCTCCAGCGCCTTCACCTTCCAGTACTCCATCCGCCCCGGCACCCCCGCGGCGACCATGGAGGACCAGATCCCCAAGGAGGTCGTGCAGGAGCGTTTCGAGCGGCTCGTCGCCCTCCAGGACCGCATCGCCCACGAGGAGAACCTGGCCCAGGAGGGCCGCGGCGTCGAGATCCTCGTCGCCGAGGGCGAGGGGGACCGCGACGCCGAGACCCGCCGCCTCTCCGGCCGCGCCCGCGACCACCGCCTGGTGCACTTCTCCCTGCCCACGGACCTGCCCGAGGCGCAGCGACCCCGACCCGGCGACCTGGTCACCGCCACGGTCACCCATGCCGCGCCGCACTACCTCATCGCGGACAGCGCCCTCGAGGCGGGGGCGCCGCTGCGCGCCGGGGACCCGCGCTTCTCGGTGCGGCGCACCCGCGCCGGCGACGCCTGGGAGGCGGGCGTGCAGGGCCTGGACGCGGGCGGCTCCTGCGGCACCGGCCACGGGGGAGCGGCGCCGGCCGGCCCGGTCACCCTCGGGATGCCGAGCCTGCGCCGCGGCTGAGCCGTCGGCGGGAGGCCCCGCCGTCGGCCGCGGCCGACGCCCGACCTGCCCGTCGGCCGCGGCCGGCGCACACGGACGAGCCGGGGCCCTCGCGATCGCTCGCGAGGACCCCGGCCCGTGCTGCGCAGGAGGCGGACCTCAGGTGTCGAGGTCGTCGAGCTCGGCGCCGAGGCGCTCCTCCAGGCTGTGGAAGAAGGCGATCACGGTGCTGAGCCCGCACTTGATCGCGCTGTCGATCTGGGAGTCGAGGGCGCCGGCGCGGAAGTCCGCGGCCAGCTCGCCGTAGACGCCGAGGAGCCCCTCGGACTCGCGGCGCACGTAGACCTTCGGCCAGATGCGGTTCATGTTCCACTCGTTGCAGAGCTTGACCATCTCGACCTTGCGCGAGACGTCCACCGAATGGCTCCAGCGGCCGCGGGTCTGCAGCACGCCGAGATCCTCTCCGGTGAGCATGAACTGGAAGCGGTAGTCGTCGAAGCGTGCGCGGACGATCTCCGCGTGCTCATCGTCCTCGACGAAGGCATAGCCATGGCGGGTGAGGCTCTCCTCGAGCCTCGCCATGGTCACAGGGGCCAGACCAGTGGCCGAGTCCGACCTGACAGGGGACTCGTTCGGTGCAGTCACTTCCCACCTCGGGCGTTGGACGTAGGGCCTGGCAGGCGTGTCCGTGCCAGGATCGCCGATCACCCTACTCCCTCCACCGGGGAACAGGGCAGGGCCCGTGCCCCGGGGAGCCCGGTGACACCACCCACACGACTACAGTGCGGGCTGTGGAGCACAGCGCGCAGGACCCCGTCCCCGCCTCGGCGGACACTCCGCTGATCGCCGTGGTGGGCGCGACCGCGACGGGGAAGTCGGACCTCGCGATCGCCCTGGCCCGGCAGCTCGACGGCGAGGTGATCAACGCCGACGCCCTCCAGCTGTACCGCGGCATGGACATCGGCACCGCGAAGGTCACCCCCGAGGAGCGCGCCGGGGTGCCCCATCACCTGCTGGACGTCCTCGAGGTCACCGAGGAGGCCAGCGTCTCCGCCTATCAGCGCGACGCGCGTGAGGCGATCGCCGCGATCCGGTCGCGGCGCAGGACCCCGATCCTGGTCGGCGGCTCCGGGCTGTACGTGCGCGCCGTGCTCGACGACATCGAGTTCCCGCCCACCGACGCCGCCCTGCGCGAGCGCCTCGAGCAGCGCATCGCGCAGGAGGGGACGGAGGTGCTGCACCGCGAGCTCGCCGCGAGCGACCCCGAGGCCGCCGGGATCATCGGCCCCCGCGACGCGCGCCGGATCGTGCGCGCCCTCGAGGTCGGCGCCCTCACCGGGCGACCCTTCACCGCCTTCCTGCCCCGCCCCCTGTACGCCGACGCCTCCACCGTGCAGATCGGGCTGCGCCGCGACCGCGCCCTGCTCCACGAGCGGATCGCCGCGCGCGTGGACCTCATGGTCGAGGCCGGCCTGCTCGAGGAGATCCGCGCGCTGCGGGAGAAGGGACTGGACCGCGGACTCACCGCACGCCGGGCGATCGGCTACGAGCAGGGACTGGCCGTGCTCGACGGCACCCTCGACTGCGCCCAGGCGATCCAGGACACCGTCACCGGCACCCGCCGACTGGTCCGCAAGCAGGACACCTGGTTCCGCCGCGATGCGCGGGTGCACTGGCTCGACGCGGACGAGCACGCGGACGGCGCCCCCCTCCTCACGCGGGCGCTCGCCGTCCTCGAGGCGCAGGACACAGCGGCCGGCGACGCCCGGCCGTAGGCTTCCGCCATGAGCGCACCCCTCGACTTCACCAAGGGCCACGGCACCGAGAACGACTTCGTGATCCTCGACGACCCCGACGGCCGGCTCGAGCTGGACGCCGCCCGCGTCGCCGCGCTCGCCGACCGTCGTGCCGGGATCGGCGGCGACGGCGTGATCCGCGCCGTCCGCTCCCGCGCCGCCGGGATCGACGCCCCTGCCGACGCCCCCGAATGGTTCATGGACTACCGCAACGCCGACGGCTCGATCGCGGAGATGTGCGGCAACGGGGTCCGTGTCCTGGCCGCGCACCTCCAGCGCGCCGGGCACGTGCGCGAGGACCGCTTCGCGATCCTCACCCGCGCCGGCGTGCGCGCCGTCGAGATCCTCGAGCGGCCGACGGGCCCCGGGGCGCCCTGGCAGGTGCGCGTCGGCATGGGCGCTTCCCGCACGCTCCCGGAGGCGCGCGCGGTCGAGATCGCCGGGCTGCGCCTGGACGCGACCGACGTCGACATGGGCAACCCCCACGCGGTCGCCTTCCTGCCCGCGGACGTGGACCTCGACGGCCTCGACCTCTCACGCCGACCCGCCCTGGACCCGGAGCCCGCGGACGGGGCGAACATCGAGCTGGTCAGCGAGCGCGGTCCGCACCACGTCGCGATGCGCGTCCACGAGCGCGGGGTGGGGGAGACCCGCTCCTGCGGCACCGGTGTCGCCGCCGTCGCGGTCGCCGCGGCGCTGCGCGCCGGGGACGAATCCCGCACGCCGTGGACGGTGGACGTGCCCGGAGGGCGGCTCGAGGTGGGCTGGACCGAGGAGGGGGAGGTCACGCTCAGCGGCCCCGCCCAGCTGGTCGCCGACGGGACGACCCTGCTGAGCGCCTGAGCGGCTGAGCGCCGGCGGACCGGCCGTCTGAGCGGCTGAGCTCTGGTCGCCGGAGCGCGACGGCGGAGCGGGTGCGCTGCCGCCGCCCCGTCAGCTCTCGGGACCGATCTCCAGCACCCGGAAGCCCTTCGCGCTCGCCGCCTTGCCGACCTCCCGCGCGGGCAGCAGCTCGCCGAGCCAGCGCGCGAGCGGGTCGGCGCCGAGGTTCTTCCCCACCACCAGCGCGGCGGTGCCCGTCGGCCGCAGACGCGCCGTCCACTCGCGCAGGAGCTCGTGCAGCGCCGGCTTCCCGATGCGGATCGGCGGGTTCGACCACAGGGTGTCCACGGCGAGATCCCCGGGGATCTCCTCCGGCGCGAGAACCCGCAGGTTCTCCACGCCCGCGCGGCGCGCGTTCTCGGCGGTGAGCTCGCGGGCGCGCTCGCTGACGTCCACCGCCCACACCTCGACCCCGGGATGCAGCAGCGCCGCCGTCAGGGCGATCGGCCCCCAGCCGCAGCCGAGGTCCACGAGCGTCCCGCCCTCCGGGGGCTCCGCGACCTCGTCGAGCCGGTCCAGCAGCACCGCCGTCGCCTTGTCGAGCCCGTGCCCGCTGAACACGGCGGAGGAGGAGACGAGGTCCAGGTCCCGCCCGGCCAGACGCACGGGCAGGGGGAATCGACGGTCCCGGGCGGAGGGGTTCGCGGTGAAGTAGTGCTCGTCCACCCCCGCAGGATACGGAGCCCCGGCCCCTCACGGCGACGCACGGCGCGGCCCGTGCTCTGTTCCTGGGTGTCCCCCGCGCTCGAGGGGCGTGATCCGACCGTGATCCGGCTCCGCCCAGCGCAAAATCCCTCGACCCGGCCGACGGGACGTGGGATTCTGGGACGACGCCTTCACCCGACCCAGAGGAGTGCCCCGATCGTGCCCATCGCCTTCCATCCCGAACCCGATTCCGACCTCGACGTCGACGGGACCAGCACGGGAAGGACCGGGGCCGTCGAGCACTCTCCCGCAGCGGAGGACCCCGCACCCGTCGGCCCCCGTCGCGACCCGCTCACCGAGCGGATCCTCTCCCGCGGCGACGCCTCCGTCCAGGCCACCACCTTCTCCTCGGAGGCCGACGGCGAGCAGTACGACCTCGCCGACCGCCAGGCGCTGCGCCGCGTCGCCGGGCTCTCCACCGAGCTCGAGGACGTCTCCGAGGTCGAGTACCGCCAGCTGCGCCTGGAGCGCGTGGTCCTCGCGGGCCTGTACACCAGCGGCAACGCCGACGAGGCCGAGACGAGCCTGCGCGAGCTCGCCGCGCTCGCCGAGACCGCCGGCTCCGAGGTGCTCGACGGGATCCTCCAGCGCCGTGCCCACCCCGACCCCGCGACCTTCCTGGGCAAGGGCAAGGCCGCCGAGCTCGCTGACATCGTCGCCGAGTCCGGGGCGGACACCGTGATCGCCGACGGCGAGCTCGCTCCAGGCCAGCGCCGCGCCCTCGAGGACATCGTCAAGGTCAAGGTCATCGACCGCACCGCCCTGATCCTGGACATCTTCGCCCAGCACGCGAAGTCCAGGGAGGGCAAGGCCCAGGTCGAGCTCGCCCAGCTCGAGTACCTCCTGCCGCGTCTGCGCGGCTGGGGCGAGTCCATGTCCCGTCAGGCCGGCGGCCAGGTGGGCGGCGCCGGGGCCGGCATGGGCTCTCGCGGCCCGGGCGAGACGAAGATCGAGCTGGACCGCCGTCGCATCCGAGACCGGATGGCGAAGCTGCGCCGCGAGATCCGGCTCATGGCCCCCGGACGCGAGGCGCAGCGCGCCGACCGCCGCCGCCACCAGGTGCCGGCCGTCGCGATCGCCGGCTACACCAACGCCGGGAAGTCCTCCCTGCTGAACCGGCTCACCGGCGCCGGGGTGCTGGTCGAGAACGCGCTGTTCGCGACCCTGGACCCGACCGTCCGCCGCGCCACCACCCCGGACGGGCGCGAGTTCACCTTCGCCGACACCGTCGGCTTCGTGCGCCACCTGCCCACGCAGCTGGTCGAGGCGTTCCGCTCGACGCTCGAGGAGGTGGGCGACTCGGACCTGCTCCTGCACGTCGTGGACGCCTCCCATCCCGACCCCGAGGGGCAGGTCACCGCGGTCCGTACCGTGCTCGGCGAGATCGAGGGCTTCGACGTCCCCGAGATCGTCGTGCTGAACAAGGCTGATCTCGCCGCGCCCGAGACCATCGCGCGCCTGCGCAGCCAGGTCGAGGTCAGCGCCGTGGTCTCCGCCCGCACGGGGGAGGGGATCGAGGAGCTGCGCGAGCTGATCGCCGAGCGCCTGCCCCGCCCCGCGGTCGAGGTCGACGTGGTCGTGCCGTACTCCCGCGGCGACCTCGTCTCGCGAGCCCACACCACCGGGGAGGTCCTCGCCGAGGAGCACCTCATGGAGGGCACCCGCGTGCACGCGCTCGTGGACGAGACCCTGGCCGCGGAGATGCGCACCTCGTCCTGAGGCCGCGGTGCCGCGGAGGTCCTGGAGCGGCGGGAGATCGGGCACACCGGGGTGCGCCTCGGCGGGTCCCGGTGCCCGCGCGGATACGCTGATCCGATGACCTCCGCACCCGAGCATCCCGTCGCCCCGGCGGCGGCCGACGTCCCGCTGTCGGACCTGATGGATGCCGCGGTCTCCGCCGTCGGGGGCTCGCCCCGCCCCGGCCAGCAGACGATGGCGGAGGCGGTCGACCTGGCGATGTCCGGCGGCCGGCACCTCCTGGTCCAGGCGGGCACCGGCACCGGCAAGTCGCTGGGCTATCTGGTGCCCGCGATGCGGCACGCTCTCGTCACCGGGCGCCCCGTGGTCATCTCCACGGCGACGATCGCGCTGCAGACCCAGATCGTGCGCAAGGACCTGCCGCGGCTCGCCGAGGCTCTCGCCCCGCACCTGCCGCGCACCCCCACCTTCGCGCTGCTCAAGGGGCGCGCGAACTATCTGTGCAAGCACAAGATCGCCGGCGGCTATCCGGTCGACATCGAGCCCGGCGCCCTGTTCTCCGAGGCGTCCTCGGACCCCTCCCGCACCGGCGGCGAGAAGCTCGGCACCCAGGTCAAGCGCCTGCGGGAATGGGCGGAGGAGACCGACACCGGGGATCGGGACTCGCTCGAGGACGCCGTCTCGGACCGTGCCTGGCGTCAGGTGTCCGTCACCGGGAACCAGTGCATCGGCACCTCCTGCCCGATGATCCAGGACTGCTTCGCCGAGCGCAGCCGCGAGGTCGCGCGCGAGGTGGACGTGGTCGTGACGAACCATGCGCTGCTCGCGATCGACTCCTTCGACCGCCACGGCATCATCCCCGAGCACGACGTCGTCGTCTTCGACGAGGCCCATGACCTCACCGCCCGGGTCACCAGCGCCGTCACCGAGGTCCTCAACCCCGGCATGCTGCGCGGCGCGGTGCGGGACCTGCGCGGCCTCGGCGTCGCGGCGACCGCTCTGGACGATGCGGGGGAGGAGCTGCGTGCCGCGCTCGAGCTCGCCCCCGACGGCCGCGTGCTCGGAGACCTGCCCGATCAGCTCGCCGATGCCGTCGGCCACGTCCGCGTCGAGGCGCGCACCGCCCACTCGGACGCGAAGGACGCCGGCGACGACTCCTCCGCCGGGGCGCGCAAGACGGTGCGGGCGAACCTGCAGGAGATCATCGACGTGTGCGAGCGCCTGAGCGACCCGGGCGAGGACGACGTCGTCTCCGTCTCCCGCGGGCAGGCGACCGGTCGGGCCTCGCTGCAGGTCGCGCCGCTGAGCGTGGCCGCGGCGATGCGCGGTGCGATCCTCGAGGACCGCACCGCGGTGCTGACCTCCGCGACGCTCGCCCTCGGCGGCCGCTTCGAGGCGGCCGCCGGGGAGGTGGGCCTCGCCCGCCGCGGACGGGTCGCCGAGGACGAGATCCCCGCCGCCGAGGACTCCGGGGCCTGGGCGGGCATCGACGTGGGCAGCCCCTTCGACTACCGCCGCCAGGGCATCCTCTACACCGCCCGCCACCTCCCGCAGCCGGGCCGCGACGGCCCCTCCCCGGCGATGCTGGACCACCTCACCGAGCTGGTGGAGGCCTCGCGCGGGGGAGCGCTGTGCCTGTTCTCCTCGCGCCGCGGCGCGGAGATCGCCGCCGAGCACGTCCGTGCACGGCTGGACCTGACCGTCGCGGTGCAGGGCGAGGACTCCATGGCGAACCTCGTGCGCACCTTCCGGGAGGACGAGGACGCGAGCCTGTTCGGCACGCTCACGCTGTGGCAGGGCGTGGACGTCTCCGGCCGCTCGCTGCGCCTGGTCACCATCGACCGGATCCCGTTCCCCCGCCCGGACGACCCGCTGATGTCGGCCCGGCAGGAGCGGATCGCCCAGCACGGCGGCAACGGCTTCATGGCCGTCGCCGGCCAGCACGCCGCGCTGCTGCTGGCCCAGGGGGCGGGGCGGCTGATCCGGCGCGAGACGGATCGCGGGATGGTCGCCGTGCTCGATCCGCGGCTGTCGACCGCGCGGTACGGCTCGTTCCTGCGCGAGTCGATGCCGCCGCTGTGGCCGACGGCCGACCCCGAGGTCGCCCTCGGCGCGCTCCGGAGGCTCGCCGCGGATTCCTGAGGCACGCCGCGGGCTCCTGAGGCTCGCGAGCCCGGGGGCTCAGACCGAGCGCAGCACCGCGACGACCTTGCCGAGGATCTCGGCGTGGTCGCCGAGGATCGGGGCGAAGGCCGGGTTGTGAGGCATCAGCCACACGTGGTCGTCGCGCTGCACGAAGGTCTTCACCGTCGCCTCGCCGTCGATCATCGCCGCGACGATCTCGCCCTTCTCCGCGGTGCTCTGCGAGCGGACCACCACCCAGTCCCCGTCGCAGATCGCGGCGTCGATCATCGAGTCGCCGACCACCTGCAGCAGGAAGAGGTCCCCGCCGCCGACCAGGCGCTCGGGAAGGGTGAAGACGTCCTCCACCTGCTCCTCGGCGGTGATCGGGATGCCGGCGGCGATCCGTCCCACCAGCGGGACGTTCACCGAGCTGCCGCCGGGCTCGATCTCGACGGGCGGGGCGGGGGCGTCGTCGACCTCCGGCATCACGACCTCCATCGCGCGCGGACGTTTGGGGTCGCGGCGCAGGAAGCCCTTGCGCTCGAGGGTCTGCAGCTGGTGGGCGACGGAGGACGAGGAGGTCAGGCCCACGGCATCGCCGATCTCGCGCATCGACGGCGGGTAGCCGCGCGCGGCGACGGCCTCGTTGATCGTCTCCAGCACGAGGCGCTGGCGACGCGTCAGGCCGGCCGTGCGCTCGTCGGCCGGCGCCTCGCCGCGGGCCCGGGTCGGCTTGGGGGTGCTCGGCGTCATCGTGCGGCCTCCTGGCGTCGTCTGTCGGACCCATCGGGTTCCGTTGTCCTCGTTGCCCAGCGTAGGGCGGCGCGCGGCGGATGCCAAACATGTGTTCGATGTTCCTCTTGCGTGTCGCGAGCACCGCGGGCTACAGTCGCACAGAGATTCGATCGAACAGGAGTTCGGAGATGCGTACCCATACCGCCACGGTCCTTCCCTTCCCGCGGCAGGACGAGCAGGCCTGCGAGGCCGTCGCTCGACCGCGTGTTCGACTCGAGCCGACCCGCCGCGGCCGGCGCCTCCTCACGGGCGTCGCCTTCCTGCTCGGCCTCGCGGTCGCCGCGATCGCCCTCCTCGCGCTCGACCTCCCCGCCGCCCTCGCCGGCACCGAGTCCGCCCAGCCCGCCGTGATCACGGTCGAGGCGGGCGACACCCTCTGGGACTACGCCGCCGAGCACGCCCCCGAGGGGATGGACGAGGCCGAGTTCGTCGACGAGGTCCGCAGCCTCAACCATCTGCCCACGGGCCGGATCACCGCCGGTCAGCAGCTCGAGCTGCCCGTGCTGGAGGATGCCTCGCGCTGAGCGGGGGGCGTGCCGGTACCCTGAGCGGATGCACTGTCCGTTCTGCCGCCACCCCGATTCGCGCGTCGTCGATTCGCGCACGTCCGACGACGGCGCGACGATCCGGCGCCGCCGCCAGTGCCCAAGCTGCTCGCGACGCTTCTCCACCTCGGAGACCGCCTCGCTGTCGGTCCTCAAGCGGTCCGGGGTGAGCGAGCCCTTCAGCCGGGCGAAGGTCATCTCCGGCGTCCGCAAGGCCTGCCAGGGCCGTCCGGTCAGTGACGACCAGCTCGCCCTGCTCGCCCAGCGGGTGGAGGAGACCATCCGGCTCAGCGGGCAGGCGGAGATCGACGCCCATCAGGTGGGCCTGTCGATCCTGCAGCCGCTCCAGGAGCTGGACCTCGTGGCCTACCTGCGCTTCGCGAGCGTCTACCAGGACTTCGACTCCCTCGACGACTTCGAGGCCGCGATCGCGCGGCTGCGCGCCGAGGGCTTCCAGGTGCAGGGGGCGACCTCCGGGGGCGGCGCGACGGGCTGAGCGCCGCCCGCCGTCTGCACGGATCCGGAGAGATTCCTGGACATGGTGCAGGAGGGGGTCGGACTGTGTTTAAGATATTCCTCGTGCACCGACGAGGTGCACACCAGATCGGCGGTCGTGGAGGGGAAGCCACGGCCGCCGATCGCCGTCCCTGGGGCCCTGAGGTCCCGGGGCGTCGGCGGAGGGTTCAGCCCGCCATGCCGGCCGGGAGCTCCCGGGAGTGGACCACCCCGAGATGCTGCGTGCAGCGCGACATCGCGACGTAGAGGTCGCCCGCGCCGTGCGCGTCGATCAGCTCCGCCGGCTCCACGATCACCACGATGTCGAACTCAAGGCCCTTCGCGTCCTGCGCCGTCATCACAGCGACCTCGTCGTCGACACCGGCCGAGCCGATGCCGACCGTCGGCACGGACTCGAGGGAGTCGATCGCGGCGGCGAGATCGCGGAGGCGGTCGGCCGCGGCGATGACGGCGATCCGTCCCGCGAGGCGATCGTGCACGCGGCGCACCGCCTCGGCGCTGCGCGCGGTGAGCTCGGCGGGGGAGACCTGCTCGAGCAGCGGGTCCTCCTCGCCGTCCCGGACCGAGCTGACCTCGGTGACCGGCAGCGAGTGGGCCTGGGCCATCGCGACCGCGCGGTCCATGATCCGGCGCGGGGTGCGGTAGTTGACGGTCAGGTGCTCCACCTGGAGCCGGTCCTGGATGTAGGGGGACAGCGCCGCGGTCCAGGAATCGGTGCCGCCGGCGGAGGAGGTCTGCGCGACGTCGCCCACCACGGTGAAGGACTTGGTGGGGGCGCGGCGCATGAGCGCCCGCCAGCTCATCGGGGAGTGCTCCTGCGCCTCGTCGACCACGACATGGCCGTAGGTCCAGGAGCGCTCGGAGGAGGCGCGCTCGGCGAGGGTGCGGCCGTCGCGGATCTGCCCGACCTGATCGGCGAGGTCCTCCGCCCGGACGATGCCGGAGGTGTCGATGTTCTCGATGACCTTGCGGGCGTACTCCACGTCCGCTCGGCGTCGCTCGGCGTCGTCCCTGGCCTTCGCCTCGGCCGGGGCGGCGTCCTCGCCGAGGAGCTCTGCCACCTCGTCCAGCAGCGGCACGTCCTCGACCGTCCAGGGGGAGTCCTTGGGGCGCACCAGCAGGTCGACCCGACCGGCGAGGGAGCGGGGCGCCGCTGCCCGCAGGCGGTCGGGACGTGCGAACAGGATCCGCAGGAAGCCCTGCGGGGTGTAGGGGAGCCAGGCCAGGTTCAGCTGCCGCTTCACCTCGGGGTCGTGGCGGAGGTCGGAGAGCAGGTCCGGTCGGTCCTCCGGCACGATCGTGGAGCCCTGCGCGACGAGCGCGCGCTCGTACGCCTCGACCAGGCGGTCCATCGCCGCGCGGACGAACACGGCGCGGGCCGCGTTGTGGGGCTTGTGCGTGGCGCGGGCCTCGCGCCGGGCGGCGCGGAGCATGTCCCGGGTGAGCACGAGCGGCGTGCCGTCGATCCGCAGCCTCACGTCCTTCTCGGGGACCGCCTGTCGCTGCTTGACCGCGCGGGAGAGCAGCTCCGCCATCGCGGCATCGCCCTTGACGCGCGCCACGTCGTCGGCGTCGTGGGAGAACGTCTCGACCCCGGGGAACATCTCCCCCGGCGTCATCATCACCACGCCGGACTCGCCGAGGCTGGGCAGGACGCGTTCGATGTAGCGCAGGAACCCGGGAGTGGGCGCCATGATCAGCACGCCCGTGTGCTCGAGCCGTCGGCGGTGGGTGTACAGGAGGTAGGCGGCGCGGTGCAGGGCCACGGCGGTCTTGCCGGTGCCCGGTCCGCCCTGGACCACGAGCACGCCGCGGTTCTCGGAGCGGATGATCCGGTCCTGCTCGGCCTGGATGGTCGCGACGATGTCGCCCATCCGGCCGGTGCGCGTGCCGGAGACGGCGGCGAGCAGCGCCCCCTCGCCCTGGAGCACCACGTCGTGGTCCCCGTCCTCGAGCACGCTCTGGTCCAGCACGTCGTCCTCGAGACCGACGACGGTGCGGCCGCGGCTGATCAGGTGCCGGCGCAGGCGTACGTCGAGGCGCTCGGTGCTGGTCGCGCGGTAGAAGGCGGCGGCGGCCGGGGCGCGCCAGTCCACCAGCAGCTGTTCGCGCTCGGGGGTGAACAGGCCGATCCGGCCGATGTAGTGGCGTGCGGCGTCGTCCATGTCCAGGCGTCCGAAGACGACGCTGCGGGACACGGAGCGCAGCAGGGCGAGGCGGTCCTCGTAGAGGGCCATGAAGGAGTCGCGCTCGGAGCGGTTCTGGTGGGTCGAGGCCTGCTGCGACCCCTGGATCCGGTCGAGGTTCCGCTCGACGTGGGTGATCAGCTCGTCGACCCGGGCGTAGAGGAGATCGGCGTACTCCTGCTCCCGGGCGATCTCCCGAGCGACCTGCTCCTCGGCCTCCCGAGCGACCTGCTCCTCGGTCCCGTCCACTGGTCTGCCCCCTCCGGTCGCTGCTCCACCTGCCGCGCCCTCCCGGGCGGACCCGGGGTCGGCGAGGCACGGTGGTCCATTATGGTGGACCCGCCTGGATGCGTGTGCCATCAGGTCACCGACATCTCCACGGCAGCGAGGGAGGAGAGCCCGATGCGCGATCCCCGAGATCTGTACCGCTTCGAGTCGACCGAGGTCCTCGAGGCCGTGCCCCGTTCCGGACTCACCCTCGTCCACGCCCTGCCCGGCATGGTCGACGCCGGCAACGCCTGCCGCATCGCCGCCGACTACCTCCGCGACGAGCTGCGCCACCTGCGCCTGGTCTCCTTCGAGACCGACGAGCTGCTGGACTACCGCGGCTCCCGCCCCCAGGCCACCTTCGACGGCACCTCCTTCTCCGAGGTCGCGATCCCGGAGATCACCCTCTGGCTGATGTACGACGAGAGCGACCGACCCTTCCTCTTCCTCGACGGTCCGGAGCCGGACCTGCAGTGGAAGCGACTCGCCGAGGCGCTCATCGACCTCGTGGAGTACTTCGAGGTCGAGCGGGTGGTGGGCATGCAGGCCGTGCCGATGGCGGTCCCGCACACCCGGCCGATCGGCCTGTTCGCGCACGCCAACGATCCCTCGCTGCTGGGCCGGCCCGGCACGCGCCCCACGCCGGCGCCGGGCACCGACACCTCCGAGGGGGAGGAGGGCTCCTCCGAGCTCGTGATCCCCGCCGCCTTCAGCTCCCTGCTCGAGAACCGGCTGGGGAGGGCCGGGCATCCGGCGATGGGCTACGCCGCCCAGATCCCGCACTACCTCACCCGCACCGACTTCCCCGCCGGCGCTCTCGCGCTGCTGCGTCGGGTGAGCGAGGCCGCCGAGCTCGACCTCCCGCTCGTGCACCTCGGCGACCTCACCGATGCCGCGACCGTCGCGCTGCAGGGCACCCTCGCCCAGAACGGCGAGGTCCACCAGATCGTCAGCGCCCTCGAGGAGCAGTACGACGCGATGAGCGAGGGGGAGGACCGCTCCCCGCTGGCGACCACGCTGGACCTGCCCACGGCCGAGGAGATCGGGGAGCACTTCGAGCGCTTCCTCGCGGACCACGAGGAGGACCCGGGCGACGGGACGCGGGACGGCTGAGCCCCCTGGGCCGACGCGAGGGAGCCATCGATCACAGTTCGTTATGTCTTCGTGACCAGGTGTTCGCCATCGACGTGTGAAGCGGGCCACGGTCGTGTCAGAATGGTCGCGTTGCGGTGATGCAGTTCCAGCAGGACAGTCCGTCGACGGTGCCTCCGGCACAGCAGTACGGCACGCACCATTGCGCCACCCGCTCCGGCGGGGGACGGCTTCACGCGGCACCGCGATCGCGTCGTGCGATCGATGATGGACGACACAGAAGGTGACAGGTATGGCACAGGGCTCGGTCAAGTGGTTCAACGCCGAAAAGGGCTACGGATTCATCGAGATCGACGGAGGCGGCGCAGACGTCTTCGTGCATCACAGCAAGATCGACATGGACGGCTACCGCGCCCTCGACGAGGGTCAGCGTGTGGAGTTCGAGGTCAGCCAGGGGGACAAGGGCCCGCAGGCCGAGCAGGTCCGCCCGCTCTGACCACGGAACTCCCGTGAACCCACGGACCGGGCAGGAGCATCGCGCTCCTGCCCGGTCCGTCGTCCTCGGGGGATGATCCGCACGTCCGACGGCGCGGTCGACGGCGCAGCGCCGCGCAGGCCCCCGCGGCGTGCAGCCCTCGCGGTGCGGCCTCGCGCCGGGGCCTGCGCCGACGGGTCAGTCGCCGCCCAGCACCGTCCCGGCCCGGGCCAGGGCGAGCACCCGGTCCTGCCGGGCGAGCCGCACCGAGACCGCATCCGAGCGCAGGGCCCGGTCGATGCCGTCGGGCAGCGGTCGCTGGGAGGCCAGGAGCACGCAGTTCCCGCGGCGCTTGCCGGTCAGATGCGCCGGCTCGGCGATGACGCCGACGTGCGAGAAGACGGCCGAGAGCGTCGCGACCTCGTCGGCCAGCAGCCGCGTCCCGGGAGGTGCGGCGCAGTTGACGAGATAGAGGCCCCCGGGGCGCAGCACCCGCGCCGCATCGCGGACCGCCGCGAGCCCGGTCAGCTCGGGCGGAGTGACGGAGCCGGCGAAGACGTCCCTGACCAGCACGTCGAAGCGGTCCTCCCGCCAGTCCGCGAGTGCAGTGCGCGCATCGTCGACCCGCAGCCGCAGCCGGGGCGAGCGCGGCAGGTCGAACCACTCCCGCACCCGCTCGGCCAGCAGCGCGTCGAGCTCCACCACGATCTGCCGTGCACGGGGGTGGCGGGACGCGACGGCGCGGGGGAGGGAGCAGCCGCCGCCTCCGAGATGGGCGAGCTGTGCGGCGCGCTCCTCGTCGGACTCCTCGAGATGGAGGTCGATCACCTGCAGCATCCAGCGCATGTACTCGAACACCAGGTGCTCCGGATCGGGATGCAGGTGCGAGGAGGGGACGCCGTTGACGTCCAGCAGCACCGAGCCGTCGGTCTCGACCGTGAGCCGCGCGGTGCCGGTGGAGATGGGGATCGCCGTGTCCAGCGGGCCGAGGCTGTCAAAGGGGGCGCGCGGGGCGCGATCACGGCGGGGCATCGCACCACTCTAGGAGACTCCGCCGCGGAGGATCGTGCGGCCCACCTCTCCTCCACAGCCCCCGCCCGTCCCCATCCAGGCCGTCGCGGGCGTCGTCCGTCACACCCTCCGCCTAGCGTGCTGGGCACGAGGTCGGGACGAGACCGGCCTGCACCGGACACCCCGCCCGACGGGCGGCACCGAGCAGGAGGAGGAGCGCGATGGGCACCACCACGGCACGCAGCGGAGGGCGGCACCCCGAGACGGTCCTGCGCTCGGACGCCCGCTCCCTGAGGCTGCTCCTCGCCCGGCTCGATCAGGACCAGGCCGATCTCGAGCGCGCGCGGCAGCTGCTCCAGCAGGGACGGGAGCTCGCCCCCGTCGACCCTCGCGAGGCCTTCGAGCTCGTGCACCGCGCCGCGCTCCGCGGCGCCGGGGTGCTCGTCGCCCGCGCGAACCGCGAGCGCCGGCGGGCGCTGCCGCTGAACGTGTGGACCGCGCTGGAGCGGCTGGGAGGGGAGGAGGCCCGGCGTGCGGAGACGCTCGGCCCCCTGGTCGCCGAGCGCACCCGGCTGGACCGGGACGCCTCGGCGCTGCCGGAGCCCGAGCTGCTCGCCCAGCACCTGGAGGGGACCGCGGCCCATCTCGACCGCGTCGCCGAGAAGCTCCTCGAGGGCCTGCCCGTCCCGCTCGCGGAGCTGTCCGAGGGCTGAGCGTCCCCGCGCCCGCCCCGGTACAGTCCTCGGCGAGGAGGTGGCGATGGGAACGGGTGCGCGCACAGTCCGCACGGCGGACGGACCGGAGGAGATCCCAGGGATCCTCCACCTGGACATGGACGCCTTCTTCGCCTCCATCGAGGTGCGCGACGATCCGTCGCTGCGCGGCCTGCCCGTCGTGGTCGGAGGCGCCGGCGCCCGGGGAGTCGTCGCCGCGGCGAGCTATCCCGCCCGCGCCCGCGGCATCCGTTCTGCGATGCCCATGGCGAGCGCCCGCCGCCTTGCCCCCGACCTCGTGATCGTCCCGCCCCGGATCGCGCACTACCGCGAGGTCTCCTCCCAGGTCATGGGGATCCTCGGTGACGTCGTGGCGGATATCGAGCAGATCAGCGTCGACGAGGCCTTCCTCGACGTGCGCGGTGCGCGCCGGCTCTTCGGCGAGCCCGTCGAGATCGCCGACCTGCTGCGGCGACGCATCCGTGAGGAGCTCGCGCTGCCCAGCTCGGTGGGCGGCTCGGTCTCCCGGGCCGTCGCGAAGATCGCCTCCGCCCGGGCGAAGCCCGACGGGATGCTGATCGTCCCCGCCGACCGGACGGCCGAGTTCCTCGCCCCCCTGCCCGTCGGCGCGATCTCCGGCGTCGGCCCCAAGGCCCAGGCGGCCCTCGAACGGCTCGGCGTGCGCACCATCGGACAGCTGCGGGAGGTCCCCACCAGCACCCTCGCCCGTGCGCTCGGCCCGCGCACCCCCGAGATCCTCGCGCTCGCCGACGGCAGCGACCGCACCGGGCTCGGCCACCGCACGAAGGACCGGTCGCTCGGCACGGAGCGGACCTGGGACGAGGACCTCACCGACCCCGCTGAGGTGCGGCGGCGCATCACGATGATGGCCGACGAGGTCTCCCGGCAGCTGCGCCGCTCGGGCTTCGTCTCCCGCACCGTCGTGCTCAAGCTCCGCGCCCCCGACGGCACGACGCTCTCCCGCTCCTCCACCTTCGACCAACCCACCGCGAGCGGCGAACGACTGAGGGAGCATGTGGTGGCGCTCTGGGAGAGGGAGCGCCCGACGATGCGCAGGGTGCGGCTCGCCGGGGTCCGCGCGACCCAGCTCGAGCCCGCCGCCGGGGTGTCCCTGCAGTCGGAGCTCAGCGCGAGGCCGGCCGGCTGGACCGATCTGGAGGCAGCGATGGACCGTGCCCGCGACCGCTTCGGCAGCGCGAGCCTGAGCAGGGGGTCCACCCTCGAGCCGGGGCGTGCCGAGGCGCCGTCGACGGAGTCGCCCGCGCCGGGGGAGTCGTCACCGGGACGGTGAGCGGAGGCGCCTCGCACAGATGGTTCCCATAACTCAGGAAGACGCTCTAAACTGGATGAACCGCCGACGGGGCTGTTGGCCTCCGGCGGGTGCACCGGGCGCCGCAGGGCGCGAGAGGACGGGGACAAGGAGCGGGACCATGCCGCTGTCTGAACACGAGCAGAAGATGCTCGACGAGATGGAGCGTCAGCTCTTCGCCGACGATCCGCGCCTCGCACGTGCCTTCGCGCCCAAGGCGCCGCCGCGACGCAACGGTCGCCGCATCCTGATCGGCCTCGGAGCCGTCGTGCTGGGCCTCGCCCTGCTCGTCCTGGCCGTGGCCCTTCCCGCGATCTGGCTCGGCGTGATCGCCTTCATCGGCATGGTGGCCGGTGCGGTCTACGCCATCACCGGCCCCAGCGGCACCTCCTCCGGCACCGGCAGCTCGGGAGGCGGTCCCGGCGGCGGTCAGGGGCCGACGGCTCCCGGCACCGGCGACGGCGGCAGCTTCATGCGCAAGATGGAGGAGCGCTGGGAGAAGCGCGCGGGGGACGACCCGCGCCTCTGAACGCCCGGCTCCCGGCCGCGGTCGCCCCGCTACTCCGCACCGTCCTGCGGCGCCCCACGGCCCGCCTCTGATTCCCCGAAGCCCCGGCTCCTCGAGCCGGGGCTTCGTCGTTCCCGGGATCGGCGCCTCTGCCGCCGCCGCTCCGTCGACCGCGCGGACGGTCCCCACCTCGCTCCACAGCCCTGTCGCGAGGTGCCCCGGCTGACCGCCCGGTCGGCCCCCACCTCGCTCCACCGCGCTGTCGCGGTGAGACCCGGCCCGGCCGCCCGGTCGATCCCCACCCTGCTCCCCGGCGCTCTCGCGGCCCCGTCCCCACCCCGCTCCCGGCGACTCCCCACATCGCTCCACCGGCGTCCTCCATCTCCCTCCACCCGGGGTCCCGGGGCGCCCGCCCCGAAGGCTTCGACTCGCTGGCCTGGGCAGATGTCGTGGAGCGGCGGGGGAGGGGCGCGCTGTCGGCCAGGATCCGGCGCCCCGCAGCGCCCTCGCACCACGCCCGGACGCGAGATTCCCCCCACCTCGCTCCACCCTCCTGACCTGCAGTGACCCAACGCTCGTGCTCCGAATTCCCCGTTCCTGTGGCCATGGGTGGGGAGTAGTGGGGTAAAGTGGAGCGTGTTGGGAGGAGATGGAGATCTGATCGCGAGTCACGGCGACTGAAGGAGGCTGCGGATGTTCCTCGGCACCTTCACGCCCAAGCTCGACGAGAAGAGCCGACTGATCTTCCCGGCCAAGTTCCGCGACGAGCTCGCCTCGGGACTGGTCATGACTCGTGGACAGGAGCACTGCATCGCCGTGTACCCGCTCATGGAGTTCCGCCAGAAGCTCGAGGAGGCCCGTCGGGCGCCCACGACCGACCGACGCACCCGCGACTACCTGCGAGTGCTGATGTCCGGTGCGGAGGACGTCATCCCGGACAAGCAGGGCCGCATCACCATCCCGAGCCATCTGCGCACCTACGCGGGGCTGGATCGGGAGTGCGCCGTCATCGGCGCGCTCGACCGCCTCGAGATCTGGTCGCTCCCGGCCTGGGAGGCCTACCTCGAGCAGAAGGAGGAGGGCTTCGCCGAGACCTCCGAGGAGGTGATCCCCGGCCTGTTCTGAGCCCGGCCACGAGGACATCCGTCCTGTGAGACCTCTCGTCGTTCCCGCCCCGACGCAACTTCCCCGGTGGCGGGTCGGGAACGACGGGGAATCTGACAGGACGGCAGCGCCCAGGGGGCGCCGGCCGGCATCCGGACCGAGACCGCAGCACATCGCACGAGAGCACGACCCGAGGGGAGGGGCGAGATGGACGACACCACGCACGGCGACCTGCCGGCCGAGCAGAGGCACCTTCCGGTCCTGCTCGAGACCTCGGTCCAGCTGCTCGCCCCGGCGCTGCAGGAGCCGGGGTCGGTCCACATCGACGCGACCCTCGGCATGGGCGGCCACGCCGCCGCCGTGCTGCACGCCGCCCCGAAGGCCCGGCTGGTCGGCATCGACCGCGACCCGCAGGCGCTCGCGCTGGCCCGGGAGCGCCTGGACCGCGAGGGCGTCGGCGACCGCGCCACCCTCGTCCACGCCACCTACGACGAGATCCCCGAGGTCCTCGCCGAGCTCGAGCTGCCCGGCGCCCACGGCGTGATGATGGACCTGGGGCTCTCCAGCTTCCAGATCGACACCGCGGAGCGAGGCTTCTCCTACTCCGTCGATGCGCCGCTGGACATGCGCATGGACGCCACCTCCGACGGCCCCACCGCCGCGGACCTGCTGCGCGAGCTGCCCGAGGCCGAGATCGCCCGCATCCTCCACGACCTCGGCGACGAGCGCTTCGCCCGCCGGATCGCCCGCCGCATCGTCGAGCAGCGCGAGACCACGCCGCTGGTCCGCTCCGGCGAGCTCGTCGAGCTGCTGGAGAAGGCGATCCCCGCTGCCTCGAAGGCCAGCGGGGGCCACCCCGCCAAGCGCACCTTCCAGGCCCTGCGCATCGCCGTCAACGAGGAGCTCGAGATCCTCGCCTCCGCGATCGAGGCGGCGCTGGACTGCCTCCACGTCGGCGGCCGCATCGTCGTGGAGTCCTACCACTCCGGCGAGGACCGTCTCGTCAAGACGGCCTTCACCCGCCGCACCCGTTCCTCGGCCCCGCCCGGACTCCCGGTCGAGCTCGAGGAGCACAGACCCACCTTCACCCCGCTCGTCCGCGGCGCGCTCCAGGCCGACGAGGACGAACGGAGTGGCAATACCCGTGCCGCGTCCGTCCGACTGCGAGCATTGACCCGTACCCGTTCCGCCGAGAGAGCACACTGAGATGGCCAGCACGTCCGCCGTTCATGCGCCCGCGATCCGCCCTGCTCGCGGAGCGCGCACCGCCCAGACCTCCCGGCCCCGCCTCACCGTCGTCTCCACGCCGAAGACGGGCGGCAGCACGATGCCGTTCGCGCTGCTGTGCACGCTCATCGTCACCGCGACGCTCGCCGCGCTGCTGTTCATGAACATCCAGATGTCCGACGCGAGCTACGAGATCACCCGGCTCCAGGGCCAGTCGCAGCGGCTGACCGAGGAGAGCCAGGGCCTCCAGGAGACCAACGAGCGCCTCGGCACCCCGCAGGAGCTCGAGCGCCAGGCGCGCGAGATCGGGATGGTCCCGGTGTCGGATCCGGCATATATCGACCTCGACACGGGCCAGATCATCGGTGAGACGGCCCCGGCGGAGCAGACTGACGGGACGCCGGAGCTGGCGGACGTGCCCGCCGAGGTGGCGGTCCCGCCGGCGCAGATCTACGACGAGCCCACCGAGTACCACGGCATGGGCAACGAAGGGGCCTGACACATGTCGCCATCGCGCAGGAACGGCCGGTCCAGCACCTCCCGCTCCGCGGGAGGTGCTGGTCGTCCACGCCCCGGAGGCGGCGCGATCCGGCTCCCGCGGGCTCGCGTGGGGGACCCCTCCACCCGTCATCGCCTCCTGATCAGTCTGGTCCTGGTCGCCGTGCTCGCCCTCTCCGGCCGCCTGGTCTGGGTGCAGGGCCTGGACGCGAGCGCCCGGGCCGAGGAGGCGATCGCCCAGCGCACCGTCACCCGGTCGATCCCCGCGCTGCGCGGCGACATCACCGACCGCGACGGCACCGTGCTGGCCAGCTCCGTGCAGCGCTACGACCTCTGGGTCAACCAGACCCAGGTCGACGACTACCTCGCGAACTCGAAGACCGCCGAGGTCACCGGGGTGGAGGCCGCGGCGCAGGAGCTCGCGCCGGTGCTCGGCTGGAGCGTGAGCGAGACCGAGGAGGCGCTGACCGGCGAGGCCGGGTTCGCCTACCTCCGCAAGAACGTGGAGCCCGCCGTGCGGGACGCCGCGATCGCCCTGGGCATCCCCGGCATCGGAGCCGACCCGGTCGCGGACCGGATCTACCCCGCCGGCTCCGTGGCGGGCAACGTGCTCGGGTTCGTCGGCGCCGACGGCACGGCCCTGGCCGGCACCGAGCTCTCCTTCGACGACGAGCTCGCCGGCACCGACGGCAAGACCACCTACGAGCGCGGCGCCCAGGGGCAGATCATCCCCACCGGCAAGCAGGAGACGACCCCCGCCGTCGACGGCAGCGACGTGGTGCTCACCCTGGACCGCGACCTGCAGTGGAAGGCGCAGCAGGTGATCGCCAGCTCCGTCGAGCAGTGGGGCGCCACCGGCGGCAGCGCCGTGGCCTACAACGCCCGCACCGGCGAGGTGCTGGCCCTGGCGGAGTCCCCGACCTACGACCCGAACTCGCCGGGCGACGCCGATGCCGAGGACCTCGGCAACCGCGCGATCTCGAGCGTCTTCGAACCGGGCTCCACCGGCAAGCTCTTCACCATCGCCGCCGCGATCGAGGAGGGCACCGTCACGCCCGAGTCCCAGTACGACGTCCCCTACGAGAAGTACTTCGAGGGCGAGCGCATCAAGGACTCCCACAGCCACCCCGACCAGCGGCTCACCCTCGCCGGCGTGCTGAAGAACAGCTCCAACGTCGGCACCGTGCAGATCTCCGAGACGCTCACCCCCGAGGTGCGCCACGACTACCTCCTCGCCTTCGGGCTGGGGGAGAAGACCGGCGTGGAGCTGCCCGGCGAGTCCGCCGGCATCGTCCACCCCGCCTCGGACTGGACCGGCCGCACCCGCTACACCACCTCCTTCGGCCAGGGCTACAGCGTCAACGCCCTCCAGATGGTCTCCGCCGTCGGCACCTTCGCCAACGACGGCGTGCGCGTCCAGCCCTCGCTGATCTCTGGCGTCAAGGAGGCCGACGGCTCGGTGCGCCCCCTCGGCGAGCCCGAGAGCACCCGTGTCGTCTCGAGCGAGACCGCGGCCACCATGCAGGCGCTGATGGACAACGCCGTGGACGACGAGACCTCGAGCGCCGCGGTGAGCGGCTACGCGGTCGCCGGCAAGACCGGCACCGCCCAGGTCCCCGACGGCACCTACACCGCCTCCTTCATCGGCTTCGCCCCCGCGGACGACCCCGAGATCGTCATCGGCGTCTTCCTCTTCGGCCTGGACACCTTCATCTCGGGCTCCAAGGCCGCCGCCCCCGCCTTCTCCGAGCTGACCACCTTCACGCTCCAGAACCAGGGCATCGCCCCGACGGGCGTGCCCGCCCGTCAGCTCGAGAACGAGTGGTGAGGACACCCATGAGCGAGACCCCTGTGCCCCAGCACGAGCCTGCCCGCCCGCGCCGCCCCCGCGGCGCGAGCGTAGCCGAGCTCGCATCCGCCCTGGGCGTCGCGCCGCACGACCCCGGTGATGACGCCCTGCGCCTGACCGGAGTCACCCTCGACTCCCGCTCCGTGGAGCCCGGAGATCTGTGGAGCGCGCTGCCCGGCCAGGTCACCCACGGCGCCCGGTTCGCCGCCCAGGCCGTCGAGCGGGGCGCCGCCCTCGCCCTGACCGACGAGGACGGCAGCGCGCTCTGCGCCGATGCGGGCCTGCCCGCCCTCGTCGTCCCCGACCCCCGTGCGGCGACCGCGACCGCCGCCGCCCTGGTCCAGGGCCGGCCCGCGGAGCGCCTCGCGACCGTCGGCGTGACCGGCACCAACGGCAAGACCTCGATCACCACCGCGATCACCCGCACCCTGCTCGCCCTCGGCGTCCCCGCCGGGGTGATCGGTACGAGCGGCACCAGCTACCGCGACGCCCGCGGCGCGGACCACACGGTGGCGACCGTGCGCACCACCCCCGAGGCGCCTGAGCTGCACGGCATCCTCGCCCGCATGGCCGAGGACGAGGTCGCCGTCGCCTCGATGGAGGTCTCCAGCCACGCGCTCGTCCTCCACCGCGCCGACGAGGTGGTCTTCGACGTCGCCTGCTTCACCAACCTCACCCAGGACCACCTCGACTTCCACGGCACGATGGAGGAGTACTACAGGGCCAAGCGCCTGCTGTTCACCCCCGAGCACGCCCGGCGCGGGATCGTCTGCGTGGACGACGAGTGGGGCCGCCGCCTCGCCCGCGAGGCGACGATCCCCGTCACCACCTACGCGACCCTGCCCGGCGTCGAGGCGGACCATCGCGCCGTCGCCGCGCACTCAGAGGGCTACGGCAGCACCGTCACCGCGCACGGCCCCGACGGGGAGCGCACCCTGCACGCCGCGCTGCCCGGCCGTCACTACGTCGCCAACACCCTCGCCGCCGAGCTGCTGCTCGCCGCGATCGGGCGCTCCGGCCCGGAGGTCGTGGAGGCCCTCGCGACCGAGGGCACCGTCCCCGGCCGGATGGAGCTCGTCGCCGACGACGGGGTGCGCGGGATCGTGGACTACTCCCACACCGCCGACGCCCTCGAACAGGCCCTGACCACCCTGCGCGCCGTGCCCGGCACGCGCCGCCTCGTGGTCGTCATGGGCGCCGGCGGCGACCGCGACCGCACCAAGCGGCCCCGGATGGGCGAGGTCGCCGCCCGTCTGGCCGACGTGGTCATCGTCACGGACGACAACCCCCGCACCGAGGACCCCGCGAGCATCCGCGCCGAGGTCCTCGCCGGCATCCCCGAGGACACGAACGCGCAGGTCCACGAGGTGGACGGGCGCGGCGCCGCGATCGAGCTGGCCGCCTCCCTGGCCGACGTGTCCGACACCATCCTGGTGGCGGGCAAGGGAGCCGAGACGGGCCAGCAGATCGGGGGTATCGTCCATCCGTTCGACGACCGCCTCCGGCTGCGCGACGCGCTGCACACGGCACGGTCGACGCCCCGACGGGTCGATGCCGACGACATGGACGAAGGACGCTGAGCATGCTCCAGATCACGACACGGGAGATCGCCGAGATCACCGGCGGGACCCTCGTGGGCGGCGCGACCGGTGACGAGACCGTCACCGGCACCGCACGCATCGACTCCCGCGAGGCGGCACCCGGCGACCTGTTCGCAGCCTTCCCCGGCGAGCACGTCGACGGCCACGACTACCTCGAGGCCGCCCGCACCGCCGGCGCCGCCGCCGCGCTCGTCACCGAGGACCGCGGCGTGCCCGCCGTCCAGGTCGCCGACGTGCGCACCGCCCTGTCCGATCTCGCCCGCGCCCAGCTCGAGCGCGCCCGCACCGAGAACCCCGAGCTCGTCGTCCTCGCCGTCACCGGCAGCGCCGGCAAGACCGGCACCAAGGACCTGCTCGGCACGATCCTCACCCCCGCCGGGGAGACCATCGCCCCCGCCGGCACGTTCAACAACGAGCTCGGCCTGCCGCTGACCGTGCTGCGCCTGACCACGTCCACCCGCTTCCTCGTGCTGGAGATGGGTGCGCGCGGCATCGGCCACATCGCCCAGCTCACCGCCATCGCACGCCCCGACATCTCGCTCGTCCTGAACGTCGGCTCCGCCCATCTCGGCGAGTTCGGCAGCGTCGAGGCGATCGCGACGGCCAAGGGCGAGCTGGTCGAGGCGCTCGCCCCCGGAGGCCGCGCGATCCTGAACGTCGAGGACCGGCTCGTCGCCGGGATGGCCGAGCGCTCCGCCGCCCCGGTCCTCACCTGGGGCTTCCACGAGGGGACGGTGCGCGGCACCGACCTCACCCTGGACGACCGCGCCCGCATCGGCTTCGACCTCGTCGTCCCCGACGGGCTGACCGCCCTCGACGGCACCTCGATCCCCTCCGGCACCTTCCCCGTCCGCCCCGACCTGCTCGGCGAGCACCAGGCCGCGAACGTGCTGGCGGCCCTCACCGGGGCGCTGGCCGCGGGCGTCGACCCCGCGGCGGCGGCCGCCTCGCTCGAGGGGGCGACGCTCGCCTCCGGCCATCGCATGGAGGTCCTCGAGGCGGGCGGCGCGCTCGTCATCAACGACGCCTACAACGCCAACCCCGACTCGATGAGGCACGCGCTGAAGACCCTCGCGCACCTCGGCCGCACCCGCCGCACCATCGCGGTGCTCGGCGAGATGCTCGAGCTCGGCCCGGACGCGGCACTGCTGCACGACGAGATCGGCCGCCTGGCGGTGCGGCTGAACATCTCCCAGCTCTACGTCGTCGGCGACGGCGCGGCACCGATCCATCACGGGGCGAGCCTCGAGGGCAGCTTCGGCGGTGAGTCCGAGTACGTCGACACCGTGGACGAGGCGCTCGCTGTGCTAGAACGGACCGTGCGTCCCGGTGACGCGGTGCTGCTGAAGTCCTCCCGCGACGCGGGCCTGCGCTGGCTCGCCCAGCCGCTCGTGGAGGCGCTCGACCGGCACGCCGGGACCGACCAGACGGGAGACGATGCATGATCGCGATCATCATCGCGGGGGCGCTCGCCCTGGCCATGTCCATCTTCGGGACGCCGCTGTTCATCAAGGTGCTCGAGCGCCGCGGCTACGGACAGTTCGTCCGCGACGACGGCCCCACCTCCCACGCGACCAAGCGCGGCACGCCCACCATGGGCGGCGTCGCGATCATCCTCGCGGTGGTCCTGGCCTACTTCCTCACCCACCTCGTGCTGTGGTCCTCGCCGAGCGTCTCCGTGGTGCTGGTGCTCTTCCTGATGGTGGGCCTCGGCGTCGTCGGCTTCCTCGACGACTACCTCAAGATCTCCCAGCAGGACTCCACGGGCCTGCGCCCCCGCTACAAGCTGGTGGGCCAGTTCCTGGTCGCGACCGGCTTCGCCGTGATGGCGCTGCTGTTCCCCGACGAGAACGGCAACGCTCCCGCCTCCACGCACATCTCCTTCGTCCGCGACATCCCCTGGCTCGACCTCGCCTTCCTCGGCTCGGTCGTCGGCTTCCTGCTGTTCGCGGTCTGGGCGAACTTCCTGGTCGCCGCCTGGTCCAACGGCGTGAACCTCACCGACGGCCTCGACGGCCTCGCCAGCGGCGCGACCATCCTGTTCACCGCCGCCTACCTGATCATCAGCTTCTGGCAGTGGCGGCAGGTGTGCAGCGTCGACCTCGACGCCGGGGGACTGGTGCACTGCTACGACACCCGCGACCCGCTGGACGTCGCGGTGCTGTGCGCGGCGATCATCGGCGCCTGCGTCGGCTTCCTGTGGTGGAACACCTCGCCCGCGAAGATCTTCATGGGCGACACCGGCTCCCTCGCCCTCGGCGGCGCGATCGCCGGCCTGACCATCGTCACCCGCACCGAGATCCTCGGCGCGATCATCGGCGGCCTCTTCGTGGTCATCTCCCTGTCCGTGATCATCCAGGTGACGAGCTTCAAGCTGACCGGCAAGCGCGTGTTCCGGATGGCGCCCCTGCAGCACCACTTCGAGCTCAAGGGCTGGAACGAGGTCACCATCGTGGTCCGCTTCTGGATCGTCGCCGGGATCCTCGCCGGCGTGGGCCTGGGCCTGTTCTACCTCGACGCCCTGCCGAGGCTCGCCTCATGACCGCCCCGGCGGGCGGCGCCCCCTCCCTCCCCGCCGAGGAGCGCCCCTGGCCGGGGATGGACGTGGCCGGGCTGCGGATCCTCGTCACCGGCTTCGGCGTCTCCGGCTACGCGATCGCCGACCAGACCATGCAGCGCGGCGCCCGCGTGCTCGTCGTCGACGGGGCGGACACCCCCGAGATCCGCGAGCGCGCCCGGATCCTCGAGGTGCTCGGGGCGGAGTTCCGCCTCGGCGCCGAGCACACCCGCGCCCTGCCCGAGGACCGCGAGATCGACCTCGTCGTCACCTCGCCCGGCTGGCGCCCCGACCAGCCTATGCTCGCCGCCGCGGCCGCCCGCGGCATCCCCGTGTGGAGCGAGGTCGAGCTCGCCCGCCGCATGCAGGCCGCCGACGGCCCCGCCTGGCTCGGCATCACCGGCACCAACGGCAAGACCACGACCGTCACCATGCTCGAGTCGATCCTGCGCGCCGCGGGCCTGCGCGCCGTCGCCTGCGGGAACGTGGGACTGCCCGTGATCGAGGCGGCCCTGGACCCCGAGGGCTTCGACGTGCTCGCACTGGAGCTGTCCAGCTTCCAGCTGCACTGGACCGAGCACCTGGACTGCGAGGCCGCGGTGGTGCTGAACGTGAGCGCCGACCACCTCGACTGGCACGGCGGCGCCGAGGAGTACGCCCGCGCCAAGGGACGCATCTTCGAGGGCGTCCGCACCGCCTGCGTCTACAACACCGCCGATGAGACCACCCTGCACCTGGTCGAGGAGGCGGACGTCGTCGAGGGCGCCCGCGCCGTCGGCATCTCGCTGGGCGCCCCGGGCCTGTCCGAGCTCGGGATCATCGACGGCATCCTCGTCGACCGCGCCTTCCACCCCGAGCGCCGCAGCTCCGCCGCCGAGCTCGCCACCCTCGCCGACCTCGCGCACCTGGGTCCCCAGGGCGCCGGCCCGCACGTGCTCCTGGACGCCCTCGCCGCGGCCGCGCTCGCCCGCGCGCACGGCGTCCCGGCCCATGCCGTCCGCGACGGGCTGCGCGCCTACCGCATGGGCGCCCATCGCGCCCAGCACCTCGCCACCGTCGACGGCATCGGCTTCGTCGACGACACCAAGGCCACCAACCCCGCCGCCGCCGCGGCCTCCCTCCAGGCGGCCGAGCGCGTGGTCTGGATCGCCGGCGGCGACGTCAAGGGCGCCGATCTCGGCCCGCTCGTCGCCGCCGCCGCGGACCGTCTGGTCGGCGTCGTGCTGCTGGGCCTGGACCCCGTGCCCTTCACCGAGGCGCTCAGCCGACACGCCCCCGAGGTCCCCGTCCGGCGCATCGATCCGGGCGAGACTGACGACGTCGCCGCGCGCACCCGGCTGATGGAGGACGCGGTGCAGGCCGCCCGCTCCCTCGCCGCCGCAGGGGACGTGGTGCTGCTGGCCCCGGCCGCCGCCTCCATCGACCAGTTCCGTGACTACGCGGAACGGGGGGATCTGTTCGCCGCGGCCGTGACCCGACTGCCAGGAGAGCACGCATGACGATGGAGGACACCCGGCGCGACGCACGTCGCCGCACCGACTCCCGCGCGTCCGCCTACGGCACCCGTCCCGCGGACCGCTCCACCTCCGTCGTCCGCCCCGACGAGGACCAGCCCCTGGGGAACATCTCCGGCCGCGTCCGCGAGGGCGTCGGCAGCTGGCTGCGCTCGCCGGCGCTGGACTTCTACGCCCTGATCGTCGTCGGCGCGATGCTGGTCGGCATCGGCCTGGTGATGGTGCTGTCGTCCTCCGCGGTCCTGAACATCTCCCGCGGCAACTCCGGCTTCGCCGGCCTGTTCCGCCAGGGCACCTTCGCCGCGATGGGCCTCGTGCTGCTGATCATCGCCGCCTCCCTCCCGCCGGGGTTCTACCGGCGCGCCGCCTGGCCGCTGCTGGGCATCGGCATCGCCCTGCAGTGCCTCGTGTTCGTGCCGGGGCTGGGCTGGGCGGTCGACGGCAACCAGAACTGGATCCGGATCGCCGGGCAGACCCTGCAGCCCTCGGAGTTCCTCAAGCTCGCGCTCGCGGTGTGGCTCGGCGCCCTGCTGTCGATCAAACGACCGCTGCTCCACCGACCCGCGCATCTGCTGTTCCCGCTGGCGCCCGGCGCCCTCCTGGCACTCGGTCTCGTGATGCTCGGGCATGACCTCGGGACCATGATGATCATGGCCATGCTGGTCGCCGGAGCGATGTGGGTGGCCGGCATCCCGCGCCGGTGGTTCGCCCTCGCCGGCGCCGCAGGGGTCATCGGCATCATCTTCCTCACGGTCACCAGCGCCAACCGCATGGCTCGCATCACGAACTGGATCCACGGGATCTGCGAGGGCGACTCCTGCTATCAGTCGGACCAGGGCCTGATGGGCCTGGCCGAGGGCGGCTGGTGGGGCGTCGGGCTCGGGGAGTCGCGGCAGAAGTGGGGACGTCTGCCCGCCGCCCAGGACGACTACATCTTCGCGATCATCGGCGAGGAGCTCGGCCTGATCGGCACCCTCGGCGTGCTCGCGCTGTTCACCGTGCTCGCCCTGATCATGTTCCGCATGATCACTCGGCTCGAGGATCACTTCATGCAGATCACCGTCGCCGGCATCAGCGCCTGGCTGCTCGGCCAGGCCGTCGTGAACATGATGGTGGTCACCGGTCTGCTGCCCGTGATCGGCGTGCCCCTGCCGTTCATCTCCTCGGGCGGCTCGGCCCTGCTCGCCTCGATGACCGCGCTCGGCCTGCTGCTCTCCTTCGCCCGGCGCGAGCCCGGCGCGCAGGAGGCGATCAGCGCCCGCTTCGGTTCGGTGCGCCGCTCCGTCAGCGTCCAGCCCGCCCCGCGCGACAGCGCCCCCGCCGCCCGCCCCGCGAAGGCCGGACGCCGTGGGAAGGCCGGTCTCGCCGCGAAGGCCGGGCGCTCCTCGCGCTCTGGACGCTCCGCCTCGCGCCGCCGCCGCGGCGCCTCCAGCCCCTCCCGGAGGACCCGATGACCCCTACCCCGCCCCGCATCCTCCTGGCCGGCGGCGGCAGCGCCGGACACGTCTCCCCGCTGCTGGCCACCGCCGCGCAGATCCGCCGCCGCAGCCCCGAGTCCGAGATCATCGTGCTCGGCACCGCCCAGGGGCTCGAGACGGACCTCGTCCCGGCCGCCGGGCTCGAGCTCGTCACCATCGAGAAGGTCCCCTTCCCGCGCCGTCCGAACGGGGCGGCGCTGCGCTTCCCCGGGCGCTTCGCCGGCACGCTGAAGGCCGTGCGCACCCTTCTGCGCGAGCGACGGATCGACGTGGTCGCCGGCTACGGCGGCTACGTCTGCCCGCCCGCCTATCTCGCCGCGGCCGCCCAGCGCCTGCCCGTCGTGATCCACGAGGCGAACCGTCGCCCGGGGCTCGCCAACCGCCTCGGCGCCCGCCGCGCCGCCGCCGTGCTCACCGCCTTCGGCGGCTCCACCCTCCCCGGTGCCCGCCGCATCGGCATGCCCATGCGCGAGGGGATCGCCCATCTCGACCGCGCCGCCCGCCGCGCGGAGGCCGTCGCCGGCTACGGGCTGGACCCGTCCCGTCCCGTGCTGCTGGCCACCGGCGGGTCCCTCGGCGCCCAGCGTCTGAACGCCGCCGTCGGCGAGGCCGCCGAGGCCTTCACCGCCGCCGGCGCGCAGATCCTCCACGTCACCGGCCGCGGCAAGGCCGACGGGCTCGTCGAGAGGGACGGCTACCGGGTGCTGGAGTACGTCTCCGCCATGGAGGACGCCTATGCGGCCTCCGACCTCGCGCTCACCCGCTCCGGAGCCGGCACCGTCAGCGAGCTCACCGCCGTCGGGCTGCCCGCCGTGCTGGTCCCGCTCCCGATCGGCAACGGCGAGCAGGCGCTGAACGGGGAGGAGGTCGTCGCCGCCGGCGGCGCGCTGATGGTCCCCGACGCCGAGCTCGACGCGCAGCACCTGCGCAGCGAGGTGCTGCCGCTGCTGCTGGACGACCAGCGGCGCGGCGCGATGGCCGAGGCCGCCCGCGCCTTCGGCATCACGGACGCGGCCGAGGTGATGGCCGACGTCGTGATCGGCGTCGCACGCCGAGCCTGACCCGGCAGCGCCGAGCGCCCGGATACCGTGACCCCATGACTCCCGCCTCCCCGAACGGCCCCGCACCCCGCACGATCCTGCGCCCCGGCGACGTGATCACCCGGCCGGACTGGCCGGCGGGGGAGAGCATCCGCTCGGTGCACGTGGTGCGGATCGGCGGAGCCGGCATGAGCGCCGTGGCGCGGCTCGCCCTCGAGGCCGGGCTCGCCGTGAGCGGGTCGGACTCGCAGGACGGCCAGTTCATCGCCCCGCTGCGCGAGGCCGGCGCCCGGATCGGGATCGGTTTCGACGCCGCGCTGCTCGCCGAGGACTGCGACCTCGTCATCGTCTCGACCGCCGTGCGCGCCGACAACCCCGAGGTCGCCGCCGCCCAGGAGCGCGGCATCCCCGTGATCCACCGCGCCGCGGCGCTCGCGGGCCTGCTCGGGGAGCGGGACCTGATCGCCGTCGCCGGCACCCACGGCAAGACCACCACCACCGGCATGGCCGTCGCCGCGCTGCGCGGCGCCGGGCAGGACCCGGCCTGGGCGCTCGGCGCGGCCGTGCCCGATCTGGGCCGCAACGCCGGCTTCGGGGAGCAGCCCGGCGGCAGCGGCCCGGACAGCCCCGCCGTCGTGGAGGCCGACGAGTCCGACGGCTCCTTCCTCGCCTTCGCCCCGCGCTCGATCGTCGTCACCAACCTCGAGCCCGACCACCTCGACTTCCACGGCGACGCCGAGACCCTGACCGCCGCCTTCGACGCGCTCGTTCACCGGCTGCGACCCGGCGGCACCCTCGTCGTCTGCGAGGACGACCCCGGCGCCGCCGCCCTCGGCGAGAGGGCCCGGGCCCGGGGCGTCGCCGTCCAGGGCTACGGCACCGCAGAGGGCACTGCGTGGACGCTGCGCGCCGAGCGCAGCGGGGCCCGCGGCGCCGAGGTCGAGCTCGAGGGGCCGGACGGCCCGCTGACCCTGTCCCTCGCCGTCACCGGCCACCACAACGTCCTCAACGCCGTCGGCGCCCTCGCCGCGACCGCCGCCGCGGACCCGTCCCTGGACCCCGCCCGCCTCGCCGCGGGCCTGGGCACCTTCACCGGCGCCTCCCGTCGCTTCGACGTGGCGGGCACCGCCGGGGGAGTGACCGTCGTGGACGACTACGCCCACCACCCCCGCGAGGTCGCCGCGACCCTGGACGCCGCCCGCGGGATCGTCGAGGCGCAGGAGACGCCGGGCCGCGTCCTCGCCGTCTTCCAGCCCCACCTCTTCTCCCGCACCCGCGACTTCGCCGCGGACTTCGCCGCCGCGCTCGAGGCCGCGGACCTCGCCTGGGTGATGCCCGTCTACGCCGCCCGCGAGGACCCCGACCCCGCCACCACCGCCCGTACCATCACCGGCCACGCCGGCGAGGCCGTGGTCCCCCTCGACGCCGACGCGCAGGTCCTCGACCTGGTCCCGGCCGCGGCCCGTCCCGGCGACCTGCTGCTGATGCTGGGCGCCGGAGACATCGTCGAGACGACCCCGGCGCTGCTCGCCGCGCTCGAGGCGGACCCCGGGGAACGCGCCTGATGGCACGCCGCCCCACCACGCCCCGACCGCGTCCCGGCACGGTCCGCCCGACGGCGCCCGCGGAGCGCCCCGAGCAGTCCGCCGAACGGCGCCCCTCCCGCGAGGCCCGTCCCCGCCCCTCGGAAGGGGCCGGCTCCGGCGGGGGTCCGTCGCGGACCGCACGGTCGGGCCGCACCCCGCAGTCCGGTCGCACCCCGCAGCCGGGCCGCGCCGCGCCGACCGGCCGGAGCGCCGCTCCGGCGCCGTCGGCCCGCAGCGCACACTCGGCCCCCTCGGCCCACTCGGCGGCCTCGCCGTCCCCGGCCCCGGGCGCACCCCGGGGCCGGGGCCGCAGCCTCGGACGACCCGCCGTCGCGCCCGAGGCGCCGCTCGCGCCGCCCCGCACGCAGAAGGAGGAGCCGGGCGGCGGCCGCGTGGTCCAGGCCGCGGACCGCTTCCGCGCGCTCGTCGCGGGACGCCCGTGGCGCCGGCGTCGGCGCGCGATCATCGCCGGCACCCTCGTGACGCTGCTCGTGCTCGTCGCCGCCCTCGCCGCCGCCGTGATGCTCCCGGCCCTGCAGGTCCGCGACATCACCGTCGAGGGGACCGGGTACGTCGCCGAGGAGGACGTGCGCGAGGCCGTCGCCTCCCACAGCGGCGACAGCGTGCTGCTGCTCCCCACCCACGAGATCGCCGACCGGGCCGCCGAGGTGCCGGGCGTCGCCTCCGCCGAGGTCGACCGGGCCTGGCCCGACGGCATGACCGTCACCGTCACCGAGGCCGCCCCGGTCGCCCAGCTCACCCGCGCCGACGGCAGCACCGCCGTGGTCGACACCGCGGGGGAGGAGCTGCCCGCCGCGGCCGCCGAGGGCGCGACCCTGGTGCCGATGACCGTCCAGGGCGGCGCCGCCGACCCCGAGGGCGCGGCCGCGACCATGAGCGAGGTGCTCGCCTCCCTGCCCGATCCGCTGCGCGGCGCGGTCCGGGAGGTCTCCGCCTCCAGCACCAGCGACGTCACCCTCGTCCTCACCCTCGAGGACGGCGGCACCAAGACGGTCGTCTGGGGCGATGCGCACGATGCGGAGCTCAAGGCCGAGGTGGTGCAGGCGCTGCTGGGCCGGCCCGGCACGACCATCGACGTCTCCTCCCCGGTCGCCCCCGTCACGCGCTGACCTCACCCGCTGCCGCCACGCGCCGATCCGTCGGGCCCCGCGCGCCCGGGCGCTCGACGGCGCGGGGCGCACGGGCGCCACGCATTCCGGCGGATCGGGCGCACCGGACGGTGACATTGGCCCGGCTCGCGCCCGACACGCGCCCTCGGTGTTTGCGTGCGCGTGCACTCCTCCTTAGCGTCGAGAGAAAGGAGAGGCGCCCCGAAGTCCGAACCTCAAGTAGAGGTCCAGGGTTGAGGAGCGGTCGCGACCAGGCGCGATCCAGGCGCTTCTCCAGGCAGACCAACAAGAGCCAAGAGCAAGGACCAAACGTGGCCGGAACCCAGATCTCCCTCGCAGTCATCAAGGTCGTCGGCGTCGGCGGCGGAGGTGTCAACGCCGTCAACCGCATGATCGAGTCCGGGCTCAAGGGCGTCGAGTTCATCGCGATCAACACCGACGCCCAGGCGCTCCTCATGTCCGACGCCGACGTCAAGCTCGACGTCGGCAAGGAGATCACCCGTGGTCTCGGCGCCGGCGCCGACCCCGAGGTGGGCAAGAAGGCCGCCGAGGACCACGCCGAGGAGATCGAGGAGGTCCTGCGCGGGGCCGACATGGTCTTCGTGACCGCCGGCGAGGGCGGCGGCACCGGCACGGGCGGCGCGCCCGTCGTCGCGAAGATCGCCCGCAGCCTCGGCGCCCTGACCATCGGCGTGGTCACCCGCCCCTTCACCTTCGAGGGCCGCCGCCGCTCGACCCAGGCCGAGTCCGGCATCGCCGCGCTCCAGGCCGAGGTCGACACCCTCATCGTGATCCCCAACGACCGCCTGCTCTCCATCGCGGACAAGCAGGTCTCGATGCTCGACGCCTTCAAGAGCGCGGACCAGGTCCTGCTCTCCGGCGTCCAGGGCATCACGGACCTGATCACCACCCCGGGCCTGATCAACCTCGACTTCGCGGACGTGAAGTCCGTGATGCAGGGCGCGGGCAGCGCCCTGATGGGCATCGGCTCCGCCCGCGGCGACGACCGCGCGCTGCAGGCCGCGGAGCTCGCGGTCTCCAGCCCGCTGCTCGAGGCCTCGATCGACGGCGCCTACGGCGTGCTGCTCTCCATCCAGGGCGGCAGCGACCTGGGCCTGTACGAGGTCTCCGAGGCCGCGCGCCTCGTCCAGGAGGCCGCGCACCCGGATGCGAACATCATCTTCGGCTCCGTCATCGACGACGCCCTCGGCGACGAGGTCCGCGTGACCGTGATCGCCGCGGGCTTCGAGGGCGGCGGTCCCCAGCCGCGCCAGGACCTCACCCCGCAGCAGCGCCCCGCCGCCCGTACCGAGCAGCCCGCCCAGCGCCCTGCGGTGCAGCAGCGGCCCGCCGTGCAGCAGCGTCCCGCCTCCTCCGAGCAGCGCCCCGGCCAGGGCACCGGCGCGACCGCCGCCTCCCCGGGCGCCTGGGGCCTGCCGCAGCAGGCCTTCTCCCCGTCGCGGCCCAGCGCCCCCGAGCCCGAGACCGAGGCGCTGGACGCCGCGGACGTCGAGGACGCGGGCCAGCAGCAGAACGTCGCCCCGCAGCCGGCGCCCCGGGCCCCCGAGCCCACCCGCCCGCCGCACATCGAGGAGCCCCCGGCGGACGACGACGACCTCGACCTGCCGTCCTTCCTGAAGTGACGAGCCCCCTCAGGGCACGGGCCCCGCGGATCCGCGGGGCCCGTGCCCTGTTCACGGGCCGTGCCGGAGGGGTCAGCAAGGGCGAGCACGCCGCCCTCAACCTCGCCCGCCACGTCGGCGACGACGCACAGGCTGTCGAGGAGAACC